>NZ_JBHSNF010000003.1:0-602372 GCF_042657065.1 Rhodanobacter ginsengisoli
CCACCCGGGGAGGCCTTCGTCTTTATGGCGTTTGCCGTTGCTGCTGCGATCGACGATCGCAGGCTGCAACAGGTCACCGCCAGGGGCTTTATCCAAGAAGGCCTCCCCACCCGGGGAGGCCTTCGTCCTTACGGCGTTTGCCGTTGCTGCTGCGATCGACGATCGCAGGCTGCAACAGGTCACCGCCAGGGGCTTTATCCAAGAAAGCCTCCCCACCCGGGGAGGCCTTCGTCTTTACGGCGTTTGCCGTTGCTGCTGCGATCGACGATCGCAGGCTGCATCAGGTCACCGCGAGGGGCTTTATCCTGAACAACCCTCACCGGCAACGGTGGGGGTTTTTCCTTGGTGCCCTGGAGAGCGGACATCCGGACCCGCACCAGCTCGGGGTGCTGCGCTTGTTGCTAAGCTTCCCACTCGACACAGACGTTGAAGGGGGCCGGAGTCAGTTGGAGAAAAAATACATCCTGGCCATTGATCAGGGCACCACCAGTTCGCGCGCTATGCTGTTCGATCGCGGCGGGAGCGTTGCCGGATCGGCCCAACGTGAATTCCGCCAGGTCTTCCCCCAATCCGGGTGGGTCGAACACGATCCACTGGAGATTCTGGGCAGCGTGCAGGCAACCGTGGCCGAGGTGCTGGCATCGGCACAGATCGACGTGCGCGAACTGGCCGGTATCGGCATCACCAATCAGCGCGAGACCACCGTGGTATGGGATCGCCATAGCGGCCAGCCGGTACATAACGCGATCGTGTGGCAGTCACGACAGAGCATGGCTATCTGCGAGCGGCTGGAAGCGGATGGCTATGCCACGCTGGTACGCGAAAAGACCGGGTTGCTGATCGACGCGTATTTTTCAGGCAGCAAGATCCGCTGGATACTCGACCATGTCGACGGCGCGCGCGTGCGTGCCGACCGCGGCGATCTCCTGTTCGGCACGATCGACAGCTGGCTGATCTGGAACCTCAGTGGCCGCAAGCTGCACGTCACCGATGTCAGCAATGCCGCGCGGACGCTGTTGTTCGACATCCATGCGCGGCGCTGGGACGACGAGTTGTTGCGCATGCTGGACATTCCCCGCGGCATGCTGCCCGAGGTGCGTTCCTCCAGTGAGATCTATGGCCATACCGCAGCTTCGTCGATCTGTCCTGCCGGCGTGCCGATCAGCGGCGTGGCAGGCGATCAGCAGGCGGCATTGTTCGGGCAAGCCTGCTTTGAACCCGGGATGGCGAAGAATACCTATGGCACCGGCTGCTTCATGTTGATGCATACCGGGGGCCAGGCGGTGCCATCGAGGCACGGCTTGTTGACGACGATCGCCTGGGAGCTGGATGGCCGGGTCGAGTACGCATTGGAGGGCAGCATCTTCGTCACCGGTTCGGTGGTGCAGTGGCTGCGCGACGGATTGCACATGCTCGAGGCCGCCGGCGAGTCGCAGGCCTGCGCGGATAGCGTGCCATCCACCGAGGGTGTCTACCTGGTCCCGGCGTTCGTCGGACTGGGCGCACCCTATTGGCGCAGCGATGTGCGCGGCGCGATGTTCGGCCTGTCGCGAGGGACCCGCAAGGAGCATGTCGTGCGTGCGGCACTCGAGTCGATCGCTTACCAGTCGCGTGACGTACTGGCGGCGATGGAGGCGGATTCGGCTATTCCGCTGACGGAATTGCGCGCCGACGGAGGTGCGATCGCCAACGATTTCATGGCGCAGTTCCAGAGTGACATGCTGGGTGTGCCGGTGCTGCGTCCGCGCATCACCGAAACCACCGCGCTGGGCGCAGCCTATCTGGCCGGCCTGGCGGTGGGATTCTGGGAGAGTCGCGCACAGATCGCGGCGCTGTGGCAGGAGGATCGATGCTTCCGGCCGAACATGGACGAACGCACCCGCGAACAGCTCTATCAGGGCTGGCGGAACGCGGTGGACGCCACCATCGGCTTTCGCGTCAGCTGACTGGCCCGCGGCCGCGCGGCGGCCGGGCAGTCCCGGCAGGCCACGGAGTTGCCTTGGCGGTCAGTCCAGCGCGTAACCGAACTGGTCGAGGAATTCCGCAGCGAACTCGGCGTAACTGAAGCGCTGGTTCTGCGTGCCCGGATGCTCCACCTTGAGTGCGCCCATCAGCGAGGCGATGCGGCCCACCGTCGGCCATTCCATCTTGCGCATGATGCCGAACATCAGTCCGGCGCGATAAGCGTCGCCGCAACCGGTGGGATCCACCACCTGGCGCTCGCGTGCCGGTGGGATGTGATGCGTTTCGCTGCCGACGTGGATGATCGAGCCGCGCGGTCCCTGGGTCACGATGTACGCCGTGACCCGGCCGGCGATCTCGGCGGCACTCCAGCCGGTTCGGGTCTGCAGCAGCTGCGACTCGTAATCGTTGACGATCACGTAGGTCGACTTGGTGATCATCGAGCGGAATTCCTCTCCGCTGAACAACGGCATGGCCTGACCCGGATCGAAGATGAACGGTACGCCGCGCGCGGCGAATTCCTCCACGTGCTGCAGCATCGCCTCGCGCCCGTCGGGAGCGACAATCGCGAAGTCGATCTGCGGGATGTCGCGCACGTGGTTTTCCTGCGCACTGGACATCGCGCCGGGATGGAAGGCGGTGATCTGGTTGTTGTCCAGGTCGGTGGTGATGAAGCACTGCGGCGTGAACTGGTCATCGAATACGCGCACGCAATCGAGCCGGATCCCGCATTCCTCCATGTGCTGGCGATACGGCGCAAAATCCTGGCCCACGGCCGCCACCGGCAGGGGATCTCCGCCGAGCAGCTTGAGGTTGTAGGCGATATTGCCGGCGCAGCCGCCGAATTCGCGGCGCATCCGCGGCACCAGGAACGACACATTCAGAATATGCATCTGATCGGGCAGGATGTGGTTCTTGAACTGATCCTGGAACACCATGATGGTGTCGTAGGCCAGTGATCCGCAGATGACGGCAGACATGATGTACGGGAACTCCCGGGCAAGGTGGAAGGACCGCGAGCGCCGCGGTCGACCGTGAACCGAACCGGATGCTTCCGGCCAAAGGCTGCAATCGTACCGCCATCCGCCGGTGTTGGCGACTTCCGCCGGGAAGGTCCGGTTCACCTCCAAGTGCAGGAAATGCGCTTAGGGTCGTGTTGTGAAAGGATTTCTTAACGTTATTGTCCTTGCGCATGCCAGTCACGCTGACTAGACTGGTGAGCTTACTTTTTAGCCAAGCCGACCCACGGCGGACCCATGTTCAAGAAGTTCCGCGGCATCTTTTCCAACGACATTTCGATCGACCTCGGTACGGCCAATACGCTGATCTACGTGCGTGGTCAGGGCATCGTCCTGAATGAGCCATCGGTGGTGGCGATCAGACAGGACCGTGGCCCCGGCGGTCCGCGCACGATCGCGGCGGTGGGTGGCGACGCCAAGCGCATGCTGGGGCGCACGCCCGGCAACATCGCCACCGTGCGGCCCATGAAGGACGGCGTGATCGCCGACTTCACCATGACCGAGGCGATGCTGCAGCATTTCATCAAGCAGGTGCACAAGTCGCGCTTCCTGCGGCCGAGCCCGCGTGTGCTGGTGTGCGTGCCGTGCGGCTCGACCCAGGTCGAGCGCCGCGCGATCAAGGAGTCGGCCGAAGGCGCCGGCGCGCGCGACGTGTTCCTGATCGAGGAGCCGATGGCCGCGGCGATCGGTGCCGGCATCCCGGTGCACGAGGCGCGCGGCGCGATGGTGCTGGATATCGGTGGCGGTACTTCCGAGGTCGCGGTGATCTCGCTCAACGGCATCGTCTATTCGCAATCGGTACGTGTCGGTGGCGACCGTTTCGACGAGGCAATCATCAATTACGTGCGCCGCAACCATGGCACCCTCATCGGTGAATCCACCGCCGAGCGGATCAAGTTGCAGATCGGCTGCGCATTCCCGCAGAGCGAGGTCAAGGAGATCGAGATCTCCGGCCGCAATCTGGCCGAGGGCGTGCCGCGCATGTTCACGATCAACTCCAACGAAATCCTCGAGGCCCTGCACGAGCCGCTCGCCGGCATCGTGGCGGCGGTGAAGTCCGCGCTGGAGCAGACCCCGCCGGAGTTGTGCTCCGACGTGGCCGAGCGCGGCATCGTGCTGACCGGTGGCGGCGCGCTGCTGCGTGACCTGGATCGACTGATTTCCGAAGAGACCGGCTTGCACGTGCAGGTGGCGGATGACCCGCTGACCTGCGTGGCGCGCGGTGGTGGCAAGGCGCTGGAGCTGATCGATCAGCACGGCAGCGATTTCTTCGCGCCCGAATAACGCGCGTCGGTAGGGGGCGGCCATGGCGCGCACGCGCGACGAATCCTCGCCTCTTTTCGCCGGCAACGCGGCCGGCACGCTGCGGCTTATCGTCTATCTGGCGCTGGCCGTGGTGCTGATGGTGCTTGACCAGCGCAATGGCTGGCTGTGGCGCATACGGTATTCCGCGGCCGTCGTGGTGGAACCGGTGTATCGGCTCGCTGCGCTACCGGCGACTGGCATCCGCGCCGTGAGCGTGGCGTTCGCCGATCGCGAACGCCTGACCTCGCAAAACCAGCGCCTGCGCGAAGATCTGCTGCTGGCCAATGCCAAGTTGAACCGCATGGCGGCGGTCGCCGAACAGAACCAGCGGCTGAAGGAACTGCTCGATACCCAGCACAGCCTGGAACTCAACGTGCAACTTGCGCGGGTGATCGGCGTGGATCTGGGCGCCTTCCGTTATCAGCTCACCTTGAACATGGGGGCTCGCGATGGCGTCAAGCCCGGCCAGCCGGTGATCGATGCGCACGGCGTGATGGGCCAGGTCAAGGAGGTGCTGCCGAACACGTCGGTAGTCATGTTGATCACCGATCCGGAGCATGCGATTCCGGTGGTGATCGAGCGTACCGGTCTGCGCACGGTGGCTTATGGTTCGCGCGAAGGCGATCGGCTCAGCCTGCCCAGCATTCCCCTGGTCGCGGACGTGCGCGTGGGCGACAAGTTGCTGACCTCCGGTATTGGCGGCCGTTTCCCGCCCGGCTTTCCAGTCGGCGAAATCAGCGAGGTGGCGCCGGCGGCTACCGGGATGTTCCTGGTGGCCCACGCGCAACTGGCGGCGGATATCGAACGCAGTGCCGACGTGTTGCTGTTGCGCGACCAGCCCGAGCCGGATGGCCCCCCGCCGCTGGTGAAGCCGATGGGGCCACCCAGCGACCTGGCACCCGGCGCGGACCATGCCGCGACGGCTCCGCCCGCCACCAGGGCGGCCATGCGCCGGTCCGCCCGCGGAGTGTCGCGATGAGCAAGCAACGCTTGAGTCGGTGGTGGTTCGTCGGCACCCTGGTGTTCGCGCTGATGATGATGCTGGTGCCGTTGCCTGTCGTGCTGGAGCCCTTCAAGCCGTACTGGCCGGCCCTGATCCTGTTGTACTGGTCGCTGGAATCGGAAGACCGGGTGACCCTGGGACTGGCCTTCGCGGTGGGACTGTTTGCCGACCTGCTCAATGGCGTCGTGCTGGGTGAGCAGGCATTGCGGCTGTGCGCACTGGTCTTCATCGCACTGCGCTTCCGCTCGCGGCTGCGCTTCTTCCCGATGTGGCAGCAGGCGCTCGCGGTACTGGCACTGCTGCTGAACGACCGCATCCTGTTGCTGATCGTGCGCATGCTGGCGGGTGCCTCGTTGCCGCCGGCCAGCTGGTGGATATCGCCGTTCGTCGGGGCGCTGTTGTGGCCGTTCCTGTTCCTGCTGCTGGATGACCTGCGCGCTCGTCTGCGCATTCAGTGACATGAAGATCCGGCGATCGATCAAGGATGCCCGCGGCGAAAGCGACCTGTTCAGGCGTCGTGCGCTGATGGGTTTCGTGCTGATCCTGCTGAGCCTGACCACGCTGATCGGTCGCTACGTCTATCTGCAGGTGTCGCGGCATGGCGAATTCGTCACCCGTTCGACCAACAACCGGGTCAAGCCGCAGGCGATCCCGCCCGCGCGCGGGCTGATCTACGACCGCAATGGCGTGTTGTTGGCCGACAACGTCCCCGCATTCCGGCTCGAAGTGGTGCCCGAGCAGATCAAGGACATGCCCGCCTTGCTGGCAGCGCTGGGCAAGGTGATACCGCTGGGCCGCGATGACCTGGACGCGTTCAACAAGCAGCTCAGGCAGAGCCGGCGTTTCGAGAGCGTGCCGTTGAAGTTGCACCTGACCGAGGACGAGATCGATCGTTTCGCGGTGAATCGCTGGCGCTTTCCCGGCGTGGACGTGGTGCCTTACCTCACCCGCCACTATCCCTTGCGCGGCCTGTTCGCGCATGTGGTGGGCTACGTCGGGCGCATCGATGTGGACGATCTCAATCAGCTCGATCCGAAGCGCTACCAGGGCACCAGTCACATCGGTCGCAGCGGCATCGAGCGATCCTACGAAGACGTGCTGCATGGCACGCCGGGTTACGAACTGCTGGAGGTCAATGCCGACGGGCGCACCCAGCGCGTGCTGGAAACCCATCCGCCGACGCCGGGGCGCAATCTGTATCTGAGCCTGGATGTGCGCCTGCAGAAAGCCGCCGAAGCCGCGTTCGACGGCCGCCCGGGCGCGGCCGTGGTGATCGACCCACGCAACGGTCAGGTGCTGGCGATGGTCAGCGTGCCGACGTTCGATCCCAACCTGTTCGTCAACGGCATCAGTCAGGCCGACTACCACGGCCTCACCGACGATCCGGACAAGCCGCTGTACAACCGGGCGCTGCGCGGCGTGTATCCACCGGGATCGACGGTGAAGCCGTTCCTTGCACTGGGTGGGCTCGAGGAGGGCATCCGCACGCCCGAGGACACCGTGCTTTCCACCGGCCAGTTCTGCCTGCCCGGACAGAAGCGCTGCTATCGCGACGATACGCGCGGCGGCGACGGTACGGTGGACATGGTGCGGGCGATCCAGAAGTCGACCAACACCTATTTCTACAAGCTGGCCGTGGACATGGGCATCGATCGGCTGAGCCACTGGATGAGCCGCTTCAGTTTCGGCAGCAAGACCGGCATCGACCTGATCGGCGAATCCGAGGGCATCCTGCCCTCGCGTGAATGGAAGGCGGCGCACAGCAGGCAGCCCTGGTACCCCGGCGAAACGGTGATTACCGGCATCGGCCAGGGTTACTGGGGAGTCACCCCCCTGCAACTGGCGCATGCCGTGGCCACGCTGGCCGGCCACGGGGTGCCGTATCTGCCGCGGCTGGTCATGGCCAGCAAGGGTGTCGGCGAGGCGAAGCGCCGGTTGCTGCCCGATCCGCCGGGACCGTCGCTGATCCGCAAGCCGTCCGAGTGGGCCGTGATCAACGAGGGCATGCGGGCGGTGATCACCGATGGCACCGGCAAGGGGCTGAACGACGGGTTTCCCTACCCGATCGCCGGCAAGAGCGGCACCGCCGAACGATTCTCGCGGACCAGCGACGCCTACGACACCAACAAGAACAATGCGTATCTGGCCTCGCGGCATCGGGCCTGGTTCATGGGCTACGCGCCGGCGGACAACCCGCAGATTGCCGCGGCGGTGGTCCTCGAGGCGGGCGCCTGGGGCGGCAAGGATGCCGGTCCGATCATGCGCAAGATCTTCGATGCGTGGCTCGCCGAGCACGATGGCGTGATTCCGGGCAGTCAACGCCTGCCGACCAGCGCGACCGCGGCGGCGCCACCATCGCCAGCGCCGGTCGCGACCCGCCCGGACAACGGCGGCGGCCACGCCACGGAAGTCGAAGACCTGCCGGCACAGGCATCCAGCGGAGCATTGCCATGATCGCCACGATGTACGCGCGCTGGCGCCGGTTCCTTCGTCGCATCATGACCCGGCCGCGGATCGACCTGCCGTTGGCGGTCGGCCTGTTCCTGCTGGCCGTGATCGGTCTGATCACGCTCTACAGTGCCGGCGATGGCAGCCTTGCGCTGGTCGGCGGCCAGGCCGCCCGCTTCGTGCTGGGTGGTGCGCTGCTGCTGCTGGTGTCGCGTATTTCGCCGTCGGTGCTGCGCAGCTGGACGCCCTGGCTCTACGCCGGCAGTACCGCGTTGCTGGTGGTGGTGGCGGTCCTCGGTGAGGGCCGGGGTTCGATGCGCTGGCTGGACCTGGGCGTGATGCGCTTTCAGCCGTCCGAACTGCTCAAGCTGACCATGCCGATGATGGTGGCCTGGTACCTGCATCCGCGCCAGTTGCCGCCGGGCTGGAAGGACATCGCGATGGTCGGCGTGCTGATCGCGATTCCGGCCGGGCTGATCGCCGAGCAGCCGGATCTGGGCACTGCCGTGCTGGTCACGGCGGCGGGTGCGTTCGCGCTGTTCCTGTCCGGCATGGCGTGGTGGCGCATCGGTGCGTTGCTGGGCGCGATCGGCGGCATGATTCCGGTGGCCTGGCATTTCCTGCACCAGTACCAGCGCGATCGGGTGCTGACCCTGCTCAATCCGGAATCCGACCCGCTCGGCAACGGCTGGCACATCATCCAGTCGCAGATCGCGGTGGGCTCGGGCGGCATCTTCGGCAAGGGCTGGCTGCACAGCACGCAGTCGCGGCTGGACTTCCTGCCCGAGCACACCACCGACTTCATCTTCGCGGTGTTCTCCGAGGAATTCGGCCTGGTCGGGGTATGTGCGGTGGTCGCGCTGTACGCCTTCATCATCGGTCGCTGCCTGTGGATCGCGATGGAGGCGCGCGATACCTATTCGCGCCTGCTGGCCGGTGCGATCGGCATGAGTTTCTTCGTCTATGTCTTCGTCAACGGTGGCATGGTGGCCGGCATGCTGCCGGTGGTCGGCGTGCCGATGCCGCTGGTCAGTTACGGCGGCACCTCGGCGGTGTCGCTGCTGACCGGCTTTGGCGTGCTGATGTCGATCCATGCCAATCGCAAGAGGCACATCTGAACGCCGCCTTCGTCGTGCCCGCGGATGGCCCGAAGTTGCTACGGCGTGCGTGGTAGGCTTTTGGCGACCCCGGTTTTTCTGCCAGTGAAGGCCCCCGCATGATCGTGATTCCCGCGTTGCACCCCGTGCGTTTCCTCGCCGTCCTGAGCCTGCTCTGGATCGGCGTGACAACGTCGGCAGGGGCGACGACGCATCCCGGCCAGGCCGAACTGGTGAGCGAGGTGGCTCGCGATACCGGCAAGAATCCGCAGGCACTCAACGCGCTGCTGGACGGGGCGACGCGGCAGCAGAGCATCCTCGATGCGATCAGTCGCCCGGCCGAAGGCAAGTCGTGGAAGGACTACCGGCCGATCTTCCTGACCGACAAACGCATCGGCGACGGCATCGCGTTCTATCGCGAGCATCGTGCGCTGCTGGACCGGATCGGCAGGCAGTACGGCGTGGCGCCCCAATACATCGTGGCGATCATCGGGGTGGAAACCAACTACGGCCGCAACACCGGCAGCTACAAGGTGCTCGATGCGCTGGTGACGCTGGGCCTGTATTACCCGCCCCGGGCGACTTTCTTCCGTGAGCAGCTGAAGGAGTTGCTGGAGATGCCGGACAACCACCTGGGCGGGCCGATCGACCAGCTCACCGGCTCCTACGCCGGGGCGCAGGGATGGGGCCAGTTCATGCCCACCAGCATCCGCGATTTCGCGGTGGACGAGGATCACGATGGCCGCATCGACCTGCAGAACTCCCTGCCTGACATCTTTGCCAGCGTGGCGAACTATTTCGCCAGGCACGGCTGGGTCAGCGGTGGACCGGTGGCGGCGCGGGCGCAGCCGGATGTGTCGGCGAAGGCGATCACGGTGAAGGACGCCCAGCCCCAGTGGCCGCTGGAGCAGTTCGAGGCGTGGGGCTATGCGCCGCTGCGGCCGTTGCCGCCCGCCCAACCCACCAGCCTGCAGATGCTGGCTGGCGACCATGGGCCGGAATACTGGTTCACGTTCCAGAATTTCTACGTGATCACGCGTTACAACCGCAGCCCGCTGTATGCGATGGCGGTGGACCAGTTGGCCCACGCGATTGTCGCCGGCGTGGGTCCGTTGGATGCCGTTCAATGAGGGTTGCGGGCGCCGCCGCATGCCTGGCCGTGCTGTTGCTGGCCGGTTGCAGCGCCACGAAGCCCCGGCCGCCGCACGCCGGCGGCGTGGTCCGATCGTCCGCGCACGAGCCCGCCGCGGCCGACCGCGGCAGCCGGGTGGACCACTTCCACGATGACCTCAACCGTCCGCAGGACAGCCGTTATCGCGACAGCAGCGACAGCGTGCCGCCGCCGATCGATGTGAGCAAGCTGGTCGAGCCGGTGCCCAGGGTCGAGCCGCGTTCGCTGTATGGCAACAAGTCCCCGTACACCGTGCTCGGGCGCCGCTACCGCGTGCTGCCCAGTGCGCGCGGCTATGACGAGCGCGGCATCGCCTCGTTCTACGGCAACAAGTTTCATGGCTACAAGACCTCCAGCCTGGAGACCTACGACATGTATGCCTTCAGCGCCGCCAGCACCACACTGCCGCTGCCCAGCTACGCGCGCGTCACCAATCTGGAAAACGGCAGGAGCGTGATCGTGCGGGTCAACGATCGCGGCCCGTTTCACCAGAACCGGCTGATCGATCTGTCCTACGCCGCCGCGGTGAAAATCGGCATCTGGCCCAAGGGCACCGGGCTGGTCGAGGTGCGCGGTATCGACCCGGCGCGCCCCGGGCAGGAACTGGCGGCGCCGGTTGTGGTCCCACGACATCCGGGCATCTACCTGCAGGTCGGCGCGTTTGCCGACGAGGGCAATGCCGAGCGGCTGGCGCAACGGTTGCGCGGCGCCGGGCTGGGCACGGTGCAGGTCATCGATGCCGAGGTGAATGGACGCCATGTGCGGCGCGTGCGGATCGGACCGCTGGTCGATGTGGAACGTGCCGACCGGGTCAGCGCCCGGATCGAGGGCCTGGGCCTGCCACGACCTCAGGTCGCGGTAGACTGAGCAGGATTTGAGCACCCCTTTTCCATCATGCCGGCCGTTGCCGAACCGACATTCAGAGACTGGACTGAACCATACGATGAAATTTCTTCGCCGCAGCCTGATTCCTTTTGCCGCCGCCGTACTGCTGGTCGGCGTTGCCGTCGCCCAGACCCCGCCGCGCCCGTCGCCGGTGCCGCGCCCGACGGTGCCCGAGGCCCCGGTACCGCCGCCGCCGGACGTCGACGGCAAGAGCTGGGTGCTGATGGATTACGCCACCGGCCAGATCCTGGCCTCGAAGGATCCCGACCTGCGGGTCGAGCCGGCCTCGATCACCAAGATCATGACCGACTACGTGGTGTCAGCCGAGGTCGCCAACGGCAGGATCCACATGACCGATCCGGTCACCATCAGCGAGCACGCCTGGCGCGGCGGTGGCGCCGGTACCGACGGCTCGACCAGCTTCCTCAAGCTCAACAGCCAGGTGCCGCTGAAGGATCTGCTGTACGGCATGATCATCCAGTCCGGCAACGATGCGGCGATCGCGCTGGCCGAACATACCGCGGGCTCCGAGTCGTCCTTTGCCGCCCTGATGAATGCCTATGCCAAGCAGCTGGGCATGGTCAACTCGAATTTCGAGAACGCGTCCGGCTATCCGATCGCGAACCACTACACCACGGCGCACGACATCGCGATCCTGTCGCGCGCACTGATCCACGACTTCCCCACCGACTACGCGATCTCCGCGGTGAAGGAGTTCGAGTGGAACGGCATCAAGCAGCACAACCGCAATACGCTGCTGTGGCGTGACCCGAGCGTGGACGGCATCAAGACCGGTCACACCGCCGCCGCCGGCTACTGCCTGGCCGCTTCCGCCAAGCAGGGCGAGTCGCGCATGATCGCGATCGTGATGGGGGCCAGCACCGAGAAGGCCCGTGCCGATTCGGCGATGGCGCTGCTCAACTACGGATTCCGCTTCTACGAGACGCACAAGCTGTATGACGCCAGCAAGCCGCTGGCCACGCCGCGGTTGTGGAAGGGCGAGGCGAACCAGCTGCCGATCGGCGTCGCCGAGAACGTGCAGGTCACGGTCAAGCGCGGCCAGTACGATCAGCTCAAGGCGACCATGGATATTCCGTCCCTGCTGATCGCACCGTTCAAGAAGGGCCAGCAGATCGGCACCTTGCGCGTCACGCTGGCCGGTCAGCCGGTGCAGAACGTGCCGTTGATCGCGCTGACCGACGCCCCGCAGGGCGGCTTCTTCGCGCGTCTGTGGGACAGCATCCTGCTGTGGTTCCACCACGACAAGGGCAACACCGAACAGGCCGCAGGCAAGCAGTGATGCAACCGATCGACTTCACCAAGGCGAAGCAGGAAGGCAAGGGGTTCCAGTTCCCCGGCGAGTTCGAGATCACCGCCGTGGGCACGGCCAGCGCGAACCTGCCGACCCATGTGCCGCAGCTGCTGGAGCGTGCCGGCCTGCACGTGCTGCACGAGACCGTGAAGCACCGGCACTCCGGTGCCGGCAATTTCGTCTCGGTCACGGTGAGCTTTCGCTGCGAGAACCGCGAACAGTACGAGGCGGCACACGCGGCCCTGCGCTCCAGCCCGGACATCCGTTACACGATGTGAATGGCCGGCTGTGAATGGCGTTGCGCGCAGCAGGGCGGCAGGATCGGTTTCCCCGCGGCCCGGACGGGCGGACTTGAAACGGTTCCGCGTCGGCGCCATCAAGCACAGGCGGCGGGCTGCCGTCGGCAGCTTTCCCGCTCCCCGTTTCCCAGGTCACCCGTCATGTCGTTGCCGCTGAAAATCCGTCGCCTTGGTCGCCAGCCCTACGAGGTCACCTGGAAGGCGATGAGCGCGTTCACCGACAACCGCACCGCGGATACCGTCGATGAGCTGTGGCTGCTGGAGCACGACCCGGTGTTCACCCTCGGCCAGGCCGGCAAGATGGAACACGTACTGGCGCCGGGGGACATCCCGGTGGTGCCGGTCGACCGCGGCGGCCAGGTCACCTATCACGGGCCCGGCCAGATCGTCGGCTACCCGCTGATCGACCTGCGCCGGGTCGGGGTCGGCGTGCGCGAACTGGTCAGCCGGATCGAACAGTCGCTGATCGATACGCTGGCGCACTGGAACGTGGTCGCGGCGAGGCGCGAAGGCGCTCCCGGCGTGTACGCGGGCGACGCCAAGGTCGCCGCGCTGGGCCTGCGCGTGCGTCGCGGCTGCAGCTTCCACGGGCTGGCCTTCAACGTGGCGATGGATCTGGAGCCGTTCCAGCGCATCAACCCTTGCGGTTACAAGGGTTTGGCGGTCACGCAGCTGGTAGACTTGGGCGGTCCGTCGCGACTGGCGGACGTCGAAGAGGTGCTGATCGGCGAATTCTGCCGCCAGTTCGACTTCGATGCCGAGCCGGCCGCGCCCCTGATCCCCGAACTACCCGCTCGCGTAGCGGTCTGAGCTGTCTACCATGAGCGAAACTTCCCCCACTTCCCCCCGGATCATCCCGATCAACGTCGTCGCCGGCGCCCCCGCGCTGGAAAAGCAGCTGGGCAACGACAAGATCGCGCTGAACCGTGCCGGCTTCGACACCGCGCTGCCGACCCTGCGCAAGCCGTCGTGGATACGCGTTCGGCTGCCGCAGGGCAACGCGGTGCAGCAGCTGAAGGCGCGCCTGCGCGAAAACGCGCTGGTCACGGTCTGCGAGGAAGCGTCCTGCCCGAACATCCACGAGTGCTTCAGCAAGGGCACCGCGACCTTCATGATCCTCGGCGAGGTATGCACCCGGCGCTGCTCGTTCTGCGACGTGGCGCATGGTCGGCCACAGCCGCCCGACGAGCTGGAGCCGGCGCGGCTGGCGCAGACCATCGCCGACATGCGGCTGAAGTACGTGGTGATCACCTCGGTCGATCGCGACGACCTGCGCGACGGCGGGGCCGCCCATTTCGCCAGCTGCATTCGCGCGGTGCGCCACGCCAGCCCGAACATCCGGATCGAGATCCTCACCCCCGACTTCCGCGGCAAGGGCCGCATGGAGCGCGCGCTGGAGGTGCTCCGGGAGTTTCCGCCGGACGTGTTCAACCACAACCTGGAAACCGTGCCGCACCTGTACCGCGAAGTGCGTCCCGGCGCCGACTACCAGTGGTCGCTGGACCTGCTCAAGCGCTTCAAGGCGCAGCACCCGGACGTGCCGACCAAATCCGGCATCATGCTGGGCCTGGGCGAGACGTATGAACAGGTGATCGAAACGCTCGGCGATTTACGCGCCCATGACGTCGAGATGATCACCATAGGCCAGTACCTGCAGCCGACGCCACATCATCACCCGGTGGTGCGCTACTGGACCCCCGAGGAATTCGAGGCGCTGCGCGAAGCCGGTGAGGCGATGGGCTTCCATCACGTCGCCTCCGGTCCGCTGGTGCGTTCGTCCTATCACGCCGACCTGCAGGCCCACGCAGCCGGTGTCACCGAGTCAGCCTGAGAGCATCCATGAAATTTCGTCCCGCGCTGGTCCTGCTGCTTGCCCTGACCGTCCCCTGCGTTTTCGCGCAGTCGGCGGCCGATCTCGGTGCCGGAGCCACCGGCCGCAAGGCGGCCACCTGGCCGCTTGCACCGACGGCCGAGGAGGCGCTGGCCGCGCAGCTGTCCGCGCGTTTCCTGACCCGTTTCCATTACGACGCCCAGCCGCTCGACGACGCGATGTCGGCGCGCATCTACACGGCGTATCTGAAGCTGCTCGATGGCGAGAAGGTGTTTTTCACCGACGCCGATCTGGCCAAGTTCGCCCCGCTGAAGACCCAGCTGGACGATGCGATCTGGAACCAGAACCTGTCCGCACCGTTCTCCATCTTCAACGTGTATGTGCAGCGCGCGGTCGAACGCATGACCTATGCGCGCGAGCTGCTCAAGAAGGGATTCGATTTTTCCCTCGACGAAAACTACACGTTCGACCGCGAGCACGCCGACTGGCCGAAGGACCAGGCCGCGCTGGACAACCTGTGGCGCGAGCGCACCAAGAACGACTGGCTGCGGCTGAAGCTGGCCGGCAAGGATGACGCCGAGATCCGCAAGACGCTGGACAAGCGTTACGCCCTGTACATCGAGCGGATCAAGCAGCTCGACAGCGAGGATGCATTCCAGAGCTTCATGACCGCCTATGCCGAAACCACCGACCCGCACACCGATTACCTCGGTCCACGCGTGGCGGAGAACTTCGACATCGCGATGAAACTGTCGCTGGAAGGCATTGGTGCGCAGCTGCAGTCGCGCGACGACAACACCATGATCGTCAAGCTCATCCCGGGCGGCCCGGCGATGAAGTCGCACAAGTTCAAGCCGGGCGACCGCATTCTCGCGGTGGGCCAGGGCGCCAGCGGCCCGCTGGTGGATGTGGTGGGCTGGCGCATCGACGATGTGACCGCGCTGATCCGCGGAAAGAAGGGCACCGTCGTGCGCCTGGAGGTCCTGCCGGCGGATGTCGGGCTGGACGGCAAGCATGAGCTGGTCACCCTGGTGCGCGACAAGATCAATCTCGAAGACGCCGCCGCCAGCAAGAAGGTCATCGAGATCAAGGACGGCGACGTCACCCGCAAGATCGGCGTGATCGACCTGCCTTCGTTCTATTCCGACTTCGGTGCACGCAGCGAAGGCGACAAGGACTACCGCAGCACCACCCGCGACGTCGCCAAGCTGATCGGCGAGCTCAAGCAGGAAGGCGTGCAGGGCATCGTGGTGGATCTGCGCAACAACGGCGGCGGCTCGCTGGCCGAGGCCAATGCGATGACCGGCCTGTTCATCGACAAGGGCCCGGTGGTGCAGGTGCGCGACGCCCGCGGCGAAGTGCAGCAGCAGGGCGACGACGATGCGGGCATGGCCTGGAGTGGTCCGCTGGCGGTGCTGGTCAATCGCGGCTCGGCCTCGGCCTCGGAGATCTTCACGGCCGCGATCCAGGACTACCATCGCGGCCTGGTGGTCGGCGAGCCGACCTTCGGCAAGGGCACCGTGCAGAACCTGGTCGATCTGGACCGTTTCGTCCAGGGCGACAGCGAGAAACCCCAGCTCGGCGAGCTGAAGATGACGATCCAGGAGTTCTTCCGCATCGACGGCGGCTCCACCCAGCTCAAGGGCGTGACGCCGGACATCGAGTTCCCGAAGAACGGCGACGAAAAGGATTTCGGCGAATCCACCTACCCGAACGCGCTGAAGTGGACCCAGATTCCGCCGGCCGATTACAAGCCGGTGGCGAACCTGGCGGCCTACCTGCCGCAGCTGGAGCATCTGCACGACGCGCGCGTGGCGAAGTCGCCGTCGTGGAAGTTGATGCTCGACGAGCTGGCGCAGTACCGGATCATGCGCGACAAGACCTCGATCTCGCTCAACCTCGCCGCACGCGAAGCCGAGCGCAAGCAGCAGGACAAGCTCCAGTCCGAATTCCGCGCCCGGCACAAGGCGATCGACGGCACCGATGCCTTGCTGGCCGACGAGGACAGCGTGCTCGACGATGGCCTCAACGCGAACGAGCGCAGCCTGAAGAGCGAGCTCAAGCAGGAAGCCGATGCGAAGAAGGCCAAGGACGTGCAGCTCAACGAGACCGCGCACATCCTGTTCGACGCGGTCGGCCTGATCAAGGCCGACTCGGCCCTGGCCGAACAGGTGCTGCCCTATGGCGGCAAGTACAGCAACAGTTACCTTGCGGCGATCACGTTGGCCAAGCCGCCGGTCGTTCCCGCAGCCGGGCACTGACGACAGCATGCCGACCGAAAAAGGGCAGCGCCGCGGCGCTGCCCTTTTTCATGCGCTCGCCTCGCCTCGCCAATCCCGCCGGCCGGCCGGTACGCATCAACCGCCCGCGACAGGCACTTTGCAGGACTGGTTGAAGTCGCCGATCGCCTCGACCAGGTCCGTCACGGCCGCGCGCTCCGCTTCGCTGAGGTCGGGATGCCAGCTGTCCAGGATCAGCACGACCCGCACCTCCTCGCTGCGGTTCCACGCCTCGTGCTCCCAGGTGTCGTCGAAGGTCACGCAGCGCCCCTCTTGCCAGATGTGCTCCTCCCCACCGACACGGATGGCGCAATCGGGCGGGACGATCAGCGGTAGATGGGTCACCAGCCGCGTGTTGGTCACGCCGGTGTGGGGCAGGATGTGCGTGCCGGGACTCAGCACCGAGAACAGCGCCTCCGGCGCATGGTCGCGGATGCGCACCAGCGGCAGCGCATCGAGCAGGGCCGACGTTTGCGGACAGCGCGCGTAATGTTCTTCGTGGCGTTGGCCGTGGCGATGGAAGAAATACGCATCCCAGGCCGGCTCCCGATCGCTGGACGAATCCAGCATGCCCCGGGTTCCCTGCGGCGATGGCGGGCCAAGGAACGCCTCGAACGATTGTCCCTGCGACATCACGGCCCGCAGTTCGTCGCGTACCGTATCGGTCGCCGCCTCCAGCGTCTGCAGCCAGGGAAAGTGCTCGCGCGGATAGTAAGGCTGGCTCGCGATATCGGGAAAATACAGGAACTTCGGCTTCTGCCGCGGATCGGGGATGTTCGCCGGCTCTTCGAGCAGATAGATCGCCAGACTGCGTTCCACCCGAACCAGTTCGCTGCTGCCGTAACGCGCGCGCAGCGGATCCAGCGCACTGCGGAACAACCGCGCTCGACCCTGGTTGACGTAGTTCGCCGCGTGCTTCACGGCATCGCGCAGACCCGGCGCCGTGGTGGCGTCGTCCTGCCAGCGGCCGTGCGCCCGCGCACTCGCGATGGCCATGAAATAGGCTTTCAGCGCCTCGTGCGACTGGCCCAGCTGCTCCAGCGCGATGCCCAGCTGCAGGCGTGCCACGAACATCCGCGGCGCCAGTGACAACCCGGCCCGGAAGCTGGCGGCGGCCGCGCCGAAATCCCCCGCCGCCATTTGCGTGGCGGCCAGCTGAACCCGGACGGCCGGATCGTCTTGCGTTGCTTCGAGCGCGAGCTGCAAGTGCTGGATGGCCGCCGCATGCTCCCCTCGCGCGGACTGGCGCTCGGCCACGAACCGCAGCGCCTCGACATCCTGCGGCTGCTGCTCGAGCAGGCTCAGGAAAGACTTCTCCGCGGCGTCCAGTTCACCCCGCTGCGCTTGCTGTCGCGCGGTGCTGCGACTGGCTTCCGGGGGGCCGGCTTTGCGGATGTCGTCGTGCGGTTCGCTCATCGGCGGTCGTTCGTTTCGCATGGAAAAGGTCGGCTCCCTGGTGGAAGGCCGTTGACACTCCACGTTCCCATCATACGCAGTACGCCCCGGGGCGATCTGGCGCTCGCCGATCGCCGGCGGGGGTCAGTCGGCATAGCCGAACCGTTGCATCACCGGGCGCAGCGTCGGCAGCACCGGCTCGAACATCTCGCGGTAGGCGTGCCAGCGATCCACCGCCTTGCTGCTGATGCCCTGGGTGACCTGGGCGTAGCTCGGCGTGCTGATGAAGCGCTTGCCGCGCGCATGCTCCGAAAAGCGCGCCATCGGCGACGCATCCTCCAGTTCGAGGAACTCGCCGAGGCGGGCAATGCTGGCGTCGAAACGGCCGACCACCGATTCGTAACGCCATTCCAGCAGTTTCGGAGCGAACACCTCGACCTGCTTCTGCCATTGTTCGAAGGCCTGCACGTAGCCGTCGGCCAGGCGCTGCAGCGACGAGCACAGCACCATGAAGGCGGGCGAGCGGAACGGCTGCATGTAGCAGCTGAGCAGCACGTCGCAGGGATGACGCAGGCACAGGATGATGCGCGCCTGCGGAAACAGCCGCATGATCATCGGCAGGCACAGCATGTTGAGCGGATTCTTGTCCACCAGCTGGTGCTTGCCCAGCTCGGGCACGACCCGTTCGACCCGGCGGAAATAGACGTCGCGCAGTTGATCGGCCTCCCTCGCGGTGAGGTCGGCCAGGCCGCCCGGGTACGGCTGGCCGGCCAGCTCCATGCCCTCGATCAGCTCGTGGATGAAGGCGCGCTCGTCCATCGAGCGGAAATCGGGATGCGCGTCGAGCATCTGCTCCAGCAGGGTGGTGCCGGAGCGCGGAAAGCCGACCACGAAAACCGGCGTGCGCCTGGCCGGCGGCGGCAGCGGCTGCCAGCCCTGGTAGGCCACGCGGTCGACCACCTGATCGGCCATCTGCAAGGGCTGGCTGTACGGCTGCATCAGCTCCGGCACCACGCTTCGTGCAATCTCCAGCTGCGCCGCATGAGCGATCTGCAGCGCCTGCCAGGCTTCGTCGCGCTGGCCCAGCCGGTCGCAGGCCGCGGCCAGGCCAAAAGCGGCGGCGGCGCGGTGCTGGTCGTCCAGGACCAGCGTGAGCACCTGGCGGTACAGCGTGGCGGCGGCGGCGTGATCCCCGTCGCGCATGGCCAGCGCAGCATGGACGCTGCAGGCTTCGGCACGGGCCTCGTGGGCATCCGCCGGCAGTCGCTCGATGCTGTCCAGCGGTAGCTGCCGCAGCTCGTTGCGCGCGCTGTCGAGCTGGTTGCTGCGTTCGTAAAGCGCGACCCGCTGCGCGGCGATCCGCAGCCGCATGATCCCGGCGGCGGGTCCGGCGGGCAGCTGCGCCTGGCCGAGTGCATGCAGCGCGGCCTCGAGTTCTCCCTGGGCGCAAAGCATCGAGGCCAGGATCAGCGCCTGTTCGCCCGGCTGGGCCGGCCAGTCGGCGGCGCCGACCAGCATCGCCTGCTCGCTTTCGTTGTCGCCGCAGACATGGCAGGCGTGCGCAGCCTGCAGCCGGGCCTCGACGAAACGTGGCGACAGGCGCACGGCATCCATCAGCGACTCCCGCGCCAGCAGCCAGCGTTGCTGGTGGACATACAGCAGCCCCAGGTTGTAGTGCACTTCGGCATCATCCGGCGCCAGCGAGCGGGCCGTCATCAACGCCTGCTCGGACGCGGTCATGTCGCCGCATTGTCGGCAGGCAAGCGCGAGGTTGTTCCAGTAGGCGGAAACCTCCGGACGCAGCCGGGTCAGCTCGCCGAACGTGGCCGCTGCCGCGGCGTATCGACCGGTGGTCTGCTGCGCGATGCCCAGCCACAGCAGGCCGGTCTCGCTCAGCGCGCCGGTCTGCGCCGCCTGGGTGCCGAGGGTGATGACGTGCTCCATGTCGCCGGCAAGGTAGGCGGCGGTGATGGTGTCATCCAGGCGGTTCGGAGTGGCTGGCATGCATGCGCGATCGAGTGTGTGCTGGCCGCCATTATGCAAGAGGGGCCGCGAAAGTATCTCGCGGCCCCTCGGGTTGCTCTGGAACGTTCCTGCGTGGTCAGCGGATCAGAAGCTGACCGTGGCCCGTGCCCAGTAGTAGCGGCCGAGCGCGTCGTAGGTGGCGGTGTCCACGTTGTAGTTTCCGCCGTTCTGGTAGACCAGCGGCGGCGCCTTGTTGCTGAGGTTGTCCACGCCCACGTCGAACTTGGTGTGGATCGACGGCACCGCATAGCCGATCTGCAGCGACTGATACAGCACCGAAGCCATCGGCGCGTCGTTTCCGTTGCCGACATCGGCGCGCAGGTTGGTCACATGGTTGATGTAGCGCCCCTGCCACTGGGCACTCCAGTTGTCCTTCAGCCAGTTGAGCGTGAGCGTGCTGCGCCAGCGCGTGATGTTGCCGAACTGCAAGGTGTAGGTGCCGGCGTAATCGATCGCTCGCGCGCCGGGCAGGCCGGGAGTGGCATTGTTCTTGTAGCTGGACAGGTAGGTGGCGGCGAGGCCGGCCTTGAATCGGCCCGGGTCGATGCTGCCGAGGTTGAAATGCGGCAGGTTGTAGTTCAGCGTGAAGTCGACGCCGCTGGTGCTCAGGGTGCCCAGGTTCACCACCGGTGTGTTGATGACCAGCACCTGACCCGGCTGCTGGGTGGTGTTGTCAAAGCGGCTGATCAGCGGGCAGAGCGGGCTGTTGTTGTTGTTGAAGCAGGCCTGGACCACGGTGTCCGCCGCGATCGGTGTCAGCAGGTCCTGCAGATAGATGTGCCATACGTCGATGCTGGTCGAGGCGCCCTCCAGCCAGCTGGGGTTGTAGACCAGGCCGAAGTCGATCGACTTGCCCCGTTCCGGCTTGAGCGTGGCGCCGACCGTATGGGCGCCGGCGTAATACGTATTGACCTGGGCGGGCGAGTTGCCGGCCCAGTTGACGGGCACGTACTGGCAGGCAGCGGTATGTTGGGCGAGCTCGGCCGCCGAGAGATGCGTGCAGGGGTCGTTGAGGGTCGGCTGGACCAGGGTGACGCCGTCGTAGAGTTCATCCAGGTTCGGCGCACGGAAGACTTCGGACACCGTGCCGCGCACCAGCAGGTCTTCGATCGGTCGCCATTCGACGGCGATCTTCTTGTTGGTGGAGGTGCCGGTGGTGCTGTAGTCGGAAGTGCGGATGCCCAGGTCGACATTCAACGAATACGCCCACGGTTGCTGCGACAGCAGCGGAATCAGCGATTCGGCGTAGACCTCCTTGACGTTGTCACTGCCGCGGCCGGGCGAGCCGCAAGCTTCCTGCAGTACCGCGCAATTGCCGGTGGCGAGGTTGAGGATGGCGTCGCTGGTCACCGTGTAGTTCATGGTCCGCTTGCGGTACAGACCGCCGACGGCCAGCTGCATGGTGCCTGCCGGCAGATCCCACAGTTCGCCGTTGGCGTTGACCGCCACCTGCTTCATGGAATTGGTATAGACATACACCGGGGTATCCACGCCGGCCTTCAATGCGGCCGTCTGGTTGGCCTGGTCGAAGATGTTCACGCCGCTGTTGATTGCCGCCTGGAAGTCGGCAATGTTGACCTCGTTGTAGTCGCGCTGCAGGCGATTGGCATGGCCGTAGTCGATCGACGCATCCCAGGCCCAGCTGCTCTGGCCGAACGTGCCGCGCAAGCCGGTGTTGACCTGCACGTTTTTGGTGCTGTAGGTATGCAGGCGGGTGCCGAGGCCGGTCAGGCGGGTGTTGAAGCCATAGCCACTCATCGGATCGTTCGGGTTGGCCGGGTCCGTGCCGAACGTGACGCCGAACGGATTGATCGGGTTGTCTTTCGAAACGTACCAACCGTCGTTGTGGACACCAGCCGCGGTCGGCGCGGGTGCATCCTGGCCGCTCGACTGGGTGTGATTGAAGAAGCCGTCGAAGAAGAACGTCAGGTTGCTCGTCAGGTTGTAGCTGCCGAGCACGAACGCGTCGGTTCGCTGCTGCGCGGTCTGGATGTAGTTGTAGGCGTTGTAGTTGTATGCGTCCGGGCTGCCGAGGTCGCAGCGGTAGTCGCTCACGCTCGAGCCGTTGCCGGATGCCAGCGTGATGTACTGGGTCGGGCAGGTGCCGGCCTGATTGGCGGCGATCGACGCGGGCGTCTGGATCTTGCCGGTCGGGATGGTGCTGGAACCGGCGGGCTGGGCCACGCCGCTCGACAGATAGAGCTGGTGCGCGGAGTACTTGCGCTTCGTCGCGAGCACGGCATCGTACTTGTTGTAGTCGACGCCGCCGACGATGTTGAAATTGTCGCCGGTGGTGCCGGCGGTCAGGCTGAAACCGCGCCGTTGGCCGTCGCCATGGCTGGAGATGCCGCCGTTGACGCTGGCTTCGGCGCCCTTGTAGTCCTTGCGCAGGATGAAGTTGGCCACGCCGCCGATGGCGTCGGAGCCGTATACCGTCGAGGCGCCTTCCGCCAGCACGTCGACCCGCTCGATCATGTTCTGCGGGATCATGTTCACATCGGCATTGGCCATGCGCTGGCCGTCGATCAACACCAGGGTGCGGTTGACGCCGAGGCCTCGCAGCGAAATGCGTGCCGCACCGTCACCACCTTCCAGCAAGGGGCTGGCGACGCCGCCGCCGTTGCTGTTGTTCTGGGTGTTGGTCGCGTTGCCGGAAATGGCGGGCATCTGCTGCAGCACGTTGCCCAGGGTCGGATTGCCGGCGTTGGAAATCGCGGCGCGATCGATCGTCACCACCGGGCTGGCCGTCTCTGCATCGACGCGGCGGATCAGCGAGCCGGTGACGACGACGGCCTTGAGGGTCTTGGCCTCGCTGGCTGCGGGTTTGGTCTCCGTCTGAGCCGTGCTGGAGGTATCGCTGCTGGCCTGCTGTGCCTGGACCAGGCCGGCCGAGGTGATGAAGCCAATGCCCAATGCCAGCCGAACAGCCAATGACAGATGATTCTGGTTGTATTTCATGTGTTGTCCCCGATGGTGGATTTCATGCGTTATCCCCTGTGGAAGAGTCTTGCCTGGCAAGTCCGCCGTAATGTGGGATGCGTCTTGCAGGCGGGAGATATCGGCTTTGAACTGCTCTCAAATGTGATCCGGGTGCTGCGGACTCGAGCGGTTTGCCGTGCGCCCCGCCGTTTGCCCGTGCCCCGTGTAGGTGTTTGTGGCGCCTATAACGATCGATGTTGCCGGGTGAGGTATCGAGAGTGATCTTCAGGTGATGTCATGAACCAGGTGTTCGTTGTTCCCGCAGCTGTCGATGGCGTGCAGAGGCCAGCGGCCAGCATGTGCGCAAAATCGTTTGTCTCCCCCGTCAGCGTTTCGGACCGACCTTCCTCCACGGTCGGATCGCCCGCTCCGAGTCGTCCCTCCCTCGAATACGGTGCTGGCCGGACCCCTGGCCGGCGCCGACAACGCAGAAACCGTACGCAAGAGCGAGGGCTACGGCATGCCAGCACCAGCAAAGAGCGGGCCTAGCATCACACGGTGACGGGCTCAAAGACAACAATTCCGTAACACTTTTATGTTAAGCCGCAAGAGCCTTCGACATCGCCCAAAAAAAACAGCGCCGAAGCGCTGCTTTTTTCGCCATCCGCCGGCCCGCCGGGCCGGTCAGGGCTGGAAGCGCTGCCGCAGGAACGCGAATATCGCGCGCAGGCCCATCGCTTCGCCGCCGCGCGGTCGGCCGGGGCGGTCGCTGTCGTTCCACGCATAGGTGTCCAGGTGCAGCCACGGCATGCCGTCCGGCACGAAGCGCTCCAGGTACAGCGCGGCGGTGATCGCCCCCGCGTGCCGCGACGGCCCGCTGTTGGTGAAGTCGGCCACGGCGGAGTCGAGCATGCGGCGATACGGCCGCCACAGCGGCAGCGGCCACAGCGGATCGCCGACTGCGTTGGCGGCGGCCAGCACCCCGGCGGTCAGGGCCTCGTCATTGCCGAACAGCGCCGGCAGGTCCGGGCCCAGCGCCACGCGGGCGGCCCCGGTGAGGGTCGCGAAGTCGACGATCAGGGACGGTTTCTGCTCGGCGGCGTAGGCCAGCGCATCGCATAGCACCAGGCGGCCCTCGGCGTCGGTGTTGTCGATCTCCACGGTGTGGCCGGCGCGGGTGGTGACCACGTCGCCCGGGCGCAGCGCGTTGCCGGCCACCGCGTTCTCCACCGCCGGAATCAGCAGGGTCAGCCGTACCCGCAGCTTCGCCTGCATGATCAGGCCGGCCAGCGCGATCGCATGGGCGGCGCCGCCCATGTCCTTCTTCATGTTGCGCATGCCGTCGCCGCCCTTGAGGTTCAGGCCGCCGGTGTCGAAACACACGCCCTTGCCGATCACCACCAGCCGCGGATCGCTGTTCCTGCCCCAGCTCAGCTCGATCAGGCGCGGTGCGCGATGGCTGGCGCGACCGACCGCATGGATGGTCGGAAAGTTGGCCTTGAGCAGCTCGTCGCCGACCCACTCGCGCAGTTTCGCCTTGTACGGCTTGCCGGTCTGCTTGACCGCCGCGGCCAGCTGTGCCGGCCCCATGTCCTCGGTCGGGGTGTTGACCAGGTCGCGCACCTGGGCGGTCGCCTGCACCAGCGGGGTCAGCTGGCGCAGGTCCGCGGCGGACACGGCGAGCCGCGCCGGCGCACGCCTGGGCTGGCGGTAGCGATTGAACTGATACGCGCCCAGCGCCCAGCCGAGTGCCGCCTGCAGCGGGTCGTCGAGCACGCCTTCGGCGGCCAGATGGTAGTGATGCGCCTCGGGCAGGCTGCCGGGCAGCGCGGCCAGCGCCGCCAGCGGATCATGTGCATCGACGCCGACCAGCACGCGCACCAGCTTGCCGGCCGGATCGTTCAGCAGGGCGACGCTGCCCGCTGTCGGGGCGAAGCCGCTGTCGGCCAGCGCGCGCCGCTGCGGCGCACTGAGCCGCCGCCGGGTCGCCGCGTAGTGCGCGGCGTCGGTGGTCTCGATGGCGATACTTTGGCGGTCGCCGGGCTGGCGTTCGATCAGGGTGGACATGCGCAATCCTTCTGGCTGGCGGTGCCGCGAACGGCACCGGCTTGATGGAAGTCAATCGCCAATCATGCGCGTTTTGCCTGCGGATTGCCCGCGTGCGGGGCCTTCAGGTCCGCGCCGGCTGGGCGTCGAGCCAGTCGGCCAGCGCCATCAGGTCCGGCAGGTCCAGCTCGGGCGACGCCCCCAGTTCGGTCGGCCAGGGTTGGCCGTCGCGATTGATCCACGCCGTGCGCAGGCCGGCCTCGCGCGCACCGACCACGTCCATCAGCGGGTCGTCGCCGACATGCAGGATCTGCCCCGGCGCCACGCCCAGCAAGGCCGCGGCGGCCCGGAAGATCCGCGGGTCGGGTTTGGCCACGCCGCTGTCGCGCGCGCAGATGTGATGGCTGAAATGGGCATGGATGCCGATGCGTTGCAGGTCGGCGTTGCCGTTGGTCAGGCTGGCCAGTGGCCAGTGTGCCGTGATCCGCCGCAGGGCCGGCAGGCTGTCCGGATACAGCTCCACGCTGTTGCGCTCGGCGAAGTAGATTTCCCACAGCGCCGCGACCGGTGCCTCGGTGATCCCGCAACTGGCGAACGCATGTTCGAGGGTGAGCTGGCGCTGGGTGGTGAAGTCATGCGCCAGGTCGAGCCGCTCGGCGGCGACCCGGGCGCGCAACTCGCGCATGGCCTCGATCGGCCACGCGCGCGCCACCTCGGGATGGTGCTGCTGCAGCCACGCATCGACGGCCTGGTCGGCCCGTTCCAGCGCCGGCAGCATCGGCCACAGCGTGTCGTCCAGATCCAGCGTGAGTGCGAGTATCGGCACGCCGGCGCTGCCTCGCTCAGTGTTCGCTGACCAGCAGCGTCTGGCCGAGCTTGATCTGGTCGTCGCGGAGGTGATTCCACTTGCGCAGCTGGGTCACTTCGACGTCATGGCGCTTGGCGATCGAACCCAGCGTGTCGCCCTTGACCACCTTGTAGGTGGTGCTGGTCTGGCCCGCATTCGCCCGGACCTTGCCGAACGCCTGCCCGCGGGTGCGGCTCACCGTGGTGGCCGAGCCGTGCGCATGGGACACGCTGCTGACGGTGCTGTCGCTGACGCTGCCGCTGACCCGACTCAGCCGGGCGTTGTCGGCGGCCGCCGCGCGGCGACGCTCCAGTTCCATGCGCGCCGCCACCGTATCGGGCGAGGTGGGCGCGATGGCGACGCGGGCGGCATACGTCGCGCCCGGTGCCGAGATCCGCGGGCCGGAACGGGCGCGGGCGCCGACTTCGGCCAGGATCCTGTCGCGGCGCGAATCGTCCATCGCCACCAGCGCGCGGCCGTCCTGGTAGGGCAATACCGCATGCCGGCGCAACGCGGCCTTGCCCGGATCGGTCTGCATGAAGTCGACGAAGGCCTGCGCCTGTGCCGCTTTGCGGCCATTCGGGTTGGTCACCAGATACAGCGTGGTGAACAGCGGGTAGCTGCCGTCGGCGATATTGGCCACCGTGGCCGGCTTGCCGTCGATCGGGATCGCCTTCAGCTTCGCATCGCCGCGGATGCTGGTGAGGGTGGCCACACCCATGCCGTTCGGGTTCAGCGAGATGCCTTCCTGCAGCTTGCGCGTGTTGACGTACAACCGCGGCGCGGCCACCGGCTGGTTGCCGCGGCCGAACAGCAGGCTGCGCAGGCTGTATTCCACGCCATCGCCGGGGCTGGCCACCGCGTAGACGTCGATCGGCGCATTGCGGCCGCCGACCTCGCTCCAGTTGTGGATCTTGCCGTAATAGATGTCGTGCACCTGCTTCAGCGACAGGCCGCGGATCGGGTTGGAGGCCTGGGTGATGATCACCAGCGCGTCCCATGCGACCGGGGTGAACGTGAGGTTCGCGTTCTGCGCGCTGCCATCGGCGGGACGGGCGCTGCCGGCCAGGTCGGCGCTGCCGTTGCTGACCGCATCGAGACCCGAGGCGGTGTTGAACGGCTGCATCACGACATGGCCGTGGCCGCTGCTCTCCCAGGCCTGGGCCACTTCGTCGACGACGCCGTCGGCGGTGGCGTCATCGCCGCGCCAGATCAGGCTGCCGCCACCTCCTGCCGATGCGCCGGCCTTGCCGTGCGGGTGGCTGCGGGCGAACGCGGTGGTGGTGAGGCAGGCGCCGATCAGGGCGACGGAGAGCAGGCGGGTAATACGTGCGGACATGATGGTGGAAAGCCCCGGCATCTTTGGTAATGAGGTGATGGGGCGAGTATGCGGCCTTGTGGGCACACCCGCCGTGAACTCGACTAGGGTATTCCATCGGCCTGAATACAGAACATCAAGCTGTTTCATGCATTTGCGCGGCGGCAGTGGCCAAAGCTGTGCGCGGGAACACGGCCGGGGAGCGACCCATGCCCGCTTTTGCGGCCCGGCACCGCGTCGGGCGCCTAGTCGATCAGCACATAGCGGCTGCCGTCGCCATTCGCCACCACCAGCACCAGCTGGCGCAGGTGCACGCCGGCCAGGCCGCGCAGCATGCGCAGGCTGGTGATGCGCTGGTTGCCCACGCCGATCACCACGTCGTCGGCGGTGAGGCCGGCGCGGGCGGCGCGGCTGCCCGGTCGCACCGCGCTGATCGCCACGCCGTACCAGCCGTCGCTGCGCTGGCTCTGGCTCAATTCGCTGAAACGCACGCCGGCCAGGCGTGGATCGAGCTGGCCGCCGTCGACGCTGGCCAGTTTTTCCGCGGTCAGCGTGGCGCTCACATCGCGCCGCTGGCCGTCGCGCAGCACGCCCAGGTGCACCGTGCTGCCCAGCGGCAGCAGGCCCTCGGCGTTGCGCAGTTCCTGCACGCTGTGCAACGGCTTGCCGTCGAGCGTGGTCAGCACGTCGCCCGGCTGCAGGCCGGCGTGCGCGGCGGCCGAGTCGTCGCTGACGCCGGTCACCACCACGCCGCTGGAGTCGCTGAGTTTCAGCAGCTGGGCGATCCGCGGGGTGATCGCCTGGGTCTGCACGCCGAGGCTGCCGCGCTGCACCTTGCCGGTGGCGATCAACTGCTTCATCACCTCGCTGGTCAGGTTGCTGGGGATCGCGAAGCCGATGCCGACATTGCCGCCCGAGGGCGAGAAGATCATCGTGTTGATGCCGACCAGTTCGCCGCGCAGGTTCACCAGCGGGCCGCCGGAATTGCCGGGATTGATCGAGGCGTCGGTCTGGATGAAGTTCTGGTAGCTCGAATCGCCCAGGCCGGAGCGGCCCAGCGCCGAGACGATGCCCGCGGTCACCGTCTGGCCCAGCCCGAACGGTTCGCCCACCGCCACCACGTAGTCGCCCACGCGCAACTGCGACGAATCGGCCAGTGGCAGCGCCTGCAGATGCTCGGCGGGAATCTGCACCACCGCCACGTCGGTGCCCGGGTCGGTGCCGATCAGCTTGCCCTTGAACGTGCGCCCGTCCTGCAAGGTCACGCTGATGTCGTCGGCGCCGCCGACCACGTGGTTGTTGGTCAGGATGTAACCCTTGGCCGCGTCCACGATCACGCCCGAGCCCAGGCTCTGCTCGGTGCGCTCGCGCGGGGTGTCCGGCAGGCCGAAGAACTGGCGCACCATCGGGTCGTCGAAATACGCATCGCGCACCGCCACCCGCGTGGTGGTGGAGATGTTCACCACCGCCGGGGTCACCCGCGTCAGCATCGGCGCCAGCGACGGCATTGGCTGGCCGTCGATCGCGGCGGGCAGCGTGGCGGCGCGGCTGGTGCACGGGAGCAGGCCGAGCGCGAGCACGGCGGCGGCCAGCAAACCGGTCAGCCGGGGCAGTCGGCGGGAAGGGCGTGGCGACATGGAATTCCTCCGCAAGCGATGTCGATGGCGCTGGTTCGACCGATCCGCGGCGCGACGGTTCCGTCGATGCGAAATGCTGTCGTAGGTACTTTACTTCCAGCGCCGTCGGGGTTAACTTGCCTACCCGATACCAACCACAACATCTTGTGCTTGAGCACCGGCGCCGAGACTAGCACTGGTGCCGACCGCCACACTCTTGAGGGGGAGTCGTTGTCGTCGGAAACCTGTGGCGCACAGGGCGCGGAGCCATTCTCCGCCCCTGCCGGCCGCCGCAGACACAGCAGAAACGACGTCTGTCGTATCAAATAAAAATCAACGGGGGCCGTGAGGCCATACCGAGAGGTCAGGAAGCCGATGAGCACACTGCGTGCGCCAGCCACCCATTCAGCCACAGGTCGTGATGCCGTCGTGGAGATCCCGCTGCAACCCGCGTCGCTGGACATCTGGGACAAGAAATATCGTCTGAAGGCGAAGTCCGGCGAGCCGGTCGACGCCACCATCGACGAGACCTACCAGCGCGTGGCGCGCGCGCTGTCCGACGTGGAAACCAGCGACGAGCTGCGCGGCCACTGGTACGAGCGTTTCCTGTGGGCGCTGCGCCGCGGCGCGATCCCCGCCGGCCGGATCACCTCCAACGCCGGCGCGCTGGCGCACAAGCCGGCCACCTCCACCATCAACTGCACCGTCTCGGGCACCATCCGCGACTCGATGGACGACATCCTGGAGAAGGTGCACGAGGCCGGCCTCACGCTGAAGGCCGGCTGCGGCATCGGCTACGAGTTCTCCACCCTGCGCCCGCGCGGCGCCTACGTCTCCGGCGCCGGCGCGCATACCTCCGGCCCGCTGTCGTTCATGGATATCTACGACAAGATGTGCTTCACCGTGTCGTCCGCCGGCGGCCGCCGCGGCGCGCAGATGGGCACGTTCGACATCAGCCACCCGGACGTCAAGGAATTCATCCGCGCCAAGCGCGAGGACGGCCGGCTGCGCCAGTTCAACCTCAGCCTGCTGATCACCGACGGCTTCATGGAAGCGGTCGAGCACGATCAGGACTGGCCGCTGGTGTTCCCGGTGCACGTCAAGGAAAAGGACGAGATCGACCTCACCGATCCGACCAGGGTGGTGTGGCGCGAGTGGCCCACCCACGAGAACTACGTCGACCGCGAGGACGGCCTGGTCGCCTGCAAGATCTACAGCCACATCCGTGCGCGGCACCTGTGGGACATGATCATGGTGTCCACCTACGACTACGCCGAGCCCGGTTTCATCCTGATCGACAAGGTCAACGAGATGAACAACAACTGGTGGTGCGAGCACATCCGCGCCACCAACCCGTGCGGCGAGCAGCCGCTGCCGCCGTACGGCTCGTGCCTGCTCGGCTCGGTCAACCTCACCACCTTCGTGCGCGACCCGTTCGGGCCCAAGGCCCGCTTCGACTGGGACGAGTACCGCGAGGTGGTCAAGGTGTTCACCCGCATGCTCGACAACGTGGTCGAGATCAACGGCCTGCCGCTGGAGCAACAGCGCCACGAGATCATGTCCAAGCGCCGCCACGGCATGGGCTTCCTCGGCCTGGGCTCCACCGTGACCATGCTCAAGCACCGCTACGGCAGCGCCGAGGCGGTCGCGTTCACCGAGGAAGTGTCGCGCGAGATGGCCGTGGCCGGCTGGGAGATGGCGCTGGAGCTGGCGCGCGAGAAAGGCCCTGCGCCGATCCTGCTGCGCGACTTCACGGTCACCGGCGACATGCTGCGCAAGCGCCCGGAAATGGTGAAGGACGGCTACAAGATCGGCGACTCCATCCCCGGCCGCGTGCTGCACGCCAGGTACAGCCGCTACATGCAGCGCATCGCCAGCGTGGCGCCGAACCTGGTCGAGGCGCTGGCCGAAACCGGCGCGCGCTTCACCCACCACAGCTCGATCGCGCCCACCGGCACCATCTCGCTGTCGCTGGCCAACAACGCCAGCAACGGCATCGAGCCCAGCTTCGCCCACAGCTATTCGCGCAACGTGATCCGCGAGGGCAAGAAGTCCAAGGAAAAGGTCGAGGTGCTCAGCTTCGAACTGCTGGCCTACCGCGCCCTGATCAACGCCAATGCCAAGGCGGCCACTGACGAGGTCGAGAACAAGCTGCCGGACTACTTCGTTGCCGCCGACGACATCAGCCCGAAAGAGCACGTCGACATCCAGGCCGCGTCGCAGAAATGGATCGATTCGTCGATCTCCAAGACCGCCAACGTGCCCACCGACTACCCCTACGAAGACTTCAAGGACATCTACTTCTACGCCTACAAGCAGGGCCTGAAGGGATGCACCACGTTCCGCTTCAACCCCGCCGCGTTCCAGGGCGTGCTGGTCAAGGATTCCGATCTTGAAAACACCCTCTACCGCTTCGAGCTGGAAGACGGTAGCGTTGTCGAACTGAAAGGCAATGAGCAGGTGGAATACGACGGCGAAATGCACTCCGCCGCCAACCTCTTCGATGCCTTGAAGGAAGGCTATTACGGCAAGTTCTGAGCCCTCTTTGGTGCCCTGGAAGAAAGGCTCACGGTATGTCGTGAGTCCTCTTCGATGGTTTGAAGCAAGGCTCACGACAAGTTCTGAACCGTCGCACGCCCACGCGTGCGGCAACTCAAGCGCGTCCATCGGAGGGGGAGTACCAGCATGTCCATCGACAACGAAAATGAAGTGAGCAACACCGCACCGGCAGTCACCGAGGCACCCGCCGTGGTCCTGCCGGTCCTGCCCGAAGTGCCTGCCGCCGCCGCACCGGTCGCCGCCGCTGCGCCGGCGAAGAAGGCAGCACCGAAGAAGGCCGCGGCGAAGAAAGCTGCACCGAAGAAGGCCGCCGCGAAAAAGGCTGCACCGAAGAAGGCGGCTGCCAAGAAGGCCGCCCCGAAGAAGGCCGCGGTGAAGAAGGCGGCGCCGAAGAAGGCCGCTGCCAAGAAGGCCGCGCCGAAGAAAGCGGCAGCGAAGAAGGCTGCGCCCAAGAAAGCCGCCGTGAAGAAGGCCGCACCGAAGAAGGCGGCAGCCAAGAAGGTTGCGCCGAAGAAAGCCGTGAAGAAGGCGGCCGCCAGGAAGGCGCCGGCAAAGAAAGTGGCGAAGAAGGCGGTCAAGAAGGCCGTCGCCAGGCCCGCAAGGAAGGTCAGCAGCAAGAAGACGGCCAGCAAGAAGGCCGCACCGAAGAAGGCGGCAGTCAAGAAGTCCGCCAGCAAGAAAGCCGTCGCCAAGACGGTCAAGAGGTCCACTGCCAGCAAGAAGGCCGTTGTCAAGAAAGCGAAGCCGGCCGTGAAAAAGGCCGGCGCCGCCAGGAAGAAGACGGCCGCAAGGAAGAAGTAAGCCACACCGCATCCGGCCCGGCGCTGCGCCGGGCCGGATGTTTTTCCACGCCACACGCCGTGTCCGCCCCGGCATCCCTACCGAAAGAAGCAAGCCCATGGCAATCAAGATCGACAAGAAGATCACCGGCTACAACGTGGTCAAGCCCGAAGACAAGGTTGCCGCCGCCCCGGTCGCCGCCGCGCCGAAAGACCCGCGACATGCCGAAGTGAAGCAGGCCGAAGTGATCCAGATGCACGAGAGTGTCGAGCGGCCGGAAACCCTGGTCGGCTCCACCTTCAAGGTCAAGTCGCCGCTGTTCGAGCACGCGCTGTACGTCACCATCAACGACATCGTGCTCAACGCCGGTACCCCGCACGAGCTGCGCCGCCCGTTCGAGGTGTTCATCAACTCGAAGAACATGGACCACTTCCAGTGGATCGTGGCGCTCACCCGCATCCTGTCCGCCGTGTTCCGCAAGGGCGGCGACGTCACCTTCATCGTGGAGGAGCTGAAAGCGGTGTTCGACCCCCGCGGCGGCTACTTCAAGGCCGGCGGCGTCTACATGCCCTCGATCGTGGCCGAAATCGGCGCGGTGATCGAGCAGCACATGAAGAACATCGGCCTGATCCACGACCCGGAGATGGACGACGCCACCCGCAAGCTGATTGCCGACAAGCGCAAGGCGTACGAGGCGGCCGGGGCGAAGAAGGTGGTTGCCGAGGCGGGGCAGGCGGCGGCCGACGATTCCGAGTCCTCGGGCTTCCCGAAGGGCGCGATGCTGTGCCAGAAGTGCAATACGCAAGCGCTGGTGCTGATGGACGGGTGCCAGACTTGTCTGAATTGTGGGTATTCGAAGTGCGGGTGAGTTACTACTGCTAGGCATTCCTTGGTGAATAGCCTGGCTGCAGGACTCTCCGAACAGCCAAGGAGGCAGGTTTGTGGTTACTGGAGCTCACCAAGAAGCGCGCTTTGCTCTCAATATATATCTCCTGAAAGGTGATCCCTGCCTCGCAAAGGAACATGTAGATATGGGAGGGATGACCCAATCAGTTGAGATTAAAGTCGGAGATGAGCAGACCGCAGTTCTCCACTATGGCCAAATGTCCGGTTCGCCAGATTGGCTTGCGCGCCTGTTTGCTTTAGCCAAAGAAGCTCCTGATGCCCTCAAGAGCGCTTCTATTTCGGCCATCCTCTTGGTTGAAGCGAATGGTCGGTTATTTGCGCTTACGTTCGGCCATGCGTGGCAGAAAGTTAAAATATCGGCTGTTGAGCCGAATTTCGGGATCAGGTGCGTCTTAAATCTAGCGGAAGAGCGATCTCTTCGCGCTATTAGGCGCGATCGAATAGCTGAGGAGTCGCTTCAGGCAATCGAACAAATACCCGATAGCGATGGAATCTCCCGGTTCGGTATGAACATCGAGAAGGATCTTCTTCGCGGGGTGAAGGCCAAGATTGATTCAGATCTTGGCTTTGGTGCTTGGGTGGCGGGCGCAGACGCATTTAAGACGTCGATCGATCTATCAACTGAATATTTAACTGCGTTCTTGTCCAGATGCCTTAAGCTCCACGCAATGGATGAATACAAGAAGCGATTTTCTTGGGTTGATAATATTGCTCCTCTTCGCAACTCCTCTATCGAGCCGATTCTTGCTCAAGAGCTCTCGCACTTAGTGACCCAGAAGGATGTTGGTATCACCTTGTCAGTTCCCGATCTTCTTAGCTGGGATGATCACGACTATTTTTCCTTTGAGCGGAAGAGAAAAGGTCAAGCGCCCTGTGCGAATCATTTGGAACTTAGCCAGTGGGTGGAGTACGCATCTGCCGCATCTGCAGATGGCCACACTATTACAGTCGACGATCTAAATAATCGAAAGATCTACGCCTTCCGTCAAGGGGGCCTCGAGAACGATAGCTGGCCAGTTTTCCAGTGTCTTCATGGAATAGTTAAGTATAAAAATGAAGTTTACCTTGCTCATTCAGGGAAGTGGTTTATTTTAAACCGCGATTTCGTCGACGCAACCAATAAGCGGGTGACCGAAATTCCGCATGCAACATTGGTGTTGCCGAGTTCGACTATTTCTGAGCATGAAGGAGCCTTCAATGAACGTGCAGCCATGGCATCGGGCGGCCACATCATGTTGTTGGATAAGAAACTTATTCCGCACGGCGGCGGCTCCAGTAAGTTCGAGGTGTGCGATCTCCTTACTCAGAATGGTGAGCTGATTTGCGTTAAGCCGTGGGGCGGTGGATCTGGGTCACTCAGTCACTTATTTTATCAAGCAAAGAATGCAATAGCTTTGTTGAATAATGACGCATCCTTTCGTGATAAGGTGCGGTTATATATAGACAAAGCGGATCCCACTTTTACTGTAATTTGGGACTATATCTGCGCCAACGCCGAACAGGCCGAAGTTGTTCTTGCCATACTTCGTGGCTGCTCCAAGGAGTCTTTGCCATTCTTTGCCAAGTTGGCGCTATGTGATTGTGTTTCCGATCTGCGCAGCATGCGGTTCAAATGTACGTATGCGGTAATTATCGCCGTATGATCAAAAAAGGTAACCAAGGTAACCGCAAAAAAAAGTGGCCGAGTTTATTAAACACAAATGACCACATGGGGCGGCATCCTGCTTTGCCTAGCCCGCAACAAAGCCCAGCTCCTCCAGTCGGATTGCCATAGTCGAAATGGAAACGCCGAACTGTGTCGCCAGGGGCGGGAATACTTCTCCGTTGTAGCGGCCCAGGCCAGCGAGTGTCCGGGCTAGAATCCACCTGGGGACGCGCTTCCCTTGGAATGGCTCGGCGGCCGGTCCCAGCGCCATCCGGGTTAGGTCGTTGAGCTCGAACACCTCGGTGTGAAACACCGCCAAAAAGCGGGCGGCAAGGAGCTTTTCGGGCACTAGGAAGAAGGCGCTGAACCGATCGGCAGCGCGTTCCTGCGGATCGCTGGAGCGGGCAGACCCCTCAATGGGGCGGTCCCGATGGATACCGCCGGCGTGCGGATGGAGCACGGCATGGGCCAGCTCGTGTCCGGCAGTGAAGCGCTGAACCGCTTCCGGAAGCGTCGGAGAGATTCGCACTTCGCGGCGATCCCGATCAATAACACCGGCAACCTCCAGATCATTTCCTCGTCCTGCGTGCTGACCGACGTCTGCTACATAGGAAAGCTGATAACCGTGCAGCTTAAGGGCGTGTCCTACGTTGAGCAGTTTGACCGCATCGGCGGGCACTTGGTCGCCCCAAAATTCCCGGCGCCGGTGCCACAGCTGACGGTGAACCTGAGCCACGGCCGCCGCAACGGCTCGATCCGAGGTGCTCAGCGGTCGGGGCCGACGGCGTAGCGGCTGGCGAACCTCCTCCCGATGGATCTGTTCAGCGTGCGCGTAGGGGTTCTGGAGCCGCACGCGATCCAAATGCAATTTGTTCAAGTGTCCAGCCGTCATGACGTTGCTCCAAGATTAAGGGAGCCAGCCCGACAATGACTTGCTGGCTCGACACAATATATATGGTTTCTGATCGCCAGACAACACAACATGTGCGGCTTATAAGCGGCCCTCATCCGTTCCAAAGGGAGAAGGTGTCAGGGAGCGTTTTCTGATCTTTGGGTTGAAGCAAAAGCTATCGTGCGCTTTCGGCGCGCGAGTAGCTCTCACGTGGCCAAGAGAAATTCACCAAAGAGAAGGCTACCCTCCTCGGCGCTTGTCGGGCTCTGCCGGGCAAGTTTGTGAGCCGCGCCCAAGCTTTTCGACAGGGTATCCTGCCCTGACGAAAAGGAGCCGACATCCATGTCGTCTCCGTTGCGGGCCTGTCGAACACGACTCACCGCCTCATAAGCGAGTAGATCAACGGCAACGGCAACGGAAGATGCAGTTCGTGGTAGGGCCGACCTCGACCGCTACGCGGTATGCGCGCGTCTATGGCGAAGCGGTCGATGCGACGACACTGATCTCCCACATGCTTGATGCCTTTATGGCAAGAGACAGGGCTTCAAACGGCTGGCGTGGTAACCGGGGGACGGGATTGTTCCGCGGGGCGGGTTGATGAGGGGAGGATTGCAGCACCTGGCTTAGGATAGATCTGGCGCCCGGCGCCCAGTGCCCTTTGAGAGCGGGCAACGTACCAAGCGTTCATTCTGGTATCCCAGCTTCGAACAGCACAGAATTGTTGCCAGTCAAGTTCGATGATGCGTTCCAGAGTGAGCTCGTCATTAACCAGAACGATGAGGATGAATTCGAAGAGCTGCCGGTCTCTGTCTGACGGGTCCGGGTAAATGGTTCCTGTCTTCTTCGCTTTCTGCAGAGTCTTGATGGAGTAGCGGTTTCCCTCCCGGGATATAGCATCGATGCTCTTGGTGCCGCGGGGAGCGGCGGCGAGCACAGAGAGATCCGGCCGCTCTTTAAACAAAGCGATGGCAAGCTTTTCGCCAATTTCCCCGACATTGAAATTCAGGCCGCGTTTCCTCGTCTCTGTGTCAACAGCGGCACGTAGCTCCATCAGCTGTACGTCGCTAAGGGAATGCAGGCCTGCAGGTTCCTTGCTCAATTTCTTGTTGTCATTCTTCATGCGTTCTGACCTCTCCCCGGATATTGATCAATATAGCTTCCTGCGACAGCAGGAACGCCCGGCATTGTCTGATCACCTCGTTTTCGGGGAGCCTGGCAGGGCCTTTGAGGCTGCACTCCCACACAGTTGCAACGCGCCATCCCGACTCCAGAAGAGCAGTAGTGGTCCGCTCATCCCGGGAGCGGTTGGATGCGATCTTGGCGTCCCAGAAATCGCGACGCGTCGTCGGAAGTTTGAACATCGGGCAGTCGTGCCCGTGCCAGAAGCAGCCGTGAACGAAGATCACTGCGTGATAGCGGGGGAATACTAGGTCAGGGCGACCCGGAAGCTGCCGATCCTGCAGTCGGTAGCGAAATCCGCCGGCATGCAGTCCCCGCCGGACAAACATCTCCGGCTTGGTGTCGCGTCCGCGGATCCGGCTCATATTGAGCTGGCGCTGATCCGGAGTGAGTACATCTGCCATCACCGCGTCCCGGCGGCATCCGCAACAATCGTTTTGAGACTGTTACGCAGTTCGTTACCGCCCATCCCGGGACGCAATGTAACCGCGCCGAAGCGGAATTTTTCCCGGTACTGAGGATGGAAAAGTCGTCCGGGAACGGAGGTGGTCCTGAAGTCGGTCTCGAGGACGGGGACGTGCGGTGTCAGCAGATAGGCGGCCGTGACGATGCCCTCAATTTCCCCGTCGCCGGCTTCTTGCACCAGGGCATCGCGATACGTGTGGATCGAATTCAGTGCGTCATTCAATCCATCATTGATGCGGTACTTGGCATCCAGGATGATGACCTGCCGTCCCGGGCCGCAGAGGCCGGTGCCGGCCAGAACCACGTCAGGCACCATCGTCCGGCTGAAGCTTCCTTCGCCGCCAGGCTCGACCCAGTACTCACGGTACTGACGTTGAAAGCATAGGACTTTATCAGGACCGACAGGCACGACGACGGTGCCTGCGGAAATCGTCAAGGCACCGGCCGCGTCGGCTGTGAACAGGCCGCTGAGATCAACGCCGGTTGGCCCGTACTCCTGGACCGCCGCACGAAGAAGGCGCAGGAAACACCACAGTTCATACAGCTCGTACGTCCTGGCCAGCGGCATTTGTAGGAAATCGCCAAACAGGGCTGCGAGACCCAGATTCATGTCCTGCCATAACCGGTAGAAACGGTGGTAGACAGGGTCATTGCGGAACAGCGAGGACATCTGCAATGGCGCCAGGTCGTCACTGACCTCCGTCATGAAGCCTGAACCGGCGGCATCGTTGAGGCTGCGTGCGATATGCCGTGCACGGACAGCCCAACTGCCGGCAACCGTCAGCATCTCCGGATCGGCGGCATTGTCTTTCTTCGCGAGTACATCAGCCACGCACGACAGCCACGCTGCCCAGGACCTGAGACTGGCCTTGATCTGCCGGTGCTCAGGGATGTCCAAGCTGCTGCGACGCTGGCGCACCGTGATCTGTGCGGGCAGGCGTCCGGCGAGAGCCGTGGGCAGTCGGGATGGCTTACTGGTCTCAGTCCGGACCCGGCCTGTCCGGAAGGACTTGATGATTTCCGGTCCAGTTGCACGTACAGCGCGGTGTGACGGCACGGTGACCTGTTCCGCACGCAGGAAATGCCTGGGCGAACGGTTGATCGTCGTAATAGTCGTCGTAATCTCTTCAGCTCGTGAACGCAGGAATTCCAGCCGGGCCAGAGGCGGTGGCCTGTTACCCGGCTGGCGGGCAATGCCTTTGCGGAAAGCGCTGAGCGAAAAAAGCGCGAAGGTGTCTTCCAGTACCTCGCGCACCATGGTGTCAAAGTCGGCACGGGTCAGCTTGCGCAGGTCCGGATCGGTCGTGATCTCAAAGCGGCGGATGCCTGCGCCGGGAATTTTTAGCGCCGCTTCTACCGAACCGGCATGGAATCCCGGTGTCCACCGCCATCGCGCAACACGCGCTTGTCGCGAGCGCAGGGCTTCTACCGGGACATCGTCGATCAGCAGATCGGCCGTGAGTGCATCATCGCTGTCGCGCAGTTCAAAAAGGTAAGAGGAAGCTTCCCTGATGGCGCCGGCAGGGATCACATCCTGGGCAGGCCAGACCTGCCAAGCAGGCCCTCCGCCCTCGTTTTGGATGTAAAGGTTCACCGCATTGCCTGGAAGGAGCCGAATTCATCCAGGTCTCCCAGCAGTCTGCGGATGTAAGCCTGGGCCCGGGGGAGGCCATCACAGACCTTGTTCAGTGCGTTGAGCAGAGGGCGCTGGCGCTCAGCGCCACGCAGCTTCACCAGGATTTTCTGTACCAGCAGCTGGTCTGTGACGCTGTCTGCAGGGTTCTTGAGGTGCTCTGCATCGAACGCGTGGTATCGCACGAACTCCTCAATCACCCGGTAACCGAAGCCCAGACCGTGTTGTTCCAACAGTGCGTGGATTTCGGTCAGCTTCTGCTCGGATACTTCCTTCGGGCCCTGCAGTTCCGGGTGCCGCGTAATGAGTGATGTCAGGAAGCCGGAGACATCCACAGCCGACATGTCGATCACCGATGCACGGTCCAGCACCTTGTCGCTGACAGGATTGGTGGTCTCGTCGACGTTGATCGTACCGATGATGTACAGATTGGAAGGGAGGGGGATTTCGGCCCGGACGCTGGCACCGGTGGTGCCTTCCAGCGGAACGCCGTTGGAGTGAAGTTGCAGGGCTCCACGAGACTCGATGGCGGACAGCACGTCAGACAGGTAGTGCTCAACGCGCGCGAGGTTCATCTCGTCGAGGATTACGAATACCGGTGATTCCCGGTGTGCAGTGGCCACCAGCACCGCTTCCAGGAAAGTCGGTACGACGTACCGGTTTGTCAGTACATCGTAGTAGCCGGTCAGGCCGGTGGGATCAGTCCATTCAGGGCGGACAGGGCATTCGAAGAGCAGAGGATCCGTTGCCGTATTCGATGTCAGGCCATGAACCGCACGGGCGTACTTGAGCGCCAGTTGCGTTTTACCTGTCCCTGACAGGCCCGAGAGAATCACGAAGTGCTTATGGTCCAGGAAGTTCAGTGCGGCATGAAAACGCCTGATCTCGCCATTCGGGTAGTAGCCGCCCAGAACTCCGACTGCGGCCTCGATGCCGTTGACCGGAATGGCTGGCGGCATGCGGCGCATAGACGGATTGAGTGTTGCGGTATCCGTCCAGACCGTAAGCTCGTGAATCTTTTCCCTGCCAACCAGCGTGCCCAGCCAGCCGATGAACTCGCGGGCAAGCAGGCTGCGCCGTGCGGAAGCCGTAGGCGGATACAGTGCGACCACGATCTCATCCGGCTCGGTGGACGGGCCGAAAGGCGAAAGATCGAAAACCAGACTGTCCCAGAACTTCGCATTGCGCAGCCACAGGCGTCCGTCGCTGGCCAGATAGATCGGTACCAGATTGTTCCTGGCGCTGTACTTGATGATGGTTTCGGGAGCTTCTGATTCGTCGCTTTCACCGGCGGCTTCGAGTGAAAACTCAGTGTCTTCGCCTGCGCTCTTTGCCATCGCGCCAAGACGTTTCATCTCGGCGAGACGTGCGAGGAATTTCGCTTTGTCTTTGCGGACGAGGACGGCAAAGTAGACCTCATCCTCCGGCGGAAACCGGAGGACGCAGCCGAAGATCAGGGCTTCCGCGTCCTCCTTGACGTTTTCCAGATTGACTACGCCAAGTTGAATACCTCCCTCGACGATCTTGGCGCTGTTCGAAACGCCGAACAGCTCGCGCGGGCGGACAGCTTTTGATGTGCCGAAGTGCTTCTGTGCCGCTTCAAGAAACTGCCGCTGCCGATCGACGAGGCTCATCTGCCATTTCCTTCTTTGTGACTGCCTGTTTGATGGTCTGCATCATGTGAGTAGCGAGTGCTTTGGCCATCAGGGGAGGAACCGCATTACCGATCTGCTTGAAAGCCGGGTTCATCGTGCCGCTGAAGCGGAAGCCGTCCGGGAACGATTGCAGACGTGCTGCCTCCCGAACGGAAACAGTCCGGGCCTGCTTACTGTCGTAATGGATATGGCTGTAGCCGTCTTTGCCCAGGTGAGCCATGAGCGTGCGTGCCGGCTGATCAGCCCACATCTTGCGCCACTTGTTCGGGAACTTGCTGGCGTCATAGGGAGGGACAATTGAGTCCCAGAGGGCCTTGTACTTTGCCGAACCTTCCGAAAGTTTTTCTCCCCGGGCACGCGCAGCAGCCAGACGTTCGTGGAACATGTCGATGGCGTGGGCATGGGCCTCAGGGTACTGATCGCCGGGGTTCATGCGGGCGAACAGCGGGTAGTCCCGCGGCAGGTAACGGATGACATGATCTTTCGGTCCCCCCTCAGGACCCTCATGCCCAGGCCATGCGCGCATCAGTGCCGCATATGCAGAAGGCTTCCTGCGGCTGTAGCCAACGGCGGTGTCGAAGCGGCGCGCACCACGGGCGATCTTCCCGGCAGCGAGCAGCTCCCGGGCATTGATAGCGGGGAGGTCTCTCAATGCGTCCTTCGCCGTTACTGCGGGCGGCAGATCGCTGGTTGCAGCCGGGGGGGGCATGTAGGAGTGCGCCTGATCGACCAAGTCACGCAGTGCCTTGAGTGCGACAGAGCGGGAGCCCTCATAACCCGGTGGCAGTACCAGCCAGTGCGTAGGCGAGGGGAACGACACCCTGGCTCCTAACTCTTTACGGTAAGCGATCAGGAACATGCGCTCGCGCATCTGCGGAACACCGTAGAACGCTGCATTGAGCAGGGTATAGCCGCAGATGTAGCCCTTGGCCTCAAGCACCTCGCAGGTTTCCTCGGCGATGTTCTGGCCACCGTGATTCAGGATGTCAGGCACGTTCTCCATAAGCACAGCCAGCGGCTGGAACGCATCGACATACTCCAGATACTTCTTGTAGAGCTGAGCGCGCGGATCATGGATGAAGGCTTCGGGATGCTCCTCGATTTCGCGCAGCTTGGATCGGCCGACACGAGCGAATGCTTGGCAGGGCGGGCCACCTACGACAATGTCGAAGGCATCCGCGACGTTGCCCAGATCAAGCCGGCGACACAGATCCGTCGGGGAGGTTTTCGTGATGTCGATCGGCTGGCTGTGGGCTTCGGCACCACTGTGGAAGTTCAGGCCATGGGATCGGGCTGCATCAGGATCAAACTCGACGGAGGCCCGCATCTCAAAGCCTGCCGCTTCGAAACCCAGGGAGATGCCGCCGCAGCCAGCAAACAGATCCAAAACACGGGGCCGGGCGTCCTTCTGAAGGCGCGCCAGCTTACGAAGGATGACGCTGTTATTCATGAATCGGATCCTTGTCGCGCAGACAGGTGCAGGGGCAGTTCCAACTGCCCCTGGTACTCGTCTAAAAAGCGTTGCACGGCCATGCGGATGACCCAGGCGGACGAAACGTGGTTCGAGTCGGCCAGTGCCTGAACCTGGAGATGGACGTTCTCAGGCAGCATGACGGAAGTCCTGATGGTCTTCCGGTCAGAAGCGATGGGGCTGCGTGCCATGGGCTGGAAATCACTGGTAAAAGTGGTGCTATTGTGCACCACAGTGCATATCCTTGCACCAGATGACGATGGCGGTTTGAGGCAGGCGTCTCTGCTGCACTTTCAAGAGTAAGGAAGGGAGTCTCATGCCCCGCAAGCTAGCGTTGAAGCGTCTCACTGCCTCGGACTTGACCCTGTTCAAGTGGCATTTTCAGAACCGCCCGGCTGGCAACCAGAAGGCCTTTAACCTAGATGCCGATGTTCTGGTTGGCAGGTTGTATCCGCAGCTTGGTGAGCTTGCCTTGGTACCGCAGCCACGATATCCGCTTGATTTGTACCTGTGCGGGCCGGGCCTTTCACCAGCTAACAATCTGCAGCGAAAAATCCTGAAACAGCGGAAGAACTGGCGCCTCAACGGGGAACTGATCGACAACCCTGTGGAAAACCCGGAGCTGTACAACGTACTGGCACCAGGAGATTTTGCCTTGCTCGGGTTCGCTGGCGATGGGACGCCGACGACTGCGAATGTGGTTCTGGTCGCAGGCGCACTGCCAGACGATGCCAGACTCCACGCTGAGCTTGCCCACCGCTTTGCGAACGGGTCTATGTGGGTCTTGGATGATGAGCTTGTTCAGGAGATTCTTTCCGCGGCGTCGCCGCCGGCAGGCCATCCATTGTACGACTGGGCCGACACCAGCCTGCTGGAGGACGCCGTACTTGGTGGTGCGGCAGGCGCAGAGGCGATTAATGCACGCCGCGGCAGCCGGGGTATCAGTCCCGAGGATTTCATGCGTTCGCGCCGCAATGCGGAAGCAACCGGCGTTGCCGGTGAGGAGCTGCTGAACGCATGGCTGGATGGAGAGCGAGGGGAGGGACGTATCCAGGCGTTTGAGTGGACGGCCAGCATCAACGCTGTAGCGCCTTATGACTTCCGGGTGACGGGTCTGGCCAACGAAATCCGCGTGGTGGATGCAAAAAGTACAGTCGGTGGATTCAGTAACCCTGTCCACCTGTCCCTGGCGGAGCTTGCAGTTGCAGTAGGCGGCCCCGATCCGTACGACATCTGCCGTCTTTACGAGGTTACCGAGGACGGGGCAAAGATGCGTATTGCAAGGAATATCGGCCCGTCATTGCAAGGCATCCTTGTCACGTTGAGTGCTCTCCCCGAAGGAGTTACGGCCGACTCGATATCGATCCGCCCGGAAAGTCTGAATTTTTCCGCAGAGGTGATCTTGCTTGGTCCACCGGAGGCCGAAAGACAAGAGTGATGTCTTTCCATATGTATGCATAGCAGCGCGCACGAAAGCGTGTGTTGGGGCTTCACAGGGCTGGTTAGCATGTCCAACTATTCCACAGAGCGTGTATGCCGTGCGCCCTTTGTCGAGCGACACTCGATGAGTGCCTGTGGTACTTGGCTTTACAGCTTGATCCGAATCCACTTGGATGGCGTTTTACTCGACGACGCAAAACAGGGCACTGTGGTGCCTGATTTGCGGCGAGCCATGCGGACCGCGTCATGCTGCCATCAACCGCGCGAAAAGGGCTATCTGGTGGGGCTTGCAGATGGCCGCCTCACGAGATCTGGCCCCGTTCTTCGGGGTTTGGATCGACGCTTGGCTAGGTACAGCCCGACAAGACCGACTGCTGTGCTGTCCATGATGCGCACTGCGCAGGCCAGTTCTGCGTCGCTGCAACTGAAGTTGCCGCACCAGTAGGCTCGGCAGAGGGGGCTATCCATGTCGATATGCTCGTCCATGGCGGTCACGTTCGCGCAGTTTGGCCCTCGCGGATATCAGCGGCTGGATCGGGGTTCTGTAGGTGCTTGCCACCGGTGGGGCCGGGCATTGCTGCGCCCGGCCAAAACGGCTTGGGGAAGACGAGCTGGCCTCTTCTAAGTCACCGCTTTCCGTGCTCGGACATCTGCAGTAGCTCGGTGATGTCATCTTCCAAGACTTGGGCTAGCAGCTCAAGACCATCGATGGAAACGTCGGTAGCGCGGCGTTTAAGCCGCGGTACGCGCGTCCGAGGGAATTCGGTCGTATTGGCTTGGTTCCTTCTGCTTGGCGGGGCCGACCTAGAAGGCATCTGTCTCCAAGACAGAACAGACCCATTTCTTGATTGGTAAGACAACGTGTCCTGTTCTTAAGCCACTCGCTAGCGGGAGGCCCGGCCTGCTGAACTTGGTCCACGAACAGCAATCGCCTTCTCAAACCGCCTTACAAAGCCAACTAGGTCCTGATCGCAGGCTTGGCAATATTCGCGCAGTTGCAGCAAGTCCAGCCGTCGTCCACCTCGTTCGACGTCGCTGATATAGGACTGTGATCGCTCCAACAGCGAGGCCAGTTCGGCCTGCTTCAGACCAGCCCTGTTCCTGACTTCAATTAGCAGTTCAAGCAGCGTCTGGTATTCGGGTTTGTGGATCGACTTGGCGGGCATTGTGGCGTCATGACAGGAAGGCCACGCCCACCCTATATCCGGTTTTTCGGTATCTGAAAAACAGATACATGTGAATGGATATGCTCGCGATCCGCTTCCTTCTAAAGGGCGAGTCGGTTAGGCCCACCAGCGATCTTCTCCTCAAACCGGCTCACAAAGCCGATTAAGTCTTGGTCGCAGGCCAAGCAGAAGTCGCGTAGTTGGAGCAGATCCATCCTTCGAGAACCGCGCTCGACGTCGCTGACATATGACTGCTTTCTCCCCAGCAGTGCGGCCAGATCGGCCTGGTTTGGGTGGGCTTTGATGCGCATCTCGCGTAGCAGCCCCTGCAGCACTTTGTACTCAGCTTTGTGGATCGATTTGGGAGACATCACGGCTTCTCAGATGGTAGGCCGCACCCAACCTATATCTGGTTTCCAAATATCTGAAAAACAGATATGATCATTTCTGCGGGGCACCGACTTGCTGACGGGCTCATGCCGGGGACGCTCGGCGGGACACACCGGTCGGTACGAGGGTGCTGACCAGCAGATATAGCCGCCACATGTGCAAGCCATAAATGGGGCAGAGCTTTGCCGACGACCTTGCCAACTCCGGGATATGACCGGACTGGCAGTTCGAAAAAGGCCAACTAAGGGGAGGGACGCAGCATGAAGCCAAGCACGCTACGCAACGCCATTTCCATCGCCCTGCTCGTAGCCGTCACCGGCACCAGCGAGTGGGCCATGGCCCAGGACACCACGACAGACACGGTCACGCAGGGTAGGGCGCCCGTGACCAAGGCGCCAGCTAAGGCGCAACCGAAAAAAAAGCCCGACAAGTCCGCGACGCCAGCGGCCACCAAACTGCAGACCGTGACCGTCACCGGCACCCGCATCCGCGGCGGTAGCACACCCTCGCCAGTCATCACGATCGGCAGCGAGCAGATCCAGCAGGAAGGCTTCACCGATCTCGGCGAGGTGATCCGCAGCGTGCCGCAGAACTTCTCCGGGGGACAGAACCCGGGGGTGATCGGCGCCGCCGGTGGCATCGGCAATCAGAACTTCACCGGCGGCTCCGCCTTGAACCTGCGCGGGCTGGGGCCGGATGCCACGCTCACGCTGCTCAACGGGCGTCGCCTGGCCTATGACGGGTTTAACCAGGCGCTGGATATCAGCGCCATCCCGGTGGAGGCGGTCGAGCGCCTTGAAATCGTTCCGGACGGTGCGTCAGCCATTTATGGCTCGGATGCTGTGGGCGGCGTGGCCAATGTGATACTGAAGCGCGACTTCGATGGGGTGACTTTGGGAGCGCGATACGGCGGCGCGACTGAAGGCGGCCTGGCGACAAGGGAGTACAACGCGACCGCCGGTACCACCTGGGCCAGCGGCGGGTTGATCGCGACATTCAAGCATGCCAATGTCGATCCCCTCTACACGCGCCAGCGCGGCTACACCAGTTATCTGGTCGATCCCTATACGATTTACGACGGCAGCAGCTTACGCAGCGGCCTTGTCAGCGTGCACCAGTCAATGGGCGACTTGGTCGAACTGCGACTTGACGCGCTCAGAACCGAGCGCGATGTGACCAGATACTACGGTCAGACGGGTTCCTACTACCACTACAGCCCGCAGACGTCGATCACGCTGGTATCGCCCAGCATCGCATTCTCCCTTCACAATGACTGGTCCATCACTCTCGGTGAAACGTACGGCAAGGACGATACTGCCTATGAGAGCCATCTCGTCTCGGCGTCGGGAAGCAACTTTGTCAACCAGAGCTGTTACTGCAATGAAAGTCGTTCTTGGGAGATCGGCGCCGAGGGCTCGCTGTTCGCGTTGGGGGGAGGGGGCGCACGTCTGGCAGTCGGCGCCGGGTCGCGGACAAACGCCTTCCGGTATGTGCCCAAGGCTGCCGGCAGCCGTTACGGTGGCGATGAACGTGCCAGGTTTGCCTACGCTGAACTCAACCTTCCGTTCGTCTCGCCATCCTCGGACATCGCGGGTGTCCATCGTCTGGAATTCAGCGCCGCGGTGCGCGGCGAGGATTACGACAGCTATGGTCGGGTGACTACACCGAAATTCGGGGTGATCTATGACCCCACCACCGACTTTACGCTCAAGGCCTCCTGGGGGAAGTCTTTCAAGGCACCGACGCTGTTGCAGCGCTACGAGAACAAGATCGCCTATCTCTTCAGCGCTTCCGCGGTGGGTGCGGCCAGCAGTCCTGCGGGTGCCACCGCATTGGTGTCCTATGGCGGCAACGCCGAACTGCGTCCCGAGAGGGCGCGGACTTGGGCGACATCGCTGGCCTTTCATCCAGAGGCACTGCCGGAGCTTGACGCCGAGCTGACCTGGTTCGACATCGACTATACCGACCGGGTGGTCGTGCCGCTCAACTACCAACAGGCGCTGAGCGATCCGGCTTATGCGGATTTTGTGGTTCGGTCGCCATCGCCCGACCAGATTCAGAGCCTTCTCGCTGTTTACGACGACAGCTTCTACAACCTGTCCGGAGGCGCCTATGACCCGAGCAGGGTGGTGGCGATCATCCGCGACCAATACGTGAATGCGGCGCGGCAGCGGATCAAGGGGCTCGATCTGTCCGGTTCGTACCGTTTCGATCTTGGCGGCAGTCGGCTGACGGTGCGCGGGTCGGCCAGTTGGCTCGACAGTGCGCAGACGACAAGCGCCGGGCAGCCCAAACAGACACTCGCCGGAACTGTCTTCAATCCGGCCAGGCTCAAGGGGCGCGTCGGTGCGGTTTGGGCATCGGGGGGCTTCACCGCGTCAGGCTTTGTCAACTACACCGGCGGTGTGACCAACCGCTTTGCACCGGTGAAAGAGAAGACCTCGTCCTTCACCACGTTGGACGCGGCGATCGACTATGACACCGGTGAGCATGCGGGTGTCTTCTCGCGGTTGACGATCGGGTTGTCAGTGCAGAACCTGCTCAATCGCGCGCCGCCGCTCTATACCGCGGCGGTGTCGACGTACGTGCCGTATGACGCCACCAACTACTCAGCGATCGGGCGCTTCGTCAGCGCTTCGATTTCCAAGCGCTGGTAGGGGAGGGGCTATGAAACGTTCTCATTGGCCCACCCTATGGGGGGCCGTTGGAGCACGTGCGTGGAAGCATTCCCCGGCCAGCAAGCGCCGCACGCATTGGGTTTCCACGCTGGCACTTGGCGTATTGGGCATGGCTGTGCTCGGGCCCTCGCACGCGAAAGCGATCTCGCCGCGGCGCCTGTTGGAAGTGACCGATCTGGGCAATCCGGTGAGCTCGCCCAATGGGCGGTACGTCGCATTCCGGGCTGAGCGGGCCTCGATTGAACGCAACACATACGACACCACGTGGTATGTACAAGCCTTGGATGGGAAATCCCTGCCGCTCCGCATAGCGGATGGAGGCCCGCCGTTGCGCGAGTACGTCACCGGAGACGTGCTGCCTTCACCGGCCATCTGGTCTCCAGATGGAAAGTGGATCTACTATCGCGCCCGCCTCGATGGCCGTGTTTCCGTCTGGCGCGCAGCAGCAGATGGCTCCGGCTCTTGCGCGGTGATATCGGACTCTGCGGATGTGCGGGATTTTAGGTTGAGCGGTGATGGTCGAACATTGAAGTACAGCGTTGGCGCGACACGGGAAGAGGTGAACAACGCGGAAGCGGCTGAGTACAACCGTGGCATCCGCATCGACGACACGGTGAATATTGCTGCCGGGTTGTTCCGGTCGAGCAAGCTCGCGGGGCGGCCGGCGACGCAGCGGTTCCTGGGAGATTGGTTCTCGATGGGCCCACTGCTGGCGAAGGTACCGAGCCGTTGGAAGGCTGTCGACCTGGCAACGATGACCACTCGGGCGCTGTCCGCATCGGAGCTACCGCCGCGCCCGCTGACGCCAGCCGATCTTTCGCCCGATCTTCCGGCGGCGCCGATCAAGAACGCGGGTGGCCTGCGCTACGAAATTGTCCAGAACCCAAGTGATGGGCGTATTGCGGTGCTGTTGCCTGGGCACAAGGACAAAGGGCTGGCGGTGAGCCGGCATGTCGAGCTCGCCATGCTGCAGGACAGGCACACCTCGCGTCCAATCCGTTGCCTGCCCGAGTTGTGTCGTCACAGATACATTGCGGATATCCAGTGGCGCCCCGGGAGCGATGAAATCCTGTTCACGACCACCGACACAGCCAAGGCGCAGTCAGTCTACGCATGGAATGTCGTAACGGGCACAGTGCGGCTGATCGCGCATTCCGACGGGCTTCTTAGTGGGAGCCAGCGCTACTGGGACATCCCCTGCGCGCTGTCGTCCGATACCCTGGTGTGCGTCGCGGCCGAAGCAGATCACCCGCCGCGTCTCGAGGCGATCGATGTAAATAGCGATCATCGGCGAATCCTGTTTGCACCCAACAAGGAATTGGAAGCGGATATCGCGGCCACGGTGCCGGCGAGACCGATCCGCTGGAAGGACGCACAAGGCCGGGAGTTTACCGGTCAATTCTTCCGGGCGCGTGGAGCGGGCAGCGGCAATCCGCCGCCGCTGTTCGTGACGTTCTACAGTTGCTACGGATTTCTGCGCGGCGGGTTGGGCAATGAGTGGCCTCTTGCCACTCTGGCTGAGGACGGAATCTCTGCGTTATGCATCAACGCGATCCCGGAGTATCGCCTTGACACCGCGGCGCGTTACGACCAGGGGCGTGCGGCCGTCGAAAGCGTCGTGAAACTTCTATCGGCTCAGGGGCGCATTGATCCAACTCGTGTCGGCATGGGCGGACTCAGCTACGGCAGTGAGGTGACACTTTGGACGCTGGCACATTCGCATGTGGTGACTGCGGCGTCGGTCAGCGGCATTTCGGTGACGCCAACCTACTACCTGTTCAATAGCCTGCGGGACGCCTTCCGTTCCAACCTTCGGAAACTGTGGCAGCTTGGCTCGCCAGACGAAACACCGAAGCGGTGGAGGGAAATCTCCCCCGCGTATCAGCTCGACAGGATCAAGGCACCGGTCCTGTTCCAGCTGCCTGAGCAGGAATACCGGATGACTCTGGACTATGCATTACCCCTGATGCGCAGGCACCAAGCGGACATCTACGTATTCCCGGACGAGACTCACGTCAAGTTCCAGCCCAGGCACAAGCTGGCGGCATACGAGCGAAATGTCGATTGGTTTCGTTTTTGGCTTGAGGGGTATGAAGACCAGGGTCCGGACAAGGCTGGGCAGTACCGCATTTGGCGTGAAATGAAAAAGGCCGAAAAGCACTGTTTTCGTGCGGGCTCTCACGATGGACTGTGATCTTGTTGACGCGCCCAGTTCTCGGCCGCACACAAATCGAAGATGCGAAGAAACGACAGATCCCGGGGCGCAAGTTCCTTGGCGAAAAAATTGGCCAATGCGGTGCGGTCCAGCAGGTCATGTGCACATAGCTGCCCTTCCTCCAGGGATTCGCGGATCTTCGGCTTGTTTCGTGTGTAGATGGCAGCCATGTGGCCGGTATAGGAGCCTTTGCTGCGTCGATCGTGAATTCCGCTCGGCAACTGATCTGCAAAAGCCTGGCGGGCGATCGCACGGTTTCGACCGTCGGCGATCCACATCCAGGTTGGGACTTTCAGGCATGCTTCCATGACGGGCTGAGATAGCAGAGGAAAGTGCATGGAGCATTGCAGGCCGCGTGGTGCGGCATCCCTGAATAGCTGGACGCCGATCAGGTCATGAATTTTCTCTCGATCGCCCGGTAGTGCGTCCGACGGCGCGTCCATCCATGGATGATGCTCAGGCACCGCGGCCACGTGGGCGGGGTTGAGCAGCGTGCGATCCTCTTTCCAGCCCAAGCGTGGTCGACGGAACATTTTCTTGAGGGTCAACCGACTGGCCTTGAAGACTGTGCATCGGTGTAGGTTCGCAAGATTCTCGATGCCTCCGATTCCCGCCATGACGCCACGCTCCCGGAACGCATCAGCGGCTGGCGCCGCAGTCTTCAGATAGCAGAAGACGGTATCGCCACCGGCACCCGAAAAGAAACTGTCTACCCCATATCGGGTGCCTGCGGCCTCCCAGGCTTCGTTGATGGCATTCTGTGGAATGCCTATGGCAGGAACAACGGACGAGCGAGACACGGGAAATTCGATGTGGACATTGTCGAACCCTACTTCTACCGAAAAGAGCTCCTGGCCCAGCGCATCCGTAAGCAAACGGGCGTATGGTCGCTCGTCAGTGCCGGTCACGGGCATGACCAACGTGCAAAAGGTGGCGCGCGGCAAAGCATCGCGCAAGCAGGTGGCGACGATGGAGGAATCTAGCCCGCCCGATAACTCAACCACAAACCTGTCTTCCAACTTGGAGAGCGCCCTGACCACGCTGGATACGGTCTCGCGGACATCTTCGGCTGCCACGAGAGGATCCTTGTGCCGGACGCCCTCTGCCACGAAGCGCCACGGTGACCACGCGGTGCTGGTTGAAACTTCCCTCCCGCGACAGGTCAGCATGTTGCCCGGAAGCAATTCGCTGACGTACTTCAGTCCCGTACGCGCCGTTTTCAGGTAGGGAAAGGTGAGGCCGTGTGCGATAGCCTGCCAGTTCACCTCCTTGCGGTAGAGTCCGAGAGCGACGGCAAGGCTGATGTCCGAGGTAATGAAGCCTTCACCATCAGCTAGCGAGTAGACGCATGGCACGGCGCCCGATGGGTCGCGCAAAAGGGTAAGCGCCGAGCGATCGTCGCGGTCGACAAGAATGGCGAGATAGTTGCCCCAGGTGTTCCGCAGCAGACGGCTGGTGAGTTCGCGCGCCGAACCAACCATATCCAGACATTGTGAGATGGGCTGGCCATCCCTCGTAAAGACTTGGCCGATGAGCAGGCCGTGCCCGGGTATGGAAAGGGAACGGGCGCCAGCGGAAGCAAAAACCCTGGCCGAAGCCGATTCAAGTTTGCAGATCATTTCTTCGGCGCGCAGGAGCCTGTCCAGCCGAAGCGTGTAGTCGGCGCTCCGGTTCAATCCTTCGCCGAGCAAAATGATATAGCGATATTTCATCAGATTATCCTGATGGGGGTGTGCGCATGGGCGTCGGAGAGTGTTTCGTTCAACACAACGCCGCCGGCCTGCACCCAGCAATGTGCCGCGAATGGCTCCGGCGTCACACCGAAGACGATGTTTGCCGGCAATCCCCGCCGCGAGAGGAACCGAAGCAGGGATAGCGAATCCAGGAGGCAGGTAGGCTCGATGGGCACGTAGCGGCGCGCACGAACGAATTGCCAGTTCGCCTGGAGTAGATCGGCCTCGCAGTCAGCGGTTGTAGCGGCCTCAATCGCACCTGCGTTTCTATCGCGGTACGCACAGGCTTCGTCCAGATTCGTTTTGAGAGTGCGAGCCTTGAGCTGGCGACGAGTCGACCAGACGGTCGCCACGACTTCAGCGACATGGGCTACGCTGAGCCGGTCGCCCGCAGTCGCGGTGGGTTGCTCGATTGCGCTGCGAGATGGGAGCAGGATGTTCGCTATTGTGGAATGCGCCTCCACACCCGGTACTTCGACCAGTATCCGCGCGGCGGAAAGATCCGCCAATAGCGTGGAAGCAACGCCTTGATGTGCCTGAAAGCATCGCATGGCCTTCTCAAGATGACCGGCCAGCCTGAAGTACCGATCTTGTGCTACGTCGAGAAATATCAGGTGACCGTCGACGTCACAGAACGAAAGATCCTCTCTGAGCTGGTAGCACATGATCTGCTCTCCAAGGGTAGGGCGCGCACGATGGTGCGCGCCCCGGAGTTATTACTCCTCCGAAATGCCGGGGGTCACTGGGCCGCCGAGTCCACCGCCCTCGCCGATGCCAGCGTTGCCCTTCGTCGCCATGCTGGCGACACCGAGCTCGGTGACGTCTTCCGACGTATCGTTGCGAATGTCTTTGTTCGTGTTCATTTCGATCTCCTACGTTCGCGTCATGGCTGTCCCATGACGCGTGCAGCGTAGGAGTCGGAAATCTTGATTTTCAAATGATTATTGCGTTGTTATCCGGTGATTGTTCCGGAGCGTGATGGACGTCCGTCATGGCCGGGCTCGGCGTCGATGTTCCTTCGGCTGACGCGGGCTAGTGGAGGCGATCGCTGCGCTCGCTCAGCAAGGCCACGATGCACGGCACGAGTTGCTTGCGGCGTTCGTGATAGTTGCGCAATGCGGACCTCAGGGCCGAAACGTCGTGTGCCTGCCAAAGTCGGTCCAGTTCCGAAAGCTCGTCGAATCTGTGCTCCAGCAACCCCTGTATGGCCCAGCGTATCGGCGCCAGCCGGTCGTTGGCCTGCTTCACGGCATGGTGCAAGTTTCCGCGGGCAGTCGCCAGGGCTATCGCGTCGAACAGCTGCCACGTCAGCGTGACCAGATCGTCATCAGCCGAGGTGAGCTCCAACTGCTCGGTCTTTCGGGCTACCGGCATTGCGCCGATATCGCAAGCGATCAGCAACAGCCGCTCCATCCAGTCATAGAGGTCGCGCAGGGCGACCTCGGTGAGCAAAGGAACGTGCAGTCCGTCGCGGGCATGATCGACGAGCAGGGATTCGCCGACCAGGCGATATAGCGCGAATCGAACCGGCGTGGGGCTGGTGTTGAACTCTGCGGCGAGTGTGGCGGGATCGATCCTCTGACCAGGCGCGTAGCGCCCCGATCGCAGGGCGCGTTTGACCTGCCGGTACACGAATGCACTCTTGGAGTGGATCGCATTCATGGCTGGACTCCATGTCTGCTGATGATTGCTTCCCAAAGCCGAATGGTGCTGCGGATCGACCGTCAGGAAAAAAGGATCAGGCTTTCGACCGTTCGAAGGTAATGGAACCTGGCCAGCTCACTGGCCGGGCCATCGTGGCGGGGGCCTGGCGGCGTACTCGCCGCCCAGCGAGGTGGGCGCGATGGGCGGTTGCCCAGGGCAAGGACAGATGTGGCGGGCCCCTGCACCAAAGGTTGTCAGGGACATTTTCCGAATTCTGTGCGCGAGTTCAGGTTCCCGGCGTGTCGCGGGATCACCCGACGTGCCTGGATGGCGCGGATTTTGCGCGCGGTGCGCTATCGGACTGCCCGCAATCTGCTCAACGAACAATACCGGCGCAGCCAGTCGCATCGCGACAAGCTCGACGTGCAAGTGGAGACGATCGAGCCGCCGGATCCCGGAACGCTGGCGGTTGGTCTCGCCTTCCTACGATTTCGAACGGGCGGGGGCCCCCGTGCTGATGCAAATGGCAGAGCAGGAGTACAGGTCGGCGCTCGATTACGCGGTCCCCCTGATCAGGGTGCATCGAGCCGAGGTCTATGTGTTTCCGAACGAGCTCCACCAGAAATTCCAGCCGCATCACAAACTGGCCGTTTACCAGCGCAATCTGGACTGGTTCCGGTTCTGGCTGCAGGGCTACGAAGATCCGGCTCCGGACAAGGCCGGGCAATACCGTACCTGGCGCACGATGAGACACGCGGTGTCGGCCACGCTGGCGCGCGCTGGTGCTGGTGCTGGTTCGGGCGGCTGAATTTCAGTGGGCACTGGCGGATCGGATCGGGCCCGGACGGCGCCTGACCGAGCCGGTCAGGCCAGGTCGTCCTGGGCATCAGGCGGACAAGAGGTAGGGTGCAGCCGACCTTGCGTGTTTCATGACAGAGGGGCTCTGCGCAGGCGCGCGTCTGGACGGTGGCAATTTTGCATCTTCAAGGCTCATTTGCGTGACCGGCATTTGACATGAGCTCGGGCGTGGCAGCACATTGAAATCACTGGAGCGACGACGAGGCTGTGAGCGTGTCGAGGTCCTGCACAGATTGGGCGGAAGCGGAACCGTTGCCGTCGAGCGACGCCAACGTTGATGCCTTCGTGCGCGAGAACCAGGCCGAGCTGTTGAACTTCTTCCGTCATCGCCTGGCGAAGTCGCAGGATGCCGCTGACCTGGCACAGGAATCCTGGAGCCGGCTGATGCGTTACCGGCAAGACCAGCCCCCCGCCTCGTTGCGCAGCCTGCTGTTCACCATCGCGCGCAATGTGCTCAAGAATCACTGGCGCTGGAGTTCGCTGCATCAGCTTGAGCAATCCACGGATTTCAGTGGGCTGGACATCGCCTCCGAAGTCCCGGGGGTGGAGCGGCAGTGGCAGGCAAGACGCTACCTGGAGAGGCTGGAGGCAGCCGTCGCCGACATGCCGGACAAGCGCCGCACGGTGTTCCTGCTCAGTCGCGTCGAAGGTTTGAGCAATGCCCAGGTGGCCCAGCGCTGCGGCATTTCCGTGAAGATGGTCGAGAAGCATCTTGCCAAGGCGATCATCCAGTGTCGCGCAGAGGTGGGGGATTTCGAGCCGTGAGTGTTGGCAACAGCATGGATTCCCACGACGCTATCCGAGAGGAAGCTGCTGCCTGGTTCGCCAGGCGCCGCGACGGCGCCTGCAGCGAGGAGGCGGCCTTCGAAGCGTGGCGCGATAGCAGCGATGCGCATGCGCGTGCCTACGCCGAAACCGAGCACTCCTGGGAACAGTGGGCGCGATTGCAGGACTCCGTGCAAATGCGCAAGATGGCCGCTGCGGCGATGGCTGCCACCTCACCCAGTCAACGGCAGGCGACCGGTAAGCGCTTGAGGCCACTGCTGGCAGCGGCAGGCCTGGCAGCAATTGCCGTGTTCGGCGGTATATGGTTGCTGCCGCTGATGATGCAGACGGCGCCCGTGGCCTACAGCACTGGCCTCGGCGAGCAACGCACCGAGCAGTTGCCCGACGGCACCCGCATTGTCCTTAACACGCAGACTGCGCTGCAGGTGCGCTACAGCCGTCTGCGCCGCGACGTCACACTGCAGCATGGTGAGGCGATGTTCGAGGTCGTACACGATGCTGAGCGCCCCTTCATCGTCACCGCCGCCGATGGCAGCGTCACCGATCTTGGCACGCAGTTCCTGGTGCGCGACGAAAATGGCATAGCCACAGTCACTTTGCTGCAAGGGCGGGTGGATGTCGCCGCGCTAAATGAGCACAAGCAGTTGGTGCCAGGTGAACAAGCTCGTTACGGTGCTCGTGTCGCCGGCATCCGCGTGCGACAAGTTGACCCGGCCGGCATCACCAGTTGGATGCGCGGGCGGCTGGATTTCAGTGGTCTGCCACTGGCCCAGGCTGTGGCCGAGGCCAACCGCTATTCCGCGGTCAAGCTGCGCCTGGGCGATCCGCGGTTGGCCGATCTGCCCGTGGGCGGCAGCTTCCGTACCGGCGACAACGCGAGTATTGCCGCCGCCCTTTCTGCCGTGTTCCCGGTGCGCGTGGCCCGCAGCGACACGCACGAGATCGTGCTGATGCCGCGCTGAGTCAACTGCATGTCATTCAATGCCGGGTAGGGTTGCGCGCCGCTCAGTTGTTACCCCTGTGGCAGGCGCCGCGTCGGCGCTCACCAACACAGAGGGGAGCAGATGAATACAGCAAGCAGGAGGTCTGGTCGGGGACTTGTCGAGAATGCCCTGTGCGTGGCGCTTTGCATGGCACTGTATGCCACGGTACCCATGGCGCAGGCACAGACAGCGGTGGCGAGCGAGTCGGTTCGCCAGTACGACATTTCCGCGGGCCCACTGTCCACGGCGCTCAGTGCATGGGGTGCGCAAAGCGACCGGCAACTGGTGTTCGCACCGGACTTGGTCGCTGGCAAACAGGGTCAAGGCATCTCGGGCCGCTACGGTGCCGAACAGGCCTTGACGCATCTGCTCGCCGGGACGGGGCTCGCATGGGAGCGCGTCAGCGGCCAGACCTACACCCTCAAGCGGGCATCGCCGCCGCCGGGCGTTGATCGGAAACGCGCGTCGAAACCCAAGGCGCCATCGTCCGGGGCTGCTCTGGACGTGAAGAAACTGAGTACGGTCACCGTTACCGGTACACGCATACGTGGTGGTACCACACCATCGCCGGTGATCACGATCGGCAGCGAAAAGATCCAGCAGGAAGGCTTTACTGATCTTGGCGAGGTGATACGCAGTGTGCCGCAGAACTTTTCAGGTGGGCAGAATCCGGGAGTCTCGCTAGGCGCTGCGCAGGGCAGCCCCAGCAATCAGGACATCACCGGCGGCTCGGGCATGAATCTGCGCGGGCTGGGGCCGGATGCGACCCTGACCCTGCTCAATGGTCATCGCATGTCCTATGGCGGATTTGCACAGGCGGTCGATATCAGCGCCATTCCGGTTGAGGCGGTGGAGCGCCTCGAGATCGTTCCCGACGGCGCTTCAGCCGTCTATGGCTCGGATGCGGTGGGTGGCGTGGCCAATGTGATCCTCAAGCCCGACTTCGATGGCGTGACCGTGGGCGCGCGCTATGGTGGTGCCACCGAGGGCGGGCTGATCACACGCGGGTTCACGACCACTGCCGGCACCACCTGGGCCACGGGTGGCTTGATCGCGGCGGGGGAAAAAACATCCAACGACCCAATTTATTCAGACGAGCGTGACTACACCCGCTCGATGTACCGGCCCTCGACGCTGTGGCAGGGAAGCAGTCTTCGCAGCGGCTTGTTCAGCCTGCACCAGTCGCTGGGAGAGGCCGTTGAACTGCATCTGGACGCGCTCGGGAACGACCGGAGCAGCCACACGGTTCTGGCGTACCCCAGCGTCTATTACCCCTACGATGTAAAGACGAAGACCAGCTTGCTGGCGCCCAGTCTCGAAGTCTGGCTGCCGGGCGACTGGACGCTCACGCTCAGCGTGGCGGTGGGCAAAGAGAGGAACTCGATCGCGCAGCCGACGGTGAGCAGGGCAGATGGAGCGATTACTTCCAACGGCCTCAGCGCGTACACGAACAAAAGCCAGACTTATGAGATCGGCGCGGAAGGGCCGTTGTTCACACTGCCCGGCGGCGACGCAAGGCTGGCCACTGGCGCGGGATATCGATACAACCATTTTCTGAACGCGAGCATCAGCCGCAACAGGATCAATGCCGATGGCGGCCAGAGCAGCCGATTTGCCTATGCCGAATTGAGCCTGCCTTTGATAGGGGCCGAGCAGCACATCGACGGGATCGAGCGACTCGCGCTGACCGGCGCGGTCCGCACCGAGGATGGCGATTACGGAAGGGTGACCACACCAAAGCTTGGGGTGATCTATTCGCCCAGTGCCGATTTCTCATTGAAAGCGTCATGGGGAAAGTCGTTCAAGGCACCCACACTCCTGCAGCGCTACATGAGCCAGAACGCCATCTATTATCCGGCGGCAACGTTTGGTGGCGGCTATCCCGCGGATGCCACGGCCTTGTGGCTGTCGGGCGGCAATGCGAATCTGCGTCCGGAGCGGGCCCGGACATGGAGTGCCTCGCTGGCATTCCACCCGGAGGCGGTGCCGCAGCTCGAAGCGGAGCTGACCTGGTTTGATATCGACTACACCGAGCGTGTTCTGCAGCCGATCACTACCTACAATGTTTTCGGCAATCCGATCTACACGGATTTCGTCCATTACGACCCTGCCGAGGCAGTGCTGAACGAGGCGGTTGCAAACGCCAGCAACTTCTACAACTACGTGGGCACACCTTTCGATCCCAGCAAGGTCGTGGCGATCGTCGATGGCCGGTATGTCAACGCATCGCGGCAGAAGATCAAAGGGGCCGATCTGACTGGGTCGTACCGGTTCGACGTGGGCGCGGGGAAGTTGGCGTTCCGTGGTTCGATAAGTTGGCTGGAAAGCACACAGTCCCTGACGGCGGCGCAAGACCCTTATGACCTGGCCGGGACGTTGTTCAATCCGGCCAGGATCAATAGTCGGATCGGTGCAGTCTGGCAGCAGGGTGGTTTCACGGCTTCGCTGTTCGGAAACTACAAGAGCGGGGTGACCGACGCCAAGGAAGGCAGCAAGGGCGCATCGTTTACCACTTTCGACGCCACGCTGCGCTACGACACCGGCGCGCGCGATGACGCATGGTCGAATCTGGCGCTGGAATTGTCGGCCCAGAACCTGCTCGATCGTGCGCCGCCGTTGTACACCCCCATTTCGTGGACCTACGCACCTTACGATCCGGCCAACTATTCGGCGGTCGGCCGCTACCTGAGTCTGTCGGTGTCGAAACACTTCTAATTTCGCGCCGTCATCCCGAGCAGTCTTCGCGCCGTCCGCCGTTTCCCACAACGAAGTCGGCATCCCGCATTCTCTGCCGGGACGTGCGGCATTCATCTGTATCCAGGCCATCGACATGTTCCCGAAAAACCTCTTGAAACACGTTCTGGCATCGGGAGGGCTGCTGCTGATGTTCATCGGTCCGTCTCATGCAGGAACCATCTCTCCCCGCCGGCTGCTGGAGGTCGCTGACCTCAGTGGTCCCGTCATTTCGCCGGACGGCACCAATGTCGCATTCAGGCTCGAGCAGGCCTCGGTCGTGCGCAATACCTACGATGTCTTCTGGTACGTGCAGCCCATGGATGGCCAGTCGCCTCCGCGCCGGATCGCGGACGGAGGCACGCTGTTGCACGATAGCGCCGGGGTGGCGGTGTCGGGCCATGCCGTGTGGTCACCCGACGGGCACTGGATCTATTACCGCACCCTGGAGGATGGCCGTCTGGCCGTCTGGCGCGCGGCAGCGGATGGTTCCGCCGCGGAACCGGTGACGCACGATCCCGCGGACGTTCGCGATTTTTCGTTGAGCGCCGACGGCAAGACGCTGAAATACAGTGTAGGCGCTACACGCGCAGCGGTCATTGCGGCGGAGCAGGCCGAATACGATCGTGGCATCCATATCGACGACACCGTGCCCGTCGGCCAGGGCGGCCTTTTCCGCTCCGGCAATGTCGATGGGCGGCTGGAAACACAGCGCTTTCGCTCGGATGCCCCCGGATGGGATCGCGTTCAACTTCTGGCAGAGGTTCCGGATCAGTGGAAAGCAGTCGATCTGGAGACAGGGAAGGTGACGAACTTGCCTTTCTTGGAGCGTCCGCCCCAGCCGCCAACGACATCGGATCTATCCGGCGGCATGCGCAAGGCCCTTGGCATGCGCGCCCTCGAGTCGTCGTCCTCTTGGAAGCTGGTAGTTGATCCGGATTCGGGCCGGACGGCGTTGTTGACGCGGACCGGCAACGCCAAAGGGCTCCTGAGAAAGCCCGATGTGCAACTCGCCATGCTGCCCAAGAAAGGCTCAACCCGACCCGTCAAATGCCAGGCCGAGTTGTGCACGGGAAAGGCGATAAGCGTTATCCAGTGGCGACCGCATAGTGATGAGGTGCTCTTCACCGTGACTGACCCGCACAAAGGGCAGGCTCAATCGATTTACCGGTGGAACGTCCGAACCGGCGCCGTGCAGCTGGTGACCCGATCCGCCGGCCTGTTCAATGGCGATGGTCGCTATCAGGCTGGCGGCTGCGGGGTGTCTTTTGAGGCATTGGTGTGCGTTAACGCCAAGGCGGATCGTCCGCCTCGCCTGGAGAGGATCGATCTAAAAGCAGGTAGGCGGCAGGTGCTGTTCGATCCGAACGCTTCCCTTGCCTCGGATGAAGCAAAGGACACACCCTCTCGCTTGCTTCGCTGGACGGACGCGAAAGGTCAGGAATTTACCGGTCAGTATTTTCCGGCGCGGCGTACGGGCCATGAACCCTCGCCACTGTTCGTGAACTATTACGATTGCAGGGGCTTCCTGCGCGGTGGCCTCGGCGATGAATGGCCTTTTGCGTCGCTGGCCGAAGACGGGATTTCGGCCCTGTGCATTAACCAGGCCCCTTACCGTCTTGACGCGGTTGCGCGTTACGGGCAAGGCCTTTCGGCGGTCAAGAGTGTCATTGACCTCTTGGCTTCGAAGGGAGAGATCGACCGGACCAAGGTGGGTATGGGCGGCCTCAGCTTCGGCACCGAAGTCACCCTGTGGACGGTGATGAAGTCGGATCTGCTCGCCGCCGCGTCGGTCACGTCGGTCGGGATGTCTCGTAATTACTATTTGTTCGGGAGCATGCGAGGCAGTGCCTTCTACAAGCCGTTGCGAGCGTTCTGGCAGCTTGGTGCGCTGGATGTAACGCCTGCGCGCTGGCGGCTGCTTTCTCCCGCCGCCAACCTGGACGCCATCAAGGCGCCGATCCTGATGCAGATGCCGGAACAGGAATATGTGGTGGCGCTCGACTACGCGACTCCGCTGATCCGAAAACATCGCGCCGACCTGTACGTGTTCCCCAATGAGCCGCATCAGAAGTTCCAGCCCAGGCACAAGCTTGCCGCCTATGAGCGAAATCTCGACTGGTTCCGCTTCTGGCTGCAAGGGCATGAGGATCCGGCGCCCTCAAAAAAAGCGCAGTACGTCCACTGGCGTGACATGCGGGACAGCCTGCACCGGGGTCAAGCAGGATCGTAGGTGCCCGACCTTGTGCTCTAAATCCGGCCCAGGCAGCTCGCCGGTTTGCGGATGGCGGGAAAAACCGGACTGACTTCCGGAAGCGAATACATCAAACCCAATGTCAAGGTCGCAGCCATGGCCTCGGACGGGTTGCATTACCAAAAGGGTCCTGACAATGAAAATACGATCAGCTCGTCATTATGCTCTCATGGCAGCCATGATTATGTTTCTGGCTGGTGGCTGCGTGGAAGCCAATGCCGACCGCACTCATGTGAAATCAGCCAATGAATTCAAGCCGGTCGCCTATTTTGACTTCAGTGATGCAAGTGAATTGGGAAGAAACACCCTGTCTCTTGACGACAAGAGCGCCACCGTAGGACAAGTGGATCAGGTTGATTCACCGTTCGGCTGCGCCGCAGAATTCCATGGCAAGAGTCGCCTCACCTTGAAATCGAACGATATCTTGAATTTCCACCATTCCTTTTCGGCTGCTGCCTGGGTAAATGGGTCCGGCGCGCGGTTTCAGAGTCTGGAGCTCGCAGGCATGCGGAGCCCAAATTTCCAGGTCGTTGGTGATCAGATCTATTGGGTAACAAATTCAGACCCGCTGGTGGATGGCGATTACAAGGCTCCGAAGAAGGGCCCGTATTACTGGCGGTCCGTCGTCTGGTCAGGGGTTGCCGATGTCAATCTAGGATCTTCGGATGACCGGCAGCGAACAAAGCTGCCATTGAGCGGACTGGAACCGAAGCTGCAGGTTGTTGGTGACCGTCTGTTCTTTGAATACTTTGGAAACGCTGCTGATGGGACCTGGCAGATCTATACCGGCACGAGCGACAGTAATGGCAAGGGCTGGATGTCGACTCAGAGGACATCCACCAAGGGACGTTACGATGCAGAACAGGCCCGCAATGTCCAGGTTGTCGGCGACAAGGTCTACTATGCATTTCCAATAAAGGACAAAAATGGAAAGTGGCAGTTGTGGTCCGCATCTTCCAATCGGGACGGCTCATCCTGGAAAGCACGGCAGGTAACGACCACTGGCGGTCTTATTCCAAGTTTTCAGGTATCCGGCGATAAAATATATTATATTTTTCTCGCTGACGCGGCAAAAGACCATGTTCATGGCAAGAACGATGTGGTTATTGCCTCCTCGAACCTCGATGGTTCGGGCTGGCACGAAATCCATCGTATTCATGGGTCCGCGTGGTGGATCATTGCGCAGCTAACAGTTGATAAGGGAACCATCTATTTCTCCTATTCGAAGGGTGATTCGACCGGTAACGCCCATCTGTCGACCGGAAGCGTGGCGACGGATGGATCCGGTTTTCAAGAGCACCAGAGAACGTTTGGTACAGGAAATTCAGCGCCGGCGGGCATTCAGGTCGTAGGCAACAAGGTCATGTATGCATTTTCTGCAGCCAAGAAGCCTTTGAAATCAGCTCTGAAGCTGGGATTTTTGGACATGTCATTCTGGACTGCCAGTTCGGATCTGAATGGTGATCATTGGGTCCAGCGGCGTGATCTTGGAGGTGACGGAGATGATTATCTTACCGGGTACAAGATGCTGGATATTGTTGGCGGCAAGGCGTATTACGATGTGAACAGGCTTCATTATAGGAAAAGCAAGGACCATGTTATAAGAGAGTTGAACGGCATCCTGGCTTATTCGGGTTCGAACGTACTGAATAAAGGAGATTCCTACGGCATCGGGATGTCGGCCTCGGGAAGTGTGTCGGGGTTTGTGAATGCCGGTGAAGATTATTTGTATCGTGGTGAAGCTCCAGAAGATACCGCTGGGGCGATGATCGCCCAGAAGCTCATGCCCGGTTGGCATCACGTCACTGTTACCTACGATGGCAACGCCTTGCGCTTGTATGTCGACGGCAAGCTGGCTCACGAAACCCGTTACGACAGGACGCCGGCGGCCAACCCCTTCCCGTTGAGTATGGGTGACGGCTTCGCCGGCAAGATTGCACGGGTGATGCTGTTCGATCGCGCGCTCAACCAGTCGGAGATATCTGCTTTGGCGGACCGGCATGATGAAACGTCATGCAGGCCAGTTCGACGATGAGTCCGGTGTCTGCCATTTGATGGAGCAGCCCGGAGCGCAAATTCCGGGTGAGTTCCTGCATCCGTTGTTCTCGATCTACCTTCCTTCGATTCGGGTCAGTACTAAGACTGTGAGCTCGCAATGACCGTTGGTGGCGCAACACTCACGTTACATGTGGCCGAGCTGCATCCCTTGTCATTCCGTTTTAGTAAGGTCCGGTGGCACCAGTTCGCCACTCTATACAGCGGCACACCTGAAATGGTCGGCAATTAAAGGGGACGTGGCCAATTAAGCCTCGTAGCGCGCGCGGGGAGCTTTGGGCGCCCCTGCGGGCGGCTGGTTGCGGGGCGGCGGAAACCGGGACCGCGGAAGTCAAATGCCGCCAGGCTCTTCACTTGACTTTCTCCGTCCCGGTTTCCGAAACTCCCGAAGGCGCATGCGGACTTGCCTTGAGTCCGCTGCAGTCCGTCGACAACCAGGGGGAATCATGACTCGATGGGATGGAACCCGGCCACGCGCACGTGGCACGGCGCGATATGCGGTGGTGCTGTCGGCTACGCTTGCCGTGGGCGGGTGCGCCACCGGTTATCAGGACATGCGTCACAGCATCCCTTTGCTTGAGGCGTTCGGTGGGGGTGGCTACTGGGACGAACCGGGCCCGGGCGAATTGACCAAGGTGGGCTTTGCGGCCAACGGCCACACGGACAACACGGCGGTGGTCACCTATCTGACGTGGCGCTGTACCGAGCTTGCCGTCCAGCGGCACAAGCCGTTCATGCGGATCTACCCGAGCCTGGTTTCGGCGGTGCGCAATCAGCCATCGACGGATATCAGCGTGGCAAACATCATGGGTGGTCCCGCGGACTGGGTATTTGTCCTGTTCGATGACAAATACGTGCCCGGTGATCTCGATGTCGCGAAGGTGCGGGCGCAATTGTTGCCGCGCATGAAGGCTGAGGGGGCGGCGCCGTGATGAACCATCAGCGTATGGCCATGCCGGCCTTGCTGGCGTGCGTTCTGGCCGGATGCGTCGGCCTGCCGCCCTACCAGCCGACTGCCGGCGCGGCGATGGTGGATGTGAAGTTGTCGCCCAACATCCGCAACGACACCATGACCCTGTGCGTGGATGGACGTTGCTACAGCGCCCATCCCAGCGAGGGGCATCTGAAGGTACCCGCCGGCGAACGCGTGACGCTTTTCCGCAATTTTGTCGCGGGTGGGTATCAGGTCACTTATTCCTGTTACCCAGGGGTGAGTTTCCAGACGCAGACCGATCTTGCGTATTACGCCGATTTCGAAATCAGGGCGAATCGTTGCGGTTTCCTGGTCTTCCGGCTTGATCCGGCCAGCCGGGTCGGGATTGCCTGGGAGCCATCCGAGAGGCTGATAAAAAGCTGAAGGGGAAACCTCAGCCTCCGTCCCTTTGTTGGTTCTTTGCCGGGAGGCACCACTGGAACGCCAACCGTCAGGAGCTAGGGCCATGCCCAAGGTATTCGTGAAGTTTCAGGGTGAAGAACACGTAGAAGTCACTGCGGATCCCAACGACACTTTCCGCAGCGTGCTCGAACAGGCGTACCGACAGGTTCGACCACATGCCGTTCTTCCGCCAGACGATCAGCTCAAGGTGTCATATAACGGCAAGGTCGTTTCCAAAGGTTCGCTCACGCTAGGCGACCTGAATGTCCAGGCGTACAAGACGATTCTTGTCGAACTTCCAGCCCGCCTGGAAGACGCCCCCACCGACAACGTACTGGCAAAGCTTCAAGCCTTCCTGCGGCTATCTGCCGGAGAGCTCGGGCCGGACGAGATGACATTCATCGGCATAGCCTGCTTCGATCATGGACATGGCGAAGACTCGATCAAGCGCCAACAGTGTCCCGATTCGCTGCTCGAATACTGTATTCGGCAGCGGGTCGACTTGAACGTGATACTGGTTGACCCCGGTTTCGCGGATGCCTCGGGCAGATACCGGCAGATTTATGACCTGCCCGGGTGGCGACTTCAATTCACGGAGGAGGGCGGCCGGATTCGACAATACAGCTACGCTCCCGCGGTGGCGGCTAGCGCATGCGATGTCTGGCTCACCGTGTTCGCCACGGGCATTGCCGAATACACGCTGGAACTCGCCGGCCAGGGCAGATTCGTGGGCGGCATTTCCATCCCAGACGTCTTCGCCGCGGCGGGCGGCTCCGAGCATCCGCAAGCCTGCGTCATCAGCGGCAACTTCTATCACGCTCCGCCCGATCCGAGCCAGTACTTCACGCGGGGATCGCAGCGGATCGTTGCAGCTGCGGGATTTACCTATAACGCCTAGGCGAATTAAGGGGGGCGCAAAGCAAAACGGGACGGAGGTGGACGGAGGAAGTTAAGCGAAGAGTACGGTGGTATTTGACTCTCTTCGTCCCGGTTTCGGATGGCACAAAATGACGAATCTGATCCTATTTTTTTTACTCCGATTAACCCGGACGCTAAACTGGACCACTACTGAAAGCGGGGGTGGAAGGGGACGGGTTACTGATCAGCCACGTCCCGCTTTTATTGGTGCTACTCACAGGAGGGGGTATGAGAATTCTTGTTGTCGGCCTGCTTTTGGCCGCGTTCAGTGGTTGCGCCACCAAGCCATTTGTCGTCGCCGATGCGTCGGCTTATGCATCTCAGGGCTCGATCTACGATGGACAGGCCACGGTCTATGTCATGCGTGATACGAGCGGTGCCGGCATGGCCTGGCCGGCGAACGTGCGACTCGACGGCGTCCAGAAAGGTTCACTCCGTCGGGAAACGTATGTCCGCTTTGCAGCCACTCCAGGCCGCCATGACATCCTGGCGCACTGGAACCGGCTCAGTGCGCTGCGCGAGGTGGCCTTCAACAGTGACTTCAAATCCGGCAAGACCTACTACGTCGTCATAGGTACCAGCTTCGCGGCCTACGCCGGCATCATGCAAATCGGTACAAACCTCGGCCTGGTGAAGCCGTCTGTTGGTGCTCAGCTGGTGGCGACATACCACGACCGGACGCCGGGTGCCGGCCAATGAAGCAATGTGTGGAACGGCTGATCATTTCGCTGCCGGTGTCAGCAGGGTGCTCCAAAAAAGTGCCTCTGGCCCGCTTTGTGGACCCGCTTGTTGTGAGCACCAAGACGTGAATCTATGTCTCTTTTCGGCCTTCTTTTCTGGCGGAATACAACCAAGGACGCATGCATGAAAATCTGGTGGCCTTTTATCCCGGCTCTGATCCTCTCCGGCTGCGCCGCGGTACCCCCCACCCAAGACGTTATGGGCCATCTGTTACATGCCGAGCCGGTTCCGTTGGCGGCAGTAGAGCTCAAGAGCGACGCGCCCCTGCTAGGCATCCAACCCGTCAAGGGCGAACTGGGGGCAGGCGCACCAGTGGTGGAACTGACACAAGGTAGTTCCTATTACCGCCTGTATCGCTTGACGCCCGTGCACGGCACTCTTCATCTGAAGGTCACCTCCTATTGTGCGTGCCTCGGCTTCGACAAACGCATAGCGGTTCCCGTCGTTCGTGTGCTGACGAAGGATGGACAGGTGATCAACCCGTCGCCGGACGGATATGAATATTCTGTGGAGGGTGCACACAGTTTCACGCCGCTCTCAATGACGCTTGACGTGACGGTGCCCGGTGCTGACGCTGACTATGCGCTGGTAGCAGCCGATAACTCGCACCCGGACACATCGATAACCCGGATCAACTTCGGTTGGGGCAGCCAGCTGGATATTCGGACATACCCCATTGGCCGGTTCGACGTCCGATACGTCAGCCCTTGAGCGTCGGCATCCGGAGACCCTGATGAAAAACCTGCTTTGTATCTTGTTGCTTGTGTTGACCGCCTGCTCGCCCGATGTGCGTCGGTTTGTGCCGCCGAACGCGGAACTGGCACACATGGCCCATCTGATCGCTCTTTCGGACCCCGCAGGAACGCTCCTGCATTCGGATGGGCACTATCTATTCATTACGTCCGTGGACGGTGAGCAGAGCAATAGTGACTGGGAAGTCCGGAAATTGCCGAACGATGTTTACCTGATGCCTGGCACTCACCGATTCAGGGTGCTCTACCAGCACACCGGACTGACCGCATCGGCGCATTTCGAGATTGATGCCAAGAAGGGAACGGCTTATTACGTGCATCACCATGCAGGTGCCTATGGCGTCCGGTTTTGGTTGACTGAAGGCACGCAGGATGGTCCGCATGTTGGCCGGGTGCTGCCGGCGCCAGAATAACCAGCAACAAGACATGGGGTCATGTCTAGCTTCGTAGCATGGCGTGACCGCGTCAGACCCTGAGGTTTCCCCACGTTATTCATCCCGGCACGCCAACAGGAACGGGATCATGTCGAGATGGCCCGAGGTTGATCGGCCACGCCTCTTGCGGCGCTTGTCGATTTCCCTCCTTCCCGCTCGTCGACAACAGGCCACGGCGATCCTGCCGCGGCTTGCATCCAAAGGAAGAAATGATGAGCAAGCCGATCTTCATCAACCTGCCGGTGACCGACCTGCAGCGGTCAAGGGCGTTCTACGAGACGGTGGGCGCGGTCAACAATCCCGCCTTCAGTGACGATACCGCCGCGTGCATGGTGTTCTCCGACACGATTCACGCGATGCTTCTCACGCATGAGAAGTGGCGCCAGTTCACCAGCAAGCGGATCGTCGATGCGCACGTGGACGCCCAGGTACTGCTGTGCCTGTCGGCGGATGATCGCGACGAGGTGTCCAGCCTGGTCGACAGGGCACGTGCTGCCGGCGGCAAGGCGGACCCCACGCCCGTGCAGGACCTTGGCTTCATGTACGGTCGCAGTTTCGAGGATCCGGACGGTCATATCTGGGAAGTGATGTGGATGGATCCCGCGGCCGTCCCGCCACAGGGCTGAGCAGGACGGTGTCAGGGACGCTATCGGGACGCCCCATGGCGGGCTAGCCGGGTGCGGCGAATTTGTCCCTGACACCTATCCGCCCTGGTCCGGCGGGCCGCCGGACCGGTTCCGCTTCATCCGGAGCAGCCGCCGCAGCATATGGTCGGCAACTGCACGACCTGTTCCGGCGCCACGGTCCAGCCGCTCTGGCGCAGCACCTCGATCAGGTCCGTCACCGTCACGTAGGAGGATATCCGCATCACCAGGCCGCTCATGTCGAGATCGACGACCGCGTTCGGATCGATATCGAACATGACGTCCTGAATGACGTCGGGGCCGGGGCACGCCTGCGTGAGCGCGATATGGAATTCCATCGTCTGGCCTCGTTTCATGCAAATCGTTGTGGTGTTGCGAGATTGCATGTTCCCCGGGCGGCGCGATGGCCGTCCTGATCCTGGTCAGGTCACGCGCATGGCGTCAGGGACGGTTTCGGGGCGAGCCAGACCAAACGGGTCAGTGCCCCTTCCTTGCATGCAACAGGTTCTCGTGAAGCTTCGGACGCCAGCTCCGTCGAACCGCAGGCGAGGTCCGCTGGCCCGCGTGCAAGCCTCCCAGCTCCGGATGCGAGGCTTCTCCACTTCGCGCACAAGTCTGGCTCGTTCCCGCGGAGTGCCATTTTCGATGAAAGTCGGCCCGCCCGGATCGTACCTGGGCACCGTGCGTCAGCGGCTACCCGGGCTCCACCTTCAGCAGCGCCAGCGCCTGGTGCCTGGCCGCTGCGCGCAGCGACTTGCGCAGACCCGGATCGTTGGTGGTGCGTGCGAGCACCATCCCGCCCACGCACAGGGCCACGATCGTCTCGGCGCGCCGGCCGGCATCGCGGACACCCTCGAGTGCCGTGCGGTAGATATGGCCCATGCCCCGGATCAGGTCGGTATAGGCCTCTTGCGGCTTCAGGCCCGCACGTGCGACGTCCGACGGCAGGGCGTAGAGCGGGCAGTGCAGGTCGATGTTCTCCAGCGCCTCGTCACTCAGATAGAGCTCCACCAGCATCCGGGCCAGCCCTCGCGGGTCGCGCAGGTTTTTCGCCGCGCCAGCCGTCTTGATGGCGAATGGATTGCACGTGACGAAGCTCGCGACGGCGGACGCATACAGTTCGTTCTTGCTCTGGAAGTGATGGTAGAACGCGCCGCGGGTCAATCCGGCGGCGGCCATGATCTGATCGATGGTGACCTGTTCGAAACCGCGGCGATTGAACAGGCGGCGCGCGGACTCGATGATGCGGGCGCGCGTCTGCACGGCATGTTCGGAACTGTAGGGCATGGTGCGGTGACCTCCGGTTGCCAGATATAGCAGGGCCGCTGAATATGTTCTTTAACATATTCTGCCGCTGCGTATGCTCGATCACCGGTAATCCCCGAACCGGAGAATGAACATGAAGATTTACTGGATCAAGGCCCAGGCACCGCGTCGCGTGCTGGCGCTGATCAAGCATCTGGGTATCGATGCGGAGTGCATCGAAGTCGATCTGCGGGCAGGCGGGCTGAAGAGTCCGTCATACCTTGCGCTCAACCCCAATGGCAAGGCGCCGACCATGGTGGATGGCGATGTCACGCTGTGGGAATCGTCCGCGATCATGGCCTACCTATGCGCCAAGACCGGCTCGGACATGTGGCCGGTGCAACATCCCGCCGAGCAGATCGAGATACTGCGCTGGCTGTCGTGGAACGACAATCACTGGTCGCGCGCGGTCGGGCCGTTCTACTTCGAGCATGTCATCAAACCGACCTTCCACCTCGGTGAACCGGACTGCTCGGAACTGACGGCCACGATGCCGGAGCTGAGGAAACTCGCCGCCGTGCTGGACAACCATCTTGAGCAGCGCGATTTCGTGGCCTGCGACCGGCTTACCCTGGCCGATTTTCAGCTGGCGTCGATGGCCTGCGAGTGGCGCCATGCGGACATGCCGTTCGCCGATTTCCCGCATGTCGCGCGCTGGCTCGATCGCCTGATGGATATACCCGGTTGGGCCGATCCGTGGCCAGCCAGGGCGACCGGAAAGCAGGTGCCGACCTTGGCCAACGCCTGAAATCCGACCGCGCGTTGCGTTGTCATGCGAGCTGTCTTCCAGGGCGCATTCATCCAGCCCGGGAAGGTGTCGGGGAGCATTTCCTCGTCCGTTGGCATGGTGATTCATCAACGCGGTTCCGGAAACATGGGTCCGGGTGCGCTTTCCTGGAAAAGTGGACCCGGCCCCGGTTTCACCGACCTTCACGACGCGAGCGTCATCCCCATCGGCAGCGTTATGATCGCCCCGATGCGATTTCCCCGGAAGCCGTCCATTCGGTTGGCGACGTGCTGGAACGCATCGAAGAGGCAGCTTCCATGGAGTCCATCGGCCACGATTTGCGAGTGATGCAGCGCACCCCGCTGGCACCCGCGCACGTTGCTGCGTTGCGTGAGGCAGGCACCGAGACGGTCTACGCGGCCGGCACCTATGTCGCGCGCCAGGGACAACTGGCCGATCGCTTCGTCTATGTGGTCGATGGCGAAATCGAGGTCGTCAACGCCTATACAGACGAGCGTCATCTGCCATCGACGCTGGGGCCGACCCAGTTCATGGGCGAGATATCGTTCCTCAACGGCGGTACCTTCTCCATGCCGATGCGCGCCGTGCGGGATACGTCCGTGATCGAGGTGCCGCGCGCCGCGATGCTGACGCTGATGTCGCAGATTCCGGAGATGTCGGACATCATCATCACGGTGTTCTCCGCGCGCCGCCGCCGGCAGATCGAGCAGCGCGATAGTGCGCTGGTGCTGATCGGCGAGGAGCTCGATCGCGATGTCCGCTACATCGCTGAATTCGCCACTCGCAATCGCATTCCCTACAGCTCGTTCGAGCTTGGCAGCGCCGAAGCGACTGCGGTGGCCGCTTCGTGTTCGCTTGCGCCGGGTCGCGCCGCGGTCATTTTTGGGCGGGACACGATCGTCGACCAGCCGACGCCGGACAAGGTCGCGCGTCTGCTCGGACTCAACCTGGATCTGGTCGACGACGAGGATTTCGACGTGCTGATCGTCGGCGGCGGGCCGGCCGGTGTGGCGGCCGGGGTCTATGCGGGTGCCGAGGGGCTTTGCGCGCTGGTGACCGAGGACATCGCGATTGGCGGCCAGGCGGGGACATCGAGCCGGATCGAAAACTACATGGGTTTCCCCACCGGTATCTCCGGCGCCGACCTGGTGTGGCGCGGCGAAATCCAGGCGATGAAGTTCGGCACGCGTTTCGCCATGCCGCGCCGCGTCGCGCAGCTCGAGGTGCTGGAGGGCGGCAGCTTCTGCGCCACCTTCGACAACGGCAAGCGGATTCGGGCCAGGGCCATCGTGGTGGCGACCGGCGTGCAGTATCGCCGGCTGCCGATCGAGCGGCTGGTCGAGTTCGAGGGTGCCGGCGTCTATTACGCGGCGACCGAAATCGAGGCCCGCTACAGCAAGGGGACGGAGGCGATCATCATCGGCGGCGGCAATTCGGCCGGCCAGGCGGCGATGTTCCTCAGCCGCACGGCGAGCCGGGTGCGCCTGCTGGTGCGCGGTCGATCGTTGGCGGCATCGATGTCGAGTTACCTGTCGAGCCGGCTCGAAGCGGAGCCGACGATCACGATCGAATACGGTGCCGAAGTCAGCGCGCTGCATGGCGGCGACCATCTGGAGGCGGTGACGATCCGCCGCACTGCGGGCGGGAGCGAGGAAACGGTGCCGACTCGCGCGCTCTTCATCATGGTCGGTGCCGCCCCCAATACCGACTGGCTGTCGGATCTGGTCAAGCTGGACGACAAGGGCTTCGTGCTCACCGGCGAGGCGGTGGGCGCGAGCTCGCCCTTCGCCGCCTCGCTGCCGGGCATTTTTGCGGTGGGCGACGTGCGCAGCGGATCGGTCAAGCGTGTTGCTTCGGCGGTCGGCGAGGGATCGGTGGTGATATCCAAGGTCTGGGAATTCGTCGATCGCGGCGACCGAACCTGATCGGGCGCGACGAGGAACGAGGCCGGGTTCACTTGATTCAGCAGAGCAAGCGAATCCGATCCGGTTGCCGGTCCCGGCGGGTAACGCCGATGCGCGTGCGGCGCGGGGGCAACCGGGTTATCGTGCCGTCCTGATCACGAAGAAATGCCATGACGAAAAGCTACGACCCACCGCTGACCACGAACCCGCACGGTCCCCTCTACCGCGTCGACAAGGCGATCAAGGCCGCCCAGCAACGACTGGATGCCGCGATCGACGCGAAGCGGCATCACACCAGCCAGAACCTGGCCCACGAAGTGATCAGGGAGGCGCGCGAAGGACTCAGGAAGTCCGAACAGATGCGCGTGCTCAGGATCAGGGAACTCGCGCAGAAGGCGGAGGACGGGCCGGCAGGATAATGCAGCGAAACCGGGTCCCGAGCAGGTTGTCACGGACAAATTGCACTCCTGCGACAAAGGGGGCGGGTGATCAAGCCCGAATCATGGCCCGGTGACGGAGTTGGCGGCAGCCAGTCGAGATGGCTACCCTCGCGTCCTTGTCCCACTTGCGTGAAGCACCCGATGTCCCTCAAGCCCGACTTCGAACTGATGGCCCGCTACAACCAGTGGATGAATGTGCGTCTCTACGCCGCAGCGGCGGATCTGGACGAGGCGGAACTGCGGGCGGATCGGGGCGCGTTCTTCGGCTCGATCCTGGCCACGCTGGCGCACATCCTCGCCGCCGACACGCACTGGCTGAAGCGCTTCGCCGCCGCCATGCCCGGACTGGCGTCGCTGGACTACGTGCGCGCCGTGCCGCTGCCCGCGCTGGTCCGCGGCATCACGTTTCCCGACTTCGCCCCGCTGCGTGCCGACCGTGAGGCGCTGGATGCGGCGATCGTCGCGTTCACCCGCGAAGCCACCGACGCGCTGTATGCGCAGCCGCTGAGCTACACCAACAGCGCCGGCGAGTCGCACACCAAGCCGGGCGGGCTGGTGCTGCGTCATGTCTTCAACCATCAGACCCATCATCGCGGACAGGTCACCACCTTGTTCAGCCAGCTCGGCGTCGATGTCGGCGCCACCGACCTGTCCGTGCTGATACCGGAATGCGCGGCTTGATCGCCGCGACCGATCGGCGGCAAGCCAACCGGTCACCCGTTTGTCAGAACCCCGGGCCGCCTCACCCTGGCACCTTGTTCCACCCCGTGACACTAAAGCCAGGAAGACGAAATGGAGTCGATGGACTCGGCGCCATATGTTCTCTGCTGCGTTCCCGCAGAAGGATCTGGCTTTTGCCCGATTTGTCGGATAAGTTTGTGGCCGCCGCAGGGGATTCAAGCGGCGATTCAGTACCCCATGGGAATCTCCGTTGCAGGGAAGCGATGCGGAAGATGGCATGCTTGCCTGCGACAGTGGATGACTGTGCGGGGCAACGGCATTCGAAGACCATCAGGGGGAACCATGTTCAAGAAAATATTGGCGCTTTCGGCGCTGCTTGGTGTACTGGTCATGACGGGCTGCGCAAGCGTCCCGATGGCGAGCAAGAGCCAGGACGCGCAAGCGAAGACGTTCACTCCGGCCGCAGACAAGGCGACTGTCTACATCTATCGCAATGAAACGTTTGGCGCTGCGATCAAGATGCCGGTGCTGATCGACAACGTATCGGTTGGCGACACCGCGTCGAAGACCTACATCGAGAAGCAGCTGCCGCCAGGTCCGCATACCGTCACGTCGAAGACGGAGAAGGACTCCTCGGTCACCATCGACATGCTGGCCGGGCAGATCTACTACGTGTGGCAGGAAGTGAAGATGGGCATGTGGGCTGCCGGTTCCGCCCTGCATGTCGTGGATGCCAAGAAGGGAGAAGCGGGCGTGAGGGAATCGACGCTTATCCAATAGGCGAAAGCGGCAACACAACGCAGGGGTCAGGACGCGTCTTCACAAAAGGCGCCACTGACCCCTGTTTCGTTGTGAAGCAGGGACGTGGAATACGGACCTGGAAAGCGGGATGAAGGAGATCAAATGCGAACGATCCCTCCGTCCCCTTGAATCGCCTTGAATCGTTTCGCCGCAGCTGCTGTGATCCATCGGGCCAACCTGTCGGAGAACACGTGATGAAAACCATCGGCTTGATCGGCGGCATGAGCTGGGAGTCGACGGCGTCGTATTACCGGCTGATCAACCAGGCGGTGAAGGCGCGGCTGGGTGGGCTGCATTCGGCGTCGCTGTTGCTGCACAGCGTGGACTTTGCCGGCATCGAGCAGTTGCAGCGCGCGGGCGACTGGGACACCGCCGGCGCCCAGCTGGCGCAGGCGGCCCGCGGGCTGCAGGCGGCGGGCGCGGGGGCGCTGCTGATCTGCGCCAACACCATGCACAAGGTGGCGCCGGCGATCGAGTCGGCGGTGCAGATCCCGCTGCTGCATGTGGTCGACGCCACCGCCGCGGCGGTGCGCCGGGCCGGCGTGCGGCGGGTCGGCCTGCTCGGCACGCGCTTCACCATGGAGCAGCCGTTCTACGTCGAGCGCCTGCGGCAACAGGGGCTGGACGTGCTGCTGCCGGATGCGGACGGCCGCGCGATGGTGCACCGGGTGATCTACGAGGAGCTGTGCCAGGGCCTCGTGCTCGCCGGCTCGCGCGACGACTACCGCCGCGTGATGGCCGCGCTGGTGGCGCAGGGCGCCGAGGGCATCATCCTGGGCTGCACCGAGCTCGCGCTGCTGCTGGACGCCGGCGATGCCGCGGTACCGCTGTTCGACACCACCGAGCTGCACGCGCAGGCTGCGGTGGACTGGGCGCTGGCCGACGCATAGCGGGCCAGGGCCCCTTCCCGGCAGGCGCCCGGGCCTCGTGCTGCTTCGGGCGCCCGGCTCCGTCGAGCCGACGGGCAAGGTCCGCTGGCTTGCGTGCAAGCCTTGCACCTGCGGACGCGAGGCCTCCCCACTTCGCGCACAACACCCGGAGCGCTGCGCGCAACCCTCCACGCCTTGCGGACCTCGCCCGGACCTTCGGGCGCAACGCCCGCGACCTTGCGATCCGAGGTTCCGGGCCTTGCGCTTCGGAGTTTTCTGCTGGCGTACGGGGTTGCCAGGGTGGTGCATGGAGGTCGCGGGCTTTGCGCGCAAGGGTCAGACCTTTGCGCACGCGTCTGACTTGTTCGCGCAGGGTGCCCTTTCCATGAGATCGACCGTCGTGCCTTGATGCGGCATGCAACGGCATGGTTGGCCGCTTTCGTGACCGCCCGCCACCGGTAGCGTTGCTGCATGCGCGGTGGCCTTGAGCCTTCCGCTTGCCGTTGCGCTGCCGCGCGCTCTCGACCAGACGGCAGCACGAGGCGGGGTCGATGCCCCCCGTTTTCCGGACGACGATGCCACTCCGTCGCGCGCAGGCTCTTGCGAAAAATCAGGCCGTGTTTGTCCTCGAATGTTCATCTTCGGGTGCTTGAATTGTGCGGGATCGGGGAGCCGTGTCGTGCTGCATCCGATCCGGCTTCGGGGGAATCCGCGCACTTTCGGTCCGTTCATGGCCGGCATTTTCGCTTCTCTACAAGGAGTCTCTTCATGCTCAGTCTTTCCATGTTCCGCAAGGCGCTGCTGCCGGCATCCATTGCCGTCATGAGTTTTGCGTTTGCCGCCTCGGCCCAGGTCGGCGCGCCCCCAGGCCCGGGCAACACCCCGGCATCGTTCGGCCCGGCGGCGTCGCATGGTGGTGCCCGGACCGCCACGCCGATCAAGCATCTGGTGGTGATCTTCGACGAGAACCGCTCGTTCGATCACTACTTCGCCACCTATCCGCACGCCGCCAACCCCGCCGGTGAACCGGCGTTCCATGCGCGGCCGTTCACGCCGCCGGTCGAGGGCCTGGATGCCCGCCTGCTCAACGCGAACCCGAACAAGCTCAACGCGGCCAACGGGGTGAACGCGGTCAATCCATTCCGTCTGGATCGCACCCAGGCGAACACCGAAGGTCAGAACCACGGCTACACCGCCGAGCAAAAGGCCTACGACAACGGCAAGGCCGACCTCTTCCCGCTGTATACCGGCAACAACACGGTCAGCAGCACCGGAACGTTCGGCACGCCGGGCCTGGTGATGGGCTATTACGACGGCAACACGGTGACCGCGTTGTGGAATTACGCACAGCGCTTCGCCATGAACGACAACACCTACACCGACACCTACGGTCCGTCGACGCCGGGTGCGCTGCACGTCGTCTCCGGCACCACTGCCGGCGCGGTCATCCCGAACGGCGTCGCGCCGAGCGGCGTGACGCCCGACGGCCAGGGCGGCTACACCGTGACCGGCGATCCCGATCCGGCCTTCGACATCTGCTCCAACGCGAAAAAATCCGTGGAGATGACCTCGAAGAACATCGGCAACCTGCTCAATGCCAGCCACATCAGCTGGGGCAGTTTCATGGGCGGCTTCGACCTGAGTGCCGTGAACGACAACGGCAGCACCGGTTGCGCCCGCAGCACCTACTCCAACGTGCTCGGCGGCAACAAGACCGACTACATCCCGCACCATGCGTGGTTCCAGTACTACGCGTCCACGGCCAACCCGACGCACGAGCGCCCGACCTCGCCGGCCTATGTCGGTCACGCCGACCCGAAGGACAGCACCGGTGCACCGGTGAACCACGCATACGATCTGGAAGACTTCTACCACGCGGTGAAGAGCGGCAACTTCCCGGCCGTGAGCTACATCAAGTCACCGGCCGTCGGCGATGCGCATCCGGGCAATTCGGATCCGCTCGACGAGCAAGCGTATCTGGTGCAGCTGGTGAACTTCATCCAGAGCCAGCCGGAGTGGAAGGACACGGCCATCATCATCACCTATGACGATTCCGACGGCTGGTACGACCATCGCTACGCCGCGCCGACCACCTCGTCGTCGGATCCGACCGCCGACCAGCTCAACGGGGCCGGCATCTGCACCAGCGCGCAGGCCATGCCCGGCAAAGGCGTCGACGGCAAGGTGGTCAACGGCCGCTGCGGCCCGGGTACCCGCATCCCGTTCCTGGTCCTCTCGCCGTATGCGCGCAGCAACTACGTGGCCAGCAATCGCCTGACGCAGTCGTCGGTGGTCCGCTTCATCGAGGACAACTGGCTGCATGGCGAGCGTCTCGGCGACGGTTCGAACGACGCCGCTGCCGGCAGCATCATGGGCATGTTCGACTTCAGCCACGGCCGCGCCTTTGCCACCCAGCCGCTGTTCCTGGACCCGGACACCGGCACGGAAGTGTCGTCATCGGACCCGGGCCATGGTCACGGCCACCACCATGGACGCGGTCACGGCCATTGGCTCCGGCCCTGGCAGTACTGAGCAAGCGGTGATCCCTCCGGGCCCGCCTGTGGCTCGGTGATCCGGTATCACCATCAACGCTCCGCCGGGCCTGCCCGGTGGAGCTTCCGTCGTCGAGGGCACTCCCGATCATCATGGCTTTTCGACTCAAGTTCGCGTCCGCTGCGCGAAATGCACCCGTTCCGCGCCCGGTCCAACCGCTGTCGGCGCGCGCATTCGGCTGGGTGCCGGCCCTGCTCGCCGTGGTCGGCGCAGCGATCGGTCTGGCCGGGGCGACTCACGCGCAAGCCTCGACGGCCGCCTTGGCCACCGCCACGGCTGGCCGTGGCATCAACCCCGATCCCGTCGAGCTGCGCTTGCCGCCGGACCGCCCGCTGAGCGCGGTGGCGCGTCTGGGCCGGCTGATGTTTTTCGATTCGACCCTGTCGGCATCGGGCCGGCAGTCCTGCGCCTCGTGCCACGCCCCGGCCTACGGCTACAACCCGCCCAACGGCCAGGCGCTGCAGCCGGGTGGCACCCACATGGGACAGGTCGGCTTCCGTCCGCCGCCGTCGCTGGCTTACCTGTACCGGCAACAGCCCTTCAGCATCGGTCCGGATGCCGGCGAGGTCGAGGCGCCGGTCAACCTCGCCGCGCTCGCCCGTGCCGCCGGCAAGACCGCGCGCGCGCCGAAGTTGGCGGGCAGCGCGCCGGCCAAGGTGCCGATGGTGCCCATGGGCGGACTGTTCTGGGACGGCCGCGCCGCTTCGTTCCAGCGACAGGCGCTGGCGCCGATGCTCAATCCGGTGGAGATGGCCAACACCAGCATCGGGCAGGTCGCCGCCAGGCTGGGGGCCAGCCCGTACCGCGGGCAGTTCCAGCAGCTGTTCGGCCGGGACATTCTCAAGCAGCCCGATCAGCTGGTGTCCGAGGCGATGTTCGCGATCAGCCGCTTCGAAACGGAAGACGCGTCGTTCCACCGATTCACCAGCAAATACGACGCCTGGCTACAGGGCAAGGCGCGACTGGACGCTGCGGAAATGCGCGGCCTGACGCTGTTCAACGAACCACAGAAGGGCAACTGCGCCGCCTGCCACCTGAGCAAGGTCAGCGCCGACCGCCTGCCGCCGCTGTTCACCGACACCCAGTACGAGGCGCTGGGCGTACCGCGCAATACCGCGCTGCCGATGAACAGGGATCCGCACTTCCACGACCTGGGTCTGTGCGGACCGTTCCGCCACGACCTGGCCAGGCAGACCCGGTACTGCGGCATGTTCATCACGCCGACCCTGCGCAATGTCGACCGCCGCCAGGTGTTCTTCCATAACGGCATCTATCGCACGCTCAGGCAGGTGCTGGATTTCTACAACTTGCGCGCGGTGGCGCCGGAAAAGATCTATCCGCGCGGCGCCGATGGAAGGCCGGCGCTATACGACGATCTTCCCGCTGCCTACCACGCCAATGTGGACACCATGGACGCCCCGTTCGACCGCCATGTCGGCGACCAACCCCCGCTGAGCGACCAGGACATCCAGGACATCATCGCCTTCCTGCACACCCTGGATGACGGCTACACGTCGGCTGGCGGCAGGCCGAGGGCTGGTGCTGCGCAGGAGAAATAGCCGGAAACCGGGGCGCGAAGGCATCAGGGACCATTTCCGGCGCCGGCTCGCGCGGCAAGGACGCCGCCTGTCGATCGGTGGCAGGTTCGTTCGTCGTGGATGGGGGCGGACAGTTTGCCTTGAACCGATCCGCCGACCCCATCGGCCCCACCCGAGGAGATTCCCATGCAACTGGTCGCGTACCTCAACTTTCCCGGCACCGCGCGCGAGGCGATGGATTTCTACGCCGCCGCGCTCGGCGGCAAGGTCACCCAGCGCTTCACCTATGGCGAGTCGCCCATGGCCGAGCAGATGCCCGAGGCGGCACGCGCCAACGTCATGCATTCCCAGGTGGAAATCGGCGGCGCGCTGATCATGGGCGCGGACGGTCCGCCGCCGCACGAGGCGGGCAGCACCACGGTCAACATCATGCCGGACACGCCGGAGCAGGCGGAGCGCCTGTTCAGGGCGCTGTCCGCCGGTGGCGAGGTCACCATGCCGCTGGAGGAGACCTTCTGGGCCCATCGCTTCGGCGCGCTGACGGACCAGTTCGGCAAGCGCTGGATGGTGAACTGCCTCAAGCCGATGTAGTCCGGGCCGGGAAACAGCGACACCGCTTCCCGATCGCGCCGGCCCCGTTCGTGCGCTCAGAGATGGTTCGCGAAGAACGCCTCGGCCGTGGCGATCGCGGTGGCGTGGGTGCGTTGTTGCGGTGTCCGAAAGTGCTTGCACAGCGGCTCCCGCTGCCGGCCCAGCGCAGTGCAGTCGGCGAGGAAATCGTAGTGGCCGACGCCGGGCAGGGTTTTCAGGCTGGCATGGGGCAGCAGGCTCGCGGCGAGCTCACCGTTGCTGGCCGGCGGCGCCACCGGATCGGCGTCGCCGAGCAGGATGCTCACCGGCGTATCGATCGCACGCAGGCTGCGCGGGGCGAGCGCCTCGATGCCGCCCGGTGCCATCACGAAGGCCGCGCGGACGCCGGGGATCGCGTAGTCGTCGCCGGCGTGTTTCGCCTGAGGTGCCATTTCGGGCGTCTTCATGGCTTGCTCGCGGGCGGCCAGGGTCAGACCAGGCGCCTCGGCCTGCGCTGCGCAAGTCGGGTCGGCGGCATGCGCGTGGCAGAACTGGAGGTAGTGGTCGACATCGACCCGTGCGCCGGCGCTCAGCAGGGCCGTGATACCACCCGCCGAGAAGCCCGCCACGCCCAGGCGCTGCAGGTCCAGGTGCGGGCCGATCTGCGCGTCGGCCTTCGCGGTGTCGAGCGCCACGCGCAGGTCCACCGCGCGATCCCACACCAGCAGGCTGCCAGCCATGGTGATCGGGTCGCGGCCGTTGGTGCCGGGGTGATCCACCGCGATCACCACGTCGCCGGCGCGGGCCAGGGCGGTGCCGAACCAGGCCATCATCCGCGCGCTGCCGCCGAAGCCGTGCGAGAACAGGATCACCGGGTGCCGCCCCGGCGCGAACGGCGCATCGGCCGCGGCGCGGCCGGCGTCGAACAGCGGATGCTCCGGCGGCCCGATCTGCAACGGCGTCTCGGCGGCACCGCCGGCGGCGGGATACCACACGGTGATGCGCAGCGCGTCGCTGTGCCGGGCATCGCGGAGCGCCGCGCTGGGCGTGTGCGCCATCCGATGGATCTCGCCCACCGCGCCGGCGTGCGCCATGGTGCAGATACCCAGCCATGCGGCAGCCAGGGCAATCAAGGGAATACGTGCGGTCATGCGATCCTCGTCGATGTTGGAGCTCGGGTGGGTCGATCAAGCCTTCAGGGGCAGCCAGATCTCGACATCGCCGATGCCGCTGGCGTCGTCGAAGTCCGCGCTGTATTTCTCGAACTCGGGAGCGTCGGCCACCTGCAGCCCCGAGCGCGGCAGCCAGTCGCCGACGAAGGCCTGCCAGGTGCCGCGGATGGCCGAGACATGGCCGTGATGGGTGGCTACCACGTACTCGCGTGCGGCCAGCCGCAAGGTGCCGAGCGCGGGGTCGAGGCCGCCGAAACCGGGCACGTCGACACCGGCAAGGTATTCGAAGTTGCCCTCGTCGTCGCTGTTGCAGAACACGCCGAACGCGGTGCGCCGTTTCGGCAGCGCCGCCGCGTGGTGCAGGAACAGGCGCTGCCACTGCGCCGGAATGCCCTGCGTGGTGTCCGGCGTGTAGCGGCAACCGAGCCCGGCGATGAAGCGCGTGTCGTCGTGCTCCAGGCGCGGTTCGTCCAGCGCCACGACGGCACCGCCGGCGCTGCGCCAGGGTTCGACCAGGGCGAGGCCGTCCACCGAACCCCGCTCGCGCACGCCTGCCGGACTCAGGCCGAACTGCTCGCCGAAGGCCCGCGTGAAGGCCTCGTGCGAGCCGTAGCCGCTGGTCAGCGCCACCTCCAGGATGTCCGGCGCGCCATCGGCCAGCCGGCGGGCCGCTTCGGTCAGCCGGCGCCCGCGCAGGTAGCGCACTACCGAGCAGCCGGTCATCGTCTGGAACAGCCGCGCCAGGTGAAACGGCGACACCCCCGCCACCTCGGCGATGCGGCCAAGCGACAGCTCCTCGCTGTAATGGCTTTCGATGAACCAGAGTGCTTTTTCGGCAGCTGCCATCCCGGAATCCCGGCGGTGGAATCGACCGGTGCAGAGTAACCGCAGCCTCAGCCGCTGCGTTTGATCGTTCTTGCGGGGGTGGCCAATGGGGACAGACCCCTGGGTCGGAGTACGTCGATCCAGGTGGCGGTTTTCGACCTTGCTTCGAGCCCCGACGTATACTGAATCCGGTTCCCTTCCGGGAGATCTGCCATGAAATCCTCCTCGCTTCCCCGCCTGCTGTGCGTTGCCTGCCTGGCCCTCGCTTCCGCCCTGGCGCGGTCGGCGCCACCGCCGGACAACGTCGACGTTCACTACAAGGATCCCCAGCACTTCAGCGAGGCAAGGCGCAGTTTCGGGACGCACCTGATCGACGCCGACGCCTATCTGAAACCGCTCCAGGCCTACATCGCCCAGCGTGCCTCGCGCATCCTGGCGCCGGGCCAGCGGCTGGACATCGAGGTGACCGATGTGGACCGTGCGGGCGAGTACGAGCCGTGGCGCGGACCCCGCTTCCAGGACGTGCGCATCATCAAGGACACGTATCCGCCGCGCATCGACCTCAACTTCACCTTGTACGGTGCCGACGGCAAGGTGCTGCGCGAGGGCCACCGCCAGCTGCGTGACCCGGCATTCCTCAGCAACACCTCGTCTGTCCATCAGGATCCGTTGCGCTATGAGAAATCCCTGATCGATCGCTGGCTGCGCAAGGGCGCCGGGAAGCTCTGAGGAGCGGAAGACGGGGCGGAGGAAGTCGCCTCGAGGAACTGGCCTCGAGGCCACGACCTTCATCCCCTTGTCGCTCGCCCCCCGGCGGCCGGGACGACCGGCGGCGCACGCGTTACCCTCGTGCGCTGCTTCCACGGTTGCCGCCCATGTCCATCGTGCTCACCCCCTTCGCCCGCGCCCGCCTGTTTCCGCTTCAGTCCCGCCGCAACACCATCCGGGACTGCACCGCCGAGGCCTTCGAGCGACGCCTGAATGAAGAGGCGCCGCTGAAGGTGCTGCCGGGCTACGCGCCGTTCTGCCGACTGCACGTGCACCGCAACTGGACGTCCACCCGCTGCATGGCCGTGCCCATCAGCGAGGCCAACCGTCACCTGCTGCACTCGGCCTACGAGGCCCGCACGAAAGACGAACTGCCGGTGCTGGTGCGCTGGTTCGAGGGCGTGGCCCCGCCCGTCGCCGACTACCTGCTGCCGATCCTTTACAGCCGCGACCAGCTGGCAAAAGAAGGCTCACCCATCGAAGCCGACTGGGGCGTGGTCGGCTGCCTCTATACCAGCGAGCCGGAGGAGATCCCGATGGTGCCGATCACCATGCTGCGCAACGCGCTCGGCGTGGACGAAGGCGGCTCCGGCGTGCCGCTGGACCACGAGGCGTACCGCCGCAGCGCGGCATTCTGGGAAGGGCACGCGAACTGGCGCGAGTGAGTGCGATCCCGGAGGCGGGGGAGGGGGCAGAGTGCGCTTTCTCCGGAGAGGACGGCGGGGGAAAAGCGGCGCCGTGGGTCGTTCGGTTTGATTTCGTCCCGAGCCAAGGCATGCCCGGCTTGTCCGCGGCGCGGTCAAGGGGACGGGGGTAGTCCATTTCGGATACCTCCGTCCCTCTTTTATCGTCTGCGCTCAGAAGTCGTTGTTGACAGCCGCGTCGTCGAACTGCTTGAGGTAATCTTCGAACGCGCGATGATAGGCCAGTTGCCAGTTCGCCTCACGAGCGACTTGTATCGCATTGTGGCCGTAGCCCTTGATGGTGATCTGGCGATGCCCATTGGCGCCGTCAATGCTGAGCAAAGTGTTGATCCTGGCCTCGATGGAGGCGCTCCAGAAGCCGGGTGTGAACCATGCCCAGAATTGGCGGATGTTCACGTTGATGTGCGTGGCGTCTGCCGGTGCACGGTTTGCCGGAACGACCGTGTAGCCCCGGCTGACCAGGGCCTCGGTCAGCAATTGTCTGGTGACCGAATTCACGCTCTGGTCGCCCTGCAACAGAATGTCGCCGAACGCGTGACCAAAGCCCCCGCGTTTGCGTGCGATCGCCTGGGTCCGTTGCTGTGCATCCAACGCATAGCTGCTGCCTTTCTTCAGCGATGGCGTGCTGGGGTCGTCCGGGTCGGTTTCAAATCCCCGCTTGTCGCTGACCGAGTCGATGACCACGACCTTTCCCGTGCTGGCAGCGCCCGCAACTTGCGGAGTGTCGAGGTGCATCCGAGTGCGCGTTGTAGCGCATCCGGCGGTTGCTGCAAGAACGACGCAGGCGATGGCCGCCTGTAAGAGATGCTTCATGTGTTTCCCCCTGTTGAAATTCCGCTGCGATAGTCGATATGCAGTCGGGTCGCGATAGTCCACGCGGCACGGTCAGCCTGCCCCCCCGAAGCGGATATGGCAACCCGGCGGCAAAAGCAGGGGGCAGCGTCGATCTTCCCGTCGATAGGCCACACATCCGCCTCTCCGTTGGCTTGAGTGATCCGGCAAATGGATGTATCAGGGATATTCTCTCGCGCGGATCGAGCGCGAACGGCATGCGGTCGGGTTCTTTTCCTGACCGGCCACCGTTTGACATGCTTGCTCCCACGCCGACAGGAACGCACCATGGATCCCGACTTCTGGCATCAGCGCTGGCGCGAAGGCCGCATCGGTTTTCACCAGGACCGACCGACGCCGCTGCTGCTCGAGTACTGGCCGGCGCTGGCGCTGGCGCCTGCCAGCCAGGTGTTCGTGCCGCTGGCGGGCAAGTCGCTGGATATGGCCTGGCTCGCGGCGCAGGGGCACCGCGTGCTGGGGGTGGAGCTGTCGCCGCTGGCGGTGACGCAGTTCTTCGACGAGCACGGGCTGACGCCGCAAGTGCACGACTCGCGCTATGGCCGCCACTACCATGCCGGCGACATCGAGCTGATCTGTGGCGACATCTTCGGCCTCGACGCGGAGATACTCGCCGGTTGCGCGGCGGTGTACGACCGCGCCGCCCTGATCGCGCTGCCGCCGCCGCTGCGCCGCCGTTACGTACGCGAGCTGCATGCGCTGCTCCCCGCCGGCTGCCGCGGCCTGCTGATCACGCTGGAGTATCCGCAGCACGAAAAGCACGGGCCGCCGTTTGCCGTGCCCGAAGTCGAGGTGCGCGAGCTTTACGGCCGCGACTGGATCGCCGCGACGCTGGATCGCCGCGACTTCCTCGCGCAACAGCCGGGCTTCGTCGCCGAAGGGGTGAGCGCGCTGGACACGGTGGTGTACCGGCTGTCGCGAAAAGCCTGAAGTCCGGAGGGCGGGTGGGTGTTCCGGCGCCGCGGCGGCTCCGGCGAGAGCGGTCCGCCGGCTACTCCGTCGCCGTGCCCGTCGTCGGTATCCGCAGCGCCTCCGGCGGTGTGCCGTCGATGAATTCCCGGCGGACCTGTCCAAACAGGTCGCGCTGACCACCGAAGGCCAGGCGCGGGATCGCCGCATCGAGCGGGAGCCACCGGTGTGCGTCGTTTTCCCCATCCCGCCGGACGGCCGCGGCGGCATCGACGAAGGCGACAAAAGCAGGCACGACCGCCACGCATTCCTCGCGCACGTCGTAGTAGGTCTCGCAGCGGTCGGCGGAATACAGCGCGTGCGGACGCAGTCCGGTCTCTTCGTGCAGTTCGCGCAAGGCGGCTTGCCAGGCTTTCTCGCCGGGTTCGATATGGCCGGCGACATAGGTCCACAGGCCGTGCAGGTGGGCTTGTGCCCGCCGCAGCAGCAGGACCTCGGCCTCGGCCCCGTGACCACGTATCACGATCACGGAAACCATCGTGCATTGCAGTGCCATACCCGGCATGGCGCACTCCCGTTGCCGAGGGCTGACGTCGAACAAGGTCGGCTTCACCCCACCGCAGGCGGCGAGTGAAGCCGACCCGCTGCATGCGCGCGTCGCCGACGCCGGCGTGGCCCTCGTGCGGTTACCCGTTCGTCTGCAGAATCTTCTCGATGTCTTCCAGGGTCGAGTTGGTCAGCGTCTTGGTCAACTCGCCGCTGATGCGCTTGTTCGTCTCACCGTGCAACTGGGGGCGGATCTCGCCCATCGTCGTCGGGTCGGCGATCAGGAACAGATGCTCGAACTCCTGCTTCAGCGCAGCCGCATTCAGTCGATGCGCGAGTTGCTTGGCGAAGGTGGCTTCGCCGGTCTGTTCGGGGCTCGATTCAATCGGGCGGTGACCCGACGGCCCCTGGCCCTGCGCGTCATCCGCATCGGCCGCGATCAGATCGTCCTGCTTCAACTTCAGCGCGTCGTGCTTGCCCACGTTATGGAAAAAACGTGCCTGGGTGCCATCGGCAACCACGACCCAGGTGCCAGCGGGAAGGCTGTGCATCGGCTTCTCCTTCAATTCATCGGGGCGCACCAAGGGGGTGCGCCAGTGCGCCGACCTTACCCGCCCGTTCGTGAGGAGTTCGAAAAAAGGGATGGCGGGTATCGGGCCTTTGTCACGGGTAAAGGTCTTATGCTGCAAGGCGATTACGCGCAGGGAGTTCCTCCATGGCCGATGTTTCCGGCAAGACGAGCAATGGGTTCAGCTACGAGGGGGACTGCCAGCTGCCGAGCGCGGGCCGCCTGCACTGGTCGGTGACCTTTCGCCATGACGGCAATTTCGCCGGCATGCGGTACGGTTCCCTGTATGGCATGCAGGGCATCGATGAGGCGGGGCTGGAGACCGCGGTGAAGCAGGATATCGACCTGGTGTGGACACAGTCGCGCTGACGCGGTGTGGCGCGCATCCGTTCGGGACCGGAGTCGCCAAGGACGGCATGGAACCGCTCGTTCAGCTGCCGAGACGCATCGATTGGGTATGTTGGGGGGAACCACGCGGTCCTCGAACAGTCGATGGACCGTATGAACTTCACCCTACGGGATAGCCCATCATGAATTTGCTTCGCTCATCGCTCGTCGCCTCGCTGATCGCCGTTACCGGTCTTTCCGTCGTCCCCGTTTCGTCCGCACGCGCCGCCGACGACCTCGGTGGCAACGCCGTGACTGGCGTGTGCCTGCTATCGCGCGAGGCGATTTTCGCGCAGGCGAAGGTCGGCCAGGCCGCCAGCGAGCGGCTGGGTCAGTTGGCCGAACAGTCGCGCAGCCAGCTGGTCAGCCAGCGCAAGCCGCTCGAGGCGGACATCCAGAGCTTCCAGAAAAAGCAGTCATCCCTCAGCGAGGCGCAGCGCACGAAAGAGGGATCGGCCCTGCAACAGCGCATGCAGACGTTCCAGACCCAGGCCGGCGAGTTGAACCAACGCATCCAGCTGACCCGCGCCAAGGTCATGCAGCGCATCGGTCTGGACGCGCAACCGATCGTCGCCAGCAGTTACAAGAGCCATCACTGCGGCCTCCTGCTGAACCGTGACGCGGTGCTGGCCGGCAACCTGGCCAACGACCTGACTCCCGACGTCGTGCACGGCCTGGACCAGAAAATCACCACCATGACCTTCAACCTGGAGCCGCTGCCGACCGCCAAGGGCAAGTAAGCGGCACCGCGCGGCCGGCTTCCCCAGATCATGTTTCCCGGGGGAGCTGTGCCGGATCGCTTCCGGGTGAAAGCGGTGTAGGCTTTTCCGGTCAGGGGTTCAATCCACGGGAGGCAGCAATGATCGAAGGCTCCTGCCACTGCGCCGCGGTGCGATGGCGGTTCGACGGCCAGCCCGACGGCGCCACAGCCTGCAACTGCACGGTCTGTCGGCGCTACGGCGTGCTCTGGGCCTACGACTACGAGGACGAGGGCATTCGCGTCACGGGGCATACGCAGGCCTATGTGCGCGGCAAGGCGATCGAGTTCCATTTCTGTCCGGTCTGCGGTTGCGTGGTTTGCTGGCGTGGCCGCGAGACAGACGTGGCGGGACGTCGCCGCATCGCCGTCAACCTCCGTCTGGCCGAGCCCGACGCCGTGGCGAAGATTCCCATCGATCATTTCGATGGGCTGGACACGTTCGATGACCTGCCACGCGACGGCCGCTGCGTCGCGGACTACTGGTTCTGAGGTGTTTCGGGGCAGCCTGGCCCGGGGTGGGACGGGTTCGCGTCCCTGACCTTCGGTGGTCATCGGTGTCTTGCGGGTAATCGGAGAACCACGTCCATGGGCGCAACGAAGGCATCGGCCACACTTCGCACGGGCATGGCCGCGGGTAACGCGGTGGCACTCCTGAGCGTCGCCTATGCGATGGTCCTCGGCATCGGTCTGCTCACACTTCCGTCGCCGGGCATGGCCATCCAGGACCCATGGTTCACCGCGATGGAGCTTCTGATTCTCGTCCTTGCCCCCACGATGGTCGCCCTCATGGCCGCGATCCATGCCGGGGCACCCGCCGGGCGCAAGTCCCTCGCGCTGCTCGGCATCGTGTTCATGGGCATGTGCACCGTGATCACCTGCAGTGTCCACTTCGCCATGCTGACTCTCGGCCGCCAGGCCGCTTTCGCCACGGGCGACTGGGCCACGCTGGTCTTCTCCTTCCACTGGCCGTCGGTCGCGTATGCGCTGGACATCCTGGCGTGGGATGTCTTCTTTCCCCTCGCCGCGCTATGCGCTGCCTGCTCCGTGCCGGGCATCGGACTGGCGCGACTTGCACGCCGTTGTTTCTTCGCCAGCGCGATACTCGCCTTCGCGGGGCTGGTCGGCGTGCCGATGGCCAACATGAGCGCGAGAAACGTGGGCATCATCGGCTACGCGGTGCTTTTCCCGATCGCGGCGTTCCTGCTGGCGCTGCACCTTCGGCGCACGGCCCGCCACGGCGCGATCTGATTGAGTGCCCGGGATATTTGCCGCCGTCGCCCGACGGTGTTCGTCAACGCCGGGCCGGCTCGGGCGGACTCCCGGTTTCTGCGAAAATCGATTCCCTTTCCCGACCCGGACCGCTGATGCTGCGAGACGCCACCGCTGCCGATTTCCCCACCATTCTCGCCCTCAACGAGGCCTTCGTGAGCGTGCTCAGTCCGCTCGACCACGGGCGTCTCGCACGGCTGCATGCGCAGGCCGCATTGCACCGGGTGATCGAACGGGACGGGCGGGTGGTGGCGTTCCTGCTGGTGTTGCGCGAGGGGGCGGACTACGACAGCCCCAACTACCGGTGGTTCGCGCAGCGCCAGGCGCGTTTCCTGTACGTCGATCGCATCGTGGTAGCCGCCGATGCGCATGGTGCCGGCACCCGGCTCTACCGCGATGCGTTCGCGTTCGCACGGCGTAGCGCGGTACCGGTGATCGCCTGCGAGTTCGATATCCAGCCACCCAATCCCGCCTCCGAGCGTTTCCATGCCCGGCTGGGTTTTCGCGAAGTCGGCCAGCAGCCGCTGTATGGCGGCAGCAAGGTCGTTTCACTGCAACTGCTCGACGTCGCCGCAGGCGAGTCGCCGCTGGCCACGAGCGCCTGAGCGAGCGAGGCAGCGCACGCCGGTGGGGAGCGCTTGTTTTGTGCGCTGCCACACCAGCAAGCCGATGCTAAAGTCTGCGGCTTATCTCGTGCCAGTGTGGAGCGCAACATGCCGACGACATCCAGCCCCTATCCGATCGGTACTCCCGGCGTTGCCTGGGGGCCGGCGGAAGTCGCGACCTGGCGCTCCCTGCAGATCCGCCAGCGCAGCTACGACGCGGATGTGCTCACCGTGATCGAACGCCTGCGCGAGCGCTTCGACATGGTGGAGTACGGCGTGCTCGATTACGCCCTCGATCGCTACCCGCTGTTCGCGATCAAGAGCCGCGACTGGCGCGACGAGCTTCCCACGGTGCTGGTGACCGGCGGTGTGCACGGCTACGAGACCAGCGGCGTGCACGGGGCGCTGCAGTTCGTCGACCAGCATGCAGAGAACTATGCGGGCCGGGTGAACCTCATCGTGGCGCCGTGCGTGAGCCCCTGGGCGTACGAAAGGATTCACCGCTGGAACATGCATGCGGTCGACCCGAACCGTTCGTTTTTCGACGACAGCCCGGCGCCGGAGTCGGCGGCCCTGATGCGGCTGGTCGCGCCGTTCCGCGATCGCGCGCGGGTACATGTCGACCTGCATGAAACCACCGACAGCGACGAGTCCGAATTTCGTCCCGCGCTGGCGGCCCGCGACGGCGCGCCGTACGAGCCCGGTGAAATCCCCGACGGCTTCTACCTGGTCGACGACAGCGAGCACCCGCAACCGGAGTTCCAGCAGGCGATCATCGCGGCGGTGGCGAAAATCACCCACATCGCCCCGGCCGATGTCCGCGGCGAGATCATCGGTTCGCCGATGGTCGCGCCGGGCGTCATCCGGTACCCGCTCAAGCAGCTCGGCCTCTGCGCCAGCATCACCAACGCACCCTACAAGAGCACCACCGAGGTCTATCCCGACAGCCCCCGCGCCACGCCCGAGCAGTGCAACGCGGCGCAGGTGGCGGCGGTTTGCGCGGCGATTGATTTCGCGCTGGAGCGGCCGGAGCCCAGGTAGTTTTGCGGGAGGGCGGCGTCGACGCACGGTGGGTACCGACGTCGACACGAGACGTGCCGCGTGCGGCGCATGGTTGCGCGGCGCGCACTCGCCGTGGTCCGAAAGCGCGACGCGCAGCCGGGGTGAGTGCGCCATCGGCTGCTACCCTGTGCTCATGAACAGAGCATGGAACGCCACGGCGCTGCGCCGTCACGGCCTGCTGGCCCTTTTCGCTGTCTGCCTGCTGGCCCTGGGGGGGTGTGCCACCGCTCCGCCGCGCAACAGCGAGGACATCTGCCAGGTCTTCAACCAGTACCCGGAGTGGTATGACGACGCCCACGATGCCCAGCAGCACTGGGGTACGCCGGTCAACGTGCTGATGGCGTTCGTGCGGCGCGAGTCCGGGTTCCGCCAGAAGGCCCGCCCCGACCGGCCCTGGTTCCTGTTCATCCCGCTGCCGCGCAAGTCCAGCGCCTACGGCTACGCGCAGGTGCAGGACCCGGTGTGGCGCGCCTACCGGAAAGCCACCGGCGGCCACTTCAAGAGCCGCACCGACATGGACGATGCGCTGGATTTCGTGGGTTGGTATACCGACCGCATCCATCGTCAGCTCGGCATCTCCAAGTGGGATCCGGAGCATCTGTACATCGCCTATCACGAAGGCATCGGCGGTTACCGCAGCGGCCACTGGCGGCATGACCGCCATCTGCTGCAGACCGCCGCGGAAGTCGCGCGGCGCGCCCGCGAATACGGTGCCCAGCTAAAACAGTGCGAGAAGCACCTGCGCTGTCGCCACTGGTATCGACTCTGCCACTGAGCGTCGCCGTTCCCGCTCCGCCCCGGCCGCGCCCCACGCGACGATTCGGGCGGGCCTCGTCGCTGCCCGTGCGTTGACATCGGACCGACGGTAGGCGATGAATGGCGGCATGTCCGCTGCCAGCCCACGCCTCGATCGCTACGCTTTCCCGCTGGCGTTGCTGATCGGCTTCCTGCTGTTCTGGCTGGCGCTGGCCATCAAGCCCTGGTTTCGCCAGGACTGGCTGCTGGAGAATCTCGTGGTGTTCGCGGTCGTGCCGCTGTTCGTGCTCAGCGCGAAGCGCCTGCGGTTCTCCAACCGGGCGTATGCGTTGCTGTTCGTGTTCTTGTGCGCGCACGAGATCGGCGCGCACTACACGTATTCGCAGGTGCCCTATGACAGCGCGCTGCGGGCACTGACCGGACAATCGCTCGATGCACTGCTGGGATTCCGGCGCAATCAGTACGATCGTCTGGTGCACTTCCTGTTCGGCCTGCTGCTGTTGCCGGTGGCGGTCGAGCTGTTCGAGGCACAGGCACCTCCACGCGGGCTCTGGCGATGGCTGATGCCGGTACTGTTCCTGGAAGCGCTGTCGGCGGTGTTCGAGTTGATCGAATGGCTGGCGGCCAGCGTCTTCGGCGGCGAGCTGGGCCAGGCCTACCTGGGAACCCAGGGTGATGTGTGGGATGCCCAGCACGACATGGCGCTGGCATTGCTCGGCGCGGTGATCGCGCAGCTGATGCTGGCGTTGTGGCGTGGGCGCCGCCGCGTCGCCGGGGATTGAGCCTCGCATCGGTCATCGCGCAGATTCATGACCACGGATACCTGTTGCTGCCGTCGCGCCGGATCGCGGCTCGTCAGTCCTTTGCGGGCGTCGTCGCGTGCCGGACAGGGATCAGGGAAAACAGGATCTCGTTGGCGGAAACCGTGGAGGCCGCGGCGATCGCGTTCGGCGACTGATGGGTGGAGTTTGCCTTGTAGCCGTGTTGCTGCAGTTGCCGCAGCAGGGCTTCCGGCGTCGCCTGGAACACCGGCGCCAGATCGACCAGGCTGGCCCGGGTCATCAGGGCGACGGTCTGGAATGTCGGGTTGCCCGAGCGGCCGCCCTTGCCGGCCATGATGGCGAACGGCACCGCCGCCAGCAGCGACAACGCCAGCGGAATGAGCAGGGTCCTGCGCTTCGCATAGGCGAGCAACGGCTTCCAGTTCTTCCACAGATGCAGTGCGAACGGCGCCAGCAGCACCACGCTGAGCCATTCGTGCATGGCGTGGAACGAGCGGGGTCCCCAGTGGAAGAACAGTGCCACGCCGGAAATCGCCGAGACCGTGAACAGGCCCGCCGTCAGTGGCGTCCCGTAGCGATGCATGAAATGGTTCAAGGCGGATCTCCGGAGCAGGTCGATGACGGGGCGGAAGTGGCGATCATTCGGTAATGATATCCATTCTCATTTAATGCAACAAGGCAGCGCGGCCACGTTGTTGCGGGGATGCCATCCTGCGGCGAGGCGAAAACAGGGGCGCGGTGGTTTGTCCGGGCACCGGGCCTTGAAGTACCTTCGACACGCAAAACACGGGGTGGCCGCGCCGGGCTGGCGGGCTTGCTCCGGGGCGTTCGCCCATCATGGAGGCGGCATGAACATCCATCGTGACGACAACATCGATCCCACGGCCGTGCCGACAGGCAGCGGCTGCGTGGAATGCCTGCAGTCCGGCCAGTGGTGGTTGCACCTGCGCCGATGCGCCAGGTGCGGGCACATCGGCTGCTGCGACACGTCGCCGAACCGGCACGCCACCGCCCACTTCCGCCAGACCGGTCATGCGGTCATTGCCAGTTTCGAGCCGGGAGAGCGCTGGTTCTACGACTACCGCAACGGCAAGGCCTTTGCCGGCCCCGAGCTCCCCGGACCCCACGCGCATCCGCTCGATCAGCCCGTCCCCGGACCGGCCGGACGGGTGCCGGACCACTGGGAGGACCTGCTCAACAATTGAGGGCGTGCGTGCCTGCAATCCCCCATCCGAGCTTCGCGCCGCGGCCCGACCGGTGCCATCCCCCATGAGGTGGTCTGTCTGTTCCGCTGCCCCGCGACACGGCACTATCGCGTCTGCCACGACTGCAGGACACTTGCGCGCGGCGAGGAGAGGACGAGGGCGGCGGCGCTGCCGCGGCATCGCGAAGCGATGACTGGCGCGGAGGGGGCGTCACGTTGCCGGCGGAAGTTGCAGCCGGTTGTCGTCACCCGCCATGACGGCGCATGCACGCTGCATGCAGACGGATGGCTTTGACGAGCAGGTGAGCCCATGAACGCACCAGATGCCGCCATCGGGGCGGGTGTTGTCGAAGGTCGGTATTTCTATGTGTGGATGGCAGTGGCCTTCGTGCTGGTCGCCTTTGGCGGCTTTGTGCCCACGTACTGGGCCCCGCTGCTGACACAGCGCTTTCATGCGCCTCCGGTGGTGCATATCCACGGCATCCTGATGTTCAGCTGGACCTGCTTCTACTTCGTGCAGACCACACTCGTGGCAAGCCACCGCACGCTGAATCATCGCACCTGGGGTCTGGCCGGCATCGCCCTGTTCAGCACCATCGCGTGCATGATCCTGGTAACCGAAATGGCCGTGCTGAAGCTCGCCGAGGCGCGCGGCATGGGCGAGGCGGCGCGTCATTTTGCGGCGGTACCGCTGTGTGCCTGGCCGCTGCTGGTGGGATTCTTCACGCTGGCCATCGTCAACATCCGCCGCCCCGATGTGCACAAGCGGCTGATGACCCTGCTGATGATCGGCATGATGACGCCGGCGATCGCCCGCGTGTTCCTCACCGTGCTGGCACCGGCCGGCGCGGCGGGAGGTCCACCGCCGCCGTTCGTGTCGATACCGCCGTCACTGACGGCCGACCTGTTCCTGCTGGTGGCGGTCGTGCGCGACTGGCGCACCCTCGGCCGTCCGCATCGGGTCTACGTGATCGGCGGACTGGCGTTGCTGGCCCAGCAGATGTTGACCCCACTGTTTGCGGCCACGTCGGCATGGATGGGCATCGTGCGTGCGTTCGAGAGCCTGGCCGGTTGAGGCGGGAAATCGGGGTGCTGTTCCGGTCGTCGCGGCGTCCTGCCATCATCGGCGGCGGAACGCCTGCCGATCCCGGGAGCCTCTCTCGACATGCTTGCTGACCCATGCCTTCGGAGGCGACCTTGAGAACGCTGCTGCCGTTTCTGTTGCTCGTCGCCATGCTGCCTTCCGCGCCGGCGTCCGCCGGCGAGCGGGCGCCCCCGCCTTCACGCGCACACGCGATCACCGATCCGGACACCCGCGCCTGGTGGCAGGCGACCGAGGCGCTGTCGGGCGACGCGATGGAGGGGCGCGATACCGGTACGGCGGGATATGAGCGCGCGGCGCAGCGGGTGGCGCAGCGCTTCGCCGAGGCGGGCCTGCGTCCGGCCGGCGACGATGGCGGCTGGTTCCAGCGCTTCCGCCTCGATGACCTGCTGATCACCACGCAGGGGACCCACATCGCGGTGGGCGACACGCCGCTGCGGCTGCTCTACGACATCGCGCCGCGACCGTCGGCCAGGATGCCGACGCGGCTCGACGCGCCGATCGCGTTTCGCGGCTACTGCGCGCCCGGTACGCTCGGCGACGTGCGCGGCAGGATCGTGCTCTGCTACGGCTGGCGTCGCGCCGGGCTCACCAGTGGCGCGCAGCGTCTGCGCGCGGTGAACCAGGCGGGTGCCGCCGGGATGCTCACGATCGCCGATCCGGGGTTCACGATCGAGCCGATGCGCTGGCCGGTGGCCTATGCCCGCACGGTGGCGCCGGTCGGTGCGCCGGCGCCGGAAGGCGACCACATGTTGCTGGCGACGCTCAATCCCGCGGCGCTCGCCGCGGTGCTCGCCGGCTCCGGTCGGGATGCCGGGCGTCTGCTGGCATGGGGCAGCGCCGGCAAGCCGCTGCCGAGCTTCGACGTGCCCGGCCATTTCACCGCACGGCTGCGCCTGCAGCGGAGTGTGGTGACGTCGGCCAACGTGCTGGGCGTGCTGCCGGGCACCGACGCCCGGTTGCGCGACCAGTACCTGGTGCTCTCGGCGCATCTGGATGGCTACGGTCGGGGCGAGCCGGTACATGGCGACGCGATCTACAACGGCACGCTCGATGATGCCGCCTATGTCGCCCTGCTCGAGCGGCTGGCCGAGCGCCGCAAGGGTGCCGGCTACCGGCGCTCGGTGCTGTTCGCCGCGTTCACCGGTGAGGAGAAGGGATTGCTCGGCAGCCGCTATTTCGTGGCCCATCCCACCTTGCCGAAGACCGCCCTCGTGGCGGACATCAACCTCGATCAGATTCGTCCGATCTTTCCGCTGCAACGGATGACCGTTCATGCGCTCGACGACAGCACGCTCGGCGCGACGGTTCGGCGGGTGGCCTCTCGCAGCCAGATCGTGGTGCAGCGGGACCCGGAGCCCGAGCGCAACCTGTTGCGCCGGGCCGATCACTGGCCGTTCCTGCAGGCGGGCATCCCGGCGACCGGCTTCGTGTTCGGCTACCGGCCGGGCACCGAGTCGGAGCGACGCTATCGACACTGGTACGAAGTGCAATATCACCGGCCACAGGACGACCTGACCCAGCCGATCGACTGGGCCGCCGCGGGCAAGTTCAACCGCTTTTTCTACCGCCTGGTGGCAGCAGTCGCGAACGGCGATGCCCGGCCGCGCTGGTCGCCCAACAGTCGCCTGGCGCCAAGGGCCAGGGTGGTCGAGCGGAACGGCGGCGGATTGTGAGGGCCGCGGCCGCTCCGGGTCCGGCCTGTCGTTCGACGCGCCACGGGGAAATCATGCGCAAGCTGCCGTGGGCTCTGCTCGTGCTCGCCGCACTGCTGGCGGGATGCGGCAAGCCAGTGCCGCCGGGCAAGGCGGCCTATGTGGGTGAGTGGCACTCCGCCGCGATGGCCATGCTGATCACGCAGGACGGCAGCGTCGCGTACAGGCGTGTGGAGGGTGGTGTCAGCAAATCCATCTCGGGACCGTTGCAGCGATTTGACGGCGACGACGTCGTCGTCGGGGTCGGTCCGATCAAGACCACGTTCGTGGTGTCCCTGCCGCCGCACCGGGATCGGGGCGTATGGAAGATGACCGTCGATGGCGTCGAGCTGACCCGGGAGAAGTAGGGCAGGCGGCAGGCCGGGGCCGCATCGGCATGCGCCTCCAGGTCGCTGATTCACGTCTTGTTTCCGGTCACTTGCCTAACCTGAACGTACCGCGGGTCAGCGGACGGGTGCTGCAGGGGGAGCTGCCCTGGATGGTCCGGGTGTCCGATGGCGATCCTGCCATCAGTCCGATGATAAGGAGAGGACTCATGGTCAACACAGTGTCTCGAATCGTTTTCATTTCGCTCGGCTTCATGGCGGTCACGCTCAGTGGCTGCAGCCAGTACGTCAAGAAGACCGACTACGACGCCGCGATCTCCGAACTTCGTGCCAACGACCAGAAGCAACAGCAGCAGATCGATGCGTTGACGCAGGAGATGCAGCAGAAATTCGCCAAGTACGATGCCCAGATCGCCGAGATGGGCGGCCGTGTGCGGGTCGATGCCATTGCGCACTTCGCGTTCAACGATGCGACCCTGCGCGATGAGGACAAGCCGCTGCTCGATGACTTCGCCAAGGTCATGCGCAACCATTACCCGGATGCACTGGTGACGGTGGAAGGCTTCACCGACCCGGCGGGTTCGGCTGCGTACAACCTGCGGCTGGGGACGCGGCGCGCGAACGCCGTCAAGGACTACCTCGTCGGCACCGGCGGACTGTCGGCCGACAAGGTACGCACGGTCAGCTACGGCAAGGCGGTGAAACGCCAGGTCCAGCGCGGCAAGTCGCATGACGAAGGCATGGACAACCGCCGGGCCACGCTGGTGGTCGACTTCGCCGGCACGCCGGCCGCCGCCGCACCGGCACCGTAATTGCGATGCGCGGGGATGGCCGGCACCCCGCCGGTTATCCCCGCAGCGCAGCGAGAGCGCCGCAGCAACCGTCCTGCTCCGGCAACGGATCCCGTCCCCCATCGCTCCGCCCGACCCGCGCGGCAAGGTCGGAGTGGCACGGGTGACCGGCGCATAAAAAAAACCCGCAGAGGGGAATCTGCGGGTTTCGGGGGGTCCGTCTGATCATGTGGAAGAGGAGGGGAGCCTCGCCACATGGTGGGAGTGATGTCTCACGACATGGCATTAATGTACTTCGCGGTTCGTTAATGAAGTGTGAGCGGGCGCGCCGGCCGAGGGGAACTTTGTCCGGCCTCCTGCCAAAGGGTGTCGAACAACCGGTGCCGCGTGGTCTTCCGGTCTCCCCCGGCCGACGGGTCGGGGTCGCTGCGGCGGGCCACAGGGCCGGCGAGCGGCGTGTCGATGTTTCGCCCGCTCCAGCTGCCGGTCCACTCGCGGGACGCCCCTGCCCGGGCGGCGCACAATACCCGGGTCACGAGAAACCGCCCTCCGCAGATCCGAACCATGTCCGTCGACACCGTTGCCACCAACCGCCGCATGAATCGCTTCGCCGATCACGCGCAAGTGTGGCTGTTCGGCTACGGCTCGCTGATCTACAAGGTGGACTTTCCCTATATCGAGCGACGCCCGGCCTGCATCCGGCACTGGGTGCGCCGCTTCTGGCAGGGCTCGCATGACCACCGCGGCACCCCCGACGCGCCCGGCCGCGTGGTCACCCTGATCCCGGAGCAGGACGCGACCTGCATCGGCATGGCCTACCTGATCGCGCCGGCGGTCTTCGCCCAGCTGGACGTGCGCGAGAAGAACGGCTATCTGCGTTTCGCCACCGAGCTTCATCTTGGCGAGGGGCTATGTGCCGAGGGCCTGGTGTATATCGCCACCGAAGAGAACGCCGCCTTCCTCGGGCCGGCCTCCGAGCCGGAAATTGCCCGCCACATCGCGGCGTCCTCGGGGCCCAGCGGCCCCAATCGCGACTATCTGCTGCAGCTGGCCGCGGCGCTGCGCGAGCTCGACGCGCACGACCCCCACGTGTTCGAGATCGAGCAGCATCTGATCGATCTCATTGCCCGTGAACGCGGCGCCGGCCATCGTTGACGGCAGGTGTTCGATGGCAGGGGGCAGCACGCGTTTCTTCGGCGATGTTGGCCGCAGCGCCGATGCCGACGATGGCGCGCCGACGCGGACCATCACGGCACTCGATGCCGGGGTATTCGATACCTGCAACCACTGCGACTGCTACCCGATCGCCGGGGGTACGTGCCGAGGCGCCGCCGGGATCCTGGCCGAATCCGGCTTTGGCGCATGATCCGTCCGGGCAGTGCGGAAGGTCGATATCGCCTCGTCGGGGACGGATGGATCGTCGTGCGATCGGGCATAAAAAACCCGCAGAGGGGAGTCCGCGGGTTTTTTGGGGGGTCCGTCTGAATGTGTGGAAGAGGAGGGGAGCCTCGCCACACGGTGGGAACGATGTCTCACGACATGCCCGGCAATCTACTTCGTGGCTCGTTAATGGAGCATGACCGGGCGCGCCAGGCCCGGGCATCCGGCGCATCGGACGCCGCGAATGGCGCTAGTCTGGTGGCCCGATCCAGCCGAGCCGTGCATATCCATGGAACCAGCGATGAAGCGTTGCCCGGCGTGTGCCGAGGAGATTCAGGCCGCGGCCCACAAGTGCCGCTTCTGCGGTACCGACATCGACAGCTATGTGGCCGCGCATGCGGCGACCGTCGAGCAGCCGGTGTTTTCCGGGCATCCGAAAGTCATTTACAGCTTTGGCCAGTACGTGGCGGTGGTTTGCACGCTCGGCATCGCCCTGCTGGTTTACTGGCTGCGCAGCCTGAGCACGAGCTTCACCATCACCAGTCAGCGGGTGCAGGTCGAGCGGGGGCTGTTCTCCAAGGTGAAGGACAACCTCGAGCTGTTCCGGGTGGATCACTTCGACATCCTGAAACCGCTGGGGATGCGTCTGCTCGGCCAGTGCCAGATCCACATGCACTCCTCCGACCAGGGCATGCCGTCGGTCCTGCTGTACGGGATTCCCGGGCTCGAGGCGATGGCCGACACGTTGCGCGAATGCTCGCTGCGCGAGCGCGCCCGACGCCGCGTGCTGCCGGTGGAACAGATGTAGCCTTCGTATCCGCCACGGCAGGAAACGCGTCCTTGGTGGGCGCGTCCGCCAATGGCAGGTTGCTCCCCGGTTCGACAACGCGGTCAAGCTGACGGAGACTCCAGTGCCATCCGCCTGGATGGCGAACGGGAATCGACATGCGTGACTGGCCTTTCGGGACGATATCGCTGGTATGGGCGCTGAGCCTGTTCAACCTGCCGGCATCGGCGCAGGTGACCTTGCCTGCCGTCACGGTGACCGAGCCGGCCTATACCGAGCATTACGGCGGCTATGTGATCTCGGGGGATTTCAAGGTGAACCCGCGCATGCCGTACGTGGCGTATCCGGCGCAGGCGCTGGTCAGCGGCGACATCCTGAGCGTCCAGCCGATCCGCCTCGCCGGGGACGAATACCTGGTACTGCAGGAGTGCGCGGTGGCCGACTGCAGCCAGGCGAGGATCGTGCGGGTCTGGAATGCGGGCGGTGCCACCGGGCTGGTGCGTCAAAGCGACGATCGGGTCCGGATACGGCACGAGAACAAGTACTTCATCTGGCTGATGCGACTGCCGGAGGTGCTGGTCGATCGCCGCTGCGTACGCTGCGGCGGTTACTACACCACGTTCGATCCGGTCAGCCCGCCGCTCACCCTGATTCCCGGTGGCGAGCAGGCGGCGTATGGGCGAACCGCGCTGCAGGCCGCCAGCGACAAGGGGCCGATCCCGGTGAAGACGCAGACGCATGAGGGCGCGACCTTCGTGATGACGTTCGTCGGCGGCAGCACGGTGCGGATCCGGCGCATGCATGCGGCGCGCACCGCGGTGGCCGGCAACTGACCGCTCCGCTGCGGCGCTTCCTTCGTGAAGCGTCTCGGTTGTCCGGCTGTCCGCCCGCCCGAACGGCCGTCCGCGGACAGGCCGACGCCGTCGTCCGCACGCGCTGAACTCCGCGAAATTCAACGAATCAGGGGTATCCGGTCGGTTGGCACGGCGATTGCACTGCAGTCGGTACAGAGCATCCATCCACCACGGAGACACCTCATGAAATTCGAATCACTGATCCTGGGCAGCCTGTTCGTCGCCTGCTTCACCGTTTGCGCCCTGGTCATGGGCGCGATGCTGGTCAGCACGCCGGCCTCGGTGAAGCTGGCCGGCACGAACCACGGGCAGGTCACCCGGACCGCGTCGCTGCACTGCGGGCGGTCCGCCGACGACGCGATCTGCGCGCACACCGACGGTTGATGGCGCCACCGCGCAATGCCATCCGGTGGCGCCGGATCGGCGTAATCGCTCGTGCCCGATCCCGCCGTGGCAACCCCACCCGGTCGGTGCCGTCAGCGCACGCTAGCGAAGTCGCTCCTGGCGGTTCGCGGGCAACCAGAACTCGATGACGTCGGGGTCGCCGTGCAGGCGTATCGGCAACGGCAGCGCCCGCGGCGTCGAGTCGCGGAACGCCGGTTGCGCTGCCAGCCACCGCGCCAGCGCACGGGCGCACATCGGCGCCTGTTCGCTGTAGCTGCTGTAGAGAAATACCGGTTTGTCCCAGGCCGCTGGCGCGCCGTGGCCGGAGCGGCTGGCGCTGCTGACCACATTCTCGATGCCCGGCGTGGCCAGACCGAAGTCGGCGAGCTGTCGCAGCAGGCCGGTAGCCTGCGCGCGCTGATTCTCGCTGTAGATCTGCACATAGACGATCAGGCGCTGCGGCTGCTCGGTGGTCGCGCCGCTGCATGCCTGCACGGCTGCAGCGGACAGTGCGGCCATGGGCGCCTGTGCCGTGGCGGCTGGCGGTGGCCCGGCCGTCGTCGTCCGTGATGGCGCCGCCGCAGCAGTCGGCGGTGGCGGTGGTGGCGCGGCAGTTACCGCCGGCGGCTCGGCAGGTGGACCGGCTGGCGCCGTGGAGACGTGCGTTGCCGGCACCGCCTGTTCTGACGCCGGGGCTGGCGCGCCGGTGACCGAGGCCACGACGTCCGCCGGCGCCGCACCGCCGAGCACCGGTTCGCCCGCTTCGGGTGTCACCGCGGCGTACTCGCCGGACGGCGGCCCGAGCACCTCCGGCAACGGCGAAGGGATCGCGTTGCGGTAGTCCTGCAGGGCCTTCTGCCAGGTCGTCGGCTCGGTCACCGCGGCGCGCAGTGCGGAATAGTCGGCCAGGCAGCGATCGACCAGCGGGGTGCCGGGCGCCAGCCGGCCGCACGCACGGTTCAGCGTATCCGCCAGCTGGTTCATCGTGCGCGTCATCCCTTCGGAATCGCGCACGTCGTCGTACCGGCGCATCAGCGAGTAAAGCTTGCGATGCATCGCCGGGTCGTAGCCGAGGCCCGCATCGAGATCGGTCTGCACGGCATCGGCGGCACTCTGCTGCACTTCCACGTTGCGTCCGCTGCTGAGCAGCTGGGCCTGGTGCGAGTCCCACGCCTGCCAGCTGGTGAGCGCCACGGTCGCCAGCGCACCCAGGCTCAGCGAGGCACCGATGGTGGCGCCCATGCGCTGGCGCCGGGTCAGGATGTTGGGCTGGTCGTCACTGGAGACCGCGTTGGCGCTCACCGCCGTGCCGCTGCTGGCCAGGCCGGGCAGCATGTCCAGCAGGTGCGCGTCGATCGGCAGGCCAAGCAGCTCACCCAGCTGGCAGTAGCTTTCCCATTGCGATTCGTCGAAGAACTGCTGCGCCGTGCTCTGTTGCGGAAAGTCGCGGTGGCGATCGGCATAGCCGGCGACATCCAGCGGCAACTCGCAGTACAGCCGCGGCTTGACCACCAGCAGGCAGCCGCTGGCACCGCTGGGATAGCTGATGCGCGCCAGCAGCAAATGCTGGTTGCCGGGGCTCGGCATGATGCTGTCCGGGGTGCCGAAGCGGGCGCGCAGTTCGGCGGACAGGCCGGTGGGCAGGCTGTCCGGATCGATGAAGTCGATGCCGGTATCCAGATCGATGCGTGCCTTGCGGGTGAGGTTTTCCACGTCGGTGAACACGTAGTTCGGATCCGCGCCGCAGTCGGCCAGCACGATCAGCCTCAGCTCGCGCTTGAGCAGGCTGTAGACCCCGGTATTGTCGAAGTGGCCGCCGTCGGACAGATACCAGACCGGACTGCGCAGACCCGGAAAGCGCGCTAGCATTTCCTGCAGTGCCGCGCGCGACTTGCCCAGCCGCGACCACCAGAACCGTTGCGGGTTGAGCCGGTTGCACCACCAGTAGCCGAGCCGGAAGCCGCTCAGGAAGAACAGCGCCGAGATGCCGGCGCGCGTCAGCGAACCCATGCCGGAACCGGCGGCCGCGCCGGAAATCGCGATCCACTCGGACAGGGTGCTGCGTGCCAGCGGGTCGTCGGCCCCGGACCGGAACAGCGGCGGCTGGGTACCGGTCTCCAGCCCCAGCGAACTGACCGTCAGGTACACGCCCTTGCGGTCGGCATTGTAGGTATCGGTGCGGTCGTCGATGGTCTGGTTGATGCAGCAGTTGATCAGGTGGATCGGTCCACCGTGGGCATGCGGCGAGTACTCGGGCAGGGCGATGTCGTCGCCGTCCAGCAGTTCGGTGAGCTTCCTCACCGCGTCGGCATTGCCGCGGGTCTTCGGCTTCAACGGCGAGAGCGGAAAGCGCGCCGGCGCGGACGCGTGCGCCGCGCCCTCGTGGTTGCCCAGCGACACGTAGGTGCGGGCGATGCGCGAACGATAGAACGCATGCAGGGAGGAACGGTTGATCAGCTGCAGGTTGCTGCCGGTCAGCACCACGTAGGCCAGGCTGGGAATGGCCACGGTCAGCCAGCGCAGCCAGTTGTCGGCGGCGGGTGGGTGGGTGAAGCCCGGCGCCAGCACGGCCAGCCAGTGCATCCAGCTGTCCAGCGCCGACAGCCGCGCGACGAACACGAAATACTGCAGCGCGCTGAGCCAGAACAGCGCCAGCAACGCGAGCAGCAGCAGGCCGCACAGGTTCGCCAGCAACGCGAGCGGCAGCTGCGACAGCCTGTTCTTGTGGTCGTGCGGCTGCAGCAGCGGCAGTGCGAATCGCGCCACGCCGATCAGCATCGCGGCAAGCCCGGCGCTGGTCAGCACCGAGCCATGCTGGAAGCTGGCGCCGATCTGGTCGGCGAGGAACCAGCTGAGCAGATCCGCTGCGCCCAGCAGGAACAGCAGGGTCAGGTATTTCAGCGACGTGCTGAGTGCGATCGTGTAGCGCACCCGATCCCGGGCCGGATGCGACGGACGCAGCAACAGCCACAGCCGCGACAGCGGCACCGCCAGCAGGATGCCGCCGATCACCGCCATGGTGACCTTGCCGTGGCCGGCCATCGCCGTGTTCCACAACGGACTCAGCAGATAGACGGCCATCACCGAAGTGCACGCGCAGATCGTGAGGTCACTCCACATCGACCAGTCGTCGGGATCGCGTGACCACCAGTAGGCGAACGCCACGAAGATGACGATCCAGCCGGCCAGCGGCATCGCCGCCCACCACAGGGTGCTGGTCAGCAGCGGCGCCGACGCGGCCTGCCAGTGGAAGCCAAGCAGGTGCGGCAGCGTGATCACGCAGGACAGCAGCAGGATCAGCGTGGTGATCTCGAACTGCGTGGCGACGAAGCCGCGCAACTGGCCGGCCCAGGTCTGCAGCAGATCGCGCAGGCCGGCAGGCACCAGGTAGCGACCGTTGCTGCGCAGCCACCACAGCAGCAGCGAGCGGTCGTCGGCCAGCCCCTGTTCGACCTCGCCGGCCGTGGTCCCGGCGCCGAACAGACGTCCAAACGCAGCTCCGGCGTAGCCGCCGCCGGACACGGTCGAGAGATAGTCGAAACGGTGCAATACGCCGTTCTTCGCCAGCGCCCGCAGCAGGCCCAGGCAGAACGTGGCGCTGCGCACGCCGCCGCCGGACAGTGCCAGTCCGATCGTTGGCTGAGCCGGAGCGACCCCGCTGCGTTCGCGGCGCCCTCCCAGCGCCTGGCTCTCGCGTTCGGGAATGCCGTAATGCGGTGCTTGCGCTTGCCTTGTCTGATCCATGGTCGGTCTCCCCCGGCACGCATGTATCGAAACAGCAGGTATGAAGCGACCTCCTTATCCGCCGGTTGCCCCGGGTCGGCAAGTGCCACCCGGCGTCGGGCCCGAGCGTCGCCCTGCCGGGCCGCTTTCTTGCCCGCGAGCACATGGCCGCGCGCACGTGCGGGCAAAGGCCTATGCTGACCGGGCAATCACGCGAAGGAAGCGGCAGTCATGGGCAATGTTTCCGGTACGACCCGCAATGGCTTCACCTACGAAGCGGATTACCAGCCGGCCAGCGCCGGTCGCGTGCACTGGACGGCGACCTTCCGCCACAACGGCGACTACGCCGGCATGCGGCACGGTTGCGTGCACGGCATGTCCGATCTGCCCGAGGCGAGCGTCGATGCCGCGGTGAAGGCGGATATCGAGTCCATCTGGACGGATGCCAGTTGAGCCGGCCTGTGCGCGAGCGGGCATCGGGGCGTGAGTCCGTCGCCCCGCCAGCTCGGCGCGATCGACTTGGATGGGCGCGGAGAAATGTTCTAGGCTGCCATTCGTTCCCCGCTGGAATTCCCATGATCGCTCCGACTCCATCCACGCTCTCGGCGACACCCGGTTACCGTCTGGCAGCCCTGGCCCTGATGTTGCTGCTGACGGGTGGGTCCGCCGCCGCACTGGCCGCCGACACCGCGTCGCTCGCGCCGCCACGCGTGGCGTTGCGGGCCGGCACGATCGAAGGCCGGCAGGCCACGGTCGACGGTGTGACCCTGCACGAGTTCCAGGGCATTCCCTATGCGGCACCGCCGCTGGCTGCCCTGCGCTGGAAGCCGCCGCAACCCGTGGCGCCGTGGCGGGGTGTGCGCAAGGCGCAGCGGTTCGGGCCACGCTGCATGCAGTTGCCGTTGTTCAGCGACATGGTGTTCCGCTCCGATGGCATGAGCGAGGATTGCCTCTACCTCAATGTATGGACACCGGCTTCCGGCAAGCCGGCGAAGCTGCCGGTGCTGGTGTATTTCTACGGTGGCGGGTTTGTCGGTGGCGATGGTTCGGAGCTGCGTTACGACGGCGCCAGCCTCGCCGGCAAGGGCATCGTCACGGTGACGGTGAACTACCGGCTGGGCGTGTTCGGCTTCTTCGCGCTGCCCGCGCTGGCCGCCGAGTCGCCGCAGCATGCCGCGGGCAACTACGGGCTGCTCGACCAGGTCGCGGCGCTGCGCTGGGTGCAGGCGAACATCGCCCGCTTCGGCGGCGACCCGGCGCAGGTGACGATCGCCGGCGAGTCGGCCGGCTCGATCGCGGTGAGCGCATTGATGGCCTCGCCCTTGTCACGCCACCTGTTCGCCCGGGCGATCGGCGAGAGCGGTGCGCTGATCGCACCGATCGCCCCACTGCCGCTGGCGACGATGGAGCGGCATGGCCAGGCGTTCGCCGCGAAGCTGGGTGACGGCTCGCTGGCGGCGCTGCGCGCACTGCCGGCCAAGACCCTGCTGCAGGCGACCGCCGGGCAGAACGGTGACGCCGACGTCGATCTCGACGGCTGGTTCCTCGGCGAGCCGCCCGTGCTGACCTTTGCCCGCGGTGCGCAAGCGCAAGTACCGCTGCTGCTGGGCTCCAATTCGCAGGAGGGCTTCTACACCGGCATCCTGAAGGACCAGGCGCCGACGCCGGAGCATTACCGGGCCGCGCTGCACCAGCTGTTCGGTGCGCAGGCGGATCGCGCGCTGGCGCTGTATCCCGGCGGCAGCACGGCCGAGGTGAAACGTTCGGCCACCGCGCTGGCCAGCGACTTCTTCATCGCCCACACCACCTGGCGCTGGATGGACCTGCAGCGGCGCAGCAGCCACGCGCCGGTGTACTTCTACTATTTCGCCCAGCCGCGTCCGGCCAAGCGGCATCCCGGCCCGGGCGACCGGCCCGACACCGGCGCGGTGCACAGCGGCGAGATCGAGTACGCGCTGGGCAATCTCGCGACCAACCGGGTGTATGCCTGGACGCCGGCCGACTGGCGCGCATCGAAAACGATGGAAGGCTATTTCGCGCAGTTCATCAAGACCGGCAACCCGAACGGTGCGGGTCTGCCCACATGGCCGGCGGTGCGCGAATCCGACGGCGGCCTGTTGCGCCAGACGATCGCCGCGCACAGCCGCACCGAAGTGGATCGCGGCGCCGCGCGGCAGGCGTTCCTGCAGCAGTTCTTCAGCACGCATGCCGACCCGTTGTAGGCAAGCGCAGCCCACGTTTCCGCCGCCATGACGGCGAACAGGTGATCCACGATGAAATCCCTCCCGCGACTTGCCCTGCTCCTGGCGTCGTTCGCGCTTGCCGCGACCGCGGCGGCGCGCGCGCCCGATCCGCTGAAAACCCGCGCCTACATCGATCATGCGTGGGGCACGCTGACCCGTTCGATGGACGACTGCTCGGCCCTGGCCGACAGCAAGGTGGGTACGCGAGCGGTGCTGTATCTGCCGGCGGGTCTGCCGAAGCCGGCGCGGCTCGACGGCATCGCCGCGCATTGCCATGTCGACGTGCGCGTGCTGCCGCAGGCGATCGAACAGCTCGGCGAGCTCTCGCCCACGCGGCTGCCACGGCAGGGCCTGCTCTACCTGCCGCATCCTTACGTGGTGCCGGGCGGGTTCTTCAACGAGATGTACGGCTGGGACAGCTATTTCATCGTGCTCGGCCTGGTCGCCGATCATCGGGAGGCGCTGGCGCGCGGCATGGTCGACAACGCGCTGTTCGAGGTGGCGCACTACGGTGCGGTGCTCAATGCCAACCGCACGTACTACCTGACCCGCTCGCAGCCGCCGTTCCTGTCCTCGATGATTCGCGCCGTGCTGGACGATCCGGCCAGCTTCCCGGACCCGTCCGCGGCGCTGGCGTGGCTCCGGCAGGCCTACCCGCTGGCGGTGCGCGACCATGCGACCTGGATGCGCAAGGAACATCGTGCCGGCGATACCGGACTGGCGCGCTATTTCGGATATGGCGGTGCCAGCCCGGTGCTGGAGATGCAGGACAGCGACTACCTGCGTGGCGTGATCGACTGGCTGCTGGCGCACCCCGCGCAGGACCCGGGCTATCTGCTCAAGGCCTCGAAGCATCCGGGTGCCGCGGAGGCGGCGAGGTTGCAGACCGCCAGCTGCGACGTGCAGGCGTCGGCGGTCTGCGCCGGGGCCTGGTCGCAAGGCTACCGGTTGCGCGCCGACTACTTCCTGGGCGATCGCGCCATGCGCGAGTCCGGCTTCGACACGACCTTCCGGATGGGCCCGTTCGGCGGCTCCACCCATCACTACGCGCCAGTGGATCTGAACAGCCTGCTGTATCGCTACGAGCGCGACCTGCATGACTTCGCCGTGCGGCTCGGCAGGACCGCCGACGCGCGGCACTGGGCTGACGTCGCCGACGCGCGCCGCGCCGCGATCGACAAGTATCTGTGGCGCCCGGATCGCGGCATGTACATGGACTACGACTTCGTCGCCGGCAAGCCATCGGATTACCCCTTCGTCAGCACGTTCTACCCGCTGTGGGCGGGAGTGGCCTCGAAGGCGCAGGCGGCCGCCTTGCGGGCCCGTCTGGATCGGTTCGAGCGCAAGGGGGGATTGCAGATGAGCGATCACGCCAGCGGCGCGCAATGGGATGCGCCGTTTGGCTGGGCGCCGACGAACTGGCTGGCGATCGACGGGCTCGATGCCTACGGCTTTCACGACGACGCGCGCCGCCTCGCGGGGAAGTTCTGCGGCACGATCGATCGCAGCCTCGCGGACGACGGCACCATCCGCGAGAAATACAACATGGCCAGCGGCAACGCCGATGTGAAGATCAGCGCCGGCTACAAGGCGAACGTGATCGGCTTCGGCTGGACCAACGGCGTCTACCTGAAATTGCGCGCGCTGCTGCAGCGGCCGTAAGCCGGAACGTGGCGGGCGTCCTGCCGGCTCGCGTACCGCGGGAAGGAGCCGGCAGCGTGCGTTCCACCGGCCCCGGCGGCAGGCCGGACGGCTTCCCGGCTGGCCCGGAACATGGCATCCGCCGATCTGCTAGATTCGAGCACGCGACCCGCGCAGCTATGCCACTGGAGCTCGTCGCGATTGCGCTGGAAGTGCGATGTATTCAGATGTCGAATTGCAGGAGGGCCTGGCCCGCGATGCGCGGATGTTGCGGCATACGCTCGCGCTGACCCGACTGGCGCAGCGCCTGTGGCAATCCGGTGACGGACTGCAGCCTGCCCTGGCCGCGATCACGAAGGCGGCGGCGCATGTGCTTGGCGTGGAGCGGGTCGGCATCTGGCGATACGATCCCGACGGCTGCCTGCACTGCGAGCATGCCTACGAACGCGAACACGACCGGCACCATGGCGAGAACTCCGAGGAACATCTCGCGGCGGCCGACGTCGCGCCCGAACAGTCGCTGTCGCCGACGCGGCTGATCCGCGCCGCCGATGCCGGCACCGAACGGTTCCCGGCCATGGCCTGCCTGCAACGGCACCATGCCCAATCGCTGCTCGAGACGCAGATCCGCGTCGACGGCGAACTTCACGGGACGGTCTTCTTCGAGGAGACGGGTGCTGCGCGCGAGTGGCGCCCCGATGAAATCGCGTTCGCCGCCGACATGGGGAATTTCGTGGCGCGGGCGGTCCAGATGGAGCGTCACCGGTGCGCCGAAGTGCGGCTGGACTATCTGGAACTGCATGATCCGGTGACCGGCCTGGCCAACCGGGCCTTGCTGCTCGGAGCCATGGACGACCTGCTTCGGCGGCGGCGCAAGCAGTCTTCGCTGGCCGCGTTGCTGTTCGTCAGCGTCGATCGCTTTTACAGCGTCAACGAGATCGCCGGCGAAACCGGCGGCGATCTCGCGCTGACCGAATTGGGTGAGCGCATCAATGCGGCCACGCCGGACGATGCGATCGTCGCCCGGGTGGAAAGCGATTGCTTTGCCGTGCTGATGCCGTGGCTGACGCAGGAATGGCAGGCGGTCCAGCAGGCCCAGGAAATCCTTGCGGCGCTCGGCCAGCCACTGCGTCTCGAGCAGATCGAGTTCTCGGTCAGCGCCAGCATCGGCGTCGCCTTCCACCACGGCGGCGCGCTCACCACCTCGGACGTTCTCCTGCGGGACGCGGATCTTGCCAGCAAGCAGGCTTCGCAACTCGGCCGCAATCGCTGCGAGGTCTTCGATGCCGAGCGGCACCGCGGCCTGCTGGATCGGCTGTCGCTCGAACAGAGCCTGCGCGAGGCGCTGCACAACGACGCGCTGGTCGTGGTGTATCAGCCTGAAATCGATCTGGCCGATGGCCGGGTCGTTGCCGCCGAGGCGCTGTTGCGCTGGCGCGATGCCGACGGTGCGTTGCGCGTGGCGGGCGACTTCATCGATGTCGCCGAGAGTTCGGGACTGATCGTGCCGATCGGTCGCTGGGTATTGCAGCGTGCGTGCCGCGACGCCAGTCAGTGGCCACTCGCACCGGACGGCCGCGCCTGCACGCTGGCCGTGAATCTGTCCGCGCGCCAGTTCGAACAACCGGGACTGGTCGCCATGGTGACCGAAGTGCTGCGCGATACCGCGTTCGAGCCGCAACGATTGTGTCTGGAGATCACCGAGACCACGCTGATGAGTCGCGCCGATAGTGCGCTCGAGACGCTGCATGCGCTGAAGGCCCTGGGCGTCAGCCTGGGCGTGGACGACTTCGGTACCGGTTACTCGTCGCTGGCCTATCTGAAGCGCTTTCCGGTCGATCTGCTGAAGATCGACAAGAGCCTGATCGATGAACTTCCCGGCGATCCCCACGCGCATGCGATCGTGTCCGCGGTGGTGGCGCTGGCGAACGCCTTGGAGCTGGACGTGGTGGTGGAAGGCGTTGAACGTCCCGCCCAGGAGGCCACATTGCGTGCGATGGGTTGCCATCGCGTGCAGGGTTGGCTGTATGCCCGCGGCGAATCCCATGCCGACTTCGTCCAGCGCTTGCGCGCCCAGAGCTGAGACCCGTGGTGCACGGCAGCGTTGCTGCCTCGGACGGTCGACGCGGCTGCTGATCTCGTGCCGTGCCACGCAAGTATCCCTGCGCCGGATGGGTTCAGCCGGTCAGGCGATGCCCATGGTCCGATGATCCCGGATCGGTCGTCGCGTCAGCGGGTCAGTCGTAGACCTGCGTGAGCAGTACCGGCGCCGCTGCACCGGGTCGACTCGCACGAACGTAGGCGTTGAAATACTGGAGTACCCGATACGGTGTGGCACGGGTGAGGCGCACGCTGCTGACCACGTAACTGCGGGCTGCGGCGCCGAGCTTGCCGGGTTTGGCACAGGCCATTCGGCGGGGCCGAAACGTGGTCAGTGCGGTCGTCAGCGCTGTGGTGACCACGCTGCAGGTGGGTTCGACGACGGCACCGGAAAATGTCATCCGGCCGTCTGCCGCGCGGACAGTCGAGGGGAAGATCGCCAGGGCGCCGAGGCACGAGGCCGCAATGAGGATCATGGGAGGAGTCATCGGAAGGGTCCGTGGTGTGGCGACCGCAGGCAGGCCAGCACCATCAGCATCCGCTCCAGCAACTCCCGGCAATGTCTATCGGGTCACACTCCTGGTGTGAGGGCGTTGTGAAATAAAGATATATATCGACCATCTGTGATGGTTCGATGATGGTTGCGCCAAGTGTGTCCTCACACTTGCGCTCGAGGCGCGGGTCGCGTGACACCGAGCAGGTGCGAGCGATGCGGCGATGGATCGGGCTAAAGTTTGCCGCGCCGATGCCGTCAAATCCTCGAGGCAACAGATTCCCCTCTGTTCGCCGGTCGCCGTGAGGCGCGCTATCCCGCCCCCCTTCATAAGATGGACGAGCCCGCTTCGGCGGGCTCTTTTTTTGGCGCGCCCGTCATGTCATGGCAGCGCGATGCCGCAGGCCGATCCCGGAGCCTGCCACAACACCTGGCGACGTTGCCTCGATCGGCTGCCGGGCTAGCGGCGCGGGTGTAGCGCGCCTCGACGGCGCGCTACAGTTGCTGACGCGCCTGCCTGATGTCCCGGATGGCCAGCTGCAGATCCTCGCGGGTCCGGGTCCCGGCCGCTGCATCCTGCTTCGGATGGAGCGATTGCACGTGCCCGACCAGCAGTTGCACCGAGGGACGGGCATCGCGCCATGCCAGCTGTGCGGAGACCACCGTGGCTTCGGACAGGTCGGCGCTGTGGCCCGAGCTCTCGATGTTCGCGAACGACTTGTCGATGCTGTCGGTCAGCGTGGCGAAATCGGGCACCGTTTCGCTGGTCTGCGCCTCCAGTTCATCGACCAGGGCACTTTCCAGATAGTGTTCCAGCGTGGTCAGCGGCAGCAGGGTGTGGATGGATTCTTCCACCCCGTCGCGAAAGGCGATCTCCTGCCGGTTGAGTACCACGACGCTGGCCATGCTCAGGGCCGCCAACGGCAACAGCAGCAGGGTGAGGATCACCGTCATGCGCCGGCCGACCGAAAGTTTCCGCAACTGCCGTTCCAGGATCATGGCTGCACTCGGTGGACCAGGACGAAGATCGATGCCTCGATCTTTGGCATGGATGGCCTCGCCGGCTCAGTGACGCGGCATGAAGTCGGCCGTGCCCGGCGTTGTCGCGCCGGTCGTCCGGAGGTATAAGCCGGAGACCCTGTCCATCCGGGCATGGCCTGGCATCAGAGGATCACTACCCATGACTTTCGAGCGGCCCCTGCGTCCCCTCACGTTCATGGCAGCCATGTTGCTGTCCTTCGCGGCCTGCGCCGCGTCACCGCCCGTACCGGCAGCGCATGCCGAGTTCTACCGGTCGACCGATGCAGCGCTCAAGGCGTTGCCGTTTTCGGAGGCGGTTCGCGCCGGCGATTTTCTGTTCGTCTCGGGAGAGATCGGCGCGCTGCCGGGCAAGCTGGTCCTGGCGCCTGGCGGCATCACCGGTGAGGCGCGCCAGGCGATCGAGAATGTGCGCGACATCCTGCGCCGCCACGGCGCCACGCTGGGCGACGTGGTCAGGTGCACGGTGTTCCTCGCCGACATGAAGGACTGGCCGGCCTTCAACACCGTCTACCGGGAATACTTCAAGCCGCCATTCCCGGCCCGCAGCGCGACCGGGGCCACCGCTCTGGCGCTGGGCGCCCGGGTCGAGCTGGAGTGCATGGCCTACGTGCCGGTGGCGTCGAAGTAGGCCGCGGCGCGGGTCAGTCGGCGATCCCGCGGGCGGCCACCGCCAACCCCGAGACCACACCGAGCGAGGGGTCGCCCCGCACCAGCGGTATCTCCGCGAAGCAGGCCTGGACGCAAGCACTCACCTGGGGCGTGCGCGAGGTGCCACCGGTGAGGAACACGCTGGCGGGCAGGGCCGGCAATTCGTCGCGCACCTTCGCCAGGGTTCGTTCCAGCTGGCCGAGGAAGCTGCCGATGGCGTGTTCGAAATCCGCGCTGCCCGCCTCGACCGTCAGGTCGCGCTCGATGAAGTCCAGCTCGGCGCGGTGCCGCGATGCACCGCTCAAGCTGATCTTGGTCCGTTCGGCCGTCTGGTTGAGACGAGTGGTGGCGCCGGGTTGCTGCAGCGCGCGCAGGCGTGAACCCCAGGGTTCGTCGAGCATCCGGTAGTCGTGCTGCTGGAACTCGCGCTGGCGGGGCAGGTTGTGCACGCTGGCGGCGTCGACGTAGTGATGCGCGGGCAGCCGGATCAGCTCCTTGCCCAGCTGCGGCATGAAGCTGTGCAGGCTGATGCTGACGTCCAGGTCGGTGCCGCCCTTGGGCAGGCCCCAGCTGCGCGCGATGTGCGGCGCGACGCCGCCGCCGAGCTGCGCGTGGGCCACGTCGGTTGTGCCGCCGCCGATGTCCACGATCAGCGCGTGCTGACGCGAGGCCAGGCTCCGGTGGTAATGCATCGCGGCGGCGGCCGGTTCCTCCAGGAAGGTCACGTGGTCGAAACCGGCCGCGGCGGCGGCCTCGCGCAGGATCTCGATCGCCTGTACCGAACCCTGGGCGCCCATCGAGCTGCGGAACTCCACCGGCCGGCCGATCACCGCGCCGCGCACCGGCACGCCGAACTGGTGGCTGGCGGTGAGCCGGATGTGTTCCAGGATATGCGTGGCGATGTGCACGATCACCCGCCGTACCTGCGGATCGAGCCGATAGCCGAACATCGACTTGGGCGACTCGATCAGGTTGCCGCCGCCGCTGTCCAGATAGCCCTCGACCGCCTCGTCGCCGAACAGGGCGTGCTGGAAGCTGGCCACCGGGGCGCTGGCGGTGCGCGTCCGATCCTCCAGCCACTGCCGCCGCACCACCCGCAACGCGTCGCGGCGCAGTTCGGCATCGCTGCGCGACGGCGGCTGCTGCCCGCGCGCGGTCGCCGCGTCGGCGAGCTGGCGCTGCTGGCTGCGCGCCAGCCGCAACTGCGCCTCCAGCTGGGCTTCCAGGGCGGGAGTCAGGGTGAAGTCGGCGGGATCGGGCACCCGCTCCGGGAAGAACACCGCGGTGCGGAACTGCTCGGCGTCGCCGAAGCGCACCAGTTGCAGCTCGCCGCCGACGATGGCTGCAGCAGCCGAATAGCTGGTGCCGAAATCGATGCCCAGGTACATGAGTCCACGCTGTCGCTGAATTTCAACTTCGCAGTATGACGGCTTCGCCGACGGTGGCCTATGCACTATAGTTTCCCGGCATGGTCGGCGTGGTATCGCACACGCCGTGCGCGGCGTTCGCCGGGGGGCGGGTTTCGCGTAGCGATGCGCCAGAAAGTGCATGGATCAACAAGGGGAAAGGAATGAGACGACTGTTTCTGGTGCTGATCGCACCCATCCTGGCGTGCCTGGGGGCATCGGCCATGGCGCAGGACAATTCGGCCGGCAGGCTGCCGTGGCAGCGTGGGCCGACGACCGTACAGCTGGGCAGCCATGCCTCGTTGAGGGTGCCGGAGGGCTTTGAGTTCCTGGATGCCAGCGGCACCAGAGAGCTGAACATCCGGATGCAGAATCCCTCCGGCGACACCGATCAATATGCATTGGCTGATGCAAGTGGCGCATGGGTGGCCTACTTTTCGTACGAAGACACCGGCTACATCAAGGACGATGAAAAGATCGACGCCGACGACATCCTGGCTTCCATCCGCAGCGGCACCGAGGAAAGCAACAGGGAGCGGCGGGCGCGCGGCTGGGACGAGCTCAAGGTTCTCGGCTGGAGTGCCAAGCCGCAATACGACACCGAACTCAAGTCGCTGGCATGGTCGATCCTTGCCGAGGACGTCGGCACGCATGACAAGGTGGTGAACTACAACACCCGTCTGCTCGGCCGTCTCGGCGTGATGGACGTGGTGGTGGCCACTGCCCCGGAGAAGCTCGATGACGCCATCGAAAACTTCAAGCGTGCGGTACCCGGTTTCCAGTTTGCTCCCGGTGAAACCTACGGGGAGTATCAGCCTGGTGACCACGTTGCGGCCTATGGCCTGGCGGCCCTGATCACCGGCGGCGCCGCAGCGGTCGCTGCGAAAAAAGGCCTGTTCACCGTGATCGGCGGCTTTCTGGTGGCTGCCTGGAAGTTCGTGCTGGCCGGTCTGGTCGCGGCGAGCGCCTGGCTGAAATCGTTGTTCAAGAGCAAGCGCTAGCGAATGACGCCGCACGATCAGTGGCTGCTCATGGGTGGAGTCGTCGGCTTGTACCTGTACGACTCCGCCCTGCTGCTGTTTCACAACGAAATCGTGCTGGAGTCGAAGCGCCACGGCTATCTCGTTTCCGCTGGCGGCGCGCTGGAAATCGGCGGCAGGTACCTGTTCCTGCCGAATCCCTGCTGTCCGCACCGCCTGCTCATCCGCCTGGGTTGGTCGGCCGGCGAAGCACGGGATCGGCCACGCCCGCCATGGAAACGTACCCGGCTCGCACTGTCGATCATTGCGCCATGGACCTGGCTGCTGCTGGGGCTGTTCTTCGTGGCCTTGCCGTATGCGTTGTGGGTCGGCACAAATGTCGTGTTGCTGTGCTGGCTGCTGCTGACCTACCTGGTGATCACCGCGATGCTGCTACATGTTCACCGCCACCGGAAGGCGTTGAACCTTTCAACGCATGCGCTGATCGCGTTGGCGTTCGATACGCTGCTCTGCGCTCCGTTCGCGATCAATATCGTCCGGAAGATCAGCCTGCGCCAGGTGACCCCCGATCTGCGCAGCGTCGCATCATCGCTGCTGTCCACGGCCGAGCACAGCGTGCTGACCGGCATCCTCCGCCGGAGGATCCAGACCAGCCTGTGCTTCCTGGAGCAGGGCAGCGCCGCCAGTGATGCGCTGCATGCCTATCTGAAGCATGTCGAGGACGGGACACCATGACCCTTACGCAGATCGTGATCGTCGTGGCGGGGCTGTTCCTGGGTTATCGCCTGGTCAGTTACATGCTTTCGCCCGGCACGGGTGACGAGGGCAAGACGTCCGGTTCATCGGCCGATGCCCGCCCGGGCGCAGGCAGGACGCAGACGCGCGGGCGCGAATGGAACTGGAACGATGCAGTCGCACCCTCCGTACCTGGGACGAACCTCATGTGGTACCAGACACTGGGCGTCGCCGAGTCCGCCAGTCTCGCGGAGATCGACCACGCGTACCGCGTGCAGATCAGCCAGTATCATCCCGACAAGGTGGCCAGGCTCGGTGCGGATATCCGCCGGCTTGCCGAAGCACGCTCAAAGGAAATCAATGCGGCCTACGACATGGCGATTCGCCTTCGGCAGCGGTAGGCAACTTTCAGAACCGGTTGCCGATGACGGCAGCCGTCGCACCGGGAAAGCTCCCGTGATTTCGCCTTCGGTCGTTGGAATCCGCATGTCAAAGCCGAAACATCCATTGCCCGTTGCGTCGAAAGCCGCCGATCGGAAATGCCGCCGTTCCTGCGCATGCGTCGAGCCGGGTGCGGGCTGTCGAACGACATGGAATCGTCTTCGACGGCTCGCTGCTGTCATGGTTGCGGGCACTTCCGGGCTCGGACGCAGTACCTGTCCGGTGAGCAGCCCTCGTTGCCCGAGTCCTGGCATCGGCGACCGGCGGATGACCGCCGTGTCGGGCAGAGTGACGGGTCGCTGCAGGTCGCATCGTGACCGAACGCTGCCGCACAGCGGATCGCATCGCACATGACGCCGTGCCAGATGCATGACAAGAACGCCATGAATCGCCTTCCCGGCCTGGATCTGTTGCGCGCCATCGCCATCGTCTGGGTGATGCTGTTCCATTCGTTCATCGTCGGCGGACTGGGGCCCGATTTCAGCTGGCTCTCGCGCTTCGGCTGGGCGGGCGTGGATATCTTCTTCGTGCTGAGCGGCTTCCTGATCGGCAGTCAGGTGCTGCGGCCGTTGCAGCGCGGTGAAGCGATGGCGTTCGGCGCCTTCTACGCGCGGCGCGCCTGGCGCATCCTGCCCGCGTTCGCGGTGGTGCTGTTGCTGTACGTGTGTTTCCCGATGCTGCGGGAGGCACCGGGGCTGGCGCCGTGGTGGCAGTTCGTCACGTTCAGCTTGAACCTGCTGATCGACTACGGACACGACCAGGCTTTCTCGCATGCCTGGTCGCTGTGCGTCGAAGAGCATTTCTACCTGGTCTTTCCGCTGCTGGCCTGGTGGCTGGCACGGCGGCCCTCGACGCTGAAGTTCGTCGGCGTCTGCGCGGGCGTGCTGCTGTTCGGCATCGTGCTGCGCGGTGCGGTATGGCTGCACGATGCCGCGATCGATCCGCCGCGCAACTGGTTCATCGAGGACATCTATTACCCGAGCTGGATGCGCCTGGACGGACTGCTGATGGGCGTCATGCTGGCGGCATGGCGGATCTTTCGGCCACAGGCCTGGGCGCGGACGCAACGGCGTTCGAACACGCTGCTGCTTGCCGGTTTCGTGGTGTCGGCGCTCGCGTTCGGGCTGTTCCGCGATCGCACCGGCCTGCTGGCCAACGTGCTGGGCTGGCCGCTGCTGTCGTTCGGCTTCGGATTGCTGGTGTTTGCCGGTGCCGATAGCAGCAGCTTCCTCGGCCGCCGGCGGTTGCCGGGTGCGGGCTGGATGGCGGCGATCTCCTACAGTCTCTACCTCAGTCACAAGATCGCCCTGCACCTGGTGCAGACCACGCTTGGCACGTCGTTGCAGGGGCATGGCGCGCTGGCCTTCGCCGTGTATGCGGCGGCGGTGTTGTCGCTCGGCGCGGCCTTGCACTACCTCGTCGAGCGCCCGTGCCTGCGGCTGCGCGAACGCCGGGCGATGGCGAAAGCCGTGGCGGTCGCCGCTGCCGTAAATCTGCCGCACGGCAGCTCGCTGCCACAGACCGCGTGGGTGGATGGACCACTGCCCATGCAGAATTTCCAGGGTCCGTCAATCAGACAGGGGGAATCATCGTGAATACATCGAATCCATACGAGGCACCCAAGGCCGACGTGGCCATGCCGGTAGCGGACGAGCCGCAGACCGAGCTGGTGGCCAGTGCGCAGAAGTTGATCATCTACGCGATCCTGGCGTACTTCGCCGCCGCGGTCGTGCGTATGTTGCTGGGCCCGGTCGGTCTGCTGGTCGGCGTGACTGCGGTGCTGATGGGCCTGGTCGGCGCGTATCGGCTTTGCACGGGGCTGGGATACCCGATGGCGGTCCGGGTGCTGCTGATGGTGCTGATGTGCGTGCCGCTGGTGAGCCTGATCGTGCTGCTGGTGCTGAACGGCAAGGCCACACGTCGACTGCGCGACGCCGGCTACCGGGTCGGCTTGCTGGGAGCGTCACGCTGAGTCGACGGGTAGGCGTCGGCTCCGGATGTGCTGCGGACGACGGTGGCGCATGCTTCGTCAGAAGGCGGCAGGCGCCTTGCCCGCGCCGAGGATCTCGCCGCCGTTCGCGAGCTGGACCAGCGCCGCGGTCGACAGGCCGTCCAGCGTCGAGGGCGGAACAGTGAACGCACGCGGGCTGCCATCCCAGCGGCCCAGGTGGACCAGTTCGCGCACCACGTTGCGGTGCGGAAGGGTGCGCCCGCCATTCTCGCCGGCACCGATGGCGACCTGGATCGTGCGCGGGTCGTAGCGCACCAGCCAGACGTCGCAGGTGCCGGCAGGCTTGCCCGCGCCCACGATCAGCTGGCCGTGCTGCCAGGACAGCGTGGGTCCCTGCATGCCGGCGCGGGCGATCGCCTGATCGAGTTGCCCCCGGTCCACGCCGACCAGATCGGCATGGCCGTCCACATAGACCTGCGGGGTCCACACATCGCTGCGTCCGCGGTGCCTGGCGTAGGCCCATTGCCGGTCAGTGAACGCGGGGCTGGCGAACGTGTCCTTCCAGCCCAGGCTGTCCCAGTAGGTGACGCCCCAGGACAGCGCGAGGATGTCGGGCCGTCCCGCGATCGCGTTGAGATTGGCCTCGGCCGGCGGGCACGAGGAGCAGCCCTGGCTCTGGAACAGCTCGACCACGACCAGGCGTGTCGGCGTGGTGGTTCGTGCCTGGGCGTGGGCGATCCCGACGCCGGCCAGCAGCGACAGGGCGCCGAGCAGCAGTCGGGCGGGCAGGTGGGTCGGCATTCCGGTCATGGCGCACTCCGTCGACACGCCGGCAAGGAGGATGCACGGATCGGTGTCGTCATTCCCTTCCTTCGCCGCGGCGTGGGGAAAGTTACCTGGCGCCGATGCGCCGGCCAGGTCCCAAACGCCTGGGCCAGCCCGGCGACATTGCCGACGTGGTGGCATTCCTTGCCGGCGCGGACGGTGGCTGGATCAACGGCCAGGTGCTGCGCGCCAACGGCGGAATCATCTGATGAATCCCCGGTCGCGCCGCGTCCGCGGCGCGCCGAGGGGCGAGGGCTGATCGAGATCAGGGCGCAGGCGGGGCGAGGCCGGCATGATCGCGGTCCGCCGGGGCATGTCGCCCCGGCGCCGATCCTGCCTGGAGAATGCGCGATGCTGTTTCAAGTGAAGAACCTTGCCGAGGGCGCCACCGCCATCGCCGCGGCCCTGCGTGCGCTGGACGGGCAGGCCAGGGTCAACAGCGATCTGGCCGCGGGGCAGATCGATGTCACCGCGCAACTGACCTCCGAGCAGGTCATCGCGGCCCTGCGTGGAGCCGGTCATGAGGCGCAACGCGTGTCCGAGCCGCGCCAGATCCATGTCAGCGGCGGCAGCGACTGCTGCGGAAGCTGCAGCTGAGGCTTGCGTGGAGGTTGTGCAGCGGACCGGGCTGGCCATCGCCCGGTCGCGGCCGTCCCCGGGCCGGTGAAACGGGCGATGCGGTTTCCGTCACACGGTCCAGACATGCAGGACAGGCACCATCGCGGCATGGCTTGACCACCGTGGCGCCATAACCACCCCGAGGACCTGTGCATGTTGATGACCATCCTGATTATTGTCCTGATACTGGCGCTTGTCGGCGGCCTGCCGACCTGGCCGCACTCCCGTTCATGGGGTTACGGGCCCAGCGGCATCCTCGGGGTGATCGTGGTGATCGTGCTGGTGTTGTGGCTGCTCGGAAGGCTGTAAGGCCAGCGACGGCGTTAGCGTAGGCATCGCGTCGCCATCCGCTTTGCCCGTTCGTGACCGGTGCCCCGGTTTCCCGGTCGCATTCGACCCTGCCCGTGTCCACCGTGTGCGCGGACTGCTAGGGTATCGGCGATGAAGTCGATGACACCTGCCGGGGGTATTTCCTGCCATGCCCGCTGCCGCCACGCCTGCTGACGAAGCCCAGCGTCTGGCCAGGTTGCGGGCGCTGGCCGTGCTGGATACGGATGCCGAGCCGCTGTTCGATGCGTTGACCCGCGCGGCGGCTGCGCTGACGGGTCGGCCGATTGCGCTGATCAGCCTGATCGATGCGGATCGCCAGTGGTTCAAGTCCAATGTCGGCCTTGCCGGGGTCAGCGAGACCCCGCGCGACAGCGCGTTCTGCGCGCACACCATCCTTGGCGCCGAATTGATGGAGGTGGCAGACGCGCGGTGCGATCCACGCTTTGCCGACAATCCGCTGGTCACCGGCAAGCCGGATATCCGTTTCTATGCGGGCGCTCCGATCACGCTGAGCGACGGGCTGCGCATGGGTTCGCTGTGCGTGATCGACCGCGAACCGGGTGCGCTCGATGAGCGTCAGCGCCAGACCCTGAAGGTGCTGGCCAGCGCGGCCGCAGAGGCGCTGGAGCTGCGCCGGTACGCGCAGGAGAAGAGTGCAGCATTGGAGCACGAGGCCGAGGCGCTGCGGCAGGAGGTGGACTCGCGACGGCTGCTTGAGCAGGAGCTGCTCAGCAGGAGGGCGTTTCTCAAGCGCACTGGCCGGCTCGCCGGGGTCGGCGGCTGGGAGCTGGATCTGGCCACCCAACAGATCACCTGGTCCGACGAGACTTGCCGCATTCATGATCTTCCGGCGGGTTATCGGCCCAGTCTGGACGAGGCGCTCGATTTCTATGCACCGGAGGCCCGGCCGCTCATTCAGGCGGCGGTGGAGAAGGCGATCGCCGACGGCGAAGGCTGGGATCTGCAACTGCCGCTGATCACCGCGACCGGGCGAAATATCTGGGTGCGCGCGATCGGCACGGTCGAGTATGCCGAGGACGGTCAACCGCGTTGCCTGGCCGGGGCGTTCCAGGACGTTACCCTGCGCAAGCGGGCGGTCGCGGCGCTGGAGGCCAGCGACCGGCGCTTCCGCAAACTGTTCCAGTACAGCCTGGGCCTGATCTGCACGCACGATCACGAGGGCCTGTTGCTGTCGGTCAATCCGGCGGCTGCGAAATCCCTGGGCTATTCGATCGGCGAGATGATCGGTCGCCCGTTGACGGACTTCATGCGGCCCCAGCTGCATCCGGCCTTCCGCGACTACCTGTTGCGGGTCATTACCAACGACAGCGATGCCGGCACGCTGGAGCTGATCGCCAAGGACGGCAGCCTGCATATCTGGCAATACCACAACGTGCTCGATGACGAGGGCGAGGATCCTTACGTGCTGGGGCACGCACAGGATGTCACCGAGCTCCAGCAGCAGCAGATCAAGTTGCGCGAGTGGTCGATTCGCGACACGCTAACCGGCTGCTTCAACCGGCGCTATCTGGCCGAGCTGATCGCGACTCACCAGAAGGAGCGGCTGGGCTGCATCGTGATCGACCTCGATCACTTCAAGCAGATCAACGACACCTGGGGTCATCAACGTGGCGACGAGGTGCTGATCGGCATGGCGGCCTTCCTTACCCATCACGTGCGTGCGCAGGACGCCGTGGTCCGGCTCGGCGGCGACGAGTTCCTGGTGCTGTTGCGCGAGGCCGGGGACGGTCTCACCGAGACCATCGTGGGACGCATCGATGCGGATCGGGCGGCGGCCCCGATCGCCTTCACGCTGGGCTCGACGACGCTCGATGAGGGCGTGTCGCTGGAAACCGGTCTGGCCGAGGCCGATCGGCTGCTGTACCAGGCGCGGGCGGGGCGTCCACGACGGGCGCGTTAGTTTTTTCGCGGGCGTGGACGCGCGGATCAGCCGATCGGCGAGGAGCGTGGCTTGCGTGGGCCCGGCGCGGAATGCCGCCCCTGTGCGGCGTCGATCTGGTCGATCCAGCCCGCCCGCGAACCGGGAAACGCGTCGGCATACGGCACGTACGGCTTGATGTCGAGGATCGGCGTACCGTCCAGCAGATCGATCCCGCGCACGCGCAGGACCTGTTCACCGACCTCGACCAGCTCGACTGCCGACAGGCCGATCGCGTTCGGCCGGTGCGGCGAGCGGGTGGCCAGCACGCTGCGCTTGCCGCCGCCCCGCGGTGGCCGGACCTCGGCCTTCCAGCCCTCGCTGCGATGGAACACGAACACCAGCCAGATCCGCTGGAAGCCGGCGAGGTCGCGAAACGCGGCGGGAGGAAAGCCCGCCACGAACTCGATGCTGGCCTCGACCGCCGCCTGCGTTTCGGTGCCCGCCACGATCGTGGACTGGTGCGGTGCATCAATCCGTTGCGTGTACGGGGAGCGCACGATGGCGATGGACTGGCAGGAAAGCGTGTGGGAAAAATCGTGCATGACGGTCATGGCGGGGGAGTTTGCGGCATTATCCTCTCTGATTCTCCTCCCGCGGTTCCTTGAGCCGCTTCCCCTGTCGAGGACCCCATGAAATATCTTGTGATGATCTACTGCGACGACGCCTTGCTGGACGCGCTGCCGGCGGGTGAGTTCGACACCTTGATGCACGGCTGCTTCATGCATGCCGATGCCTTGCGCGCGCAAGGGCAGCTGCATGATTCGCAGCAACTGGAAGCACCATCCACCGCCCGCACGCTGCGCATGCGCAATGGCCAGGTCAGCGTGGTCGACGGCCCGTTTGCCGAGACCAAGGAATACCTGGGCGGGTTCAACCTGATCGAGGCCGAGAACATGGACGAGGCAGTGCGGATCGCCTCGGCGTTTCCGTGGTCGCGCACCGGCGCGATCGAGATCCGGCCGCTGCGCGAGCTGAGCGTCGTGCGGCAACGGGTGGGCGCATGAGCGACTACGACGAGGAGTTCGACGCCGAGCGCGAATTCGACGACGTCGAGGAGGACTCGGTCGAGGCGAAGGTCTGGCAGCTGCTGCTGCTGATCAATCCGGGCGACGAGGAGACCGCGCTGCAGCAGTTCGCCGATTACCGCGAGGCCAGTGCCGAACTCGAACCCGATGAGCTGGTGCCGATCGAGCTGATCGGCCGGGTGATCGACTGGCGCTCCGGCTTCATCGTCGACGAGCATGACCTGCGTTCGCTGATCCAGGCGATCGACGAGCTGGCCTCGCGCTTCAGCCTGTCGGTCGACTGGAACGGCGATCCGGACGACGACGAATTCTTCGATGACATGGACGCGGCGGAACTGTTCTCGATTGCCTACGACCGGCTGGCCGAATTCGGCTACACGCTGTGGGCGTGGGAGACCGATGGCGATGGCGTGGCTGGCTGGATGACGCTGACCCGCGACGTCGAGCCGCTGCGCGAACTGGCCTCCGCGCTGCACATCAACCTGCGCCTGGGCAGCCAGGTCAGCTGAGCGAACGACAATGGACAGGCGCCGGCAAAAAACATTTCGAGCGGACGAGAGACGAGGTCCCATGCTGCAACTGATCGGATTCGACGGCGACGACACGCTGTGGCACAGCGAGGGCTATTACCAGCACGCCAGTACCGAGTTTGCCGCGATCGTCGGCAGTTACGTCGACCTCGGCGACGTGCATGACAGCATGCTGGCGACCGAACGGCGCAACCTGAAACTGTTCGGTTACGGCGCCAAGGGGATGACGCTGTCGATGGTGGAGACCGCCATCGAGGTCACCGACGGGCGCATCCGCGCCACGGATATCCACCGACTGGTGGAACTGGGCAAGAGCCTGCTGCAGCATCCGGTGGAGTTGCTGCCCGGCATCCGCGCAGCGGTCGAGGCGGTGGCCGAACATCACCAGATCGTGCTGATCACCAAGGGTGATCTGTTCCATCAGGAGCAGAAGGTCGCCCGGTCGGGACTGGCCAGCCTGTTCCGGCGGATCGAGATCGTGTCGGAGAAGGACGCGGTCACCTATCGGCGCGTGCTGGACGAATTCGACCTGCAGCCGGCCCAGTTCGTGATGGTCGGCAACTCACTGCGCTCGGACATCGAACCGGTGGTGCGGCTCGGCGGCTGGGCCATCCACCTGCCCTACCACGTGACCTGGGCGCACGAGATGGAGCATGGCCTGGTCGGGGACGATCCGCACGTGGTCAAGATAGACGCGCCCAGGGACATTCCCGGTGCGCTGGCCCAGCTGCATGAGCGCGCATCGGCTTGAATCGCGCGTGCGCCGGGCCCATGGTGGTGTGTTGCCATCGAGCCCGGAGTCACCCGTCATGCATGCCCTGATCTTCCATCGCTTCGGTGCTCCCGAGGTATTGCACTGGGCCGAACGGCCCGACCCGGTGCCGGAGCCCGGCCAGGCGCTGGTGCGGATGCGCAGCGTCGGGCTGAATTTCGCCGACGTCTATCGGCGCAACGGCAACTATCACCTCAGCGGCACCGCGCCGTGGCTGCTCGGCTACGAGGGCGCCGGGGTGATCGAGCAGGCCGCGGCGGGCGACACCTCCTTCCCGGTCGGCATGCGTGTCGGCTTTGCCGACATGCCGTACGCGAACGCGGAGCTGGTCGCGGTGGATCTGGACAAGCTGATCCCGCTGCCGGACGACATCACGTTCGACACCGCGGCTGCCACCCTGCTGCAGGGCCTGACCGCGCAGTACCTGGTGACCGACAGTTATCCGGTGCAGCGTGGCGAGGTGGCCGTGGTGCATGCGGCGGCCGGCGGCGTCGGCCTCTTGCTGGTGCAGATGCTGAAGGCGCGGGGTGCGCGCGTATTGGGCATCGCCTCCAGCGAGGCCAAACGCGCGGCGGTGCGGGCGGTCGGCGCGGACGCCGTTGCCGGCTACGACGACTGGGTCGCCGAGGCGCGCACGCTCAGCGGTGGGCGTGGCGCCGACGTGGTGTACGACTCGGTCGGGCGCACGCTCGACGACAGCCTCGGGGTGGCCCGCATCGGCGGCACCGTGGTGTTCTACGGCATGGCGGCGGGCGATCCCGAGCCGGTCGATCCGCGGCGGCTGATGGATCGCTCGCTCACCCTCACCGGTGGCGACCTGTGGAATGTATTGACCAATGCCGCGATCCGCCGGGAACGGGCCGCTGCCCTGTTCGCCCAGATTCGCGCCGGCACCGTTCGGCCGACCATCGCCGCGCGCTACCCGCTCAGCGAGGGCGCGCAGGCACATGCCTGGCTGGAGAGTCGCGCGGCCATCGGCAAGGTCCTGCTGACGCTGTGAGATCCGTCGCCGGCGGGCGGCACTCAGGCTTCGCCGGCGGGCTCGTCGTCGAAGCCGGTGTAGCCCTCGGGAAAGATCGGGGTGCCGTCATCCTCCAGTCCGGACATCTCGGCCAGCGCCTTGGCGGCGGCGGCCTCGGCGATGTCCCGGGCGCGGAAGCTGCGGTTCTCGCAGATCGCGAAGTACATCGGAAAACCGTGGCCGCGCGGAGTGATCGCCAGGTACGCGGTGTAGCGCGAGCCTTCCAGGGTGGCGCCGGAGCGGGCCAGGTAATTGTCGAACTCGCGCTCGGCCATGGGATATATCCGCAACAGTGGACGCCCAGTGTATCGCTTCGCGAACTCCGGATCGCCGCGTCATGCGTCCAGCGGCACCACGTCGTGGAACACGCTGTAGTCGATGATGTTGACGCCGTTGCCATCGTCGTGGACGAGGTCGACGTAGCGGTGGTTCCAGCGCAGGTCGCCATGGCTCCAGCGCTGGCGCGCCAGCATGGACTGCGAGGTCGTCTCGTCGATGCCCTCGAGACTCAGCAGGAAAGCCGTCTGGGTCGCTTCCATTGTTTCCGGCGTCTCGCCGTGGAGCGGGCTGTCTTCATCGATGACATGCATCAGGTTCCACGTGAGCATGAAGATCGGATGACGATCGCGGACCAGCTTCAGGTCGTGGATCTTGATCAGCCGGAAGCCCTCCGACGACACTTCCAGGCGCAGCAGATGCAGCTGCGCCGAGGCCTCGGCTATCACGTTGTGGCGGGTATTGGCCACACGCACCATCAGGGTCTGCTGGCCGTTGATGGGACGCACGATCGGGTGGTCGGCGAAGATGATCTTGGCGCGCGGTCGCGAGAAGCGCGCGAAGATCAGCCCGGTGACCACGGCGATGCAGGCCATGCCGGTGAAGATCTCCACCGTGGCCACGACATGCGCATACATGGTGTGCGGATGCATGTCGCCGTAGCCGACCGTCGACAGCGTCTCCACGCTGAAGAAGAACGCGCCGAGGAAACCCTGCGGAGCCTGGTTGGCGATCGACTGCGTGCCGAGCAGGTAGAGCGCGGCAAAGAGCGCATTGAGCAACAGGAAGACCGCCGCGGCCAGGCCGAAGAATACCGGCCAGCGGATGGTCAGTGCGCGATGGTAGATGTCGTCCCAGACGCGGCGTGACAGGCCCAGGCTGACGAAGGGTCGTCCGCCGAGGCTGATCGTGCGGGGGCGATTCAGGAGCTGCAGTATCTGCCTGGGATTCATCGCGGGAGCTTGACCGGGAAAAGGGATGCCGTGCATGGCGGGCCCGCACGGTCTGCATGGATTGTAGCCCGCGCGATGCGGGTATCAGCGCCGCCGATCTGTGGCAAGCTGGGCCGCTCCTGCCCGGTACGCCACCATGCTCACGCCCGTCGACATCTCATGCCCTTACTGCGGTGAACCGCTCGAGATCCTGGTCGATGCCTCGGCCGGCGACCAGTACTACATCGAGGACTGCCAGGTCTGCTGCCGGCCGATCCAGCTGGGCATCCGCATCGATGCGGACGGTGAGCCGCAGGTGAGCGCAAGCTCCGAGAACGATGCCTGAGCACGGCCGTTCTGCGCGGGTGGCCGCGATGAGCGCCGGGCCGCCGCCGCGCATCGTGCTGGATACCAATGTGTGCCTGGATCTGTTCGTGTTCCGCGACCCGCTGTGTTCGCACCTGCTGACGGCGCTGGCGAGCGGCGCGGTGCAGGCGGTGACCCGTGACGACTGTCGCGACGAATGGCTGCGGGTGCTGCACTACCCGCAGCTGCCGATCGACGATCGCACGCGACCGGCGTTCGCGGCGGCCTTCGATGCGCTGATCGTGCATCTGCCGGCGACGGCGCTGGCCGTGCGCGAGGACGTGCAGTTGCCGCGCTGCGCCGATGCCGACGATCAGAAATTCATGGAGCTGGCACTGGCGGCAGGCGCCGGCTGGCTGCTCAGCAAGGACAAGGAGCTGCTTCGGCTGGACCGGCGCACGCGCGGCACGGGACTGTTCACGATCTGCCTGCCGCAAGCGTGGTCGATCGCCGCCGTCCGCGCTGGCTGAGCGGGACAACGCCAGTGTTCCGCCTCGGCGTGGCCGCTATTCGCCCGCCTCGACGATCGCGATGCCCTGCGCCAGCAAGCGGGCACGGGTAGCCACGTCCGTGTCCGGTGTCACCGGGCGGCACAGGTCCCACAGCACACTGGCGCGCAAGCCGAGCTCGCGCGCGTCCTGCGCCGTCCACAGCACGCAGACGTCGCGGGCGAGGCCGCAGACGAACACCTCGGTCACGCCGCGCTCGCGCAGCCAGCCGCCCAGTCCGGTCCGGGGCCGCGCGCCGTCCGGACCGTGGTTTTCGCGAAAACCGCTGTAGGAGTCGATCGCCGGATCGCTGCCCTTGCGGATCACCGCATCCAGCGCCGACCAGTCGATGGCCGGATGCAGCTCGGCCCCGGGCGTGCCCTGCACACAATGATCCGGCCAAAGCGTCTGCGGCTGGCCGTACAACGCGATCTGTTCGAACGGGGCCCGGCCCGGATGCGAGCTGGCGAACGAGATGTGTCCGCGCGGATGCCAGTCCCGGGTCGCGACGACGTGTCGAAAACGGCGCTGGCGCAACAGCTGGTCGATGCCCGTCACGATCGCGTCCCCCTGGTGACAGGCCAGTGCGCCGCCGGGCATGAAGTCCGGTTGCACGTCGACCAGGATCAGCGCGGCATCGGGGGAGAAAGGCTGGCTCATGGCAGAGGATGGATCGCGGGGATGATCGGCTGAAGTCTAGCGCGACCCGCCGGGGTACCGATGGCACATAATGCTGGCAGCGGTGATCACCGAAGCAGGGGCGGGCGATGCAATACGACCAGTCGTGGATGGGCAAGGGCATCGTCGGCGGGGTCGAGGCCGGCCTGGTCTCCGTCGTGGTGGCGTTGCTGCTGTTCCTGCTGTTCCACTGGCTGGGGCGACGCAACGGCTGGAGCTACGGCCCGCAGATCGGCTGGTCGTTCCTGCTGGCGACCGTGCTGACCGCTGGCGGCGACCTGTGGGACATGTTCTATTTCAACTACGCGCATCTGCAGTCGCTGCCCCTGCTGCGGGCCGAGCTGGCGCTGGTGCACGATCCGGAAAACCTGGGCGTGCGCGTGCTGTGCGAGTTGCTGGGGGTGGCGCTGGGAATCTATGTCGGCTGGATGCTGAGTCGCGGCCGCCGGAACCCCGGCGAAGGGCACCGGTAGCTGCAGTCGCGCAAACCCGGCCGATGACGTGCCACCGGCGGACGGGGTGGCGTCAATGCGCGCCCTGTGGCTTGCCGAGTCGGTGCGCGAACATCCATGGCCACAGCTCCGTGGTCGCGTAGGCCATCGGCCAGGCGCCGTGACCGACGCCCGGAAATTCGGTGTAGCGGACGTCGTCGCCGCGGGCCTGCAGGGCAGCATGCATGCGGTGCGATTCCTGCGGCGGCACCACGTCGTCGATGGCGCCGTTGAATATCCACACCGGCAGGCGGCCGATGTGCGCGGCGACCCAGGCATAAGGATCGCCGGCATCGGCGGGGATCCCTTCCACGAACAGCGAGTCGTCGTCGTTGGGATGACGGATACCGCCGCAGATGATCGCGGCCGCGGCAAACCTGCCGGGGTGGTCCAGCGCGATCTGCCAGGCGCCGTAGCCGCCCATCGACAGGCCGGTGAGGTACAGCCGCCGGCGGTCGCCGTGCCAGGCATCGATGCTGCGATCCAGCACCAGCAGCGCCATCTGCTCGATCTCGCCGTTCCACGCGGTGCCGTCCGGGGCCTGTGGTATCACCACCACGGCCGGGAAGTCCTTGCCGTGTTGCTCGAGCCACGGCGGCAGGCCCTGGCTGAGCTGGGCCTGGTTGTCGCTGCCGCGCTCGCCGCTGCCGTGCAGGAACAGCACCACCGGCCAACGGCGTCTGGCCGTCCAGCCGTCCGGCACGAAGACCTGGTAGCGATAGGTCACTCCGTGCAGTTCCAGCGAGCGTCGCACGAAGTGGTTGGACTCGCCGGCATGGCCGGCGAGGCTGATGGTCATCAGGGCGAGCAGGAATACGAGCTGGCGCATGTCGGCACGATCGGGGCGGGTCTTGCAGTTCATGATGCCCGCGCGCGGCCGGCAAGCTGCAGTGCAACACGCCGGCCTCCTATAGCAGGGGATCGAACAGCCGCGCCACGTGCATCGCCACCCGCCGCAGGTAGGGTGCGTCGCGGTATTCCGCTTCGGTGACGGCCAGCGACCGGGAAAAATCCTCGCCCAGCATGGTCTCCACCGCGCCGGCAAAGGCCGTGTCGACGACCAGGGCGGTGACCTCGAAATTCAGCCGGAACGAGCGGCTGTCCAGGTTCATGCTGCCGATCGCCGCGCTGTCGCGGTCGATCAGCAGGGCCTTCTGGTGCAGGAAGCCGGGCTGGTAGCGGAACACGCGGATGCCGGCGCGCACGGCATGATGGGCATGCAGGGTGGAGGCGAGAAACACGGTACGGTGATCCGGGCGCGCGGGAATCAGCACGCGCACGTCGACCCCGCGCAGCACGGCCAGTTGCAGGGCCGAGCGCACCGCGTTGTCGGGGACGAAATACGGCGTGCTCAGCCATACGCGCTCGCGTGCCGCGTGGATCGCGGCGGTGAAGAACAGCGAGCCGGTCTCCAGCGGGTCGGCCGGTCCGCTGGCGACCACCAGGGCACTGGCATCGCCGTCGGCTGGCGAGGGCAGCAAGGGTGGCAACTCGCCGGTGATCCAGCGCCAGTCGTCGGCAAACAACTGCTGCAGATCGGCCACTGCCGGGCCGCGCAATTCCAGTTGGGTATCGCGCCACGGTGCCAGCGGCGGTTTCAGGCCCAGGTATTCGTCGCCCACGTTGAGTCCGCCGATGAAGGCGCGCTTGCCGTCGACCACCACGATCTTGCGATGATTGCGGAAATTCAGCTGGAAGCGATTGCGCCAGCGATGGGTGGCGAACCGGTGGATGGCCACGCCGCCGGCGCGCAGCGTGTCGATGTAGTGCTGCGGCAGCGCATGGCTGCCGACACCGTCGAACAGCACGCAGACGCGTACCCCGGCGGCCGCGCGCTGCAGCAGCACCTGTTGCAGGCGGCGCCCCAGCACGTCGTCGTGGATGATGAAGAACTGCACCAGCAGGCAATGCTCGGCCGCCGCCATCGCCGCCAGCATGACCCGGAACGCCGCCTCGCCATCGATCAGCAGGCGCAGTCGGTGACCGCTGCGAAACGGCCGGCCCTGCAGTGCGCCGATCGCACTGAAGCGGGCGCAGGCCGGGGCGATCGGCGCCGCGCCCGGTGATACCTCCGGCTGGGCCCGGGGTGGAGCCACCGCGTGCCCGGGGTGATAGCCGAGAAAACGGCTGGAGCCCAGGTACAGGTACGGCAGCAAGGTCACGTAGGGCAGCAGCAGCAAGCCGAGCGCCCAGCCGATCGCCCCCTGTGGCGTGCGTGTATGGGTGACCGCATGCATGGCGGCGAACATGCCGAGCAGATGCAGCAGGGCGATGCCGGCGGTGAGCACGCTGGTGTTCATCGCGGCCGGAAGCTCAATCGCTCAGCATCCGATCAGCCAGCTGGCGAGCGTGGCGGCGAATCTCGGGTATCGCGGTGGACTCCCACAGGGTGCCGCGCAACAGGCTGCCGATCGCGAACAGGTGCGGCCAGTGCCCGCCGTCATGTTGCAGGCGACCGTCCGGGCTGGCCAGCACGCCCAGGCCGAGCGGGTCCGGCGCGATGTGCGCGTTGGTGAGCAGTTGGCGCACCAGTCGATGGCTGGTGCGTTGCACGTCGGTATCCAGCCCCACCGTCTGGATCACCAGATCCGCATTCAGCACCTCGCGGGTGCCCGCATGGCTGAGACTCAGCTGCAGCGCGTCGCCGGCGACATCCACGGCTTGCACGCGTCCGCGTCGCCGCTGCAGCCGGCCGTCCCGCTCCAGGGTGGCGATGGCCTCGCCGACTTGCGGTGGCATGCGATGGCGTGCGCGTTGCCACGCCCAGTTCGCATGGCGCAGGAAGCGCCCGCGTTGTTCCAGCGACAGCTCCCGCCACAGGCCGGGCGAATGTGGTCGCAGGCTGTCGATGATGGTGCGCCAGTCGCCGCCTTGCGCGATCGCCTCGCGCAGCAACTGCAGCCAGTGGCGCACGTCCGGTGCGTCACGCATGGATTCGATCAGCTCGGCGCTGTCGTCGTCGGGTGCGCCGGCGGCGCGCAGATGCGCCTCGGGCAGCAGGCCGTGGCGCGAGACGGCGATGAACTCGGCCTGCGGCCATTGCGCGGAAAGGTCCAGCAGTACGTCGACCGCGGTCAGGCCCAGTCCGATCAGCACCACCTTGCGCGGCGCAGGCTGGATCTGCCCGGCGCGTTCCAGCAGGCGCCAGGGATCCACCGCATAGCGGGTGCTGGCCAGCGCGGCCTCGCTGACGCCCGCCAGCGGGCGCGGCGGCAGTGCGCCCAGCGCCAGCACTGCCGCATCCGCCTGGTGGCTTTCCTCGCCGTGAATCACGGTGACGCCGCCGTGCTCGGGGACCACGGCATCGACGGCGAACGGGATGACGTGCACGTCATGGCCATGCACCTTGCCCAGTTGCAGCGTGCGCGTGACTTCCGCCTCGAGATAATCGCCGTAACGGCTGCGCGGCAGGAAATCGGTGCCGGCGATCGCGGGATCGTCGCGCTGCACGAACTCCAGGAAGCCGCGTGGCCTGCCACCGAACAGGCTCATCGAGGCCGCCCGCACGTTCAGCAGATGGCGCGCCGAGGGGGTGCTGTAGGCCACCCCGCGGGGCGGCGTCCCACCGCCGGTATACCAGTCCAGGTGCAGCGATTGCGGCGGCTGGCGCTCGAGCAGCTCGCCGAGCAGGGTGGCGGCGGCGGCACCGCCGCCGATGATGGCGACCCGTCGAAACATGGAAGGCCCTGTGCGGATGGTGGGGTGGCTGTCAGTACGTCAGGCGGCCGGCAACGGCGCTGCGTCGCGGCCTCGCCATCCACGGTCCGGCCGGTGCGACCTGCTCGTAGGCGAAGTACTCCGCCAGCTCGCCGCCGTAGACGTGCAGGGTCAGGGCAGTCGCCTGCTTCGACAGGTTGCGGCAGCGGTGCACGTGATTCTGCTCGCCCTCGAACCAGGTGCCATCGCCCGGGCCCAGCCAGTCGCGGCCGTGCATGCGCAGGTCGCCGGATATCGGGTCCCGGGCAAAGGATTCCACTTCCAGCGCGCCGACCAGGGTCATTTCCAGACCCCACAGCCCGGCGTGGTCATGCACCGGGGTGCGGTGGCTCGCCGGCCATGCCATCACCAGCACATTGATCGCCGGCTTGCTGCGCTCGGCCAGCAACCAGCGCCGCAGACCCTGTTGGGGGCCGCTGAGCCGTGCCAGTCCGGTCGCCAGTGCGGAGGCGTCCCGGTGCACCACGCGACCCAGTTCAAGCGCCATCGAGGCGAGGTCGGGCTGCCCGGCGGTGCCGTGTTCGAGCGCGATCGCGCGCAAGGTCTTCAGGGGGTGCGAATGCTTGCCCATGGATGAAACCCCGCGGGGTGAATGAATCCCAGTGGAGCATGCATATCGTTAAAGCGGCGTAAGCCGAAGGCAGGCCCCGGCTCCGTGCGCAGCGCCTCGGCGGGATACCCGCCGCCATGCCCGATCAGCAACCGCCGATCGGGCATGGCGCCCGGCGGAGGGTCATCCGCGCAGGTCGAAATTCACCGGGACCCTGGCCCATGCGCGGACCGCCTGCCCACGCACCATCGCCGGCTGGAAACGCCATCCCGCCAGTACCTGTTGCCGTGCGCTGCGGTCGAGCAGTGCATACCCGCTGCCGCGTTCCACGATGACCTGCAGCGGTTTGCCGGTTTCGTCCACCAGTACCCGCAGCAGCACCGTGCCGTGCATGCGCTCGCGCAGCGCCTGGACCGGAAATTGCAGTGGGGCCAGGCGATAGGCGAGGCTGGCCTCGACCGGCGCGCCCACCGTCGCGGGGTCGGTCATGGCGTCAGCGGGCGGCAGGCTCGGGGCGCTGATCGGTGGTGCGGCTATCCGGCCATCCGTGACGGGCACGACCGCCGGCGGACTGCTCGGCAGCGGCCGCGGATGAGCCTGTGGCGGGGTGGCCGGATGGGGCAGCGGCAGCAGTTCCACCGGCGGTGGAACGTCCGGCACGGCGGGTGGTTCGATCAGACGGACCACCGGCACCGGGACGAGCCGGTGGGTCACCGTCAGCCGCGTGGGGCTGAGCGGTCGTGTCGCGATGAGGATGACGGTGAGGTTGAGTGCAATCGCGGCGCTCATGGACGCGATGCGTGCAAGGTCGGGCCGGGTACGATGAGCGACGATCAGGCTTGCGGACGACATGGCGACCTCCTGACATCAGTGGGGATGTTGCGGCGGTCACGCTGCCTGGGCAGGGGGATCGTGTCGCCGCGACTGCAGCGTATGCCTGTTCGACGGGATCGCGCAAGCAGACGGCTGGATGGCCATATCTCCCGCGCCGAAGCGCGTGCCGGTGCCGAGCGATCGACCCGGGCGCAGGTGCTGGTCATGGCAATGTCTCGCTGGCGCCCGATGCCAAAGGCACCGGCTGGAATCCCCGGATGGCCTTCAGTGCCTTCATCATCGAATAGTGTGCGGCAGTGTGCGCACGCGGGCATGTCTTGCAGTAGGCAAGCACGGGCCCGCCCGCTAAGGTAGGTCGAGGCGCAGCCAGCCGTCTTTCGTCCCGCCAGGAGTCCACCATGTCCGCTACATCGAGCGTGCTGATCCCGCGCTACAGTTTCGGTGACGAGCTGGCCAGCAGCGTCATCCACGGCATCGGCATCGTGCTCAGCATCGCCGGTCTGGCCGTGCTGGTGGCCTTCGCGGCACTGCACGGCAACGCGCTGACCGTAGTCGCCTGCGCGGTGTTCGGCACCTCGCTGGTGCTGCTGTATACCGCTTCGACCCTGTATCACTCGATTTCCGTTGCCGCCGCCAAGCCGGTCCTGCGTGCGCTCGACCACATCGCGATCTACGTGTTGATCGCCGGGACCTATACCCCGTTCACCCTGATCGCCTTGCCGGGTGCCTGGGGCTGGAGCCTGTTCGTGGCCGTGTGGACATTGGCGCTGGTCGGCAGTGCGCTGGAACTGGGCCTGCTCAGGCGCTATCACCGGCTGGCGGTGCTGCTGTACGTGGGCATGGGCTGGATCGGCATGATCGCGTTCGAGCCGCTCAGCAAGCATCTGCAGGCCGGCGGCATCACGCTGCTGATCGGCGGTGGCCTGGCCTATACGCTGGGCGTGCCGTTCTACCTGTGGCGCAAGCTGCCGTATCACCACGCGCTCTGGCATGTGTTCGTGCTGACCGGCAGCGTGCTGCATTTCCTCGCCGTGCTGCTGTACGTGATACCCGCGCCGACGGCATGAGTCCGCCGCCGACGCTGGCGGACTTGCGCCGCGATCTGGAGGATGCGGCGGCGCATCTGGGCAAGCCGCACGACCTGCGGTTCAAGCCGATGTTCGGCGGCCTGATGGCGTATCTCGACGAAAAGCCATGCGCGTGGCTGGTGCACGGCAAGCTGGCGTTGAAGCTGGCGCCGGTCGACCAGCCCGCGCTGTTGCAGCTGAAAGGGGCGTCGCGACTGATCGCCAGGCCGGGTGCGGCGCCGAGCCGGCACTACATCGTGCTGCCTGCCACGCTAGTCCGCGATACCGTTCAGTTTGCCGGCTGGCTGGCCCGGAGTGCCGCCGGTGCGGGACAGCGGCGGCGCTGATCCATGCCGTGGCCGTCCGCACGCCGAGTTGCCGCGTCAACCGAAAAGCATCGCCAGTCCGAACAGCCCGACCATGACGAAAGAGAGCACCAACTTGATCAGGGTGCCGAACAGCAGGCCGAGCCAGGTGCCGACGCCGACATGCGCCGACCGCAGCACGCTGGTGCCGGACGCCAGTTCGCCGGCGAGCGCGCCCAGGAAGGGTCCGAACAGCAGGCCCGGAACGCCGAGGAACATCCCGATCAGGGTGCCCAGGCTGGCGCCCCACAGGGCCAGTTTGCTGGCGCCGACGCGCCTGGCGCCCAGCGTGCCCGCGATGAAATCGACGACCACGCCGAGACTGCCCAGGGCGCCGATGAGCAGCAGCCACCACCACCCGAGATGCTGGTAATGGTCCACCGCCGCGACCAGCCAGATGCCGCCGAAGATCATCGGGATGCCGGGCAAGGCCGGCAGCACGGAACCCGCCAGTCCGCCGACGATCAGCAGGGCGGCGAGCACGTACAGCGCAATATCCATCAGGCGGATGTCCTCATGCGGTCAAGCCGGCATTGGAGCAGAAACGAGTGAAGAGGAGCGAGAAACGGGAGGGCGCATGAATGCATTGCCTTGCACTCGTTCCCCACTCCTCTCCACTCACTCCCCACCCGGCTACTTCTCCACGAATGCCCGCTCGATCACGTAATCGCCCGGCTCGCGCGTACGCGGCGATGCACGAAAACCGCGTCCGTCGAGCAGGGTGGACAAGTCCTCCAGCATCGCCGGGCTGCCACACAGCATCACCCGGTCGGTCGCGGGATTCAGTGGCGGCAGGCCGGTGGCCTCACTCATCACGCCATCGGCGATGGCATCGGTGATGCGGCCGCGATGACGGAAGGGTTCGCGCGTCACGGTGGGGTAGTAGATCAGTTTTTCGCGCACCAGCTCGCCGAGGTATTCGTGCTGCGGCAGCTCGCGCTCGAGGTAATCGGCATAGGCCAGGTCGCTGATGTGGCGCACGCCGTGGGCCAGCACGATCCGCTCGAAGCAGTCGTAGGTCTGCGGGTCGCGGATGATGCTCAGGAACGGCGCCAGCCCGGTGCCGGTGCCCAGCAGGTAGAGGTTGCGGCCGGGCTTGAGGTCGTTCAGCACGAGGGTGCCGGTGGGCTTGCGCGTGACGATGATCGGGTCGCCGGGCTTGAGGTGCTGCAGGCGCGAGGTGAGCGGCCCGTTCGCGACCTTGATCGAGAAGAATTCCAGGTGCTCTTCCCAGCTGGCGCTGGCAATCGAATACGCACGCATCAGCGGACGCCCTTCGGTTTCCAGGCCGATCATCACGAACTGGCCGCTGTCGAAGCGAAAGCCCGGATCGCGCGTGGTGCGGAAGCTGAAAAGCGTGTCGTTCCAGTGCTGCACGTCGATCACGTGCTCGGTTGCCATTGCCACCATGGTGGGTTGTCTCGTGTAATTGCCGGGTTGCGCCCGAAGAATCGGCATGCTCGACGGCCCGGCGGGGCCGGAGGCGAAGACTCGCGGACTGGGCGGCGTTGCCGTGGGGCCTTGCGAGCGCCGGGATGATCGCGGCGACAGCGGCACAGGATACGCGAGTGGGCATGAACGCGCCTGTGCCCGGCAGACGATGGGGGGCGGTTGCGCGCGATCTGCGACATCACGCCGCGCCGGGCCCCTCGCCGGACGGCGAGTCGGCGCATCCCCGAACCGACCTCGCCGCGGGAAGCGTCCGGCGTCGTGGATGGCCGGGCGGCATGCCACCGGAACGATTCATCGGTTCTGTGACCGATCGCGGTTTCTGCGGCCTGCAGTCGATGTACTACATCGCTGCGGGCTCAGGTACTACAGCGGCAGATTCCGATACATCACCTCCGGGGCGTTGTTGAACTACAGCGCCGATAATGCGCATACTGCATCGTTGCTCCGATTTGATGCGTTGCGGTCAGATCGGGAGGGATGCCAGGGGGATTCGTTGCACGTCATCAATGATGACGTGGCAGGTTTCTTGATGGTGACTTCGGGGATAGACGATGCCGATCATGCTCGGCCAATCCCAGGCAATCCAGGCAGTGCGTGCGCAACTGCAGCGCTACGCCGATTGCGATGTGCAACTTCTGATCGAGGGTGAGACCGGGACCGGCAAGGAACTCGCGGCACGGGAGATCCACTATGCCAGCGCCCGGCGCAAGCATCCGTTCGTGCCGGTCAATTGCGGCGCGATTCCCGACAGCCTCATCGAGAACGAACTGTTCGGGCATGACCGCGGTGCCTTCACCGACGCCAAGGCCGCGCAGCCGGGGCTGATCGATCATGCGCGTGGCGGCACGTTGTTTCTCGACGAAGTGGATGCGCTTTCCGGCAAGGGTCAGGTCACCCTGCTGCGATTTCTGCAGGACAACGAATACCGTCCCGTCGGCGGTGGCGCAACGCGGATCTCCGACGCGCGCATCATTGCCGCCACCAACATGAATCTGGAATCGCAGGTCGCCGCGGGGCATTTCCGTCGTGACCTGCAGTACCGGCTCAATGCGCTCTACATCAGGTTGCCGCCCCTGCGCGAGCGTGAAGGGGACGTGGCCCTGCTGGCGGAGCATTTCCTGCAGGCCGCCGCGCTCAAGCTGCGTGGGCCGCCCAAGCGCTGGGGCGAGGACGCCATGCGTGCACTCATCGCCCATGCGTGGCCGGGCAATGTCCGCGAACTGGACAACATCGCGCTGCGTGCCTACATGTCGGCCGAGTCCGCGGTCATCGGCATCGACGAGCTGTCGGTGGCTGAGCCGGCGTTTGCGGGTTTGGAGCCGGACTCCCGACATCGCACGAATGAGCCGGATGTCGGCTTCAGTGCGGCAAAGACCCACGCCATCCGGAAGTTCGAGCAGGATTACCTGTCCCGGCTGATGCAACGGGCCAGCGGCAATATCAGCGCGGCCGCCCGCTTGTCCGGCACCGAGCGCCGGCAGCTGGGCAAGCTGCTTGCCAAGCACGGCATCGAAACGAAGCAGTACCGCCCGCGCTGATCCGTCCCGGTTGCGCCAGTCCCGGGAAGATGTTGCGGTCCGGGTGCGCGCGCTCCCACCGCGTCGGGCAATCGGGTCATCGCTGACCCGATCGCCTCGCTTCGACGCCCGCCCGGGCGCCATTTCCTCACGCCGCCGATTGGCACGCATGTTGCCTCGGTGCGATACCACAACAGACGTGCGCGCAGACGGGTGCCATGACCAAGCATCGTGCCAACGACACGACGGGCGAGAGCGAAATGGAAATCGAGTATTCGGTGCTCGAGTACCTGTATCGCCATCCGCAAGCCGCGGACACGCTGCGCGGCATCGTCGACTGGTGGCTGCCGCAGCAGCGCTACGAGAGCGACAGCCTGCGCATCGAGCACGTGCTGGGCAGGCTGGTGGCGCAGGGACGGCTGCACTGCGACCGGCTCCCCGGCGGTGAAGTGCTGTACGCACTGGACGAACACACGAGGTCGCCGCAGCCGCATTGACTGCGACGGGGTTTTCACGAGGGAGGACAGGCTCATGCCATCTGCGCTCACCTATCCGGGCGTCTATATCGAGGAAATCCCCAGTGGTGTCCGCACCATCACCGGGGTGGCGACGTCGATCGCCGCGTTCATCGGCCGCGCGGCCTCCGGGCCGACCGACAGCGACGCGGAAAGCCCGGTGATCATCAACGGCTACGGCGATTTCGAACGCAATTTCGGCACGCTCGACCCGGCTTGCCCGATGGGTTATGCGGTGCGCGACTTCTATCTCAACGGCGGCGCCCAGGCCGCGATCGTGCGGCTGTACAAGGCGAACGGCGGCAAGCCGGCCAAGGCGGTGATCAAGATCGCGAATCTGCCGCTGGAAGCGGCGTCGGCCGGCAGCTGGGGCAACCAGCTGCGCGCCCGCGTCGACAGCAACGTGTCGGCCGAGATCGCCACCCGCTACGGCCTGGCGAATACCGATCTGTTCAACCTCACCGTGCGCGACATGAACAGCGGCAGGCAGGAGAGCTTCAACAACCTCACCGTGAAGGAGAGCCCCTCGCGCGTCGATCGCGTGTTGAAGGCGCGCTCGTCACTGGTCCGCGTGGCCGCCTCGCTGACGCTGCCGGCAACCACCGTGCCCGCGGCGCATCTGGACCCGGATGCGGGCAAGACCGCGTGGGAGCAGGACAAATCCTCCACCGGCGTCGCCTCGGCCGATCAGGCGGCCGACAGCGCGGCGCTGGACGATGCGGCCTACCTGGGCGACCCGGATGCGAAGACCGGCATCTACGCGTTGAAGAAGACCGACCTGTTCAACCTGCTGTGCATCCCGCCGGACCTGCGCGACGGCAACACCTCCGCCACGGTGTACCAGACCGCGATGGCGTTCTGCGTCGATCGGCGTGCGCTGCTGATCGTCGATCCGCCCGCCGAGTGGAGCGCTGCGGGCACGATCACCCAGTCCGGCAACGCGGCGCTGACCGCCCTCGGGCTCAACGGCGACGCTGCCCGCAACGCCGCTCTGTATTTCCCGCGGGTGATCGAAGCCGACCCGAAGCGCCAGGGACAGCTCGATACCTTCGTGCCCTGCGGCATCGTCGCCGGCGTGATGGCGCGCACCGATGCGCAACGCGGGGTGTGGAAGGCGCCGGCGGGACTCGATGCGGCGCTCAATGGCGTGCAGGGCCTGGCGACCACGCTCACCGATGCCGAGAACGGCATGCTCAATCCGTTGGGCGTCAACTGCCTGCGCAGCTTCCCGCTGGTGGGGCCGGTGGTGTGGGGCTCGCGCACCCTGCGCGGGGCCGACCTGCTGGCGGACGAATACAAGTACGTCCCGGTGCGCCGGCTCGCGCTGTACCTCGAGGAAAGCCTGTTCCGCGGCACCCAGTGGGTGGTGTTCGAGCCGAACGACGAGCCGCTGTGGGCGCAGATCCGCCTCAACGTCGGCGCCTTCATGCAGAACCTGTTCCGCCAGGGGGCGTTCCAGGGCAAGACGCCGCAGGACGCCTACTTCGTGAAGTGCGACAAGGAGACCACCACGCAGAACGACATCAACCTCGGCATCGTCAACATCGTGGTCGGCTTCGCGCCGCTCAAGCCCGCCGAATTCGTGGTCATCCAGCTGCAGCAGATGGCCGGCCAGATCTCGACCTGAGGACAATGTCATGGCTCAGTTCAGCGTCAATGCGCAGCGTTTCGATCCCTACAAGAATTTCAAGTTCCGGTTGAAATGGGATGGCCGTTATGTCGCCGGCATCAGCAAGGTGTCCGGCCTCAAGCGCACCACCGAAGTGGTCAAGCACCGCGAGGGCGGCGACCCCAGCAGCACGCGCAAGTCGCCGGGGCGGACCGAGTACGAGGCGATCACGGTCGAGCGCGGCGTCACCCACGACGTCGCGTTCGAGCAGTGGGCGAACAAGGTGTGGAACTTCGGTGCCGGCCTCGGCGCCGAGGTCTCGCTGAAGGATTTCCGCAAGGACCTGATCCTGGAGATCTACAACGAGGCTGGTCAGCTGGCGCTGGCCTACAAGCTCTACCGCTGCTGGGTCTCCGAGTTCCAGGCGATACCCGACCTCGACGCCAACGCGAACGCGGTCGCGATCCAGCACCTGAAGCTGGAGAACGAGGGTTGGGAGCGCGACACCGGCGTGCCGGAACCGGCCGAACCCAGCTTCACCGTGCCCGCCGTCGGCTGAGCGCCATGCATACACCCACGCCGGCACAGCTGCTGCAGGTCTGGGAACGCGGGGGCGAGCAATCCGCCGCGGCAAGCGCCCTGTTGCTGCTCGGCAGCTGTTGCGAAGACCATTCCGCCGAGGCCCTGGCGGCGCTGCCGCTGGGTCGGCGCGACGCCTTGCTGCTGCAGCTGCGCGCGCGCCTGTTCGGCGAGGACATCGACACGCTGGCGAGTTGTCCGCAATGCGCCGCGGTGGTCGAGGCGAGCTTCCGCTGTGACGACCTGCTGCTGCCGGCGTCGGGGGCGGAAGCTGCCACGCCGGTGTTGGAGCATGTATCGGATGCGCATGGCGTGCGCGTGCCATTTCGCCTGCCCGACAGCAACGACCTGCTGGCGCTGGAGCATTGCACCGACGCCGGCCAGGCGCGCCAGCTGCTGCTCGCACGCTGCGTGCTGGCGGCGGATACCGGCGCCGGATGCGACGTGCATGCGTTGCCGCCGCCGCTGCAGTCGGAGATCGCGCAGGCGATGGCGCAGGCCGATCCGCAGGCGGACCTGCAACTGGCCTTCCGCTGCCCGGATTGCGGTCATCGCTGGCAACCGATGTTCGATATCGCACGTTTCCTGTGGCAGGAACTGCACGCCTGGGCGCTGCACATGCTGCGCGAGGTGGACACGCTGGCGCAGGCCTATCACTGGCCCGAAGCGGACATCCTGGGCCTGAGCCCGCGTCGCCGCCAGGCCTATCTCGAGCTGTGCGCGCCATGAGCGATTTCCTCGACCGGCTGGCGTCCAAGGCCATCGGCAGCGAGACCGCGCTGGTGCCGCGGTTGCCGTCGCTGTTCGAACCGTCGCGGAGGGCCCCGATTCTGCCGTTGGGCGACGAGGGAGACGCGCCCTCGCGGGGCCGCGAGGTGCCGGCGGCCACGAACGCGCTGCCCGCTGCGCCGCAGGTGCAGCCGACGCACGCGGCAGGCCCGGCGAAATGGCGCCGGGCACAAGCGATGCCGATCGATCCTCCGCCTGTGTCGATGCCGGAGTTGGCCGTTGCGCCTGCGCAGCGCCCGTCGTCGGCGATCGAGCCCGCATCGCGGAGCACTCCGCCGCCCGAGCGACTTGCGGCGCCATCCATAGGGGAGCATCCGGACACGACCCGTCTGCCGTCACCGGTGTCGCCGCGGCAGACGCGTCTCGCGCCGGCGCGGCAGGCACCCGCGCCGCCGTCGGCCTGCGGCAGCCTGCGACCGGCGCCGACACCGATGCCGGTGTTTGCCGCGCCGCGCGCCGGTCCGGCGCCCGCGCCATCCGGCCAGGCCGCGGCACGGCGCGCGCCCGCCGTGCCGGTGGCCAGCGCGACCGGAGCCTCGAGCGAGCCGGTGGTGCACGTCAGCATCGGCCGGCTCGAAGTACGCGCGGCGGCCGCGACCGGCGATGGACCGCGGCGTCGCGATGGACCGCGGCCCTCCAGCCTGGACGACTATCTGCGCCAGCGCGGCGACAAGGGGGCGCGATGAGCAACGTGCTGGCCATCGCCGCGGCCACGCGCACGCTGCGCAACCTGCTGCTGGCGCAGATGCCCGCGCTGGATCCCGAGCTGAGCGATCTGGAGGTCACGCTGCAGCCGCCGGACATCGCGCGCAAGGGCATCAGCAAGTCGCAACTCAACCTGTTCCTGTTCCAGGTGGTCGGCAACGCGGCGTGGAGCAACCTGGACATGCCCGGGCAGGTGCGCCCCGGCGAGAACGCGTCGCCGGCACTGGCCCTGAACCTGCATTACCTGATCACCGCCTGGGGTCGCGGCGAAAGCGACAGCGACGCGCTCAGCCACCGCGTGCTCGCCGCCGCGATGAGCACCCTGCACGACCGCCGCGTGCTCGACGGAAACGACATCCGCAATGCGCTGCCGGACAACGATCTGGCCAGCCAGTTCGAGCGGGTGCGGATCACCCTGATGCCGCAGAGTGTGGAGGAGCTGTCCAAGCTGTGGACCGCGTTCCAGACCAACTACCGGGTGTCCGCGGCGTACGAGGCCGCGGTGGTGCTGATCGACAGTCAGGCCGCCACGCGCGCACCGCTGCCGGTGTTGCGGCGCGGCGCGCAGGATCGCGGCGTATTCGCCAGCGCCAGCGCCGCGCCGGTGCTCGACAGCCTCGGCTATCCGCGGGCGCAGGTAGCGCTGCGACTGGGCGAGGACATCGTGCTGGGCGGCCGCCAGCTGACCACCGAGCATGCGCTGGTCCGCTTCAGTAGCCTGCGGTTGGACGCGCCGGTCGACCTGCCGCCGCTGGCCGGCGCCGCCGGCACGCTGGGTGTGCATCTGGCCGATACCACCGAAGACGCCGATGCCGCGTCGCGCTGGGCGCCGGGCATCTACACGGTGGCGCTGCTGCTGCAGCCGCCGGGATTGCCGCCGCTGCTCAGCAACGAATTGCCGCTGGCGCTGGCGCCGCTCATCACGCTGGGTGCGCTGACTGCGGCGGCCGGCGACATCACGCTCAACCTGAGCTGCCTGCCGCGCCTTCGCGACGGCCAGCGGGTGTTCCTGCTGTTCGGCGACCGGCTGCTTCCGCCGCAGAGCATCAGCAATCCGGCGGACCTGCACCAGCCCACTGCACTGGTGTTCCAGGTGCCCGGCGTCAGCGCCGGCACCTACACCGTGCGCCTGCGGGTGGACGGTGCCGACAGCATTCCGGTCGACTTCAGCGGCAGCGTACCCGCGTTCGCCGGCAACCAGCAGGTGGTGGTGACATGAGCGACTACCAGCAATGGCTGCGCGCCAACGACCAGTATCTCGCCGACGCGCTGGCGGTCCTGCGCGCGCGATTGCAGCAGGCGGCGCAGCGGCAGGACACCCCCGCGCCGACACCCGCGCCGGCCACGGCCCTGATGACCGCGGCGCCGGTCACCGTGGCGTCGGCGACATCGAAGCCTTCCTGGTTTGGCCGTCTGTTTGGTGTTCACGCCACGCCGGTGTCGTCCGGCACCGAGCCGCGCGCCGACGACACCCCGCCGCCCGCGCCCGCGCCGATCGCCGTGGTCGTGCCTGCCGATGTGCGGGAGTCCGACGCGGGCCCCCCGCCGGCGACTGCCGCCGAGGGTGTCGCTCCGATGCCGGCCCTCTTGGTACTGGCCGAGCGGTTGGGATTGTCGCCGTTCGAGCGCGACCTGTTGCTGCTGTGCGTCGGCATGGAGCTGGATACCCGCCTGCCGGCGCTGTGCGCGCAGGCGCAGCACGATCCGGCCCGGCCCTATCCGACATTCGCGCTGGCCTTCGCCGTGCTCGACCAGCCGAGCTGGGACGCGCTGTCGCCGGAGCGGCCGCTGCGCTACTGGCGGCTGCTGGATATCCATCAGCCCGGTGCGCAGCCGCTGATCGGTGCCGCGCTGAGCGCCGACGAGCGCATCGTCAATTTCGCCAAGGGCATGAACTACGTGGACGACCGCCTGATGCCGCTGCTCACTCCGCTGGCACCGGCGGCGCTGCCGCCATCGCAGCAGGCGATCGCCGACCGCGTGCTGGACGGGCTGCAGCGGGTGCCGGCCGGCGAGGCGCTGCCTGCGGTGCAGTTGCTGGGCAGCGACAGCGTCAGCAAGCAGGGTATCGCCCGGGCGGTGGCCGCCGCGTTCGGTGCGCAGGCGTACCGGCTGTCCGCCGAGCTGTTGCCCGGCGCCGTGGCCGAGCAGGAAACGCTGATCCGGCTGTGGCAGCGCGAGAGCCAGCTGTTGCCGATCGCACTGTACATCGACGCCGCCGAACTCGAGCATGGCGACGCGGCGGCGGCCCAGGTGCGGCGCCTGATGACGCGCGCCGGCGGGCTTGTCTTCGTCGATGCGCATGAACCCTGCGCCGGGCCGGCGGCCGACACCGTCAGCGTGGATGTGACCAGGCCCACCGCGATCGAGCAACGCTCGCTGTGGCAGCGGCTGCTCGGCGAGCTGGCTGGTTCGCATCCGCAGCGGCTGGCCGGCCACTTCGATTTCAATCTCGGCAAGATCGAGCAGATCGCCCATCACGCGCTGAGCGCGGCGCAGCAGCGGCCCGAGGCGCTGGCCTCCGCGCTGTGGCAGGGCGCGCTGGCGCGCACGCGGCCGGCGCTGGACCAGCTGGCGCAGCGGATCGAACCGAAGGCCGGCTGGGCCGACCTCAAGCTGCCCGTCAGCGAGAAGGATCTGTTGCAGCAGATCGCCGACCAGGTGGCCCAGCGCAGCACGGTCTACGACGACTGGGGCTTCCGCGCACGGATGAACCGGGGCCTGTCGATCAGCGCGCTGTTCGCCGGCGAGAGCGGCACCGGCAAGACCATGGCGGCCGAAGTCATCGCGAACGAGCTGGGCCTGTCGCTCTACCGCATCGACCTGTCGGCGGTGGTCAGCAAGTACATCGGCGAGACCGAGAAAAACCTGCGCAAGCTGTTCGATGCGGCCGAGGACGGCGGCGCGATCCTGTTCTTCGACGAAGCCGACGCACTGTTCGGCAAGCGCAGTGAAGTGAAGGACAGCCACGACCGCTACGCCAACATCGAAGTGAACTACCTGCTGCAGCGGCTGGAATCGTTCCGCGGCCTGGCGATCCTGGCGACCAACCAGAAGGGGGCACTGGACAGCGCGTTCCTGCGCCGGCTGCGCTTCGTGGTCAATTTTCCGTTTCCCGGCGTGGCCGAGCGCAAGGCGATCTGGGCTTCGGCCTTTCCCGCCCAGTTGCCCATCGCGCCGCTGGACCTGGACCGGCTGGCGCGGCTGGCGCTCAGCGGCGGCAGCATCCAGGGCATCGCGCTGAACGCGGCCTTCCTGGCCGCCAAGGCCGGTGTGCAGATCAGCATGCCGTTGATTCTCGATGCCGCGCGCGCGGAGTTCCGAAAGCTCGACAAGCCGGTCAACGAGGCCGACTTCCGCTGGCTGGAAAGCGCCGGGGGCAACGCATGAGGATCGAACTGCACATCGAGCGGCTGGTGCTGGACGACGCGCTGCTCGGCGGCGAGCGCGCAACGGCGGTTCGGTCCGCCATCGAGCTCGAACTGGCCGAGCGGCTGGCCGGGCCGGAAGTGGAGTCCGCGCTGCGCGGCATCGGCAGCGTCGCCAGCCTGCCGCCCGCGGTGCTGCCGCAGGCCCGCCACCCGAAGGAACGGCTCGGTCCGCGCATCGCCACCGCCGTGGGTCAGGCCCTTGGTGTCGGCGGAACCCATTCAAGTCAGGCACATCGCCAGAGGAGGCAGCCATGGCCAGGTCAAAAGTAAATGCATGGTACGGGTGGGTGCCCGACCGGCCCGACTATCGCGACAAGCTGTATGCCGCGATTGCCGCGCCGCCGAGGAGGTTGCCGGCGAAAGTGGATCTGAGGGCGGGTTGCTCGCCGGTGGAAAACCAGGGGAGCCTGGGCAGTTGTACGGCGAACGCGCTCGTGGGCAACCTGGAATTCCTCGAGAAGAAGGTCGGTCGGCGGGTCATCAACCTCAGCCGCCTGTTCATCTACTACAACGAACGCGCGATGGAAGGCACGATCGGCGAGGATGCCGGCGCGGCGATCCGTGACGGGGTGAAGTCGCTGGTCAAGCAGGGTGTCTGCTCGGAGAGGGAGTGGCCCTACAGGATCGCGAAATTTGCCGACAAGCCTTCCGCCGCCTGTTACAGGCTGGCGGTCAACCGCGAAGTGAATTCCTACCATCGCGTGATCGGATTGCAGCAGATGCGGCAATGCCTGGCGGAAGGCTATCCGTTCGTCTTCGGCTTTTCGGTCTACGAGGCGTTCGAATCCGACGCCGTCGCCCGGACCGGCAACCTGAATCTGCCCAAGCCGGGCGAAAGGCAGGTGGGAGGCCATGCGATTTGCGCCGTCGGCTACGACGATGCGACGAAGCGATTGCTCATCCGCAATTCCTGGGGCAGGGGCTGGGGCATCAAGGGCTACTTCACGATGCCCTACGACTATGCGTCCAACAGCAATCTCGCGGACGACTTCTGGACTCTCCGCGCGTTCCACTAACGAGTAAGCCGAACGGCCGTATCTGAGCCGCCGAGGTCATGACCATGCAGCGAGCGAGCGCAACAGCGACAGCAGACCGGCGAACAGCGCACGCGGCGGTGCGAGCCTCGCTCGTGCCCCTGCGTGGCGGCCTGCTGCAGCGCAAGTGCGCGTGCGGCATGCATACCCACGGTGGCGAATGCGAAAGCTGCAGGCGTGGGCGCCTGCAACGCAAGGCGCTGGCGATCGGTCGGACCGACGACCCGCTGGAAGCGGAGGCCGATCGCATCGCGGCCGCGGTGACGAACGACAACCGGGTGCCGGCTTCATTCCTCCGCGCGCCATTGCAGCTCAGCCGTGCGGCAGCCTCGCCCGGCGACGGATCGGCACCCGCCAGCGTGCACGAGGTGCTGCGCACACCGGGGCAACCGCTGGATGCCTCGACCCGGTCCTGCTTCGAAACGCGTTTCGGCCATGATTTTTCGCAGGTGCGGGTGCACACCGATGCCCGTGCCGCCCGATCGGCGCAGGCGCTGCACGCACGGGCATACACGCTGGGGCAGGACATCGTGTTCGCGGACGGCCGGTTCGACCCGGGCAGTGGCGAAGGTCGCCACCTGCTCGCCCACGAGCTGGCGCACACGCTCCAGCAAGGCACCCGGGGCGGCAGCGTGCAGCGGCAAGTCGTGCCACCGGGACAGGACACCGGGCGCGACACGATCCTCGCCGCCGCCGGCCGACAGGCCACCCCCCTGGAGCATCGCGCCTGGGAAGTGGTGTGGCGGATGCTGACCCGATATTTCCCGGAATACGCCCGGCACGTGTCCGGCGTGCGATACGACGAAAAGGAACCGGCTGCACGTGCCAGCATCGAGCAGAAGACGTCCGGGGGGAAAACCGTCCAGTACGCGACCGTGATCGTCGGCAGGAATTTTGTCGAACATGCCACGGACGCCGAACTGCGCGCGCGCATCGCCGAACTCGGCGCAAGCCTGGCGGGACTCAGGCCCGATCCCGATCCGCAGGCCTCGCCGGGCAGCGCCGCGCTGTGGCAGCTGATCCACCAGGTCGTGCCCGCGAAGGCCGGGCGCATCTCGGGTTCCTCCTACGATGCCAATCTGCCCGATCCGCCGGGGTTGTCGACCGAGTTCGGCGGCGGCAGCGTCACCGTCGGCAAGGTCACGACGAGCTGGAGCGGGCCGAAACTGTATTTCGGCAAGGCGTTTCTTGCGCTGCCCGACGCGGAAAAGCGAAGCCGCATAAGTGCCGAGTTCGAGAGGATAGACAGTTGGTCGGTCGCCAATGCGCACCTGACCGCGGCAGACCTCGCTGATCCGGATATCGAGTTGCGTATTCGCGGCCTTTCCACCGCCGCATTGACCCGGTTGCGGGACAACGCGAAGGACCCGGCCGTGAAAGCGTATGCGGACAGCCTGATCGGAACGTCGACGCCGCTGGAAGGCGGCCTCGCCAGGCAGCCGGACGGCACCGCGACGATGAAGGTGGGGCATGTCACCGTCATCGTGAAACCCGATATCCAGGGCGCGACCGACATCAAGGGCAAGAGCGCGGCCGAGACAAAACCGACGTCGTCGGACGAGGGCGTGGCATTCGGCGGCTTCAGCTATACGGGCCCCAAGGGCGGGGCAAAGCACGTCACCACGTTCGATCCACCGCCCACCACGATCACGATCACCATCCAGACCCGCTATCGGCAAGGCGCCGCGCCCGGCGACACCTCCGGGTACGGCCGCGGCACCACGTCCACCGACCTCGCCAAGGAAGGCAAGACCCTGCGCGTGCACGAGGGCAGCCACGGCCTGGATTTCATCCGTTTCATCCAGGCCCACCCCTTCCCCACGTTCGCGGGGCGTGCCGGCATGACGGTCGACGACTTCAAGAAGGCGAGGAGCACCTACAAGACGGCGCGCGACAAGTGGTTCGCGGACATGACCCGGGCTTCCGAACTGAGTACCGATTGCGTGGGCGTGACGATCGAGGATTTCTACGCGAAGCAACATCTGCCGCCGCCGGTCCATTGCCATTGAAGCGAGGCCGTGGGCCATGCCATCGACCCCATGATCGCGCGCAATGACAGCAAGCATCAGGTGCCTTCACAGGATTGCAGGAATGATCAACGCAACTCGACAACCAGCGGCTCGCAAGCCAACGCCAGGCGTCAATCCGGGGCGCGGCCATCGCTTGCAGCGCAAGTGCGCCTGCGGTGCGCACACCCCGGACGGTGGCGAGTGCCGGGATTGCGCGAGCCAGCGGCTGCGACGCAGCAGCGCCCGGGCCGGTTCGCCAATGGTTGCGCCGCAGCTGGTGCACGACGTGATCGCTTCCCCCGGCCGACCGCTCGACGCCGCGACCCAGGTCTGGATGGGCTCCCGCTTCGGCAGCGACTTCAGCCGCGTGCGCGTGCACGACGATGGCCGCGCCGCCGAATCCGCGCGCGCGGTGGGAGCGCTGGCCTACGCCGTGGGCAGCCATGTCGTGTTCGATGCCCACCAGTACGCGCCGGGCACACCGAGCGGCCGCCGCCTGCTCGCGCACGAACTGGCGCATACGCTGCAGGATCCCGGCTCCGGCAGCCTGCATGCCTCGCTGGCGGTTGGGCGGCCCGACGATGCCTGCGAAATGGCCGCCGACCGGGCCGCCGATGCGGCGATGCGGGGCGAGCGGGTATCCGTCTCGCCCGGCGGCAGCGGATTGATGCGGCGGCAGATGCGCGGATGCGCCGCCACCGCGGGTGAGGGTCCGGACGTGCGCAAGGTACATTGCCCGGACGGCTCCGACTACCGGGTGACGATGACCACCGTCGACGGACCGAACGTGCCCGGGTTTCATGGCTCGGTCACGCCCGGCGCCAGCCTCAAGGAAATCTGGCTGGACGTCGAGCTGTGCAAGGGCGGCACCCAGGTGAACATCCGTCCCAGCGTGGATCTGCCGCCGGCGCTCGGTTCGGTCGTGGCCAACCTGGTCACCGGCGCCGACGCGCTGAAGGGCGTCGCCATCAACCCGGGCCTGAAGGTCACCTTCGTCCAGGGGTCCAGCTTCACGGTGACGCTCTCGCCGTCGGTCAAGCTGGACGACAAGGGCGTTGCCGGCGCCGGCGGATCGGTGAAGGTGCAGACCCCGGACGTCACCGTGACCGGCGGGGTGAACTGCGACCCGCGGACGAAGTCGTGCATGTTCACCATCGACATCGGCGGCGGCGCGAGGACGCGGGATGTCGACTGCCACAAGAAGGGCAAGCAGAAGCTCGTCTTCGCGTGCGAGAAGATCACCCACGTGCCTGCGGTGCCGGAGGTGCCCGGGCTGAAGCAGCAGGATGTCCAGACGCGCTACGTGTTCTTCCGCCACGCCAGGCACGAGGTTCGCAAGGATTTCCGGCTGCCGACCGATATCCAGGCATTGAACGAACAGGGCTATCGGGTCACCTCCATCAAGGGCTACACCTCGCCCGAGGGGCCGCGCGGATCCGAACACGCGCCGCAGTTCGAAGGCAATGTGGTGCTGGCCAACGAACGGGCGCAGGCGGCCCACGACTGGCTGGCGGATCCGAAGGTGTGCTCCGGCTGCGACCTGAGCCAGGCGGTGCAGAGCGGCGAAAGCGAGTTGCCGCCCGAACAGGGCAAGCAGCTGCCCGAGCCGAAGGGGCCGCAGATGGAGCACGGCGCCGTGGACGAGTTCCTCGGCAAGCAGGGCACGCCCGATCCGCTGGCGCCCGCCGATCCGGCCGAACGCACGAGGTTCGAGCGCCAGCCTTTCGGCAGGCAGCGCGAGCAGGCGTTCGAGCTGATGCGCCGGGCGGCCATCGTGCTGAAGCGCACGCGGGTGGTGCGCGAGCGCCAGCCCGGTGTGCCGGCGCGGGACGAGCCGAGCAGCGTCGAATGCAGTCCCGAGGTGCTCGAGGCCGCGCAGAAATCGTTCGGCATCCAACCGCCGGGTCCGTTCAACTTCAACGCACCGGACAAACCCTGATGGACACATCTGCGGCTTCGTGCTGTTCGCGTTCGCCCTGGCCAATGCCTGCCCGAAGCTCGGCGAGCCGGGCAAGGCACGGGCGAATGTCGGGCAGGCGCGCAGGCTCGATCCGCGCGTCCGGCTCAGCCCCGCGCTGCAACGCACGCTGCAACCTGCAGCACCATCGGCGCATTGAGGTGATCGAGATGGGCATGCGGCTACCGAAGGAGCAATGACGATGGATGTTCTGCGCAAGGGCGATCAGGGTTCGCAGGTGCGCCAGCTGCAACAGTTGCTGGTGCAGCGCGGCTATGCGGCGAACGTCAACGCCAGCTTCGACACGCGGACCTGGCAGGCGTTGCGCGCGTTCCAGGTGCAGAACCTGGATCAGCACGGCCAGCCGCTGGTGGTCGATGGCGTGGCGGGGCCGCTGACCTGGTGGAGCCTGCAGCACCCCAAGCCGTTCATCCAGCCGCCCTCGGCGGTCGACTACACCGTGTTGCCGGCCACCGGCGGCAGCACGCTCGGGCGCGCGGCGCTGGCGGCGGCGATCGGTGAACTCGAGGCGGGTGCCTGCGAGGTCGGCGGCAACAACTGCGGTCCGTTCGTGCGCAAGTACCTGGCGCCGGCCGGCGTGGCGGAAGGCAACTCCTGGTGCGCCTCCTTCGTCAGCTGGTGCTATCTGCAAGCCGTCGGCGGCGACAAGGCGGCGATGCCATTCGCCTATTCGCCCGGTGCCCGCAGCCTGCTGGCCGAGTTCAAGCAGAACGGCTGGTCCAGCGCACCGGGCAGTGACTACCTGCCGCTGCCGGGCGACATCGTGGTGTGGTGGCGGGTCAGCCTGCAGGGCTGGCAGGGCCACGTCGGCCTGGTGCATTCGGTGCAGGACGGCATGCTCTACACGATCGAGGGCAATCGCAGTCCCCGCGTGCAGGGCTTTTCCTATGTGCTGAGCCGGCTGGACAAGCTGCTCGGCTTCGGACACGTGCCATGAGCGGCTTCCCGGGCTCGCCGCGGATCCTCAAGAGCGGCATCGTGCTGATCGATGCCGCCAGTGGCGCCGTGCTGCGGGTGATCGCGTTGCAGTACAACCCCGATTCGCTGACCCGCTCGCTGCAGGTGCAGGCGGTCAGTGCCGATGGCGGCGACCGCTCCGAAGCGCTGCGGCTGAAGGGTCCGCCGGTGGAGACGCTGAAGCTGGAGGCGGAGATCGACGCCACCGACCAGCTGGAGTTTCCGGAACAGAACGGCATCGCCACGCAATCAGGCATCTTCGCCCAGCTGGCCGCGCTGGAGACGATGGTCTATCCGACCAGCGGGCAGCTGCGCGCGAACGATGTGCTGGCGCAGATCGGCACGCTGGAGATCGTGCCGATGGAGACGCCGCTGGCGCTGTTCGTGTGGAGCAAGTCGCGCATCCTGCCGGTGCGCGTCACCGAATTCGGCATCACCGAGGAAGCGTTCGATACGGCGCTGAACCCGATCCGGGCCAAGGTCAGCCTGGGCCTGCGCGTGCTGTCGGTGAACGACGTGCCCAGCGGCCACAAGGCGGCCAGCCTGTTCATGAACTATCTGCGCCAGAAGGAGCAACTGGCCGGCAGCAGCGCGGCCCAGCCGTTGTCCGCCTTCGGCATCACCGGAGTGCCGTGATGAATGTGATCTTTCCACCGACCAGCCGCTACGCACTGACGCCGACCGCGACGTTCGTGCGCGCCGACGGTACGCCGCTGGTCTATCTCCGGCGTCGCTTCGTGCCGCCGCCGGAAGACCTGGCCCTGCTGCAATGGCACCGGGTGGTGCAGGGCGAGCGGCTGGACAATATCGCCGCGAAGTATCTGGGCGACCCCGAACAATTCTGGCGCCTGTGCGACGCGAACCGCGCGCTGCGCCCCGCGGAGATGACCGGGACGATCGGGCGGGAACTGCGCATCACTCTGCCCGAGGGCATCCCGGGGGTGCCGCATGCTTGAGGGAATCCACCTGACCTTGCTGGTCGGCCCGGTGGTGCCGGTGCCGGTGCCGCAGGTCGTGCTCGATGCGTTGGTCCAGGTCGAGGTGAACGCACCGGACGAGGCAGCCGGCGCATTCACCCTGCAGTTCACGCTCAGCGTGCAGTCGCCGCTGCATACGCTGTTCCTGCTCAGCGGTGGCGGTGTGGTGCCGCTGCTGCGGGTGATCGTGGTGGTCACCGTGAATGGCACGCCGCAGGTGCTGATCGACGGCGTGGTGACGAGGACCGAGGTGCTGCCGGGGGCGGACCAGCGTCACACCACGCTGCAGGTGACCGGCGACGATCTCACCGCGGTGATGCAGAAGCTGGAGTATTCCGGCTTGCCGGGCCTGCCGTATCCGGCGATGCCGGCCGAGGCGATCGTGGCGCTGATCCTGGCCAAGTACGCCTTCCTCGGCATCGTGCCGCTGGTGATCCCCAGCATCGCGCTCGACGTGCCGATTCCGACCAATCGCATCCCGACCCAGCAGGGCAGCGACCTGGACTACATCCGTACGCTGGCTGAGCGCGTCGGCTACGTGTTCTATCTCGATCCCGGGCCGGCGCCGGGCAGCAGCATCGCGTACTGGGGACCGAAGGTGAAGGTCGGCGTGCCGCAGCCGGCATTGAATGCGGACATGGACGCGGCCAGCAATGTCGAGCAGCTCAGCTTCAGCTACAACGGCAACGCACGCAGCCTGCCGATCGTCTACGTCCAGGATGAGCAGACCAAGATTCCGCTGCCGATTCCGATTCCGGACGTCGGTCCGCTCAATCCGCCGCTGGGCCTGATCGATCCGCCGCCGCAGACGTTCCGCCCGCTGCCGGAGACGGCGAAATACACGCCGGTGCGCGCGATGCTGCTGGGCCTGGCCGAGGCGGCGAAATCGGCCGACACCGTGACCGGCCGCGGCAGCCTCGACGTGACCCGCTACGGCCGCGTGCTGAAGTCGCGCCAGCTGGTTGGCGTGCGCGGCGTCGGCCCGGCGTTCGACGGCCTGCACTACGTCAGCCAGGTGCGTCACACGATCAGGCGCGGCGAGTACAAGCAGAGCTTCGAGCTGTCGCGCAAGGGCCTCGTCTCCACCGTGCCGCTGGTGCCGTCATGAGCAAGTACTACGGCAAGTACCGCGGCACCGTGCTGCAGAACGTGGATCCCGAACAGCGCGGCCGCATCCAGGCGATGGTGCCGGACGTGTCCGGCCTGTTGCCGTCGAGCTGGGCGATGCCGTGCGTGCCGATCGCCGGCAAGCAGAGCGGTGTGTACGTGGTGCCGCAGATCGGCGCGGGCGTGTGGATCGAGTTCGAGCAGGGCGATCCGGACTACCCGATCTGGACCGGCGGCTTCTGGGGTAGCGCGGCCGAGGTGCCGGCACTGGCGCTGGCCGGCAATCCGGCCAGCCCGAGCCTGGTGCTGCAGTCGGGCCTGCAGAACGCGATCTCGATCAGCGACCTGCCCGGACCGACCGGCGGGATTCTTCTGAAAAGCGTGACCGGGGCCATGATCGTGGTCAACGAGATCGGCATCACGATCTCCAACGGCCAGGGCGCCACCATCGTGCTGGCGGGGCCGACGGTGACGATCAACAACGGGGCACTGGTGGTGACCTGAGGAGGTGGGCGATGCCGGGTTTCGTGATCCATGTCGGTGCCAGCGTGCTCTGTGCGCACGGCGGCCAGGCACAGGCCAGCACACCGAATCCGCGCGTCACCGTCAGCGGCCAGCCCAGCGTGACGATGCCGCCGCCCTGGCTGGTGGCCGGCTGTGCGTTGCCGCCGCCACCGGCGGCGAACGGGCCGTGCGTGACCGCGCAGTTCGTCAGCGCCGCCACCCGGGTGAGCTCGAACGGCCAGCCGTTGTTGCTGTTCGACAGCCAGGCGATCTGCGCGCCCACCGGCACGCCGCTGCTGATCGTCGCCAGCCAGACGCGCGTCACCGCGATGTGAGGACTCCATGAACGCTCATCTGAACATCGACTACCCGATGCACTTCGATCCCCGCGGCCGCACGGCCGCAACCGATGACGACGATCACGTGCGCGACATGATCGAGCAGCTGCTGTTCACCAGTCCCGGCGAACGGGTCAATCGTCCGGATTTCGGCAGCGGCCTGCTGCAGCTGGTGTTTGCGCCGAACAGCCCCGAGCTGGCGGCCGCGCTGCAGTTCACCGTGCAGGCGGCGCTGCAGCGCTGGCTCGGCGACGTGATCGACGTCGGCGCGCTGACGGTCGTGGCCAACGACTCGACCCTGCAGGTCGATCTGAGTTACACCGTGCGCGCCAGCGGCGACACGCGCAGCGACAGCTTCGTGCGGAGCCTGCCATGAATGCCGCGAACGACGGCGTCAGCCTCGGCGCGGTCGGCTGCGCGCCGCTGCCGCGGTGCAGCGTGCCGGCGCGGCGCGAGCGGCTGCATCGCGCCGGCACGCTCAACGGCATCGACTACGTCGAAGTCGGCGACGATGGCGTCAGCCTGTGCGTGCATCTGTTCGGCGCGATTCCGCCGGGGCTCGGCGTGGCCCATGTGCGGGTCAGCGGCGGCGACCGCATCACCGGCCTGCGCGCACTCAGCGTCAACGTCGAGGACGAGCCGGACCTGCACGACGAGGCCTGCCTGCGCGTGGTGCTGGACCGCGAGGGCGACCACACCGCGTATTGCCTGTGCCTCGTCGATGCCTCCTCGGGCAACGATCCGGCGAGCTGGCTGGCGTATCCGGGTTTCGACCCGCGCTATGCCTGCGCCAGCCTGCAGTTCCGCCTCGATTGCGCGAAATCGTACGACTGCGCCACGGCACCGTCGTGCGTGTCGCCCGCGCCGGCCCTGGCTGAGATCAACTACCTGGCGAGGGACTACCAGAGTTTCCGCCAGCTGCTGCTGGACCGCATCGCGCTGGACATGCCGGCCTGGCAGGAGCGGCACGTACCGGACCTGGGCATTGCCCTGATCGAGACGCTGGCGTATACCGCCGACCATCTCAGCTACTTCCAGGACGCGGTGGCCACCGAGGCGTATCTCGGCACCGCGCGTCGGCGCATTTCGGTGCGCCGGCATGCGCGGCTGGTCGATTACCGCATGCACGAGGGCTGTAACGCGCGGGCGCTGGTGACGCTGGCGTCGACGAACGACCTGAGCCTCGAGCTGGACAATCTGCTGCTGCTGGTGCCCCCACCGAATCAGCACGATGCGCAGTCCGGCGTGATCGACGCGACCCGGCTCGAGGCGGCGCGGGCACACGGCGCGCTGTTGTTCGAACCGATGCGGCTGGACGGGGTCACCCGCTTCGCCGTGGTCGCCGCGCACAGTGCGATCCGCCTGCATACCTGGGGCGACGAGATGTGCTGCCTGCCGCGCGGCAGCACGCGCACCACCCTGGTCGATGCGCCATGGCCGCCGGCGCCGACGGCAACGCCGCGGGAGACCACCGCGGCGAACGATGCCGCCGAAGAAGCCGCGCCGAGCCGGGTGCTGAAGCTGGCGGTTGGAGACCTGCTGATCTTCGAGGAAGTGCTGGGGCCGCAGACCGGCAACCCGGCCGACGCCGACCCGGCCCACCGGCACGCGGTGCGGCTGACGGACGTCCAGACGTCCGTCGATCCGCTCGATGGAACGTTGGTGCTGGAGATCGGCTGGGATGCCTGCGACGCGCTGCCGTTCGACCTGTGCCTGTCGGTGCGCACACCGTCGCCGGAGTGTGCCTGGTTGCACGATGTCAGCGTGGCCCGGGGCAATGTTCTGCTGGTCGATCACGGCGAGCATTTGCGCGGTCAATGCATGTCCACGGCCATCTGCGCGCCCGATGGTCGCGACGGCGACTATCCCGGGTTGACCGCGGCACTCGCCGCGCTGCCGGATGCCTGCCCGCGCTGCGAGGCGCTTGCCGAGGACTGCTGGCTGGTACCCGGTACCGTGCAGTACGGCTGCTGCCGCTGCGAAGGCGCCGTGCAGGACGTGGGGCGTCCGCCGACCGATACCGGTCACGTGCTGCCCGGTGCGCCGCTGACCTGGGCCGAGCCGCTGCCGCTGCACGCGCCGGTATGCGAGCTGCTCGCACGGGATCCGCGTGGCGCGCTGCCCCAGCTGAGCGTTTACGGCGGCCGGCTCGACGCGGTGCTGGTCGACGGTACGCCGGACCCGCGCTGGCAGTGGCAGGCTCGCTGCGATCTGCTGGAGAGCGGGCCGGACGATCGTCATTTCGTGGTCGAGATCGACGACGACGGCGCCGCGCACCTGCGCTTCGGTGACGGGGTGCTGGGGCAGCAGCCGCAGGCGGGGGATTTCTTCCGCGCCGCCCCGCGCATCGGCAACGGCGGTGCCGGCAACGTCGGTCGCGACAGCATCGTATGGCTGGCGCTGAAGTCCGGTTTGCTGGCGGCCGAGTTGCAACCACGCAATCCGCTGCCGGCCAGCGGCGGCACCGATCCGGAAACGCTGGCCGAAGTGAAGATGTACGCGCCCGGCGCGTTCCGGGCGACGCCGTTGCGCGCGATCGTCGCCGACGACTACGCGATGTTCGCGGCGCAGTCGCCGCAAGTGCAGGGCGCCGCCGCCGCGCTGGAGTGGAGCGGCAGCTGGTACGCGGCGGACGTGGTGCTCGATCCGCTCGCTTGCGAGAGCCTGCCGCCCGGGCTGGCGCGCACGATCAGGGCGCAACTGCAGCGCGTGCGCCGGATCGGCCATGACGTCGAGGTACGCGCCGCCTGCTACGTGCCCTTGCAGGTCGAGCTGTTCGTCTGCGTGCTGCCGGATTTCCTGCGCGCCCACGTCGAGGCGGAGCTGCTCGACCGGTTCACTGCGGGCCTGCGCCGGGACGGCCTGCCCGGCTTCTTCCATCCGGACCGGCTGCGCCTGGGCGCGCCGGTGTTCGTCAGCGCGTTGCTGGCCGAGGCGCAGGCGATCACCGGCGTGGCGCATGTCGAGGTCACCACGCTGACCCGCGTCGACGGCGGCCATTCCGGCGAGGTGCCCGACGATGGTGTGCTGCACCTGGCCGCGCGCGAGATCGCGCGGGCCGACAACGACCCGGATCATCCCGACCACGGAAGCATCGCGTTCATGCTGGGAGGTGGCCGATGAGCTGCTGTAGCGCCTGTGGCGAACACGCCTGTGCCTGCGGTTGCGGCGCCCGCGTCCGCACGCCGTTGCCGTTGAGCAACCGGCCGGGGCTGGCCAGCCTCGACTATCGCGTGGGTACCTACGCCGACTTCCGCGCCACCATGCAGGACGACCTCAGCGATGCCGCGCTGCCGGCACTGGCCGGGCTGCGCACGCGCGAGACCGACGATCCGGCGATGGCCCTGCTCGACGCCTGGGCGGTCACCGCCGACGTGCTGAGTTTCTACCAGGAGCGCATCGCCAACGAAGGTTTCCTGCGCACCGCCACCGAGCGGCGCTCGGTGCTGGAGTTGGCACGGCTGCTCGACTACCGCCTGCGTCCGGGCGTGGCGGCCAGCGTCTATCTCGCCTATACGGTGGAGAAGGATTCGCCGCCGGTGACGATTCCCGCCGGCGCTGCCGCGCAGTCGATCCCCGCCCCCGGCGAGCAGATGCAGACGTTCGAGACCGCCGAGCCGCTGGATGCTCGCTTCGAATGGAATGCGCTGCAGCCGCGGTTGACCCGACCGCAGGACATTTCGCTGGACACCATTGCCGGGCTCGACGAGCTGTGGTTCGCCGGCACCGCGACGCAGCTGAAGCTCAACGACCGGCTGCTGTTCCTGTTCGGCGACCTGGCCACCGGCACGCAGGCATTGCGCCGGGTGCAGTCGGTCGAGGTGCAGCAGGCCAGCGCGCGCAGTCGCGTCGTGCTGCAGCCGCTGGATGCGATCACGGTGAAGATCGTTGCCGCGGCGAACCAGGCGATCACCAGCCTGGCTACATCGGGCGCTGGCCCCCATCGGATGGAGTGGCTGCAGGCACTCGAATCGGTGCGGCAGACCTTGTTGCTGGGTGGCGACCATGGCGGCAGCTACGACGAACTGCTGGGGCCGCCGTTCGGACACGATCAACCGCCCAGCGGGCCGTCTGCCATCGACACCTTCAAGAACGCGGTGGAAGCGGCATTCGGGATGAGCTCGCCACCGGCGGGATCGTTCACCAGTTTTGGCGCGTTGTTCGGCGCGTTGACTCTCAACCGCACGCTGCAGCCGGCCAACAGCCTGCGCCTGCCGCGCAGTGTGGCCACCGCGCTGGGTACGGCCAGCGACACGCGTCCGCAGCTGCTGCTGAATTTCGCGCCGGCGTTGATCGGCAGCTTCTATCGCGCCTGGACCAGCGTGCCGCAGGGCCAGCCGTCGCCGGCATTGAGCGGGGTGTATGCGATGCGCGTGTCGGCCTCGCTGTTTGGCTACAACGCACCCCACATCATGGGGCTGGGCCTCAACACCGACGCCAACACCAAGGCCACCGTGCCGTACGTCTCCATGCCCGACGGCGACTGGAACACCTCGACCAGCCACAACGGCTCGGCTTCCGAACAGGATGATCGCGTGCAATTGGACAGCGCCTACGACGGCATCACGGCAGGCAGCTATCTGTTGATCCAGCAGATCGATCAGCCGGTGCCCCAGGTGGTTCAGGTGAAGAGTGCCCAGGTGCACCCGCGCAGCGACTATGGCATCAGCGGCAAGACCACTGACATCGTGGTGGTCGATCCCATGGCGAACGATGCGTTGCCGGTGTGGCCAGCGCCGACCATGGCTACCGTGCGCAGCGCCCAGGTATACGCACAGAGCGAACCGCTGCCCCTGGCCGAGCTGGCGATCACCGACACGGTCGGCGCCGTTGCAGCGAACGACAGCTCGTCCCCGATCACCGGGGACGGCGCCACCCGACTCACCCTCGACGGTGCAGTCGACGGACTGAAGGCAGGCCGCTGGGTGATCGTTTCCGGTACCCGCAGCGACGTGCCGGGCACCGATGCGGTGACGGCTGCCGAGCTGGTGATGCTGGCGGCGGTGGAGCAGGGTGTGGATGCGCAGTTGCCCGGCGACACCGTGCACAGCACCCTGGTATTCGCCAACCGGGGCCTGGCCTACAGCTACCGGCGCGACAGCGTGACGGTGTACGCCAACGTGGTGCGCGCCACCCATGGCCAGACCCGCCACGAGGTACTCGGCAGCGGCAACGGCGCCGTGCCGATGCAGGCGTTCGCGTTGAAGCAGTCGCCGCTGACGTTTGTCTCGGCGGCGACCGTCGACGGCGTGCAGAGCACGCTGAGCGTGCGCGTCAACGACGTGCAGTGGCGGGAGACGCGCAACCTCGCCTTCGCCGGCGCGGCCGAGCGCCGTTTCGTCACCGCCACCGACGACAGCGGCACGACCCGGGTGGTGTTCGGCGACGGCGATCACGGCGCGCGGCTGCCGACCGGGATCGAGAACATCACCGCGAGCTACCGCAACGGCATCGGCTCGCCAGGCAACGTCGACGCGCGGCAGATCAGCCTGCTGGCGACCCGGCCGCTGGGCGTGAAGGCGGTGATCAATCCGTTGCGCGCCTCCGGCGGTGCCGATCCCGAGACGCGCGACCAGGCACGTGCCAACGTGCCGCTGGCGGTGCTGGCGCTGGACCGGCTGGTGTCGGTGCCGGACTATGCCGACTTCGCACGCAGCTTCGGCGGGGTCGGCAAGGCGGCGGCGATCAAGCTCGGCAACCTGGTGCAGGTCACCATCGCGGGCGCCGCCGATGCGCCGATCGAGCTCGGCTCCGATCTCTATCGCAACCTGCTGCAGGCGCTGCAGCGCTATGGCGACCCGTCGCTGCCGTTGCGTCTGGCGGTGCGCGAGCTGCTGGCGTTGACCGTGAGTGCCAAGGTCGGTCTCGCCGATGGCTATGCATGGGAGCCGGTCGAGCCGCTGCTGCGTGCGGCCCTGCTCGACGCGTTCGGCTTCGAGCGGCGCGCGCTGGCGCAGGACGTCTACCTCAGCGAGATCGTCGCCTGCATGCAGGCGGTACGCGGCGTGGCCTGGGTCGACGTCGATGCATTCGGCAGCCTCGACGAGGCGACCCTGCTGGCCGGTTTCGGCGACGACGGTACCGACAGCAAGGGCCAGGGCGACGGCGCTCCGTTGCTGCTGTCGCGCCAGGCTGCGCCGGCGACCGCGTCCGCCATTCCGCCGCGGGTGCAGGTATTGCCCGCACGCTACGACAGCGACGGCAAGCTGCAGCCGGCGCAGCTCGCCTACCTGCCGCCGAACGTTCCCGACACGCTGCTGCTGCAGGAGGCCACGCCATGAGCGCACAAGCTGGAGGAGGGCGCAGCATGAGCGCGCAGGCGGATCGGCTGTACGACCTGCTGCCGGTGGTCCATCGCATGCGCGACGCCGACCAGGGTTTCCCGCTGCGCGACCTGCTGCGCGTGCTGTCGCGCCAGGCCGATGTACTGGAGCAGGACATCGCGCGGCTGTACGACAACTGGTTCATCGAGACCTGCGACGACTGGGTGGTGCCGTACATCGGCGACCTGCTCGGTTATGCCTTGCTGCCCGAGGCGGCCACCCTGGAGGCTGCCGATGCGGCCTGTGGCGCGGGCCTCGGCCATGTGCTGGCGCCGCGCGCCGATGTCGCCAACACGATCGACGCGCGGCGCCGCAAGGGCACGCTGTCCCTGCTCGAGGATCTGGCCCGCGATGCCGCCGACTGGCCCGCGCGCGCGGTCGAGTTCTACCGCCTGCTCGGCTGGATGCAGCATCTCGACCATCCGCATCCGCGCCGCGGCGGCAGCGCCGACCTGCGCGATCCGGGCCGGCTGCAGCGGATCGGCTGGGCCAACGGGGCGTTCGATCCGTTCGCGCACAGCGTCGACCTGCGCCGGATGGGCAGCCAACGCCGGCGTGGCCGCTACGGCATCGCCGATGTCGGCGTGTTCGCGTTCCGCCTGCGCAGCTATCCGGTGACGACGACACCGGCGTACTGCGAGGAGGAATTCGGTCCGCACTGCTTCAGCTTCAGCATCCTGGGCAACGACACGCCATTGTTCCATCGCCCGGTCGAGGAGACCGCGCCGACCCATATCGCCGAGGAGATCAATCTGCCGGTGCCGTTGCGGCGTTACCGCTTCGCCGAACGCGGGCCGCGGGCCGACTACGCCAGCGTGTCGGCCGCGCTCTACGGCGCAGGCAGAAGCGTGCTGATCCAGGCGCCGGACTGGCCGGCCAGGGGCCAGGGTCTGCCCGTGCCGATCGAGGCGCTGATTCCCGCCGATCTGTCCGGCTGGCATTACCAGGTGCCGCGCGGGCGCGTGGCGGTCGATCCGCAACTGGGCCGGCTGATGTTTCCGGCCAACCAGCGCCCCAGGCGTGGCGTGTGGGTGTCGTACCAGTACGGCTTCGCCGCCGATCTCGGTGGGGGCGAGTACGCGCGGTCGACGTCCGAACTGGAGAACGCCACGCGCTACATCGTGCATGCGGCGCTGCCGGGCGCCGCTCCCGCGGAGTCCTGGCCGGCGGGGCACTTCGGCGGCATCGCCGATGCGCTGGCAGCCTGGGCGCAGGCCAAGGCCGCCGCGTCGCAGCCGCTGCGCGCACTGATCATCGAGCTGGCCGAGAGCGGCGTGTACGAGGGCAGCATCGACCTGCAGCTCGACGCCGGCGAGGCGATCCAGCTGCGTGCGGCCGAGTGCACGCGACCGGTGCTGCGCCTGCTCGACGTGCGCGCCAGCCAGCCCGATGCACTGAGCATCGCCGGCCAGTCCGGCAGCCGCGTGCTGCTGGATGGGCTGCTGATCGTGGGGCGCGGCATCGAAGTGCAGGGGCCGAACGACGAAGGCGAGGGGCCGCCGCCGCCGGACGACCTGTGCGAGCTGCTGATTCGCCACTGCACCCTGGTGCCGGGTTGGGCGCTGCATTGCAATTGCGATCCCAAGCGCCCGGGCGAGCCGAGCATCACCCTCGACGGCAGCCGCGCCGCACTGCGCGTCGAGCACAGCATCCTGGGCGCGATCTCGGTGATCAGCCCGCTGCGCCGCGGCGAGCCGCCACCGCTTCGGTTGTGCGACAGCATCCTCGATGCCACCGGCGTCGAGCGGGTCGCACTGGGCGCGCCGGACGAAGCCGTGGCCTATGTGGACGCGAGTTTCAGTCGCTGCACGGTGATCGGCGAAGTGCAGGCGCACGGCGTGGCGCTGGCCGAAGACACGATTTTTTCCAGCGCACTGCGCGTGCTGCGGCGCCAGCTCGGTTGCGTGCGCTTCTGCTTCGTGCCGAACGGCTCGCGCACGCCGCGGCGGTTCCATTGCCAGCCCGACCTCGTGCTGGCCGCGCTCGCCAGCGGCGACGCGAGCCGGCGGGCGCGCGAGCTACTGCGGGTGGTGCCGCAGTTCGACACTGTCCGTTACCCGGCGCCGCATTACCTGCGACTGGCCGACGACTGTTGCGCGGAGATTCGCCGCGGCGCGTCCGACCGCTCGGCGATGGGCGTCTACCACGATCTGTACGAACCGCAGCGCGAGGCGAATCTCGCGGCGCGGCTGCAGGAATACGTTCCGGCGGGCACGGATGCCGGCATCTTGTTTTCGAACTAGGAGATCGACATGAAAGGCGACTTCGCACGCGTCACCTTCGATCCGGCCCGGCACTACAGCCAGGTATTCCAGCAGCAGGGTCGCGTCCTGCTGGAGGCGGACTGGAACGAGCAGGGGCACATCCAGCTGCACCTGCTGCGCACGCTGGTGCGCGACCTGATCGGTCCGTGCTGGGCGGCGGGCACCGGCTTCGGCCTGACCACCTCGACCACCGATGCCGATGGCGCGGTCAAGCCGTTGCCGCTCACCGACTGGCAGCTGGCGCCGGGGCATTTCTACGTGGACGGCATCCTGTGCGTGAACGAGGCCGCGTGCACGCTGGCGGCGCAGCCGTCCCGCCCGACACCCGACTACGGCGTGGCCGACGGCAAGAGCGGCTTCGAGAATCCGCCGGCCAGCTACGCGCTGTGGCTGGACGTATGGGAGCGGCATCTGTCCGCGGTGGAGGCGCCGGCGATCGACGACGTCGCGCTGAACGGCATCGACACCTGCTCGCGCGCCCAGGTCGTGTGGCAGCTGCGCCTGCTCGACCAGACGCTGGCCGACCAGCAGCTCGACGGCATCAAGGCCGCGCTCAACGTGCGTCTCAAGGCCAGCACCGATGCGACGACGCAGGCCGCGCTCAAGCAGCAGATCATCGACGTGGGCAAATTGCGCAACAGCATCGACGGCAAGGGCAACGCCAACGACAACGACAGTCCCTGCGCGGTGGTGCGCCAGCTGCTGGCCGCGCGCGCGACCTGGGCGCTGCCACGGTTGAGTGCGCAGCTGGGGCCGGTCGAGTCCGACAGCGATCCCTGCGTGATCGCCGCCGATGCGCGCTACCGCGGTTGCGAGAACCAGCTGTATCGGGTCGAGATCCATCAGGCCGGACTCGCCGCGGTCGCCGGCGCGGCCGGCGGCGCCAGCTTCAAGTGGTCACGCGAGAATGGTTCGGTGATCTTTCCGCTCGTCGGCAGCGCACTCGGCGCCCCGGCAAGCGACGGCAGTGCACAGATGACGGTGACCCTGGCGCGACTCGGTCGCGACGCGCGGCTCGGGCTGGCGGTCAACGATTGGGTCGAGCTGGTCGACGATGACTACACGCTGGCGCAGCGCGCATTTCCATTGCTGCAGGTGGTCGCGTTCGACGTGGCGGACTGCAGCGTCACCCTCGGCGTGCCGAAGAACATCACGCCATACCAGCCGTCCAGCGATCCGCGCAGGCATCCGCTGCTGCGTCGCTGGGATCAGTCGGGCGCAGTCGGCGCGCAAGGCGTCGTGGCCGTGGCGGAGGGTGTGCCGATCACGCTGGAAGACGGGATACAGATCAGCTTCACGCCGGGCGGCGTGTACGCGACCGGCGACTACTGGCTGATTCCCGCGCGGGTGGCCGGCAACGGCATGCTCGACTGGCCCGTCGCGACCGCGGCTGACGGCAGCGCGAGCGGACCCGCCGCGTTGCCTCCGCGCGGGTTGCATCACTACGCCGTGCTCGGCATCACCGGCGACAACGGCGGCTATCAGGAATGCTGCTGCCGCTTCGGCACGCTGTGCGACCTGATCCAGACCAGCCAGAACCAGCAATCCAGAGCAGCCAAAAAGGGTGCCGTGCAGGCGCAACCGGCCGCCGTGGCGCTGGCTGTGGCCGGGAAGGCTGCACCAGCGAAAGCGAGGAGCCGGAAAGCCGGCACGAAGAAGGCAACAGCACCGAACAAGCCGGTCTGATCCGGATGCGCGGATCCGGGCAGCTACGTCCATCGCCTGTGACGACGATGGGCGTGCCCTCGACTCGAGATCATGGCCAGCGACTCCTCACGGCGGGCCTGGCCGGGTTCGGCGGACCCGACGGAGGGGGACAAAGTAGGGTCGTACAGCGTCGGTGACGTACCATTTGCCCGCAAAGCACTCGGGCGCACCTGTATCCATGATTCAAAACACCCTTCTCGCGTCATCCGCCATCGGCACCGCAGCCGTGGATACGACCGGCCAGCCAGCCCACTGGCGCGTGTGCGTCGCCCCGATGATGGACTGGACGGATCGGCACTGCCGCTACTTCCATCGGCTGCTGTCGCCACGCGCGCGCCTGTATACGGAGATGGTGACCAGCGCGGCACTGGTGCGCGGCGGGCAGCTGCGGTTGCTCGAGCACAGCCAGCAGGAGCATCCGCTGGCGCTGCAGCTCGGCGGCAGCGACCCGCGGGAACTGGCGCAGGCGGCGCGACTCGGGGCGGCGGCCGGCTATGACGAGATCAATCTCAATGTGGGTTGCCCGTCGGATCGGGTGCAGTCCGGTCGCTTCGGTGCCTGCCTGATGCGTGAGCCGGCGCTGGTCGGCGACTGCGTGAAGGCCATGCGCGATGCCGTGACCGTGCCGGTGACGGTGAAGTGCCGCATCGGGGTGGACGACCAGGATGACTATGCGGGCCTGCAGCACTTCACCGAAATCATGCTGGAAGCCGGTGTCGGGGTGCTGATGGTGCATGCGCGCAAGGCCTGGCTGCAGGGACTTTCGCCAAAGGAGAATCGCGATGTGCCGCCGCTGGATTACGCGCGGGTATACCGGCTCAAGCGCGAGTTTCCGCAACTGGTCGTGGTGATCAACGGCGGCGTCACCACGGTCGAACAGGTGCAGGAGCACCTGACCCAGCTGGACGGGGTGATGCTGGGCCGCGCGGCCTACCAAGATCCGTACCTGCTGGCCCGGATCGAGGCCGCGCTGTACGGCGAGCCGCTGCCGTCGCGCGATGCCGTGTTGCATCATCTGCGACCGTATGTCGAGGCAGAGCTGGCGCGCGGCACCGCACTCAAGCACATCAGCCGTCATCTGCTGGGTCTGTACCAGGGCCAGCCGGGTGCCCGGGCCTTCCGCCGCACGATCAGCGAAGGCGCCCATTTGCCCGGGGCGGGCTGGGCGCTGCTGGAACAGGCGCTGGAATCGTGTCCCGTGGCGGCGTGACAGTCGCCGGCCATCCGGTCAGTATTCAGGCCTGATTACCTAGGCTGGGCGTCTGGGCAGGTACCGGACGAGACCAACACTTATGAGAACGCACATAAACTTCATCCCCACTCTGTTGATATCGCTGTGCATGGGTATCGCCGGGGCGGCTTCGGCACAGTCGGCAGGACCGGCGATGACGCTGGATCAGGCGGTACTCAAAGTGCAGCACGATACCGGGGGCAAGGTGTTGTCGGCCGAATCACGGGGCATCGGTCGCCGGCTCGAGTACCGCATCAAGGTACTGACCCCGGATGGGCACGTGAAGGTGATGGCGATTTCCTCCGAGGCGAGCAAGAATCCGGCATCGGCTCAGTCAACCAAGAATCCGCCCGACAAGACTTCGGGCAGCAAGGAGAGACACTGATATGCGCATCCTGTTGGTGGAGGACGAGGCGCCGTTGCGCGAGACGCTGGCGGCACGCCTGAAGCGGGACGGCTTTGCGGTCGATGCCGCGCAGGATGGTGAAGAGGGGATCTACCTCGGTCGCGAAGTGCCGTTCGACCTGGCGATCATCGATCTGGGCCTGCCCAAGATGTCCGGGATGGATCTGGTCAAGGCGCTGCGCGAAGCCGGGCAGCGCTATCCGATCCTGATCCTGACCGCGCGCGGCAGCTGGCAGGACAAGGTAGAGGGGCTGAAGCACGGCGCCGACGACTATCTGGTGAAGCCGTTCCATGTCGAGGAACTGCTGGCGCGGATCAATGCGCTGGTACGCCGTGCCAGCGGCTGGTCCAAGCCGATCCTGGCCTGCGGCATGATCAAGCTGGACACCACCGCGCAGACGGTGACGGTGGAAGGCAAGCTGGTCGACCTCACCAGCTACGAATACAAGGTGCTGGAATACCTGATGCTGCATGCCGGCGAGCTGGTCTCCAAGGCCGACCTCACCGAACACATCTACCAGCAGGACTTCGACCGCGATTCCAACGTGCTCGAAGTGTTCATCGGCCGGTTGCGGCGCAAGCTCGATCCGGAAGGCACCCTCAAACCCATCGAGACTGTACGTGGACGCGGATACCGCTTTGCCATCCCGCGCACCGACGGCGACGACGAATGAGCTGACGTCGCCGCGCCGCCCGCTTTCGCTGGCGGCGCGTGCGGCGATCGCCACCGGTTTCGTGCTGGCCGGCTTCCTCGGCCTGGTCGGCCTGACCCTGTCGCAGGCGAACAAGGAGCGCGCGTTGAGCGCGCTGCACGACCGGCTGCAGAATTTCGCGATTGCGTACATCACCGATACCGGCGTCAACCGCTACGGCAGGCTGCTGCCGCCGGACACGGCACCGGATCCGAATTTCTCGCGGCCGGGTTCCGGCTTGTATGCGGTGGCGCTGGGCGAGCACGGCTATCGCTGGGAATCATCGTCGGCGATCGGGCGCGACTTCAGTTTCGTCAAGATGCTGGAGCCGGCGCAGAGCCGGTTCGTGGGCCCGATCGACACCCGGATGGGTCGGCTGTACTACTACAGCTATGGCGTGGCGCTGGACACGGTCGACAAGAAGTCCGTGCGGCTCACCGTGATGGTGGCGCAGACCGAGGATCAGTTCGAGGGCGCGAACGCGGCATTCCGGCATGCTCTGGTGATCTGGCTGTCGATCCTCGGCGTGATGCTGATCGTGCTGCAACTGCTGCTGTTGCGCTGGAGCCTGACGCCATTGCGCAAGGTGGCCAGCGACATGAGTCGGGTGGAGCGGGGTGACAGTGAACTGCTGAACAGCCAGTACCCGCTGGAGCTGACCGGCCTGACCGAACGGATCAACGCCTTCATCACCAACGAGCGCGAGCAGCGCACGCGTTACCGGCACACCCTGGCCGATCTGGCGCACAGCCTGAAGACGCCGCTGGCGGTGATCCGCTCGCAACTGGAGTCGACCGTCGGCGATGAGCCGACACGGCGCAGCAGCATGCTCGACCAGGTGCGGCGGATGAACGAACTGGTTGCCTACCAGCTGTCGCGCGCGGCCACCTCCGGCCGGCAGACGTTCGCCAGCGCGGTGCCCATTGCCGGGCATGCGGAGGATCTGGTGCAAAGCCTGGAGAAGGTCTACGCCGCCAAGAATGTTCTCTGTGAATTCGAGATCGAGGACGGCGCGGTGTTTTACGGCGAGCAGGGCGACCTGCTGGAGTTGCTCGGCAACCTGCTGGAGAACGCATTCAAATGGGCCAGCCACCGCGTGTTGCTGGTGGTCAAGATGCAGCCACATCCTGGCCGGCAGCGGCCCGGCCTGCGCCTGAGCGTGGAGGATGACGGCCCCGGCATCGCCGAGGACAAGATCGAAAAGGTGCTGCAACGTGGCGTGCGCGGCGACGAACGGGTGCAGGGCCACGGCATCGGCCTGTCGATCGTGCAGGACATCGTGCACGCCTATCAGGGCGAGTTGGTGGTCGACCGTTCGCCGGAACTCGGCGGAGCCCGTTTCAACGTGACACTGGCGGCGAGCTGAGCGGGGGGCCGGTTCGCAGGTTCAGCGCGAGCGGCAAAAACCCGGCGGCTCGCAGCCTTCGGCCGGCGAGCGACCATAGAACGCCTCGAGCAGGGCGGCGATCGCCGGCTCCGCCTGACGCAGCAGCGACGGCTGCGAGTAGTGCAACTCGCTTACCACGGCGAAATATTCGCTGGCGCTCTCCGCTGCGTAACGGTCGATCGGGTTGTCGGGACAGTCCCTGGATGCGTTGGCCAGGCGGGCGCAGGCAAGCTGGAATTGCTCGATCCAGCGCCGTCGCGGGATATCCACCAGCGGCGGTACGCCATCGGGTGGTCCATCGAGCATGTCCAGCTTGTGCGCCATCTCGTGCACGACCACGTTGTAGCCGTCCCAGGGCTGCTCCAGGTCCAGTTGCACGTCGGCCAGCGACAGCACCAGCGGGCCACGTTCCGTGGCCTCGCCGTCGGGCGCCTCGCCACCTTCGGTGGCACCGCCGGCATGGCCGTCGTGGTGGCTGCGCCGAACCTTGAACTCGCCGGGATAGACCAGCACTTCGCGCCAGCCACGCAGGCTGGCGGTGCCTTGATGCAGCGCCGGGAGACAGGCCTGCATCGCGATCAGCAATCGCCAGTAATCATCCAGTACGGCGCCTGCCAGGGCGTGGAACTGCTTGCGCGCGAGGAACAGGGCGGCGAGTTTGCGCAGGCGTTGCTGCCGTTCCGGATCCAGTCGCCGTGCCAGCGGGCAGGCGACCAGCGCGCGCCGCCACAGCGGGTCGGCAACCGGGACGGGCTCAAGATGCGCTCGCAGCGTTTGCCACCAATGCCCCGGCATGCCGCCGAACGCTTACTGGATCGATCCAGGCAGCAGCGATTGCCAGCCCAGATGCGGCCGGCGCGTTGACGCAGGCGCGGAGGAGGCGCCGCCGGAGTGATCGTTGCCATTGCTGGACGTGTTGCCGGAACTGTCGCTGCCGCTGGTCGGCGTGCAGTCGTGGGTCGGGCCCAGCACATCGCCGCCGCTGCCGGAGCTGTCGTGTTGGCTGGAGTTGTCGATCACGGTGCGCGCGGAGCCGTCCAGCCCCTGGGCTCCCGCGCTCGTCGCAGCGGCAGTGCCGCTGCCGGCGATGCACAGGACGCAACCGATAAGCCAATGGGCAGCACGCATGGCGATCCAACTCCCCAGACCCGCAAGCTAAGACCCGGATCGTCTCAGAAACGCCCGCGCCGTGCCAGTGCTGCCGCTGCGGCGGTCGTCGGCTCGATCATGCACGCCGCATGGTGGCCAGCCGGGCTAAAATCCCTCGATGCCGATCCCCTCCATCCCTCGCCCGCCCCATCGCCATCGTCCGGCGATGGCCTGTGCGTCAGGCGCCTGCTGAGATGCAGCCCCTGCAACTGCTGGCCCTGCTTGCCCCGGGGGAGCCGCTCTCCGGCGCCGGCCTGGCCGCGCAGGCTGGCGTGACCCGTGCGGCGATCTGGAAACAGATCGAGATCCTGCGCGCGCGCGGTGTACCGATCGAGGCAAACGGCTCGGTCGGGTATCGGCTGCCGTGGCCGGTGCAGATGCTCGATGCCGAATTGATCCGTGCCGCCTTGCCGTCGGTGCCGGCCCATGCCCTGGGCGCGCTGGAGGTACACGGCGAGCTGGATTCCACTTCCAGCGAATTGCAGCGCCGCGGCAGCTCGGCCAGGGATTTCAGCGTGGTGCTGGCCGAAACCCAGACCGCCGGGCGCGGTCGGCGCGGCCGCGAGTGGTTGTCGCCGCCGGGGCTGAATTTGTACCTGTCCTGCCTCAAGCGCTTCGACTCCGGCTTTGCCGCGCTCAGCGGATTGTCGCTGGCGATCGGGGTGATCGTGTTGCGCACGCTGGAGTCCCTGGGCATCGCCGGGGCCGGGCTGAAATGGCCGAACGACGTACTGGCCATCGCGAGCCGGCCGTCGGGCGGCAAGCTGGCCGGCGTCCTGGTCGAACTCAGCGGCGAGTATCAGGGGCCGTGCGCGGCGATCGTCGGAATCGGTCTCAACTTGCGACTGACACCGGCGCTGCGCGAACAGGCCGGGCAGCCGACGTGCGACCTGGCCACGCTGGCCGGCGGCACGCCACCGGATCGCAACCGCGTCGCGGCGGCGTTGATCGCGGCGCTGGTCGAGGGCCTCGGGCAATTCGAGCGCGGCGGATTCAGTGGTTTCGTGGCGGACTATGCGCGGCACGACCTGCTGCGCGACCAGCCGCTGCAGCTGAGCGGCCCGCTCGGCACATTCGAGGGCACGGGTGCCGGCGTGGATGATCGTGGCGCGCTGCAGGTCCGCCTGGCCGATGGCAGCCTGCGCCGGATCGACAGTGCCGACGTCACGGTGCGTCGCACATGAGGCTGCTGCTCGACCTGGGCAACACGCGGCTGAAATGGGCGCTGCAGGAGCAGCCGTCCGGATGGCTGGCGCGCGGCGCCACGGAATGGCACGAGGACATGATCGCGGCGCTGGAAACGGCCTGGACAGGTCTGCCCCGCACGGTCGCGGTGGTGGCCGCCTCGGTGGTCGACGCCGGACGCGAGGCACAGGTGGCGACGGCGACGGAGCGGCTGTTCGCCGGTGCGCCGACCTGGGTGCGGACGCCGGCCAGTGCCTGCGGCGTGCGCAACGCCTATGCCGAACCGCAACGTCTGGGAGTGGACCGTTTTCTGGCGATGGTGGCTGCCTATGCCGATGGTCACGCTCCCTGCGTGCTGGCCGGTGCGGGCACGGCGCTCACGCTTGACGCCCTGGCGGCTGACGGCCGTCACCTGGGCGGACTGATCGCTCCCGGCGTGCAGCTGATGCAGCAATCGCTGCTGGACGCGACTGCGCGGGTACGACCGGAACGGCCGGGGCGGATCCTGGAACTCGCCGACAATACCGCCGATGCGATGACGTCCGGTTGCTGGCATGCCGCTGCCGCCCTGATCGAGCGTTTTGCCGCGCGCATGGCACCACGTCTCGGTGGCACACAGACGCTGATCCTGGACGGCGGCGATGCGGAGCGCCTGATGCCGATCCTGGAACTGCCCGTGCAACTGGGTCAGGACGGCGTGCTGCGCGGCCTGGCGTTGTGGGCCGACGCGCAGATGGCGTCCTCGCCGTCCGTCTAGAATGGTGGCCACTGGCTGGTTGTTGGGGGTTCGATGTTTCTGCGATTGCTGTTCGTCCTGTTGAGTGCGCTCAATATCGCGGTGGGTGCCTGGCTGCTGCTGGGCCAGCCGTATGCGCACGGTGGCAGTCCCAGCGATCCGGGCGTGGCGGAACTGCGCCTGCTGTCGGAGTTGCCGGAATCCAGCTCGGTCGCCGCGGCGTCGAGCGTGCCGGCGAGTCCGGCAAAGGACGGTTCGCAGCCCGGCGTCAGCTACAGCTGTCTCACCCTGGGGCCGTTCGCCACGCCGCAGGACTTGCGCAATGCCCGCCAGGCCCTCACCGCGCAGGTCGCGCGCATGCGTTCGCGCCAGGAGCAGGCCAGCCAGACCAGTGGCTGGTGGGTGTATCTGCCGGCCGCCGGCAGTCGGGCCCAGGCATTGGAGCAGGCCAGGCAGCTCGACGAACGCCATATCGACGACTATTTCGTGGTCAGTTCAGGCGATCAGTCGAACACCATTTCGCTGGGCCTGTTCAAGGATCCGGCGAATGCGCGCAAGCGGCGCGACGAGGTCGTCGCCGCCGGCTTTCCCGCCCGCATGATCGAACGCAGCGAAAGCGTGCCGGAATACTGGCTGGATCTGGTGGTCGCCGACAGCGCCCGCTTCGACTGGCGCAGCCTCGTCAACGCCAGCGGCGTCGGCTCCCACAGCGCCAGCTGCTTTTGAGCACGCACGGCGGCTGGCCTGCTAGAATCCACCGCCTCGCCGGCATAGCTCAGTTGGTAGAGCAACTGATTTGTAATCAGTAGGTCCCGGGTTCGACTCCTGGTGCCGGCACCAGAAATCAAAGGCTTGCAGCAATGCAGGCCTTTTTCTTTAGGTTGCTGGGGAAACGCATGCTTCAATTTCCCAAATCCTCCGCTGGTCTGGTGATCCACCGGCGGTCGGCATATGCCAGGTCTATGGCGCCGAGCCCGCACCGTCGATTTCACGTGGCGTTACGCGAGTGGCGCAGCAGTCCCCAGCGATCAGGCGCGCTCACCTGATGATTGACCGCGTGTGTCGGAAGATTCAGGCGCTCCGACATCAGTCTCGGGATGACGCGCCCATCGTCGGCCACTACAGAATGACGTTCTGCCAGGAGCCCCGGCACACGCCAGCACGATGCGACGGAATCCGGTCGATCGGTGCGGCTTATCCCCGCGAGCAGGCAACACTCCGGCAATGGCCGGGATCATTGCGCCAGCAAACCCCTACACACGCCACGCCTCTCGCTGATGCAACGTTCAGGCTGCACCTCGTAGGATGAAGCCGCCCCGCCAGTCCGGCCCGATCTGACTGCCTGTCAGGCGTAACCTGACATCGAACGCAGCCCGGATGGAGCAGACGAATCGAGGTACCCCCTCCCTCGCGAGAGTGCCGGCCATGCTCGAAGTTCACCCCGCACCCGATGGATTCACCGTGTATGACGCCGATGCCGGCGAGGCTGTGATCAAGTTCGCCAGCCGCGCCGAAGCAGACGAGCTGATTGCCGCGCTGCAGATCCAGGAAGCGCACGCGCAGCTCAGGCGCTGGTCACCTGATGCGGTGCCGGACACGTACTGAAAGCCACGACTTCCTGGCGGAGTCGTCTGCCGGTGGTGATTCGTCATCCCCCGGTTCTCTGGTCTGCTGTCCGTGAAAACGGAGTAGCCCCTCCCGAAGTTCCCCTGCCGTGCCTTACCCCGCCTGCCTTATGGATGGCGGTGTAACGCCCGGCAGCCGGTGTGCGGAACGGCTGCGTCCTGGCTGAACGCTCCACGGCGATTTGACACGGCCATCGCGGTTCTTGCACTTCCGCCGGTGCACGCTCGATCCCTTCGAAACGGAGAAGACAAATCATGGGAAAGATCTACGTGGTGCAAGGCTTCTTCGAGATGGATGGGCGACTCGTCACCGACAAACCGATTCTTCACGGCATGGAGCAACTGGCGCGGGTGCGCGGCGAGATGCTGGCCGGACAGCGCGATGGCGTGCTGGTGTATGCCCAGTGCGCGGATGCCGATCGCGGAGAGTATTCGGAGCCGGTCATTCTGGCGGAGTACGGCCGGGTGCCGCATCCGGAGCGGCAAAGCCTGTGCCACGTGGCATGAGGCGAGTGCAGGGACAGGTTCTGGCGCGCCCGGGCTCCCCGTGGCGGCCGCTTCGGACAGGCGCCGTAGGCAGGCGCCGACATACGCGCGGGGCTGCGATCAGCAGACTGGATCGATTCCGGACTCACCCGTCCCGCCATCCCATGGCGTGATGGAGCGGTCCGGGCGATTTCCCTGTCGGAGGCTGCGGCGATGCGCATTGTTTTGACGATCAAGGAGAGCAACCACGGCTTGTGGTGCATCTGCAGCGGGTCGGCGGTCCTGTACGACAAGCTTCGTTTCGCCCATGCCATTCGGCTGAGCCGCGGACTGGCCCGGGAAGAACATGAGAACTCGGGTCATGCGGTCGGTGTCGAGATGGTCTGTTCCGAATTCACCATTTCACTGGTGCAGTACGCGGGCTCGGACGTAACCCGGCAGGCCACCGCGGCCTGAGCGGGACGATCCTCCGCTTCGCGGGGAGGGTTCCAGAGGAATGGGTGCGCCGTATCAGTCAGATCGCCAACCCGGCGTGTCGCATCTGGCGGGCTGCGGGATGTGGATCGGGGCATCCCGCCGCGGTCGCGGGCAAATCCGGCACGGGCTGCCGTGGATGCAGTGTGCACGCGGTGTGAAACCTTGCTAGCATCAGTCGACGGTTGCACAGGGGCAGCCGGGAGTGATTGACATGCAAACGCTTTTTGCGCACCCCGCCGTCTGGCGCGGATTTGCGCTGTTTGCAGGGACGCTGATTGGCAAGGTCACAGGGGATGCAAAGTCCGACACCGAGTCGCCCGACGAGGGCAACCTGGTCTCGTGGTGCGCGGGTGCGCGATCACGCCGGGAAGATGAGCTGGCGCGCGCGCGTCAGGTGGAGCCCGGATAATCGTCCAGCCGATGGCGGATCGCTGCCATCGGCTGGATCGTCGACATCCCGAAGACGCGGACACCTGATGTGTGGGTCGTGCCGGCGTCGGCGATTTCCCGGCATGCGTGCGGCTCCCGTGTGAGCCGCGGGCACATTGCGGTGGCATGCCGGAAGATGCCGCCACGCCGTCGCCAGAGGCAAGCAGCCCGATCACTTCGTCAGTCGCCACAACGCTTGCACGGCGCCTTTTCGACGATGGCTGGAAACGCATGTTTCGAGCTGCTGCCCCACGCGGCATCGAAGCCATCGTGTGTGCGATCGATGGCTGCGCACGGCATGGCGTTGCTTGCGTTGCCGCATGCCGGCGCGGTCGCTGCCATTCCGGTAAACTTCATCGATCACGACAGCGCATGTCGTGAATGTCTTTTCCCACGCGAAAATGGCGATTCGCTCGGGAGCTGCGGCACATCGCCGTTGGCCACCGGGCGCCGCGCCGACATCGACGGCGCGCAAAGGCCCTGGCCTGCGCCTGCCCCGATGCCACTGCAGGTAACCAAGTCATGAGCAAGCAGACCATTTCATTGATAGGCGTGCCGACCGATATCGGCGCCGGGCATCGTGGTGCCTCGATGGGGCCGGAGGCGCTGCGGGTGGCCAACCTGGCCCTCAGGCTTGAGCGGCGCGGTTTGCAGGTGGTCGATCGAGGCAACCTGCACGGACCGATCAATCCGTGGCAGCCGCCGACCGATGGCTATCGCCACCTGGACGAGGTCGTCGCCTGGAATATGGCCGTCTATACGGCCTTTCATCAGGAGCTTTCGGCGGGCCACCTGCCGATCATGCTCGGTGGAGACCATTGCCTGGCGATCGGATCGATCACGGCCGTGGCCCGCCATTGCCGCGAGACCGGAAAGCAGCTTCGGGTGCTGTGGCTGGATGCCCACTCCGATTTCAATACGGCACAGGCAACCCCGTCCGGAAACATCCATGGCATGCCGGTGGCATGTCTGTGCGGCTACGGTCCGCAGGTGCTCACCGAGCTCGGTGGCAGTGCGCCGGCGACCACGCCGGACGTGTTCCGGCAGATCGGCATCCGTTCGGTCGATTACGGCGAGAAGCAGCTCGTGCGCGAGGCGAACGTGGGCATCTACGACATGCGCCACATCGACGAAGAAGGCATGAAGCGGGTGATGGAGCAGGCCCTGGCCGGGATCGACGAGAACACTCACCTGCATGTGAGCTTCGATGTCGATTTTCTCGATCCCAGCATTGCGCCGGGCGTGGGTACCACGGTGCGCGGGGGGCCGACCTACCGCGAGGCGCAGCTGTGCATGGAGATGATCGCCGATACCGGGCACATGGCCTCGCTGGATATCGTCGAATTGAATCCGGCCTTCGACAAGCGCAATCAGACCGCCAAGCTGGCGGTGGACCTGGTCGAGTCGCTGTTCGGCAAGTCCACCCTGATCCGCCGCTAACCCGGCCCGACGACAGCACAAGCGAAGATCATGCAGACCCGTGTACTGACCGGCATCACCACGACCGGTACGCCGCATCTCGGCAACTATGTGGGCGCCATCCGCCCGGCGATCGAGGCCAGCCGACGCAACGACGTCGATGCGTTCTTTTTCATGGCCGACTATCACGCGTTGATCAAGAGCGGCGATGCCGCGCGGATCGAGCGTTCGCGGCTGGAGATTGCCGCGAGCTGGCTGGCCGCCGGCCTCGATCCGGCGCGGGTCACGTTTTACCGGCAGTCGGATATTCCGGAAATCCCCGAGCTGACCTGGTTTCTCACCTGCATCGCCGCCAAGGGCATGCTCAATCGCGCGCATGCCTACAAGGCGGCGGTGGACCGGAATACCGAGGCGGGCGAGGACGCCGATGCCGGCATCACCGCGGGCCTGTACATGTACCCGGTGCTGATGGCCGCGGACATCCTGGCGTTCGACGCGCACAAGGTGCCGGTGGGGCGCGACCAGATCCAGCACATCGAGATGGCGCGCGACCTGGCCCAGCGCTTCAACCATATCCACGGCCGCGAATTCTTCGTGTTGCCCGAGGCCCTGATCGAGGAACAGGTGGCCACCCTGCCGGGTCTCGACGGTCGCAAGATGTCGAAGAGCTACGACAACACGATCCCGCTGTTTGCCGGCGGCAGCAAGCAGTTGCGCGAGGCGATCATGCGCATCGTCACCGACTCGCGGCTGCCGGGGGAGCCGAAGGATCCGGACAGCTGTGCACTGTTCACCATCTTCCGTGCATTTGCCAGCGAGCTCGAGACGGCAGCGTTCCGCCAGGCTCTGCTGGATGGCATGGGTTGGGGCGATGCCAAGCAGGCGCTGTACGAGCGCATCGAGTCCGATGTGGCGCCGATGCGCGAGCACTACGAGGCGCTGATGGCCGACCCGGCCGGAATCGAGCTCATCCTGCAGCAGGGGGCGCTGAAGGCGCGGGCGGTCGCCACGCCGAAGATCGCCGCGTTGCGCGATGCCCTGGGGTTGCGCTCGGCTGCCGCGGCGACGGTGCCTGCCAGCCAGCCGAAGCCGGCATCGAAGCTTGGCAAGGCGCCACGCTTTGCCAGCTTCCGCGATGCCGATGGCAGCTTTCGTTTCCGGCTGCTCTCGGCCGAAGGCGAGCAACTGCTGCTGTCGATTCCGTTCACCGATCCCAAGGCGGCCGGCCTGCTGCAGAAACGGATCAGGAGCCTGGGCGCTGCCGGCGCCGCGCTGCAGCTGCAGCCCTCGGGCATGTTCCTGGAGCTGGACGGCCAGCCGGTTGCCAGCACGCCGGACTACCCCGACGAGACGTCCCGCGACGAGGCGCTGGAGCAATTGCGCGAGGCGCTCGACCAGCTGGCCGCGCAGGATTGATGCGCGGCGGCGAAAACCGACGGAGTGATTGGAACGATGCGTTACCTGGCCATCCTGCTGCTTGCCCCGTGGCTGCTGATCCTGTGCTGGGCCTATTGGGCCTATCCGAAGAACATGCCGCGGACGTCCGGACGGCGCCTCTTCGATGTGGTGGCGTTGGTGCTGGCGGCGAGTGCCGCGGTACAGGGCGCGCTGTTTGCCTTCGACCGGGCCGAGCTGCCGGTGATCGGTCAGTTCGGTCGGGCCAGTGGCGCGATCTGGCAACAGGTGTTACCTGCTCTTTACGGCTACGGAGCGTTCACTGCGGTCCTGCTGCTGGCGATGCTGCTGCGTCATTGGTGCTGGGGAAGACTGCGTTGAGTTCGGTCGTCTCCAGGCTCCCTTGAACGCGTGATTCGAACGCCTCCGATGGTGACAGATGGCCTCACGTGCAGGCGTCGGTGACGGTCGATCCCCGCGAGCGGCCCGCCCATCCGTCCGGCCGATAGCCCGGTTCGTGGCCCGCGCGACTTCCTGTCGCCGCTGCGGCATGATTGAAAAATGCGGTGCAGGCTCTGGCTGACTGAGCCTCAAGCATCGGGTTGTGCGGCACAGGCGGCCCGAACCGATTCCGGAGAAGTGCCATGGTGGCCCATGGTTCGAGCGGGTGTCCAGGCATGCGTGGCCGTGACCGGCGGGGTCGTGGCCAAAGTGACTGCGTCGGAGTCCCCCAGGGTGCGCGGGACGGGCGGCTTCCCTGGATTCCTGCTTGGAGCGGGCGGCCATGAACGCGCTGGCAATCGCCTGGACCGGCTACGCAACCGCGCTGGGCATCGGCCTGCTGATCGGTGCCGAGCGCGAGCGGCGCAAGGGCTCGGATGGTGGGCCAGGCGTGGCTGGCATCCGCACGTTCGCCGTGGTGGCGCTGCTGGGTGCGGCGAGCATCAGTTTCGGGATGCTGCAGTTGGCGATGGCGATGGCGGCGGTGACGACTTTTCTGGCGATTGCCTACGCACGCGACACCGCCGGTGACCGTGGCCTCACCACCGAGATCAGTCTGTTGCTTTGCCTGTTGCTGGGGGCGATCGCCATGCGCGAGCCGCCGATGGCGGCGGCCCTGGCTGTCGCGGTCACGGTGCTGCTGGCTGCGCGCGAGTCGATCCACCATTTCGTGCGCGGGGTGCTGACCAAGGCGGAGTTGGACAACCTGCTGGTATTGGCGGCCGCCACGCTGATGGTGCTGCCGCTGTTGCCCGACCGGGCCGTCGGACCGTTCGACGCGATCAACCCCCGCTCGTTGTGGCTGATCGTGATCCTGATCATGTCGATCGGAGCGGCCGCGCATGCGCTGCTGCGGATCGTGGGCAGCCGCATCGGCTTGCCTCTGGCGGGGCTGCTGTCCGGCTTCGTTTCCAGCCTGGCGACTGTCGGCGTGATGGGCACGCGGGCACGCAGCCAACCCGAACAGACCGGCTCGGCGACCGCTGCGGCGGTATTGTCGACCGTGGCCACATTCGTGCAGATGGCCGCCGTACTCGCGGTGACGCACCTGGGGACGCTGCGCGTGCTCGCCGTTCCGCTGATCTGCGGTGGCACCGGCGCGGCGTTGTACGGTGCACTGTGGACATGGAAAAGCCTGCAGCGCAGTTCGCCCGATCCGATCGAGGGCCGTGTCGCCTTCAGCGTCAGGAACTCGCTGCTGCTGGGGTTGACGATCGCCACGGTACAACTGGTGTCCGCCGCGATGCGCGCGAAGCTCGGCGAGCGTGGGCTGGACATGGCGGCAGGCATCGCGGGCCTGGCCGATACGCATGCGCCGGCCATCTCGGTCGCCTCGCTGGCAGCGACAGGAACGATCGACACGGCGGCTACCGCGGTGCCGATCCTGATCGCGCTCAGCGCCAATACGCTGTCGAAGGCGGTGCTGGCCGGCGTGAGCGGGGGTCGCCGCTACGCCCGCTCGGTGGTGCTCGGCCTGGCCGTGGTGCTGGCGGCGACCTGGCTGGGTTGGTGGTTGGGCTGAGCCGCTCGCCCCGCGAACAGGCGGCGCCGGCGACGTTCAGTCCCAGCGGTTGAGGTGCGGCCCGAACGTCTCCCGCTGCGGCTGTATCACGCAGAAGCGATGGCCGCTGGGTGCCTGCATCACCCACCAGCGTCCGCGCACCAGCGCGACGCGCTGGGCGCCGAGCTGCTCCAGTCGCGCCGTTTCCGCCTCCAGGTCGTCGGTCTCGATGTCCAGGTGCACGCGGCTGGCATGTTCCACCTTCTGCAGCAGGATGATCGGCTCGTCCGCGGCCGTGCGCAATTCGGCGTAGCGGCCGTCGCCGTCCTGGTCGGCGCTGGCGACCGGTTTGCCCAGGGCCTGACTCCAGAACAGCGTGGCTGCGTCGAGATCGTCGACGTCGCAGTCGATGACGATGGTACTGAGTCGGCTGTGATGCATGGGGCACCTCCGCTGGAAATCGAAGCGCATGAACCGCTGCAATGCGAGAATACGCCGCATGCTCCCGCTCAAGTACCTCCAGGCCTACCCCGCCACCTTGCAGGACAAGGTGCGCGAGCTGATAGCGCAGGAACGCCTGGGCGAGCATCTCGCCACGCGTTACCCGCTGCGCCACGAGGTGCAGAGCGACAAGGCGCTGTATGCCTACACCATGGCGTTGAAGCAGCAACACCTCAGGAACGCGCCGGGCATCGACAAGGTGCTGTACGACAGCAAGCTCGACGTGGTGCAACGCGCGCTGGGCCTGCATACCGCGATCTCGCGCGTGCAGGGCGGCAAACTCAAGGCGAAGAAGGAAATTCGCGTGGCCGCCGTGTTCAAGGCCGCCCCGCCGGAATTCCTGCAGATGATCGTGGTGCACGAGCTGGCGCACCTGAAGGAAATCGAACACAACAAGCCGTTCTACCAGCTGTGCCGGTACATGCTGCCGGACTACCATCAACTGGAGTTCGACCTGCGCGTATTCCTGACCTGGCGCGAGTTGCCGCCGCCGGTCGGTACCGACCACCGAGGATGACCATGGATAGTGCGACGCTACAGAAATACCTGCTGCAGCTGTTCGAGCGACACGATGTCGAGCTGGAGGCGGACGAGGACGGCTGGCTGGTCACCGATGACGATTTTCCGGCCATCCGCGCCGAGTGGCATGAAGGCAGTGCCGGCGAGCCGGGTCGTCTCGATGTCGACGTGGTGCTGGGCGAGGAGCGCCGCATCGAGGAGAGCTTCGCCGGTGCCGGCGGGGGCGAAGCGGGGTGCCGCGATGCGCTGAAGGCATTCGAGCAGAATGCATTTCATGTCCTGCTGGCCGCCTGCTGGTACGTCACCGACGACCGCAAGATGCAGATTGCCGCATGGGACATCGGTGTACGCAGCTGGGACGTGTTCATCGGCCCGTTCAGCGTGCGCGGCGCGAACAGCGATGCCGTGAGGGTGCCGGGCGAAGCCCTGGTGGCGATCGAGGCGGCGGTGAAGCGCGAGGCGCTGACCCCCGAGCTGCACTGGTTGCGGCTGGTGCACAGTCATTCCGCCGCGGGCGATTCGCGCAGCGAGGCCTTGTTCGACAACGAGCCGTGGACGGCGGGAACCCTGGCGCTGGCTTCGGTCGCGTGGCCGCAGACCGGGCGCGACTACAGCATGCGCTGCTTCATGCTGCTGGACGTGCGCGATTACTGATCCCGTGGTTGGCGGATCATGCCGGCAGCAAATCGAATGCCATCGTCAGGCGACGATCCAGGGGTGATCCGTAAAACGGAACCGTGCCATGCCACATCCATGACGGGAACAGCGCCAGCAAACCCGGTTCGGGTCGGATGAAGTATTCCGCTGGCAGTGCAGGGGTGGTGGGCATCGCCGGCTCGCCGAACTTCAGCCAGCCCTGGCCGGCTTGCTCGCCCATGGTTTCGGGCAGCTCGATATAGCAGGCGGACGAGATCCAGCCCTTGCCATGGAAATGATTGAGATGGTGACCATTGGGCCGCAGCCGCACCGACCAGATGCCGTTGAGCCTGCAAGCACCGGTATGGCGTCGACGCAGCAAGTCCGTGCCTCCGCCCAGCGCTTCCAGATAGCGACGGATCGGGCCGGCGATGGCTTCGGGAAATGCCTGGATCGCACGATCCCCTGATTGCTCCGGATGCAGTTCGACCTGCGTGCCGAACCGCAGCGTCTGATCGATCGGGTGCTCACGCATTGAATGCAGCTGGTGCAGGCTGCGTGCCAGATCGCCCAGGTAGCTGGCCAGATCCGACCAGCCGACCGGCGTGTCGATGAGCGACGTCCGGACAACGCGGGAGTAGTCGCCGAGCTCGCGATGGCGCGGGTCATCCAGCATGCGCCAGGCGCACAGCAGCAAGGCGATGGCATGACTGTCGTCGGGGTTGAATTCGTGCAGGCGGGCAGCGACCGTGGCGAGCTCCCTTGCTCGGCCCATGGCCAGCAGGGTGTCGGCATAGGCGCCAACCGCGGCGGCATTTCCGGGGCCAAGCTGCAGGGCGTGCCGGGCATGCAGCATGGCGCGTGCGGGGTCGATGTGGACCGCGGTTTTCGTGGCAGCGAGGCGCAAGGCGAGGGAGCCCGCCGGGTGCGTCAGTCCAGCCTCCAGCGCGGCAAGCGCGCCCAGGCGATCGCCAGACGATTCCAGAAGTCTGGCCTTCATGATGCGCAGTTCGAACAAGTTCGGCTCATCGCGCAAGGCGTCGTCGAGTCTTTCCATGGCCGCATCGACGTTGCCGCTGCGCATCCAGATCAATTCGGTCAGGCTGCAGTGCGCAGCCACGTGATCGGGCTGCAGCGTCAGTACCTGACGAAGCTGGGCCTCGGCCTCATCAGGGCGGTTGGCGGCCAGCAAGGCGCGACCAAGAACATAGCGAGCGCCCGGACTGTCCGCGCCCTTGGCGATCGCCCGGCGGGCCGCCGTCGCGGTGGTCTCGATCTGGCCGGACTCGCCCAGGGCCACGGCAAGGCCGAGTTCTGCGATGCCGTTGTCGGGCGCCGCGTCGATGGCGTAACGAAACGCCACGATCGCCTCTGACCAGGCGCGCAGGGCGAGCAGGATCTGGGCCCGCAGCAGCAGGAGTTCAGGCGGTGCCGACAGCACGGTCGAACACAGGAAATCGTCCACCAGACGCGAGGCATCATCGGTACGACCGAGTCCGAGCAGAATTCGCGCCAGGTGGGCTGTGGCGGTCGCGTCGTGCGGCTTCCGCATCAGAGCCTGGCGCAAGATCGCCTCGGCCGCGTCGAGCTGCCCGGCGCGGGCCAGCGTATCGCCCCTCAGTACCAGTTCGCATTGCTCATCGTCGGACGCCGAAACAGATGCAGGCGTCTGCCAGTCCGTGGAATTCGTGTAGGCCACTTTGCTATCTCTATGCCAATCAACGTCGATAGAAGGCCTTTGAGATGCTCAGCGCGCGGGCCCGCTGCAGGAACAGCGGCCGCTACGATATCCACGATGCGTTTGAGCGGCCATATGACCAACGACACTGTCGGATCATCTGGCGTGGGGGGCGAATACTCCCCCAAAAAAAAGACGCCCTCAGGCGCCTTTTTTTTTTCGTACGGCGGAACTTGCTTCAGTTCGGCAACGACAAATCGTCCAGCATCGCCTTGAGGAATCGGGCCGCCTCGCCGCCGGTGGCCGCGCGGTGGTCGAAGGTCAGCGACAGCGGCATGCGACGGTGCACTTCGATGCCGCCGATCACCGCGACCACGTCGTGGCTGAGCTTGCCGGCGCCGATGATCGCCACGGTCGGCGGCACCACCACCGGGGTGGCGTAGCGACCGGCGAACATGCCGAAGTTGGACAGGCTGATGGTGTAGCCGGACAGCTCCGAGGCGGGAATGCTGCGGTCCTCGACCTGGCTGCGCAGGCGCTTGATCGCGCCGCGGATACCGGCGCCGTCGAGCATGTCGGCATTGCGCAGGGCCGGCACGAACAGGCCGTCGTCGGTATCCACCGCGATGCCGATGTCCACGTGCGGGTGCAGCGTGCGGGTCAGGTTCTTGCCGTCGAACCAGGCGTTCAGCGCCGGCACCGTCTTGCAGGCGAAAACGATCGCGCGGATCAGGCGGCCGGTGATGTCCTGCTTGCCGATCCAGGCATGCAGGTCGGCGTCGTCGACCAGGGTGGTGGGTACCACTTGCGCGTGCGCGTCGGCCATCACGCGGGCCATGTTGCGACGCACGCCCTTGAGTTGCTCGGGCTGGCCGCTGGCGCTCTGCGACGGTGGCGCGGTGCGCACCGGCTTGCCGGCCAGCGAGGTGGTCGTGCGGGACGGTTCGCCCTGCGGCAGCTCGGGCGCCAGGTGGCGACCGGCAGACGCCGGGACGGCGCGCGCGGGCGTGGCGCCGAGCGCGGCCGAGCCGTTCGCCGCGGCGTCCTTGACGTCCTTCATCGTCACCACGCCGTCGGCCCCACTGGGGCGCACGCGGGCGAGGTCGACCTTGAGCTTTTTCGCCAGTGCGCGCACGGCCGGCACCGCCTTCACGCCGCCGATGCTGGCGGCCTGTTCGACGTGCACGTGGCTGCCGCTGACCATCGCGCCGACCACGGTGCCTTCGTCTTCGCGATCGCCACCGGCCGCTGCCGGGGCAGGCGCGGGTGCGGGTGCCGGTGCCGGTGCGGCCTCGGTCTTCTTCGGGCCGTGATGGTGGCCGGTGGATTCGGATTCCGCGCGCTGCTTGGCGTTCGGATCCGGTTCGAATTCGGCCAGCGCGGCGCCGGTCTCGATGATGTCGCCGGGCGCGCCATGCAGCTTGGTCACCTTGCCGGTGTAGGGCGAGGGCACGTCGACGACCGCCTTGGCGGTTTCCATCGAGCACAGCGGAGCATCGAGCTTGATGCTGTCGCCCACTTTCACATGCCATTCGACCACGGTGGCGTCGGGCAGGCCTTCGCCGAGGTCGGGGAGGTAGAACGTCTTGATATCAGCCATGGGGTCGGGTCCGTTGAATGATCAGCTGGCGGCCAGCGTACGCTTCGCCGCGTCGACGACGCGTTCCACGCTCGGCATGTATTTCATTTCCAGGCGGAACAGCGGGATGTGCGTGTCGAAACCGGTGACGCGCTCGACCGGCGCGAGCAGGTCGTACATGCACTCCTCGGCCAGCCGCGCGGCGATCTCGGCGCCGAAGCCGGCGGTCTTCGGGGCTTCGTGCACGATCACGCAGCGGCCGGTCTTCTGCACCGATTCGGCGATGGTGTCGAAGTCCAGCGGGGTCAGCGTGGCGACGTCGATCACCTCGGCGCTGATGCCCTGGGTGGCCAGTTCGTCGGCGGCCTCGAGCGCTTCCTTCACCTGCGCGCCCCAGCTCACCAGGGTCACGTCGGTGCCGTCGCGCAGCACGAAGCACACGTCCAGCGGCAGCGCCTCGCCGTCGTCCGGTACCTCTTCCTTGTACTGGCGGTAGATCCGCTTCGGTTCGAAGAACATCACCGGATCGGGATCGCGGATCGCGGCCAGCAGCAGGCCGTAGGCACGCGCCGGCGAGGACGGCATCACCACGCGCAGGCCGGCGATGTTGGTGAACAGGTGCTCGTTCGCTTCCGAATGATGTTCCGGCGCGCGGATGCCGCCGCCCCACGGCGCGCGGAACACCGCCGGCACGGTCAGCCGGCCGCGGGTGCGGTTGCGCATGCGTGCGGCGTGGCAGGCGATCTGCTCCATCATCGGATAGATGAAGCCTTCGAACTGCGCCTCGGCCACCGGCTTCATGCCCTGCACGGCGAGGCCGACGGTGACGCCGGCGATGGTGGTTTCGTCCAGCGGCGTGTCGAGCACGCGCAGCTCGCCGAACTTTTCCTGCAGCCCCTGGGTGGCGCGGAACACACCGCCGTTGAGGCCGACGTCTTCGCCCAGAACCATGACGCTGTCGTCGTGGGCCATCTCGTAGGCCAGTGCCTGGGTGACCGCTTCGATAAGATAGATTTGTGCCATGACTCAGTGGCCCTTGTTTTCAAGCGAGAGGACGTAATCGCGCTGCTTGGCGAGATCGGCGGGGACTTCGGCGAAGATGTAGTCGAACATCGCCGTGACCGGTTGGGTCTTGGTCTCGAGGTAGGCGTTGACCTCATTGTCCATCCACTCGTCGCACTCGGCTTTCCAGGCTTCTTCCTTCGCGTCGTCCCACACTTTCTTCGCCACCAGCCAGTTGCGCAGGCGCTTCATCGGCTCCTTCGACCAGCCTTCCTTCACCTCCGCCTCGCCACGATAGCGGCGGGCATCGTCGGCGGTGGTGTGGTCGCCCAGGCGATAGGTGACCGCTTCGATCACGCTGCCGCCCTCGCCGTTGCGGGCGCGCTCGAGTGCGTCCTCCATCGCCTTGCGCACGGCGATGATGTCGTTGCCGTCGACCTGGATGCAGAACAGGCCCGCGGCGATCCCCTTCTGCGCCAGCGTCGGCGCGCCGGACTGGATCTTGCGCGGTACCGAGATCGCCCACTGGTTGTTGACGATCACCGCCACCAGCGGCAGGTTCTGCGCGCCGGCGATGTTGATCGCGCCGTAGAAGTCGCCCTTGGACGAGCCGCCGTCGCCGATCGTGCATACCGCCACGCGTTTCTCGCCGCGGATCTTGAACGCCAGCGCGGAACCGGCCGCGTGCAGGCACTGCGTCGCGATCGGCACGGACCAGGCGAAATCGTGCCGTGCGGGTTCCTTCTGGTAGTCGTTGCCGCGCTCGTCGCCGCCCCAGTACATGTAGACCTCGCGCGGCTGCACGCCCCGGTACAACTGGGCGCCGTACTCGCGGTAGCTGACCGCCAGCACGTCTTCCGGCTTCATCGCGCTGCCGATGCCGACGTGCGCGGCTTCGTGGCCGAGGCAGCTGGCATAGGTGCCGAGCTTGCCGGTACGCTGCAGCGCGATCGACTTCGCGTCGAACACGCGGGTCGACAGCATCAGCTTGTACAGCTCGACCATGTGGTCGAGGTCCTTGGCGAAGGCGGGCAGGTCCTTGCGGACCTCGTTGCCCTCGGCATCGAGGTACTGCAGGTATTCGATTTCAAACTTGGCGGCGATGGTCACAACTCGCTCCGGGTTGAGGATGGATAGAGTGAAAGCGGGGACGGCGGCGCGCGTTCCATGCAGGCGGACGCGCGCAAACGATCGAACAAGACCTCTCTTGATAACAGGCGGGCATGTTGCGCTGCAAGGTACGGCGCAGCATTCGCGGGCGTACGGGAGGGCGTTGCAGGACCGTGCCCGATCGCCGGAAATGGCCGCGCGGCGCGCCTCGCGCGCTGTGGCGTCGGCGACCACGAACCTTTTTCTTCCACCGAGCCGGACCCTCGCAGCGCCCAGCCGTTACCATGCCCTTTTCGAAAACCTGCGGACCACCATGAGCGAGAACCAGCGCGATATCGAAGCGGGCATCCAGACCGACCTCAACGGACAGATGACGTATGGCGGCTATCTGCATCTGGAAACCCTGCTGTCCGCACAGCAGCCGTTGAGCCAGCCGCCGCACCATGACGAGATGCTGTTCATCGTGCAGCACCACGTATCCGAATTGTGGATGAAGCTGCTGATCCACGAACTGAAGGCGGCCGTGGCGCATCTGCAGCGCGACGACGTCGATGCCTGCCTGAAGATCCTGGCGCGGGTGAAGCAGGTGCAGCGGCAACTGTTCGAGCAATGGGCCGTGCTGGAGACGCTGACCCCGTCGGAGTATCTGGAGTTCCGCGGCGTGCTCGGGCCGTCGTCCGGTTTCCAGTCGCTGCAGTACCGGCAGATCGAGTTCCTGCTGGGCAACAAGAACGCAGACATGCTCAAGGTCTTCGCCCACGATCCGGCCGCCCAGGCCGCGCTGCGCGAGGTGCTGGAAGCGCCCGGCCTGTACGATGAGTTCCTGTGCTACCTGGCCCGCCGCGGCCATGCGGTGCCGGCCGAACTGCAGCAGCGCGACTGGACCCAGCCGTACCGGCGCCACCCGGCGCTGCTGCCGGTACTCAAGCGCATCTACGAGGGCCGTGCTGATTTCTGGCCGGAATACCATCTGTGCGAACAGCTGGTGGACGTGGAGGAGAGTTTCCAGCTGTGGCGTTTCCGCCACATGAAGACGGTCGAGCGGATCATCGGCCACCGCCGTGGCACCGGCGGATCGTCCGGCGTGAGTTTCCTGAAGAAGGCGCTGGATCTGGAGTTCTTCCCCGAGTTGCTGGATGTGCGCACGGTGCTGGGCACCTGATCGACCGCGTCGCATCCGGCCGGTTCGTGTTGCGGCGCATTTGACGGCGACGGGTCCTGCGGTTACATCTGACGGATCGCAAGATATTGCGGCCACTCATCCAGGGGACACGCATGGGCCAGACCACCACCGGCGAAGCGGCGCCGATACCCGACTATCCACAACTGCTCGGTCATCCGAAGCCGCTGTGGATGCTGTTCATGTCCGAGTTCTGGGAACGCTTCGCGTTCTACGGCATGCGCTGGGCGCTGACCCTGTACATCGTGTCGCAATTCTTCGGGGGCGACGAGGCGGGACAGGCATCGGCCAGTCGCACCTACGGCGCCTACCTGGCGCTGGTCTATGCCACCGCGGTGTTCGGCGGCTACGTGGCCGACAAGGTGATCGGCTACCAGCGCTCGATCCTGCTCGGTGCGGTGGTGATGGCCAGCGGGCTGTTCATGGTGATGGTGCCGAACCACGCGATCTTCATGCTCGGGCTGGCCACGATCATCGTCGGCAACGGCCTGTTCAAACCGAACATCTCCTCGATGGTCGGGCAACTTTATGCGCCGGGCGACTCGCGCCGCGACCGCGGCTTCACCCTGTTCTACATGGGCATCAACGCCGGCGCGCTGATCGCGCCGGTGCTCACCAGCTACCTGGCCGAGAAGGTATTCGGCACGCCGCAGCACGACAACTACCACGTGGTGTTCGCCGCCTCGGGCGTGGGCATGCTGATCAGCCTGCTGTGGTTCTGGTTCGGCCGTCGCCAGCTCGGCGACATCGGTCGCCCGGCACCGGAAATCGCCAGCCGGATGCGCGTGCTGTACGTGGCGATCGGCGTGCTGGTGGCGATCCCGCTGGTCTACCTGCTGATGGACCGCGCCGGTGCGGTGGTGTTGCAGTGGCTGCTGACGGCATTGTTCCTCGGCGTCGGCGTGATGCTGGTGATCGAGGCGATCCGCAACGGCCGGGTACAGATCCAGCGGGTGATCGCGATGCTGATCATCTTCGTCTTCAACGTACTGTTCTGGATGTTCTTCGAACAGGCGGGCAGCTCGTTCAACTTCCTGGCACAGAACATCGTCGACCGTCAGTTGCTCGCCGGCTGGGCCTTCCCCGTGGGCTGGTTCCAGTCGGTCAATCCGGTCGCGATCGTGCTGCTGGCGCCGCTGGTCAGCCTGAGCTGGGCGTGGCTGGACAAGCGCCGCATCGAGCCGTCGATTCCGCGCAAGTTCGGCCTGGGCCTGATCGGCAACGCGCTGGGTTTCGCGGTGCTGATGTATGCGCTGTCCCACCTGGTCGATGGCAGTGGCATGATTCCGCTGTGGACGCTGGTGCTGTGCTACGTGCTGCAGACCGCCGGCGAGCTGTGCCTGTCGCCGATCGGCCTGTCGATGGTGACCAAGCTGGCGCCGGTGCGCCTGGTCGGGCTGGGCATGGGCGGCTGGTTCCTGTCCACCGCGATCGGCAACAACCTGGCCGGGTTGTTCGCCGGCCACGTAAGCGGCGAGAGCGGCATGACGGTCGCCTCGGCGCTGAGCGGCTACGCCTTCGGCTTCTGGATCCTGCTGGGCTGCGGCGTGCTGCTGTTCCTGATCGCGCCGCTGATCAACAAGCTGATGCACGGCGTGCGCTGAAAGCAGTGGCGAGTCGATCGGCGAGGAGTCGGAAACGAGTGCAATCACTCATTTCCCACTCCTTTTCACCGACTTCTCGTCCAGCAGCTTGTCCAGTATCCGCGTCAGCCAACGCTGCTCCTCGGCATCGAGCCGGGCCAGCACCTCGCGCTCGCGTGCCCGCGCCATCGGCGCCACCTCGTCATGCATGGCCCAGCCTGTTTCGGTGAGGCTGAGCACCGAGCGGCGTTTGTCGTTGTCATGGGTGTCGCGGTTGACCCGCCCGGCCTCGACCAGCCGCGACAGCGCCCGGCTTACCGCCACCTTGTCCATCGCGGTGCGCTCGGCTACCTCGCGCGCGGACAGGCCGGCGAAGCGCGCCAGCACGGCCATCACCCGCCACTCGGTCACCGAGATGTCGTAGCGGCGCTGGTAGTCGTCCGCGATCGCCTGACTGATCGTGTTGGACAGGATCGACAGCCGGTACGGCAGGAAGTGCTCCAGCTGCAGCGGGGCATGCTCGGCGTTGGCGGGGGCTGGCGTGCGCTTGGAGGGCATGACGGCGGGGTTCCTTGCAAATGGTTACATTTGTAACTATAACGTGAGGATCATTTCGACGGTGGCACGCTGTCGCATCAGGTCATCGTGCACCGACATACAGGAGAGCGCCATGAACGCCCAGCCCAATCTTGGCATGCAGGTCACCACATTCGAGAACCCGATGGGTATCGACGGTTTCGAATTCGTCGAGTTCGCCGCCCCCGCAGGTCGCGCCGATGAGCTGCACGACCTGTTCAGGCGGATGGGCTTCAGCGCGGTGCTGAAGCACAAGTCCCGCCCGATCACGATCTACCGGCAGAACGGGGTGAATTTCCTGCTCAACGAGGATCCGGATTCGTTCGCCGCCGATTTCGCCGACAAGCATGGCCCCAGTGCCTGCGGCTTCGCGATCCGCTTCAAGAAGCCGGCGGCCGAGGTGCTGGCCACCGTGCTCGGCAACGGCGGCGAGGCGGTCGAGCACAAGCCACAGAGCAAGGCGGTGGACGCGCCGGTGGTCAAGGGCATCGGCGACTGCATGCTGTACCTGGTCGACCGCTACGGCAGCGCCGGCAGCATCTACGACGGCGACTACGTGGCCATCCCGGGCGCCGAGCAGGATCCGAAGGGCTTCGGACTCACCTTCATCGACCACCTGACCCACAACCTGTATTTCGGCAACATGCAGAAGTGGTCGGACTACTACGAGCGGCTGTTCAACTTCCGCGAGATCCGCTACTTCGACATCAAGGGTGCCAAGACCGGCCTCGTCTCCAAGGCAATGACCGCGCCGGACGGCGTCGTGCGCATCCCGCTGAACGAATCGAGCGACCCGAAGAGCCAGATCAACGAATACCTCGACGCCTACCACGGCGAAGGCATCCAGCACATCGCCTGCTTCACCGACGACATCTACACCACGGTGGAGAAGATGCGTGCTGCCGGGGTGGAATTCCTCGACACGCCGGACGCGTACTTCGAGGTGATCGACGAGCGCGTGCCGAACCATGGCGAGGACGTGCCGCGCCTGCGCCGGAACAAGATCCTGATCGACGCCGACCTGGAGACGAAGCAGCGCAAGCTGCTGCAGATCTTCACCCAGAACGCGATCGGGCCGATCTTCTTCGAGATCATCCAGCGCAAGGGCAACGAGGGTTTCGGCGAAGGCAACTTCCAGGCGCTGTTCGAGTCGATCGAGCGCGACCAGATCAAACGCGGCTTCCTGTAAGGAACGGCTCCCATGGCGACGATCGTCAGCAACGGCTACCAGTCCGGCTTCGGCAACGAATTCGCCAGCGAGGCGATTCCCGGGACCTTGCCGCAGGGGCAGAACTCGCCGCAGCGGGCGGCGCACGGCCTGTACGCCGAGCAGCTGTCCGGCACCGCGTTCACCGCGCCACGGCACGGCAACCGGCGCAGCTGGTTGTACCGGATCCGCCCGGCCGCGGTGCACGCGCCGTTCCGGCCACTGGCGCACGCCGGCCTCCACAACCGCTTCGACGAGGCACCGGCCACGCCGAACCCGTTGCGCTGGGATCCGCTGCCGCTGGCCGACGCGCCCACCGATTTCGTCGACGGCCTGGTGACCCTGGCCGGCAATGGCGGCGCGGGCGAGCAGGCCGGCATCGGCATCCACGTCTACACGGCCAATCGCTCGATGCAGGGCCGCTTCTTCTACGACGCCGACGGCGAGCTGCTGATCCTGCCGCAGCTGGGTCGCCTGCGGATCGCCACCGAGCTGGGCGTGCTGGACGTGGAGCCGCAGGAGATCGCACTGATCCCCCGCGGCGTGCGCTTCCGGGTCGAGCTGCTGGACGATGCCGCACGCGGCTATGTCTGCGAGAACTTCGGTGCGTTGCTGAACCTGCCCGAGCTGGGGCCGATCGGCTCGAACGGCCTGGCCAACGCGCGCGACTTCCTCACCCCGCACGCGGCGTACGAAGATGTCGAGGGCGACTTCGAGCTGATCGCGAAATTCCAGGGCACGTTGTGGTCGGCGAAGATCGGCCACTCCCCGCTGGACGTGGTCGGCTGGCACGGCAACTACGCGCCGTACAAATACGACCTGCGCCGGTTCAACACGATCGGCTCGATCAGCTACGACCATCCCGACCCGTCGATCTTCACCGTGCTGACCTCGCCCAGCGACACCCCGGGCACGGCGAACCTCGACTTCGCGATCTTTCCGCCGCGCTGGCTGGTCGCGCAGCACACGTTCCGTCCGCCGTGGTTCCATCGCAACGTGGCCAGCGAGTTCATGGGCCTGATCACCGGCGTCTACGACGCCAAGGCCGAGGGCTTCGTGCCCGGCGGCGCGTCGCTGCACAACTGCATGAGCGGGCACGGCCCGGATGCGGCCACGTTCGAGAAGGCCTCCGCCGCGGATCTGGCGAAGCCCGACGTGATCGGCGGCACCATGGCCTTCATGTTCGAGACGCGCAAGGTGATCCGCCCCACGCAACAGGCGCTTGCCTCGCCGCAGCTGCAGGCCAATTATCACGAATGCTGGCAAGGTATCGCGAAGCATTTCCATCCGCCGCAGGCCTAGGCGCTGCTCTGTCGGGAGAATCGAATGAAGTTGGGAAGTCTCAAGGAAGGTGGCCGCGACGGCACGTTGATCGTGGTCAGCCGCGACCTCACGCAAGCGGTGAGGGCCAGCGCGATCGCGGCCACGCTGCAGGCGGCGCTGGACGACTGGTCGAACGCGGCGCCGCGGTTGAATGCACTGTCGGACGAATTGAACGCGGGCAAGGCGGCCGGCGCCTTTGCGCTGGACATGGCCGCGCTGGCCGCGCCGTTGCCGCGGGCCTACGAGTTCGTCGATGGCTCGGCCTACCTGCCGCACGTGGAGCGCGTGCGCCGGGCGCGCGGCGCCGAGGTGCCGGCCAGTTTCTACACCGATCCGCTGATGTACCAGGCCACCAGCGCCGGCTTTCTCGGCCCGCGCGATCCGGTCGTGGTGCCCAGCGAGGATTACGGCATCGACCTGGAGGCCGAAGTCATCGTGGTGACCGACGACGTGCCGATGGCCGTCACGCCGGCCCAGGCGTCTGGGCACATCCAGCTGATCGGCCTGGTCAACGATGTCAGCCTGCGCGGGCTGATTCCGGGCGAGCTGGCCAAGGGTTTCGGCTTCCTGCAATCCAAGCCGCGCTCGGCGCTGTCGCCGGTGCTGGTGACCCCGGACGAGCTCGGCGAGGCGTGGCAGGGCGACAAGCTGCACCTGCCGATGCGCACCTGGCTGAACGGTGCCTGGTTCGGTGAGGCGGAATGCGGTGTCGACATGCAGTTCAGTTTTGCCGAGCTGGTCGCCCACGTGGCGAAGACCCGCCCGCTGGCCGCCGGCACCATCGTCGGCTCCGGCACGATCGCCAACCAGGACACCGGCAAGGGCGCCTCGTGCCTGGCCGAGCAGCGCACGGTGGAAACCCTGCGCGACGGCCAGCCCAGCACGCCGTTCATGAAGTTCGGCGACCGCCTGCGCATCGACATCACCGATGCCGGCGGCGCCTCGATCTTCGGCACGATCGAGCAGCAGATCGAGCCACTGAAGCGCTGAGTGCGATAGCGCAGTGGTCGGCGTGCGCCATGGCACGCCGACCGCCGGTTCGACGCCATGCGCCTGCGGCAGGATCGCGCGACAGCCACGCAAATTGATCCTGATCAAGGCATGGGGCAGGCGCTGCCAACACACTGCGCCCATGATCAGTCCTGTCACCACCCCAGAATTCGACCCCGCGTTGATCGCCCGTTACGACGTCGCCGGCCCGCGTTACACCAGCTATCCGACGGCACCGCAGTTCACCGCCGATTTCAACGAGACGGCGTTGCGTACGGTGATCCGGGCCTCCAACGAGGAGCCGATCCCGCGGCCATTGTCGCTGTACGTGCACGTGCCGTTCTGCATGAGCCCGTGCTTCTACTGCGGCTGCAACCGGGTGATCACCCACGACACGACGAAGGCCGATCGCTACCTCGAGCGGCTGTATCGCGAGATCGAGCTGATCGCGCCGCAGTTCGACCGCGATCGGCCGGTGCGCCAACTGCATTTCGGCGGTGGCACGCCGAATTTCCTCGACATCGCCCGCATGCGCGAGCTGATGGAATCGCTGGCGCGGCATTTCAGCTTCAGCCATGAGTCCGCGCGCGAGTACGGCATCGAGATAGATCCGCGCTTCGCCGACGGCGCCTACGTGCGCGAACTCGGCGAGCTCGGCTTCAACCGGATTTCGGTCGGCATCCAGGATTTCGACCCGGCGGTGCAGCAGGCGGTCAACCGGATCCAGAGCTTCGAGCAGACCCGCGAGGTGCTCGAGGCGGCGCGTGCCGCCTCGTTCGGCTCGGCCAGCGTCGACCTGATCTATGGCCTGCCCCTGCAGAGCGTGGCCGGCTTCAGCCGCACGCTGGACCAGGTGGTGGCGCTGGCACCCGACCGCGTTGCCGTCTACGGCTACGCGCACCTGCCGCAGATGTTCAAGGCGCAGCGGCAGATCGAAGCCGCCGATCTGCCCGATCCGGCGACCCGGCTGGCCCTCTTCGGTTGCGCGCTGGAAAAGCTCAGCGCGGCCGGCTATGTCTACATCGGCATGGATCACTTCGCCCGCGCCGACGACGAGCTGGCGACGGCCCAGCGCGCCGGCACGCTGCAGCGCAACTTCCAGGGCTATTCGACGCATGGCGACTGCGATATCGTGGGCCTGGGAGTCAGTGCGATCGGCCGGGTCGGCGACAGCTACAGCCAGAACGCACGCGACCTGATCGGCTATTACGCGGCGCTGGATGCCGGCCGCCTGCCGGTGGTGCGCGGCCTGCAACTGGACGAGGACGACCTGATCCGGCGCGAGCTGATCGGCGAGCTGATGTGCCACGGCATGCTCGACAAGCAGGCGTTCGGTGCACGTCATCTGCTGCTGTTCGACGACTATTTCATGCGCGAACGGGAGCGGCTGCTGCCGCTGCTGGCCGATGGTCTGGTGCAGGAGGATGCGCGCGTGTTGCGGGTGACCTCGCGGGGCCGCCTGCTGTTGCGTATCATCGCGATGTGCTTCGATGCCTATCTGGACGACGAAGCGCAGGCCGCGCGCTATTCGCGTGTGATCTGAGCGTGACCGAGCTGATCGACGCGGCCCCCACCCGGCCCCTCAACACGAACATGCGATCCAGGTACCCGGCAGGTCGCCTGCCCGAGCCGCCCAGCCCGATGGCCGACGATGGCAGGGAGGCGAGTTTCTGCGACACGTGCGCGTTCTCCAGCGTCTGTGTCGCGGCCGGTTACGACAAGCCCGAGCTGGTGGAGTTGCAGTGCCTGGTCGAACATGCCGGGCCGTTCCGCACCGGCGAGCATGTCTTCCGCACGGGTGATCCGTTCCGGGCGATCTATGCGGTGCGGCGCGGCACCGTGAAGACCCGCACGATCGACCGCGAGGGCCGCGAGCAGGTGCTGGGGTTCTATCTGCCCGGCGAGGTGATCGGACTCAACGCGATCTATCCCGAGCAGTTCCCGTGCGATGCGGTGGCGCTGGACACCACGTCCTTCTGCCGCTTCTCGTTCCCCGCGATGAGCGCACTGGCCTCGCGCGTCCCGGCCGTGCAGCGGCACCTGTTCCGCATGCTCAGCAAGGAGCTCGGCAACGCCAGCCTGCTGGCCGGCGACTACAGCGCCGATGAGCGGGTCGCCGCGTTCCTGCTGGATCTGGCCGGTCGCTTCGCGGCGCGCGGATTCTCCGCCACCCGGTTCCATCTCAGCATGTCGCGCGGCGACATCGCCAACTACCTGCGCCTCGCCGCCGAGACGGTGAGCCGGGTGCTCAGTCGCTTCCGCACACAGCAGCTGATCCAGATCGAAGGGCGCGATCTCGACATACTGAATCCGTCGGGCCTCAAGGCGATCGGGCAGGCGTTGTTGCCGGAGTGATCGGGTACCCTGCGGGTGCCCTTTCCAGCCAGGTGAGTCCATGACGACTGTGTTGCTGACCGGTGCCAGCGGATTTCTCGGCGGCCACCTGCTGCGCGAGCTGCGCGCCACGGGCTGCGAGGTCAGGGCGCTGTCGCGCCGGTCCGAATCCGACGCCGTCATCGCCGCTGCCGGCGCCATGCCGGTGCGCGCGGCGCTGGCCGATCAGGCCGCGCTGGCTGCGGCGCTGGAGGGCTGCGCGGCGGTGTTCCATGCGGCGGCCGATACCAGCATGTGGCGGCCGCGGGCGGTCGCGCAAACCGCCACCAACGTGCAGGGCACCGCGAACCTGCTGCGCGCGGCCGGACACGCCGGCGTGCAGGCGTTCATGCATACCTCCTCGGTCTCGGCCTGGTCGCATCGGGTGCACGGCATCATCGACGAGTCGGCGCCGCAGCAGGGCGGCGGCAGCTGGATCAACTACGAGCGCAGCAAGTTCCTCGGCGAGCAGCTCGTGCGTGGCTCCCCGTTGCCGTGGATCGTGTTCAACCCGTCGCACATCCTCGGTCCGGGCGATCGCCACAACTGGGCGCGGCTGATCATGCTGATCGATCGCGAGAAGTTGCCCGGCATCCCGCCGGGCGTCGGCGCGTTCGCGGACGTGCGCGAGATCGCCCGCGCCCAGGTGCGGGCATGGCAGCGGCAGCGCTTCGGGCAGACCTACCTGCTCGGCGGCGAGCAGGCCAGCTTCGTCGATTTCGTGCATCGCGTCGGCGCCGCGCTGGGCCGGCGCACGCCCCGGCGTGCCACCCCGGCATGGGCGCTGATGGGATTTGCCCGGGTGGTCGACGCGTGGTCGCGGCTCAGCGGACGGGAGCCCGACGTCACGCCCGAGGCCGCGGCGCTGACCAGTCATGTGCTGCGGGTCGATTCGGGCAAGGCCCGGCGCGAGCTGGACTATGTCGAGCCGCCGCTGGACGTGCTGCTGGCCGACATGCTGGACTGGATGCGAGGGGAAGGCATGATCGGGCGCACGACGCACTGAGCGAAGGCCCGGCGCAAGCATGGGCCCTGATGCAGATCAGGGCCGCCGGCCGCACGGCCATGCCAGTATGGCGAATCATTCGCATTCGAGCCGCCGGCGCCATGTCCGAACCCCAAGCTACCCGCGAGAAATCCGCCACGTTTGCCGAACTGCCGCACCTGCTGGCCTCGGCGCCGCATCGACTGCTGTTTCTGGCGGGCGCCGTCGCGGTGCTGCTGAGCATGGCGTGGTGGGCGGTGGAGCTGACCTGGATGCGCTTCGGACTGGGCGGCTGGCCTCAGCCGACGATCCCGCCGGCGTATGCGCACGGCATGCTGATCCAGTACGGCATGTTCCCGCTTTTCATCTTCGGCTTCCTGCTGACGGTATTCCCGCGCTGGCTGAACCGGCCGTCGCTGCCGCGGGCGCGCTACGTGCCGGTGGCTGGCTGCGTATTTGGCGGTTACGTGCTGGCGAACCTGGGCCTGCTCGACCTGCCGTGGCTGCTGCGGCTCGGCATGATGGTTATGCTGCTGGGCTATCTGATCGGTCTGGTCACGCTGGCCTCGGTGCTGCGTGCATCGCGCGATCGCAACGATCACGCGCGCTCGTGCGTGCTGGCGCTGGGACTGGGCGCGCTGGGGCTGATCGCGTTCCTGGCCTGGCTGTTCGGCGCGCCGCAGGCGTGCGCGGAACTGGCGATGCGCATCGGCACGTTCGGCCTGCTGCTGCCGATCTTCTTCACGGTGACCCACCGCATGCTGCCGTTCTTCAGCGGCAACGTGGCGAAGGGCTACCGGGTGATCCGTCCGCGCTGGAGCCTGCCGCTGGTATGGACGCTGCTGCTGGCGCACCTGCTGCTGGACTGGCGCGGTGCGCTGGGCTGGCTGTGGCTGACCGACCTGCCGCTGGCGCTGGTGTTCGCCTGGCATGCGCTGGCCTGGCAGCCGTGGAAGGCGATGCGGCCGGGCGTGCTGGCCGTGCTGCACCTGGCGTATGCGTGGTTGCCGCTGGCGTTCGTGCTGTATGCGGTGCAGGACGTGATCTATGCGACCCGCGGCGAATTGCTGTTCCTGCGCGCGCCGCTGCATGCGCTGGCGATCGGCTACTTCGGCTCGATGCTGGTGGCGATGGTGACTCGGGTGACCCAGGGCCACTCGGGCCGGCCGATGCAGATGGGCGCGGTGGCGTGGATCTGCTTCGCCCTGCTGCAGGCGGTGGTGCTGCTGCGTATCCGTGCCGAGTTCGGTGGCGACGTCTACCTGTGGCTGGTGATCGCCGCGTATGGCTGGCTGCTGGCGTTCCTGCCGTGGGTGCTGCGTTCGGCGTGGATCTACCTGACCCCGCGCGCGGACGGCCAACCCGGCTGAGGGCGCGACCCCGGGCGCGTCGCTGCGGCGACTTGTCACAGCCGGCCGCCACGGTTCCGCGGTCTGATGTAGATCATGACTTGACGTGCCGCAGGGCCTACTCTCCGTGACAGGTGTCAACACAAGGGAGAGCACCGATGTCACGCATGTTACCGATCGTCCTGTCAGCGAGCTTGCTGGCGGCTGCACTGTATGCGACACCCACGCTGGCAGCGAAAGCCGCGAGTCATGCGGGCCAGGCCCAGGTCATGGCGGGCGATTTCGGTCCTCCCCAGGGCGCGCCCATCGAGGAGAAGCTGGTGGACCCGCCGGGCGTGCCGGCACCGATCCATCGCAACTATCCGGCGCGGGTGATCGTGCGCCTGGAGACCCGGGAAGTCGTCAAGGAAATCGCCGACGGCGTGCGCTACGACTTCTGGACCTTCAACGGCTCCACGCCCGGTCCGCTGATCCGCGTGCGCGAGGGCGACACGGTCGAGCTGCACCTGCGCAACGACCCCAACTCGCACATGACCCACAACATCGACCTGCATGCGGTGATGGGGCCGGGCGGCGGTGCGGTCTCGACCGCCACGGCGCCGGGGCACGAGAGCGTGTTCACGTTCAAGGCACTGCGTTCGGGCGTGTTCGTCTATCACTGCGCGACCCCGCCGGTGCCGATGCACATCGCCAACGGCATGTACGGGATGATCGTGGTCGAGCCGCCGCAGGGCCTGCCGAAGGTCGATCACGAGTACTACGTGATGCAGGGCGATTTCTACACCACCGGCACCTATCATGAGCCGGGCCTGCAGTCGTTCGACATGCAGAAGCTGCTGCTCGAACAGCCGACCTATGTGCTGTTCAATGGCCGCGAAGGTTCGCTGGCCGGAGACAACGCGCTCAAGTCCAGCGTGGGCGACAAGGTCCGCCTGTTCGTCGGCAACGGCGGCCCCAACCTGGTCTCGAGCTTCCATGTCATCGGCGCCATCTTCGACGACGCCAATGTCGAGGGCGGCACCCTGGTCAACCACAACGTGCAGACCACCCTGGTTCCCGCCGGCGGCGCGACCATGGTCGAGCTGAGCACGCCGGTGCCGGGGACCCTGCTGCTGGTCGATCATTCGATCACCCGTGCCTTCATGAAGGGAGCGCTGGGCCAGATCAGCGTCAGCGGTCCGCCGCAGCCGGCGATCTACGAGAAGGGGCCGAGCACCGCGTTTGTCAGCAAGACCGCGCAGCCCGCGCAGCAGAGCGTGGCGCTGAGCGTCGGCGACAAGGCGGCCGATGGCAAACGGGTCTTCACACAGATCTGCTCGGCCTGCCACCAGGGCAATGCGATGGGCTTGCCGGGTGCGTTCCCGCCGCTGGCGATGTCCGACTACCTCAACTCCGATCCGAAGCGGGCGATCGGCATCGTGCTGCATGGCCTCAGCGGCAAGATCACCGTGAACAGCACGGGTTACGAGTCGGTGATGCCGGCGCTGGGGCCACAGCTCAGCGACGACGAGATCGCCAACGTGCTGACCTACGTGTTGAACAACTTCAACAACAAGGGCGGCACGATCAGCGCGAGCGAAGTCAAGGCCGTGCGCAAGGCCGGGCCGGCGAAGTAGGGAGCAGTCGGTGGCGATGCCCGCGGGTGTCGCCACCGGCATGAACCTGCCGGAACCTCTCGAATGATTTCCCGCCAGCTCGCCCTCGTCCTGATGCTGCTGCTGCCGTTCGCGGCGAAGGCGGCAGACTATGTCCGGATACCCGCCGGGCAGTTCGAGAGTGCCCTGGCGATTGCCGGCCACGCCGCGAAGCCGCGACTGGCCGCGTTTTCCATGCGCAGCGAGCCGGTGACGAATGCCGAATTCCTGGCTTTCGTCCGGCAGCATCCGGAGTGGCGGCGCGGACAGGTGCCGTCGCTGCTGGCCGGTGCCGGTTATCTGAGCCAGTGGCAGGGGCCGCTGGAACCGGGCGAATCGATCCTGCCCGATCAGCCGGTCACCCAGGTGAGCTGGTTCGCCGCCCGCGCCTACTGCGGCAGCGAGCACGCACGCCTGCCGAACTGGTACGAGTGGGAGCTCGTCAGCGCCGCCGACGTCGCGCGAGCCGATGCCCGGCGCGATCCGGCACGCAACCAGGATCTGCTGTCGGCCATCCAGGGAGCCTCCGGGCATCTGCCGGGCGTGATCGGCACGCGGCCGGCCAACGTCTACGGGGTGCGCGATCTGAACCGGTTGTTGTGGGAATGGACCGGCGACTACGCGGCGATGTTTCCCAATGCCGATGCCAGGGTGCCGGGCAGCGTCACCGACCTCGCCCTGTGTGGCGGGTCGGCGCTGGCCTTCGCCGACAAGAATCAGTACGCGCTGATGATGCGCGTGGCCGCGCTCACCGCGCTCAGTCCCGCCGACACGGCGCCGCGCGTCGGCTTTCGATGTGTCAGGGATACCCAAGGAGATCGATGATGCTGCAACGCAGGCCGATGGCCCTTTTCGCACTCATGCTGGTTTCGCTCGCTGTCGTCGCCGCGCCGCCATCGCCCGCCCGCGTGGTGGCCGACTCGGTGTATGCGATCCCCACGCTGGCCCTGCGCGACCAGCAGGGGCAGCGGTTCGACTTCGCCTCCCTGCGCGGCGAGCCGCGACTGGTGGGCATGTTCTACGGCTCGTGCCAGATGGCCTGTCCGCTGGAGATCGAATACCTCAAGCATCTGCAGAAGGCGGTGGCGGCGCGCTCCGGCCAGTCGATTCCGGTGCTGCTGGTGAGCTTCGATCCGGCCCGCGATGACCTGGCGATGCTGCGGAAGGTGGCGGGCGAACACCGCGTGCGGCCGCCGGCATTTCGGCTGGCGCGCGCCGAACGCGGCGACGAAGGCATGCTGGCCGGGGTCCTGGGTATTGCCTACCGACAGCTGCCCGGTGGCGGCTTCAGCCACAACGTCAGGGTCTCCCTGCTCGATGCGCAGGGGCGGATCGTGGCGACGACCGATGCCTCGGGCCGGCCCGAGCCCGCGTTCGTGCAGGCGATCGACCGGGCACTGGCAAAGCCCTGAGCGACAGCGCATCGGCGCATGTCACGTCACGCCAAGTGATGCAGGCGGCCAGGCCATATCGCGCACGGCTCCGATGATTCCGATGGCCGGGGCGATGGTCGTGGATGCCGCAGCCTGCGCTGCTGGCCGGGCGGGCTTGGTATGATGCGCGGCACCTGAGTCTGCGCCCTGTGGCGCCAGCGGATGCCATGCCCCGTAAAATTCCACTCATCATCGATCCACGGCGCGATCCGATGGTCGATGACGGCGACAGAGTGCGGTTCTGCAGCACCTGTGCCTTTTCCGGCGTGTGCATCGAAGCCGGCTACGACAAGTCCGCGCTGGCCGAGCTGCACGTGCTGGTCGAGCATGTCGGACCTTTCCGCGCCGGCGAACATGTGTTCCGCGCGCACGATCCGTTCAAGGCGATCTACGCGGTGCGCGCCGGCATGGTCAAGACGGTCAGCGTCGATCCCGATGGCAAGGAGCAGGTGCTCGGCTTCTATGTACCCGGCGAGGTGATCGGGCTCAGCGGGATCTATCCGGAACACTATCCGTGCAATGCGGTGGCGCTGGAGACCTCGCACTTCTGCCGTTTCTCCTTTCCGGCGATCAGCTCGCTGGCGACGCGCATGCCGGGACTGCAGCAGCAGTTGTTCCGCCTGCTGTCCAAGGAATTGGGCATGACCGCGATGCTGGCCGGCGACAACACCGCCGAGGCCCGCATGGCGGCCTTCCTGGTGGATCTGTCCGAGCGCTTCGCGCAGCGGGGCTTCTCGGGGACGCTGCTGCGCATGAGCATGTCGCGCATCGACATCGGCAACTACCTGCGGCTGGCCGCGGAAACGGTGAGCCGGCTGCTCACCCGCATGCGCGACCAGGGGCTGATCCGGATCGAGGGTCGCCAGCTGGAAATCATCGACAGCGACGGCTTGCGCAAGCTCGCGCGGAACGCGATCGACCGCTGAGCCCGCTCCGCGCTGCGACAGTCTGTCGCAGCGAATCCTGATCCACATCAGTGGCTGGCCCCCTGCCAGGCAACAGCATGCGTGCCATGCATTGATGCTCATCAGGAGGTAGCTAATGAACGCGACGTTGCCCAGCACGGGGCAAGCCGGCCCGCAGGACCGGACCAGCAAGGTATTGATCTGGATTCTGCTGTTTGTCATCGTGGCCTGTTTCCTGGGCATGGCCGCCGCGACCCGAAGCACCTACCGGCAGGTCGCGCCGTTGCCTCAGCAGATGGTCACCGCCGACGGTACCCCGGTGATGAGCTACGCCGATATCGTGGGTGGCAAGTCCGGCTTCCAGAAGGCCGACCTGATGGACTACGGCAGCCTGTACGGCATGGGCTCTGCGTTCGGTGAGGACTACACCGCCGAATATCTCGTGCAGCTGGCGAGGGAGGTCCGGAACGACCTCGCGCTGGCGCGCTACGGCAAGCCGTTCGATGCCATCGATGCCGACCGGCAGTCGGGCATCACCAACAGCATGCGCGAGCAACTGCGCGGAATCGACCTCAGCCAGTCGCAGGTCGTACTGCCCGACGCCGTCGCCAAGGCGATCGAAGCGCTGCGCCCGCGCATTGCCACGGCGCTGCTCACCGATGACTTCGGCAAGGGCTATACGGGCGCACGGGCGCTGAACCCGACCAGCGCCAGCCAGACGGCGAACTTCCTGCTCTATTCGTCGTTGACCACGGTGGCGCGGCGTCCCGGCAAGGACTACTCGTGGACCAGCAACTGGCCGGCCGAACCGCTGGTCGGCAACGCGCCCACCAAGGCGACCTTCGTGTGGACATGGGCCTCGTTCACCATGGTGTTCTTCGCCATCGGCGCGGTGCTGGTGATCTTCCGCCTGTGGATCGAGCCGAAGGCAGCGAACGAAACCTTCGAGCCGGCGTTGCTGGGCTTCAAGGCGGCGACGCCGAGCCAGAAGGCGTTGTGGAAATATTTCCTGGTGGTCGCCGGCGTGTTGCTGGTGCAGATTCTGGCCGGCTCGATCATGGCGCACTACTACACCGACCGGGTCAGCTTCTACGGCATCGACGTGGGCAAGTGGCTGCCGTTCGCGTTCCTGCGCAGCGTGCATCTGCAGGCGCCGATCATCTGGATCGGCGTCAGCTGGATCGCCGCGGGACTGTTCCTGGCGCCGCTGATCGGCGGACGCGAGCCGGCGCGCCAGAAACTGCTGGTCGACCTGATTTTCTGGGTGCTGGTGACGATCGTGGCCGGTGCGCTGATCGGCGACTATCTCGGCGTGATGGGCATGGTCGACGAGCACTGGTTCTGGTTCGGCAACCAGGGACTGTCGTACCTGGAGCTGGGCCGCTTCTGGCAGATCGGCTTCTTCGTCGGCCTGACCGTGTGGTGCCTGGTCCTGCTGCGCGCGTTCGGGCCAACGCTCAAGTCGCTGTTCAAGCAGGGCGGCGGATCGATCTACGGCCTGTTCCGCATCGAGCACCTGCTGTGGATCAGCACGCTCACGGTGGCGCTGTTCTACGTGTTCGGCATGATCCCGCTGGGTTCGCCCAATCCCTCGTTCTCGATCACCGACTTCTGGCGCTGGTGGGTGGTGCATCTGTGGGTGGAGCTGGCGTTCGAGTTGTTCACCGCGGCGGTGACCGGCTACTTCCTGATGGCGCTGGGTCTGGTGTCGCGGCAGATGGTCGAGCGCGCGGTGCTGTTCGAATGGGTGCTGATCTTCATCGGCGGCGTGCTCGGCACCGGGCATCACCTGTACTGGGCGGGCGAGCCCGGGCTGTGGGTCGGCGTGGGCAGCATGTTCTCCTTCGTCGAGGTGCTGCCGCTGGTGCTGCTGGTGCTGGAAGCGATCGACCAGCAGCTGCATATCCGCGCGAAGAAGGAGTTTCCGTACAAGCTCGCCTACCTCTACATCCTCGGCGCGGCATTCTGGAACTTCGTCGGCGCCGGCGTGTTCGGCGGCGGCACGCTGAACGCACCGCTGGTGAACTACTACGAGCACGGCACCTTCCTCACCCTCAACCATGCGCACACGTCGATGTTCGGTGCGTTCGGCCTGCTGGCGATCGGCCTGCTGTACATGGTGCTGCGTTATCTCAACGGCGAGCGGCCGTGGAGCGACCGCATCGGCGTGTGGGCGTTCTGGCTCTACAACACCGGCCTGGTGATGTGGATCGTGCTGAACTTCTACCCGATCGGCTGGCCGCAGCTGGAGGCGGTCTACACCCACGGCTACGCCTACGCGCGCAGCATGGCGTTCTACGACACCACCACGTTCTGGCAGTGGATGCGCATGCCGGGCGACATCGTGTTCGCGGTCGCGGCCTTGATGATGGCCTGGGACTTCGTGGCCAAGCTGTGGGCGCAACGGGTCGCGGTGCCGGGCATCGCGGTGTTGGCGGCGGAGCCGGTGGGCTAGGCCTCCGGCGTCAGCGGTCGGCTTGAACCAGGAAGGGCCCGCCGGTGCGGGCCCTTCCTTCGTTCGTTCTGTGTGCTCTTGTGCTGCGGGTGCCGCCGGTCGGGCGCGTCGCATGGGCGTCGGCCGCCTTTTTCGGGCGCGGTGCGATCACGGGTCGAGCGAAACCACGCAGTCGATCCCTGTCCTGGCCATCTTCGCGTAGGGGCAGATGCGCTCGGTATTGCGCACGAGTTCCTCGGCGATCGCGCGATCGACACCCGGCAGGCAGATGCGGATGTCCGCGCTGAGGGTAAACAGGCCATCGACCGGGTCGCGGCCGAAGGTGACCGAGGCGACGACCTCGGCGTCCGGGATCGCCACGTTCGCGCGCTTCGCCAGCAGGCTCAACGCGCCATGGAAGCAGGCGGCGTAGCCGGCGGCGAACAGCTGCTCCGGATTGGTCCCGCCGCCCGGCCCGCCCAGTTGCTCGGGCATGCGCAGTCGCAGGTCGAGCGCGCCATCGTCGGAATGGGCCACGCCGGAGGCGCGGCCATGCCGGGACTCCCCGCCGCTGACGCGCACGGTGGCCGTGTAGAGCGGCAGGAAGTCCGTTCCCTGATGCTTGTCGAGAAGGGAGATGGGTGGTGGTCGCAGGTCGGTCATGATGGACTCGCAGCGCTTCGATCGTGGACGGTCGTCGGCGGCCTCAGGCGAGTGCGCCCTCACGGCTCGTCCGCACGGTTTCGTGCGACGCGCCGATCCATTCCAGCACGATTCGTCCGGCCAGCGGACTGGCGCCCGGCAGGAAGAAGGGCTTCACGCCGCTGCACCCTGCCGGGCGAACGCCGAGCGGGCGAACCAGTCGTGGAAGTCCTGCTTGCCCAGCCGCGCGCCGTCGCCCGGGAGCAGGGTGTCCGGCTCCAGCACGGCGCCGAAGTAGGGCGCCTTCGGGTCCGCGACGACCTTGCGCGAATCCCCGGTCGCGGTGAGGAAGCGTTGCACCCATTCCGCCAACGGCGCCTTCTCGGGACCGGCGATTTCCACCGTGCCGTCGACCGCGGTGCCGAGCGCGTAATCGGCGACCGCATCGGCGACGTCGTCCGAAGCGATCGGCTGCATCAGCCCGCTCGAAAGGCGAATCTCCTGCCCCTGGCCGCCGTCTCCGGCGATGCCGCCGAGGAACTCGAAGAACTGGGTGGAATGGACGATCGTGTATGGGATGCCGGCGCTGCGTATCAGCTTTTCCTGCGCCATCTTGGCGCGGATATACCCGCTCGTCGCGAACGCGGGACGACCGGTGCCCACCACCGAAAGCGCCACGTGATGCTTCACCCCGGCCTTCTTCTCCGCGGCGACCAGGTGGCGCCCCGACGTTTCGAAGAAATCCATCACGGCCTTGTCCTCGAACGACGGCGAGTTGGCCACATCCACCACGATGTCCGCGCCCGCCATCGCCGCGTCCAGGCCTTCGCCGGTGACGGCGTCGATGCCCTGTGAGGGCGCCGCGGCAACCACCTCGTGGCCGCGCCTGCGCAGGCGCTCGACGACTTTGCTGCCGATGAGTCCGGTACCACCGATGACAACGATTTTCATGGCCAACCTCCGCTTTGCACTGGCGCCAGGGGCGCGTGGTAAGGGGATGCTAGGCGTGACCGTCGACGGCCGGTAGGGCCGCGGGCGGGCTCACGGTGTTGCCTGCGACGCACCAATCGCTGCGCCTCAGGACGAGCGGCGACGCCAGGCAATGCTTGCCGCGGAGGCGTCCCCCGCCTCGTCCGGCACGGCCGACCGCACCGGGGTCAGCCCGGTCGCGCACTGCAGGTCCAGTGCGCGCACTCCGGCGGTCATGTGGTCGATGAATACGCGGATCCGCGCCGGCAGCTGCTGCCGGCTCAGGTAGCAGATGTAGTGCCCGCGATCATCGGGCGCGTACTGCGCAAGGCACGCCACCAGCCGGCCGGCGCGCAGGTGTTCGCTGATCTGGTAGCCCGCCATCTGCGCGATGCCCTGGCCGTCGAGCACCGCCTGCAGCACCAGTTCGTCGTCGTTGAACGTGCAGGTCGACGTCGGCTGGAACTTCCGGATGCGACCGCCGACCTTGAATTCCCATTCGAAGATCCGGCCCGACGCCGTACGGAAGTTGATGCAGGTATGCCCGGCCAGGTCCTCCACCTGCCGCGGCAGCCCATGCGTGCGCATATACGCCGGCGACGCGCAGACCAGCATCGGCATCGGGATCAGCTGCCTGGCGATCACCTGGCTGTCTTCCATGCGACCGTCGCGAAAGGCCACGTCGACCCGGTCCGCGGTGAAGTCCATCGGACGATCGTCCAGCAGCAGGTCGACGGCGATTTCCGGATAACGCGTGCGAAAGCGGTTGAGCAGCGGCGCCACGATGCGACGCCCGAAACCCGTCGTGGCGCTGATGCGCAACTGCCCGCGCGGCGGACCTTCACGCAGGTCGCGCATGTCCTCCAGCGCCTGCACGATCCGCTCCACCCCCGGATGGCAGTTGCGGTAGAACAGCTCGCCTTCGCGGGTCAGCGAGGTGCTTCGGGTGGTCCGCAGGAACAGTCGCGTGTCGAGCTGGGCTTCGAGCTTCTGCACGCTGCGGCTCACGGCCGAGCGGCCGATGCCGAGGCGGTCGGCGGCACGGGCGAAACTGCCCTCGGTCGCGACCGCGATGAACGCCACCACGCCGGCGAAACTTGCGGAAAAGGTCGCGGCGAGAGGGTCGCTGTTCTCGCAATGGGGTGGCTCGGGATGATCGATGGTCATTTGTCGGGTACCGGGGAGATGACGGCTTCGCGTGTCGTCACGAAGCGATGCGAACGCCGGCGTCGGCCGGCCCATACCCGATAGACGTTTCGGTGCCGGCGCCTGTGACAGCCTCCGCCGATTGGTGCGCGAAGGGCAACACGGTGAGCCCGTTGACGCGTCTACCGGACGCGCCGCCTCGAACCTACGCTGGGCCCCGCCACGCCATCGAGCGCGCTCGGATACCTCAGCCGATCTGGGGCACGACCACACGCCTACGGAGGATTCCCACCATGACTCAACGAGTCGACTATCAGCAGCAATCACCCGAACTCTTCAAGAAGCTCGTCGCCCTCAGCATGGCGGTGGCGCAGGGCGGTATCGAGGCGACCATCGGTCATCTCGTCGAAATCCGTGCCTCGCAGATCAACGGCTGCGCCTTCTGCGTGGACATGCATATCAAGCAGGCACTGATAGGTGGCGAGCGTCCGCTGCGCATCCATCACCTGCCGGTCTGGCGCGAATCCCCGCTGTTCTCCGAGCGCGAGCGTGCGGCACTGGCCTGGACCGAGGTGCTGACCCAGCTGCCGCCCCACGGCGTGCCGGACGACATCTACACGCTCGCGCGCGAGCAGTTCTCCGAGAAGGAGCTCACCGAGCTCACCTACGCGGTGATGTCGATCAATGCCTGGAACCGCATCAACGTCGCCTTCACCCCCGTTCCCGGCAGCGCCGACAAGGCGTACGGGCTCGACAAGGCCGGGCTGGCCTGAATCCCGGCCGACGCGGTGCCGCCGCGTCTGCCCTGTTGCGACGGCCCGGCCCCGCTGGCGCGGGCCATTCATGAGGACACACCCATGCGCATGTTCAAGACCTTCGGACTGCTGCTCCTGCTCGCCTGTGGCGCGGCGGTCGCCCACCCGACCGGCAAGACCACCCCCGCATCGACCGCGCCGATGGCCAGGGTCGCGGAGCTGATGACCAAAGCCCTCAAGGACTATCCCGGCAAGGAAGGCAAGATGATCCTGGTCACCTACCCGCCCGGTTCGGTCGATCCGGTCCATCGCCACTACGCCCATGCCTTCGTCTACGTGCTCGAAGGCCATATCGTGATGGGCCTGAATGGCGACAAGCCGGTGACGCTGGGGCCGGGACAGACCTTCTACGAAGGGCCGGACGACGTGCACACCGTCGGCCGTAACGCCAGCAAGACCCGGCCGGCGAAATTCGTGGTGTTCCTGCTGAAGGACCAGAACAGGCCGGTGCTGATCCCGGAGCATTGAGCGCTTCGCCTGTCCGCTTCCGTTCGTCGGGGCGACGGACGGAAGCGCGCGCCCGGACCGGTGCCGGGTGGGGCAATCCGGTGCGGGTCGGCGTACGCTGTGACACCCGCCACGGCATCATTGTTTTCCCGATGGACGCCGCCACCGCCATCTTTCACGACCTGCACCGGAGGTTGCTGGGCATCGCCTACCGCATGCTCGGCTCGGTCTCGGAATCCGAGGACATCGTGCAGGACGTCTGGCTGCGCTGGCACGAGGCGGACAAGCAAAACGTCAACAGCGCCGAGGCATGGCTGGTGAGCACCACCACCCGCATCTCGATCGACCGCCTGCGCTCGGCCAAGGCCCGGCGCGAGCATTACGTGGGCATCTGGCTGCCCGAGCCGGTGCTGACCGAGTGGCCCGCCACGCCCGAGGAGATCGAGGAGCTCTCCAACGAGGTCTCCGTCGCCTTCCTCACCGTGCTCGAACGTCTGACCCCGGAGGGGCGTGCGGCCTTCCTGTTGCGCGAGGTGTTCGACGTCGACTACGCCGAGGTGGCCGAGGCGCTGGGCAAGAGCAAGGCCGCCTGTCGCCAGATCGTGCATCGGGCCAGGGCCCGGCTTCGCCAGGAAAGCCCACCACAAACAGCGCCGAGCGAGGCCCACCAGAAGCTGATGCGGCGCTTCGCCGAAGCCCTTGCGGAAGGCGACTTCGCCGGCATGAAGTCGATGCTGGCCGATACCGCGGTACTGGTCGGCGACGGCGGCGGTCATGTCCCCAGCTTTCCCGCGCCGATGGTCGGCGGGCCACGCATCGCCCAGCTCCTGCTCGCCGCCACCCTGCGCTACAAGGACCTGCTGCGCATCGAGCTGGCGATGATCAACGGCCAGTACGCCGTGCTGCGCTACATCAACGGCGAGCTGGAATCCGCGCAGTCCTGCGAGATCGACGGCGAACGCGTCACCCACATCCACATGCAGCGCAACCCCGAGAAACTGGCCCGGCTGGTGATGTCCCTCGCGCAGCGGCGTGGCCCGCCGGCAACCTGAGGCACCGAGCGAGGGAGCGCCCTGGTCGCGTGATCGGTACCGACGCGCCCGGGCACCTGCACACCGCCGCGCCATGGGCACGAAGAGGCGCCGTGCATGGGCGCCCGGGATGACGCATGGGAAAGCGGGCGACGCGCGGCGTTCCGCGTTTGACGAACATCATCCTGCGATGTAGTCGGAACCCCGTTCATTTTCCAGCCAGCTACGGCGGCAAATTTCGCGTAGCCTTCGTGGGCTGACCAGGCGAGCGGGTGGCGAATGCAAAAGAATGTTTCCGGGCACCGCTCGCGGGCTGCCCTGCCGTTGTCGCCGTCCCTCGATACCACGCTGGTCGCGGCGCACCTGCCGCGCGTCTTCCGGCCGCTGGATCGTCGCGTGCTGCGGATCACCGCCATGGCCCTGTTGCTGGGGGTGGTGGTCGGCCTGGTGGCGAAGATCCTCACTGCGCTGATCGGCCTCATCACCAACCTGGCTTTCCACGGCCGCTGGAGTTTCGGTTTCGCCAGTCCAGCCGGAAACCACCTCGGTCTGTGGGTCATCCTCGTACCGGTCGTCGGTGGCCTCGTCGTCGGCATGATGGCTCGTTGGGGCTCGCGTGCGATCCGTGGCCACGGCATCCCGGAGGCGATGGAGCAGGTGCTGCTCAACGAGAGCCGCATTCCGCCGATGATCACCTGGCTGAAGCCGCTCTCGTCCGCCATTGCCATCGGCACGGGCGGGCCGTTCGGCGCGGAAGGCCCGATCATCGCGACGGGCGGCGCGCTGGGTTCGCTCATCGGCCAGGTGGCGCATGTGACGGCTGACGAGCGCAAGACCCTGCTGGCGGCCGGTGCCGCGGCCGGCATGGCGGCGGTGTTTGCAGCACCGGTCTCCGCCGTGCTGCTGGCGATCGAGCTGTTGCTGTTCGAGCGTCGCGCCCGCTCGCTGATTCCCGTGGCTCTGGCCGCGGTGGTCGGCGCCGGCATGCACTTCGTTTTCGAAGGCAGCGCGCCGATGTTCCCCATGCCGTCGGTCGCCGCACCCGACATGGTCGCACTGGCGAGCTACATCCTGCTCGGCGCCCTGGTGGGCGTGGTGGGTGTCGGCGTCACCCGCCTGACCTATGCCATTGAAGACACTTTCGAGAAGCTTCCGATTCACTGGATGTGGTGGCCTGCACTGGGTGGCCTCGTCGTGGGCATGGTCGGCTACATCATGCCCACGACGCTGGGCGTCGGCTACACCAACATCACCGCCGTCGTCTCGGGCCAGATCGGCCTGGTCGGCCTGATCGGGCTGTGCCTGCTGAAGCTGCTGTCCTGGTCGGTGGCGCTGGGCAGCGGCACCTCCGGCGGCACGCTGGCGCCGCTGTTCACCATCGGTGGCGCATTGGGTGGCGCATTGGGTATCGCGGCCGTCTCGCTCGCACCGTGGCTGCATGTCGATCCACGCCTCGCCGCGCTGGTCAGCATGGCCGCGATTTTTTCCGGCGCGTCGCGCGCCTTCCTGACCTCGGTGGTGTTCGCCTTCGAGACCACCCAGCAGCCGCACGGCTTGCTGCCCCTGCTGGGCGCCTGCGCGTCGGCCTACCTGGTGTCGGGCTTGATGATGCGCAATACGATCATGACCGAGAAGATCGTCCGCCGCGGCGTACGCGTGCCTTCCGAATACAGCGCCGACTATCTCGATCAGGTGCTGGTGCGCGACGCGTGCAGCCGCGAAGTCGTCAGCCTGCAGGCAAACCGGCGGATATCCGATGTGCGCGACTGGATGGCCGCCGATGTGACGGACGCGAAGCACCAGGGTTTTCCCGTGCTCGACGAAAATGGTCGGTTGGCCGGCGTGGTGACGCGTCGCGACCTGTTGAATGGCAAGGTCTCCGGTGATGCGTCGGTGGGATCCTTGATCACTCGTCCACCGCTGGTGGTCGAAGAGAGCCATTCCCTTCGGGAAGCGGCCGATCACATGGTGGAATCGGGTGTCGGCAGGCTGGTGGTGGTGAGCGGAGAAGACTCGGGTCGCCCGGTCGGCATCGTCACCCGCGGCGACCTGCTCGCTGCCCATGCGCAACGCCTGCGCGAGGCGCGCCACTCCTCGCGGCATTTCGGCGGGAAGAAGCCGGATTGAAACAGCGCCCGAAAGAAGGAAGAAGGAGGCGTGGCCAATGAAGCCGCGCCACCCGGCCCCGATGCCCGCCAGGAGCATGCGCTCAGCCACGGGCGCTTCCGGCACATGGTGGCCCCCGGGCTGCCGGGCCACCTGTCGTCCGCGCGGGCGACCAGGGCTGACCCGCGTGAGGAACGAGGCCTGATCAGCCACGTCCCCTTTGATTCTCTTCAATTCCTCGTATGGGCGTCGGGTCGTTGAGTCCGCAGCCAACAGCGGGCGGCGAAGTGGTGACCCGGTTTTCCTGCACCCTCTCCCCAGCGGGGAGAGGGTTGGGGTGAGGGGGCGGGTGCTCGCGGGGATCCTTCCCATCCGTCACCCCAGCGGAGGCTGGGGCCCAGTGCCTGTCGCTCGCACTGGTTACTCGTGCTGCGGAACACCGAAGCAAGAGCTTTCGCACGCCGGGCTCTCGGCGCCGAGCCTACAGGGCTAGCAAGAGATAAAGAGAAAACGACGCCCCACTCGGCGCTTGCCGCCCATCGGGCAACCGCTCCTGCGTCGCCTCAACTCGAGCATCCATGCCTTCGCCATGGCCCGCACTCGGTGCGCCACCGCTGCGCGGTGGCGAAGGCGGAAGAGCCGAAAACAAAAAATCCCGCTTCGAGCGGGATTTTCCCAGGTTGCGAATGTCTCGGTTCGGCCAGGAGCAGACGGTCTCCATCTCAAGCGTCGGCGAGCCGACACCGTTATCTGGATGGGCACTGATTGCCGGAACGAATAAAGCCGTGGTCGCAGGGCCAGTCATGACGTGTGCAATCGAGCGATCCATTGGCGGGCACTGCTACAACAACCCACTATCTACCAGATCGGTCATGACCGCGGCTGCATGTCCAATCGTGCCCGGTATGACCGATCCCAACGGCGACCCGGATCATCAACGTGCATGGTGGGGCAATGAAGATCCGGGGTGCAGGTGCGGAGGTGCGCGCGGATCCTCGCGGCACACGACGCGCGCGGCAAGTTGTCACGGCGGCGACGCTTCGCATGACGCCCTGATGTACATCAGGAGTGCGACCCCTGTTGCGCCGGAGACTGCGCGGCAATCAACAGGGAGAACCGCAATGAAGACGTTCCAGAGAAACCTGCTTGTCGCGGCGATGGCTGCGGTGCTGGCGGCGCCGGCGTGGGCCGATGCGCCGGGTGGTGCCGCTGCCGGTGGGACCTCGCGGGCGGCGCCGGTGCAGTTGCTGTGGAATGCGCGGTTGCGCGACGAGTCGGTGGACGATGCGGCCTTCGCCAGGAACGCACGGGCCGATACGCTGCGGTTGCGGCTGGGTGTGCAGGCGCGCTTCAGCGAGGCGTGGAGCGGGTTGCTCGAAGGGGCCGGGACGGCCAGTGCGGGGAATAATTACAACAGCGGCGCGAATCGGCAGACCCGGTATCCGGGGATCACCGACCCGCGCGGTGGGGAGTTGAACCAGGCGTGGGTGCATTTCCAGGGCGGCGAGTTCGGCGCCACGGTGGGGCGGCAGGAGTTGCTGCTGGACAACCAGCGCTGGGTGGGCAATGTGGGCTGGCGTCAGTTCGAGCAGACCTATGACGGCGTCGCGTTGAAGTGGAAGCCGGCCGCGGACTGGACGATCAACTACGCCTGGCTCGATCGCGTGCATCGCGTGTCCGGGCCGGATGCGGTCAATCCGCTGGCGCGCGAACGCAAGCTCGATACCCACCTGCTCAACGTGGCCCGTGTGCATGGCGCGCAGACGTGGGTGGGCTATGCCTACCTGCACGAAGACCGCGACGTGCCGACCGCGTCGACGGCGACGTACGGGGTGCGCTGGCTCGGCAATTACGTGGCGCAGGGCAACGGTCCGGGCTGGGCCGCCGAATATGCGCGCCAGTCCGACTACCGCAACAACCCGGCCAGCTACCGCGCGAACTACTGGCTGCTCGAGCCGAGCTGGACCGTGCGCGGCATCACCGCCAGGCTTGGCTGGGAGCATCTGGGCGGCGATGGCGTGCATGCGCTGCAGACGCCGCTGGCCACGCTGCATGCATTCAACGGCTGGGACGACCAGTTCCTCGCCACGCCGGCGGGTGGGCTGGACGATCGCTACCTTGCGCTCGGCGGCAAGTTCGCTGGCGGCGGCCTCGTCAAACAGTTCAAGTGGAACGTGGCCTATCACGACTTCCACGCCGACACGGGCGGTCGCTACGGCAGCGAGTGGGATGCCTCACTGGGCTTTCCGCTGGGCGGCGGCGTACACGCACTGGTCAAGCTGGCCGACTACCGTGCGGACGGCTTCGGCCACAACGACACCAAGATCTGGCTCCAGCTCGAATGGAGCGGCAAGCGGGATCTGTGACCGGCATCGGCGTCTTGTGGAAAGCAGGTTCCCGTCGGTCGGCCCGGACTGATCCAGGTCAGCTGGCGCCGGTGGGGCGCGTGATTCAATACATGTCATGCATGCACCCCCGACACCCGCCGCGGCGTCCCGCGAAGACGGCACCGATCTGCCTGAACACGACCTGCGCCAGCTGCCGTGTCCGTTGCCGCTGGAGCTTGCACTGGAGCTGGCCGACGCGCTGGCTCCGGGGCAGGCGGTGCAGGTGCTGACGCCGCAGCGACCGATACCGCTGCTCGATCTGCTGGGTGCCCGCGGGCTGCAGGTCAGCACGGCGTCGCTGACCGACGGTGGCGTCCGACTCCTCATCTCCCGCCCCGCGCACGCATGACCAGGCTGGCGCTCGAGCAGGGGCCGCAGGTGTCGCTGCCGCGCCGCTTCCTGCTCAGCGCACCACCGTGGGGTATGGCCGGTGGTGTGCTGTTGTGCGTCGACGGCGAATCGCTGCTGCTGACGCGCTGGCATCCGGCCACGCTGGCGCTGGTGCACATCTACACGCTGGGCGTGCTCGGCAACGTCATGTTCGGCAGTCTGCTGCAGTTCCTGCCGGTCGCTGCCGGCGTGCGGGTCCACGCGCTGGCGCGGCTGGGGCCGCTGCTGCATGTCCTGCTCAATCTCGGCGTGCTGTTGCTGGTGTCCGGACTGTATGCCGGTTGGACCGCAGCGCTCATCGCCGCCGCTGTGGTGCTGCCGCTCACGTTTGCGTTGCTGTGCGTGATGACCCTGCCTGGCCTCGTCGCGGCCGTCGGCCAGCGTATGCAGCGGGTCGGATTCGGCGTGGCGCTGGGCAGCACCCTTTTGACGGCCCTGCTCGGCGGTGGCCTGGCGCTCCACCTCGGCGGCGGGCCCGCCATGCCGGTGCCGGCGCTGGTCGACGTGCACGCCAGCTGGGGCATCCTGGGCTGGGTGATCGTGCTGCTCGGCACGGTGACTCCGGTGGTGATGCCGATGTTCCAGGGCACGGCCACCGTGCCGGCGCCGATCCATGCGGCCTGGCTCGGCGGCCTGCTGCTGGCGTTGCTGGCCGGCGCATGGTGGCGGCTGGGCGCCGGCGACGGGGCGGTCCCGCGTCTCGCCTTCACCGTTTGCGTGCTGCTGTTTGCGAGTGCCGGATTGTGGCTGCAATGGCGTGCGCCGCGACCACGGCGCGGTCCGCTGTGGTGGAGCTGGCGGGCGGGACTGGTCGTCCTGTTGCTGGCGGCGTCGGCTCTGTCGGCGCCCGTGCGCGAAGGTCGGCTGGCGGCGGCGCTGGGCCTGGGCATCGCGCTGCCGCTGCTGGTCAACGGCATGCTGCTGGAGATCGTGGCCTTCCTCGGCTGGATCGAACTGCATCGCCGGATCGGACGCGGAGTGCAACTGCCCGGCGTGCAGCGCCTGCTGCCGGAGCGCGAGAAGTACCGTGCGCTGCTGCTGCAACTGCCGCTGGCCGTGCTGCTGCCGGCGGCCGTGCTGTGGCCCGCGTCGTGGCTGGCGCGCAGTGCGGGGCTGGCCATGTTGCTGGCGTGGCTGGGCGTCGGGCTGGCCTGCCTCGGCGTGCGGCATCGCGTGATGCATTTCCAGACGATGCACGAGGGCGCGAGATGAGCATCGACCGGACAGCTCACGCGATCCCTGCCTGGCAGGCGTCACCCACCACACCCATGACGGAGAAGAGCCATGTCCAGGCATCTGCCTGAGCGTTTTGCCCTGGCGCGGGCGCGCGCCGTGATCGACGGCATCGACGACGGGCTGCTGGTGCTGCTGGCGGCGCGCCGCCGGCTGGTGCGCACAGTGGCCCGGCTCAAGCCCGCTGCCGGCGTGCCACCGCGGGACCTGGGCCGCGAGCAGCGGGTGCGCGAGCGGGCGCGGGCGTTCGCGGCACGGCTCGATCTGCCGCCGTCGACGGCGCAAGGTCTGCTGGATCTGGCGATCGGCGATGCCTGCCGCCAGCAAGGGCTGGTATTTGACCAGGGTCAGGGCGCGGCGACCGGCAACGCGCTGATAATCGATTCCATCATGCCCACGCCCTCCCTGCTCTCCCCCATGACGCCGCAGCTGTTGCGGCTGTTGCCGCCACCGCGCCGGATCGCGCCCTTGCTGCGGGTCATGCCCCTGCGCTGGCAGCGCCGCCTGCTCGAGACGGGCATGGCGCGGGTGCTCGCCGCGCCGCTGCTCGAGGGCGAGCTGGACTTCATGCACGGGCGTCGGCTGGCGATCGAGGTCACCGACCTGCGCCTGCGCTGGGTGCTGGAGTTGCAGCAGGGGCGACTGCGCGTCACCGATGCCGAGCCCGAGGCCAGCGTGCGTGGCAGCGTCACCGATCTGCTGTTGCTGGCCGGCCGGCTGGAGGATGCCGACACGCTGTTCTTCCAGCGCAGACTGGTGCTGACCGGCGATACCGAACTGGGCCTCACCGCGCGCAACATGCTCGAGCGGCTGCCGTGGGAGTCGGTCCCGCTGGGCCTGCGCATCGCGCTGAACCGCGGTGCCCGTTTCGCCCGCGCCGCACGCACGGCACACCGGCGCGAGAACAGCTGAACCCGTCGCTGCGACGGATTCCCCGAATGTCATCTGCGGAGTGCCATGAACGATCCCGACACCTTGCCCCTGCCGGTCTGGCGCGACGAGCTCGAGCTGGAATACGCCGCGTTGGCCGAGCGCCTGGAACCGCTGGTGCCCTGCCTGGAGATACCGCTGCACCTGCCGTGGATCGACGCCATCAACAAGCTGAAGAAGCAGCGTGGCGCGGTGATCATGGCGCACAGCTACCAGTCGCCGGAGATCTTCCACGGCGTCGCCGACATCACCGGCGACTCGCTGGCGCTGGCGCAGGCGGCGGCCGCGTGCGACGCCGACCTGATCGTGCTGTGCGGGGTCCACTTCATGGCCGAAAGCGCGAAGATCCTGGCGCCGGGCAAGACCGTGCTGATTCCGGACGTCGAGGCGGGCTGCTCGCTCGCCGCATCGATCACCGCCGCCGATGTGCGCGCCTTGCGCGCCCGCCATCCCGGGGTGCCGGTGGTCAGCTACGTCAACACCACGGCCGAGGTGAAAGCCGAATCCGATGCCTGCTGCACCTCGGCCAATGCGGTCGAGGTGGTCGAGGCGATGGGCACGGCGCAGGTCATCTTCCTGCCCGATCGCTTCCTCGGGAACTACGTGGCCAGCAAGACCGCGGTCGAGCTGATTCTGTGGAGCGGCAGCTGTGAAGTGCACGAGCAGTTCACCGGGCAGCAGGCGCGGCATGCGCGCGAGCAATTCAACGCCAGGCTGCTGGCCCATCCCGAATGTCCGCCGGACGTCTGGGCCGAGGCCGACTTCGTCGGTTCCACCACCGCGATGGGCAAGTGGCTGGAGCGCGAACGACCGGCGCGCGTCGCACTGATCACCGAGTGCTCGATGGCCGACAACCTGCGCGCACGGTTTCCGGATACCGAATTCATCAAGCCGTGCAATCTGTGCCCGCACATGCAGCGGATCACCCTGCCGAAGATCCACGCCTGCCTGCGCGACCTGCGGCCGGCGGTCGAGGTGCCCGAGGCCGTCGCCACCCGCGCCTGCATGGCCCTGCAGCGCATGCTCGCGGTGGGTCGGCGCGAAGCGGTGTGAGGCGCGCGAGACGGCCCGTGGTGGTAGTAGGTGGCGGCGTCGCCGGACTGGCCACCGCGCTGGCGCTGGCGCCGACGCCGGTGCGCCTGCTGTGCCTGAGCCATGACGGCAGCGGCAGCGCCAGTGCACTGGCACAGGGTGGCATCGCCGCCGCGCTCGGACCCGCCGACAGCCCGGCCGGGCATGCCCGCGACACGCTGATCGCCGGTGCGCGGCACAACGACACGGCGATGGTGCATTGGCTTTGCGGGCAGGCGCCGGCGACGATCGACTGGCTGCGGGCGCAGGGCGTCGCGTTCGACCGCGATGAGCAGGGGCAGCTCCAGCTCGGTCGCGAGGGCGGCCACCGTGCCGCGCGCATCGTGCATGCCGGTGGCGATGCCAGCGGCGCGGCGCTGGTGCGCGCCTTGCGCCAGCGGGTGCAGCAGGCCACGCATGTCCAGTGGCGCGGTGGCGTCGCGGTGGACGCGCTGTTGCAGCGCGGCGGTGCCGTCTGCGGCGTGCGGGTGCGCGATGCCGGCGGGCATCCGCAGGAGATGCCCGCCGCCGCCGTGGTGCTGGCGACCGGCGGGATCGGTGCGCTGTTCGCCCGCACCAGCAATCCGGCGGGCGCGGATGGCAATGGCCTGGCGCTGGGCATGGCCGCCGGCGCCTCCCCGCGCGACCTGGAATTCGTGCAGTTTCATCCCACCGCGCTGGATATCGCCGGTGCGCACTGCCTGCCGCTGGTGACCGAAGCGCTGCGGGGTGCCGGTGCGCGCCTGCTCGATGCGGATGGGCGGGCCCTGATGGCGGGCGTGCACCCGCTCGGCGATCTGGCGCCACGCGACATCGTGGCGCGCAGGGTGTGGCAATCGGGTCGCGATCATGCCCCGGTGTGGCTGGACGCCCGCGAGCTGGAGCTCGACTGGGGGCGGAGTTTCCCCACCGTGCTGGGGGCCTGTCTTGCGCACGGCATCGATCCGCGACACCAGTTGATCCCGGTCACGCCGGCGGCGCATTTCCACATGGGCGGGCTGGCGGTGGACGTCGATGGCCGCACCGGCATCCCCGGCCTGCATGCAGTCGGCGAGGTCGCCTGCAACGGCGTGCATGGGGCGAATCGGCTGGCCAGCAATTCCTTGCTGGAAGGCGTGAGCTGTGGTCGGCGCCTCGGCGCCATGCTGGCGGCCATGCCTCCACCGGCGACGGCCGGGGCTTTCCACTGGGCCGAACGCGGCCAGGCGATGGCGCCGGAACGGTTGCCCGCGTTGCGCGAGCTGCTGTGGCAGTCGGCCGGACCGGTGCGTAGCGAGGCGCGGCTGCGGCGAGCCGCGCAGACATGCTCGGACTGGCAGTGCGAAGGCTGGCAGGCGCGGCTGGGCCTGGCCTTGCTGATGGCCGCATCGGCTCGCGGCCAGAGCCTGGGCGCGCACCATTGCAACGCGAGCGCCGGCTAGATCGGGGCGTCCCCCATAGCGGCCTGCGCGGTTTCTTCATCTCGTCAAAACAGACGCTTGCGTATGTTCGGCGACATTGACCTGTGTCAGTGTGGTCTCATACTGAACTCATCAAAATCACTTGTATCCCCACTGTTGACCAACTATGACCCGACCTTCCTCGCTTGATTACGATCAGCTGCTGGCCTGCGCCCGCGGTGAAATGTTTGGCCCCGGCGGCGCGCGTCTGCCACTGCCGCCGATGCTGATGTTCGACCGCATCACCCATATCGCCGACGAGGGTGGCGCCTACGGCAAGGGCGTGATTCGCGCCGAGCTGGATATCCGTCCCGACCTGTGGTTTTTCGGCTGTCATTTCGAGGGCGATCCGGTGATGCCCGGTTGCCTCGGTCTGGATGCGATGTGGCAGTTGAGCGGCTTCTTCCTGCCGTGGATGGGCGAGCCGGGTCGTGGCCGCGCACTGGGCGTGGGCAAGGTGAAGTTCTCCGGCCAGGTGCTGCCGAGCGCGAAACTGGTGAGCTACGAGATCGACATCCGCCGGGTGATGCGCGGCAAGCTGGCACTGGTGATCGCGAACGGCAAGATGTCCGTCGATGGCCGGCCGATCTACGAAGCCGATGACATGCGGGTCGGCCTGTTCCAGTCGACGGAGGGTTTCTGATGCGGCGGGTGGTAGTGACCGGCATGGGCATCGTGTCCTGTCTCGGCAACGCGGCCGATACCGTCTCCGACGCTCTGCGCAAGCTGCGCAGCGGCATCACCGCGATACCCGGTTACGCCGAGCGTGGCTTGCGCAGCCATGTCGCCGGCGTGCCGCAGATCGACCTGGTGGCGGAGATCGACCGCAAGCTGAAGCGTTTCATGGGCGATGCCGCGGCCTATGCCTATGTGTCGATGCGCGATGCGATTGCCGACGCGGGCCTCGCGATCGAGCAGGTATGCCATCCGCGCACCGGCGTGATCGCCGGCTCCGGCGGTGGGTCGGCGCAGTGGCAGATCGAGGCGGCGGACCTGTTGCGCGAGAAGGGCGTGCGCAAGGTCGGTCCCTACATGGTGCCGCGCACGATGTGCTCCACCGTGTCGGCCGCGTTGGCGACGGGGTTCGGCATTCGCGGCCTCAGCTATTCGATTTCCGCGGCCTGCGCCACGTCGGCGCACTGCATCGGCGCGGCCGCCGACCTGATTCGCCATGGCGCGCAGGACGTGATGTTCGCCGGCGGCGGCGAGGAAGAACACTGGGGCATGACCGTCGAGTTCGATGCGATGGGCGCGCTGTCCAGCCAGCACAACGACACACCGCAAAGCGCGTCGAGGCCGTACGACACCAGTCGCGACGGCTTCGTGATCGCCGGCGGTGGCGGCATGCTGGTGCTGGAGGAATACGAGCACGCGAAAGCGCGCGGCGCGCACATCCACGCCGAACTGGTCGGTTACGGCGTGACCTCGGACGGTGCCGACATGGTGTCGCCTTCCGGCGAAGGCGCGGTGCGTTGCATGCGCATGGCGATGCAGGACGTGAAGGCGCCGATCGACTACCTCAACACCCACGGCACCGCCACACCGGTGGGCGACATCGTGGAATTGCAGTCGGTGCGCGAGGTGTTCGGCGAGGCGGTGCCGCCGCTGTCGTCGACCAAGGCATTGACCGGCCATTCGCTCGGTGCAGCCAGCGTGCATGAGGCGATCTACAGCCTGCTGATGATGCGCGACGGCTTCATGGCCGGTTCGGCACATATCACCGAACTGGATCCGCGCGCCGAGGGCTTTCCGATCCTGCGCGAGAGCCGCGAGGCGAAGTTGAACACGGTCATGTCGAACAGCTTCGGCTTCGGCGGCACCAACGGCAGCCTGGTGTTCGCCCGGGTGTAACGGCCACGATCCGCGGCGCTGCGTGCAGCGCCGCGGATCGCGCGGAGCAGGTCCGGCAAGGAGTCCGCCCGGCAGCCACTTGGTTCCCGTCATTTCCGGAAACACCCACACCCGATGTCAGTTACTCCAGCCAGCACCATGACGCCGCAGACGCCGGGCGAGGAAATCGCCAACAGCGTCAGCCACGGCCTGGGCCTGTTGCTGGCGACTGCCGGCCTGCCGGTGCTGATCATGCACGCCGTGCGCACCGGCGGCGTGTCGGCGGTGGTCGGGGCGACGATCTTCGGCAGCACGGCGATCCTGCTGTACCTGGCGTCCACGCTGTACCACGCGATCGCGCACCAGCGGATCAAGGCGATCTTCCGGGCGCTGGATCATGCGGCGATCTACCTGCTGATCGCGGGAACCTACACGCCGATCGCGTTGGGCGTGCTGCACGGTGGCGTGGGCTGGACCCTGCTGGGGGTGATCTGGAGCCTGGCCCTGGCCGGGCTGCTGTTCAAGGCGGCGGTCGGCATGCGCTTTCCGCGGGTGTCCACCGTGCTGTATGTCGGCATGGGCTGGGTGGCGCTGATCGCGATCCGGCCGCTGTGGATGCACATGGCGGCCGGCGGCCTGATCTGGTTGTTCGCCGGTGGTCTGGCCTACAGCCTGGGCGTGGTGTTCTTCGTGCTCGATGACAAGCTGCGCTATGGCCATTTCATCTGGCATCTGTTCGTGCTCGCCGGCACCACCTGCCACTTCTTCGCGGTGCTGCTTTACGCATACTGACCGGCGCACGCGCAGCAGCCGACGGCGCCGTTGTCAGCCCGGCCAGGCCGTCGCCATGGGCATGCCCGGCTCGCCGTGCCAGTAGCCGTTGCGCCTGGCGATGCGCGGCGGGGCGGCCAGTGAGCGACGCGCGAGATCGAAATGGCTCACCACGTCGGCCATGCCGTCGACCTGCGGATACAGCCGCAACACGTCCACGCCCAGCTCGCGCAAGACGGGCAGTTCGGGTCCCAGGTCGGTGACTTCCTCGCCCTGCACCTGGATGCCGTTGATGCGCAGGAACGGCTTGCCCTCGCGCGTGGCCAGCGGCATGCCGTCGGGATATTCGATGCAACGGAATTCGCACTGGTCCTTGGCCACGTCCAGCGCGCGTGCGGTGAAGCAGCGCGCCGAATAGGACAGCGGCAGCCGGCCGAACGCGACCACCTCCAGCTCGGGCATCGCATGGCCTTCGGCGAGCATCGCCGCGCGCAGCTCGCGCAGCAGGGTTTCGCCCTGTTCCACGCCGGGCACCCAGCGCCGCAGGCCGTCCTCGATCAGCAGCGCCAGCGCCCGATGGTTGTAGATATTGAGCGAGGGGCCGGCCACGAAGGGTACCTTGCGCTCGCGGCACAACTGCACCGCGGAAAGGTCGTTGGCCTCGACCCAGCCGCCACCTTCGCCGACCAGTCGCTTCAGTGCACCCAGTTCGGATTCGGCCTCGATCAGGGCCAGCGTCGAGAGCACCACCTGCTTGCCGCTGGCGCGCAGTTCCTCCGCCAACGCGATCCAGTCGCGCGTGCCCAGCTCGCGTCGCTTGCTGCACACGGTCTCGCCCAGATAGATGATGTCGAGCGGCCACTGCGCAGCCTCGCGATAGAACGCCAGCGCGCGCTCGCGCGGCCAGAAATACTGCAGCGGACCCAGACTCAGTTTCAGCGTGTTCATCGGTTCAGTGCCAGCGACGGTGATAGGGGCCGAGCGTGGTCTGGTGACCCTCGGCATGCGCCGACAGCGAACGCTGCCAGTCGGCCTGCAGTTGCCAGTCCGCGGGGGATGCGCGGTAACGGTCCAGTGCCTCGCGCCAGGTGCGGGTGACCGAGCCGACGTAGGCGACGCCGCGCTGGCGGCCTTCGATCTTCAAGGCGGCCACGCCGGCACTGGCCAGCTGCGGCAGCAACTCCAGCGTGTTGAGGCTGGTCGGTTCCTCCAGCGCGTGGAAGGTCTCGCCGCCGACGTCGAAGCGACCCTTGCACACGGTCGGGTAGCCGGCGGGTTCCTGCGGCTGGAAACGGTCGATCAGCACGTCGTTCAGGCGCACGCTGCGACCGCCATCGTCATGTTCCTCCCAGCGCACGAACTTCGCCGGCGAGCACACGCCGTGGCGGTTCGGCGACGCACCGGTGACGTAGCTGGAGAGCTGGCATCGGCCCTCGACCATGATGCACAGGCTGCCGAACGCGAATACCTCCAGCGGCACCGGCGAGTTCTCGCACAAGCGCTGCACCTGCTGGATCGACAGGACCCGCGGCAGCACCGCGCGGCTGATGCCGAAGCGCTCGTGCATGTAGCGCAGCGCCGGCGCCGTGGTCGCCGAACCCTGCACCGACAGGTGCCGCGCCATCGCCGGGTGGGTTCGCGTGGCGTAGTCGAGCACCGCCATCTCGGCGGCGATGATCGCGTCACAACCGAACTCGGCCGCCTTGTCGACCGCGGCGTACCACTGCGCCATCCGGGTGCTGTCCGGGTAGGTGTTCAGCGCCAGGTAGACCTTGCGCCCGCGGGCATGGGCATAGGCGATGCCCGCATGCAGTTCCGCGTCGCTGAAGTTGAGCCCGGGGAACGCGCGCGCGTTGGTCTGATCGCGCAAACCCGCATAGACCGCATCCGCACCGGCGTCGATCGCCGCCTGCAGTGCCGGCAGGTTGCCGGCGGGACAGACCAGTTGCATGGAAACCTCGGAGGCAGGAATTCGGCGTGAATCGTGGCGGTTTTTGCCGGGCGCCGCACTGACGTGGATCAGCTGGAGCCGGATTGCCTGACGTTACGATGGGGTGCACGTATCAACCGCATGATGTTGCTTCCCGCCGAGGAGTCGATCCAATGAAATGCAGGTATGCCTTCACCAAAGCCCTGCTGTGCATGGTTTCGCTGGCGCCGATGGCGCAGGCGACCGCACAGGAGCATGACCATCACCACGCGGCGGCTGCCGTCGCGGCACCGGCGCAGCGCTGGACGCCCGACGCGCCCTTGCGCGAAGGCATGCGCCGCGCCCATGTCGCGGTGGAGCAGTTGCACCGCGACGAAACGGGTCGCATGAGTGCAGCGAAGGTGGTCGAGCACGCCGTGCGCATCGAGCAGGCCGTGACTTTCATGTATGCCAACTGCAGATTGTCCGAGCAGCCCGATGCCGCGCTGCACGGCATTCTGGTGCCGCTGCTCCGCGCGGCGCAGGTGCTCAAGCAGGATCCGCACAATCGCCGGGCGGTGGCGGACATGCGCGAGGCGATCGCGCACTATCCGCAATACTTCAACGATCCGGACTGGGATGCCGCATCGGCGACGCCCGGGATCCACGACGGGCAGTGATGCGGGACGGGGCCGGCGGGTTGCGCGAAGCGCGCCGCCGGCTTCCGTTGAGTCGAATCTTCAGAGTTTCATGTCGAGCTTCAGCCAGCCGGTGCGACCGGGCTCGTTGATGCGGGTAGTGCCGAAGTAGCCGGCGAGTGCCGGCGGACCCGCATTGATGTGCTCGGCGTAGGTCTTGTCCAGCAGGTTGTCGATGCCCGCGGTCAGCGTGATCTTCTTGCCGAAGCGGTAGCCGCCATTGATGGACAGCACACCGAATCCGCCACTGGGCCCGAGATCCTGTCCGACGATGTTGCCTTCACCCACGGATACGCGACGCTGCGCGGCGACGAGGCGCCAGAGTCCCGCGACCGACCAGTCATGGTGGTCATAGGCAAGCCCCAGTCGCATCTCCAGCGGTGGCATCTGCGGCAACGGGCGCTGCTCGGTGCGGTTGTCTCCCCACGCCGCGGCCAGCGCGGCATCACCTTTCCAGCGGGCGGTGAAGGCATAGGTGATGCCCGCTTCGCCGCCCGCGATGCGTGCCCGCACATTGGTTGCGTCTCCCGTGTCCATGGGTGTCGTCGGGTAGTGGATCAGGATGAAGTCATCGACCACGCCGGCGTAGCCGGAAACCCATGCCTTCAGTTTCCTTGCGTGGTATTGCAGGCCGATGTCCAGCTGAGTGGTCCTTTCCGGGGCGAGCGACTTGAAGCTGGCCAGCGAGGTATCCGCATGGCGACCGAGCAGCTCCCAGTAATCGGGGAAGCGCTCCACGTAGCCCAGCCCGGCGTAGAACGTGGCCGGCGCACTGCTCAGGTCACGCTCGTAGCGCGCGAAGCCGGCAGGCAGGATGGATGAGCGGCCGGCGCTGACGATTGCCGCGGCAGGCATGCTGCCCATGCCGCCGGGGGCCATTCCGCTCAGGCCCCTACTCATGTTGCCGGTGGCCAGCTCGTAGCCTCGGGTGCCGGCATGGTCGAGGCGTGCACCCGTGATCAACCGTTGGCGTGGCGCAAAGCTCCAGCGCAGCTCGCCGAACGCACCCACCGCCTGTATCCGCGCATCGCGTGTGCGCGGAATGTCGAGGTAGTAACCGAGCATGCTTCCGGCTGGGCCGCCGGTTCGGCTGTCGTGGATGCTGGTCGAGCCGTCAAGACCGGCGTCGAGTTGAACGACGTCGTCCCAGCGCCAGGTGCCGCTGACGCGGCCGCCGCGTGCGTGGTGGTCGACATCGCTGGCCATGGCCAGCGGCATCATGCCCGCGGGATCCGGATGGCGCAGCGTGTAGTTGTCCATCACGTGATCGGTGTAGTTGCTGTAGAGCTGCACTTTCAGCTCGTCCCAGTGCGCGCTCAGGTTTTGCTGCACGACCTTCAGTCCCAGGCTTTCACGCAGAAAACGCACGCCATCCATGCCGCTGAAGGCGTAGGCCGCCTGACCATTGCCCTTGCCCACGGACACTTCCACGCGCGTGTTGTCGTCGGGCGTCCAGCCGGCGGTGATGTCCGTGTTCCAGCGGTCGTAGCTGGAGTGCACACGGTGACCGTTGCCGTCCTCGTAGTCTTGCGAGTGCGTGTGATTGGCGGCTACGCCAAGGTAGCCGACGGGCGAGCCGGCGCGCAGATCCGCGTTGACGTCGTTGCGACCCCATGAGCCGGCCAGCACGCTGGCATCGGCCGAGTACGCTGGTTCGGCATAGCGGGTGATTTCACGCTCGAACAGGACCACGCCGGCGGAGTTGCCGGGGCCGTACAGGACGGTCTCGGGCCCCTTGATCACGGTGACGCGGTCATACAGCTGCGGCGCGATGTAGGCGGTCGGCGGATCCATCCGCGAGGGACAACCACCGCCGAGCTGTCCTCCGTCGATGAGGATATCCAGGCGTGAGCCGACCATGCCGCGCAGCACGGGATCTCCGTTGCTGCCGCCCTTGCGGATGGTGGAGAAGCCCGGGATGCTTTTCAGGAAGTCGGCACCGTCGCTGGCAGGAAGCGGTTGCCTGGGTGTCTTGGGACGGGTGATCACGGTGAGTGGCGTGTCCTGCATCGGCGCGGTGACCACGATCGGTTCCAGCGTCTGCGCGGTCGGGCCCTCGCCGGCCAGCAACGACATGGGTGTGAGGTTCAGCGCCAGGGCAATCATCACGCATGGGTGGCGACAGCGCGGCCGATGCAGTGAACGAGATGCAGGTGGGGACGGCGCGATCGCATGGGCGCGCTCGGAAGAGATGGGATGGGACACGGGTATACCTCGAATTTTTCCGACAGAGAGGCACGCGTCGGAGTGAACCGCCGCGTATCCTGATCAACGATGTTCAGTCGTGCGCGGAAAGCGGCGGGCCGCGGGGGGCGGCTGCGAGGATGGTGTGTACAAAGCGGCTGTGCCGAGTCGATCCAATTCGCAGGGGATACGGCAGCGGCACCGGCAGGGCGGCTTGCCAGTCGGAGCTGGCGAGTGCCGACGTGTGATGAAACAGGCTGCAATACCCGCAGAACGTCATCGGGTGAGGATGCGGATGTTTCGTGCCCGGCGAGCATGGCTGTTCCATGTGCGCCATCGGCTGCACGCCCGATGCCGTCGGTGCCGCGCCGGAGCGAGCCGCCAGGGTTTGCGATACGACGGGCGCGACGATGGTCAGCCAGATGGCCGCCATCGCCAGCCATGCCGAACGCTTCCCCATGCTGCGCGTGCGGATCAAGTGCTCCCCTCTGGCCGACCATTGGCCGGCGGAAGTGTTTCACGCTGCCTCGCGGCACGTGCTGTGACACGGTGTCGCGTGTGCCTGATGTGCCTCATGGCAGCGATTCCCGATGCTCATCCAGAATGACTGCAGGCAAAAGAAACTGCCGCAGAGCGCTGCGGACCAGATATCGCGAGGCGAGTGCATGCCCGACTACATCCAGGCCTGGCAATGCGTCGGCTGCGGCAAGATCGAGGCGCCGCAACCGTGCATCGGCGTGTGTCGCGATCGGAAGATCCTGATGGTGGGCAAGGACGAGCACGAGCAGGTGCTGGCCGAACTGGCCGACGTGCAGCAGCAACTCCAGGGACTGCAGGCGGTATTGCTGCAGCTGGCCTGGTCGCAGCCGCGCGACGGACAATGGGAGCGTTGTTGGCGGGCGCTGCAACTTCGGGCGCGCGAGTGGATTGCCGATCCGGGCGAGGGCGCTGTGGAGATAGGCGCAGTCGACCCCTCAGCCGGGAGCTGAACCGGCAAGCGTCGTCCACAGTGCATCGACCCAACGCTCCACCGCGGGATCGAGCATGATCGGCTTGCTCCACGTGCGACTGGTTTCGGACGGCCATTTGTCGGTGGCGTCGATGCCGGGTTTCGAGCCGAGACTCGGCGTCGGACCGGAAAATCCAGGCAGTCGATCGGGCTGTTCTCGACCAGCATCGAGTCGCGCGCCGGATCGACCCGGGTCGCCAGTGCCCGGATCACCCGCGACCAGTCGCGCACGTCGATGTCGTCGTCGGTGACGATCACGAACTTGGTGTAGGTGAACTGGCGCAGGTCCATACGCGCGGAACATATCCTGCGATGCGGCCTTCGGTCACAGGCCCGGGGCGCCTGAAACTGATCGAAATCAAGAGCACTCCTGCCATGGTCGTGCAGACTTCCAACTCTGCGGCGATTTTGCCAGAGGCGTGCATTTCAATGAGCGAAAGGTCGATTTGTACGGACGCGGTGATCGTGGGTGCCGGGCCCGTAGGATTGTTCCAGGTGTTCGAGCTGGGTCTGCTGGGCCTCGGCGCGCACATCATCGAGTCGATGCCGCAGGTGGGCGGCCAGTGTATCGAGCTGTATCCCGACAAGCCGATTTACGACATCCCGGCGGTGCCGGTATGCAGTGCGCGCGAGCTGATCGAACGGCTTCAGGAGCAGGTTCGGCCGTTCGCCCCCCAATTCCACCTGGGCGAGACGTTGACCACGGTCGATCGTCTGGAAAGCGGCCGCTTCAAGCTGACCACCAGTGCCGGAACCTCGTTCGATACCGGAGCGCTGATCATTGCCGGCGGTCTTGGGGCATTTTCGCCACGCAAGCTCGCACTGCCCGGCGTCGACGCCATGGAAGGTCGCTCGGTCCACTACAAGGTGGTCGATGCCAGCAAATTCGATGGCAGGGACATCGTGATTGCCGGCGGTGGCGATGCCGCACTGGATTGGTCGCTGGCACTGGTCGATCGTGCCAGGAGCATCGTGCTGGTGCATCGTTCGACCAAGTTCCGGGCGGCACCTGCCCACATCAAGCGCATGCAGGAGCTGTGCGATGCCGGGCGCATGCAATTCTTCGAAGGCGACATCGTGGGGCTGGATGCGCCACGAGGCGAATTGAAGTGGGTACGCGTACGGGCACGCAGTGGTGTGGTGCAACGAATCGAGGCGGAGCAATTGCTGGTCTTCTGGGGATTGCATCCGGCACTCGGTCCGATCGCGGAATGGGGCCTGCAGCTCGATCACCAGCAGATCGCGGTCGATACGGCCACGTTCCAGACATCGACGGCCGGCATCTATGCCGTCGGCGACGTGAGTACCTACCCCGGCAAGAAGAAACTGATCCTGTCCGGTTTTCACGAGGCAGCCTTGTGCGCCTTCGCGGTGAAAGAGCACCTCAACCCGGGCGAGAAGGTGAATCTGCAATACACGACCACCAGCCCGATCATGCACAAGCGCCTTGGCATCGCGGCCGGTTCCGATGACAAACCGGTCGAACCCCTGGTGGGCCGGGGTGGTGCGGGCAATACAGGGGTTACGACCCGCAAGCAGTGAGATGCATGCCGGCACGCGGCATGCGTGTGTGAAACGAAGCAACCAGAGCCTCAGGAGATATTCATGAAAAAGAACGATGTTGAATTCGACGCCAGCCGCCGAACTTTGCTGAAGAGCGGCGCCACGATCGCGGTGATCGGTGCCGTAGCCGCAACCGGCCTGCTGAAGACCGCGCCGGCACGGGCGCAGGCCGGCAAGGCCTCCCAGGCGGTGGCGATGTATCAGCCCAAGCCGCACGGCAAGGACCAGTGCGACAACTGCATCCATTTCATCCCCGGGAAAACGCCGAAAGATGCCGGGACCTGCAAGGTCGTCGACGGGAGCATTTCGCCACAGGGCTGGTGCGTCATGTACGCGCGCAAAGCCTGAGGCAGGGCTGCAGTTGCCTCGTCTGAAAGGCTTGTCTGATTGGTTTGCAGTGGCGGGAGGGTGATGTCATGCGAGTTCCGGAAGCAATGGAAGAGCCGTGTTCGCCGGACAGGCGAAGACTGCTCAAGGCCATTGCCGGTGTGGCGGCGGCTGCAGGAGTGGTTGGCGGATCGGGCTGGTTCGTGCTCAGGCGCGAACGCAACCTGTTCGAGGTGCGCCGCGAACAGACGCTGATGCAGACCTCCGTTGCGATCACCTGCCTGGCCGACGATGTCGACAAGGCAGGGGTCGCCATCGATGCCGCGTTCCGGCGCATGGCGGACGCGGTTGCGGTTCTCACCCGGTTCGATCCGGCCAGCCCGGTGGCGCGCCTGAACCGTGATGGCCATCTGGAGAACCTGTCACCGGAGCTGAGAGAGGTCTTGCAGCGTTCGTTGGCGATCTCGGCGATAACGGACGGCGATTTCGACATCAGCGTCCTGCCGGTGCTGGAGTATTTCGAGTCGATGCGCCAGCCCGCCGTGCTCGATACGCGCGATCGCACGCAGATCGGGCAGAGGGACCAACTGATCAACTACCGCCGCATCGCGCTGAACGCGCGCGGCGTGCGGTTCACCCAGGCCGGCATGGCGGTGACGCTGGACGGGCTGGCCAAGGGCTACGTCATCGACCAGGGCATCGTCGCGTTGCGGGCAGCGGGTATCGAGCATGCCCTGGTGGATGCCGGCGGCGACGTGCGGGCGATCTCCGGCAACGATTTCAGGCATCAGTGGCACGTCGGCATCGTCGACCCGGGCAACATCGACCAGATCGCGTCCGTCGTGACCTTGCGCAATGCCGCGCTGGGCACCTCCGGCAACTACCGGATCTTCTATTCCTCCGACAAGAAGCTGTTCCACGTGATCAACCCGCATACCGGTTATTCCCCGCTGAACTACTCCAGCGTCACGGTGATGGCGGAAACGTCGGTGGACGCCGATGCCATGAGCGTCGCCGCCGCCTCGATGCCGCTGCCGCGGTTGCGGGAAGTGATGGCCGCGCAGAACGATCAGTGGCTGGTCTTCTCCAGGGACGCCCGCAACAGCTGGCGTTCCCGCGACCTGCCTCAGGTATCGGGCCAGGCAGAGGTGGCCTGACATGCGCGCACCGCCGTTCAAGCATCCCGGCCGCGATTCGGGCAGCCTTGCCAGCCGGCTGCTGCTGTTGTGCATGGCTTGTCTTCTGCTGCTCGTCTCGATGGATGCCGTTGCCGGCATCGATCAGAAGTTTCCCGAGGTGCGGGGTTATTTCCCCGGCGCGACGCGGTTCGGCGACATCTCCGGCAAGCCACCAGCAGCCACGGTCTATGACGGCGACAAGGTCATCGGTTACGTGTTCGAGTCGGTCATGGTGGCGCCCGTCCCCGCGTATTCCGGTCAGCCGGTCAATATTCTCGTGGCGATCGACCGGGCCGGCAAGATCATCGGTACGAAGGTGCTCGAACAGCACGAGCCGATCCTGCTGGTCGGCATACCGGTGCAGCGGCTGTACGATTTTGTCGAGCGCTATGTCGGTCACAGCGTCAAGGACAAGATCGTCGTAGGCGGCAGCCGTGCTTCCGGTACGGTCAAGATCGATGCGATCAGCAGCGCCACCGTGACCTCGATGGTGGTCAACGAGACGATCATGAATGCGGCGCTGGATGTCGCCGTATCGCGGCATCTGGTCGCCGGGTCGCTGGCCAGCGAGAGCGCCCCCGCGACGATCCGCACCGACGCGTTCAAGCAGGCCGACTGGCGGCAACTGACCGGGAATGGCGCCTTCCGCCGGCTGCATCTGACCCGCGGAACCGTGATCGATGCATTCAAGGGTCAGCCCGAAAGCGGCCTGGTCGACGACCCGACCGCGCCTGCGCCGGGTCACGAAGGCGACACCTTCATCGATCTCTATTACGGCGACATCACCCCGCCGACGGTGGGCAGGAACCTTCTGGGAGACTCTGCCTACAGTTCGATGATGCGCGGCCTCAGCCCCGGCGACGAGGCGATCGCGGTCGTCGCCAACGGCCTCTATTCATTCAAGGGAGTGGGCTACGTCCGCGGTGGGATCTTTGACCGCCTGCATGTGATGCAGAACGGCAAGCTGTTCCTGTTCAAGGACACCGACTTCGTCTCGCTGGACGATCCGGCTCTGCCCGGCATGCCGGCGTTCAACGAGAAGGGCATCTTCATCCTGCACCACGGCAAGGGATTCAATCCCGGCGGCCCATGGACGCTGCAACTGCTGGTCAACCGTCAGGTCGGGCCGCTGAAAAGCATCTACAGCACGTTTACCGGGGGCTACCAGATTCCGGCCGACTACGTCACCCAGCCGAAGGTCAACAGCAGTCCGATTCCCGATGACGCGCCGTTGTGGGTGAAGATCTGGTACGGCAAGCGATTCGAGATCGCCGTGCTGGTGGCCGGGCTGTTCTTCCTGTCGCTGATCCTGGTTTTCCAGGACTGGGTGGTCAAGCGCCCGCTGCTGCTGGAGCGCCTGCGTGTGGGCTTTCTCATCTACACCGTCCTGTTCATCGGCTGGTATGGGCTGGCACAGCTTTCTGTGGTCAACATATTGACCTTCGTCAACGCGGTCATCCACGGATTCCACTGGTCCACGTTCCTGATGGATCCGTTGATCTTCATCCTGTGGACGTTCGTGGCGGTGTCCCTGTTGCTGGTGGGCAGGGGCGTCTATTGCGGCTGGTTGTGTCCGTTCGGCGCGCTGCAGGTACTGATCAACAAGCTGGCGGTGAAGTTCAAGGTGCCCCAGCTGGAGCCGCCGCCGTATGTGCACGAGCGGCTGTGGGCGATCAAGTACATCGTCATGCTGTTTCTGTTCGGCCTGTCGCTGCAGTCGGTCAACCTGTCCGAGCGATTCGCGGAGGTCGAACCGTTCAAGACCGCGATCAACCTGCATTTCATGCGCTCGTGGGGCTACGTGGCCTACGCGGTGCTGTTGCTGGGTGCAGCTGCCTTCACCAACAAGGTCTATTGCCGCTACGTCTGTCCGCTGGGGGCCGGTCTGGCGATCTCCGGACGCTGGCGCCTGTTCGAATGGCTGCGCCGGCGCAAGGAGTGCGGACATCCCTGCCAGATCTGCGCCAACGAATGCGAGGTCAGGGCGATCAGCCCGCTGGGTCCGATCAACTACAACGAGTGTCACTACTGCCTGGACTGCCAGGTGACCTACGAGAACGACCGCAAGTGCCCGCCGCTGGTCGAGCATCGAAAGAGAAAGGAGAAGGCGTCACGCCCGTTGCCCACACGTGTCGTCATGGAAACGGCAGACACGGAGGGACCGGCAGAAATACCCAGGTAGGCCAGCAAGCTGTTCGAGATGCCACTAATTTGAGGAACCATAGCCATGAGCGACAAGACAAACGACCAGAATCCGGAACTCAAAGCCGGCCAGTTCAGAGCGTTGACGGAAGCGGAGATTGCCTCGCTTCCCGGCCAGCCGGGTAACCCCGGCCGCCGGGGTTTCATGAAAATGGGCGCGCTGGCGGGCCTTGCCGGCGTCGGCGGCACGCTGCTGACCGGATGCGGTCGCGGGGCGACGGGCGACCAGCCCGTGGCGGGCAAGGCTCCTGCCGCGGCGGCCACGAGCATGCCGGAGGGTCACCCGACTGAAGTTGCACCCGGTCATCTGGACGAGTACTACGGCTTCTGGAGCGGTGGCCAATCGGGCGAATTGCGCATCCTTGGCCTGCCGTCGATGCGTGAACTGATTCGGGTGCCCATTTTCAACCCCAGCTTTGCGATCGGCTGGGGCATCACCAACGAGAGCAAGCGGGTGCTGGGCAAGGACTTCCCGCCGGGCGGCGACTTGCATCACCCGCACATGAGCCAGACGAACGGACGTTACGACGGCCGCTACCTGTTCGTGAACGACAAGACCGGCACCCGCGTCGCCCGTGTCCGCTGTGACGTGATGCGCGCCGACAAGATCATCGACATCCCCAACGTGGCGGACATCCACGGCATGCGCGTGCAGCGTGAACCGCGCACCGGCTACGTGTTTGCCAACTCGGAATTCAGGGTCCCCAGTCCCAACGACGGCCGCGACCTGGACGACCCGAAGAAGTACCAGACCATGTTCACGGCGATCGACGGCGACACCATGGAGGTTTCGTGGCAGGTCATCGTCGACGGCAATCTGGACAACACCGACTGCGACTACGAGGGCAAGTACGTAGCGTCCACCTGCTACAACAGCGAGGAGGCGGTGGACCTTGCCGGCATGATGCAGAACGAACGCGACTGGGCTGTCGTGTTCAACATCAAGCGCATCGAGGCGGCGGTCAAGGCCGGCAAATTCAAGACCATCGGCAAATCCAAGGTGCCGGTGGTCGATGGTCGCCACGGATCTCCGCTGACCATGTACATCCCGATTCCGAAGAGCCCGCATGGACTCAATGCTTCCCCGGACGGCAAGTATTTTGTCGCCAACGGCAAGCTGTCGCCGACCTGCAGTGTGGTCGCGTGGAGCAAGGTCGACGACTATTTCGACGGCAAGCTGAAGGACCCGCGCGACGCGGTGATCGCCGAGCCGCAGCTCGGACTGGGCCCGTTGCACACCTCGTTCGACGGTCGTGGCTATGCCTACACGACGTTGTTCATCGACAGCCAGATGGCGAAGTGGAACATCCAGGACGCGATCGACGCCTACGCGGGCAAGAAGGTCAACTACCTGCGGCAGAAACTCGACGTCGCCTATCAGCCCGGTCATTGCCATACCTCGTTGGGCGAAACGCGCGACGCGGATGGCAAATGGCTGGTGTCGCTGAACAAGTTCTCGAAGGATCGCTTCCTGCCGGTCGGCCCGCTGCATCCCGACTGCGATCAGCTGATCGACATCTCCGGCGACCAGATGGTGCTGGTGGCGGATACGCCGGTATTCTCGGAGCCGCATGATGCCGTGATCGTTCCGCGCCAGCTCATGGCGGGCAAGATCAAGCGCATCTGGGACCGCAAGGACCCGTTCTTTGCCGAAACCGTCGCCCAGGCCAAGAAGCACGGCGTCGTTCTGGAGAAGGACAGCAAGGTCATCCGCGAGGGGAAGAAAGTCTTTGTCTACATGACCAGTTCGGCGCCGAAGTACGGGCTGGACAGCTTCAAGGTGAAGAAGGGCGATGAAGTGACCGTGGTGGTCACCAACGTCGACGACATCGAGGACCTGACCCACGGATTCTGTCTCAGCAACTATGGCATCAACATGGAGATCAGTCCGCAGGAGACTTCGTCCGTCACCTTCATCGCCGACAAGCCGGGAGTCTATTGGTACTACTGCACGTTCTTCTGCCACGCGCTGCATCTGGAGATGAGAGGCCGGATGCTGGTGGAGGCGTGATGAGTGGCTCGATCCGCCGGAGCCTCCGCTCCGGCGGGTCCGCCTCGTCCTCGGCTAGAGGTGACCATTGAACTTCCGCAGCCTTTGGCTCCTGCTCCTGCTGGCGGCACCTCGTGCCTGCCCGGCGGCGCAAGCGCCATATTCCCTCGAGAAGGCAGTCGCCGCGGCGGCGACCGGGGCCGTGGTGAACGTCCCCGCCGGCGTTCACCACGTGCACCTGCACCTGGACAAGTCGATATCGCTGGTGGGCAGTCCCGGGGCCGTGCTCGATGGTGACGGCTCGGGCGACGTGATACGCGTGTCGGCGTCCCACGTGCGCATCGATCACCTGACGATCCGCCACTCCGGTTCGGACCTGACCGCGATGAATGCCGGTATCTACGTCGACCGGGCGCTGGACGATGTGACGGTCTCGAACAACAGGATCGAGAATGTACTGTTCGGCGTCTATCTGGATGGTGCCAATCATGTCGTGGTGAACGGCAACACCATCGTCGGCATGCCGGAGCTGCGCGTACCGGATCGGGGTGACGGGATTCACCTGTGGAATGACACCGGCTGCACGATTTCCGGGAATGACGTGAGCAAGACCCGGGACGGCATCTACGTCTACATAAGCCCGGACAACACGATCGAAGACAACCGGATTCACGACGTGCGCTACGGCGTCCATTACATGTATTCCAAGCGGAATTTGCTGCGCGGAAACATCAGCCACGGCAACACCGCCGGCTTCGCGCTGATGGCGTCAGATCATCTGCACATCATCGGCAACCAGGCGTATGACGACATGTCGTACGGGCTTCTGCTCAACTACGTCAACTACAGCGAGATTCGCGGCAACGAGGTGCGCAACATCCAGGGACAATTCGATACCGACGGGCAGGTCATCGCCGGTGCCGAGGGCAAGGCGATCTTCGTGTATCTCTCCCAGGGCAACACGATCGCGGACAACCTGCTGGAGCATTCGCGTATCGGCATCCATGTCACCGCGGGCTCCGACCAGAACACCATCTACGGCAATGCCTTCGTCGACAACAAGACCCAGGTCATGTACGTGCAGAACAACGCCGAGGAATGGTCATGGGACCGGCGGGGCAATTACTGGAGCAACTATCTGGGTTGGGATCTCAACGGCGATCGCATCGGCGATGTCCCTTACCGGCCCAACGATGGCGTCGATGTGCTGCTGTGGAAATATCCGAGCGCACGGGTATTGATGTCGAGCCCCTCGATCCTGCTGATGCGTTATGTGCAGCACGCGTTTCCGGTGTTCACTCCGCCCAGTGTGCAGGACAGCCATCCCCTGATGCGAATTCCCGAAAATTCGAGAGCGCGAGCACATGACCAACGCCATTGATATTTCCGCTCTCGGCAAGCAGTACAAGGGTGTCGCAGCCCTGGCCGGCGTCTCGGCGACCGTGCCGATGGGCAAGGTGGTGGGTCTGCTGGGCCACAACGGCGCCGGGAAATCGACGCTGATCAAGCTGATCCTGGGACTCATCGAGCCGACCAGCGGTCACGTCGAGGTATTGGGCGAGTCCCCGTGGGGAAGTCATGCCGTCTCGCTGCGCCGTCGCATCGGGTATCTGCCCGAGAGCGTGGCGTTCTACGGCAACCTCACCGGAAGCGAGGTGATCGACTACCTCGCGCGGCTGAAGCGTGCATCGCGGCAACAGGCCGGCAAACTGCTGGAACGCGTCGGCCTGGAATACGCCAGGGACCGACGCGTCTCCACGTATTCCAAGGGCATGAGGCAACGCCTCGGCCTGGCGCAGGCGCTATTGGCGTCGCCCGAACTGGTGGTGCTGGATGAACCGACCGGGGGCCTCGATCCCCAGGCGACGCGCGAGCTGTATGAGATCGTTGCCGAACTGCGTGCCGAGGGGCACAGCGTGCTGGTGTCGTCGCATGTGCTTGCCGAACTCGAACCGCATATCGACAGTGCCCTGATCCTGCGTCAGGGCGAGTTGCTCGCGGCCGGCAGCGTCGGCGACTTGCGCCGGCAGTCGGGGCTGCCCGATATCGTCGTGGTACGGCTGAAGGAGGCTGCCGACCCGGAATCATTCGCTCGGGAGCTGGCCGAGCACGGGCTGGCACACGACGTGCGGCGCGACGGCCAGTTCGAGATCCGGATCGCCGAAGGGGGCAAGCTGGCCCTGCTGCAACGGCTTGCCGCGGATCCGGCGATCGACGACATCGTGATCAAGGAGGCATCGTTGGCACGCCTGTATGACTACCTTGGCGCCGGCACGGGACGGCAAGAGGAGGGAAAGGCATGAGCAGCATCCTGATCATTGCCAGGAAGGAGTTTCGCGACGATTTCCGCAATCGCTGGACGATCGCCATGGCCGTGCTGTTCGCCGTGCTGGCGCTGAGCATTTCCTACTTCGGCGGCGCCGCGGCCGGCAAGATAGGCTTTACCTCGTTCGACGCGACCTTGGCCAGCCTGACCACGCTGGCGGCTTTCGTGATTCCGTTGATCGGCCTGCTGATCGCCTACGACATGGTGGTTGGCGAACAGGACAACGGCACCCTGTTGCTGGTGCTCAGCTACCCGATATCGAGAGTCGAACTGGTCGCCGGCAAGTTCGTCGGTCATTGCAGCGCGCTGGCCACGGCCACCCTGGTGGGCTTCGGCGTGGCGGTGGTGATCATTCAGATCATGCAGCCCGAGGCGCGAACCACCGCAGCCTGGCTCAACATGGGCAATTTCGTGCTGAGCGCCTCGATGCTCGGCGCAAGCTTCGTCGCATTGGCCAGCGTGATCAGCGTGATGACCCACGACAAGGCGCGTGCGGCAGGCCTGGCCCTGGTGACCTGGTTGGGCACGGTGATCATTTTCGACCTCTGCCTGCTGGCGGTCCTGGTCTTCAGCGGCGGCAACCAGTGGGAGCAGTCTCTCTTCCCGCATTTGCTCTACCTGAACCCGATCGACGTCTTCCGGCTGATCAACCTGACCACGCTCGGGTCGGGCAGCGGGAACGAGCTGTTCATGGGCATGACGGCGACCCATGTCTATCGCCCCTGGGTGCTCTACCTGGTCATGTCGCTGTGGATCGTCATTCCGTTTGCGCTGGCGCAGTTTCTGTTTCGTCGGAAGGAAGTATGAAAATCCACACATCACGCCGGCGGGGCCCGCACGCGGTGACCCGTGTCCTCGGACCGTTGCTGGTAGCACTGGCCATTCTCTTGCTGGCCGCTTGCGAAAGCGACCGGCCACCGCCGCCTCAGCTCGCGGTGGACATCCATGAGGGCGATGTCTGCGCGGTGTGCGGCATGTATATCGAGGCGGGACCCGGGCCGCGCGGGGAGGCTTATGTTCAGGGCTACAAGGCCCCCCTGAAATTCGGCTCGACCCGCGATTTGTTCGCCTATGCCTTGCAACCCGAAAACAGGACCCGGCTGCAGCACCTGCTGGTGCAGGACAGCGCCCGGATCAATTGGCAGCATCCCTCCAACGAAGCCCGTACGTTTGTCGATGCGCGGACCGCCTCCTACGTGGCCTGGCAGCCACTGAGTGGCCTGATGGGACCGACGTTTGCATCGTTTGCCTCCAGGAAGGACGCCGAGGCATTCGTTCGCACGCACGGCGGCGAAATATTGAGCTTTTCCGATGTGACTCCCGAGCTGACCTCGATGCTTGGCTTCGGCTGCCCAACCCGGGGTTCCCCCGCATTTGCCCTGGCCAGGGCCTGCCTTGCGCCGGAGCATTCCGCCGATTCGCCGCAGCTGGCGCAGGACGAACGTCCCGATCCGCTGCACGCTCCGGCCGTCATGCACGAGATCGACCCGGGGCTGCGAAGGAATCGCCCCGCTCCGCTTGATGGGCGGAAGCACTGATGTCGGGAACATGCCCGTTGCGCGGGAGCTGGAAACCGATGTCGTGGCGGCAGCATTCGCCGGCTTGCCGGGGCCGCCGGCATCGCGTGCCGACTGGCCTGGAAGACAGCCTGTTCACGAATTCTTCCATTCTGAAATTGCATCAGGAATACCTATGAGCATTTGGCATCTGATCATCCTTGTCGTCGTGGTGGTATTGGTTTTTGGTACAGGAAAATTGAGCAGTATCGGTCCGGATCTGGGCGCCGCCATCCGGGGCTTCAAGAAGAACCTGAATGGCGAGGACGATCGGGATCCAAAGGCGGAAGGCCAGTGGACGGCAGAGGTCCTGTCATCCGAAAGCGACGTTCGACAAGACGCTCGCGAGCGCGCCAGCAAGCCCTAGGGGTCTCGGATGATTGATTTCGATATCGGCAAGCTGTTCCTGCTTGCGTTGATTGCACTGGTCGTTCTTGGCCCCGAGAAGCTGCCCGTCGCTGCGCGCACGGCGGGCGCGATCATGCGTCGAATGCGCGGCGGCTGGAACAGTGTTCGTGCCGAGGTGGAGCGCGAACTGCAGGTCGCCGAGATAAGACAGGCAGCGCGCCATGCCTCGGAGCATGTGGCCTCGGCGCAAGCGGAACTCGACGCAAGCCTTGGTCCGCTCCGCAAACCACTCGATAGCCGGGCACTGAATACGCTGATGCAGTCGACGCCGCCTCGTGACAGCGCATCACCGGACTCATCCCGTCAGGTTCCGCCGGGGCTGACTTCCGCGGCCGGGTCCTCCAGCGAGTCGCCTGGTCAGGGCCAGGCCACCGAGGATCTCGCGCATGACCTCGGTTGAATCAGGCAGTACCGCCGAGGCGTTGCAATCGGGTCTGTTTTCCCATCTTCTCGAACTGCGCTCGCGGTTGCTCAAGGCGACCGCGTTCGTGCTCCTGGTGTTGCTGGGGCTGGTGCCGTTTGCGAACAGGCTCTATGCGCTCCTGGCGGCGCCGCTGGTCTCCCGCTTGCCGACCGGCGCCCATTTGATAGCGACCGAGGTGACCAGCCCCTTTTTGACCCCGTTGAAACTCGCCCTGTTCACCGCACTTTTTGTCAGCATGCCGATGATCCTGTACCAGCTGTGGGCCTTCGTGAGGCCCGGCCTGTACGCGAGTGAAAAGCGACTGGCCCGGCCATTGCTGGCAGCCTCGCTGGTGCTGTTCTACCTGGGATGCGCGTTTGCGTTCTTCCTGGTCTTGCCGGCGGCTTTCAGGTTTCTCGCGGCGGTAACTCCGCAGGGTGTGGAGATGATGACCGACATCACCCACTACCTCGACTTTGTGATGTTGGTGTTCTTCGCCTTCGGTCTTTGTTTCGAAGTGCCCGTGGCGGTAGTGATCCTGGCTGCGGTGGGTGTGGTCGATCTTGCCGGGTTGCACGGCAGTCGCCGCTACGTGATCGTCGGCGCGTTTGCCATTGCCGCGGTGATCACGCCACCGGACATCACCTCGATGATCATGCTGGCGGTGCCCATGTATCTGCTGTACGAGTTGGGCGTGCTGACGGTGAGGTGGCTGATCGTCCCGCGCGTCCCGGCAGCCGAACATTGAGATCCTGTCTTCACGGGACGATTCAGTCCGACGCACTCTTCAGCGCGAAGCTCCCGCGGATCGGCGACGGATGGAAGGGCGCCGACCGGGGGATGGCCCGGTCGGGATCGGAGCCGCGCGACGGCCACCGGCAGCATCCGTGGACCGACACCGGTCGCAGGTCGCTCGCCGGCCATCGTTTCCCGGGAACGCTCTGCCGGCGGCTCACGGCCGGCTAGCGTGATCGTTCCAGCTCTTCCCACAAGGCATTCATCCGACGCTCCACGGCGGGATCGGACACGATCGGCTTGCTCCACGTGCGACTGGTTTCGGACGGCCATTTGTTGGTGGCGTCGATGCCGAGCTTCGAGCCGAGACTCGGCGCCGGACTGGAAAAATCCAGGTAGTCGATCGGGGTGTTCTCGACCAGCATCGAGTCGCGCGCCGGATCGACCCGGGTCGCCAGCGCCCAGATCACCTGCGACCAGTCGCGCGCGTCGATGTCGTCGTCGGTGACGATCACGAACTTGGTGTAGGTGAACTGGCGCAGGTACGACCAGATGCCCATCATCATCCGTCGCGCATGGCCGGGGTACTGCTTGCGGATGCTGACCACCGCGATGCGGTACGAGCAGGCTTCCGGCGGGAGGTAGAAGTCCACGATCTCCGGGAACACCTTCTGCAGGATCGGCACGAAGATCTCGTTCAACGCCAGCGCCAGCACCGAGGGTTCGTCGTGCGGGGCGCGGCCCATGTAGCTGCCGTGATAGATCGCGTCCTGGCGCAGGCGCATGCGCTCGATCGTCAGCACCGGGAAATGGTCCTGCGCGTTGTAGTAGCCGGTGTGGTCGCCGAACGGCCCTTCCAGCGCGGTATCGCCGGGATGGATGAAACCTTCGAGCAGGATCTCCGCGCCGGCCGGTGCATCCAGGCCCGTCAGCCGGCTTGGCCATACGCGCGTGCGCTGGCCGCGCAACAAGCCGGCGAATTCGTACTCGGACAAGGTGTCGGGTACCGGCGCCACCGCCGCCAGCATGGTGGCCGGATCGGCGCCCAGCGCCACCAGCACGGGAAACGGCCGGTCCGGGTGCGCGACCTTCCAGTCGGCGTAGTCCAGCGCGCCGCCACGATGCGGCAGCCAGCGCATGATCACCCGGTTCGGTCCGATCACCTGCTGGCGGTAGATCGCCACGTTCTGCCGCGGCTGCCGGGTGCCGCGGGTGACCACCAGGCCCATCGTGATCAGGCGTCCGGCGTCGCCCGGCCAGCAGTGCTGGATCGGCAGGCGCGCGAGGTCGATCTCGCCGCCCTGCAAGGTTTCATGCTCGAACGCCGCCTCGCGTACCCGCTGCGGCGCCACGTGCGCCAGCTGCGCCAGTTCCGGCCAGGTGGCGAGCGCCTGGCGCAGGCTGGAGGGCCAGCGTGGTTCCTTGATCGCGGCGAGCAATTGGCCCAGTTCGCGCAGGCTCGCCAGCGGTCGCCCGGCCAGCGCCAGCTCGATCCGCCGGCGGTGGCCGAACAGGTTGCCCAGCATCGCGTGGTTCGAGCCGACGGCCTGTTCCATCAGCAGCGCCGGGCCGCCCTCGCGCAGCGCACGCAGGCACAGCGCGGTCGACTCCAGCCGGGGGTCGACCGCGCTGGCGACATGGACCAGCTGCCCGCTCTGCTCAAGCCGGCTCAGGAAGGAACGTAAATCGTGGAAGCTCATGCGCGAATGCCCGATCGGGGCATGCAGCCTCGCCGGTTCCCGCCCGATGCGCACTGACCCAGGTCAAGCCGGTCTCGCCGGCGTCCGCGCTCGAGCGGCGCGCGGGGAATCCCATCGAAAATCAGGCGGGATGTTCGGGCCGGTCCGGAATGGCCAGCGTCGCGTCGTCGGCGTCGCCCTGAAGCTGCTCGTGGATGCGGCCCAGCGAGGCGATCAGTCGGGTGCGCGCCTCGGCGGCAAACGGATTCTCCTGCTGGATCGCGGCGAACAGATGGCCGGCGTCACCGCGCACGGCCGCCAGCATGTGCTTCAGGCCCTGGAACGAGGGCGGTGCCACGGTCAGGTCGTCGTCCACGCCCATGTCGACCAGACCCTTGGCGATGAAGAACGCCAGCGCGTGGGTACTGGCCATGGCCTGGTCGTGGGTCGACGGATCCTGCGCGATCACCTCGCAGCCGAGTCCGGCAAGCATGTCGGTGGTTCGGCTCGCGGCCTCGGGATGCCGCGGGCTGGCGCAGATCACCGCACGCAGCGGCCGTTCGCCGCGGGCGAGGCTGAGCGGGCCGAACAGCGGATGCGTGCCGGCATGGGGAATCTGCGCGCCCAGCACTTCGTCCAGCAAGGCGCAGGGATGCAGCTTCACGCTGCCGACGTCGATCACGGTGTGTGCGGGGCGAAGATGCGGCCGCAATGCGAGCAGGGCGTCGCGCATGTGCGGTACCGGCATCGCCAGCACCACCCACCCGGCCCGATCGACGGCCTCCGCGGCGGTGGCGGTCGCGTACTCGGCCGGCACCGCCGCATGCGGGTCATGGATGCGCACCGCATGGCCGGCCTGCAGCACCAGTTCGGCGAACGCGCGACCGAAGCGGCCGTAGCCGAGGATCGCGAACCGCTGCGCGACGGCGTGCGGCGGATCGCCGCGTCCGGCGGTGTTGGCAGGAATCGCGCGGGGAGCTTGCGGCGTCATCGGTGCGTCTGTGGCAGGAGGGTGCGCTGACCATCCTGCATGTGACCGCCCTGCGCAAGGCCCTGCCGGTTCATCCCGTGGCCGCACGCGCCGTCAGGGCCGACGCGCGCACCTTGCGCTGCAGGAATTCGAAGTAGCGCTCGATGTAGCTGATGCCGTTTTCATGGTCGATCAGGAACGGGTTCATCAAGGTGTGTCGCAGGATCACCAGGCGATCGTCATCGCCGTCGCCGGCGAGACTGTCCGGTTCCAGATCCAGCGCGTCCAGGATCCGCTGCATCTCCGCGGGCCCCAGCATGTCCGGTCGCAGGCTGGTGACCGAGCCGAAGAATTCCTTCATCTGCAGCGGCTGGCTGGGATCGCAGCGCAGGGTGTCGTGCAGTGCGCGGAGCCACGCGTTGGCCCCGGCCACCTCGCGGTTGCCGCGTGGATTCATGGCAAGGCAGACCAGGTTGCTGTCCGGGACGAACGGCAACAGCACGTGCATCACGTCGGCGACCTCCAGCGCAAACCGTTGCGCGCACGCGGTGAAGATCTCGGCGGCGCGTACGGTGGCCATGGGCAGCCGGCCGAAGTGTCGATAGTCCAGCGGCAGCACCTTGTGCGTCACGTACACGGCCGCCGCCGCGGCGCCGGACTTGGAGCCCTCCGGCACGAACTGGCCGAGACTGCGATAGCGCGTCAGGTAGTCGCCGGGCGTGCTGCCGTGGAACACGTAATCGGCGCGTTCGGCCAGCAGCGTCATGGCGCGGTGATCGCGGCAGATGAAGGCGCCGGCGCCATAGGGGAGATAACCGAGCTTGTGCGGATCCACGGTCACCGAGTCGGTGTCGCCCAGTGCGGCGAATGCCGCGTGCACCTCCGGCGTGGGGAAATGCACGTAATCGGCGGCCACTTCGGTGCGCGTGCGCAGCCTGCCGTCCTGGTGCCGGAACAGGGTGGCCAGGTAGCCGCCCCAGGCGGCGTCCACATGCACGGAGAAATCCAGCCCCTGCGTGCGGACCCCCTTGCGTGCGGCCAGCACGGCATCGACCGGATCGATGGTGCCGTACTCGGTGCTGCCCAATACCGCCACGCACATCAGCACCGGTTGCCGCTCGCGCGCGCAGGCGGCCAGCGTCGCGTCCAGCGCCTGCGGATCCATCCGCATGCCGCGGGTCGGCACCAGGCGCAGCTGATGGCTGCCCAGGCCGAGCAGCTTCATCCCCTTGCTCCAGGAGTAATGGGCGGTCACCGGCGCCAGCACCAGCGGCACGCGCAGGGTGGGGTGCACGGCGAAGAAGTCGGCCAGCCCGCGGTGCTCGATACGTTCAGCCTCGACCCGCTGGTGCCATCGCTTGCGCTCGCCCTGCGTCTGCGCGGCCAGCCACGCCTGCCATCGTTCCTGCAGCGCAATGGTGTCGGCCGCGGCGAGGTTGAACGCAGCCCAGTCATCGGTCGGCAGATCCAGTTCCGGTATCCCGGCGGCCCGCAGCGCCACCGGAAACGCCTTCAATGCCAGCGCCAGCCGCAAGGCCTGGTAGTTGGCCACGGTGCCACCGGAGGTGAGGTGGCCGAAGGCGCAGGCCGGCAGCGCGGGATCGTGCGGATAACCGAGCATGCGCGCCAGCTGCAGGCCTACCTGCACCTCCATGTCGACGGTGACCGGCGCGGCATCCTCGCTGACGTTGTTGGGGTTGTAGGGCAGGGTCAGCATCTGCGCGGCCAGCCCCGGCAGCAACAGGTCGGACACCATGTGGCCGACGTAGCGGGGGCTGTGGAACGGCACCGACTTCTTCAGCGCGGCCGACAACAGGTGCAGCTCGCGCCGCATGCGCGATTCGAACGCGAGGTAGTCCGGATGGTGCGCGGCCGCGGTGGCGATCGCCGGCGGATCTTCCGGGTGGAAATTGCGCCGCCAGTAGACATGGTCGCGCAGGAATTCGACCAGCAGTTTTTCCAGCAACGCATCGTTCTCGCCGTACGGGCCGAGAAAGCAGGCGTCCAGCGTGTGGTCGCGGGTGCCGTGGGCGGGCAGTGGCAGGGCGGCCATCATGCGGGCCGTGACCTCGGGCTTGTTGCGGTGCGCATCGTCGATCTTCCGGAAAACGGGAGTCTCATGCTGGAGGCATGCCGGAGTGGGTGCACTGATGCACGTCAATTGCAGGGCGGGTTGCCGCGCACCGGGTCGGGCGGCGTGCTGACTTCGGTTGCCCGCGATGGCTGCCGGCAGCCCGTGCCGCCCAACGCGAGAACGCGACGCCATCGGTGATGGCGTCGCGTTCCAGGGTTTGGTTCATCTGACGACCGTGTCGATTCAGTTGAGGACGACGGTGCCCTTCATCAGTGACGCGTGTCCGGGGCAGGTGCAGAAGAAGCTGTATGCCACGCCGGGCTTGAGCGCTGCCACCTTGAACGTGGTGGAGGTGGTCTCGCCGCCGCCGATCAGCTTGGTGCTGGCGACGACGCGATCATCGTTCGGCTTGACGTAGTCGTGATCGATACCGGCCGCGGCGCCATCGTTGATGACTGCCTGTTCATCGGCCTTGGGCGCGATCACCACGTTGTGACCCATCACCGAGCGCGGCATGCTGCCGACATTGTCGAGGGTCACGGTGAAGGTCGTGCAGGTCTTCGGCACTTCGATGGATGCCTTGTTGAAGCGCAACATGTCATTGCCTTCGACCTTCGCAGAGCAGCTGGCTGCCCAGGTGGGGGCGGCGACGAGGCCCAGCAGCATCAGGGCAAAGATTTGAAGTTTCATGGGGTGTCTCCAGTGGTGTTTGAATGTCTTGCCGAACAAGTTATCGGGTTCGCATGGGCCGGCATTTGATCTGGATCATCTGGCGGCAGCGGGGCACCGGACTGTTCAGCTCATCGAGCGACTGCCGATCGGCCGGCCGCAGGAAAGGCACCGCGGCCAGCGGCGCCGGTATCGGCGTCGGCAATGGCATCGCCGGACCCGGCAGGCGCAGGATCTTGATCCGGGCGTGCTGCCGAAAAATGGCCTGGTGGCGCGGTTTGCGCCCGGTGCGGTGGAGCGGGCGCGATCGCCATGTCGTTCACGGCCAGCCACGGCGATACCGGGTCGGAAACGCCAGGGGGAACGGTGCACGGGGGCTGGATCGGCGCGCCGCGTCGAACCGGCGCGGCAATCTGCCGCATGGTCGCGGCGATCGTCCGGGGCGCGATTCGTTCGGTTCGCGACCACTTGCGCCGGGTCGGGGCCGCCCGATGATGCGACCGGGACAAGTGGCATCGGCCGGGGTCATCCGGGCCGGTGCGTCCGGCCTGAGGACGGGCATCGTATTTCCGGCCGCGACCATGTTTTACTTGCCGCCGTCCATTCAATCACGGGGTGTGCCATGTCCGACGTCACGTTCAAGGGTCAGCCGATCAGCATCAACGGTCAGTTTCCGCGGGTGGGGAGCACGGCACCGGGGTTCGAACTGGTGGGTGGCGACCTGTCCGACGTCGCGCTGTCGGATTACGCCGGCAAGCGCAAGGTGCTGAACATCTTCCCCAGTATCGACACACCGACCTGCGCCATGTCGGTGCGCCGTTTCAACGAGCTGGCAAGCCGGTTGGACAATGTCGTGGTGCTGTGCATCTCGGCCGACCTACCGTTCGCGCAAGCACGTTTCTGCGGTGCCGAGGGACTGGACAGGGTGGTCAACCTGTCGCTGATGCGCGGTCGCCAGTTCCTCAACGACTACGGTGTGGCAATCGCCAGCGGCCCGCTGGCGGGTCTGGCCGCGCGCGCGGTGCTGGTGCTGGACGAGCACGACAGGGTGATCCACGCCGAGCTGGTCGGCGAGATCGCCCACGAGCCGGATTACGAGGCCGCGTTGAAGGCGCTGGGCGGCTGAGCGAGTGCCTACGCCTGACCGACGCTGACGATCGGTACGCCGAACGGACGTGCCTGCGCGTTCAGCCCCAGGCCGTACTTGAGGCTGCGTCCGATCCGTCGGGCGTATTCCACCATCTGCGCGGCGCTGGCTTCGTCCAGTACTTCCGCGCAGGTTTCCAACCACAGCGCGATCCAGTGGTCGAAGTGTTCGGCGCGGATCGGGTGCGGTCGATGTGCCGCCATCGGGTTGCCGCGGTAGCTGCCCGCGCGCAACGCCACCGACGACCAGAACGAGGTGAGCAGGGCCTTGTGTTCGTCCCAGTCGTGCACCGCCGCGTTGAACACCGGCCCCAACTGCTCGTCGACGCGCACTTTCTCGTAAAAGCGATCGACCAGGCGGGCAATGGCGGCTTCGTCAAAGGGTATCGCTGGATTCATGCGGGACAGGTTGGGTGGGCTGGACAGGACGGGATGGAGGGAGACCCATCGCGGGCATTCTGCAATGACGGAGGAGGGATCGCCCTGACCTGGATCATGGCCGGCACGATCATGCTCGCCCACACTGCCGCCATGCCATGCCGGGTCCGACAGGAGACACGATGACCCACGTCGTCACCGAGAACTGCATCAACTGCAAGCACACCGACTGTGTCGAGGTGTGCCCGGTGGACTGTTTCCACGCGGGCCCAAACTTCCTGGTGATCGATCCAGACGAATGCATCGACTGCACGCTGTGCGTGGAGGAGTGCCCGGTCGGCGCGATCTTTCCCGAACTCGACCTGCCGGCGGGACAGGAAATCTTCACGGCCATCAATGCGGAACTGGCGCCGGAGTGGCCGGTGCTGACCAGCAAGATCGCCGCGATGGAGGATGCCGACCGATGGGACGGCGTGCCGGACAAGCTGCCGCTGCTGAAACGCTGAGCCTGTCCGGCAATTCGTTGTTCTCGCAAAGGCGCCATCTGGCGCCAAATGGCGCTATGGTGTGCGAAGTCGCGGGCACGGATCGGTTCCGCATCCATCCGGCCGGCGTGGGGCAGGCTGAATCGGGGTGTACAGCCGGCGCAGGGTTACCTGTCTGCACGTCACGGGCTTGCAACCTTTCGCTCTACCGGGGAGAGCAACGATGAATGAAGCAGCACAACCCTTGACCGACCACGATAGCGAGCTGTCGCCCTGGTGGTTGCGAGTCGTGGTGATCGTGATGGTGCTCGGCTTTGCCGGTTTGATCGCGATCACCTCGCTGGCGTACCGCAATGCGCCGCCGATTCCCGCCCAGGTGGTGGATGCTCAGGGCGCCACGCTGTTCAGCGGCGATGACATCCGCGATGGCCAGGCGGTATTCCTCAAATACGGCCTGATGGACAACGGCAGCATCTGGGGCCACGGCGCCTACCTCGGACCAGACTACTCGGCGGAAGCCCTGCATCGCCTCGGCGAGAACACCGCTGCCGCCATTGCAGTGAAGCAATATGCCGAACCGCTTGCCGCACTGGATGCACAGCAGCAGGCGGCGGTGCATGCCGCAACGGCGGTGGTCCTCAAGACCAATCGTTACGACGCCCGGAGCGGTGTCCTGCGCCTGATCGAGCCGGAGGCGATCGCCTACCGCCAGCAGATCGGCTACTGGACCGACTACTTCAAGGATCCGACGAAAAATGGCGGGCTCAAGCCGAACCTGATCAGCGATCCGGCGGAACTGCACCAGTTCACCGCCTTCGTCAGCTGGGCCGCATGGGCGTCGGTGGCGAATCGGCCCGGTACCCAAGCCTCCTACACCAACAACTTTCCGTACGACCCCAGCGTGGGCAATGTGGCTACGCCGAACGCGTTGCTGTGGAGCGCACTCAGTCTCTTGGTGCTGCTGGCCGGCATTGCGATGGTGCTGCTGGCGTTCGGCAAGTTTGATTACCTGGGCTGGGTCAGTCGCGACCATCACGTGCACCCGCAGCTGCTGCCAGGACAATCCAGCGCGGGCCAGCGCGCTCTGATGAAGTTCTTCGTGGTGGTCGCGCTACTGTTGCTGATGCAGGCGCTGGTCGGTGGTGGCGTGGCCCATTACCGCGCCGATCCGGGCAGCTTCTACGGCTTTCAGCTGGAAACCATCTTCCCAAGCAACCTGTTGCGTACCTGGCATCTGCAGACCGCGATTTTCTGGATTGCCACGGCCTACGTGGCAGCCGCGCTGTTCCTCGGGCGCTCGTTGCGTGCCGATGAACCGCGCTGGCTGGCTGGCTGGATCCATCTGCTGTTCGCCGCCTTCGTGGTGGTGATTGGGGGCAGCCTGCTCGGCGAGTGGGCCGGCATGGTGCAGAAGCTGGGGCACTGGTGGTTCTGGCTCGGCGATCAGGGCTGGGAGTATCTGGAACTGGGACGAATCTGGCAGTACCTGCTGGTAGTCGGCCTGCTGGTATGGTTCGCGATCCTGTGGCTGCTGGCGCGCCCGCGTGCAGTCGCCAACGTGGCTGCACGACCGCTGGCCAAGATGTTCCTGTTCGCGGCGATCGCCATCCCGGTGTTCTATGTGCCGGCGTTGTTCTTCGGCGCCAGGACCAATTACACGGTAGTGGATACCTGGCGCTTCTGGATCATCCATCTGTGGGTCGAGGGATTCTTCGAATTCTTCGCCACCACGGTGGTCGCGCTGACCTTCTACCAATTGGGTCTGACCCGGCGCAACGTGGCGTTGCGGGTGATCTACCTGGACGCGATCCTGTACTTTCTCGGCGGTCTGATCGGCACCGGTCATCACTGGTATTTCAGCGGTCAGAGCAACTTCAACATGTCGATGTCGGCGATGTTCTCGGTGCTCGAGGTGGTGCCGCTGACCCTGCTGACGCTGGACGCCTGGGACTTCGTGCGCACCACCCGCGGTGATTGCGATGTCTGCGGCAAGTCAGTCTCGGTGCCGCACAAGTGGACGTTCTACTTCCTGATGGCAGTGGGCTTCTGGAACTTCGTCGGTGCCGGCATGTTCGGTTTCTTCATCAACCTGCCGATCGTCAGTTACTACGAAGTGGGCACCCAGGTCACGCCGACCCACGGCCACGCGGCGCTGATGGGCGTGTTCGGCATGCTGGCGATCGCGCTGATGGTGTTCTGCCTGCGCCAGACCAGCAGCGACGCGCGCTGGCTGGGCATCGAGAAGTACGTCAGGGTAGCTTTCTGGGGCACCAATCTGGGTCTGGCGATGATGTTGCTGCTGAGCCTGTTCCCCAGCGGCGTGCTGCAGCTGTGGGACGTGGTGCAGCATGGCTACTGGCATGCACGCAGCATCGACTACATGAGCATGCCGCGTTCGCACGTGATCGAGTGGCTGCGTCTGCCGGGCGACCTGCTCTTCATCATCTTCGGCGCCATCCCGCTGGTGATCGCCTCGATCAAGGGCTATCTGGGGGTGCGTGCAGACGCGGCGGTGCAGACGCACTGAGCCGTCCCCGCCATGAAAAACCCGCGCCGCTGAAGATCGGCACGGGTTTGGGGAGGGTAGACGAATCGATTACTTCGCCACCACCCGCACCATCTCCAGGCACTTGTTCGAGTAGCCCCATTCGTTGTCGTACCAGCTCACCAGCTTGACGAAGGTGCTGTCCAGCGCGATGCCGGCGTCCGCGTCGAACACCGAGGTGCAGGTCTCGCCGCGGAAGTCGGTGGCGACGACCTTGTCCTCGGTGTAGCCGAGCACGCCCTTCAGCGCGCCCTGGCTCTGTGCCTTCATTTCCGCGCAGATCTCGGCGTAGCTCGCATCCTTGACCAGCTCGACCGTCAGGTCGACCACGGACACGTCCGAGGTCGGCACGCGGAAGCTCATGCCGGTGAGCTTCTTGTTGAGCTCGGGGATCACCACGCCGACGGCCTTGGCCGCGCCGGTGGACGAGGGGATGATGTTTTCCAGGATGCCGCGGCCGCCGCGCCAGTCCTTGTTGGACGGACCGTCGACGGTCTTCTGCGTCGCGGTGGCGGCATGCACCGTGGTCATCAGGCCGCGCTTGATGCCCCACTTGTCGTTGAGCACTTTCGCGATCGGCGCCAGGCAGTTGGTGGTGCACGAGGCATTCGAGATGATCGCCTCGCCCTTGTAGGTCTTGTCGTTCACGCCGAACACGAACATCGGCGTGTCGTCCTTCGACGGCGCGGACAGGATCACTTTCTTCGCGCCGGCATCCAGATGCTTCTGCGCGGTGACCTTGTCCAGGAACAGGCCGGTGGATTCGATCACCACGTCGGCGCCCACCTCGCCCCATTTCAGCGCGGCCGGATCGCGCTCCTGGGTCAGCCGGATCTTCTTGCCGTTCACCACCAGCTGGCCGTCCTGCACCGCCACGTCACCCTTGAAGCGGCCGTGCACCGAGTCGTAGCGGAGCATGTACGCGAGATAGTCCGGCTCGAGCAGGTCGTTGATCGCCACGATCTCGATGTCGCTGCCGAAGTTCTGTACCGCTGCACGAAGCACGTTGCGACCGATGCGGCCGAAGCCGTTGATGCCGACCTTGATGGTCATGAGGGGGCGTCCTCCAGAAGGGAATGAAAACGGGACCGCGGCAAGCGGCCGGCAAAGCCGCGATTTTACAGCCAATCGGCGTCGGGCGCTCGCGGGCGCGGGCAGGCGATGCCCGACGCACGATGCCATCAAGGTTCAAACCGGCTGTGGCAGACTGGCCCGATTGCCCCGCCGGATCATCCGCATGACCTTCAGCCGCTGCGCCATCGCCGTCCTGCTCGCCTGCCTCGCCAGCATTCCCGCGCAGGCGTGGGGGCCGCTGGGTCACAGCGTGGTCGCCGACCTGGCGCAACGGCACCTGAGCCCGGCGGTCGAGGCCGAGGTGGAGCGCCTGCTGGCGCCCGAGCACACCCGTTCGCTGGCCGACGTCGCCAACTGGGCCGACCAGCTGCAGGACGATCCGGCTCGCGCGGCGCTGTGGAAGCAGACCCGCAGCCAGCACTACATCAACTTCCGTGGTGGCAGCGATTGCGACTATGTGCCGCCGCGCGATTGTCGCGACGGGCGTTGCGTGGTGTCCGCGTTGCGGTATTACGTCGGTGTGCTGGGCGATCGCGGCCAGCCGGACAACGTGCGCCGCGAGGCGCTGAAGTTCGTGGTGCATTTCGTCGGCGACATCCACCAGCCGCTGCATGCCGGCTATCGCGACGACAAGGGAGGCAATACCTACCAGGTGCAGTTCGACGGCAGGGGCAGCAACCTGCACAAGGTATGGGACTCCGGCATGCTCTACAGCCGCGGGCTCGACTGGCAGGACTACGCCCGGGAGCTCGATTCGGCGGTGCCGGTCGCCTTGCCGACGCCGATCGCGCCGCTGGACAATCCCTATGCGCAGTGGGCCGAGGAATCCTGCCGGATCAGCGCCGTGCCCGGTTTCTATCCGAGCGGCCACCGCATCACGTCGAGCTACGTCAGGGCCGAGCTGCCGGTGGCCGACCTGCGCCTGCGCGAGGCCGGCCGGCGCCTGGCCGCCGTACTCAATCGCGTGCTGGCGCCGTGAGGCGCCGCCCCGGGGTCAGCGGGTGATGGCGTCGGCCTGGCCAATCGAGCGGTCGAGGAAGTCGAGCATCTTGCGGTAGGCCTCGACCCGGTGGGCCTCGACGAAGAAGCCGTGGCCCTCGTCGGGCTCGACCAGGGTGTCGTAGCTCTTGTGCCGCGCGTCCAGCGCCGCGGTGAATTCGCGGAAATTGCTGAACGGAACGCGTTGATCGGCGCCGCCGTGGATCAGCAGCAGGCGCGCCCTGATCCGCCCGACCCCGGCCAGCGGCGAGTGCGCCAGCAGCTCGGCCGGGTCGCTGCCCATGGTTTCGTGCATGTAGTTCAGCCCGGCGTTGGTGGACTGCGTATCGCCCTTCTGCAGTTGCACGCGCATGTCGTAGACCCCGGCGTAGCCGATCGCGCAGCGATACAGTTCCGGTTCGCGCACCACGGCCTCCAGCGCGGCATAGCCGCCGTAGCTGGCGCCGTAGATGCACAGCCGGGCCGGATCGGCGTAGCCCCGGCTGACCGCCCAGTGGGTGGCATCGACCAGGTCGTCCTGCATCGCCCGTCCCCACTGCCGGTAGCCGCGGCTGATGAAGCGCGTGCCATAGCCGCCCGAACCGCGATAGTTGACCTGCAGCACCGCGTAGCCGTGGCCGGCCAGCATCTGCACCTCGGGGTCGAAGGTCCACTGGTCGGAGATGCCGAACGGGCCACCGTGCACCATCACCACCAGCGGATAGGGTGCATGACCGGACGGCAGGGTGATGAAGCCGTGCAGGGCCAGTCCGTCGCGCGCGGTGAGCGCGATCGGCTGCACCGGACGCATCTGCAGCGGATCGATCCGGCGATACGCGCTGAGCAGATGATGTGCGCTGTGGGTGGTCAGGTCGAGCAGGAAATAGTCGCCGGGATTGCGGTCGCTCTGCTCGTGGATGATCGCGCGCTTGCCGTCGGCACTGAAACTGGACAGATACACCAGCCGTCCCGGGAACTGCTTCGCCAGCGCGCGGTTGAGCCGGGCTTCGGGGCTGTCGCTGTCGATGTAATGCAGGTCGGGCCGGCCGTCGGCGGTGATCACCGCGTAGTAGTCCCGGCCGTCCGCGCTGGGCAGCAGGCGCAGCGGATCGGCGAACTGGCCGCGGTAGACCAGGCTGCGCTTGCCGCTGGCCATGTCCATCAGTTCGACCGCGTCCGGTTTGTCGCCCTGGCTGCTGCTGATCACGTACAGCTTGCGGTTGTCCCGATCGAAGCCGATCGGCATCAGCACGACGCCGGAGCGCGCCGGGTCGTTGCGCAATACCCATGCGTCGCCGTCGCCCTGCCTCGTCCACAGCCGCGTGTCGAGGTGGTCGGTGCTGGCGTAGGCGACCCGCACGCGACCCGCGTGGTCGGCGACGAAGTCGGCATCGTGGGCCGGTGAACCGCCGATGCGCCGTGCACTGCCGGTCATCACGTCGATCGTCTCGACGCTGTTGTCCACGCCCTTGCGGCTATCGCTGTACGGCCGCGTGGCGATCACGATGCGGCCGCGGTCGGCCAGCTCGGTGCTGACCACCCACGCGAAAGCGGCGCGCTGTTCGCGCTGGCCGAGGCCGGTTTCGGTGTTGGCGTGGGCGCGGAAGCCGAACAGGGTGAGTGGACGGCTGCCATCGGCGCCGATCGCAAACAGCTCGCCGGTCGGGATCGGCGTGTCGAGCCCGTCGAGCTTGATCGCCACCGTGCCGATCAGCCGATGCTCGCCGGCCCAGCGGTAGTTGCTGATCAGCTGGTACGAGCCGGAGTTCAGCGCCCGCAGCGGCCTGGCCGTGGCGGCGTCGAGGATGACCAGCTGGTTCTGCTGCGGCTTGCCGGGAACGGGTGCCAGCGCGGCCAGGTAGTGACCGTCCGGCGAGATGCTGACGTGGGAGAAATCCGGATCGCGCGCGAACTCGTCGATGCCGTTCCGGCCTGACGCCGCCGTATCCGTGGCGATCGCGCAGCTCATGCCGACCATCGCGGCGAGCAGCACGATCCATCCCGAGATCCTTGCCATGATGTCCCCGCAAGCATGAGCCCGGTCCGCAGCATGGATTCCCGCGCTGCCGCTGACAAGTCGCCGGCCGGCGGTCCACCGTCGGAGCGGTCCCGAATCTGCCCGGCTCCGTCGTCGCCTGCTGGACGTGTCGGCCGTCGCATCTGGACGCCCATACTTCCATTGCATACGTTTGCATCGTGGCACCGCCGCCGACTTCTGCTAGCCTCGGCGACATGACCAATACACCTTCACGCCGCACCAAGATCGTCGCCACCCTGGGTCCCGCCACCGATGCGCCGGGCATGCTCGAGAAGCTGATCGCCGAAGGCGTCGATGTGGTTCGCCTGAACCTGTCGCACGGCGAGCCGGACGATCACCGCGCCCGCGCCCGTGCCGTGCGGGCGGCATCGGTCGCCGCCGATCGCGAAGTCGGCATCCTGGCCGACCTGCAGGGGCCGAAGATCCGCATCGAGACGTTTGCGAACGGGCCGGTTCAGCTGGTCGACGGCGCGCCGTTCGTGCTGGATTGCCGTCCCGACGTGCCACCGGGCGACGCCACCCGGGTCGGCGTCAGCTATTACGCCTTGCCGCAGGACGTGCATGCCGGCGACGTGCTGTTGCTGGATGACGGATTGATCGCCTTGACGGTGCTGGACGTGGTCGGCAGCGAGGTCCGCTGCGAGGTGCTGGTCGGCGGCAAGCTGTCCAACCGCAAGGGCCTCAACCGGCAGGGTGGCGGGCTTTCGGTCACCGCGCTGTCGGACAAGGACAAGGCCGACATCAAGCTCGCGGCCGAGATCGGCGCGGACTTCCTGGCGGTGTCGTTCGTGCGTTCGGCCGATGACATGCACCAGGCCCGTCGGCTGTTGCAGGAGGCCGGCGGCAGCGCGGCGCTGGTCGCCAAGATCGAGCGCGCCGACGCGATTCCGGTGCTGGGCGAGATCATCGACGCCTCCGACGTGGTGATGGTGGCGCGCGGCGACCTGGGCGTGGAGATCGGCGATGCCGAATTGCCCGGGCTGCAGAAGAAGATCATCCGCGAATCGGTCGCACGCAACCGCGCGGTGATCACCGCCACGCAGATGCTGCAGTCGATGGTGCGTTCGCCGATCCCGACCCGTGCCGAGGTGCTGGACGTGGCCAACGCGGTGATCGACGGCACCGACGCGGTGATGCTGTCCGAGGAGACCGCTGCCGGTGCGCATCCGGACAAGGCGGTGGCCGCGATGCGCCGCATCTGCCTCGGTGCCGAGCGCCAGTTCGAGCCGAAGGAAGACCTGAAGGCGGGCGGGCATCGGCTGGATCGCAGCGATCAGGCGATCGCACTGGCGGCGATGATGCTGGCCGGCGAGCTGGGCGTGCGCGCGATCGTGGCGCTGACCGAATCCGGCGCCACCGCGCAGTGGCTGTCGCGCTACCGCACGGCGGTGCCGATCTATGCCCTGTCGCCGCAGGCCAAGGCGCGTCGGCGCATGCTGATGCTGCGCGACGTGCAGCCGGTGGCGTTCACTCACCAGGGTGCGAACTCCGCAGCCAATGCACTCGCCGCGGTGCAGCAGCTGTTCGCCCAAGGCCGCCTCAGCGAAGGCGACCGGGTCGTGCTCACCCACGGCGATCATGTGGGCCAGGGCGGCGGCACCAATACGCTGAAGCTGCTCTCGGTCGGCGTCGACGGCATGGTGGAGAGCCTGCGCGATCTGTGATGCTGACGGGCGGCTGTCCGGTCCTCCTGGGTTGACGTCGGGTGGATGGCCGGGCGGTTACACTTGAACCCGTCCTTCCCGTACTGGAGCTCACCATGAAGACCGTATTCCGTCCGCTGCGCCAGGCTCTGTTGCTGGCGCTGACCCTGGGGTTCGTGGCGCCGGTGCTGGCCCAGCCGCACAAGGTCGATCAGCAGAATCTGTACCGTTACTGGATCCTGCTCAATACCAAGGTGCAGATGGATGTGCCCAACAGCGGGCTGAATCTGGACAAGCCGGGGTGTGCGGCGGTGACCTACACGGTCGGTTCCGATGGCGTGCCGCTGGACGTGCGGGTGGTCAAGGTGGTGCCCAAGAGCGACCTGGGGACGGTGGCACGCAGCGCGGTGTCCCATTTCCGCTACGGCCCGTCGCTGAACAACAAGATCGGGCAGCCCGTGGCGACCTACTACATCGTGCCGTTCAATGCGCCGAAGGACCCGGCGGCCCGCCAGCAACTGACGGATGCCTGCAAGTTGCCCGGTTACGGCTCGTAACGCCCGACGTCGGGCGGCCCGGCCGGCCCGGCGAATCTGGCCTATAATCCCCGTTTTGAACCACGCCGCTTCGACCCCGAGGCGGCGTCAACCTTGTGCTGGCGGGTCCCGCCCTCGCACCACGGAGTCGTCATGAGTATTGAAGATCTCGAAAGTATTGCCCTGGCGATGGTCGCGCCCGGCAAGGGCATCATCGCCATCGACGAGTCGACCAAGACGATCGCGAAGCGGTTCGAGGCGGTCGGTATCGAGAATACCGAGGAGAACCGTCGCGCCTACCGTGAGATGCTGCTGACCACGCCCGGCCTGAACGAGCACATCTCCGGCGCGATCCTGTACGACGAGACGATCCGCCAGTCGACCAGGGACGGCGTGCCGTTCACCCAGTTGATGAAGAAGCTCGGCATCATTCCCGGCATCAAGGTCGACAAGGGGCCGCAGCCGCTGGCCGGTTTTCCCGGTGACGTGGTCACCGAGGGCCTCGACGGCCTGCGCGAGCGCCTGCAGGAATACGCCCGGCTCGGCGCGCAGTTCGCCAAGTGGCGTGCGGTGATCAACATCAGCGAGGAAAACCCCAGCTCCACCGCGATCGAGGCGAACTGCCACGTGCTGGCGCGCTACGCCGCGCTGTGCCAGGAAGCGGGCCTGGTGCCGATGGTGGAACCGGAAGTGCTGATGGACGGCGATCACAGCATCGAGGTCAGCTACGAGGTGCACGAAGCCGTGCTGCGCAGCCTGTTCAATGCGCTGTACGAGCAGAACGTGATGCTGGAAGGCACCATCCTGAAGATCAGCATGGTCATCCCGGGCAAGGACTGCGAGGAGCAGGTCGATGTCGAGGAAGTCGCCGAAGCGACCGTGCGCGTGCTCAAGTCCACCGTGCCGGCCTCGCTGCCGGGCATCGTGTTCCTCTCCGGTGGCCAGTCGGACCAGCAGTCCACCGCGCATCTGAACGCGATGAACCAGATCGGTCCGCATCCGTGGCCGCTGTCGTTCTCGTATGGCCGCGCCATGCAGCAGGCGGCCCTGAAGTTGTGGTCGAAGGACATGAAGGCGAACTACGCCGAGGCACAGAAGACCGTGTATGCGCGGGCACGCGACAACGGCCTGGCCGCACTGGGCCAGTGGAACGGCTGATCCGCAGCATGCCCCGCCGCTGAAACGGTGCGCGGGACCGGACAGGAAAAGGGCGCCTTGCGGCGCCCTTTTTTTGGCCTTGCGACCTGTTGCAGGTCTATCAGAAGCGGTATTCCGCGCTGACCGAGACCATGTCCGAGCTCAGGTTCACGTGGTCCTTCTTCGCGTCGTAATAGTCGTAGTTCAGACCCACGCTGACGTTGTTGCTGAAGTCGTAGCCGACACCGGCACCGGCGTACCAGCTGGTGTTGTCAAAGCCCTTGCGAACCGGGTTGGCATCGTTGCTGAGGCCGTGACCCTGCCAGCCGTAGACGCCGGTACGTGCGCTGACGTACCAGTTCGGGGTGACGTTGAAGTGCCCGTTCACGCCGGCAGTCCAGCCGTGCAGCTGGGACTTGTTGTCCGCCACGACCGGCTGGTTGTTGAACACGTTCTTCGCATGGATGTTGCCCAGGTCGTTGTAGCCCACCTCGGCACCCACCGCGACGGCCGGGCTCAATGCCCAGCGGTAGCCGCCATTGATGGCGTAACCCGTGCTGGTGTCGTCATACGCGCCGTGATTGAGCGAGGCCTGACCGACATTGCCGTTGACGAACCAGCCATCGTTGTGGGTCGGGGCGCTCTGCGCGAATACCGCGGGGACGGCCAGCAGGCCGGCGGTGCTGAGGGCGAGGGCAAGCAGGGTCTTCTTGATTTTCATGTGGAGATGCTCCTAGTTGTCATGGCAGTCGGCCTGGGGGGGAGTTGGCCGCTGCTGAAAGTGCGCTACCCAAATCAGGCGGCGACACTGGACGGTTAGATGAGGCGCTGGCGGAAAGATTCAATACCGGCAAGTTTATTATTAAGCCAGTGTTAATCCGGCGACCGCGGTACCCGGGGGAACGAGTACCCGACGCCTCATGCCGTATCTCAGAAACGGTATTCGGCACTCACCGAGGCGGTGTCGGTGCTCAGGTCGATGCCGTGCTTGTTGGCGCGGTAGTAGTCGTACGACAGGCCCAGGCCGAAATGGTCGGTGAAGTCGTAGCCCACGCCAGCGCCGCCGTAGAGGTCGACCTGGTTCAGATCGTGGCGGTTGATGTCCTGGTCGCTGTAGCCGTGCCCTTTCCAGCCATACACACCGGCACGACCGCTGAGGTACAGGCCCTGCCAGACGTTGATGCGGCCATTCACGCCCGCGGTCCAGCCGCGCAGGGCCTGACGCTGGGCGGTCTGATTGACGTTGTTGCTGTTGAACGCGTTCTTGAGCTTGAAATTGCCCAGGTCGTTGTAACCCACGTCGACGCCGAGGCCGAGATCAGGGCCGACCTTCCAGCGATAGCCGGCGCTGAGCGAATAAGTGGTGGGATGAGCGTCGTACGGGCCCTTGTTGATGTGCGCCTGACCGACGCTGGCGTCGATCAGCCAGTTGCCGCTGCCGATCGCCTGACCCGGCTGGTAATTGCCGCCGGCCTGGGTGTCGCTGGCGGCGGGGCTGCTGTCGATCGGGGCAGGGCTGTCCTGTGCCAGCGCGGGCAGGGCACAAACGGCGGCCGAAACCAGTGCGAGGGCAAGTAGTGTCTTTTTCATGGGGATACCTTCTTGACTGCTTATGACAACGCGCTGCCCGATCCCTGGGGATGGGTCGGGCAGCGGCGCATGGAAACCACACGCCGCGCCATTGGACGGGTTCGAGCCTGAAGCGTTTCGGTATCCGTCAATGAAAAATTAAGGCTGAATTAATCTGCCGCCGGAAAACGGGCCCCCATGGGGCGTGCGCCACGGGTCCGGCGCGACAGCGAACGTCCGGATCAGCGACAATGCGCGTTTTGCGCCTGCCGGAGACTGCCCGATGACCACCCGCCGCGAACTCGCCAACGCCGTGCGCGCCCTAGCCATGGATGCCGTCGAGGCCGCCAAGTCCGGCCACCCCGGCATGCCGATGGGCATGGCCGACATTGCCGAGGTGCTGTGGAACGACTTCCTGCAGTTCAATCCGGCGAACCCGAAATGGTTCAACCGCGACCGCTTCGTGCTCTCCAACGGTCATGGCTCGATGCTGCAGTACGCGCTGCTGCACCTGACCGGGTTCGACCTGCCGATGGACCAGCTGAAGCACTTCCGCCAGCTGCATTCGAAGACTGCCGGCCACCCGGAAGCCAGCGAGACACCCGGAGTGGAGACCACCACCGGCCCGCTCGGCCAGGGCCTGGCCAACGCCGTCGGTTTCGCGCTGGCGGAGAAAGTGCTGGCGGCGCATTTCAACCGCCCCGATCACGCCGTGGTCGACCATCACACCTATGTGTTCCTGGGCGACGGCTGCCTGATGGAAGGCATCTCGCACGAAGTCGCCTCGCTGGCCGGCACCTGGAAGCTGGGCAAGCTGGTGGCGATCTATGACGACAACGGCATCTCGATCGACGGCGAGGTCCAGGGCTGGTTCACCGACGACACGCCGGCCCGTTTCGAGGCCTACGGCTGGAACGTGATCCGTGGCGTGGACGGGCATGACGCGGAGGCGATCGGCAAGGCGTTGAAGGCAGCAACAGGCCAGAGCGACAAGCCCACGCTGATCTGCGCCAAGACCATCATCGGTTTCGGCGCGCCGCACAAGCAGGGCAAGGAAGAAAGCCACGGCGCACCGCTGGGCAAGGACGAGGTGGCGGCCGCCCGTGAACAGCTGGGCTGGCACTACGGTCCGTTCGAGATTCCGGCCGACATCTATGCCGGCTGGGATCACAAGGGCAAGGGCGCGCAGTGCGAACGCTCGTGGAGCGAAGCGTTCGAGGCCTACGCCCGGGCGTACCCGGAACTCGCCGCCGAGCTGAAGCGCCGCGTCGCCGGTGAGCTGCCCGCCGACTGGGCCGGCAAGTCGCAGGCGTACATCGCCAGGCTGCAGGCCGAAGGTCCGGAAGTGGCCTCGCGCAAGGCCTCGCAGATGAGCCTGGACGCGTTCGGCCCGCTGTTGCCGGAGCTGATCGGCGGCTCGGCCGACCTGGCCGGTTCCAACCTCACCAAGTGGAAGGGCAGCCTGGACGCGGCCACCGGCAACAGCGCCGACGGCAAGGGCAACTATGTGTATTACGGCGTGCGCGAGTTCGGCATGACCGCGATCGCCAACGGCCTGGCCCTGCACGGCGGCTTCATTCCCTACGACGCCACCTTCCTGGTGTTCTCCGACTACGCGCGCAACGCGGTACGCATGAGCGCACTGATTCCGGCCCATGCGATCCACGTCTACACGCACGACTCGATCGGCCTGGGCGAGGACGGCCCGACCCACCAACCGGTCGAGCACATGGCCAGCCTGCGCTACATCCCGAACAACCAGCTGTGGCGTCCGTGCGACGCGGTGGAGTCGGCGGCGTCGTGGAAGGCCGCGATCGAGCGCAAGGGTGCGCCGTCCTGCCTGGTGTTCTCGCGGCAGACGCTCAAGCATCAGCAGCGCAGCGAGCAGCAGGTCGCCGACATCATGCGCGGTGGCTACGTGTTGTCCGATCCGCTGGATACCCGCTTCAAGGCGATCCTGATCGCCACCGGCTCCGAAGTGGAGCTGGCGATGGAAGCGGCACGCGCGCTGGCGCAGCAGGACATCGGCGTGCGGGTGGTGTCGATGCCGTGCACCGAGGTGTTCGACGCGCAGCCGCTGGAATACCGCGAGGGCGTGCTGCCGGGCTGGTGCCGTGCACGCGTGGCGGTGGAAGCGGCCACGGCCGACTTCTGGGCCAAGTACGTGGGCCTGGACGGCGAGGTGGTCGGCATGACCACGTTCGGCGCCTCCGCTCCGGCGCCGCAGCTGTTCGAGCACTTCGGCTTCAGCGTGGCGCACGTGGTCGATGCGGTGAAGCGCACCCTCAAATAAGGTTCGTCGCGATCGCCTCCTCTCCCCTTGGGGGAGAGGATTGAGTGAGGGGCGGGTGCTCGCGGGAATGGCTGTCTGGACGTCGGGTCGGCTCAGGCGAGCAGCAGCGCGGCCAGTTCGTCCGGCGTCGCCGCCATGGCATGGGCGCCGGCCAGTTCCAGTTCGGCCCGGCTGCCGAAACCCCACAGCACGCCGATGCCGCGGACGTCGTTGGCCACCGCGCCGTCGATGTCGAAGTGGCGGTCGCCGATCATCACCGCATCGGCTGGCTTGCAACCGAAGTCCGTCAGCGCCTCGGCGATCATCGAGGCCTTCTCGCTGTGCGGGCTGTCGGGGTGGGGGCCATACAGGCGCAGGAAGGCCTCGCCAAACGGCAGATGGGCAATGATCGGAGCGGCGTGCCGGTGTGGCTTGCTCGTCACCACGGCCAGTTGGTGGCCGGCAGCAAGCAATCGCTCGATCAGCCGCGCGATGCCGGGGTAGATCTCATGCTCGCGCCAGCCATGCGTGTTGAAGCGCTCGTGGTAGTACTCCACGGCCGCCTCGATCCGCCCGGCGTCGTGAGCCAGCAGCGGCGCGAAGCTGTGCCGCAGCGGCGGACCGATCCAGCGACGCAGTTCCTCATGCGCCGGCGCGGGAACGTCCAGCCTTGCCAGCGCATGTTTCACGCACGCGGTGATGCCCTGCTCGGAATCGATCAGGGTGCCGTCGAGGTCGAACAGGCAGAGCATTATTTCGCCGCGCGTGCCTTCAACGCGGTGACCGCGGGCAGTTCCTTGCCCTCGAGGAATTCCAGGAAGGCGCCGCCGCCTGTGGAGATGTAGGAGACGCGGTCGGCGATCCCGTATTTTTCGACCGCGGCCAGCGTGTCGCCGCCGCCGGCGATCGAAAACGCACTCGATTCGGCGATCGCATGCGCCAGGGTTTCGGTGCCCTTGCCGAACGCGTCGAACTCGAACACGCCGACCGGGCCGTTCCACACCACGGTGCCGGCCCTGGCGATCAGCTCGGCGTAGCGCCGGGCGGTCTGCGGGCCGATGTCGAGGATCATCTCGTCGTCGTTGACCTGGTCGACCGCCTTCACCGTGGCGGTCGCCTGGGCGGAAAAGTTGGAAGCCACCACCACGTCGACCGGCATCGGCACGTCGACGCCACGGCGCCTGGCGTCGGCCAGCACCTTTTTCGCGGCATCGACCAGCGCCGGTTCGACCAGCGAGTTGCCGATCGAATGGCCCATCGCCATGATGAAGGTATTGGCGATGCCGCCACCGACGATCAGCTGGTCGACCTTGCCGATCAGGTTGTCCAGCAAGGTCAGCTTGGTCGAGACCTTGGAGCCGGCCACGATCGCCAGCAGCGGTCGCGCCGGATGTTCCAGCGCCTTGCCCAGCGCGTCCAGTTCGGCGCACAGCAGCGGGCCGGCCGCGGCGACCGGGGCGAAGCGGATCACGCCATGGGTCGAGGCCTGCGCCCGGTGCGCAGTGCCGAACGCGTCCATCACGAAGATGTCGCACAGTGCGGCGTACTTCTTCGCCAGCGCCTCGTCGTCCTTGCCTTCGCCGACATTCATGCGGCAGTTTTCCAGCACCACGACCTCGCCGGCGGCCACCTCGACGCCGTCCAGGTAGTCCGCGACCAGCCGCACCGGCGTGCCGAGCTTGTCGCCCAGCCACCGCGCCACCGGCGCCAGCGAGGCCTCGGCGTCGAACTGGCCTTCCTTCGGACGACCCAGGTGGGACATCACCATGACCCGGGCGCCGGCATCGCGAGCGGCCATGATCGTGGGCAGCGCCGCATCGAGTCGCTGGGTCGAGGTGATCTGCCCGTGGTCGTCGAACGGCACATTCAGATCCTCGCGGATCAGCACGCGCTGGCCGCGCAAATCGAGGTCACTCATGCGGATGACGGACACGGCGGATCTCCGGTGATGGGCTTGAATCGTCCAGAATGGACGGCAGCCGCGTATTGTCCGGCCCGTTGCGCCCCGATGCAAACCGGAGTCGGGTCATCGGGCGGCGGGCGACGACGTTGCAGTCGCCCATGCGCCGAGGCCACACTTGTGGCTAAACTGGCGCTTACGTGCAGGGGGAGAGGACGGCTCATGGCTACCGGTCTGGTGCTTTATGGCTACTGGCGCTCCAGCGCCGCGTATCGGGTGCGCATCGCGCTCAACCTGAAAGGGGTGGAGTACGAATCGCGGCCGGTACACCTTGTCCGCGAGGGTGGCGAGCAACATGCCGCGGCGTTTCGCGAGGTCAATCCGCAGGAGATGGTCCCCTGCCTGCTCGATGGCGACCGGGTGATCACACAGTCGCTGGCGATCATGGAATACCTCGACGAGAAGTATCCGGAGCTGGAGACCTCGCTGCTGCCGATGGATGCACGTGGGCGTGCGCGGGTGCGCGCGCTGGCGATGGTGGTGGCCTGCGATACCCATCCGCTGGGCAATCTGCGTGTGCTGCAGCGGCTGGAATCGCAATTCGGTGCCGACGAGGCGCAGCGCGCGGAGTGGTCGCGGTACTGGATCGACACCAGCTTCAAGGCGCTGGAGGTGATGCTGGCCGACAATGCGGCCACCGGCCGTTACTGCCACGGCGATTCGCCCAGCATGGCCGATATCTGTCTGGTGCCGCAGTACTACAACGCCTTGCGCTGGAAGCTGCCGCTGGATGCCTACCCGACCGTGCGCCGGATCTGCGAGGCCTGCAACGAACTGGAGACATTCCAGCGCGCGGCGCCGGAAGCCCAGCCGGATGCGCCGGTACCTGCCTGAAGCGAATGGTTCGCGGACCTAAAGCCCCTCGCGCTGGCCGGGGCGGTTTCCCGGCGAAAGGCGATCTTGCCGGTCCGTCGCCGCGGTAACGGGCCGGCCGGCCGTTGTTGCCGATGTCCGACAGACTCCTAGAAGCCCATGCCGTAGGGATCGTTGCCGGCCAGTTCCTGATCGCTGTTGCCGCTGTCGGCGAGCCGGATCTTCAACGCCAGGCCGTCACGCGAATCGGACTTGTTGAGTACCTCTTCCAGCTCCACGCGGCCGTCCTTGTACAGCCGGTACAGCGACTGGTCGAAGGTCTGCATGCCTTCCTGCAGGCTGCGATCCATCGCCTCCTTGATCTCGTGGGTCTGGCCGCGGCGAATCATGTCGCGGATCAGCGGGGTATTCAGCAACACCTCCGCGGCGGGAATGCGGCGGCCGTCCTTGCCGATCACCAGGCGCTGGCTGATCACTGCGCGCAGATTGAGCGAAAGGTTCATCAGCACGTTCTTGTGTGCCGATTCCGGGAAGAAGTTGAGGATGCGCTCCAGCGTCTGGTCGGCGTTGTTCGAGTGCAGCGTGGCCAGGCACAGATGGCCGGTCTCGGAAAACGCGATCGCCGCTTCCATCGTGTCGGTGTCGCGGATCTCGCCGATCATGATGACGTCCGGCGCCTCGCGCATCGCGTTCTTCAGGGCCTCGTGATAGCTGTGCGTGTCCAGGCCCACTTCGCGCTGGTTGACGATCGATTTCTTGTGCCGGTGCAGGTATTCGATCGGATCCTCGATGGTGAGGATGTGGCCGGCCGAATGCGTGTTGCGCTGGTCGATCATGGCCGCCAGGGTGGTGGACTTGCCCGAGCCGGTGGCGCCGACCACCAGGATCAGCCCACGCGGTTCCATGATCAGGTCGCGGAAGATGCCTGGCAGCTGCAGCTGGTCGATGCTGGGGATTTCGCTCTTGATCGCGCGGATCACCATGCCCACTTCGCCGCGCTGCTTGAACACGTTGATGCGGAAACGGCCGGCTTCCTTGACCGCGAGCGCCATGTTCAACTCGAGATTGCGCTCGAATTGCGGCACCTGGCCTTCGTCCATCAGCGAATAGGCGATCTTCTTCACCATGCCGCCGGGCAGGCCGGTATTGCCCAGGGGATACAACTTGCCCTCGACCTTGATGTTCACTGGAGCGCCGGTGGTCAGGAACATGTCCGACGCGCCCTTGTCTACCATAAGCTTGAGGAAGTAGCCGATATCCACGTTTGTCCCCTGTTTCCCAATGCGCATTGCAATGATGGATTATGCCTGTCCACAATACGTCGCGACACACCATGAGGAATGTGATGCACATCTTTTCCCCGCTGGCCGGATCCGTTGGCCGCACCTGTATGGCAACGGCTGCCCTGGCACTGACACTGGCGCTGTCCGGCTGCGCCACGGCGCCCCCGCCGAATGATTCGATGAATCTTGCCCAGACGGAGTTGCAGGCGGCGCGCGAGGCCGGTGCGGCCGATTACGCGCCGGTCGACCTGGGCTTTGCGCAGGACAAGTTCCAGCAGGCCCAGGCGGCCATGGCCGAGCGCAAGTATGCCGATGCGGCCAATCTGGCCGGGGAATCGAGTGCCGACGCCGAACTGGCGCGGGCCAAGGCCCGGCTGGGTGCGGCGCGGGCCCAGATCCAGAGCAAAATGCAGGAAAACGATCGCCTGCGTCAGCTGGGCGAACAGTCCGCGACCGACGCGCCGCCCCAGCCACAGGCCCTGCCCTCCAGTCCGCCAGCTACCCAGGACATGCCGGCGCCGGCATCGTCGGTCCTGTCGGCACCGCCGGGCAATGGTTTCCAGACCGTGCCCGCGGACCACCAGCTGCCGGCCTCGGGCTCCAGCACCTCCGGAGGCCAGCCATGAAGCGTCCCACTGCCATCCTCGCCTTTGTCCTGCTGGGTCTGGTCGCCATGGGATCGGCGCACGCGCGGCAGGATGACATCGACATCAACCGCCTCACCAGCAGCCTCGACCAGCTCGCCAACGACCCGAGCCTGGGCGGTTATGCGCAGGCCGAGCAGGCGCGTGCGCGCGATGCGATCAACCGCCTGGCGCAGGCGAGCTCGCGCGAACGGGCGCATGACCTGTACCTGGCGGAACGTCGTGTGGATCTGGCCAAGACCGCGGCGCAGCTGCAGGATGCCCAGGTCAAGCTGACCCAGCTCGATCGCGAGCACGACCAGATCCTGCTGGACAACAGCCGGCGCGACGCGGAAATGGCGCGCCGTGAGCTGGAGCGCCAGCGCCTGCAATACCAGCTGGCGCAGGAGGAGGCGGCCCGGCTGCAGCAGCAGGGTCAGGAATACTCGCAGGCAGCCGAGCAGGCACGGGCCGAAGCCGAGCGCGCGAACAAGCTGGCGGCGGCGCAGAGCAAGGTGGCCAGGGCGGCCCGGCGCGAAGCCGCACTGGCCGCGCAGGCCGCCAAGGCGATGCGTTCGCAACTGGAAGACAGCAACAGTCCCGCCAAGGCCCCGGCCGAGCACAAGAAGCCCGCGAAAAAACCCGCCGGCCATCGCTGAAATCGGCGTATTCGAGCCACCCGCAAGCGCCGGCCGGCCAGTGCCGGCTGGCGCTTGCGGGTGGCCGATTTGGCAAATGTAAAATACTGTTTTGACAGGTATTTCACATAGTGCCGATGCCCGCACACCTTCATGAAATCGGGCTTGCGGCGCCCTTGTCGGGAGAGTAGGGTCGAAGTCCCACGAGGCATCCCCGCCTTGTGGGTCATCGACCTGAACCATGCGCCTATCCCACGTTCAAATCTCCCCTCGCGTTCCGGTATCCCGGCGCGGGTCGTGGTTGCACGCGTGCGTTCGGTCGTCCGCGGATGTCGCGGTCGTGGCATCCGCCAGTCCACTCGCAGGAGGTCGGATCATGTTTGAAAACCAGCAGCGTGATGATGTCGAGGCATTGATGAAGGCCGATGCCGAATTCCGTCGGCTCTATCAGCATCACAAGGAACTCGACAGCAAGGTGCACGACGCCGATATCGGCGTGCTTCCCATCGACGATGTCACTCTCGCCAGCATGAAGAAGGAGAAATTGCTGGCCAAGGCGCGACTCGAGCGCATGTGGGCGGACCGGGTGCACCTCATCCACTGACTCTGCGGTTTCATCACACACACGGCCCCGGGCCCTTCCTGCTCATCGGAAGGGTTGTCGGGGCCGCGGTGTGTCTGACGGGCGGTCGGGCGGCTCGGTTATGATGGCGGTCTTGCCGGAACGATACGCAGCCCGCGTGACCGGTTTCCCCAGCCACGGAGCCCCCATGACGGTTCACCAGAGTGTTCTTGAACTGATCGGACACACCCCGATGGTGCGTGCGCAGCGCCTGGAGACCGGGTTGTGCGAGTTGTTTCTCAAACTCGAGAGCACCAATCCCGGCGGCTCGATCAAGGACCGCATCGGCCTGTCCATGATCGAGGGTGCCGAAAAGGACGGCAGGATCCGCCCGGGCGACACCCTGGTCGAGGGCACCGCCGGCAATACCGGGCTGGGCCTGGCCCTGGTCGCGCAGCAGAAGGGCTACCGCCTGATCCTGGTGGTGCCGGACAAGATGAGCCGCGAGAAGATATTCAATCTCAAGGCGATGGGCGCCGAGGTCGTGCTGACCCGTTCGGACGTGGCCAAGGGGCACCCCGAGTACTACCAGGACATGGCCGAGCGCATCGCGCGGGAAACGCCGGGGGCGTACTTCATCAACCAGTTCGGCAATCCGGACAACCCGGCGGCGCACATTGCCACCACCGGGCCGGAGATCCTGGAGCAGATGGACGGCAGGGTCGACGCCGTGGTGCTCGGCTGCGGTTCGTCCGGCACGCTGAGCGGGCTGTCGAAATATTTTGCCGAGCATTCGCCGCGGACCGAACTGATCCTGGCCGATCCGGTCGGCTCCATCCTCACCCAGTACATCAACGAAGGCACGCTCTCGACCAAGTCCGCCAGCTGGATGGTCGAAGGCATCGGCGAGGATTTCCTGCCGCCGATCAGCGACTTCACCCGGGTCAGGAAGGCCTACGCGATTCCCGACCGGGAGAGCTTCCTGACCGCGCGCGAGCTGCTGGCGAAGGAAGGCATCCTGGGCGGCTCGTCCACCGGCACGCTGGTGGCCGCGGCGCTGCAGTACTGCCGCGAACAGACCGGCCCGAAGCGGGTGGTGACCCTGGTCTGCGATACCGGCAACAAGTACCTGTCGAAGATGTACAACGACTACTGGATGCTCGACAACGGCTTCATCGAGCGCGAGAAGCACGGTGACCTGCGCGACCTGCTGCTGCGCCCGTTCGCCCAGCGCGACACTGTGGTGGTCGGCCCGAACGAGCTGCTGATCACCGCGTACAACCGCATGAAACTGTACGACGTGTCGCAGCTGCCGGTGATGGACGGTCACAAGCTGGTCGGCATCGTCGACGAGTCGGACGTGCTGATGCATGTGCATGCCGACGAGACCCGTTTCCGCGACGCGGTGTCCACCGCGATGATGACGAACCTGCAGAAATTGCCCCTCAGCGCGCCGATCGAGTCGTTGCTGCCGGTGTTCGAGCGGGGCCACGTGGCGATCGTGATGGACGGCGAGCAGTTCATGGGCCTGATCACCCGCATCGACCTGCTGAACTACCTGCGGCGCAAGGTGAACTAGGACGCTGGTGGGCTTTGATCGGTCGGCCGGTCATGGACTGGCCGCCGCGAAAGCCTGGCGTAATGCGATCACCGCAAGATGCAGCCTGTGACGGAGCCGCTCCGGGTTCCGCCTCCTTGCAAGGGAAGTCCTGCCGATGTGTGGAATAGTTGCCGCCGTTGCCCAGCGCGATGTCGCACCGCTGCTGATCGTGGGCCTGAAGGCGCTCGAATACCGTGGCTACGATTCGTCGGGCCTGGCCGTACTCGATCACGGGACGGTCAGGCGCGTGCGCGCCAAGGGCAAGGTGCGCGAGATGGAAGCGCTCTACCTCGCCGACCCGTTCCCCGGCGGTACCGGCATCGCGCACACCCGCTGGGCCACGCATGGCGTGCCGAACGAGGTGAATGCGCATCCGCACGTGGTGGGCCGGGTCGCGCTGGTGCACAACGGGATCATCGAGAACTATGCCAGCCTGCGCCAGGAGCTGCAGGCGCGCGGCCATGCGTTCAGCTCGGAAACCGACACCGAGGTGATGGCGGCGCTGATCAACCAGCGCATCGACCAGGGCATGCCCCTGCGCGAAGCGGTGCTGGTGACCGTGCGCGAGCTGGAAGGTGCCTACGCGATCGCGGTGATCAGCAGCGACGAGCCCGACCGCGTGGTCGGTGCGCGTCGCGGCGCACCGCTGCTGGTCGGCATGGGCATCGGCGAGAACTTCCTCGGCTCGGATGCGCAGGCGCTGATCCAGGTCACCAACAGGATGGTCCATCTCGAGGAGGGTGACGTGGTCGAGATCACCCGCGACAGCGTGCAGGTGTTCGGCCTGGACGGCCAGCCGGTCGAGCGGGCGGCGTACGAGAGCGAGCTGTCCAGCGATGCGGTCGAGCGCGGCGAGTACCGCCATTACATGCAGAAGGAAATCTTCGAGCAGCCGCGTGCGGTGGCCAACACGCTGGAAGCGCGGATCGGCCCGCACGGGGTGTTGCCGAACATCTTCGGCATCGACAGCGCCCCCTTGCTGCAGGCCACGCGCGGCCTGCACATCATCGCCTGCGGCACCAGCTATCACGCCGGCATGGTCGCCAAGTACTGGATCGAGGAATTTGCGCGGCTGCCGGTCAGCGTGGAAGTGGCCAGCGAATATCGCTACCGCGATACCGTGGTGCCGCCCGACACCCTGTTCGTGGCGATTTCACAGTCCGGCGAGACCGCCGATACCCTGGCGGCACTGCGTGAGTCGCGCCGGCGCGGCTACCTGGGCACGCTGGCGATCTGCAACGTGCCCGAATCGTCGCTGGTGCGGGAGGCGGATCTGAAGCTGATGACGCGGGCCGGTCCGGAAATCGGTGTGGCCTCGACCAAGGCCTTCACCACCCAGCTGGCCGCCCTGGGGTTGCTGGCGCTGGACCTGGCGCACCGCAACGGGCTCGACCCGCAGCGCTATGCGGCGCTGTGCGCCGAACTGCAACACCTGCCGCGGGCGCTCGAGGATGCACTCACTCTGGAGCCGGCGATCATCGAACTGGCCGCCGAGTTCATCCATCGCCAGCACGCGCTGTTCCTCGGTCGCGGCGTGGAATATCCGGTGGCGCTGGAAGGCGCGTTGAAGCTCAAGGAAATTTCCTACATCCACGCCGAGGCGTATCCGGCCGGCGAGCTCAAGCACGGTCCGCTGGCGCTGGTCGACGAGGACATGCCGGTGGTGGCGGTGGCGCCGAACGGCCCGCTGCTGGACAAGCTCAAGTCGAACCTGCAGGAAGTCCGCGCCCGAGGTGGCCGCCTGATCGTGTTCGCCGATGGCGCCGCCGGCATGGACGACATGGCCGGCCACGGCGAGATGCTGCGGGTGGAATCCGGCGGCAGCTTCATCGCGCCGGCCGTGTTCACCGTGCCGCTGCAGCTGCTGGCCTATCACGTCGCCGTGCTGCGCGGCACGGATGTCGACCAGCCGCGCAACCTGGCCAAGTCGGTGACGGTCGAGTAGCAAAAGCTTCGTGGAGAGGAGTGGGAAAGGCGTTGGATCAGCGCTCGCTTCCCGCTCCCGCCTCTTCTCGCTCTTCGTTCTCAGGCGCGGCCGTAGACGTCGTCGTAGCGGACGATGTCGTCTTCGCCCAGATAGCTGCCGGACTGTACCTCGATCAATTCCAGTGCAACCTTGCCGGGATTGCGCAGGCGGTGCTTGCTGCCCAGCGGGATGTAGGTGCTCTGGTTTTCGCCGAGCAGGAACACCTTGTCGTCGCAGGTAACTTCGGCGGTGCCGGACACCACGATCCAGTGCTCGGCCCGGTGGTGATGCTTCTGCAGACTCAACGACGCGCCCGGCTTGACCACGATGCGCTTGACCTGGAAGCGTTCGCCGGCTTCGAGCGAGTCGTAGTTGCCCCATGGCCGATGCACCACCCGATGCAGCGAATGCTCGCTGCGGCCGGCGGCCTTGAGCTGCTCGACGATCTTCTTCACATCCTGCGCCGCATCGCGATGCGCCACCAGGGTCGCGTCCGGCGTGGTCACCACGATCAGGTCGTCGACGCCGACGGTGGCGATCAGATGGCGGTCATGCGAGCGCAGCAGCGAGTTGCGAGTGTCCACCGTCATGGTGTCGCCCTCGCGCAGATTGCCGTCGGCATCCTTGTCGCCGGTCAGCCACAGCGCCGACCACGAGCCGATGTCGCTCCACGCGCAGCTGACCGGAATCACCGCGGCGCGCCGGGTCTTCTCCATCACCGCATAGTCGATCGAGTCGTCCGGGACCGCCGCGAAGGCATCACGGTCGATGCGCACGAAGTCCAGGTCGACGGAGGCTTTCGCATGGGCGGCACGCACGGCCGCCAGCATGGCCGGCGCGTGCTCGGCCAGCTCCTCCACATAGCGTGATGCCTTGAACAGGAACATGCCGGAGTTCCAGTCGTAACCGCCATCGGCGAGGTAGGACTCGGCGGTGGCGAGATCGGGTTTTTCGACGAACTGGCCGACCTGGTAGCCGTTGTCGTCGATGGCCTGCGCACGACGGATATAGCCGAAGCCGGTTTCCGGGCGATCCGGACGAATACCGAAGGTCACCAGCCAGTCCCGGGCGGCCAGCGGCATGGCCTCCTGCACGGCGGCGACAAACGAGGCGGTGTCGCCAATCAGATGGTCGGCCGGCAATACCAGCAGGATCGCGTCGGCATCATGCTGCAATGCCTGCAATGCGCCCAGGGCGATCGCCGGGGCGGTGTTGCGCGCGACCGGCTCGAGCACGATGCTGGCGTTTTCCACCCCCGCCTCAAGCAATTGGTCGGCGGCGAGAAAGCGGTGGTCCTCGCTGGCCACCACGATGGGTGCGCCGACATCCGGCAATTGCCGGGTGCGGGCGATCGTCTGCTGGAACAGTGTGCCGTTGCCGACCAGCGGCAGGAACTGCTTGGGCAGGTTCTTGCGCGATACCGGCCACAAACGGGAGCCGCTGCCGCCGCTGAGGATGAGGGGAATCAACACGGGTTCGCACCTTCCTGGATTAAACCGAAAGACCTCCGGGATTATCGCCCAGGCATGCCCCCCTGTCTGCAGGCAGCCCCCCCGTAGGAGCCCACCCTGTGGGAGCGGCTTCAACCGCGATGCTCCTGTCTTGGTTCAGTGCAAAAGCATCGCGGCTGAAGCCGCTCCCACAAAAGCCGCTCCCACAAAGGTCGCCTACCGGGTGAGCGAAGTGAGCTGGTGCATGACCTCGCGCAAGCCTTGCTGCCAGTTGGGCAGGGTAAACCCGAACTGCTGCTGGAAACCACGGTTGTCCAGCAGCGACCAGGCCGGGCGGCGGGCGGGAGTGGGGTAATCGGCCGTGTGGATCGGGACCACGTTCGGTGCCCGCTCGATCAGGTCGGCGGCTAGCGCCTGCTCGAAGATCGCAGTGGCGAAACCGTGCCAGGTGGTACTGCCGCTGGCGACCAGGTGATGGACCCCGCGCAGTTGCGCGCGTTGCGCGGTATCGGCCCGCTGCCAGCGGTCGAGCGCGGCGACGCTGGCGTCGACGATCAGCCCAGTGTCGGTCGGTGCGCCATGCTGGTCGGCCACCACCCGCAGCTCGTCGCGCTCGGCGCCCAGCCGCAGCATGGTGCGCAGGAAATTCTGGCCGTGCGCGGCATACACCCAGGCAGTGCGGAAGATCAGATGATCCGTGCCGCTGTCGCGCAGCGCCTGCTCACCGGCCAGCTTGCTGCGGCCGTAGGCGCCCAGCGGGTGGGTCGGCGCATCGACCGCATACGGTTGGGCCTGCTCGCCATCGAACACGTAGTCGGTCGAATAGTGGATTACCAGGGCCGCGTTGGCCGTCGCCCAGCGGCCGAGTACGCCGACCGCCTCGCCATTCACGCGCGTGGCCAGCGCCTCTTCCTGCTCGGCACGGTCGACCGCGGTATAGGCGGCGGCATTGACGATCACGTCGGGTTGCAGGCGGTCGAGCAGGGCCGGCAGGCTGGCCGGTGCGGCCAGATCGGCCGCTTCACCATGACCGCCGTGGGCGAGCGCGCCGTCGCGGCTGGCCGCGATCACCTGGCCGCGCGCCGCCAGGCCGGGGTGGTCGAGAAACGTGCGGCCCAGCTGACCGTTGGCGCCCAGCAGCAGGATCTTCACGGCATGAAAACCGGCAGACGCTCCGCCGGGACATCCTGCAGCAATGGCGTCTTGCGGTCCTTGTCGGAAAGCAGCGGCTCGCTCAGCGGCCAGTCGATGCCCAGCGCGGCATCGTTCCAGCGGATGCCGGCATCGGCGCTGGCGTCGTACAGCGCGGTGCACTGATAGGTGAAGGTGGCGAACTCGGACAGCACACAGAAGCCGTGCGCGAAACCTTCCGGCACCCAGAAATGCCGATGATTGTCGGCAGTCAGCATCACCGCGGCCGATCGCCCGAAGGTCGGCGAACCGCGACGGATATCCACCGCCACGTCGTAGACCTCGCCCTCGAGCACGCTGACCAGCTTGCCCTGCGGATTCGGCCACTGGTAATGCAGGCCGCGCAGCACGCCTTTTGCCGAGCGCGAGACGTTGGTCTGGATGAACTCTGCCTCGATGCCCGCTTCCTGCCACCTGCCCTTGTTGTAGCTTTCATAGAAGAAACCGCGGGCATCGCCGAACACCTGCGGTTCGATGATCAGTGCGCCGGGCAGGGCCGTCTCGATCACCTTCATCGGGCGTGCCCCTCGCGCAGCAGGTTCTGCAGGTATTGTCCGTAGCCGGTTTTGGCCAGCGGTTCGGCCAGCCGCAACAGCTGTTCGTCGTCGATCCAGCCGTTGAGGTGGGCGATCTCTTCCGGACAGCACACCTTCAGGCCCTGCCGGTTCTCGATCGTCTCGATGTAGTTGCCCGCTTCCATCAGCGATTCGTGAGTGCCCGTGTCCAGCCAGGCGAAGCCGCGGCCCAGTTGCTCCAGGTGCAGCGAGTCGTCGTCGAGATAGCAGCGGTTGAGGTCGGTGATCTCCAGCTCGCCGCGTGACGAGGGCTTCAGCGCCGCCGCGTAGTCGCAGACCCGGGCGTCGTAGAAATACAGGCCGGTGACTGCGTAATGCGACTTCGGCCGGGCCGGCTTTTCCTCCAGCCCGACGACTTTGCCGGTGGCGTCGAACTCGGCCACGCCGTAGCGTTCCGGATCCTTCACCCAGTAACCGAATACGGTGGCGCCGTGGTCGCGTGCGGCTGCGCGCTTGAGTCGTTCTGTGAAGCCGTGCCCGTAGAAGATGTTGTCGCCCAGCACCAGGCAACTGGGCTTGCCGTCGATGAAATCCCGGCCGATGGTGAATGCCTGGGCCAGCCCGTCCGGCGACGGTTGCACCGCATAGCGGATATCGAGTCCCCACTGCGAGCCGTCGCCGAGCAGACGCTGGAACATCTCCTGCTCATGCGGGGTATTGATCAACAGGATCTCGCGGATACCGGCCAGCATCAGGGCGGCCAGCGGGTAGTAGATCATCGGCTTGTCGTATACCGGCAGCAGTTGCTTGCTGACCGCGCGGGTGATCGGATACAGCCGGGTGCCGGAACCGCCGGCCAGGATGATGCCCTTCTGCGTGGTGGTCATGAGCCGAGGCGCTCCATCCGGTAGCTGCCGTCCAGCACGCGTTGCACCCAGGGCTGGTGCTCGAGGTACCAGTCCACCGTCTGCGCGATGCCGCTCTCGAACGTCTGCGATGGCCGCCAGCCCAGTTCGCCTTGCAGCTTGCGCGAGTCGATCGCGTAGCGGCGATCGTGGCCGGGGCGGTCTTTCACGAACGTGATCAACGAGCTGCGCGGGCTGCGATCGGCCAGCGGCCGGCGCGCATCGAGCAACGTGCAGATCGCCTCCACCACTTCGATGTTCGTGCGCTCGGCGTTGCCGCCCACGTTGTAGGTCTCGCCGACGCGGCCGCCATCCAGCACGCGGCGGATCGCGCTGCAGTGGTCGCCGACGAACAGCCAGTCGCGGATGTTCAGGCCATCGCCGTAAACCGGCAGCGGTTCGCCGGCCAGCGCCTTCTGGATCACCAGCGGGATCAGTTTCTCGGGGAACTGGTACGGGCCGTAGTTGTTCGAGCAGTTGGTGGTCAGCACCGGCAGGCCGTAGGTGTGATGGAACGCCCGCACCAGATGGTCGGACGCCGCCTTGGAGGCCGAGTAGGGCGAGTTCGGCGCATAGGCGGTCTGTTCGGTAAACTTGCCTTCGTCGCCGAGCGAGCCGTAGACCTCGTCGGTCGACACGTGCAGGAAGCGGAACGCGTCACGCGCCGTCCCTTCCAGCCCGCGCCAGTAATCGCGGGCGGCCTCCAGCAGGGCCAGCGTGCCGACCACGTTGGTCTGCACGAATTCGGCGGGGCCGTCGATCGAGCGATCCACGTGCGATTCGGCGGCAAAGTTCACGACGGCGCCCGGGCGATGCTCGGCCAGCAGGCGGGATACCAGCGCGCGGTCACCGATGTCGCCATGCACGAACACGTGCCGCGGGTTGCCGTGCAGCGACGCCAGGGTGTCCGGATTGCCGGCATAGGTCAGCTTGTCCAGGTTGACCACGTGCAGCCCGTCGGCGACCGCCTGCAGCACGAAATTGGCGCCGATGAAGCCGGCGCCGCCAGTAACCAACAGAGTTTTCATGAGGCCTCGATCAACGTCCATATGAGCGCGGATTATGCCATGCCGACCAGCTGAATCCGACCGCAACGCCCTCTCCGGAAGTCTCGGCCCTTGCTGCAATCGTTGCCGTTAAGGCAATTCGCGTGGCTTCGCGGGTATCATGACAGGCTCGCTCCCTGTGGCATGGTCGCCGACCCAAGCCGCACCAACCAAGATGCCAGTCATGACCAAAAAAGCCACCCTTCCTCACGCACTGGGCACCCGCGCCATCCACGCCGGCCAGCATCCCGACCCCAGCACCGGTGCGATCATGACGCCGATCTATGCCACCTCGACCTACGTGCAGGAGAGTCCGGGCAAGCACAAGGGTTACGAGTACTCGCGCTCGCAAAATCCCACGCGGATGGCTTACGAACGTTGCGTGGCGGATCTGGAAGGCGGCGTGGCCGGTTTCGCGTTCGCCTCGGGCCTGGCTGCCGCCGCTACCGTGTTGGACCTGCTCGACTCGGGCAGCCATGTCATCGCGATGGACGACCTGTACGGCGGCACCTATCGCCTGTTCGAAAAGGTGCGCCGCCGCTCGGCCGGGCTGGATTTCAGCTTCCTCGACCTGAACGATACGGCTGCGATGAAGGCGGCGCTGAAGCCCAATACGAAGATGATCTGGGCCGAGACGCCGACCAACCCGATGCTGAAGCTGGTCGACCTGGCCAAGGTCGCCGCCTTCGCGAAGAAGCACGGGCTGATCCTGGTGGTGGACAACACGTTCTGCTCGCCGATGATCCAGCGTCCGCTGGAATACGGTGCGGACCTGGTGCTGCATTCGGCCACCAAGTACCTCAACGGTCATTCGGACATGGTCGGCGGCATCGTGGTTGCGCGCGACAAGGAAATCGCCGGGCAGATGGGTTTCCTGCAGAACTCGGTGGGCGCGGTGGCCGGTCCGTTCGACTCATTCCTCGCCATGCGCGGCCTGAAGACCCTGCACCTGCGCATGAAGGCGCATTGCGAAAGCGCGCTGGAGCTGGCGAAGTGGCTGGAAAAGCACCCCGCGGTCGAGCGGGTAATCTACCCCGGTCTCAAGAGCCATCCGCAGCACGCGCTGGCCAAGCGCCAGATGGATGGTTTCGGCGGCATCATCAGCATCGAGATCAAGGGTGGGCTGAAAAAGGCCAAACGCATGCTGGAACGCTGCAAACTGTTTGCGCTGGCCGAATCGCTCGGCGGTGTCGAAAGCCTGATCGAACATCCGGCGATCATGACCCACGCTTCGGTGCCCGCGGCCAATCGCAAGCGGCTGGGCATCAGTGATGGGTTGATCAGGCTGTCGGTGGGTGTGGAGGATATTCGTGACTTGCGTGGCGAGTTATCAACGATTTTGGACAGCTGATTAATTACGCCGAACTGCTCATGCCGCTACTACGAAGGTACTGCTGCCATGTGTACTCACGGCAATTCGCCAAGTGCTCAAATGCCGCGGTTGCCCGCAACCCCTATGATTTGACATGGAATGCGACGCCTTTATGAATCCACATGACAACAGGCCCGCCACGCCGATTTCCGCTGCAACCAGTATCTGGAAGAACAGGGAGCTGATCGTGCAGATGACTCGGCGCGAAGTCGTGGGGCGCTACAAAGGCTCGACGCTGGGTCTGCTCTGGTCTTTTCTCAACCCAATGCTTCTTCTGTTTGTCTATACCTTCGTCTTCTCCGTGGTATTCAAGGCGCGTTGGGGTACCGATATCGGCGAAACCAAAACCAAATTCGCGATAATATTGTTTGTGGGCATGATTGTGCACGGATTGTTTGCTGAGGTCATAAACAGGTCTCCGGAATTGATTTTGGGTAACGCCAATTTCGTGAAAAAAATCATATTTCCACTCGAAATTCTTCCAGTAATAACGCTGGCGTCGGCGCTGTTTCATGCAATGGTCAGCACTGCGGTGCTGCTGATCTTCCTCCTTGTGATCAATGGCCATCTGTCATTGACCGCAATGTACATTCCTTTGGTGATACTACCGCTTGTAATGCTCACTCTCGGCTTATCCTGGATATTTGCATCTCTCGGTGTGTTCATTCGAGACATCGGTCAAATTACCAGCATCATCACCATGGTGATGATGTTTTTGGCGCCAGTATTTTATCCGATCACCGCGCTGCCCGAAAACATTCGGCCGATCATAATGGCCAACCCCTTGACCTTCATTATAGTGCAGGCTCGTGACGTTCTTGTTTGGGGGAGGGCGCCTAATTGGGTTGGTCTGGCGACCTATGCGTTGGTCAGCGTAGTCATTGCTTCGCTTGGGTATTTTTGGTTCCAAAAAACTAGAAAGGGCTTTGCAGATGTCATCTGACCAGGCCAAAGCCGCGGCATCGATAATGTCCACGCAAGTGTCAACTGTTGCCAACGACAACATCGCCATTGCTGTTCATAATGTCAGCAAATGCCATCTTATTTATGACACGCCGCGTGACCGTCTTAAGCAATTCCTGATGCCGAGATTGCAGCGGATGGCCGGGCAGCGGCAAAAGACGTATTTTCATGAATTTTGGGGCTTGAAAAATGTCTCGTTCGAAGTAAAGCGAGGCGAGACCGTTGGTGTCATCGGCAGAAACGGCGCGGGTAAATCGACACTGCTTCAGATCATCTGCGGAACGTTGACTCCGACAATTGGCAGAGTGGAAACAAAAGGCCGAGTGGCCGCGCTGCTTGAGCTGGGCGCAGGGTTCAATCCTGAATTCACTGGCCGCGAAAATGTCTATTTGAATGCTGCATTGCTCGGTTTGACGAAGGAAGAAATCGACAATCGTTTTGATGATATTGCGGCCTTCGCTGATATTGGAGAATTTCTCGAGTTGCCGGTCAAGACATATTCGACGGGCATGTCGGTACGGCTTGCCTTTGCAGTACAGTCCGTGATCGATCCTGACATCTTTATTGTCGATGAGGCGCTGGCTGTCGGAGACGAGAAATTTCAGAGAAAATGCTTTACCCGGCTCGAGAGTCTGAAGAACAACGGCTGCTCGATTCTATTTGTCTCGCACTCGCCAACGAGTGTGGTTGAGTTGTGCGATCGCGCATTGTTTCTGGAAGCCGGCGAGCGACTTATGTACAGCGGGGCTGCCAAGGCGGTGCGCGCTTACCAGAAGCTGATTTATGCCGCGCCTGAGGTACAGAAGGAGTTGGCCGAACGCTATCGAGTCACCGATCAATCTGGTGAAGTGGCGGAGTTTCAGAGCGACGATTTACCGTGTGCTGGCGATACCACTGGGCCATCAGATGCCTTCGATCCAGGATTGGTGCCTGAAACGACAACGAGGTACGCAGTTCAGGGCGCTGAAATCGAGGGTATAGAAATTCGCAATGCCAGCGATCAGATAGTTAATTTGTTGCGCCCCGGTGGGGATTACCAATTCATAATTACGGGTGAATTTCGCAAAAGCTTTCCTAAAGTTTATTTTGGGGTGCACATCAAAACCATTTCCGGAGTGGAGGTCACGGGTCAGCGATATCCGCAAGAGGGCACGTATGTGGAGAACGTGCAAGCGGGGCAGAAATTCGCGGTCAAGTTTGGCTTCAAGATGGCGATGCTTCCGGGGGTGTATTTTGTGGGTGGTGGAGTATGGTCATCCGAAGAGCCCACGTGTTTGCATCGAATGCTTGACGCGCTGATGTTCCGGGTTATCTCACTCGGTCGAGCGAAATCCTTCGGCTATGTGGACGTGTCTTCCATGGAACCAGAAGTCATCTTGCGATGATTGTCATACTTGGGCGTCGGTCAATATTGTGTATTAGTCATCGGTGATGACGGTTAATGGTATTCACCAAATGGATAGTATCGATAATTTGCCATTCTCGAAGAGCGAGCCTGTCTGGACCCACCTTAGGTGGAACAGCTATCTGTCGTTGCGTCATAAATTGCTCTACGTTGCGACGCCAAAAGTTGCCTGCACGTCGCTGAAGTGGTGGTTCGCTTCGCTAGAAGGATACGCGGAGGCTTTGCGTGCCCCTAACGGGAGTCAGGAGACCGATCCGGAACTTGTTGTCCACGATACCTTTCACATAGTTGCCCCGGAGGTCACTGGACTGCTCCCGGAAGCTTTGGTTGAGTCGCTCACTGCTGATGATTACTTCAGATTTGCGGTGGTGCGAAATCCTTTCAAGCGAATCTTCTCCGCCTGGCAGTCAAAGGTTCTGCTTAGGGAGCCCTTGCAGATGGACACATTTCTGCAACAGGACTTTGTAAATCATCCGATTGGCGACCTAGGCGATATTTCAAAAGCCTTCGAACGATTCCTTGAGCACTTGGTTGCTAGCGAGACGCCTGCGTTCCGCGATGTTCACTGGATATCCCAAGTCGACATTTTACGCCCCGATCTAGTCAGCTATTCCATGCTAGCGAAGATCGAGGATACCGCAGCCCTCAGTCAGGCGCTGTCGGATCGACTAGGCCATGGTGTTGAGGACCCGTTCGCGGCTAAGCGTTCGAATGAGAGTTTGATTCCCTATCTGCCCGATCTGATTACTCCCCGTAGTCTTCAGCTGATGCGTTCGATTTATGCTGCTGATTTTGAAGCGTTTGGATATGCGACGGGTGCACCTTCTGGTAATGAGACGTTCTCCGCGGAGCAATGCGATATAGCAATCAAGGCGATTAGCATGCTTCGTGGCAGGCACCAGCGTTTCACTGAGGTCCGCACGGTTCACAAATCTCAAGTGTCGGTGCTGGATCGGACGGTGGCCGAGAAGGAGGCGGAAATCGCTGCGCTTTCGCAGGCGTTGGCGGAACACGAAGCATCAGCGAGCGTGCTTGGCGCGGAGGCGCATACGCGGAATGCACAGCTTGCCCGGTTTGACGGGCTAATATTGGATCGAGACACAAAGCTCAGTGAGCTGGGCGAATCGCTGGCCGAACGTGCAGCGCATCAGCAGTATCTCGAGCATGCGCTAGAGGAAGGTAGAAGCGAAGTAATTCAGCTCAAGGCCGAAAAGGATATGCAGGCTGCCCGGTTTGAGGGGGCAGTGCTGGAACGGGACGCGAAGCTCGGTGAGCTGAGCGAATTACTGGCCGAGCGCGTCGTGCAACAGCAGCGCCTTGAGCACTTGTTGGAGCAAAGCACGAATGAAATCATCCAGCTCAAGGCCGATCGGGATGCGCAGAGCGTCCGGTTCGAGGGGGCATTGCTCGATCGGGACACGAAGCTCAGTGAGCTGAGTGAATCGCTGGCCAGGCAGGCTCTACAAATGGATGACGTTGTCGGCGATTTGGCGGTAAAGAGTTGCGAGCTGGCAAAGTTCCGTAGGTTGCTGGATGAATCCGGCATCGAGCTCAGAAAGTTAACGGTAGCCAAGGAAATGCTTGAGGACATGAATAGTCGAATGAAGGAGACATTGGTTTGGCGGCTTGCGAGCAAACTTAGCCTGGTCAAAACGCCGGTCACCGGTCAAGACAGTATCGAGACGACAGGTACGAAGGTACCCAAGGGATTCGATGCAGCCTGGTATTTAGAGGAATACCCCGATGTGGCTGCCAGCGGCATGGATCCCTATCAGCATTATGTATTGAATGGGAAGAGTGAGGGTCGTCAGCCCGCTGCGAGAACTGTCTCTCGCTCACGCCTGAAAAAAGTTCGGGTCTTGCGCTCCGGATTGCTGTCGGCGGTGAAGCAGGCGGGCGGCATGCGTAAGGCGGTTGAAAAATTGGCTACGGTGGCCAAGCGTGATGGATGGTTTGTTTCGGATTTCGACGAAGCATTTTACCTAGAAAATTATCCAGACATCTGTGAAGCGGGGGTCGATCCCTATGAGCACTTTGTGCAGCATGGCAGGGCCGAAGGCCGTATAGGTCGAAGCCCTCGGCTGCAATTGCAGAAAGGCTCGTTGCCTCTGGACTCCAATAAGAAGACCGTGCTGGTGGTCAGTCACGAAGCGTCGCGAACGGGTGCTCCCATCCTCAGCCTCAACATTGCCAGAGAACTGCAGAAGCGATTCAACGTCATCGTTCTCGTACTGGGCGATGGGCCGATGATACCGGCCTTTTGCGAAGTCGTACCATTGGTGGTCGGCCCCATGCCCGTTAACGGCAACGTCGGCTTGGCCGGTGCCGTCATAGCGCAACTGGCGCTGTCTCACGAATTTGAGTTCGCTATCGTCAACAGCATCGAGTCGCGGTTTGTGCTCAGGAGGCTGATGGAATTATCGATACCGGCTATCAGCCTGATCCATGAATTTGCAGGGTATACACGTCCGCTGGATGCCTTTCCCTTTGCCATCTTCTGGTCGGCGGAAACGGTGTTTTCGGCGCGGATAACCCATGAGAATGCAGTGGCTGGGAACGCAGAGCTGGCGGGGCAGCCGTTCCACATCATGCCGCAGGGGCGCTGCACCATGCTTGCTCACGCGGTCGACCCCGGCGCTGACGCGCTTGAGAGGAGTCGCTTATTGCGCATTCTTCGCCCCGACGGCGACGCTGACAAAGGCACCATCGTCATTGTCGGCATAGGGTATGTGCAGTACCGTAAGGGCGTGGATCTTTTCCTCGAATGCGCTGCCAGGGTGATCAGGTCCGAGGGCGGCGAGCGCTGCCGGTTCGTCTGGATCGGCAAAGGCTACGACCCAGTGAATGACATGGCCTATTCGGCCTACCTCGCCGAACAACTTCAGAGATCAGGCCTGCAGCGGCAGTTCACCTTCATGGGAGAGACCGCCGCCATCGAGCAGGTCTATGAGTCCGCAGATATCCTGATGCTGAGCTCTCGGCTGGATCCCTTACCCAACGTGGCAATCGACGCCATGGCGCATGGGCTACCGGTGGTGTGCTTCGCCAATACGACCGGCGTTGTGGACGCCTTGGTCGATAGTGACCTGTCCGAAGAGTGCGTGGCGCCATACCTGGACACCGCCGCCATGGCGGAACTCGTGCTCAATCTCGCCCGCTCAAAAGATCTAAGGAATCGGGTGGGCACGCGGTTGCAACAAACAGTGCGTGACCAGTTCGATATGGAGCGCTATGTGGCCGGCCTCGAAGGCCTCGCCAGGGAGGCAAGGCTTCGGCTCGCCAACGAGGTCGAAAGCACCAAGGTCATACTGGAATCCGCTGTGATGAGGCCTGACTTCTTCTTGCGCCTTTATGACAAGTACGCGACACCTGATGAAATGGTGCGGTACGGATACGTGCGAAGCTGGGGTGCGGGCATCTCGAGAAGGAAACCTTTCCCCGGATTTCATCCGGGCATCTACGCAGAGCGGCATGGTGTGGAAAAGCCCGGGTTGGATCCCTTGGCCAGCTACGTGCGCGCGGGTCTGCCCGAGGGTCCTTGGCGCTTCGAAATCATCAGTTCAGAAGATGTCCCGGGCAAAACACTGGGAGAGGTTCGCGTTGCGCTTCACCTGCATGTCTACTACCCGGATCTGCTTGGCGAAATACTGGAACGCCTGAGCATGAATGTCACCCGACCCGACCTGTTTGTCAGCGTGCCCAATGAGAAAGTCGCAGCCGTTGTTCGAAAGATGGTCAGGAAATATACGAAACAGCTTGTGAGGATCGAGATCGTCCCCAATGTGGGGCGCGACCTCGGGCCGTTCCTGACGACTTTCGGTGGCGCCTTCATCGATCAGTACGACATCGTCGGGCACCTGCACACGAAGAAATCCGTCGACATCGCCGACGAGGACACTGGGAAGGCCTGGTCCCAATTCCTGATGGAAAACCTGTTGGGCGGAAAAGCCTGCATGGCGGATATCATCCTCGGGCGAATGGCCGCGGACCCCTCAATAGGCATCGTATTTCCCGACGATCCAAACATGGTCGGGTGGGGCGCCAACCGGCCATACGCGGAGCAACTTGGCAGCAAGCTGGGTCTGGATGATTTTCCGGAAAATCTCGCGTTCCCGGTGGGCTCGATGTTCTGGGCACGAACCGAGGCCATCCGGCCGTTCTTTGATCTTCGCCTCGACTGGCAGGACTATCCGGCGGAACCGCTGCCCTACGATGGTTCAATGCTGCATGCTATCGAAAGGATGCTGCCTCTTGTCGCTGAGAAGCAAGCCCGCCGCATTGTCTTGACGAACGTGGTTGGAGTGACAAGGTAGCTCATTGACATTTATCCCACTGGAAGGACTGGTCTTATGATCGACTATAGTTTGGGTTGCAAATTGCCAGTGGAAGACTGGGCGAACCTCAATCGCAGCGGAGTATTCGAGGACCCATCGTTGAGCAAATACGTGGGCCCGTATCCGCCCGATGACTTGATGTACAACACAACGGGTGTGAGCCGCCAATCCGAATTCGCAGCCCACGGCGCGGATTTCTGGGTTGCGCTTTCGCGGGCTTCTCCCAAGACACTGAGCGGGTATTCCAGTGTCCTCGATTTTGGCTGCGGCTGTGGGCGCCTAGCGCGCATGTTCAAGGGACATCCGGGTTACGTGGCTGGTTGCGATATCGATCATCGACACGTTGAATGGTGTGCGTCGGCGATCGATCACTTCGACGCGAGGCTTTCCAAGGTCAAGCCACCGATTCCGTTCACGACGAATGAATTTGAGGCGGTCATCTCCATCTCGATTTTCAGTCACCTGAACGAGAAGGGCCAGGATGAGTTTCTGCAGGAACTTGCCCGTGTCTGCAAGCCTGATGGGCGGCTATTCCTGACCATCCACGGTCAGCGTGCAATGACGAGAGCGTTAGCCGAGCCGAAAATCAAGAGCATGCTGGACATGCCGGAAGAATCTTTTGAAAGAGCTCGGAAAAAATTTGAAAGCGACGAGTTGGCTTTTGTCTTGCAACATGGGCATTTGACGACAGTAATCGATGGAGTAGCGATTGCCGGCAAGGTAATTTCTGATCCCTTCGAATACGGTATCACGTTCATGTCGGAGACCTACGTTCGCGCGCATTGGAGCCAGTGGTTTGATATTCTTGATTATCGCTCTGGCGGGATTCACGATTTTCAGGATATTGTAGTTCTCCGGCCGAAGAAATAAGTGGAAGGGACTCCCATTTTATCTACGAATCAGTGTGAGAAATGAATGGGGCGTTGACCTTAAGTTTGTAGAGTTTTCGCTGTTTCCCTAATCGATTTTTATCTTCGTCCGGTCTTGGTGTTTCTTCAGCCACTATGACGAAAGCCTCTGAAGCATCATGTTGGAGCAAATCAAGCAATGAAATGCGTCATTTTCGGAGGAGGGGGGTTCATCGGTTCGGCGATCGCTGACAGGTTGCTCAGGGATGGTCACGAGCTGCGGATATTCGAGCGTCCCCGGGTCGAGCCGTATCGAAAATTCGTCGACGGCGAGCAAGTGGAGTGGGTGACTGGCGATTTGCAAAGCGTCCACGACGTGGGCGTTGCGCTCGAGGGAGCCGACGTTGTGCTGCATCTTGTCTCCACGACGTTACCAAAGAGTTCGAACGACGATCCGATCTATGACGTTCAGAGTAATTTGGTGGCAACCCTGCAGATGCTGGACCTCATGGTGGCAAAAAATGTCCGACGGATGATTTTCATCTCCTCCGGTGGAACGGTATACGGTCCTCCGGAAAAACTTCCGGTGGACGAGGATCATCCCACCCGGCCGCAAATTTCCTATGGCATTGTCAAACTGGCCATCGAAAACTATCTGCTGATGTATCAGCGCTTGCACGGTATCCGTACGACCATTCTGAGGGTGGCCAATCCGTTTGGCGAGCGCCAGCGCGTTGAGACGGCGCAGGGTGCGGTCGGCGTATTTCTGCATCGTGCATTGTCTGGCCAGCCGATTCAGATATGGGGCGACGGCGAAATCGTAAGGGACTACATCTATATCAGCGACGTGGCTGATGCGTTCGCTGCAACCTTGAGCTATGCAGGCACAAAAAGCGTGTTCAATGTCAGTTCGGGCGCAGGCATGAGCTTGAATGGCCTGGTTGCCAACATCGAACAAGTGCTGGGCCGGTCCGTGGAGCGACAGTATCTGTCGGCGCGCTTGATCGACGTGCCGATCAGCGTCTTGAGCAATCGGCTTGCCTTGGCAGAGATGGGCTGGTCTCCGAAGGTTTCGTTTTCGGACGGACTCACCAGGACCGCCGAATGGATGGCTGACGTCCTCGCCAGGTAAGCGTGCATTGCAGACCCTTCCGAGGAAGGTGACAGCCGCCTTTCATATTCGGTGTGAAATAATTCCGAATCTCAAATATCTCGCAGCGGCTTGCTGCGATCTTCCAATCCTTTGCCTAAAGAGGTGCTGTCATGTCCTTTTCTGGAAGAGTCGCATTGCTGTTGGCGCTCGGAATCTTCACCGCGGGCTGCTCACCTTCGGACGGGCCAGCGGATCATGCCGATACGGGATCACCCGCTGCGGCCGATGCTTCGCCAGGTAGCGTTGCGGCATCAGCTGCCGCGACGGGCTTCATGCCGCTAACCGCTGACGAACTGAAAGTGGCGAAGACTGCCTCCCCGGGCAGCTGCAACGTCGAGGCATTGGGCAATACCGTCTTCGGCTCGGCCCCGCTGGACGTGAAGGATAAATCCACCACGGTTGGAGGCTGGTTTCTCTCTGCCGTCTCCAGGAAGTCGGGAGTGCCGGCACAACTGCGCGTCGTGAACATGGCGGGCACCGAGGGCTGGCAATTGCCGATCAGGAGCTGGGTTGCTCGACCCGACGTCATTTCCACCATGCACGCCGTCGATTCCGGAAATGTCGGTTTTACGCAAGCAGTGGATTTCAAATCGTTGCCAGCGGGGCAATATCATCTGCTGGTGACGTTCAAGAATGCCGGGCAGGCTTATGCGTGCGACAAAGGGAGCATCATCAAGATAAGTATTGATTAACTGGCAGCTGCCCCGCGAGCGGGTCCGGCGTTTGAACGCGGCGCGTGTTGCGATGGACCAACCCCGCCAGCAGTTTGGTGCTGAGACGCCGCTGACCCTGCACCCGCGAGTGCGCACGCGGTGCGTGTAAGGGTAGTTGTCGCCTGTTTCTTACCCACTTGAGTTGCCGCTGAGGCGCTGCTGGCAGAGTTGTTGGATACGGTCCGTCCCGGTGCGAAGGCGGTCTTCGCACAGCGCCAAGCTGGCCGAAAGCCGCTTGTATGCCGCCCAGACTGGGCTTGAGCCGTTACCGGGTCTGCGTATTCCATCTGTCATCGCTTTTAGCGCAGCAAAAGACAGCACTACGGCTATGCACATCAGCACATACGCTGGTGCAAGCAAGCGTGGCTGCATGCCATGGAATGAGGAAATGTCGACAATCCCCAGCAGTAGCAGCCTCGATGCAATCAGGGCCCAGACCGCTGCTGCGAGGACCGTGATTTTGTCCAGTCGGCGTTTGAACACCGCTAAACCGGCGACGAGGAACATGGCCAGCAAGGCTGCTCCCGCAAGCCATGGTAGTAAGAGCGAATAGGTGCGGAGAAAAAACCGATGTACCGCCGTCGAAGCTCTGGCCTGAATCTCCGGGCGGGCATCGTGATTGGGGTATTTGGAGAGTGCATCGATGTTCAAGGTTGCCGCGCCGAAAGAGGATTGAAAGCGTTGGCCAGCCCGTTGCAAGAGATTCAGCGGCAGGGTTGCGCCTTGATCATCCACGAAGTTGAAGTGGCAGGGCGTTCCGCACGCGACCGTAAAGTCGAAGCGATCCTTCGCAGCGCCCGGATCATTGAGGCCCGCCATCAGGTCCGGACTGGCGACGCGCGAAATGGGGAAGCTCCGGGTAGGGCCGTTGGCTTGGTCGACCTGGCCGGAGATCCAGCTGTGTGACGGGGATATATACCAGCCCGCAATGTGAAACTTGTCCTCGTTTGCGTCCCGCTCCGAATTTACTGGCGTGATGACCGGATTCCCGAGAAACGCGAGATTGACATTCAGATCCTTCGGGCTGCCGGCACTTATCCCTGGATTGAGATCGACGGGTTCTTCGTCAGTTATGAGGCGTATTCCCTCGAGCAGGCTGGCGGGAAGGTTACGCCACTCGTCTTCCGAGATATGGGGCAGGAGTGCAAAAAGGGATGGCGAACACTTGAGGCGATGGTCGCGACAGGCTCGAGTTACTTCACCGGTCAGGTTCTGGAAGAAGTCTGCAGCCCGATCTGGAGACGCGTAATACCCTTTGGTGGCTGCGGCATCGCGGAGAGCCCACATGAACCAGCCACCCGCAATATCGCCGCATGTTTCTGGATACATCGAGCAGCCAAATTGCCAGAGCGTCTTTCCGTTGGCCGGATCAAAATAATCCTTCAGGCTTCGGAAGCTGGGACTCACGGCGTATATGGCGAATCGCGCCTGCCGCGAAACCGGTAGGTAGGGAGTGCGTGGCCCGGCGTCCACCGACTGCAGCGCCGCAAGCGCATTCTTGAATGGCGCGCTGTTCATTTCCACCCCCGTGGCCCTGCCGTAGGCGACCCAATTGAGGCAGGAGAAGCCGATCCGGCATGTCACGAGGGCAGCGATCATCACCAGCATGGGCGTGAGGACGTGATATACGAACATGCGCTTGCGCCATGCAACCCATGCGCCGTAAAGCACGAAGATGCCGATTCCTGGAGCGATCCAGATGCCTTCTTCCCGGGTCAGCGCCATCCAGCCGGCCAGCATGCCCGTCAGCAGGGCCCATCCAAGACGGGCTTTAGGCCTAAATTCCCCGAATAACGTGTAACTCAGGGCGGCCAACACCAGTAACGTTTGGCCCGGGTAGATGCTTTCCCGCAGGACGTGCGGGAGGTAGGGTGCTGGCGCCCAGAGCGTGAATATGAACCCGAATACTGCCAAGTTGGGCATTTTGGCGAGTCGAGCGAACACCCAGAAAAACAGGGCGATGGCGCCGCAATTGAGCGTGGCCTGGGACAAACCGACAGGCAAGCCCAGCCATGAATTGAGCGCCAGGAAAAGCGGATAGCCCGGTCCTTTCGCCAAAGTATTCTGGCCGTAGGGACCCAACCAGTGACCGGCAGCGAGGTATCGACCCAAGGCCATGAAAAGACCATCATCCTGTAAAAGATTGGTCCGGACGACGATGGGAGTGTGGGACGCTACGATCAGGAAGGCGATAGCCGCGACAGAAGCAACGCCCCTACGCATAGACGCTGGCGAGGTGAGCCTATAGCGGAAAAGCCGCGAGCCGAGCGAATTGGCAAGTGTATTCATCAGGTTGACCGTGGATCCCATTGCGAAGCGCGACCTTGGAACGGAGCCAAAAGAGGTCCCAGCGTTGCATCCTGAACCCTAATGCACTTCAGGCCCTAAATCATATTGAATAATCCAAAACAGCTGGCGAGCGAGAGCATGGGCGCACATGTTAGTGGACGGCTGCCGCAGAGATGGGTTTTTGTCATTTACGTTGATACCGAGATTGAAAGGAGCACGCGGTTTGGTAGGGCCGGCGCTGACTCCCAGTGCGATACCGATCACCATATTTCGCAGGCGTGCCATTGGAAAATATCCGACCAGGACATGCGCTATTAAAACCAACGCAGTTAACGAAATTTATCTGTAGCGAATCCAGGTGAAAAACAACACGGAGCAGAACTTGATGGCGTAAGACAGATCGTTGCCCTTCTTGCTTTTTCCGGAATGTCTCTGCTTGAAATGTATCGGTACCTCCCGAAAGCGAGCCCCTGTCTTGGCAGACAACATCAAAAACTCGGATGCCTGAAATTGATCCTCATGCAAATTCAAAAGCTTCAATGAAGATACCTTTATCGCCTTGAAACCGCTGGAAATATCCGTTATTTGTTGTCCGCTAAGTAAATTGAATAAAGCCGTGAAGAATTTGACTCCCCAGTGACGCCAAACAACCGTGATATCGTGTTTTCCTAGTATCCTCGATCCAATCACCATATCCGCTTCGTCTTTCATCAAGGGCTCTACCAAGGAGGGAATTTCTTCCGGGTTGTTCTGGCCGTCGGCATCGATCGTCACTACATACTGATACCCCAAATTGATTGCCAGTTCGTAGCCAGCGCGCAACGCGGAGCCCTGGCCCCGATTCGTCATTTGTCGAAAATATACGCAAGGCGATGCAACAACAATATCACGGGTGTTATCGCTGCTGCCGTCATCTACAAGCAGAACGGTCAGCGATTTCCCAAAATCGATAAGGCTGCTGAATCGATCAATCAAATGAGAGAGGTTTTCAGCCTCGTTGTACGAAGGGACAATGCACAATACCTGCCGTTGATCCTTTTGAGGAATCTTTTTATATTCGTCAGAAGTGTAAAAATTCGTCAAGGAAAACTCTCTGTTCAATAAATCCAGCTTGCGCTTGTTTACTTCGCTCTTGTCCAACAGCTGCAAAATAAGCATGAACAAAATGCCGATGGCGAGGATCATGGACAGAATGATGCCGCCGTTCTGGGCGGGAGAAAGTCCGAAAAGTCTGGCCGTCGATCGAATAACTACATGTAAGGCGCTGATCACGATCAGCAATACGCCGGCGACGAACAGATACTTATCTTGTACTCGCGCTGTCGTGAAGTCACGCAGGCGCTTGCCTGAGAAAAACATCAGCAACAGTCCGACGACTACACTGAAGGGACGAAAGGAATTGAAGAATAATTCATACATTTGAGCTGTTTCCTTCCACGTTGCTACAATACGTGTTCTTTGTACCATTTTATGGTCTTTTCCAATCCATCCGGAAGCGACGTTTCAGGCTTGAACCCGAGTTTTTCCTGAGCCTTGTCATAAATTGCAAAGTTTTTATCCACCTCGCCAACTCTCACAGGTTCATACTTGATCGGTATGACCTTGTTCGGAAAATGACGATAAATGGCGTCGGCCAGCTGCGAAATGCTAGTACCTTGTCCCGTTGCCAGGTGGAAAATATCGAAATTTTCCGTATCCTTGTTCAATGACAAAATAATTCCATTACATAGATCTTCCACATAAATGTAATCGCGCACGGAAGTTCCGTCGCCATATATTGTAATAAACCGACCTTCGTGAATTTCCTTGATGTATCGCGTAATCACACCTTGTTTGTGCGCGCTGTACTTTCCGTATACGTTAGCAAATCGACAGCACACTGTCTTCATGCCATACGATGCTGCATATGCGCTGCAATACCCTTCTCCTGTCAGCTTGCTCGCGCCGTATGGGGATATTGGTTGCGGTACTGATTTCTCATTGACGGGAGGTGTGGCATTACCCATCAATGCGCCTCCTGTTGAGGCAAATACGAATTTCCTGACATTTGAAAGTCGTGCGGCTTCAAGGACATTCAATGTCCCCTGTGCGTTCACGCGGAAATTGTCTATCGGAGTTTGGACTGAGTCGACTACATTACCAAAGGCTGCCAGGTGAATAACCGCATCCACATTTGTGAAACACGGAAGGATTTCATCCAATTGACGGATGTCTCTCCGGTGAAATTGGACATCAACGCCATCCAGATATGAATTACGGCCTACCGACAAATTGTCCACGACGACTATTTCTTTGCCGTGATCACGCAACTGACGAATTAGGTTTGCGCCAATGAAGCCAGCACCGCCAGTTACCAGAATCCGGTGATAATTGTAGTAGTTCATTGTTTTTCGGTCTATTTTTGGAATCAAAGGCGATTGCGTGACCCCGGTTCGATCGAAACCGCTCGCGAAAAGATATCCCGAGTCACTTCGTTCACAATTTCCTAATTGCGATCCTTGATCTTTCAATGACAATTATTTGAAGTCATGCGGTTCATTGCGAGAAAAACCAGCACCCCCAAGCTGGGACGTTATCGATACAACCTTATCCAAAGCCAACTTGAAGCGCAAGGAACGATGGCTGTCGGGACGGTGCGGAACCAGCTGTTGCAAGGTGAGCGTCCACCACCTGCTAGGATGGCGTGACACGACTTTGGTGCGAAATGAGCGTTCACCCTGCGCTTGCGAAGGCCAAATATTCCTGTTCAGGCTGGAATAGACATGGCGTTGACTGTGGATGATAGATATCTACCATGAACAAGCTTTTACGGAATTCATTGCGCCTGTTGGTCCTTTTGGCTACAGCGGGAGTCTTCAGTTACTACTTGAAGAATCATCCCGATCTGCTCAAGCAACTCGTGCGTACTCCGCCACATGTGGTGGCGGTGCTCGTGTTGCTGTACCTAGCTTGGTTTGGTGCAATGGCGTTAACTGTTCAAGCTACCCTGCGTATCTGTAACTGCACCCTTGGCGTGGGAGAAAATCTATTGCTCAACACGTACTCTACGCTGGTCAACTTCTTCGTGCCCGGGCAGGGTGGTGTGGCCGTGCGAGGGTTATATCTGAAACGTCGTTACCAGCTGGGCATGCGCCACTTCATTCTGGCGACGTTGATTTACTACATGAGTTACGCCATTGGCAGCGCGTTCATGCTGCTTGTCTCTAGTCGGCCATGGTGGCAGACCACGCTCGGCGTGACACTTGTTGTGATGGGAAGCATATCGATAATGTATTTGTACGAGCGGCGGTCAGGGGCGAGAACAGACGCACTTGACATGCGATTTGCGAACTTTGGTTTTCTTTTTGTCGCGACCATGATACTGCTGATTGCGCAAGCGAGTATCTATGCCTACGAGTTACGTTCGATCAACCCCGGTGTAACTTTGCAGCAGGCGGTGACCTATACCGGCGCTGCCAATTTTTCAGTGTTTGTGGCTTTGACACCCGGGGCCATCGGTATTCGTGAGTCCTTTCTGTTCTTCAGCCAGAAACTGCATCATGTCGATACATCCACGATCATGGCGGCAAACGTTTTGGATCGCAGTATATTTCTTGTTTTCCTGGGGCTCCTGTTTATTTTTAGTCAGGGAGCTCATATCAAGAAAAGCCTCGATTTGTAGCTTACTGTTCGTCAGGGTGGGGAAGCTTCCTGAGGACAACCAGCTGGTTGCCGCCGAACTGAAATTTCTGGTACCGCTCAATTTTGAAGCCGAATTCAATACAGGCGTGCATAAAAAGCTTTTTGTTGAAAATTGTGACGTGATCGTCAATTACGTCTTTACGTACTAGTCCGATAAATGCAAGCGCCCGGAGGATGACGTGATTCCCATAGGGCGTCGGTGTTGTAATGATGACAAGCCCGTCGTCGATCAATATCCTTCTCAGATTCAAGAATATCGCCTTGAGATTCCAGAGGTGCTCTATTACCGCCAGCGCCAACACGCAGTCGTACTTTTCTTCCAGGGGCCAGGTGATCGTGTCGAGATCGAATGAATAAAAGGAATGGTCTGGATACCTGGTCCGAAGTTCGGAGATGCTGCTTTCCAGGGCCTCGACTCCGGTGTAAGACGAGATCGCTTTACGCACTTCACTGGAATCTAGGATGGTGGCCGCTCCACAGCCGAGTTCGAGCATGTCGCCCTTGAGGAATGGGACAACCCTGTTCGTGCGCGCCGATGCGAGCCATTTGGTGAGGGGTGCTGCGTCATTTAACCCGACATAAGGGGTTTCGTTTATTTCTTTCATGGATGTCCGGCCCGAAGATGCATTGCCTGAGATTGACGAAAACGCTTCGAGGTCCGCGCTGAGCGTCTGACATGTGCGCGAGGCTTCGAAGGGTTTACGATTTGCTGTTGGCCCATGACGTCGATCAGGTCTTGCTGGTGGCGACGTCCCGGTTCCACAGCGATACGCACGGGATCCTGCTGCGGTCGCAGCGGTAGGCGTACTTCTTGGCGATTTCCGTGACTTCCTCCATCAGGCCCTCGCTTAGCGTGATCGGGTCCAGGCCCAAGTGCAGGAAGCGGTCGTTGGCCACGTGCAGCTCGTTCTCGTCGGCCTCGTTGCGCGGGTTGGGCAGGTTATCGATCTTGGCGCCGGTGCGGTCGGCGATCATCTTGGCGAGGTCGCGCACGCGGTGGGTTTCAGTCATCTGGTTGAAGATGTGCACGCGGTCCCCCTTTTTGGGCGGATTCTCCAGCGCGATCTGGATGCACTTGACCGTATCTTGGATGTGGATGAAAGCGCGGGTCTGGCCACCCGTTCCATGCACGGTCAGCGGGTAGTCGACCGATGCCTGCATCAGGAAACGGTTGAGGACGGTGCCGTAGTCGCCATCGTAGTCGAAGCGATTGATCAGGCGCTCGTCCATGCGGGTCTCGACGGTCTGGGTGCCCCAGACGATGCCCTGGTGCAGGTCGGTGATGCGAACCTTGTCGTTCTTGTTGTAGAAGTGGAACAACAGCTGATCCTGCGTCTTGGTCATGTGATAGATGCTGCCAGGGTTGGTGGGATAGAGAATTTCGCTCTCTACCAATTCGCCACCCTCGACTTCGATCTTCACCTTGAGGTAGCCCTCGGGAATCTTCATTCCTGCAGTGCCGTAGCCGTATACACCCATGGTGCCCAAATGGGCGATGTGGATGTCCAGTCCGCTTTCCACAACTGCGGCCAGCAGGTTGTTGGTGGCGCCGATGTTGTTGTTGACGGTGTAACGCTTGTGCCTGCTCGACTTCATCGAGTAAGGGGCTGCGCGCTGCTCGGCAAAGTGAACGACGGCGTCGGGTTTCCACGTGCGAATCACGTCCAGCAGGCGGTGGTAGTTCACGGCCACGTCGAAGTTATGGAATTCGATGTCCTTGCCGGATACCTCTTTCCACGTGCGCAAGCGCTCGCCCATCGGGCGGATTGGTGTGAGTGACTCGCACTCCAGCTCGATGTCGATATTGCGCCGCGACAGGTTGTCGACGATCAGTACGTCATGGCCCTGGGCCGAGAGATGCAGTGCCGTCGGCCATCCGCAGAAGCCATCACCGCCAAGAACCATCACTTTCATCGTGCTTCTCCTTCAGTTCGATCGGGGCGCTTCGGCCCGTTCTGTTTTCGTGCTTGGAATCTCGTTGTTGTTGCCGGTTGGATTCGCCGCCAGTGCGGCCGGTGCGTCCATGCAATTCTGGTCTCCCGGTTGGGCGCGTTTTAGATGGCGGGTTAAGGGTCGAACTGCAGGCCGCATTCCCTGGACGCTTCATGCTCCCCCACCAGCGTCCCGCATGTTCTCCCTCGCCGAATCCGGTGGCCTATGTGCGAGGGGGCATGATCAAGATAAGTTGACGGTTGAGTCTCCTTCAATGGCAGCCCGCTTCAGGCGGCTTACATAGTGAGGCCACCGGTCGCTACAGACGATGATGCCCTTTTGGGGCGCGCTATGCGAGCGCGCGTCGCGAGATATCACGGCGGTCCGGTGGAAGCTTCCCCCTCTGACACGCCGGCTTAACCAGCCGCCTCAGCCGATTCGGCTAGCCCGCGACCTTTCGCAGGCCGCTCTCCAAAAGATGGCAGCTTCTTCCTGAGGCCCATTGCCGGTTTTTCGATCAGGCGCCATGACAAGTAGGCGATGGGAAAGACAATCACAGTCGAAAGAAGGATGTTCATATAAGCACTTTGGCCTGGTCTCCATACCAATTGCTGAATTGGCCAAGCATAGATATAAACGCCATATGAAATATCCCCCAGCCGATCCATGTCGAAGTGAGGTAGTCGGTAAGTGAAGATAAACAACAGATAAGTAAGGCAGATCGGGTACACATACTCGAAGTGCCCGAATTCCACCGCGGCAAAGGGGCCAATCGAGGCGGCGATTGCGAGAGCCCAATTCAGTGGCAGCGCCGTTCTGTTGATCCATGCCAGCGAGCCAAGCAGGAAGAACGTCAGCGGACTTGCAAAACTACTCGACTGCTCAAACAGCGGCAGCGAGCCCGAGCTGAAATGCGTGACGGCCAGCAATATAACCAGTGCAGCACTGGCTCTGATGCGTGTGTCGAGTACACCAAAAAATCCCAGAAGTACCACGAGCAGGTAGCATCGAAGTTCAACCGGCAGAGTCCACGATGAACCGTTAGTAGCCCCGGCAAAGTGGTTGTGCGAAAAGACATAAGGCAAGTTGTACTTCCACTCCCACAGCGTGGCATTCCACATATTGGCCCAAGGGTTGGAATGGAAGTATTGTTCGAGGGATACGCTGGTGCACAGGGGGCCGATTAACAGTATGGCAACCAGAGAATAGACGATGACCGCCGGGTATAGCCTCAGTGCGCGGGAGGCGACGAATGCGGTAGCCCCTCTTTTTGTAAATGAGGCGGTGACCAGATAGCCGCTAATTGCGAAGAACCCGCTGACTGCGATACTACCTATCCATGCGTAAGGTAGCAGGAGTCTCGAGATGGGATCAGACCCATTTGCCGAAATTGGGAACGAGTGACCGATAAGTACTGACCACGCCAGAATGAATCGCAGAAAAGTGAAATTATTGTCTCGACGCTTTTCAAAATCTGACAGCATCATGAGCGCTCCTCGCTCGAGAACATCTCTTCGATTGTATGGCGACAATTGATAGCCACTTGCCTGGGGAGATGTGGGGCGGTCCTCATGAGTCTCGGCTCAGCTCGCGCATTCTTCGTATCGTTGCGTTTAGCGCAGCAAACGAGAGCACTACGGCTACGCACACCAGCACATACGCCGGCGAAAGATATGGGGTGATCATGCCCGGAAAGGCGGAAATATCGACTATCCCGAGTAGCAGCAATCTCGATACAAGCAGGGCCCAGACGGCAGTGGCCAGCACACTTATAGTCTCAAGCCGGCGCTTGAAGAGTGCTACGCCAGCGACGATCAGCATCGCCAGCAGGCCGGCGGCGGCTAGCCACGGCATGACGATGGAGAAGGCCCCGCCGAAGAAACGTCTTACCGCTGTCGCGGCCCTGATCTGGATATCCGGGCCGAGGGCTCCGGCGGAGTGCTCCGAGACCACATCGATGTTCAGGGTGGCCGCGCCAAGGGGGTATTGGACGTGTTGGCCAACCAATTGTCCAAGGTTCAGCGGTATGGAAGCGCCACGCTCGCCAACGAAGTTGAGGTTGCAGGGGGTGCTGCACACTATATTGAAGTCGAAGCGTTCCTGCGACGCGCCGGGGTCCTTGAATGCGGCCACCAGATCGGGGCTGGTGACGCGTGCAATGGGGATGATCCACGTATCGCCGTCGGTTTGCTCGATTTGGCCCGAGACCCAGTTGCCAGTTGGCGATCGGTACCAGCCTGCAACATGATAGTTGTGTTCAGGAGTATCTGCTTCTGAATGTTGCGCCGTTATAACCGGATTTCCAAGAAACGCGCGGTCGGCTTCAATATCCCTCGGGTTTCCGGAGCTCCGTCCCGGATCGAGGCTAGGTAGTTGTGCGTCAGTGATTTGCCGAGCTCCCGACAGCAGGCTGGCGGGAAGCTTCCGCCACTGGTCGGCAGAAATATGAGGCAGCAGTGCAATAGGAGAGGTCGAACACGTCAGTCGATGATTGCCGCAGGCCCGGATCACTTCGGCGGTCAGTTTCCGATAGAAGGCTGCCGCCTTGACCGGCGACGCGTAATAGCCCCTGGTGAAAACCGCATCGCGAAGTGCCCACATGAACCAGCCCCCCGCAATGTCGCCGCAAGTCGCTGGATAAAAGGAGCAGCCGAATTGCCAAGGTGTCTTTCCGCCAGCCGGATCAAAATAGTCCTTGAGGCTGCGAAAGCTCGGGCTCACGGCGTAAATCGCGAAGCGCGCCTGCCGCGAAACAGGCAGATATGGGATGCGTGGCCCGGCATCCACCGATTGCAGCGCTGCGAGCGTCTCCTTGAACGGCGCGCTATTGGTTTCCACACCTGTGGCTCTGCCGTAGGCAATCCAGTTGAGGCCGGAGAAGGCGCCCTGGGTCGCCACGAAGGCAAGCATCATCGCAAGCAACGGCAACAACGCATCGCGGGCAAGCGAATGCCTGCGCCAGGCGACCCATGCGCCATAGAGCACGATGATCGTGACGCCCGGAGCGATCCACACGCCTTCCTCGCGCGTCAGTGCGAGCCAGCCGGTGAACAGGCCCGATAGCAAGGCCCACTTGAGCCGTGTTTTTGGGGGTAATTCGGCGAACAGTGCGTAGCACAGTGTTCCCAGCACCAGCAGGGTTTCACCAGGGTAGATGGCGTCCCGCATGATGCGTTCGAGGTAGGGTGCCGGCGCCCAAAGCGTGAAGATGAACCCGCAGAGCGCGAGGTTGGGCATGCTCGCGAGTCGAGCGAAAACCCAGAAGAAGAGGGCGATGGCGGCGCACTGGAAGGCAGCATGGGACAAGCCAACGGGCAGCCCCAGCCAAGAATTGATGGCCAGGAAAAGTGGATAGCCCGGTCCCTTCATCAAGGTGAACTGACTGTAGATTCCAAGCCACTTTCCAGCGGCGAGCTGCTTGCCCAAGGCCATGAAGAGGGCATCATCACTTGAAAAATCGGCATGAATGACGATCGGAGTGTGGATCGAAAAGATAAGGAAAGCGATCGCAGTTATCGCGGCAAGGATTCTACGCACGAGAGTCGGTGAGACACGCCTCCAGTGCTTTGCATGCGCAGCCAGCGAATCGGGATGCGTCCTCATCGTTCCGACCTGTCACGCCGGAGAGCGATAATCAGCAAATTACTCGGCCAACCACCAAGTGCCACCGAGGAAACGCTGACATCGAAATCTGGCAGGGCTGCGGCAATACGCCTGCATTCCCTCGAGCTAAGTAAGTTCAGGTTTTCCTCAGAAGCGAAGAAGCTCATGCCACAGGCTCGAAGTGCCGCTCGAAACCAGGTTTTCGGTAGCCAATGCAATAGTGGCAACACAGTGTGAAACTCGACGGGAAACCAGCGATTTGGCGTAGTGAGAAAGACTGCTTTCCTGGAAACGCGAGCGCATTCAAGGACAAACTTGATCTGGTTCTCATACGAGCCCACGTGCTCGATTACAGCGGAGGAATGAACGACATCAAACGAGCGGTCCTCAAATGGCATGTCGAGACCACTTGCCTGAATGAACTTCATGCCGGGGTATTGCTGCTCGAGAAATGAAGCGTCATCAATGCCCAAAGCAGTGACTCGGTCTTTATGTGGATACCATGCCTCGATATAATTGGACGCCTCGTAGCTGCGATCGCTGGTGACTCCGACGTCGAGCAAGGAGTCGTTCTTGCATATCGCCACGTCTCGCAGGAATCGCGAATACATGCGCCGCCGCTGATAGGCCGCCAGTCTCACTGGCAAACTGTCCGGCTTGGCGATGTTGTATTGGCTATTGGGACGGCTTCGAGACATGAGAAAACACCCAGGTGGAGGACAGTACGAAGCTGATGCTTCCGGCGAGAACTGTGCTCACCGCGGCGATCACCATGTTCGACGAACTTGGATAGTAGTGTGCTAGGGCCTGCGTCGAGGCTGCGGTGAGAAGTGCGGCCAGCGCCTGTACTGCTGCATATCGCGGCAAAGTAACGGTGTGCGACGCATTGGATTCGAAGGTCCATGCTCGCTGCAATGCGTATGCGATACCGAATGAAATTAGGTATGCGGCAGCCGTTGCCAAGAACGGTGGAAATCCACCGCGCGCTTGCAACACCCAGGCGAGCGCAAAATAAAGGAGTGCGCAACCCCCGCCAACGACCAGAAACCTTGCCATTCTTCCGTGCATCAGCCTGGCTCACCTTGTGCCGCGTCGGGCTTCACGGGGCTTTTCACCTCGATATCGAGGAAGGCCGATAGAAAGCTGGTAAAGGCGACTTGGGTCGCCAATGCGATAGCGGTCCCCGAGACCAGAAGCAGGCGCAATATTTCACCGTACTGCAATGGCCCGAAATCGGCGTGTCGCCAGATATTGAGGCAGTGAAAGACACCCATGCCACCAGCAACCAGGAGAACGCCAGCGAACATCAGTGCGCGTTCCAGTGTCAGCGGTGAAACAGCCCTCCTGAGGCGATAGTCAGCCGGCAACAGTCCGCTCGAGGCGGCATATCGTCGGGCTACTACGGCAAACGATATGCATTGGGTCCCGATGATCATCGTGATACACCCGACGATGATGCTGTGAATATCGAGAGTGACGCCACGCGCTATCGTCACCGGTCCCGGAAACAATGCGAACGTCAGGATCGCACCCAGGACGAAGGTGATAAGTCCCGGATACAGGAACAGCCAGCGTGGGCTAAACAACAGCAGAAAACGCAGATGGCGCCAGCCGTCACGCCAGGTACGCAAATGTGGCGGTCGCGAGCGACCATCCTTGGAAAGGGTGGTGGCAACTTCGGTGATGGAGTACTTCGCCAGGGCTGAACGGACCACCAATTCGCTGGCGAACTCCATGCCAGTGGTCATGAGATTCAGCGCGAGAATTCGCTGGCGATTGAAGCCACGAAGTCCACAGTGGAAGTCCCTGACCGGGATGGAAAAGAACAGACGTCCGATGAAGCTCAGCACCGGGTTCCCCAGGTAGCGATGCAGAAAAGGCATGGCTCCCGCAGCGATGCCGCCCTTGAATCGGTTGCCCATGACAACGTCAAAGCCCTCGCGAAGCTTTTCAACGAAGGGAGCAAGTCTGCTGAAGTCGTAGCTGTCGTCAGAGTCTCCCATGATCACGAACTGTCCGTGGGCATTCGCGATCCCATGGGACAGGGCCGCCCCATAGCCACGAATGGGGACATGGACCACTCTGGCACCATGCCTCTCAGCAATTTCGATGGAACCATCAGTGCTGCCATTGTCGGCAATGAGCACTTCTCCCTGGATTCCGCTGCTCTGAAGAAACGCCCGCGCCTTGTCGATACATGTGGCTAGTGTTTCAGCCTCATTGAGGCAGGGCATCAAAATGGTCAATTCTAATGTGGATGTCTTGTCCATGTTAAACATGTTCTCCGAATATTGCCTTCAGACCGTCAAAGGAAGTAGTGCTTATCCAATGAGCTTCATCTATAGCCATTGACCAAGGGTCTAGTGACACAGGATGTCGTGCGTTCCGGGCTGTCGGCAAACAGCATTGTGCCCGGTCGTGCTGTTCATTGAGGCACAGTCAGTGCTTGATACGCCGATGCCAGCGCCAGGCTGTCTCTATGATGTCAGTGATATCAGTTACTTGTGGCGTCCATTCCATCAGCATCCTGGCTTTGTCGCCAGAGGCAACCAACACAGCTGGATCTCCTGTTCGTCGTTGTGCGTACTTGAAGTTGATATTTTCACCGGTCACATATCGGGCGGCATTAATCACTTCCAGAACGGTAAATCCCCTGCCGTTGCCAAGATTGAATACGTGGAATCCTTCACGCTCATTCATGAAGTGCATGGCTTTCAGATGAGCCGATGCCAGGTCATTTACATGAATGTAATCACGTACGCAGGTCCCGTCGCGCGTGGGGTAGTCATTTCCAAACACCTTCAATTCAACATCCTTGCCCAAGGCAGCAAGCAGCACGTTGGGGATCAAGTGCGTTTCCGGTTCATGCAGCTCCCCTATCTCACCGGATGGATCCGCGCCGGCAGCATTGAAATAGCGTAATGCGACCGAGCGCAAGCCATATGCCCCGGCCGCGTCAGCCAGCATCCGTTCAATCATCAGTTTGCTGGCGCCGTAGGGGCTTATTGGACGGGTGCTGTGATTTTCATCGATAAAATCATGTTCCGGATTGCCGAATACGGCGGCAGTAGAGGAGAAGACCAGCTTGCGCACCCCTGCCGCACGCATGGCCTGCAGCAAATTTAGGGTGCCGACGACGTTGTTATGGTAATAGCGGTACGGCTCAACGACCGACTCGCCGACTTGCGATAGCGCACAAAAATGCATTACCGCGTCAAACCGGCAATTCGCGAACAACTCGTTAAGTGCGGCTGAATCAAGGATATCTCCCTTGACGAATTGTGCCATTCCCACCGCCTCGCGATGTCCGGTCGAGAGATTGTCGAAAACTACGACTTCATGTCCGTTGGTGTTTAAATAGCGCACAACATGGGAGCCGATATAGCCTGCGCCACCACAAACCAGCACCTTCATGAAAAGTCCCTTAGCAAGTTGCCTGATGGAGCTGATGGGTCACTGCCATTCCCCTGTGCGGAGAAGGCCGGTCAGCCCAGCGCCTGCTCCAGCTCCGGAATGATCTTGAACAGATCCCCCACCAGGCCGAAATCGGCCACTTCGAAGATCGGCGCCTCGCCGTCCTTGTTGATCGCCACGATGGTGCCGGCGTCCTTGATGCCGGTGAGATGCTGGATCGCGCCGGAGATGCCGATCGCCATGTACAGCTCGGGCGCGATGATCTTGCCGGTCTGGCCGACCTGCATCTCGTTCGGGCAGTAGCCGGCGTCGACGGCGGCGCGCGAGGCACCCACGGCGGCGCCGATCCTGTCCGCGAATTTGTAGATGATGTCGAAGTTTTCCTTCGAGCCCACGCCGCGGCCGCCGGACACCACCTTGCTGGCGCCCTGCAGGTCCGGGCGGTCGCTGCTGCCCTGCTGCAGTTCGACGAAGCGGGTGTGGCTCGGCAGGGCGACATCGCTGGCCAGCGCCTCGACCGGCGCGTTGCCGGCGCCGCTGGTGGCGGCCGACCAGGAGGCGGTGCGGATGGTGGCGACCACGGTGTGGGCGGGATTCGCCTCGACCGTGATGATCGCGTTGCCGGCGTAGATCGGGCGCTTGAACGTATGCGAGGACTCCACGCTCATCACGTCGCTGACCTGGGCCACGCCGAGCAGGGCGGCGACGCGCGGGGCGAGGTCCTTGCCGAAGGTGGTGGACGGGGCGAACACGTGGCTGTAGCCCGCGGCGGCCTGGGCGATCTGCGGGGCGAGTACGGCGGCCAGCGGATGTGCATTCTCGGGCCTGGCGATGGTGAGCACCTTGCTCACGCCCTCGATCTTTGCCGCTTCGGCAGCGATCGCGTCGGGTGCGTCGGACAGCACCAGCACGTCGATGGCCTCGGGTTTCACCGCGACGGCGGCGCTGACCGCGCGCGCGGTGGCGGAGTTGAGTTTGCCGCCCAGGTGTTCGGCGATGATCAGGATCTTGCTCATGAGATGCGTTCCTTGTGTCTGCTGCCTTGTGGGAGGGACTTCAGTCCCGATGCTCTGCTGCTGGATGGATCAACGGCATCGCGGCTGAAGCCGCTCCCACAGGAGCGGTGCGGAATGAGGGGTTAAAGCAGGCCTTTCTGCCGCAGAGCGGCGACCAGTTCGGCGGCGTCCTTGACCATCACGCCCTTGCTGCGCTGGGCCGGCGGGGCAAAGTGGGTGGTCTTCAGATGGTCGTGCGCCGCGACGCCGAGCGAGTCGAACTCGATCGTGTCGATCGGCTTGGCCTTGGCCTTCATGATGTCGGGCAGCTTGATGAAGCGCGGCTCGTTCAGGCGCAGGTCGGTGGTGATCACGGCGGGCAGCTCGGCCTCGATCACTTCCAGGCCGGCGTCGACCTCGCGGGTCACCGTGGCCTTGCCGTCGGCGATCTCGACCTTGCCGGCGAACGTGGCCTGCGGGCGGCCCCACAGCGCGGCGAGCATCTGGCCGGTCTGGTTGGCGTCGTCGTCGATCGCCTGCTTGCCGAGGATCACCAGGCCGGGCTGCTCCTTCTCGATCAGCTTGAGGAAGACCCGGGCCGCGGTGAGCGGCTGCACCGCCTCGCTGGTGACCACGTGGATCGCGCGGTTGGCGCCCATCGCCAGGCCGTTGCGCAGGTGAGGGGTGAGATCGGCCGGGCCGATGCCGACCACGATCACTTCGGCGGCGACACCCTTCTCGCGCAGGCGCAAGGCTTCTTCCAGCGCGATGTCGTCGAACGGGTTGGCGGACAGCTTCACGCCATCCGTCACCACGCCGCTGCCGTCGGGTTTGACCTGGATGCGCACGTTGTAGTCCACGACACGCTTGTAGCCGACCAAGATTTTCATCAACGATTCCTTAGACATGCGCCCGTGCAGCGCGGGCGGTTAGTGACACAGCGGGCTATTCTAACCCGAGCGCTCGTCTTGGCATGGCATGTTGCCGACCCCGGCCCGGGCCGGGCTTGTTCGGCGTCGTCTGGGTATGATGTGCCACCGCTGTCAGTGAGTACCACCGGCGGGTTGGGGTCATCTGCCGTTCTGTCCCGGCGATGACCTGGGCCAGCCCCTTCTCCGACGACGAAGTCCTCGCGGCTGACCGGTTTCGATGTGGTCTTCCCCGTCAATATGTACAGAAGTGAGTGACGATGACATCACCCCGTCTTTCCATTGTGATCTGTACGTACAACGGGGCTCCCTTTCTGCAGCCTCAACTGGAAAGTCTGCTCGAGCAAACCCTGCTGCCTGATGAAATCGTCATCGGCGACGACGGATCGACGGATGCCACGCAGGACATCCTGCAGGCGTTTGCCGTGCGGGCGCGTGATGCCGGTATCGAGGTGCAACTGCGCAGCCATCCGCACAATCTTGGTTATGTCGAAAATTTCTCCGAGGCGATGCGCCTGGCCACTGGCGACATCTTGTTCCTGTGCGATCAGGATGACGTCTGGCGGCGCGACAAGGTGGCTCGGATGGCTGCAAGGTTCGAGGGCGACCCGTCGTTGCTCCTGTTGCACAGCGATGCCCGGTTGGTGGATGCGAATGGCGATTCATTGCGCTGCTCGTTGTTCTCCGCGCTGCAACTGACCTCGCAGGAGAAGCAGGCGATCCACGCCGGAGCGGCGTTCGAGGTGGTACTGCGACGCAGCTTCGTGACCGGAGCCACCAGCGCTTTCCGGCGCGAGTTGGTCACCCGGGCATTGCCGGTGGCGGCGAACTGGATTCACGATGAGTGGCTCGCCGCCGTGGCCGCCGCAACCGGGCGCATTGATTTCGTTGATGAGCCGCTGATCGATTATCGCCAGCATGGGGCAAACCAGATTGGTGCGCGCCGGCGAACGCTGGCGATGAAATGGGCTGACCTGCTGCTGCCGCGGGGACAGATGCTGGCGGGCGAGGCGGAGCGGTTGCAGCGTCTGGAAGAATTCATCCGGCAGGGTGAATTCCCCCGGGGTATCGAACGTGTCCAGCAAATTCGTCACAAGCGCGGGCATTTCGAACGACGCGCGGCGATCGGTCGATTGCCTCGAGGGCGGCGTTTGCCGGTCATCCTGCGGGAGGCGCGGCTGGGCGGTTACCGGCGTTACGGCACCGGCATCCGCTCGATGCTGCGGGATCTGCTGCGCCATGACTGACCATTCCGTGGCGACTGTCTGTGCGGTGATCGTGAGCTATCACCCCGAGCCGGCGGCCTTGTCGGCCCTGGTCGATGCGCTGGCGGCCCAGGTCGGCGCGGTGGTGCTGGTGGACAATGCCAGCAGCGGCGACTGGCAGATGCGGCTGGGCGAGGCGATCTCGGGGCGGGGCGGCGCGGTGCTGTGCCAACCGTGCAACAGGGGCCTGGCGGGGGCGCAGAACATCGGTATCGACTGGGCGCGAGCGCACGGCTATCGCCACGTGTTGCTGCTCGACCAGGACAGCATGCCGGGCGACGGCATGGTGGCAGCCTTGCTGGCGGCGCTGCAGACGCTGTCGGCAAGCAGCCGGGTCGCCGCGGTGGGGCCGCGTTTTCATGACACCCGCGAGGAGCGGCATGCCCCCTTCGTGCGGCTGGGCTTTCCGCTGAACCGCAAGCTCTGGTGCCAATCCGCCGGGCAGACCATCGCCTGCGATTTCCTGATCAGCTCCGGTGCACTGATGCCGATCGCGGTGCTGGACCGGGTCGGCCCGATGGATGAGGGGCTGTTCATCGACAATGTCGATCTGGAATGGGGTTTCCGCGCGCGTGCGCAGGGCTACACGCTGCATGGCGTGTGCGCCGCCACGATGCATCATTGCCTCGGCGATGCCCGCCAGGCGCTGCCGTTGGGCCTGGGTCAGATCGTGGTGCACGGGCCGGCGCGGCTGTACTACATGATGCGCAACCGCATCCGCCTGTACCGGTTGTCGCATACGCCGCGGGTATGGATCGCGCAGGATCTGCCGCGGGTGCTGGTCAAGCTGCTGTTGTTCGGCGTGTTGATCGGGCCGCGCCGGCGCAACCTGCGCTGCATGTTCCACGGGCTGTGGGATGGCGTGCGCGGCCGCCAGGGCGAAGCTCCCGCGTGGCTGAGGGAGACGGCCCGATCCGGCTAGCCGGATCGGGCGGCGAAGAGCTTGCCTCACATGTTCTGGTAGTTCGGCCCGGAGCCGCCTTCGGGGGTGACCCAGGTGATGATCTCGTACGGATCCTTGATGTCGCAGGTCTTGCAGTGCACGCAGTTGGCGGCGTTGATCTGCAGGCGTCGCCCGGCCTCGTCCTCGACGATCTCGTAGACGTTGGCGGGGCAGAAGCGGGTACACGGGTTGCCGTATTCGGTGGTGCACTGGTCGATGCAGATCGAGGTGTCGGCCACGTGCAGGTGGATCGGCTGGTCCTCGTCGTGCTCTGTGGCGGCGAAGTACACGCCGGCAAGGCGATCGCGCGGTGCCAGCGTGCGCTGGAGGTAGTCGCGTTTGGGTTCCTCCTGCGCGCCGAGCTTGTGCAGCGACGACCAGTCGGCCTTGTTCTTCAGCGTCCACGGCGAGAGCCCGGCGGTCACGGTTTCCCAGGCGGCGTTGAGCATGCCGAACCACAGGCCCTTCTTGAAGGCGGGTTTGATGTTGCGCACCTTCTTCAGCTCGGCCATCACCGCCGAGCCGCGCAGCTTCGCGTCGAAGCCGGCCGCATCGAGTCCGCTCGCGGCGAGGTGCTCGGCGGCCAGCATGCCGCTCCTGATCGCCTGGTGGGTGCCCTTCACCTTGGGCACGTTGAGCAGGCCGGCGGTGTCGCCGATCAGCAGTGCACCGGGCATTTCCGTCTTCGGCAGCGACTGATAGCCGCCGGTGACGATGGCGCGCGCACCGGCCGACAGGATCGTGCCGCCTTCCAGCATCGGCTTGGTCAGCGGGTGGTTCTTCCATTGCTGGAAAGCCTCCCACGGCTGGTAGTTCGGGTCGGTGTAGTCGAGTCCGCTGACGTAGCCGAGCGCGACCCGATCGCCGTCCAGGTGATACAGGAAGCTGCCGCCGTAGGTGTGGCTGTCGGCCGGCCAGCCGAAGCTGTGCACGATCTTGCCCGGGGTGACCCGGCCCGGCGGCAGCTGCCACAGTTCCTTGATGCCGATCGAGTAGCCCTGCGGATCGCTGCCGGCGTCGAGCCTGAAGCGCTTGATCAACTGCTTGGTGAGGCTGCCGCGGGCGCCTTCGGCCAGCACGGTGACCTTGGCCTTGATGTCGATGCCTTCGGTGTAGCCCGGCTTGTGCGTGCCGTCCTTCGCCACGCCCATGTCGCCGATGCGCACACCGGCGACCGAACCGTCCTCGTTGTGGACCACGTCGGCCGCGGCGAAGCCGGGGAACACGTCCACGCCCAGCGCCTCGGCCTGCGGCGCCAGCCACGCGCACATCGCGCCCAGCGAGACGATGAAGTTGCCGTGGTTCTTCATGCCCGGCGGCACCATGATCTTGCGCCCGCCGGTCTTGCTGAGCAGCCAGAACTCGTCTTCGCCGGCGGCCACGCAGACCGGCGGCGGGTTGTCGCGCCAGCCGGGCAGCAGCGCATCCAGCGGCTGCGGCTCGATCACCGCGCCGGACAGGATCTGCGCGCCGATGGTCGAGGCCTTCTCGATCACGCACACGCTGACGTCGGGCTTCAGTTGCTTGAGGCGGATCGCGAACGACAGTCCGGCCGGACCGGCGCCGACCACGACAACGTCGTATTCCATGGTTTCGCGTTCGCTCATGGCGGACTCCAGCTGGGATGGTGCGGGTGAAGGGGTGTTCGGCGCCGTGTCGGCACACGATACTCCCGCGCATTGTCCGGTTTCGCGCCGCGCGCGGCAACGCGTGCTGCGCTACCGCTTGCAATCGCTGCACGGGACACGGCGATAATCGAGGTCAATAACAAGGAGTATTCATGAATTCGACCCCGCCTCTCGCTGATCTCGACCTGCGCCGCGCATCGTTGTGCCAACTGCTGCACTGGCTGGCGGCGGGTCGTGTTCAGCCGGAGGCGCTCGCCGATGCCTATCAGCAGGCGATCGAGCGGATCAACCCGCAGCTCAACGCCTATGTCGACCAGCGCTCGGGCCTGATGCAGGAGCAGGCGCACATGGCCGACCGCCGCAGGCGCGACGGCGTGATCGGGCGGCTGGACGGCATCCCGCTGGCTCTGAAGGACAATTTCGACATGGCCGGCTGGCCGACCCGGGCCGGGCTGCCGGGGCGGCACAAGCCGGCGGAAGGTGACGCGCACGTGGTGGCGCGTCTGCGTGCGTCCGGCGCCGTGCTGGTCGGCAAGACCAACATGGATGAGGGCGCGCTGGGTACGGCCACCGACAATCCGCATTTCGGCGCCACCCACAATCCGCACCGTCATGGCTACAGTGCCGGCGGTTCCTCCGGCGGGGCGGCGGCCGCGGTCGCCGCGGGGCTGGCGGTGGCTGCGGTCGGTTCGGACAGCCTGGGGTCGATCCGCATCCCGGCCAGCTACTGCGGCGTGTATGCGCTGAAACCGACCCATGGCGAGATCTCCGCCCGCGGCATGGTGCCGGCAGCGCGCCGGCTCGATGCGGTCGGGCTGCTGGCGCGCAGCGCCGACGATCTGACCGTGCTGTTGCAGGTGCTGGCCGGCTACGACGCCGACGACGCGCGCTCGCGGCGCCGGCGCGTGGCGTTCGCGCTGCCGGACTGGGAACCGGGCAACCTGCGCGCGGGGCTGCTGCCGGATCTGGCCGCGCTCGGTGTGCAAGCGGACGTGATCGAGGTGTTCGAGGCCGCCATGGCGAAGCTGCCGCATGCGCTGGGCGACCGCCGCACGGTCGATTTCTCGGACTGGGATTTCGCCCGTACCCGCCGCGCGGGCCTGTTGCTGATGGAGGCGGAGATGCTGGGCACGTTCGCCGCGGACCTGGCCAACACGACGCATCCGGTGTCGGAGCGGTTCCGCCGCATGCTCGGCTTTGCCGCCGGCAAGAGTGCCGCCGATTATGCAGTGGCCGATCGCGTGCTCGATGCGGCCACCCTGAAGATGCGCCGCCTGTTTTCCCAGGTCGACGTGCTGGTGCTGCCGACCACGCCGCAGGGTGCGTTTCCGCTGGACGGACCGGTGCCGGATTCGGCGGCCGACCTCACCAGCTTCGCCAGCCTGGCCGGTTGTCCGGCAGTGAGCCTGCCGATGGGCAACCTGCCGAACGGCTTGCCGGTCGGTCTGCAGCTGGTCGGCGCGCGCGGTTCGGATCTGCGCCTGCTGGAGCTGGCGGCGGTATGCGCGGCGACGCTGGATGTCGAGCCGACGTATCCGGTGCTGGCGTAGGAGCGCACGCTGTGCGCGATGGCCGCGGCCCTTGGCAAAGAACATCGCGCACAGCGTGTGCTCCTACGCATCCGATCTGGGTTGTTTCGAGCTGCCTTCCACTGTGGTGCGGCAGAAGCGGCCCTTGCACGCCTGTGGTTATGGCCTCAGGCTATGTCGATGTGAAAAATCATTTGGACGGCCATTCGGTGAAAGCGCGAGTGCAGGTCCTAGAATGGTCTCTCGCGCGCGTTGCCAGTTTTCTTTTGGTGTTGCCTTTCCAGTCACCGATTTCGGGATTTTGATGCCATGACTCTGACTTCCGCATCGCGCTCCCACCTCGATAATCTCGAGGCCGAGAGCATCCACATCTTCCGTGAGGTGCAGGCGGGCTTCCATCGCCCGGTGATGCTGTACTCGATCGGCAAGGACTCTTCGGTGCTGCTGCACCTGCTGCGCAAGGCGTTCCACCCGGGGCGCTCGCCGATCCCGCTGTTGCATGTGGATACCACCTGGAAGTTCCGCGAAATGATCGCGTTTCGCGAACAGGTGGCCGCCGATGGTGACGTCGAGGTGCTGGTGCATATCAATCAGGATGGCGTGCGTCAGGGCATCTCGCCGCTGACCCATGGCGCCACCGTGCACACCGACGTGATGAAGACCGCCGCGCTGAAGCAGGCGCTGGACAAGTACGGCTTCGACGCAGCAATCGGTGGCGCCCGCCGCGACGAGGAGAAGTCGCGTGCGAAGGAGCGCATTTTCTCGTTCCGCAATGCGCAACACCGCTGGGACCCGAAGAGCCAGCGCCCGGAATTCTGGAATACCTACAACACGCACATCCGCAAGGGCGAGAGCGTGCGGGTGTTTCCGCTGTCCAACTGGACCGAGATGGATGTGTGGCTGTACATCCAGCGCGAGAACATCCCGCTGGTGCCGCTGTATTTCGCCAAGCCGCGGCCGGTGGTCGAGCGCGACGGCGCGCTGATCATGGTCGACGACGAGCGCTTCACCCTGCGCGAGGGCGAGCGGGTGGAAATGCGCGAAGTGCGTTTCCGCACGCTGGGCTGCTATCCGCTGACCGGCGCGGTGGAATCCTCGGCCGATACGCTGGAGAAAGTGATCGACGAGATGATCCGATCGCGCAGTTCGGAGCGGCAGGGGCGGGTGATCGACCAGGACCCGACCGCCTCGATGGAGCGCAAGAAGCAGGAGGGCTACTTCTGATGACCACGTCGACCCCGAGCCAGGCCGCCGCGCCCGCCAAGAGCCTGCTGCGCTTCATCACCTGCGGCAGCGTGGACGACGGCAAGAGCACCTTGCTGGGACGCCTGCTCTACGACGCCGGCATGGTGCCCGACGACCAGCTGGCAGCGCTGGCCCGCGACAGCCGTCGCCAGCATGCCGAGGCCGGTGACACGCTCGATTTCTCGTTGCTGACCGATGGTCTCGATGCCGAGCGCCAGCAGGGCATCACCATCGACGTGGCGTACCGCTACTTCCACACCACCCGGCGCAGCTTCATCGTCGCCGACTGCCCCGGCCACGAGCAGTACACCCGCAACATGGCCACGGGCGCCTCCAACGCCGAAATGGCGGTGGTACTGGTCGATGCACGCAAGGGCCTGCTGCCGCAGACGCGCCGGCACACATATATATGTGGCCTGCTGGGTATCCGGCAGGTGGTGCTGGCGGTCAACAAGATGGATCTGGTCGACTTCGATCAGGCCACCTACGACGCCATCGCGGCCGACTATGTCGCGCTGGCGGAGAGCCTCGGGATCGACCAGGTGCATTGCCTGCCGGTGGCGGCGCCGACCGGCGAGAATGTCGGTTCGCGTTCGACCCGCATGCCCTGGTACGACGGCGCCTGCCTGCTGGAACTGCTGGAGACGATCGACGCGGCGGCGTTTCGTGCGGAAGACTTCCGCATGCCGGTGCAGTGGGTCAATCGGCCGGACCAGTCCTTCCGCGGCTATGCCGGCACCATCAGCGGCGGCAGCGTGGCCTGCGGCGACGAGATCGTGGTGCAGCCGGGCGTTCATCGGGCCCGCGTCGAACGCATCCTGGGCCCGGCCGGCGACCTGCCGCGGGCACAGGCCGGCGAGGCGGTGACCTTGTGCCTCAGTCGGGAGGTCGATGCCAGCCGCGGCGACGTGATCGCCGATGCACTGCGTCCGGCGCCGGTGGCCGACCAGTTCAACTGCCACGTGCTGTGGCTGGGCGATGCCGCCCTGCTGCCCAACCGCACCTACCTCCTGAAGATCGGCACCCGCACGGTGAATGCGCGGGTGATGTCGATCAAGCACAAGGTGGACGTCAACAGCCAGGCCAAACTGGCTGCGCGGCATCTCGAACTGAACGAGGTGGGTTACTGCACGATCGGGCTGGACGACGAGATCGCGTTCGAGCCTTACGCGACCAACCACACGCTTGGCGGCTTCATCCTGATCGACCGCCACAGCCATGCCACCGTGGCCTGCGGCATGCTGGACTTCGCCCTGGGCCGATCGGCCAACGTGCACTGGCAGCACGTCGATATCGACAAGAGCGTGCGCGGCGCCAGCAAGGGCCAACGGCCGCTCTGCCTGTGGTTCACCGGACTTTCCGGCGCCGGCAAGTCGACGATCGCGAACCTGGTCGAGCGCAAGCTGCACGCGCTGGGTCATCACACCTACCTGCTCGACGGCGACAACGTGCGCCACGGCATCAACAAGGACCTGGGCTTCACGCCGGAGGATCGCGTCGAGAACATCCGTCGCATCGCCGAGGTGGCCCATCTGATGGTGGATGCGGGCCTGATCGTGCTGGTCAGTGCGATTTCGCCGTATCGCAGCGAGCGTCGCTCGGCGCGCGAGCTGTTCGCCGAGGGCGAGTTCATGGAGGTATTCGTGGACACCTCGCTGGAGGAATGCGAACGGCGCGACCCGAAGGGGCTCTATCGCAAGGCCCGCGCGGGGGAGATCCGCAATTTCACCGGCATCGACGCGCCCTACGAGCGGCCCGAGGCGCCGGACATCCACCTGCTCGGCGGCGGTCGGCGGGCCGAACAGCTGGCCGAGCAGCTGGTCGAGCAGATCGCGGCGCAGCTGCTGGTCAGCCCGGATATCCACCACGGACACGAGTGACGGTGGCGGGTCGTCGGACCCGCGCCGCTTGGATTGCTCCGGGCCGGCGGCGATAATGCGGGACTTACCCCTGCAAGGCGCCCCGCGATGACCGACAAGACCGTACTCAACGCCACCCACCGTGCGCTCGGTGCCCGCATGGTCGATTTCGGCGGCTGGGACATGCCGATCAACTACGGTTCGCAGATCGAGGAGCATCACGCGGTGCGCCGCGACGCGGGCATGTTCGACGTCTCGCACATGACCGTGATCGACCTGCATGGTCCGCGTACCCGCGAATTCCTGCGCCACCTGCTGGCCAACAGCGTCGACAAGCTGAAGGTGGTCGGCAAGGCGCTGTACTCGTGCATGCTGAACGAGCAGGGCGGGGTGATCGACGACCTGATCGTGTACTACCTGGGCGAGGAGTTTTTCCGGCTGGTGGTCAACGCCGGTACCCGCGCCAAGGATCTGGCGTGGATCGAGAAGCAGGCTGCCGCGTTCGACGTGCAGGTGAAGGAGCGTCCCGAGTTCGCGATGATCGCGGTGCAGGGGCCGAATGCGCGGGCCAGGGTGCTCGGCCTGCTGCACGAGGTGGATCGCCCGCGTATCGAGAAGCTCGGCAAGTTCGCGGCGGCGGCGGCACAGGGGCCGCACGGCATGCCGCTGTTCATCGCGCGTACCGGCTATACCGGTGAGGACGGTTTTGAGATCGTCGTGCCGCAGGAGCATGCCGTCGCGCTGTGGGAGGCGTTGCTCGCCGCCGGCGTGGCAGCGGCCGGGCTCGGTGCGCGCGACACCCTGCGACTGGAAGCGGGCATGAACCTGTACGGCCAGGACATGGACGAGGGCGTCACGCCATGGGAGGCGAACCTCGGCTGGACCGTCGCGCTGGACGAAGGCCGCGATTTCATCGGCCGGGCCGCGCTGGAACAGCAGAAGGCCGCCGGCGTGCCACGCGTGATGGTGGGTCTGGTGCTGGACGAGAAGGGCGTGCTGCGCCACGGGCAGCGCGTACTCACGGCAAATGGCGTGGGCGAGATCCTTTCCGGCAGCTTCGCGCCGACCCTGGACAAGGCGGTGGCGTTCGCGCGGATTCCGGCAGGCGCGCCCGGCGACCTGCGTGTCGACATCCGCGGCCGCGAAGTCCCGGTTCGGCTGGTGAAGTATCCGTTCGTGCGCGATGGCAAGGCCTGCGACGGCATCTGAACGACTTCGTGCGTTTTTCCTCACGGCGGATTGGTTAGCGTGCCACCGCGCACTAGAATCACCGCCTGTACCCTGACTCAAACCCAACGACTGGACCCGATCATGAGCGAGATTCCTGGCGATCTTAAATTTCTCAAATCCCACGAGTGGGCACGGGTCGAAGACGACGGCCTGATCCGGGTGGGCATCTCCGACCACGCGCAGGGTCAGCTCGGCGACCTGGTCTACGTCGAGCTGCCGGAAGTCGGCGCGGCGGTGAAGGCGGGCAACGGCGTCGCGGTGGTCGAATCGGTGAAAGCCGCCTCGGACATCTATGCGCCGGTTTCCGGCGAAATCGTCGAGGTCAACGAACTGCTCAACGACAAGCCGGAGATCATCAACGAGGATGCCTTCGGCGAAGGCTGGATCTTCCTGATCCGCCCGAGCGATCGCGCCGAGCTCGACGAGCTGCTCGATGCGAACGACTACGAGGCGCTGATCGAGAGCGAAGACCACTGATCGCCAGCCATCGCGTGTGACGTTGCCGGCCGCCTTGTGCGGCCGGCGTCGTTTCCGGGCCGCCGTATCGAGGGGCTTCGAAAGGGTCGGCGCGGAGTGAGGTGTCCAGGACGCTGGGGGAATCCGCGTCGCGGTAAATCGCATCGGCTGCGAACCCGCATCGGCCGATCGGGACGGACGTCTGTTCTCGTTTTCGATGAGGGTGCGTCGGAACATGGACGCCGCGGATGCGTGGTCGCACATCGAGTGCCTGTCGGGAAAAAAATTGCCGCATCGGTTGCCTCGGGTGGACCGGAATCGGCGGTCGCGAGATGGGGTGGCCGGCATCGTCGAGGTTCGTACTGGACGCATATCGAACATTTTTCCGGCCGATCGGCTCCGCGGCGGATGTTCTTCGGTTGTGCACGGTTCATCTGGCGAACGCGAAATGATCGCCCCGGATGCGATCCCTGGCGAGGTGCATTTCCGACAATGCATGTATCGATGGTTGATGAGGCGATTTTTGAGAAACCGCCGTGCGGTAGCGGTTTAAGCGGTCTTTATGATAATCGCGAAAATTGTATCTGGACGTATGGACGTCCATTTACTTGATACCCGTGACAGGCCGGAAGCCTTGTCGGGCCGGGGCCATGGCCGATTCGCCCGGGCGACCCGGACGAATTGCGTGGCTGAAATCAATTGACACCAGAAATCTTCAGGGATAGCTTTCGCAGCAGATCACGGGGAATGCGCGTTATGGCAACAGCAAAATTCATCAAGCCTTATGTCGAACACGGTGAAAAGGCCAATGCAGTACGCAAGATCACGGTCTCGATTCCGTTGCATGTTCTGCGGCGGCTTTCCGATTTGCGCACCCACCGTCAAGTGAACAATCTTCGGCACGCCACCAACAGCGATTTGTTGGTTGAGGCGTTCCTGCACGCTTTTACTGGGCAACCACTGCCAACTGATGAGGAGCTGAGACGAACCATGGCCACTGCCAAGAAATCCGCTGCAAAGAAACCGGCCGCCAAGAAGGCCGCCGCCAAGAAATCCACCGTGAAGAAGGTCGCCGCCAAGAAGCCGGTTGCCAAGAAGCCGGCTGCCAAGAAGGCCGCCGTGAAGAAGGTTGCCGCCAAGAAGCCGGCCGCCAAGAAAGTTGCTGCCAAGAAAGTTGCCGCCAAGAAGCCGGCAGCTGCCAAGAAAGCCGCCGTGAAGAAAGTGGCGGTGAAGAAGGTCGCGAAAAAGGCTGCGCCGAAGAAGGCCGCCGTCAAGAAAGCTGCACCGGCCAAGGTGGTCAAAGCCACCAAGACCGCAAAAGCCAAGGCCTCCAAGGCCAAGAAGTAAGCAACAATCGCTGAACCACAATAAGACACGCTGTCGATTTCTTTCCCCGCGGTGCCCAGCGCGGGGAAAGCACTTCGAGAAGATTCGTCCCGGCCTGGCCGGGACGCTTCGTTTGTGGGGTCGTGGAATTTCGTGCCGCCGGTTGCCCGCCGCCTGCCTGGGCGCCGGACAGGTTCCAACTGCAACCATTGGATGGCGACGGCTATTTGCCGTGCTGCGTCATTGGGGTTACCTTTCGCACATCCGCGCCGCGGCGAGTCCGGGGGACTCACCGCTCCTACAGGGGGAAAAAGCGCGGGTATCTGTCGACACTCAGTGAGAGACCATGGATACCCGATACGTACTTGATACACGCCGGCATGCGCGTGGGGCCGTCAGGCCTGTAGTCATAGCCATCATTGCCGTGATCGCCCTGCTCGCCGTGGGCGCATGGTTCCTGATCATCAAACCTCACCAGGAGCTGATCATGGCCGACTCGGGCGGCCACCCGTCGACGCCGGTGGTGGCCGCGACGCTGGCGGCGCCACCACCTCCGGCCAATGTGGCGGAGATGGACGTCAACCAGCTGATCGGGGAAGCACGCACGGCGATGAGTGCGCAGCGCTACCTGGCACCGGCCGGCAACAATGCGTTCGAGTTCTACCTGCGTGTGCTGGAAAAGGATCCCGGCAACAAGGTGGCCTCCGACGCCTTGCGTGAGACGTTCCCGTTCGCCGCTACGTCGGCGGAACAGGCGATCAACTCGCGCGACTTCAATGAGGCACAGCGCCAGATCGATCTCCTGGCCAAGGCGGATCCGACCAACTTCACGTTGACCATCCTGCGCTCCAAGCTCGATGCGCAGCGCAAGACGCTGGACAAACAGCAGCAACTGGCGCTGGACCAGGAGAAGGCGCAGCAGTTGGCGGCACAGAAGGCGGCGGCCGAGAAGCAGGCGGCGGATCAACTGGCCGAGCAGCAGAAGACCCAGCAGGCCGAGCAGCAGAAGACGGCCCAGGCCAGTGCTGCGAAGAAGTCGACACAGCCGACCGAGGCCAATCCGGCAGCCGGCGGGGACACGGCGGGCGGTGCAACCGGTGGCGAGACCCATGGTGCGGTGCTGACGCAGGCAGCAGCGCCGCATTACCCGCCATCGGCCGTGCGCTCGCGCCAGGAAGGCTGGGTGCAGCTGTCGTTCAAGATCGATACGGACGGACGAACCAGCGACATCAAGGTGGTCGAGTCGCAGCCGCGGCGCGTCTTCGATCGTGCCGCGATGGAAGCGGTGCAGCGTTACCGGTTCACTCCGGCGATGAAGAATGGCGTGGCGGTTTCCACCACCAAGCAGCAGCGGATCGAGTTCAAGCTCTAGTCGATCCGTACTTGGTGCCACCACGGCAACCGGGCGGCGCATGGTTCTCATGCGCCGCTTCTCGTTGCGGGCAAGCGGGGCGTCAGTGATGCCGTGTGGAACGGTGCCTGCGATGTCTTTTCCTGGGTGTTTCGGCCGGTGCCCTGGCGTTGCCTTCGATGCCCGCCCAGTCCACATGCGGCAGGCCAAGCAGATCGTCGAGCACCATGGGCATGAGCCCGCCGAGGGTGGGCCCGGTGGAATTCCACAGGGTCACCACCCCGGCATGGTATTTCGGGAAAAAGCCGATCATGGTTCGATAGCCAGCCACGGCGCCGGCGTGATAGATCAGCGTTTCGCCGCCGTACCGATAGACCCGCCAGCCCAGCGCATAGTGCGCTTCGGTCAGTCGCGCGCGGCGCCACGGCGTGGCGTGCAGCTCGCTGGGCGTGGCCACACCAGGGGTATGCAGTACATCCAGCAAGGCCGTGGGCAGAACGTCCGGGCGGCCGCCCATCTGCGCAATCAGCCATTTTTCCATGTCGTGCAGACTGGCATTGACGCCGGCCGCCGGCGCGACACGGTAGTAGGTCTCGTTGGGTTCGAACGGGACCCAGCCATGGCGGGACGCATGATGCGGGTGCGCCCAGCTCTTGCTGGATTCCAGTGCGGCGCGGCCGTAGCTGGCCGTGGTCATGCCCAGCGGGTAGAAGATCCGCTTGTCGACCTGGTGATAGAAGAAATCGCCGGTGCGTGCGAGAACCACATCCCCGATCATGCCGAACGCCACGTTCTGGTAGCCGTAGCACTGGCCGACACCGCAGGTCATGTCGACCTCGTCCAGTTTGCGCACCAGTTCCTCGTAGGGGATGTCGCCCTCGAGCATGTTGTCGTAGGTGTTGCGCGGCAGGCCCAGCTTCTGACCGAGGATGTCGGCGACCGTGGCCTGATCGGCGGCCTGCATGTCCTTGAGCTTGAAATACGGCAACACGTCGACCAGCTTCGTGTCCCAGCTCAGCTTGCCGTCGTCCACCAGCAGGCCGGTGATGGCCGTGGCGAACGCTTTCGAGAGCGAGGCGAGCCGGAACACCGTGTCCGCGGTGACCGGCTGCCTGGTGGCCGCATCGGCATAGCCGACGGTGCCTTCATAGACCACCTTGTCGTCGATCACCACGGCGGTGACCAGGCCGGCCACGGCATCGCGTTCGGCAATACGGTTCAGCCAGCGCTTGTAGTCGGCAATGGTTTGCCTGATGCGCGCCGGTGGCAGGCTTGCGGGCGCGCTGCGAGTGCTTTTGGGTGAAGGGGACGTGGCGGGAGAGGTGGCGCAAACGGGCGTGCAGGCCAGTCCGAAGGCGCCCGCGATCAGCAGGAAGATCTTTTGATACTGCATGGTATTCTGGCGGGGTTCCGGCGTGGGGATGCGCCTCAGGGTGGAGAGCTTGACGATGGGTCTGATCATTTTTCTGGTTGTTGTCGTACTGATTGTCTTGTACTTCGTGGCGATCTACAACGGACTGGTCACCTCACGCAACGGCTACAAGAACGCCTTTGCACAGATCGACGTGCAACTGACCCGCCGGCATGACCTGATTCCGAATCTGGTGGAAACCGCCAAGGGCTACCTGGCCCATGAACGCGGTACCCTCGAGGCGGTGGTGCAGGCCCGCAACGCGGCAGTCAGCGGGCTGGCCGGTGCCAAGGCCAACCCGGGTGATCCGGCCGCGATGCAGCAGCTGGCGAGCAGTGAAAATGCTTTGACACAAACTCTGGGTCATTTGTTCGCGCTGCAGGAAGCGTATCCCGACCTGAAGGCCAACCAGACCATGATGCAGCTCTCCGAGGAATTGACCTCGACCGAGAATCGGGTTGCCTTCGCCCGCCAGGCCTATAACGACTCGGTGATGAGCTACAACAACCGACGCGAGGTCTTTCCCGCCTCGGTCGTGGCGAACAGCTTCGGTTTTTCCGTGGCCGAGCCGCTGAAGATCGAGGATCCGGCCGTGCGTGAGGCGCCGAAGGTTTCCTTCACCTGATTGCCGCTGCGTCGCGGCGATTGCCGCGACGCATCCTTTCAGCCGCTGGAGACTCCATGGATTTCTTTGCGCAACAGGCCCGCGTACGCGGCAGCAGCCGGCGACTGGTCGGGTTGTTCGTGCTGGCCGTGATCGCGATCGTGGTGGCGATCGATGCGGTGGTGTGGTTCAGCATGGGCCATCACCCGAGGGCCGGCGAGCCGGCGCCATCGAACCTGCCGCTGCTGTTCGCCAGCACCATGCTGGTGCTGGGCGGGATCGTGCTCAGTTCGCTGTTCCGCATCATGAGCCTGTCCGGTGGCGGCAAGAGCGTGGCCGAGAGCGTGGGTGCGGTTGCGGTGCCTCCGGACACCAGCGATCCGCAACTGCGCCGCCTGCGCAACGTGATCGAGGAGGTGGCGATCGCGTCGGGTGTGCCGGTGCCGGACATCTACCTGATGGCCGACGAGCCGGGCATCAACGCGTTTGCCGCCGGATACTCGACCGCCGATGCGGCCGTGTGCGTGACCCAGGGCTGCCTCGACAACCTGAGTCGCGACGAGTTGCAGGGCGTGATCGCGCATGAGTTCAGCCATGTCCTGAACGGCGACATGCGACTGAACATCCGCCTGATGGGCTTGCTGTTCGGCATCCTGGTACTGGCGATCGTGGGGCGCCGGGTGATCTGGTTCGGCGGTGGTCGCAGCAACCGCCGCGACGGTGGCGGCGGGCAGGTCTGGATGATCGGCCTGGCGTTGATCGTGGTCGGCTATATCGGTTATTTCTTTGCGCGGCTGATCCAGGCCGCCGTGGCGCGTTCGCGCGAGTCGCTGGCTGACGCCTCGGCCGTGCAGTTCACCCGTCAGACCGACGGCATCGCCGGTGCGCTGAAGAAGATCGCGATCCTCAGCGAAGGCTCCCGCCTGCAGGTAGCGAACAAGCACGAAGTGGCTCACATGCTGTTCGGCGAGGCGGACTCGTTCAATGCACTGTTCGCCACCCATCCGCCGTTGCTGCAGCGCATCCGTGCGCTGGAGCCGGGCTTTCGCGAGGAAGAGCTGGGCCGGCTGGCCGAATCGATGCAGCATGCCGCGCAAGCGCCACCCGATGCGACGGAAACCTCGAAGCCCGGCCGCCCGTTGGGAGTGCCGGGCATGGCGATGCCTCCGGTATTGCCTGCCGTGCTGGCGGGTGGCGCGGCGGCAGCCGGCGGCCCGGCCGCAGCAGCAGCGGGCTTCCAGCGAGCCGCCGCTGTGCATCAGGCGATGCCGGCGGCATTGAGCGAGGCCGTGCAGCATCCCGAATCCGCGCTTGCGGTGATGCTGGCGCTGGCGCTGTCACTGCAAGCCGAACTGCAGCCGGCGCAGCGCCGCATCGTGGCCGATGCGTTTGGCGACGATGTGCTGCAGACGGTGCAGACGATGGCGGGCGAACTGGCGACGCTGGCGCCGATCGCGCGCCTACCGCTCGTCGCGATCGCGTTTCCCGCGTTGAAGCAGCTGCCGGACGGACGTCAGCAGACCCTGCTGGACACGCTCGATGCTCTCGTCAAGGTCGATGGCAGGGTCGACCTCAACGAGTATTGCCTGGCCCGGCTGCTGCGCCTGCAGTTGCAGGAAGCGAGGCAACCCCGCCGTGCGCCGATCGATGGCCTGAAGAAACTCCCGGCCTGTCGCGACAGCGTGATCCTGGTTTGCGCCGTCGTCGCGGCGGCTGGCTGTTCCGACGAAACGAGCGCGCGCCGTGCCTGGCTGCTGGCGATGCAGCAGGCCTTTCCCGGCGAGGCGATCGAGTGGGTACCGCCACCGGCGGCGTGGCAGGCCCCGTTCGAGCGCGCGCTGGACGACCTGGACGGACTGATGCCGCCGGCCAAGGAGCTGGTGATCCAGAGCCTGGCCCGCGCCATTCATGCCGATGGCGTGGTCAGCGTGGAAGAGGCCGAATTGCTGCGCGTGATCTGCGCCAGCCTGCACTGCCCGGTGCCGGCGCGCTGACGGGGCGCTTGTGGGAGCGGCTTCAGCCGCGATGCTCTCGTCGTGATGATCCAGAGCAGAAGCATCGCGGCTGAAGCCGCTCCCACAGAAGTCGACCCTGCATCCGCTCAATCCTCGTCCAGGATCAGCGCACTCGCCCGCTCGGCAATCATGATCGTCGGCGCATTGGTGTTGCCGGTGGGCAGGTTCGGCATCACCGAGGCATCGACCACGCGCAGGCCCTGCACGCCGCGCACGCGCAGCTCGCTGTCGACCACGGCGCGGTCGTCCTTGCCCATGCGGCAGGTCCCCACCGGGTGATAGACGGTTTCCGCCTTGCGCCGGATGAAGTCGGCGTACTCGGCGTCAGTGTCCAATGCCCGTTCGGGGAATACCGGTGCGCCCCGGTAGGCATCGAAGGCCGCTTGTGAAAGGATTTCGCGCGACAACCGGGCCGCCTCGATCATCCGCTTGAGGTCATGGCCTTCCGGGTCGCCGAGATAGTTCGGGTGGATCGCGATCGGCTGGGCCGGATCGGCCGAGTGCAGGCGCAGGCGGCCACGGCTGCGCGGGTGCAGGTAGCAGGCGTGCACGGTGTAGCCGTCACCGGGCAGGCGATGGCGACCGTGGTCGTCCAGCAGCGCGGGCACGAAGTGGAACTGGATGTCGCAGCGCTCATCGTCGGCCAGACTGCTGCGCACGAAGCCGCCGGCCTCGGCGATGTTCGAGCTGCCCGGGCCGTCGTGGTGGCGCAGCCAGCGCACCGCCGTGGTGAGCTCGTTGAGGTGATCGTAGGTCAGCTTCTTCTGCGTGCTGCCGACCAGGGTGCAGATGTCCAGGTGATCCTGCAGCTCGCCGCCGACATCGGGCAGGTCGGCGCGCACGTCGATGGCGTGCGCGCGCAGATGATCGGCCGGGCCGAGCCCGGACAGCATCAGGAGCTGCGGCGTGTTGATCGCACCGGCGGCGAGGATCATCTCGCCCGCCTCGATCCGCTCCGAGCCGCGGCGCAGTAGCACCCCCACGGCACGGCCATGTTCGATCAGTACGCGCTCGACCAGCACGCGGGTGCGCACATGCAGGTTGCTGCGCCCGCGCACGGGCTTCAGGAAGCCCGTGGCGGTGGAGCAGCGGCTGCCGTCGCGCTGGGTTACCTGATACAGGCCGAAGCCGGCCTGTCGCGCGCCATTGAAATCGTCGTTGCCCGGATGGCCGGCGCTGGCGGCCGCGTCGATGAAGGCGCTCGACAAGGGGTTGTGATGGCGCAGGTCGGAGACGCCCAGCGGGCCGCCGGTGCCATGCAGCGCACCGGCACCGCGGCTGTTGTCCTCGCTGTGGACGAACCACGGCAGCACCTGCTGCCACGACCAGCGGTCGTCGCCGGTGGCCCGTGCCCAGCCGTCGTAGTCGGCCGGCACGCCGCGCACGTAGCACATGGCATTGATCGAGCTGGAACCGCCCAGGGTCTTGCCACGCGGCCACCAAAGCCGGCGTTGGTTGAGCTGCGGCTCCGGTTCGGTGTGGTAGTTCCAGTTCACGCTGCGCTGATTGACCAGCCGGGCCAGGCCGGCCGGCATGTGGATCAGCGGATTCCAGTCGGACGGACCGGCCTCCAGCAGCAGCACCCGCGTGGCGGGATTCGCGCTGAGCCGGTTGGCCAGCACGCAACCGGCGGAGCCGGCACCGACGATCACGTAGTCGTAGTTGACCAAGGGAACCTCCAAGCGCAGTGGAGTGGCATGATCGCCATGCTAGTCTTTTTGCGCCCCCGACTGGATGTATCCGTGAATCTGCCTCGTCCTGCCGTTGCGGAACAAGCCGCCGCGCCGATGTTGTCCGCACTGGCGTTCTTCTTCGTGATGACGTCGTACTACATCATCCGGCCGGTCAGGGACCAGCTCAGCGGCGCGGTCGGCTCGACCTCACTGCCGCTGTTCTATGGCGCGGTGTTCGTGGTGATGCTGCTGCTGACGCCGGTATTCGGCCTGCTGGTGGCGCGCTTTCCACGCAAGCGGCTGCTCGGCTGGAGCTACGGGTTTTTCATTCTGTGCCTGCTCGCGTTCGTGCCGGCATTCATGGCGCAGGACCGCATCGGCGCGCGCGAACTGGGCGTGATCTTCTTCGTCTGGGTCAGTGTGTTCAACCTGTTCGTGGTGTCGCTGTTCTGGAGCTTCATGGCCGACATCTTTTCCAGCGGGCAGGCGCGCCAGGTGTTTTCGTTGATCGCCCTGGGCGGCATGGCGGGCGCGGTGTTCGGCCCGCTGGTGACCAGGCTGCTGGTACAGCTGATCGGGGTGGCGCCGTTGCTGCTGGTCTCGGCGATCGCGCTGGGCCTGTCGCTGATGCTGCTGCTGCAGCTCTCCATCCGGTACGACCGGCAGCCGGGCAGCCGCGGCGAGGAGGCGATCGGCGGTTCGCTGTGGGCCGGGATCAAGGAGCTGTGGTCGCGCCCGTTCCTGCGCTACATGGCGCTGCTGATGTTGTTCGGCGACGGCATCGGTACGCTGGCTTATGCACTGGTGGCGGACTATGCCAAGGCACATTTCACCAGCACCGTCGCGCGCACGTCGTTCTACAACGACCTCGATCTGGCCACCAACCTGCTTGGTGTGGTACTGCAGCTGAGTCTCACGCCGTGGTTGCTGGTGCGTCGCGGCGCCGGCTGGGGACTGGTTGTGCCATCGCTGGTGAATCTGGTCCTGCTGGCCGGAGTGGCGCTGATCGGCGGCGGCAGTGTCCCGTTCTTCGGCTACAAAATGCCGCTGCTGCTGGCAGTGATGCTGGTGATCACGCGTGGCTTCGCCTACGGCATGACCAAGCCGGCGGTGGACGCGCTGTACACGCGGGTGCCGCGAGAGACGCGCTACAAAGGCAAGAACTTCATCGAGACGGCGGTCTGGCGCTTTGGCGACGTGGTAGTGACCAGCGCGGTGAGCGGATTGCGCATGCTGGGCTGGGGCATCGGTGGCCTGGCCCTGCTCGGCACCGGCGTCGCGACGTTGGCAGCGGTGGTGGCAAGGCGCGCCGGCTGGTCGCCGGATCTGGCGCCGGACGAGCGTGTGCCGACCGGGGAAGACGGCACGCTGTCGCGGTGAGCGCGGCCTCGACCGCGCCGCGCTTCCCGTTCAGCCGGTGATGTAGCGCTCGAGGTGCTCGATCTGTTCGGCCTGGGCGTCGATCACCGCCTTGACCAGATCGCCGATCGAGATCACACCGACCACCTTGTTGCTCTGGACCACCGGCAGGTGCCGTATGCGGCTGTCGGTGCACAGGCGCATGCAATCGAACACGTCGGTGTCCGGCCCCACCGTCAGCGGCGTGCTGCTCATGATGTCGGACACGGAGGTCTCCGACGAGGAGCGCCCCTGCAGGATCACCTTGCGGGCGTAGTCGCGCTCCGACACCACACCGACCAGTTCGTCGCCGCGCATCACCAGGAGTGCGCCGACACCATGTTCGGCCATCCGCTTGATCGCCTCGAGCACCGGGACATCCGGCGCAATGCTGAAGATCGTGCTGCCTTTGTTTTCCAGCAGATGTTTGACCTGGCTCATGCTTGGGTCTCCCATCGGCCCGGGCGGGCCGTCTGGGCCGAGTTTAGCGCCGCTACCGGTTCGACGTGTAGCAAAGGCGTGAAGCCCGGGACCTGCTCAGGGCTGGCGGCGTGGCAGGTGCTGCTCCTCGACGAAATACAGCGGCCGCTGCTTGCTCTCGGCATAGTTTCGCCCGAGGTATTCGCCGATGACGCCCAGCGCCAGCAACTGCACCCCGCCCAGGAACAGGATCACCAGGATCAGGGTGGGATAACCGCGCACGGGATCGCCGTACAGCAGTGCATGAATCAGCACCCACAGGCCATAGACGAAGGCGAATCCGGCCGCGCCCACGCCGACCCAGGTGGCCAGCCGCAGCGGCGCGGTGGAAAACGAAGTGATGCCCTCGATCGCCAGCTGGGCCAGTCGCCAATAGTTCCATTTGGTGGTGCCGGCCTCGCGCGGTTCGCGCAGGTAGCGCACCGAGGTCTGCCGATAGCCGATCCAGCTGAACAGGCCTTTCATGAAGCGCTGGCGTTCGCGCAGCTGGCCGAGCGCATCCAGGGCGCGTCGCGAGAGCAGGCGGAAGTCGCCGGTATCGCGCGGGATCGCGGTGTCGGACAGCCGCTCCATGCTGCGGTAGAACGCCGCCGCGGTGAACCGCTTGAACGGGGTCTCGCCCTCGCGGGCGCTGCGCGTGGCGTACACCACGTCGTAGCCGGCCTGCCATTGTTCGACCAGCGCCGGGATCAGTTCAGGCGGATCCTGCAGGTCGGCGTCGATGACCACCGCCGCGTCGGCGGTGACCGCGTCGAGCCCGGCGGTCAGCGCGGCCTCCTTGCCGAAATTGCGCGACAGCTTGATCGCCCCGGTGCGCGAGTCGAGGGCGATCAGCGATTCGATGATCGACCAGGTGTCGTCGCGGCTGCCGTCATCGACGTAGAGGACGTTGCAGTCCAGCGGCAATTCATCCAGCACCTGCTGCAGCCGTCGATGGAACGACTTGAGCACGGCCGATTCGTTGTAGGCGGGAACGACGATGGTAAGTTGCGGCATGGGCAGCGCCAGCGAGAGGTGGCGTCATCCTAACCGGCTGACGGCTGCCGGGCGAGTCGCGCTCAATGCGGCGGGCGGGGCGGTGCATGGCCTTCGAGGTAACCGGGGCCGCCGAGCTGCTCCATCTGCTGCTCGATCCATTGGGTGCGACGCTGCACATAGGCGCTGGGCCGATCCGCATGCAACCGCCGCGGGCTCGGCAGCACGGCCGCCAGTCGGGCGGCCTGCGCCGGGTCGAGCCGCGCCGGCGTGGTGTGGAAATACACCTGGCTGGCCGCGCCCACGCCGTAGATGCCGTCGCCCAGCTCGGCGATGTTCATGTACACCTCGAGGATGCGCCGTTTCGGCCAGGTCAGCTCGATCAGTACGGTGAAATACGCTTCCAGTCCCTTGCGCACGAAACTGCGGCCGTTCCACAGGAACAGGTTCTTGGCGGTCTGCTGGCTTAGCGTGCTGGCGCCGCGCAGGCGCTTGCCCTCGTCGGCGGCGTCGAGGGCATTCTGGATGGAGTCGAAGTCGAAGCCGTGGTGGTAGGGAAATTTCTGATCCTCGCCGGCCACCATCGCCAGCGGCACCCAGGTCGACACCTGCTTCCATGGAACCCAGTGCTGCTGCAGCCGGAAATCCTTCTCGCCGTGCACCCATGCGCCCAGCCGGCGTTCCAGCATCACCGCCGACGTCCATGGCGGCACGAAGCGCAACACGAGTACCGCCAGCCAGCTCAGCGCCATCCAGGCCAGCACGAGGATCCCCAGTGAGCGCAGCAGGCGGATCAGCAATGAACGGCGGAACATGAGAGGCATGGCGGTACGCGCGGAAAGATGCAGGCAGTATAGGGGGCGTTGTCTGGATGCCGTGGCGTCCCCATCTGTATCGGCCGACCTCAAGCGAGCGCGCGTACCGTGGAAACCCTGCCTGTCGATGATGTGTTGCACCGATTCCTGCTGGAACATGCCGGTGTTCGCGGTGCCCTGGTGCGCCTGGGCCCGGCGTGGCGCGAAGTAGTCAGTCACGCCGACTACCCGCCGGCCTTGCAGGCGTTGCTGGGCGAGATGCTGGCCGCCAGTGCGCTGTTGACCGGCAACATCAAGCTCGACGGTGCGCTGTCGGTCGAGTTGAAGAGTTCCGGGGCGTTGCGCCTGCTGTTTGCCGAATGCTCCGACCGCGGGCGGTTGCGCGGGCTGGGTCGCTGGAACGAGCCACTGCCCGAGCCGCTGGCGCTGGATGAACTGGCCGAAGCGGTCATGGCGATCACCATCGGCAACGTGGAGCGTGGCCAACGCTACCAGGGGCTGGTCGAGCTGCAGCATGCCGGGCTGGCCGAATCGCTGGAAGATTATTTCGTGCGGTCCGAGCAGTTGCCGGCGCGCATCGTGCTGGTCGCCGACGGCGAGCATGCGGTGGGCCTGATGCTGCAGAAGATGCCGGACGAGGGCGGCCATGGCGCCGCGCTCGATGACGATGCATGGAATCGCATCGTGCATCTGACCGCGACATTGCAGGCCGGGGAATTGCTGGCCAGCGCACCGGAGCAGCTGCTGTACCGGCTCTACCACGAGGAGGCGGTACGCCTGTTCGAGCCCCGCTCGCTGGCGTTCGGGTGCAGCTGCAGCCGCGAGCGGGTGACCGGGATGCTGCGCTCGCTCGGTCGTGACGAAGTCGAGGCGGCGCTGGCCTCGCGTGGCGACGAGATCGAGGTGATCTGCGAATTCTGCGCGCAGCACTATCACTTCGATCGCATCGATGCCGAATATCTGCTCAGCGATGCCGCGGCGCCCGATGCGCCGGAAACCCCGCAATGAACCGTGCGCAATGAATCGGCTGCGATGCATGTGCCGCGCCGCATGCATCGCGGCACGAAGCGGAGTACCCGCGGCGGATCAGGCCAGCAGCAGCGGTTTGTCGGCGTGCAGCCAGGTGGCTGCCGGCTGCGGCGTGGCGAACAGGAACCCCTGGCCATAGCGGCAGCCGACCCGCATCAGCGCCTGCCGTTGCGATTCTTCCTCGATCCCTTCGGCGATCACCTTCATCCGCAACGAGTCGGCCAGCACCTGGATCGCGCGCACCAGCGCGAGTCCCTGGGTTTCCTCGTCACCGGGAGGCAGCTCCGTGATGAAGGAGCGATCGATCTTCAGCGTCTCGAACGGGTACTGGTGCAGGTAGCTGAGCGAGGAATAGCCGGTGCCGAAATCGTCCAGTGCGATGCCCACGCCATGGCTGCGCAGGTTCTGCAGCATCTGCTTGACCTGGGTCGGGTTCTCCAGCAACGCATGCTCGGTCACCTCGATCCGGATGCAGCGGGTCGGCACGGCGTACTGGTCGAACAGCGCGAGCAGCCGCTGGTCGAGGTCGGCGGAGCGGAAATGCCGGCCGGAAACGTTGATGCTGATGAAACCCTCGGTACCGATCAGGCGTACGGCCTGGGTGCAGACCTGTTCGAAGATCTGCCAGTCGATCGCCTCGGCGCAGCCGCATTCCTCCGCGATCAGCAGGAAATCATGCGGCGGCAACAGGCCGCGCTCGGGGTGATGCCAGCGCAGCAGCGCCTCGTAGCCGGTCACGCGACCATCGGCCAGTTCGACGATGGGCTGATAGTACGGCTCGAACTCGTTGCGACTGAGCGCGTGGCGCAGGTCGCTTTCCATGTCCAGCAGCGACAGCGCCTCGCGGCGCAGCCGGTCGTCGAACATCGCCGCGCGGTGGCGGCCACCATCCTTCGCGTTGTACATCGCCGCGTCGGCGTCGCGCAGCAACTCCTCCGGTTGACGGTAATGCGGGCCGGACAACGCGATGCCGATCGACGCCGACGTGAAGATTTCCTTGGTGCCGAGCCGGAAAGGCGTCTGCAGCTCACTGATGATGCGTTCGGCGATCAGCAGGGCCTTGTCGGTGTCGACGATCCCTTCCAGCAAGACGGCGAATTCGTCACCGCCCAGGCGCGCGACCACGTCGCGGGTTTTCAGGCAGGCGCGGATGCGGCCGCCGACCTGGAACAGCAGGTCGTCACCGACCAGGTGACCGACCGAGTCATTGATCACCTTGAAGCGATCCAGGTCGATGAACAGGACCGCGAATTGCTCACTCGGATTCGCGTGGTAGCGCTGCATCGCCTGTTCCAGCCGCTGCAGCAGCAAGGTGCGGTTCGGCAGCCCGGTCAGCGAATCGTGCAGGGTCTCGTACTTGAGCCGGCGCTCGACGCGTTCGCGCTCGGCAATCTGCTCGCGCAGGTCGCGGTTGGCCAGCGCCAGCGCGCGGGTACGCTCGGTGACGCGCCGTTCCAGCCCGGCATTGGCCTGTTTCAGCGACGACGCGGCCTGCTTGCGCTGCAGTGCATTGGCGATGTGGTAGCTGACGAAGGTCAGCAGTTCCTGGTCGCGCTCGTTGTAGGTGTGCTCGGGCGAATAGCTTTGCAGCGCCAGCACGCCCAGGGCCTTGCCGCCCCAGATCAGCGGCACGCCCAGCCAGCATACCGAGCGGGTACCGAAGTGGCTGATCTCGCCAAGCGCACTCAGCCGGTCGATCTCCACCGGCGTGGCCAGCAACGGCTTGGCATGGCGCAGCACGTACTCGGTCGCGCCGCGACCATGCGCGCGTGCCGGCCGCACGCTGTCGACATCGTCCACCGAATAAGGAAAGGTCAGCTGACCGCTGTCCTCGTCGACCAGCGCAATATAGAAATTGCGCGCATACAGCAGGCCGCTGATCACCTGATGGGTGGCGGCGTAGAATTTTTCCAGGCTCTCCGAGGTGTTGGCCAGTTCGGCAATGCGGAAGAGCGCTGCCTGCAGGCGTTCGCCGCGCTGGCGCTGCAGCACCTGCTGGCGCAATACGCGGTTGGCCTCGCGCAGTGCCGCGGTGCGGTCGGTGACCCGGCGACCCAGTTCGATGTGGGCTTCACGCCGCTCCAGCGCGGTCTGCACGTGCTGGCCCACATAGTTCAGCAGCTCCAGATCATGCTGCGAATAATGGGTGTCAGGGCGATAGCTCTGCATCACGATGCCCCCGACCACCTGGCCGCCACGCAACAGCGGCGCGCCCAGCCAGTGTTCGCAACTGGGGCCGATCAGGGTAAAGCGGTTGCCGAGCTGCTGCTTCAGTTCCTCGATCGAACCCATCAGCGGACGACCTTCCTGCAGAAGATTCCAGGTCAGGCTGTGCAGCATGTCCTGCATCGGCAGGTCCTGGTCCGGCGGCGGCGGATCGGTATCGGCGATGTCGACGTAATAGGGAAAGCGGACACTGTCGGTGGCTGCGTCGTACAGCACGATGTAGAAGTTCTCGGCATACATCAGGCTGCTGACGATGGCATGCAGCGAACGCATCATCTCCGGCATGTCGTGCTCGGCGCCCGCTTCTTCGGCGATCGCATAGAGCGCGCGTTGCAGTCGCTCGGCCAGGGCCAGGCGGGAGATGGCTTCGTACAGGCGACTGGTCTCGGCCAGCTGACGCAGGCGGGTGTCGGCCAGCCGGCCCAGCCAGCCCAGGCGGTCGAGCATGACCTCGGGTGGCGGACTATCCGCCCATTCCAGGGTCAGCGTACGCATGGCCTGGGGGTCTTCGGCCAGGTCGAACTGGCGCTGTCCGGCCGCCGGTGGGGGTGTCGCATCGTCCTTGTAGCGCCAGCGCAGCCGGCCATGGATACCGAAGTTGGCCAGCATCAACTCGCAGATTTCCATCACGCTGGCGGTGTCCGGAGCCTCGAACAACCGTTCGACAGCCCCGTGCAGGGCCGCAAGACCCCTCGTCACCTGGGGTGGCTGGGGTGAACGGGTCGTCGGAGTGGCACTCATCTGGATTGTGGTCAGTTCCGGAACGATCTGGCGGCATCGACGTCAGATCGTCTCCATTCGAGGAGTAGATTGGCCCCATCGTCCGCTGTGGCTAGGCGGGAACCTGCGTTATCCCGACGGGTCAAAGCTTGACACAAACCCGCATCATTCTGTGAGTCGGTAGGTATTTTCAGGGTGTTAGTAAAACGTAAAGCGGCGTATACTGGACACCGAGTTCCCCACCACTGAACAGAGTCATTGGTCCAAGCCCATGCGTCGCCTGTCCATCCTGTCGCTGATTGCCCTGTTGCCGCTTGCCGCGGCAGGACAGTCCGTGAGCGACAACAGCATGGCCGAGCACCTGCTGGCGCAGCCATCGGTGCACGCGACCGGGGACGTCAAGTCGGGTATCACGGTGCCATTGTGGCGTGGCGTCGATGGTCGTCAGCTGATGCTGAAGACAGACAGCAGCACGGGTGCCGATGCGCTGCGGTTGAACACGCCGCTGGCGCTGCAATCGGCCGGTGCGGCCAGTGTAATGACGACCGGCCTGCAATATGGCCTGGGACCCAGGCTGCAGGCGCACGCCGAGATCAGCGAGCACTCATGGGTGAACCAGAACACGCGGATTCTTGGCAGCGAAGTGGGTGCCACGTATGACGCCGGTGCCTACAGCCTTGGCCTGAGTGTGGGTTCCACCAGCACGCCCGACAACAACGCGGTATTGCCGCGGGTGCTTCCCGGTGCCGTGCCCGGCGTGGATGGCCTTTCCAGTTTCGACAGCAGCTCCCAGCTCAACGCCCGCGGCCGGCTGGTCCTGGGTAGCAGGAGCGGCATCGACCTGGGCGCCAGCATCGGTCGCATTCACCTGCTCCCGGGCAACCTGCTGGGTACCAACGTGCTGGATCAGAAGGCCCTGAGTTTCGGCATCGATCATGGCTCGTTGAGTGGTGTGCTGATCGGTCGAACGATGCAGCCGGAGGCGGGCATTCCGGGCGGTTTCAACGCCGACCGGCGCTGGAACAGCATCGATCTTGGCGTAACCTGGCGCCTGCCGTGGCGTGGTTCGCTGAGTGTCGGTGCACAGAATCTGTGGTCGTCCGGTACGCCGGCCAACACGCCGGTCGGTCCCGAGCCGGATCAGTCGCGCACGCCGTACGTGCAATACCACCAGGATCTCTGATCCGCGCCTTCAGTTGAGCCGTTGACGCCGTCGCCTGTGCGACGGCGTTTTCGTTCGTGGCCGAATGACTTGCTCGATCGGTCCGATATCAGCCCTGCTTGCGGACACGCAGGTCGCCGCTGAAGGTCTCGATGCTGATCTTGCCGCGGCCATCGCCGAGGCGGACATCCAGCGAGCTGCCGGGGCCGTGTTCGGGTTCCTTCGGCGTACCGAAATCGCTGCGCAGGTCACCGCTGAAACTGCTGGCGTGCAGTCTGCCGGAAGTGTCTGCTGGCAATTGCAACTGCACGTCGCCGCTCATGCTGTCGATGCTGAGGTTGCCGTCGGCGGCCAGGCCGCCGGACAGTTGCACGTCACCGGATACCGTACTGAGGGTGAGCTTGCGCCACGGCCCACCGGCCACCTGAATACGGCCGGAGATGGTCTGCAGCTTCACCTCGCTGCCCAGTGCGGGCGCCAGGATTTCGCCGCTGACGGTCTGCAGTTCGGCCCGTTCGGCATGTCCGGCCAGCTCGATGCCGCCGCTGACGCTGTCCACTTTCAGCGAAGGCGTCCGTGCATTGATGCGTGCCTTGCCGCTGACCGTATTGACCTGGATGTCGCCGCCGTCGAGGCCGTCGATGACCAGCGGGGCGCTGACCACCTCGACGTCCAGCGACGCGGCCCTGGGGACGTGCAGCTCGAGCGTGGTCGGTGCCATCCGGGTGCGGCCACCCCAGCTGAGCCAGCCGGAGCCGCCCTGCGGCTCGACCTTGATGGTCAGGTCGCCGTCGCTGCCGGTGATCGACAGCGGCTTGGCACCCTCGCCGAGCTGGCCACCGACCTGCACCTCGTTGCGATCCCAGGCGGTCACGTTCACCGAGCCGGCGATGTTGCTGATGGTGACGTGCGCGGTCGGGCTGGCGTCATGGCTCAGCCGGATCGGGGTGTCGGCCAGGGCCTGGCCGATGCACAGGCTCAGCAGCAGCGGAAGATAGCGGATGGTTTTCATGGTCATTCCCGAGAGTTTCAGCCGGCCTGGTGGCTGGCCAGTCGACGCAATTGCGTCTGTTGCAGTTCGGTGCGTGTGAGCAGGCGCTGCAGCGCCGCCGAGTCGGGCGCCTGCTGAATCGCCAGCTGCAACTCCATGCGGGCGGCATCCAGCTCGATCGCGGCGCCGGCCAGGCGGGGGTCGGCCGGTTTCCAGCCGGTGCGGGCGGCGCTGGCGACCGTCGGGGTCGTCGGCGGCTGGAGCAGGTGCCAGCCCAGACCGGCAGCCAGCACGACGGAGGCCGCGAGTCCGACACCCAGCAGCCAGCGTCGACGCCGGGGCAGGACCCGGGGGGCAGGCGGCGCATCAACGCGTTCCGCCTCGTCCAGCGAAGCCTCGATCGAGGCCCACAGGTCGCGCCCGGGCGCGAGTGGCTGGCGCAGTTCGCGCAACTGGCGACGCCATTCGAACTCGTTCATGACTTCTCTCCCAATAGTTTGCGCAGCAGGCCGCGGGCGCGGTGCAATTGCGCTTTCGAGGTGCCGACCGCCATGCCCAGCTCACTGCCGATCTCGTCGTGCCGCCAGCCTTCGATATCGTGCAGCACCAGTACCGCACGGGCGCGTGGAGGCAGCTTGCCGATGGCGCGTTCCAGTTCATCGCGTTCGGCCGCGCAGAACGGTGTCTCGCCGGCGTCCAGCAGGTGCTCGTCATCGAGCATGCTGACCGGATCGGCGCCACGTGCCCGGATGTCCATCAGGGCCACGTTCACCGCCAACCGGTACAACCAGGTACCGAAGGCGCTTTCATGGCGAAAGCCCGGCAGCTTCTGCCAGGCGCGGATGAACGCGTCCTGGGTGAGATCCTCGGCGCGGGCGTGGTCGTAGCCGGCGAGCCGGTAAACCGCGCCATGCACACGACCCGCATGCAACCGATACAGGCGCTGGAAGGCATGGCGATCGCCGGCAGCCGCGGCGCGCACGTCATCGGTGTCGTTGGCTCCCGTTGAGGCAGGCGACATGGAGCGTCCAATGGCAGGGCAGGCGGCGTTCATCTTGCCAGCTTGGATGCATCGTCAGGCGAAAGGGTTTGAACGAAGAGGGCGTGAGAGCCCGGTAACGCGGGCCTGACGGGGCGGTCGCGGGCAGCCGTGCAAGCCTGCCCGCGACCGGGTTCGCTCAGGACGCGACGGCTGCGCGCCGGGGCTGGCCGGAGGCTTCGTTCAGGGCGCGGGCCACGCGCTGCTGTTCCTGACGCAGGCGCGGCGGCAGCCGCGTGCCGAAGGTCTCGAGATACTCGCCGATGGCGGCAAGTTCCTCCTGCCAGCGGTCAAGATCCACCGCGAGCAGGGCGTCGAGTTGTTCCTGGCCGAGCCGGACTCCGTCCAGGTTCAGCTCGCCCGGCCCGGTGCCGGCGTGCGCAGGCAGGATGCCGATCGGCGTCTCGGTGCCGGCGACGCGCCCCTCGACCCGGGCGATCATCCATTCCAGCACGCGCAGGTTGTCGCCGAAGCCCGGCCACAGGAACTTGCCGTCGGCACCCTTGCGGAACCAGTTGACGTGGAACACCTTCGGCAAGCTGGCACCGGGCTGGTCGAACGACAGCCAGTGCGCGAAATAGTCGCCGTAGTGGTAGCCGCAGAACGGCTTCATCGCCATCGGGTCCCGGCGCAGCACGCCGACGGCTCCGGTGGCGGCGGCGGTGGTTTCCGAACCCATCGCGGCACCCATCAGCACACCGTGGCTCCAGTCACGGGCCTCCATCACCAGCGGCAGCAGGGACGGTCGCCGTCCACCGAACACGATCGCGCTGATCGGCACGCCCTGCGGTGCCTCGGCCTGATCCGACCAGGTCGGGCACTGCCGCGCACTGACCGTGAAGCGCGAATTCGGGTGCGCAGCCGGTCCGTTGGCCGGGTCATACGCACGACCCTGCCAGTCGGTGACCGGGGTGCCTGGCAGGCCTTCCCACCACGGCTGGTTGTCGGCGGTGACGGCGACATTGGTGAAGATGGTGTCGCGCGAAATGCTCTTCAGCGCGTTCGGATTGGTCGACTCGCTGGTGCCCGGCGCCACGCCGAAGAAGCCGGCCTCCGGGTTGATCGCGTAAAGGCGTCCGTCCGCGCCGGGGCGCATCCAGCAGATGTCGTCGCCCACCGTCCACACCTTCCAGCCGTCCTGCCGGTAGCCCTCGGGCGGAATCAGCATCGCGAGGTTGGTCTTGCCGCAGGCGGACGGGAACGCGGCGGCAATGTAGTGCGTGTCGCCCTGCGGGTTCGAGATGCCGACGATCAGCATGTGCTCGGCCAGCCAGCCTTCGCTGCGCGCCTGATGGCTGGCGATGCGCAGGGCATGGCATTTCTTGCCCAGCAGCGCATTGCCGCCGTAGCCGGAGCCGTACGACTTGATCGTGAGCTCCTCGGGAAAATGCATGATGAAGCGGCGCTCGGGGTCGAGCTCGCCGGTCGAATGCAGCCCTTTCACGAACGCGCCGTCCGGGAGCAGGCCCTCGCGCTCGATCCGCGCCTGCGCAGCCGCGCCCATGCGGGTCATGATCCGCATGTTGGCGACCACGTACGGACTGTCCGTGATCTCCACGCCGCAGCGGGCCAGCGGCGAATCGATCGGCCCCATGCAGTACGGGACCACGTACATGGTGCGACCTTCCATGCAGCCGTCGAACAGGGCATCGATCTTCGCGTGCGCTTCGGCCGGATCCATCCAGTGGTTGTTGGGGCCGGCGTCCTCCTGGCGTGGAGGGCAGACGAAGGTCAGGTGCTCGACACGGGCAACGTCGGAAGGATCGGAGCGGTGCAGATAGCAGCCCGGGTGAGTCTGCTGGTTCAGCTCGATCAGGGTACCGGCCTGCAGCATCTGCTGCAGCAGCGCCTGGTATTCGGCATCCGAGCCATCGCACCAGTGAACTTCTGCGGGGCGGGTCAGGGCGGCCACCTCGTTTACCCAGTGCGTGAGCGCTTCCAGCTTGCTGGCCATCGTGTTCCTCTAAGGTCTTGTTGAAAAATGGAAGCGAAACGGTAGTTTGCGTGCACTGGTATTGCAAGGCACGACGCAACAAAAACGGCGCCATGTGGCGCCGTTCGGGGCTTGCGGCTGTTCTGTCCGGGTCAGGCCGGAATCAGCGTCGCGATCATGTGCTCCACGTAGGCCTCGAATTCCTCGTGGTTGATCCGTGGCAGCCCGAGCGTGAAGTTCAGCTGCAGGAAACCGACATAGGCGGCGTAGGTCAAGCGCGCCCGGTTCAATGCCTGCGGCGGTGGCAGGCCGGCCTCGCGGTAGGCAGTGGTCAGGAATTCCATGCGCCGCTGCGACACGCGGGCCATCACCGGCACCACCTGCGGATGATCCAGCGCCTTCAGCAAGGCGGCGTACACCCGATGCGGCTGCAACTCGTGCGCGACCCGGCGGAACAGTTCCGGCAGGCGCTTGCGCGGATCGGCAATCAGTTCGATCTCGCTGATGATCTCGCGCTCGCCGTACTGCTCCCAGCGCTCCAGTGCCGCATTGAGCAGGGCTTCGCGGGTACGGAAATGCCAGTAGAAACTCCCCTTGGTCACGCCCAGCTGGCGTGCCAGTGCCTCCACGGCCAGGGCACCGACGCCCTGTTCGGCGATCAGATGCAGGGCGGCGAGTTCCCAGTCCTCGGCGGACAGGCGCGTACGTTCTGGCTTGCTGCTGACATTCATGTGCGTATGGTAGCCATACGCCGCGCATTTGTAATGGTGCCCGGCAGCGAACCCATCGAAAAGCCCGGGCGACGCCAGCCTTTCGCCGGGATGGCCGCCGGAGAGGTTGACGGCCTGTATCGAGGCAATCCATACTCATCCGTATGGTCAATCTCAGTCACTTTCCCGAAACGATTGCCCGCTTCCCCGTCGCGGACCTGAGCCTGGCGGTGGAGACGCGCAATCCCGCCGGCCGCCCGGCGCTGTTGTTCGCGCATGGCTTTGGCCAGACCCGTGGCGCCTGGAACGGCGCCGCCGCGGCACTGGCCGGCGTCGGCTGCCGTTGCGTGACGTTCGACACCCGCGGGCACGGCGAGAGCGAGCGTGCGACCGGTGGCGAGTACCACATGGATCAGTTCGCCGACGACCTGCTGCGGCTGGCACTGGCGCAACCCGAACCGCCGATCCTGGTCGGAGCGTCGATGGGCGGCCTGCTGGGCATGGTGCTCGCCGGCGAGATCCGGCCGGCGCCCTTCCGTGCGCTGGTGCTGGTCGACATCACCCCGCGCTGGGAGACGGCCGGGGTCGAGCGCATCCTCGCCTTCATGCAGGCGCATCCGGACGGCTTCGCGGACTATGCCGAGGCGGCCGACCGGATTGCCGGCTACCTGCCGCAGCGCCGCGAACGCAAGAGCGAGGAGCAACTGCGCCCGTTACTGCGCGAAGGCGCCGATGGCCGGCTGCGCTGGCACTGGGATACGGCGTTGCTGGCCGGCGTGGTGCACGAGAGCGAGCGTTACCAGCCCCGCCTGCAGGCGGCGGCGGCGAAGATCGACATTCCGGTGCTGCTGCTGTCGGGTGCGCGCAGCGACGTGGTGTCGCGCGCCACGGTCGACGAGTTCCTGCAACTGGTGCCGCATGCGCAGCACGTGGAACTGGCGCAGGCCACGCACATGGTGGCAGGCGATGCGAATGATGCGTTCACGCGTGAAGTCAGCCGCTTCGTGCAGAATCTTGATTCATTATCAGTCGACCGGCGGCATGCCGGCGCTGTTCAACCGTGATGAGGTGCTGAGATGTCCGTGATACTGACCCTGTTGGCGGCGCTGCTGGCCACCGGTGCCTGCGCCTACCACCGCACCAGCCTGCGCACGTGGGCCATCGCCACGATCGCCACCACCCTGGTGGTCGGGCTGCTGGTGCATGCGCCGTGGACCACGGCGATCCTGCTGATCATCGAGGCGGCCATCGCACTGCCGCTGCTGCTGGTGGATTTCAGGCGCCGGCAGATCAGTGCGCCGCTGCTGAAGCTGTTCGCCAGTGTCACTCCGAAATTGTCCGAGACCGAGCAGACCGCGCTGGAAGCAGGCACGGTCGGATTCGAGGGCGAGCTGTTTTCCGGCAAGCCGGACTGGCACGAGTTGCTGAAGCAGCCCAAGCCCGAACTCAGCGTCGAGGAGCAGGCCTTCATGGATGGCCCGGTGGAAGAGCTCTGCAGCATGATCGACGACTGGCAGATCACCCACGAGCTGGCCGACCTGCCGCCGAACGTGTGGGAATTCATCAAGAAGCACAAGTTCTTCGGCATGATCATTCCCAAGCGCTACAACGGGCTGGAGTTTTCCGCGCTGGCCCACTCCGCGGTGCTGCAGAAGCTGGCCACGATGTCCGCCACGGTGGCCTCGACGGTGTCCGTGCCGAACTCGCTCGGGCCGGCCGAGCTGCTGCTGCACTACGGCAGCGAGGAACAGAAGAATCACTACCTGCCGCGCCTTGCGGTGGGCGAGGAAATCCCCTGTTTCGCGCTGACCGGCCCGTACGCCGGTTCCGATGCCACCTCGATCCCGGATGTCGGCATCGTCTGCAAGCAGGTCGTCGACGGCGTCGAGACGATCGGCTTCAGGCTCACCTTCGACAAGCGCTACATCACGCTGGCGCCGGTCGCCACCGTGATCGGCCTGGCATTCCGCATGTACGACCCGGAACACCTGCTGGGCGACAAGGAAGACCTCGGCATTACGCTCGCCCTGCTGCCGCGCTCCACCCCGGGCCTGCAGATCGGCCGTCGCCATTTCCCGTTGAACGTGCCGTTCCAGAACGGCCCGATCCACGGCAAGGACGTGTTCGTGCCGATGTCGACCCTGATCGGCGGACCGCAGATGGCCGGCCATGGCTGGCGCATGCTGGTCGAGGTGCTGTCGGTGGGACGTGCGATCTCGCTGCCTTCCAACGCCACCGGCGCGTTGCGCGGCGCGGTGGCCGCGGTGGGCGCCTATGCGCGCATGCGCAAGCAGTTCGGTCTGGCGATCGCCCGCTTCGAGGGGGTCGAGGAGGCGCTGGCGCGGATCGGCGGCCTCACCTACGCCACCGCGGCACTGTCGCGCGCCACGGCGGCGGCGGTCGATCGCGGCGAGAAGCCGTCCGTGCCGTCGGCGATCGCCAAGTACCACGCAACCGAATGGGGCCGCCAGGTCGCCGGTGACGCGATGGACGTGCTCGGCGGCAAGGGCGTGCAGCTGGGTCCGAACAACTATGCCGGTCGTGCCTGGCAGGGCGTGCCGATCGCGATCACGGTGGAAGGCGCCAACATCATGACGCGCAGCCTGATGATCTTCGGTCAGGGCGCGATCCGCTGCCATCCGTACGTGCTGAAGGAAATGCAGGCGCTGTCGATCAGCGACCGCGACGAGCAGCTGAAGACGTTCGATCGCCTGCTGTTCGGCCATCTCGGTTTCGGCGTGTCCAACGCGGTGCGCAGCTTCGCGATGGGCCTCACCGGCTCGCGCATCGGCGAAAGCGCCGGCGATGCCTACACGCGCCGCTACTACCGCAAGCTCGATCGGTATTCCGCGGCGCTGGCGCTGTGTGCCGACGTGTTCATGGGCGTGCTCGGCGGCAAGCTGAAGTTCAAGGAGAAGCTGTCCGCCCGCCTCGGCGACGTGTTGAGCTACCTGTACATCGCCAGCAGCATGCTCAAGCGCTACGAGGACACCGGCCGGCCGGAAGCGGATCGCCCGTTGCTGGCCTGGGCGTTCCATCAGTGCGTGTGGAACATGCAGATGGCGCTGGACGGTGCGATCCGCAATTTCCCGGTGCGCCCGGTGTCATGGTTGCTGCGGGTGCTGGTGTTCCCGTTCGGTCGGCGCGAGGTACCGCCATCCGATCGCCTGGGCCGCCGTGTCGCGGCGCTGATCACCGCGCCAAGCGAGGCACGCGATCGCCTGATGGAATGGGTCTATCTGACCCCGACGGCGAACAACACGGTCGGCCGCATGAATGCCTTGCTGCCGGACGTGATCGCCGCCGAGCCGGTCGATCGCAAGTTCGGCAAGGCGCTGAAGACCGGCCAGTTCAAGTCGCACGACTACCTCGGTCAGCTGGCCGAAGCCGAACAGGCCGGCGTGCTCGATGCCAGCGAGGCGGCCCTGCTTCGGCGCGTGCGCGAGGCCGTGTTCGAGTTCATCTCGGTGGATGACTTCGATTCCGAGGAACTGCGCTCCGCGGTGACCCGCGGGGACAAGCACAAGCTCGCTGACGCCGCCTAGGCCCGCCGGCTCACGACGAAGCCCGCGCCACGGCAGCCGCCCGGCGCGGGCTTCGTCGTTTCAGCGTCGGCGATGGGTCCCGGATGGGTCGTGCAACCGATGACGCCGCCGAGGGTCAGGCCTGGTCGGGCGCGGCCAGCGCATAGCGGTTCCGGCCGGCATCCTTGGCCTGGTACAGCGCGCGATCGGCCGCCTGGATCAGGTGCTCGTCGCTGGGTGCGTCGGCGCTCCACAAGGCGATGCCGATGCTCACGCTGACCCGCACCGCGGCATTGCCGTCGCGCCCGTGCAGCGGGTACGGCAGTGCCAGTTCGTCGCAGATGTGCTGGCAGCGCTGCAGCAATGGGGCCAACCCGTCGATGTCCTCCATGATCACGGCGAACTCGTCGCCGCCGAGCCGCGCCACCGTGTCGTTCGCGCGCCCATGCGCCTCGAGCCGGGTGGCGATCGCCTGCAGCAGCGCGTCCCCGGTCGGATGTCCGTGCGTATCGTTGACCGCCTTGAAGCCGTCGACGTCCAGCAGCAGCAACGCGAAGCGGGTGCCATGCCTGACCGAACGCTGGGTCGCGGTGTGCAGGCGGTCATGGAACAGAGGGCGGTTGGGCAGGCCGGTGAGCATGTCGTGGGTCGCCTGGTGGCGAACCTGCTTCTCGATGCGCTCGCGCTCGGCGATTTCCACCTGCAACTGCTGGTTGCGCTGGGACAGCTCGTTCAAGGTCGATTCCAGCTGCATGCGGGCGTTGTACAGATCGAGGAACACGCGCACTTTCGACTGCAGGATCGCGTCGTTGATCGGCTTTGCGATGTAGTCGACGGCGCCCGAGCGGTAGCCCTTGAGCTTGTTGAGATCGTCGGCATAGGCCGCCGTCACGAAGATGATCGGCGTCTCGCACAGCTGCTCGCTCTCGCCGAGCAACGCGGCCACCTCGAAGCCATCCATGTCGGGCATGTTGACGTCGAGCAGGATCAGCGCGAACTGGTGATCCAGGCACAGCGCCAGCGCCCGGTTGCCGCTCTCGGCCTCGATCAGTTCGGCGCCGCAACCGGCCAGCAGCCGACGCATCGCGACGATGTTGGCGTGGGTGTCGTCGACCACGAGAATCTTCGGGCTTGGAGCGTTCATGGACTGCACAACTGATTGAGTAGGGGGGCGATCGCATCGAGCGATACGCAATGGTCGGCGCCGGCGAGATCGAGGGCGGCCTGGGGCATCGTGCGGGCCACGGCGCTCTCCGGAGTCTGCACGATCGCGCAACCGCCGTGGCGACGCAGCTGGCGCAATCCTTCCGCGCCGTCGGCATTCGCGCCGGTGAGCACTATCCCGACCAGGGTGTCGCGCCATACCTCGGCCGCGGAAGCGAACAGCACGTCGATCGAAGGCCGGGCATGGCATACGCGGGGATCCGCGGACAACGCGAAATGCCCGCTGCCCTCGATCAGCAGGTGATAACCGGCAGGGGCCAGATGCACGATACCGCCACGCACCGGATGGCGTTCGATCGCCTCGGCGACGGGCAGCGTGGAAACCCGCGCGAGCAGTTCGCACAGCAGGTCGACCGTCTCCGAACCGCTGTGGCAACACACCAGCAGCGGCTGCGAAAGTTGCCGGTCCAGTCCGGCCAGCAGGATCTTCAGCGCATCCAGTCCGCCGGCGGAGCAGCCCACCACGATGGCTGACGGTCGCTTCATCGCGGCGCGTGCGATTCGAGCAGCGGGCCGTTGCGCCGGTAGATGCGCAGTGCGGCATCTAGGGCCGAGAAATCGGTGGCCGTCGGGGCGAAGTCCATGCTTTCGCGCATGCCCAGGCAGAGGAAGCCGCCGCGCACGAGCGAATCGCGGAACAGGCCCAGGCAGCGATCCTGCAGCGGGTTGGAGAAATAGATCAGCACGTTGCGGCAGAGCACCAGATGGGTTTCGCTGAATACCTTGTCCGAGACCAGGTTGTGCTGCGCGAACGTGACGTTGCGGCGCAGCCGGCGGTCGAACTTCAGCAGGTCGTAGCGGGCGCTGTAATAGTCGGCCAGCGAGCGGGTGCCGCCGGCGGCCTGGTAGTTGCGGGACCACTGCTGTGCCTCGCGCGCGGGATAGATGCCTTCCCTGGCCTGCAGCAGCGCGTCGGCGCTGAGATCGGTGGCGAAGATCTGGCTGCGCTCGTACAGCCCGGCTTCCTCCAGCAGGATCGCCAGCGAGTAGACCTCCTCGCCGTGCGCGCAACCGGCCTGCCAGATATTGATCCGTGGATAGGAGGCGAGCACCGGCAGCACCCGTTCGCGCAGCACGCGGAATACCGCCGGATCGCGGAACATGTCCGACACCGGTACCGACAGGCCGGCCAGCAGCTGCGGCAGCACCCCAGGTTCGTGCAGCAGCCGGGCGGTCAGCGCACTGATCGTGCCGGTCTCCAGCTGCGCCACCAGCTGGAGCACGCGCCGCTTCAGCGAGGCCGGCGCGTACTGGCTGAAGTCGTAGCCATGACGGCGCTGCAGCGCCTGCACGAACAGCTCCAGTTCGATGCCTTCCCGTTCGAGATCGTCGTGTTCGGTGGTCATCACGGCCTCAGCGCCGCAGCCACACGCGGATCAGCGAAGCCAGCTTGTCGATATCGATCGGTTTGGACAGGTAGTCGCTGGCGCCGGCTTCCAGGCACTGCTCGCGGTCGCCGCGCATCGCCTTGGCGGTCAGCGCAATGATCGGCAGATGGGCGAACGCGGGCTGCGCCCGGATCGCGCGCATCGTCTCGTAGCCATCCATGCCGGGCATCATGATGTCCATCAGCACCAGCTCCAGCGTGGCGTCGTCGGCCAGCATGCTGAGCGCCTTGTGCCCGTCCTGGGCCAGGCTGACCTGGATGCCCCAGTCGCGCAGCACCTTGGACAGCGCGAACAGGTTGCGCATGTCGTCGTCGACCAGCAACAGCTTGCGGCCCTGCAATTCCTGCGGGTTCGACGGCTCGGTCTGTTCCTTCGCCGTACCGTGCCGGATGCTGTGCAGGAACAGGCTGACCTCGTCGAGCAGGCGGTCGGGCGAGCGTGCACCCTTGATCACGATGCTGTCGGTGTACTGGCGGATCTTCAGGTTTTCCTCGCGGCTGAGGTCGCGACCGGAATACACCACCACCGGCGGGATGCTGCCGCTGCCGGCCAGTTGCTCCAGCAACTCCATGCCGGACATGCCGGGCAGGCCGAGGTCCAGCACGATGCAGTCGTAGCCGGTCTGCCCGATCTTCTGCAAGGCCTCTTCGGCGGAGCCGGCTTCGTCGATGATCACGTCGTCCTGGCGCAACAGGGTGCGCACCGCGCTGCGCGCATCGGCATCGTCGTCGACGATCAGCAGATGGCGGGTGCGCCCGGCCGCGAAATGCAGCAGCCGCTCGAACGCGTCGTTGATCGCCTCGCGGCTGACCGGCTTGGTCAGGAAGCCGACCGCACCCAGATCGCGGCCGCGCTCGACCTCGTCGGTGGCGGACAGGAAGTGCACCGGGATATGCCGTGTGGCGGCATCCGCCTTCAGCCGCTCGATCACGGTCCAGCCGTCCATGCCGGGCAGCATCACGTCGAGCAGGATGCCCAGCGGGCGATAGCGGAGCGCCAGCTCCAGCCCGTCCTCGCCATTGGCGGCGATCAGGATGCGCTGGCCCTTCTTGCGCACCATCTCGGCCAGGATGCGCGCGAAGACCAGGTCGTCCTCGATGATCAGCACGGCCGAATCGCCCGGCGCCAGCTGGTCGCGGTCGTCGCGCAGGTCGGCGGAAAGCTGTGCCGGCATGGGGATCGGTCGCATGACCGGGGCCGCCACCGGTGCCGCCGTGGCGTCCGGCAGCGCGGATTTCTCCATGCTGCGTTCGGTCAGCAACAGGGTGAACTCGCTGCCGCGGCCGGCTTCGCTGCGCAGCACGATGTCGCCGTCGAGCAGTTCGGCCATCCGCCGTGAAATGCTCAGGCCCAGGCCGGTACCGCCAAACTGGCGGCTGGTGCTGGCATCGGCCTGCTCGAACGCGTTGAACACGCCTTCCCGCTTGTCCGCCGCGATGCCGATGCCGCTGTCGCGCACGCTGATCGCCAGCAGCGGCCGATCGGCGAGCAGCGCCGGCACCGGCAGATCCGCGTCGGGGCGGCCGATGCGCACCCGCACTTCACCGCTGGCGGTGAACTTGAATGCGTTGCCGAGCAGGTTGTTGATGATCTGTTCCAGCTTGCCCGGATCGGTATGGATGTGCGTCGGCAGTTCCGCCGCCAGCTCCACCGAAAAATCGAGCCGCTTCTCTTTCGCCACGTGGTCGAACGTACGTCCCAGGCTGCGCGCCAGATCCTGCAACGGATAGTCTTGCAGGGACAACTCCATCTTGCCCGCTTCGATCTTGGACAGGTCGAGGATGTCGTTGATCAGGCGCAGGAGGCTGCTGCCGGCATCGTGGATGATCCGCGCCGACTCGATCTGTTCCCCGTCCAGGTTGCCCTCGCGATTTTCCGCCAGGTTGCGCGACAGGATCAGCAGGCTGTTCAGCGGCGTGCGCAGCTCATGCGACATGTTGGCGAGGAACTCGCTCTTGTACTGGCTGGCCCGGGCCAGCTCTTCGGCTTTCTCCTGGGTATCCTGCTGCAGAACCTGCAGGGTGCGCTTCTGGTCGTGCAGGATGTCGGACTTCTGGCGCAGTTCCTCGTTGGAGGCCTGCAACTCCTCGGTCTGCGCACGCAGCTCTTCCTCCGAGGCAAGCAGCCGCTGTGACTGTTCCTCCAACTGCAAGGCCTTGGCCTGCAGGGTGTCATTGGCGTCGCGCAGGGCCTCTTTCTGCTGGCGCATGGTGACGCTGGACAGGCGCAGCTCGTCGGCCTGCTGCCGGGTCTGTTCGAGCAGATCCTGGGTGTTGATCGCGCGGGTGAGGTTTTCCAGCTGCAGGGCCACGGCCGGCAGCAACTCGGCCAGCAGCTGACGATGCAGCGGCGCCAGCGAGACGAAGCCGGCCAGCTCCAGCACCCCGAGCAACCGGTCGCGCAGCATCAGCGGCAGGATCGCGACGTGGCGGGGCAGTGCGGTGCCGCTGCCGGAATCGATCCGCAGATAATCGCCCGGCACCTCGTCCAGTTCGATCGCCTGGCGGGTCAGCGCGCACTGGCCGACCAGCCCTTCGCCGGGAACGTAGCGTACCGACGCGTGCCCGCTCAGCCGCAGCCCGTAGCTGCCAAGCAGGTCGAGTCGCTGACTGGCATCGTCGTAGCCGTAGAACAGGCCGACCCCGGCGTTCACCAGCGGCATCAGCTCGCCGGTCAGTCGCTCGGCGAAATCGCGATGGGTGCTGGTCTGCTGCAGGCTCTGCGAGATCGCGGTGACCCGGCTTTTCAGCCAGGTCTGCTCGTATGTCTCGATCGCCATCTGCTTGAACACCTGCAGGGCGCGGGCGATCTCGCCGATCTCGTCGCGGCGTTCCGTGCTGCGTATCTCGATGGTGTGGTCGTGGGCAGCCAGCCGCCCCATCAGGTCGGTCATCCGGCGCAGCGGCCGGGTGACCATGCGCGAGCTCAACGACATCATCAGCAAGCCGAACAGCAGGCCGACAGCGGCGAATACCGCATCGAGCACGCGGGCCATGGTCAGCACCTGGTGCAGGTCGCGGTTGCGTAGCGCCAGCAGCTCCCGTTCCGTCGTGGCCATCTGCCCGATCGCCGCAGTGATGTCCCCCACGCTTACCGTACGCCGTGCGAGATAGGCTGCCGGAATACGCTTGAGCTCGGTCAATGCCTGCAGCGTGCCGTCATTGTGCACCTTGCCCAGCGGCTCGATGACCATGCCGGTCACTTCCCGGTTCCAGCGCTCCGCCATCGCGCCGATGCGGTCCAGCCGCGATTGTTGCAGCGGGTTGTCCGCGGTCAGCTGACGCATCTCGGCCAGGCCCTGCATCAGCTCCTGCCGGCTCTGCCGGAATCCGGCCAGCTCCCGCGGATCCTGGTTCAGCATGTAGTCGCGCATGCTGACCTGCCCGGTTTGCGCGGCGCGCTCCAGCTTGTCCAGCCCGAGCAGTACGCTGTAGCTGTGGTCCGACCAGTGGCGGCTGTCGTTCTGCTGCCGCAACGAATCCAGCATGACCACGCTGCTGATCAGGAACAGGCCCAGCAACAGGCTGATCGCCAGCAGCATCTTTCCCTGGATCGACAGGTGGGCCAGCCAGGAATAATGCCGCCTGGAACCCCTGGAGTCTCGTTCGCCTGCCGTCATGGGTCGGGCCTTCAACGTAAATGGAGAGGAAGCGATTCGCCGTATCCGCGGGTTGGCCGACCGCAGATCAGCCGCAAGGCTGCAATGACGATAGCAGCGTGCCCGATGCTGCGACGTGACGACTTGCCAGCGGCGGCACGATAGTGCGGCGGCGCAGCGCGATCACCAGCAAGGCGGTGGAGCACAGCAGGCACAGCACTAACGCGATGACCGACGCCTCGGCGCCGAAGATGCCGCCGCTGAGCCAGCGCGGGCCAGTGCGCGTGGATAGCAGCCAGCCGTCGGCCTTGAGGCCGGAGACGGGGATGCCGTAGATGGTGCCTTGAGCAAAGTTCCAGGCTGCGTGCACGCCCATACACAGGTAGAGCGAGCGCGTGACGTGGTACAGCAGGCCGAACAAGAGTCCCGCCTCGATCGCAATCGCCACCGAGCTCCACAGCGTGGCACCTGGGTTGAAAATGTGCGCGACGCCGAAGAACAGCGCCGATACGATCAGTGCGGCCCAGGTGCCTAGTCCCTCCTCGACGATGCGGTAGAGCACGCCGCGAAAAAGGATCTCCTCGCTGATGCCTGCGGCCAGGCCATACACCAGCAACTCAGGCAACCAGGGTGGGTCCGGATTGAACCCGGTGACGTGGTAGCTCCCCAGGAGGTACAGCATGCCGACGACCGCGCTGAACAGCACCGTGCCGAGCAGCAGGCCGGCCGCGCCGTATGGCAGCAGCTTGTTCGGTGTCAGTTCGGAAGGGCTGCGTCGTTCGACCAGGCCTGCCAGCAGCAGGTAGGCGACGATGGCGGGCAGCGCGCGGCCGATGAGCAGGCCCAGCGGGTGTTGCAACAGCGTGGTCGACTTCGTGCCCCACCCCAGCACGCTCGACAGGAAGCCGATCACGAATCCGGTCAGCAAGAACAAGGCGACGAAAATCACGATGCGTGCCAGCGGCGAGAACAACAGCCAGCGTTTCCATGCCGGCGCTCTGGCGGGAGTGATGAAAGCTATAGATGGATCATGCATGTGGCGGTTTCCCCTGTGGAATGACCGCACGCTAGCAATCAGTCAGCAAGCTGCCTAGTGGCGCCGGCCATAACCGTTCGCCGACGCTCAGGCATCGACGGCGGCAGCATGCTCGCGCGTGTTGGCGAAGCGCACTTGCGGCCAGCGTTCCTGCGCCAGTTGCAGGTTGACCCGCGTGGGGGCGATGTAGACCAGTTCGCCGGCGCCGTCGATGGCCAGGTTCATCGCGTTCTTCTCGCGGAACTCGGCCAGCTTCTTCTCGTCGTCGCAGTGCACCCAGCGCGCGGTGGTCACCGTCACCGGCTCGAAGCTGGCGTCGACGTTGTATTCGTCCTTCAGCCGGTAGGCCACCACGTCGAACTGCAGCACGCCGACCGCGCCCAGGATCAGGTCGTTGCTCATCAGCGGACGGAAGAACTGGGTGGCGCCTTCCTCGCTCAACTGCGCCAGGCCCTTCTGCAGCGCTTTCATCTTCAGCGGGTCGCGCAGGCGGGCGCGGCGAAAGAGCTCGGGCGCGAAGTTCGGGATGCCGGTGAAGTTGATCGACTCGCCCTCGGTGAAGGTGTCGCCGATGGTGATGGTGCCGTGGTTGTGCAGGCCGATCACGTCGCCCGGGTAGGCGGTCTCGACGATCTCGCGATCGCTGGCCATGAAGGTCAGTGCATTGGCGATGCGGATGTCCTTGCCGGTGCGGGTCTGGATCATCTTCATGCCGGCGCGGTAGGTACCCGAACACACGCGCATGAACGCCACGCGATCGCGATGCGCCGGGTCCATGTTCGCCTGGATCTTGAACACGAAGCCGGTGAGCTTCTCCTCGGCCGGCTCCACCACGCGGGTAAGCGTGTCGCGCGGGCGCGGCGAGGGCGCGTTCTCGACGAAGAAATCCAGCAGCAGCTGCACTCCGAAGTTGTTCACCGCCGAGCCGAAGAACACCGGCGTCTGCCTGCCGGCCAGGTATTCGTCGATATCGAACGACGGCGCGGCACCCTGCACCAGTTCGAGTTCCTCGCGCAGTTCGCGCATGGCTTCGTCGCCGATCTTCTCCAGCAGGCCCGGAGCGTCGAGGCCCTGGAAGATGGTCGAATCCTGGCGGGTGAAATTCTTGCCCGGCTCGAAGATGTGCACCTCGTCCAGCACCAGGTGGTAGACGCCCTTCAGCCGCTTGCCCATGCCGATCGGCCAGGTCACCGGGGCGCAGGCGATGCCGAGCACCGACTCGACCTCGTCCATCAGCTCGATCGGCGAGCGGCCCTCGCGGTCGAGCTTGTTGATGAAGGTCATGATCGGCGTGTCGCGCAGGCGGCACACTTCCATCAGCTTGATCGTGCGCTCCTCCACGCCCTTGGCGCAGTCGATCACCATCAACGCCGAATCCACCGCGGTCAGCACGCGATAGGTGTCCTCGGAGAAGTCGGCATGGCCCGGCGTGTCGAGCAGGTTGACGATCTTGCCCTCGTACGGGAACTGCATCACCGAGGAGGTCACCGAGATGCCGCGCTCCTTCTCCAGCGCCATCCAGTCGGACGTCGCATGGCGCGCCGCCTTGCGCCCCTTCACCGAGCCGGCCATCTGGATCGCACCGCCGAACAGCAGCAGTTTTTCGGTCAGCGTGGTCTTGCCCGCGTCAGGGTGGCTGACGATGGCGAAGGTGCGGCGGCGGCGGGTTTCTTGCAGATGGGTGGACATGGGCAGCGGGTCGGCTTGAGCGCGAACCGGCAATTGTAGCGTGGATCGTCGGCACCCGACCCCGCCCTGTGCTAGAGTCGCCGCCGGATGTCCCGGCGCTGCCGGGGTGTCCCCATCCCTTGGGGAGTAGCCTGCCTCGTTTCGACGAGGCGTCTTCGTCAACATGCTCGGCAAGCCTGCCGTGGCGAAGACACCGATCCTGGTTGGCGAGACCAACGGCTGACGGCGTCACTGCGATCGGGCGCGCCGTCGTGCCGTTGTGCCCAGCCCGACCGATCCGGCCATCCATGAATCCCATCTCCATGCTTCTGCTTGGCTTCGCCATGTCCACCGACGCCTTCGCCGTCGCGATCGGCAAGGGTGCCGCCATGGTCCGGCCACGCTTCAGCCAGGCGCTGCGGGCCGGGCTGATTTTCGGCGTGATCGAGGCGATCACCCCGGTGCTCGGCTGGCTGCTGGGCAAGGGCGCCTCGCGCTATATCGACGCGTGGGGCCACTGGATCGCGTTCGGTCTGCTGTTGCTGCTGGGCCTGCACATGGTCTGGAATGGCTTCAAGCCGGAGACGGACGAGCCGGTCGACGAAGCGAAGAAGCACGGCTTCGCCACCCTCGCCATTACCGGCCTGTCCACCAGCATCGATGCGCTGGCGGTGGGCGTGGGCCTGGCCTTCGTCGACGTCCCGATCGCCGCGGTGGCCCTGGTGATCGGCCTGTGCACGTTCGTCATGGTGACGCTGGGCATCATGCTTGGCCGCGTACTCGGCGCGATGGTCGGCAAGCGCGCCGAGGTGATCGGCGGGATCATCCTGATCGGCGTGGGCGCGGCGATCGTGTACGAGCATCTTTCCGCGTAGTCGTCGAACGCCGGCCGGAACGCGCCGCGGCCATGGCTGGCCGGGCGCGGAACATCATCGGCATGGCTCGACGGGCCGGACCGCCGCTTCCTACTTCGCCAGCCGGGTCAGCACCCGATGCCAGAACTCCAGGCCCGCGGCGACTTCCGAGGCCGGCAGCTTTTCGTTGAGGCCGTGGGCGAAGGTGTCGTCGGGTTTGGTGAAGGCGGCATCGATGCCGTAGCTGGGCACGCCGGCATTGCGGAAGTACATGCTGTCGGAGGCGCCGGCGGACATGCCGGGGACGATCTCCACACCGGGGAAGCGGTGGTGCACGGCGTCGCTCACGGCGGCGATCACATCCTTGCGCAGCGGCGAGGCGGGGCTGGCCACCGGCGGTGGTGGCAGCACGGCGACGGTGGCGGACTTGTCGTCGATCACCCTGATCAGCGTGTCGCGCACGCTGTCCACGGACGTGCCGGGGAAGATCCGGCAGTTGACGTTGAGGCTGGCGCTCTGCGGCAGCGCGTTCAGCGCATGGCCGCCGTTGAGCATGGTGGCCACGCAGGTGGTGCGGATCTGGCCGACATAGGCCGGATCCGCCGAGATGGTGGCCGCGGCGGCCGCATCGTCGGGGTGGGCCGCGAACTGCATCATCGCCGCGCCCAGCGGACCGGGCGTGTGGGCGCCGGTGGCGTGCAGCGAGGCGCGGGTGATCTCGTTGATCATCGGCGGAAACTGGTAGGCCGCCACGCGGTCGATGAGCCGTGCCAGCCGATAGATCGCGTTGTCCGCGTTGGGTTCGCTGGAATGCCCGCCGGCCGAGGTCAGGCTGATATGAAAGTCCGCATAGGTCTTCTCGGCCGCCTGGATCCGGTAGATCACCGGCTTGCCCGTCGTGGGGTTCAGGGTGCCGCCGCCGGCATCCGCATTGAGCAGGAACTCGGCGTCGTGATAGCGCTTCGCCAGTTCGCGGGTGGAGGCCATCGCGGTCTCCTCGTCGCCGGACAGCAGCAGGATCAGGTCGTGACGCGGCTTGAAGCCTTCATGCTTGAGCCGGATCAGCGTCTCCACCAGTACCACCACCGCGGTCTTCATGTCCGCCGAGCCGCGACCGTAGAGATAGCCGTTTTCCTCGATCAGGGTGAACGGGTCGCGGGTCCAGTCCTTGCGCTTCGCCGCCACCACGTCCATGTGGCCGGACAGCAGGATGGGCTTGCCTTCGCCGGTGCCGCGATAGCGCGCCACCAGCGCGGCGGTTTCGCCCACCGGGATGATCTCGATATCGCCGGCGGCAAAGCCGGCGGCCCTGAGCTTGTCGGCCAGGTACGCAGCCAGCACCGGCACCTGATGCTCGCCTTCGACCGTGTGCACGCCGATCGCATGCTTCAGCATGCCCATGGTGTCGGGCAGTGCCTCGGCCGTGGTGCTGGCCTGGGCCAGTCCGATGCCGGCGCAGAAGGCCAGTGTGGCCGCGGCGGCGGGCCCAAGTGCGCGTGCTGCTTTCATGCGGAATCCCCTGTGCATCGCTGATGGATGATCGAGTATGCCCGGCGGCTCGCGCGCCTGTATATGCCGATGCGGCTGCGCCGATACCGGTTGCCGCCCCGGCGACGGACACAAAAAAGGCCCGGGGATCGCTCCCCGGGCCTTTCGTTCCGGCGCCGGCCGCGAGGCCGACGTCAGGTCGAAAGCGAAGGCTTACTTCGCTTCCTTCTCCATCAGCTTCTCGACCATGCTGGCCGGCACTTCCTCGTAATGATCGAAGATCATGCTGAAGTTGCCGCGGCCGCTGGTGGCCGAACGCAGGAAGTTGATGTAGCCGAACATTTCGGACAGCGGCACGAAGCCCTGCACGAACGCCGAGATACCCTTCTGGCCCTGGTCGGTGATGCTGCCGCGACGACGGTTGATGTCGCCGATGACGTCGCCCAGGTAGGTCGCTTCGGTCACCACTTCCAGCGCCATGATCGGCTCCAGCAGCTTCGGCTTGGACAGCTTCTGCGCTTCGCGGAAGCAGGCACGGCCGGCGATTTCGAAGGCCAGTGCCGAGGAGTCGACGTCGTGGTACTTGCCGTCCACAAGGCGCGCCTTGAAGTCCAGCACTTCGTAGCCGGCGACCTGGCCCTGGCGTGCCTCGACCTCGATCGCGTGCTGCACCGCCGGGATGTATTCGCGCGGGATGCGGCCACCGACCACTTCGTCGGAGAACACCACGCCGCTGCCGGACTCACCCGGCTCGAAGATGATCTTCACTTCGGCGAACTGGCCCGAACCGCCGGACTGCTTCTTGTGCGTGTAGGTGTGCTCGACGGTCTTGCCGAAGGCCTCGCGGAAGCTGACCTTGGGCTTGCCCATGCTCGCTTCCACGCCCAGCTCGGTGCGCATGCGGTCGATGGTGATTTCCAGGTGCAGCTCGCCCATGCCCTTGAGCACGGTCTGGCCGGTTTCCTGGTCCACTTCCATGCGCAGCGACGGATCGGCCTTGACCATCTTGTAGAGCGCGGTGGACATCTTGTCGACGTCGTTGCGGCTCTTCGGCTCGACCGACACGCTGATCACCGGGTCGGGGAAGCGCATGCGCTCGAGCAGGGCCGGGTGCGCCGGATCGCTCAGCGAGTCGCCGGTCTCGGTTTCCTTCATCGACACGAAGGCGCAGATGTCGCCGGCGCGGACCTCGTCGATTTCCTTGGTGGCGTTGGCCTGCACTTCCACGATGCGGCCCACGCGCTCCTTCTTGCCGCGGGTGACGTTCTGCAGGGTATCGCCCTTCTTGATCACGCCCGAATAGACGCGGCAGAAGGTCAGCGTGCCGAACTGGTCGTTGATGACCTTGAACGCCAGCGCGCGCGCCGGTGCGTCGTCGGTGACTTCCTGCTCGCCGATGATGTTGCCGTCCTCGTCCACCATCGAGATGCCGCCGTTCTCGCCGGGGTAGGGCATGTAGTCGACCACGGCGTCCAGCAGCTGCTGCACACCCTTGTTCTTGTACGACGAGCCGCAGAACACCGGCACCAGCTTGCCGCTGACGCAGCCCTTGCGGATGCAGGTCTTCAGCATCTCCGGGTCGTGCTCGCCGGTCTCGATCAGGCGCGTGAACGCCTCGTCGTCCATCGCCAGCGCGTGCTCGAGCAATTCCTCGCGCAGCTTCGGCAACTGCTCGACCCAGTCGTTGTCGACGGTGGAGCCGAACTTCAGGCGGTTCTTCGCCTCCTCGAAGGAGACGGTTTCCCACTTGCTGTCCTTGTCGTCGGAATGCCAGATGTAGGCGACGTTGGCGACCAGGTCGGCCATGCCGCAGAACTCGTCGCTGCTGCCCAGCGGAATCTGGCACAGCAGGGCCGGCGCGGCCAGGCGCTCGCGGATGCCCTTGACGCAATGGGCGAAGTTGGCGCCGATGCGGTCCATCTTGTTGATGTAGCACACGCGCGGCACGTTGTACTGGTCGGCCAGGCGCCAGTTGGTCTCGGTCTGCGGCTCCACGCCGGCCACGCCATCGAACACCACCACGGCGCCGTCGAGCACGCGCAGAGAACGGTTCACCTCGATGGTGAAGTCGACGTGTCCCGGGGTGTCGATGATGTTGACCTGGTGACCCTTCCACTCGGTCGACACGGCGGCGGACTGGATCGTGATGCCGCGCTTGCGCTCCTGCTCCATGTAATCCGTCGTGGTCGAGCCCTTGCCATCTTTCGTGTCATGCACGTCGATGATCTGGTGCTTCTTGCCCGTGTAATACAGCACGCGCTCGGTGGTGGTGGTCTTGCCGGCGTCGATGTGCGCGATGATGCCGATGTTGCGATAGAGCTTGAGGGGTTTCTGGCGGGCCACAGTCTGGATTCCGTTGAAGGTCATGAAGGCAAAAGTGCGGGAGGACAGGTCAAATGCCGTCCGCCGGGAATATTTTCAATGTGCCTGCGGGGTGCTGCTGGATCTGCGCGAGCCCGGCAGGCAGGGCGCGAACGCGTCAAACCCGGCATGATAGCCGGTAGACGGAAAAACTGCTTGGTTCGGTTCGGCTGCCGCCCGGCGAATGGATCCGCGCGGGCCCGGTCGCGGCCCCACCCGAACGCCCGGTCCCCGGCCGCGACGGCCTGAAAGGCCTGTCGTGACGGCGTTCATGGCCGCCGTTGTCGCGGCGCGCAAGGGTGGCAGCGTGGGACCGTCCGGCTCAGGCGTTGCGCAAGCCGTTCAGCATCGAGATCAGCTGATGGGTGTCGTAGGGCTTCTGCAGGACCTTCTCGCCTTTCCAGGCCGCGGGCAGGCCGTCGTCGCCGTAACCGGAGGAGAACACGAACGGGATGCCACGGCGCCGCAATACCTCGGCGACCGGAAAGCTGACTTCGCCGGCCAGGTTGATGTCCAGGATGGCCACGTCGATCGCCGCCGACTCGGCCAGGGCCAGGCAGGCGGTCAGTCGCGCGGCCTTGAGCACCTGGTAGCCGAAGTGCTCCAGGCGGTCTTCCAGCATCATCGCCACCATCATTTCATCTTCGGCAAGCAGTACGCAGGCTTTCGTCGTGGCGTCGGGCATCAGCTGGTTCCATTGGAAAGTGGCACGTCGATCACGCAGGTGACGCCGTGGGTCAGGAAGGCGAGCGTCACCTGGCCATCCAGTTCATACGGCAGCCCTTCGTTGATCAGGCGCGAGCCGAAGCCGTGATGCTCGGGGGGTACCACGACGGGGCCGCCGGATTCCGCCCACTGCAGGTGCAGCCGGCGGCCCTGCAGGGTCTTCCGCGTGGTCCATCCGATGCTGACCTGCCCCGTCGCTACCGACAGCGCGCCGTATTTGGCAGCGTTGGTGGCCAGTTCGTGGATCGCCATGCTCAACGCCAGCGCGTGCTTGGGCAGCAGGGTGAGATTGTCGCCGTGCAGCTGCACGCGCAGTTCGTCGCCATGGCTGTAGGGTGCCAGTTCGTTGTTGATGATGTCGGCCAGCGGGGCGCCGTTCCAGGCGTCGCGGGCGAGCAGGTTGTGGGTGTTCGACAGCGCCAGCAGCCGGGCCAGGAAGCTCTCGTTGAAGCCCTCCAGATCGGTCGCATTGACGGCGGTCTGCTGGGCCACGGCCTGCACCGTGGCCAGGGTGTTCTTCACCCGGTGGTTGAGCTCGCCCAGCATGATTTCCGCATGCCGCAGGGCGCGATGGCGTTCGGTGACGTCGCGTGCGATCAGGCGGCCGGCGACCGCCTGGCCGTCGGCGTCGCGCACCGGCGAGTAGGACAGCTCCAGCGGGACCGAACTGCCATCCGGGCGCGTCCAGCTTATCTCGAAATCCTCGAGCTGCGGTTGCCGTGCCTGGCCGCAGAAGAAGGCCCTCGCCTCGGCGGAGGCGTCTGCTGGCAGAAGCATGCTCAGTGGCTGGCCGACGACCTGGCTGGACTTCAACCCGAAGATGCGCTCGGCACTGGCATTCCAGCTGCTGATGCGGTCATCCAGCGAAAAGCCGAAAATGGCGTCGCGCGAGGAATTGACGATGGCGGCCAGGCGCGCGTGCTCGTTGCTCAGGCGCTGGCCCTGGGTGATGTCGACGAAGGTCAGCACCACGCCGTCGACGACGTTGTCGATGGTCAGGTAGGGGCGCATGCGCAGCAGGAAGGTCGGCGCGTTGTCGATACCGACCAGGGTGCGCTCGGTGACGGTGAGTTCGCGCAACACGCGGGCCACGTCGTCCTTCAGTTCCGGGTAGGCGATCAGCGGCGAGATCTCGGTGATCGGGCGCCCCTTGTCGCCTTCGCGCAGGTGGAACAGCTTGGTCATCACCGGCGTATAGCTGCGGATCGCCAGATGGCGATCGAGGAACAGGGTGGCGATGTGGGTGCTGTCGAGCAGGTTGCGGATGTCGCTGTTGACCTGGTTCAGCGCGTCGTTCTTGCTGCTGAGCTCCGCATTGACCGTTTGCAGCTCCTCGTTGATCGACTGCATCTCCTCGGACGAGGTTTCCAGTTCCTCGTTGGCGGACTGCAACTCCTCGTTGACCGACTGGTATTCCTCGTTGGCCGATTTCAGCTCTTCGCTGGCGACCTCGTGCAGGTCGATCGCATCGTGCAACTGCACGCGGGTAATGCGCAGTTCGTCCTCCAGCGCGTGGAGGTCGGTGGAATCATCGGCGGGCCCGTCGCTCGTGGACGCTCCGGCGGAGCGAGGCGCGTAGTCGATTTCATGGAACGCCACCATGCACATGTCGAACTTGTCGTCGTCCGCGTCCGCTCTCAGCGGTTCCACGATCAGGCGCAACGGCCGCTCATGGCCGTTCACCATGGTGCTCAACCCTTCCCGCAGCACCCGCTGGCCGCTGGCGAATGCCTGCAGCACGGCTGCACGCACCACGCCGCGCAACGGCCTGTCGAGCAACTGGAACAGGTTGAGGGTGGCGGTGCCGGACGACGGCCCCAGGTAGCGTCCGGTGTCGCCGCCGAAGTGCAGCACCTCGTGATGGGTATCGACTACCACATAGGCCGGTGACCAGGGCGCCAGCGCCTGGCGTACCTGCTGTTCGATCACGTTCTCGACGCGCCTTGTCGCCACCGGTGCGGCAGGTCCGACGTGATTGGTCGGTCGGGTCCTCGAGCTGGGGAAATTCCGCGGGTGGGTGCGCACGTCTTCACGGCGAACATATAGCCGCTGCTTCTTGTCCACCTCGGTGAACAGGCGGGCGCTCCTGGCCAATCGTTCCGAGCTGCCCAGCAACAGGAATCCCTGCGGCCGCAGCGCGTAGTGAAACGACTGCACCAGCTGCTCCTGCAGGTCGTTGTTGAGGTAGATCAGCAGGTTGCGGCAGGACACCAGATCCATTCGCGAGAACGGCGGATCCTTGATCACGCTGTGCGGCGAGAAGATGCACATTTCGCGGATCTGCTTGCTCACGACATAGTGGTCGCGATCCTTGCTGAACCAGCGCGCCTGCCGTTCCGCCGAAATGCCGCTCAGCGGCGAACGATAGCGCCCGGCGCGCGCCGTTTCGATCGCCTGGTCGTCGATGTCGGTGGCGAAGATCTTCACCTTCGGACCGCGTTGCGGGTCCATCGCTTCGCGCAGCGCGATGGCGATCGAATACGCCTCCTCGCCGCTGGCACAGCCGGGGACCCACACGCGCAACACGTCGGCGCTGGTCTTGCCTTCCAGCATCTTCGGAATCGCGATGGTCTGCAGCGCTTCGAAGGCGGCCGCGTCGCGGAAGAACTCGGTGACCCCGATCAGGAACTCGCGAAACAGCAACTCGTGTTCGTTCGGGTTCTGGCGCAGGTAGTCCACATAGGCCGACAGGGTCCCGGCCTGGACCACCAGCATGCGACGTTCGATGCGCCGCAGCAGGGTCTTGTCCTTGTACTGGCCGAAGTCGTGGCCGACGCCGGCATGCAGCAGTTCACAGATGGTCTTCAGCTGTATTGCCGTCTCTTTTTCATTCCCCGCCACGGCATCCTTGCTGCTCGGGTGACGTGCCGTCCGCATCTGCTCCTGATAGGCGAGCAGCCGCCTGGGCATCTGGGCTGCCGGCAACACCGCGTCGACCAGGCCGGTGGCCGCGGCATTCGCCGGCATGCCGGTCATGGCCTCGTGGTCGAAGCCCGACTGCGCCAGCGCCAGGCCGCCGTGTTCCTTGATCACCCGCAAGCCGCGGGCGCCATCGCTGCCGGTGCCGGCCAGCACGATGCATACGGCCCGATGGCCCTGGTCCTCGGCCAGTGAAGTGAAGAACGTATCGATCGGCCGGCGATGCTCCCGCGGCGGTGCCGGTTTGGACACCTGCAGTACACCGTTGGTGATGGCCAGCGTGGCATTCGGTGGAATCACGTAGATATGCCGTGCCTGGACCCTTGCGCCGTCGGTGGCCTCGAGCACCGGCATGCTGGTGCTGCGGCTGATCAGTTCGACAAGCAGGCTGCGATGATCCGGTGCCAGATGCTGGACCAGCACGAACGCCAGCTCGCAGTCGGCCGGCATGTTCGAGAAGAACTCCTTGAACGCGTCCAGTCCGCCAGCGGAAGCGCCGATGGCGACGATCATCACGTGCTCTGGCGGTGTCTTGCGTATTTTCGCCGTTCGGCTGCCGGCACCGGCGGTGGGGGCAGGGGACTTGGCTGGTTTTGACGGCGAGGGCATGCGGTGAAGCCTGGAATCCAGGCAACGCCCGGATGAACCGGCAGCATAACGCAGGGCATTGTTTACACCGCGCGATTGCGGCTGCGGTGGACGCCGGCTCAGTGCGAGGCGGCAAAATCCGTGTCGTTCCGCGCCGGGTCACCCAGCTGACTCAACAGGATCGCGGTGCGCACGGTGAATTCGTTCCAGCTCGGCAGCGCGGCAATCTCCAGCCAGTCGCTCCATTCGGGTGACACCGAAGCATCCGTGCTGTCGGCGGCGGCGCGCCGACCGGCACCGATCGCCTCCCTGATCGCGGGCATGCTGGCGAGGAAGTGGCGCATGGTTTCCCTGTCGCCCTCGGACAGGCGGCTTGCCGGCGAGGAGGCCAGCCATTCGCAGGCCATCTCCATTTCCCACTGGTACTCGGAGGCGAGGAACCACGTGAAGGCATCACCTTCCGCCCGGCCGCACGCGATGGCACGGGCATGCTCCTGAAACGTCCGCAGTGTCGACGCGAACCGGTCCACGGTGGTGCAGGGAATTTCAGTCATCGCCAACATGTGCAAGCCCTCTCGCGGGACGCGCCGAAGAATCACGGTATCGGCAATCCGGGTTGGCGCGATTCCTCATCCCGCCTGCCGTGGAGCTATGCATGGGCAATGCCAATGCCTTTGCGCCGCGGCCGCCGCCGGATGAGCGCGAGCTCGCGTGACGGCCCCGGGAGGCAGCGGGCGCGGGCCCTCGCCGGTGGGGATCCGCCGCGCAGCCACGCCATCCGGCGGGCACCCGTCATCGCGCGGCGGGCGGGTATCGGCGCGAGGGGCCACGATGGGCGTGCGTCGATGCCGGCGCTTTCGCGCGTTGCGTTCAGCCGGGGGCGAGCGGTGCCCGGCGACCGTTTGCGTCACGTTTTGACGGGGTGACGTGAAAATGAGGTGTCAGGTCGTCACGCCGTGGCTCAGCAGATCCTCGTGGAAGGCGCCGAACGGTTCGCTCGGATGGGCCAGCTGGATCTCCAGGATCCACAGCCCGTCCGACGGTGGCGCCGCCAGGTCGCCGAGGTCGCCGCCCTTGTGGATCGCGTGCGGGAAGTCGCTGACCCGGTGCCCCTTGATCGCGTGGTTGAGCCGCCAGCCCATCGCCTCGGCACGCGCGCCCGCAAACGCATACAGCGCCTGGCCGCTCAGCGCGCGGGTGCGCCAGGCATCGGCCACTTCATGGAACAGCGTCCGCGCGGCCTCGGCGCAGGCCAGCCGTTCCGGTGCGTCGCCCACCACGAAGGTGTCGCCCACATCGCCTTCGTGACCGTCGAACACCAGGCCCAGGTCGATGAAATAGCTGTCGTTCGCGCCCAGCCGCACGTTCGGCTCGGAGCGCTGGCGATAGGTCCTGGTGGTGTTCGGCCCGATCCGGATCAGCACCGGATGCCACAGCCGCTCGCAGCCCAGCTCGCGGAACACCTCGGCTGCCTCGAACTTCGCTTCCTCCTCGCTGATGCCCGGGCGCATGCGCTGGCGGATGCCATGCAGCGCGGCCCAGGTCTTCTCGCGCGCCCGTTGCATCAGGGCGGGGTCGAAGCGCCGGCCTACGGCTTCGCGTTCCGGGTCGGTCATCAGCTCTCCGGTGATTCGTGGGGGATTTGCGTCGATAGGGGGTATCTTCCCGCGATCACCCCGGGCAGTGCACCCGATCAGGCCGGCGCTTGGCTCAGTAGCAGGAGGCCGAGCCCGATCGCGGCCGGCAGTGCCTGGATCCACAGGATCTTCCGGGCCGCGGTCAGCCCGCCGAAGATGCCGGCGACCAGCACGCAACCGAGGAAGAATGCCTTCACGCCGAAACCGGCGCTGCCCAGGTAAAGGCCCCAGGCCAGCCCGGCCGCGAGGAAGCCGTTGTACAGCCCCTGGTTGGCGGCCAGTGCCCTGGACTGCTCGGCGAATTCCACGCTGAGACCGAAGGCGCGCCGACCGGAGGGCCGGGTCCACAGGAACATTTCCAGGATCAGAAACCACAGGTGGAGCAGGGCGATCAGGGCGATCACGATGTTCGCGGCGAAGGACATGGCGCGGTTTCCCCTGGATGGCGACAGTTGACGGCTGCAGCGCGGAGTGTCGCAGCAGGCTCATCGGCCTGCAATTGCGTGCGGGCAGCGTCGGGTCGCCGCCGGGTTCGGCGACCCGGCCGACGCGGATCCGCGGGATTGCTCAGCCCGGCGGCAGGACGGGGACCGGCATGCCGTCGATCGCCGGCTCCGACGCGCCCAGCCGGCGCAACAGCCGGTAGTGCGAGGCAATACCCGCGGCGAAGCTGCGGTGGGTCAGGTAGGGCACGCCGTGCTCACGACAGGTCGCCTCGACCACGCGGGCGACCATCGGGTAATGCACATGCGATATGCGCGGGAACAAGTGGTGTTCGATCTGGAAATTGAGTCCGCCGATCAGCCAGCTCAATACGCGGCTGTCGCGGGCGAAATCCACCGTGGTCTGCATCTGGTGGATCGCCCACGGCGTGTCGATGCGCCTGCCGCTGGCGTCGGGCAGCGGAAAAGCCGCCTCTTCCACCACGTGGGCCATCTGGAATACCAGCGCCAGCAGCACCCCGGCGACCGCCGAGACCAGGGTGTAGAACAGCAGTACGGTGCCGAGCGGGTGGAACATCAGCGGCAGGCCGAAGGCAAGCGTGAAGAACACCAGCTTCCCCAGCAGCAGCCGGGCCAGGTCCCAGCCGCGCGGGCGACTGAACGGGCGTTCGCCGATGGTGCCGCTGATCAGGTCGCGAAAGTCGCCGTACAGATGCCAGCGGAGCGCGGTCACGCCGTACAGCAGCCACAGGTAGATGTGCTGCCAGCGATGCCATGGCCGCCGCGGTTGCGACGGCGACAAGCGTCCCAGCACGCCCAGCTCGATATCGCTGTCGTGCCCGGAGACATTCACCCAGGTGTGATGGAAGCGGCCGTGCTTCCATTGCCAGATGTACGAGCTGCCGCCGACCATGTCCAGCGCAAGCGCCATCAGGCGGTTGACCCGGGCGTGCCGCGAATACGCCTGATGGCCGCCGTCGTGCATGATGTTGAAGCCGATCAGGGCCGTCGCGGTGCCCAGCACCAGGGCGAGGCCCAGCCCCTGCCACCAGCTGACGGCGAACCACACCAGCGCCACGTAGCTCAGGGCGAACGTGGCCAGGATGATCGTCGTCTTGAGGTACATCTGTGCGCTGTCGCGCTGTCGTGTACCGGTCCGCTTGAACTCGGCCTCGACGCGCTGCCGCAGTTCGCGATGGAACGAGTTGTCGCCGCTGAACTTCAGCGGCTCGTCACGGATACCCGGTGGTTCGGCGAAAGCATGGCCCCCGCGATGTGATGAATCGAGGGACATGGCAAGGCCTGGCGAACGATAAGGCCGCAGTCTACCTTGTCGGGCGTAACGCCTGCGTCACGGCCGTGCATGGCAGGCGTGAGCAGGAAGCCGTGCGTCGGGACGCGTTCGCGGGAACGTGCGGCACCGTCGCCTGGTCAGGTCGCGGCCTTGAACGTGACGACCAGCACGTCGCGATGCGCCGGGAGGGCCGGATCGAACGCGGTCACCGCGGTCACCCCGTGGCTGACCCGGGCGTCGTCCACCAGGGCCGCATCCAGCGGATGGGTGAGGGTGAAGCTGCCCAGCAGCCCGCCGTCGTCGGCGTGGATGGTGGTGGTGCCACTCTCGATGTTCTGGCGATCGATCAGCAGCACCAGCACATAGTCGACGCCGTCACGGTGCACGCCTTCGGGTGTCGGTTCGCCGGCTTCGCCGGCGCTGGCCTCGATGCGGAACTGGTGCGTCTCGACGTGCCAGTGGCGGTTGTCCGGTGCCAGCGGCGCAAACAACTGGTAGCCGAACTCGATGATGCGGCGCAGGCTCGTGCCATCGGCCAGGGCCGGGCTGATCGGCCGGAACCAGCGCTGGATGTCGCCCTGCAGCGGATTGTGCTGCAGGCTCTGGAAGTGCGGCTGGTGGGATTCGCGCTGCAACCGGCCCTCCGGCCCGATCGAAAACGTGGCATGGCGCCGGCGTCTGCGGCGCCCGGTGGCGGCAAGGTAGGTATCCGGCGCGAGGTCGTTCCAGCTCGCGGCAAACGCCGGCCAGTCGTCCATCGACGCTCCGTCCAGCATGCCGCGCATGACGTCTCCGGCAACAAATGCAAATCCATCGGCTCGCAGCGTGGCCTGCAGCATGGATGTCGAGGGCGATACGGTCATGTGGTCACGGTAGCAGGCGGGGCCGGGATTGTATGCGGCTGGCTGCGCCCGGTGAAGTCGAGTGGCCTGGAATGCCTGCGTCAGCCGGTCCGGCCTGGGGTGCCGGTTTGCGCGGCAGCGGGGTACGGCTGGCGACGGCGGCAAGATCGGACTGGATGTTCGTGGCGTCGGGGACCTGCGCCAGTGAACGCCGCGGCGGTTGCCGTGGCCGGCGGAAGCATGCGCGAACGGACGGGTCCGCGACGGATCGTGCCGGGTGGTGCGGACGGATCGTTCGATCATGCTTTGAAAGCATATACGTTTAGATGTTTAGACGTCTATTGACAATGGCAAAACGAACATCCAATATCCGCTTCACTCATCGAGACCGGCTGAGGGACAGGCCCTTTGAAGCCGGGGCAACCTGCGGAGCATTTCCGTCACGGTGCCAACTCCTGCGGAGGTGCCTCGCGGCACCTGCCGGTAGATGGGCGTCATCCATGTCGCGGCGGCTTGCCGTCGATCCAGGGGCGACGACCTTTCCGGTACCTCGCAGGGCGATGCCTACCGGAGAGAGTTCCATGACGTTCCAGCCCGAAACCAGCCATGTCGAAGCCGGCCATGCGGCGTTTGCGGACATCGTGGAGCCGCCGTACACGCGGCGGCAGCTGACCACACTGCGCGGTTCGCGGCAGCTCCAGCTCACCCCGAAGTACGGCGACGGCCCACGCGAGGTCGAGGTGCGCTATCTGTGGTGCGGTGCCCCCGAGGCGCCGACGCTGATCGTGCAGGGCGGCATCTCGGCCAACCGCGACGTCGCCACGCTGGAGGACGATGCCGCCCCCGGCTGGTGGCAGGCGCTGGTGGGCCGTGACGCGGCGATCGACCTTACCCGCTGGCGGGTACTGGCGATCGACTGGCTGACCCCGGTCCAGCTGGGCGCGAGCGCGGTATCCAGCGAGGACCAGGCAGATGCGCTGGCGGCACTGCTGCCGGCGCTGGGTATCCGCCACGTGCATGCCTTCATCGGCTCCTCCTACGGCGCGATGGTGGCGCTGGCGTTCGCCGCGCGGCATCCGCTGCAGCTGGGGCGCCTGCTGCTGCTGGCCGGCGCCCACCGGCCGCATCCGCTGAGCACCGCGCAGCGCAGCGTGCAGCGCGGCATCGTGCGGCTCGGGCAGGCCAGCGGCCGGGTCGACGAGGCGCTGGCGCTGGCGCGTCAGCTGGCGATCACCACGTACCGCGGCAGCGCCGAGTTCGGCCGGCGCTTCGCCGGCGGCCCGGAGTGGCGCGACGATCGGTTCCACTTCCCGGTCGAGGACTATCTGGAACACCAGGGGCGGCGCTTCGTCGAGCGCTTCGATGCGGATCGCTTCCTGGCCCTGTCCGAGTCGATCGACCTGCACGACGTGACACCGGAGCAGATCCCCACGCCGGCCACCCTGATCGGTTTTCCGTCCGACCGGCTGGTGCCGCTGGCCGACCTGTGCGAGTTGCAGCGGCGGCTGCATGGTCCGGCCACGCTGGAAGTGGTCGAGTCGGTGTATGGCCACGACGCATTCCTGAAAGAACCCGAGCAGCTCGCGCCGCTGTTGCGCGACGCGCTCGCCTGACTGCCTGCCCACCGAACATCAGCCGTAATGGAGACACCCCATGAGTGAGTCCGCCCCCTGTACCCGCGCCGTGCGCGCCGGCATCGAGAGCGACACCCAGCACGGCGCGGTGGTGCCGCCGCTGCACCTGTCGACCAACTACAGCTTCGAGGGTTTCGGGCGCAAGCGCGCCTACGATTACTCGCGCAGCGGCAACCCCACCCGCGACCTGCTCGGCGAGGCGCTGGCGGAGCTGGAGCAGGGCGTGGGTGCGGTGGTCACCTCCAGCGGCATGTCGGCGGTAGCGCTGGTGCTGGAGCTGGTGCCGGCCGGGGCGACGGTGCTGGCGGCGCACGATTGCTACGGCGGCACCTGGCGGCTGCTGGATGCGTGGGCGAAGAAGGGCCGCTTCAAGGTGGTGTTCGCCGACCTCAGCGACAGCGTGGCGCTGGCCGCCGGCCTGGCGCACAAGCCGGCCCTGGTGTGGGTGGAGACGCCGTCCAACCCGCTGCTGCGGATCACCGACATCCGTCACGTGGCGCACGCGGCGCATGCGATCGGGGCGCTGCTGGTGGTCGACAACACCTTCCTCTCGCCGGCCTTGCAGCAACCGTTGCTGCTGGGCGCCGACGTGGTGGTGCATTCCACCACCAAGTACATCAACGGCCACAGCGACGTGGTCGGCGGCGCGGTGGTGGCGCGCGAGGCGGCGGTCGCCGAGCAGCTGAAGTGGTGGGCCAACTGCAACGGACTCACCGGGGCGCCGTTCGACAGCTACCTCACCCTGCGGGGACTGCGCACGCTGAGTGTGCGGCTGCGCCAGCACCAGGAGAACGCCACCCGCATCGCCGAACGTCTGGACGGCCATCCGGCGGTGCGCAAGGTCTATTACCCCGGCCTCGAGCATCACGTCGGACATGCGCTGGCGTCGCGCCAGCAGCAGGGCTTCGGTGCGATGCTGAGCTTCGAGCTGGACGGCGAGGTGAGCCAGATCGAGGCCTTCGTCGACGGCCTGCAGTATTTCTCGCTGGCCGAGTCGCTGGGCGGGGTCGAGAGCCTGATTGCCCATCCGGCCACGATGACCCATGCATCGATGGCGCCGGAGGCCCGCCGCAACGCCGGCATCGCCGACAGCCTGCTGCGGCTGTCGGTGGGCATCGAGGACGGTGACGACCTGCTGCGCGATCTCGATGCGGCGCTGGTGCGCGCCGCCGCGGTGGAGAAATCCAGACGCCGGGTGATCGCATGAGTGCCGTGCTGGATGCCGGGAGGGCAGCTGTGGGAGCGGCTTCAGCCGCGATGCCATCGTCGTCAAGAGGCATCGCGACTGAAGTCGCTCCCACAGTCGCTTCGGCAGCAGCGGCTTCATCCACCATCGCGATCGTGCTGCTGGGCACCGGCGTGGTCGGCGGGGCGTTGCTGAAATTGTTGAATACCTCCGCTGCCGCCCGCGTGCGGCTGGTCGGTGCGGCCAATTCGCGCCGGCAGCAGACCGATCCGGCCCGGCTCGCCAGCCGCGGCCTGCGCGAGCAGCTCAACGGTGCGGGGGAGGCGCGCGACAACGCCCGTCTGCTCGCCGCGCTGGATGCCAGCGGTGTGCCGGTCAAGGTGATCATCGACGCCAGCGCCAGTGCCACGCTGGCCGCGCGCCATGCCGAATGGCTGGCGCGCGGTTACCACGTGGTCACCGCGAACAAGGCGCTGGCCGGCGGCGAGCTGAGCGGTTGGCGGGCGCTGCAGGCGGCGCTGGCCACGGGCGCGCGCTATGGCGATTCGGCCACCGTGGGCGCGGGCCTGCCGGTGCTGTCCACCTTGCGCCGGCTGCTCGGCTGCGGCGACAGCCTGCTCACGCTGGAAGGCGTGTTCTCCGGTTCACTGTCCTGGCTGTTCAACCAGTACGACGGCAGCCGCCCGTTCTCCAGTCTGCTGCGCGAAGCACGCCAGCTCGGCTTCACCGAGCCCGATCCGCGCTCGGACCTGTCCGGCGAGGATGTCGCGCGCAAGCTGTTGATCATCGCCCGCCACGCCGGTTTCTCGATCGGCAGCGACGAGGTGGTGGTGGAAAGCCTGGTGCCCGAGGCACTGCGCGGCATCGACGGTGCCGTATTCCTGGCCCGGCTGGAAGAACTGGATGCGCCGCTGGCGGCCCGTCACGCCGAGGCGACTGCGCGCGGCAACGTGTTGCGCTTCCTGGCCCGGCTCAACCAGCGCGGGCACGCCCGCATCGGCCTGGTCGAGGTGGCGCCGACCCATCCGGCAGCGCGCCTGTACGGCACCGACAACCTGTTCGCCCTCACCACCACCCGCTACAACGCCCAGCCGCTGGTGATCCAGGGGCCGGGGGCGGGGCCGGAGATCACCGCGCAGGCCATGCTTGCGGATGTGCTGGCGCTGGGCTGAGCCTGGCCGGATCAGGGCGGCGGCGCGGGTGACCCGGCCGCCGTGCCGTCGAGCAGATGCAGCGCGTTCGCCACCGCCGTCGCGATGCGGTGGGGATCGCCTTGCGGTTCGCTCGCATAGCGTTGCGTGCCGTGGTTCCAGGCATCGCCGAACGCATACCAGTCGATCGGTTTCGCCGGCTGGCCGGTGCGCAACGCCGTGTCGAGCGAAGCGAAGTAGCGCTGCCAGCGCGGCAGGTAGTAGTCGCCGGTGAGGCCGGCCCAGTCCTTGTTGCCGTAGTCGTGCAGCTCGGCGCCCTCGCTGGCCTTGCGCTCGCCCCAGGTGGTGAGGATCGAGCGGGCGTCGTGGTTCAGCCGCCCGAGTTCATCGGGCGTCGAGGCCCACGCCGGCACCCGTGCCAGCCAGCTGCCGAGCAGGAAGCTGCGGTCGCTGGCGAGCAGCCGATCCTGCAGTCGCATCAGCTGCAGCCAGCGCGACGTCAGCGCTTCGAAGCGGGCGCGATCCTTGCTGTCATAGGCCGCCTTGATCCGCGGCAGCAGCCGGCGGCTCTCGTTGGCCAGGGTCTGGCGGGCGATGTCGACCAGGTCGTACCGATAGGTTTCGCTGCCGCGCAGCGCAGGCGCCACTTCGAGCATCTCGGGCAGGGCCCGCGCGAACGCGGCGGGGTCGTAGCGCATCGCCTCGGGCGACCAGTGCGAGGCGCGGTTGGTGGTCAGGCTGGGCTGGGCATCGAACAGCGATTCCTGCGCCGCGTCGCGCTCGCTGTTGAACTCCACCTTGTCGATGCGGATGTCGTACGCGGTGGCGAGCAGGATCTTCCACGCGGCCAGCGCATGCGGATCGGCGGCGCCGTAGCGCCGGCGCACGTAGTCGGCGGTCCACTGCGCCAGGTTGACCGGCGCGCGGCGCCAGGCCATCTCGGTGAACAGGTCGAAGGCGAACGGGTTGGTGTCCATGCCCTCGGTGAACAGCGCGGTGCCGACCATGTTCGGGTTGCTGCTGCCCATCCGCTGCAGACGCGCGGTGAGGTTCTGGCTGCTGGCGCCGAGCGTTGTGCGTCCGCCGAATTCCCACAGCCCGCCGAACAGGAACGGCGCGCCCTGGAAATCCTTCTGGCGATCGTCGCGCGGCACGCGGTCGTGATCGATGTCGATGATGAACAGGTGCTTGCGCTCGACCCCGGTGAGCAGGTCCTGGCGTGGGTTGCCCTGCCAGGCCAGCATCATCCAGTCGGCACCCGGATGGGCTTGCTGCAACGCCGCCTGCACGTCGCGCGCCGCCTCGGGCACCGGCACGTCGCCGGAGCTGCCGCCTTCCTGGAACACCTCCATGTCGTAGATGCCGCTGTCGCCGAACAGTTCGCGCTGGTGGCGGTAGAACGACGCCGCGATCTTCGCGAACATCGGATCGCGCGGGTCCAGCCAGCCGGGCCGGGTGAAGCCGGCCCACTCGCCCTGCGGCAGCACGTGGGCGGCGGGGAACTTCTTTTCGAAGTCGGCCGGCACGATGCCGTAGAAGCCCGGCAGCACCGGGGTGATGCCCAGCTCGCGCAGGCGCGCGACGATCCGCTGCGCCGACTTCACCCGCTCGCGCATCAGCACCTGGCTGATCGGGCCGTCGAAGCAGCACAGGTTGCCCATCAGCTGCCAGTTCTGGTGTGCCGGCTGGGTGATCCAGGCGCGGATCTCGCGGTCGGAATAACCGAAGTCGCGGAAGGTCGCGTACAGCACGCTGTCCATGCCGCGCTCGACGATCATCGCGTTGATCCCCGACAGCGCCAGCACGTCGATCTCGCGCTGCCAGCGCGGCCAGTCCCAGTACGGCATGGTGTAGCCGTCGGTGTTCTGGTTCAGCGCGTAGCGGTAGCGGTACAGCGCGTCCTTCTCGATCGTTTCGCGCGGCAGCGGCAGCCTGCGCGGTGCGCCGAGCCGGTCGCCGTTGGGCGAGATCTGCACCTGCGCCACGTATTTCAGGTACCAGTCGACCCCGAACAACAGGGCACTCGTGCTGCTGCCCTCGACCCGGACGTGGCCGTCGGCGCTGGAGATGCGAAAGCGTTCGTGGCCGTCCTTCGACGCGAGCGTGCCGAGCTGGATCTGCGCCGCCTCATGCGGCAGCAGCCGGTGCAGCACGCCGGCGGCGGGGCGCAGATCGAAGGCCGGCGTGTCCGCGGCATGGGCCACGGAAAGCGACAGCGACAGCAGCAGGCCGAGCAGGGCGGCGACGAGAGGCGAGGCGGGCGAGCGCATGCGTTGCATCTTAGTCCCGTGGAGGAGAGTGACCAAAGCCCGATGCCCGACGACGCACGATGTTTCCCGAGCCGTGCCGGTACGGCGCAACGCCGGGCGGCATGCCTGCATCGCCTTCGCTCAGGGGTCGAGATGGGCCTCGGCGATCGCCTGCGGCTTCAATCTGGCCGCCCGGCTCACGCCGGCGATCAGCAGCAGGATCCCGAACAGGGTCAGTGGTGCCGGCATGTTGCCGCGCAGGATGTAGGTGTAGCCGAGCGCCGCCAGCGTCTCGAACACGATCAGCTGTCCCACCTGCGCGGGGGGCATGCGCTGGCTGGCCTGGTTCCAGCACAGCGTGCCGAGCCACGAGGCAAACAGGCCGATGGCGAACATCAGGCCGACGAAGAACGCCGGACGCGGGCCGAACGGCATCGCGAATGCATGGCCGGTGGCGAGCATGCCCAGCCACAGCACCGCGTAGCCGATCAGTGCCAACGGCAGGGTGGCGAGCCCTTGCGCCGTGGCCCAGGTGAGCGGATTGCGTTCCGCGTGGGCGCGCAGCCAGTCGGCGTTGCGCAACGGGTACCAGGTCCAGCAGGCCACCGCCGCCAGGGCAAACAGCGCGCCGTGTAGGTAGCGCGTCGGGTCGGCATGCGCATCCCGGCGCAGGGCGGCCAGCTCGACATGATTCACGCAGGCGACGCCGAGCGCGATCAGTGCCAGCGATGGAATCAGGCGGAGCCAGGGCAGGCGGCCATCGCGCTGGACCCGACGCCCGTTCGCGGCCACTGCGATCACCACCGGCAGGGTACCGATGATCATCGTCGGCAGTGGGGCCCCGGCGCGCTGGATCGCGCTGGCCAGGCACAGGTAGTAGAGCAGGTTGCCGATCGCCGCCAGTTTGAACGCCTCGCGCCAGTCCGAACGCGTGAGCTGGCGCAACCGGCGTCTGTCGAGCCAGCTCAACGGCAGCGCGAGCAGGCCAAACGCGAGGTAGCGTCCCACGGACTGCAGTGCTGCCGGATACCCCGGCAGCAGCAACGGACCGACAAAGACCAGGCCCCACATCAGTCCGGCCGCCAGTGCATAAAGGATTCCACGCCACATGGACGGCGAGCCTAGGGCGCGGCAGGCCGTGGGTCTTGCACCAGATTGCGGTCGCCATGCATGCGGCTCAGCCGCGCAACTGCCGCTGGTAGCGTGCCGGAGTCACGCCATAACGGTGCGCGAAGGCGCGCGTCAGATGCGCCTGGTCGGTCATGCCTGTGGCGGCGGCGACCTGCGCTGGCGGCTGGTTGACAGCGAGCAGGCGCTTGGCCTCGAACAACCGAAGCGCCATCAGCATCTGCTGCGGCGTCACGTGGTGCTGCGCCTTGAAGGCGCGCAGGAAATGGAATGGGCTGAGGCCCGCCACACGAGCCAGTTCCTCGAGCGTGAGGCGGCGCCCCAGGTGGGTGCGCAGATAGTCGATCACATCCGCAAACCGGTGCGGGCGGTTCGCCGCGGCGGGCGCGGGCACGCGTGCATGTCGGCGGAAGGCGGCGAGCACTTCGTAAAGCAGGCTGTCGAACGCCAGCGGCTCGTGCGCCTGCCACAGGCGGTCGAGCAGATCCGACACGTGTCGGGCATCGGAGGGCTGGTGACATACGGCATCGTCGAACCACCAGTCGCCCTCTCCGGCGACGCGGGTCATCAGCCCGGAATCCACGTAGATCATGCGGTAGCGCCAACCGGCGGGGGTGTCGGCGCGGCCGGTGTGCAGTTCGTCCGGATTCATCATCACCAGCGAACCGGGTGCGGCCAGATGCTCGGCGCCGCGATAGCGGAAGCGCTCGGCGCCCGCTTCGATCGCGCCCAGTCCGAACGCCTCGTGCGTATGCGGTTCGAAGGCATGGCGCACGATATGGGCGCGATAGAGCTCGATGCCCTGGCGATGCGCGGGACGGCGGAATTCGGCCACGTCGCGGCGACATTCGAAGGAGAGGGGGACGCCGTTCATTCGACGATGATGGCACGGTGCGGACGCGGCGGCGCACCGTGCGGACGGCGGCGGATCGGGCACGCCCGGCGCCGGATGATCGCGGTCGTGGCCGTGCGGGCGCCGACACGAAAACGCGCGGCAATGAGCCGCGCGTTTTCGTTCGATCCGGACCCGAGGCTCAGTGCCCGGTGATGCGCTCCGCCTCTTCCTCGTCCGGCGGCACCAGCGGCGCGTCCGGATGCTCGTGGGCTTCCAGTTGCGCCGCTTCCACCGACGGCGTGCGCCAGCCGGATTTCACGCCCCACAGGTAGAACACCAGGCCGATCACCGCGACCACCACCAGGTCCCAGCCGTAGGGCAGGTAGTCGAGGCCACCGAACTTCGCGCTGCCGATGCGCGAGACGATCGCCAGCGAGACCAGGTAGAACACCAGCCACCACGCCCCCTTCAGCTGCTTGCCGAATTCATGCCAGCCACTCTTGTACTGGTAGTACAGGTACACCGGCAGGGCAGCCACCACCAGCACGATGATCTGCCCGGTCAGTGGCCACTTGGCCCAGTACAACAGTTCGGCCGACATGATGAAGGCGATGCCGGCGATCACCGGCAGGCCGTGCAGGCGGAACGGACGATGCAATTCCGGCGCGGTGCGGCGCAGCGTCATCACGCTGACCGGGCCGGTCAGGTAGGAGATGATCGTGGCCACCGAGATCACCGCGGCCAGCGAATCCCAGCCGCGGAAGAAGAACAGGAACAGGAACGACACCACCAGGTTCAGCCACATCGCCGGGCGCGGCACGCCCCACTTCGGATGCACCATGCCGAAGATCTTCGGCAGCGTGCCGTTGCGCTCCATGCCGTAGATCATGCGGGCGGTGGAGGCGGTGTAGGTCATGCCGGTGCCGCTGGGGCTGACGAACGCATCGGCGTACAGCAGGATCGCCAGCCAGTTGAGGTTGAGAATGACGGCCAGCTCGGCGAACGGCGAGCTGAAGTCGATGCCGTGCCAGCCGGCCTTGGCCAGCATGTCCGGCGGCACCGCGCCGAGGAAGGCGACCTGCAGCAGCACATAGATCACCGTGGCGATCACGATCGCGCCGATGATCGCGAACGGAATGCTGCGGCCCGGGTTGCGCGCTTCGCCGGCCAGGTTCACCGGGCTCTGGAAGCCGTTGAAGCTGAACACGATGCCGGCGGTGGCGACCGCGGTGAGGATCGCCGCGAAATTGTTCGCGTGGTGGCCGCCGTTGGCACCGACCGAGAAATTCTCCGCATGGAAACCGCTGGCGATCAGCGCCACGCCGGTGGCCGCCGGGATCACCATCTTGATGATCGTGATCACGCTGTTGGAGCGCGCGAACAGCTTGACGCTCCAGAAGTTCAGCAGAAAGTAGATCACCACCAGCACCGCGGCGATGCCCAGTCCCACGTGGCTCAATTCACCGTGCTGGCCGGGCACCCGCTGGTACAGGTCCTGCGCCCACTGCCACTTCCAGCCCGACATGTACTGCACCGAGGCCTCGGCCTCGATCGGGATCACCGACACGATCGCGATCCAGTTGCCCCAGGCGGCGATGAAGCCGACCAGCGAACCGTGCGAGTAGTGGCCGTAGCGCACCATGCCGCCGGATTCGGGGAACATCGCGCCGAGCTCGGCGTAGGTCAGCGCGATCGTCATGATGATCGCCGCGCCCAGCACCCACGCCCAGATCGCGCCGGGACCGGCGAGCCTGGCGGCGTTCCAGGCACCGAACAGCCAGCCGGAGCCGATGATCGAACCGAGGCCGGTATACATGAGGGCCATGGGGCCGACTTCGCGGTGAATCGCGCGTTCCTGGGACATGGAGACTCCTGCGTCGGCGCGTGATGCGCCCCAAAGTGGGTGATGGTTGCAGAGTTGGGCGGCGGATGTCATCCATCGGAGGTCACCCGCCTCGATGTGCCCTCGGACACCTTGATGCGCAGGCCCGCCGTCCGGTTGTCCCTGCGAAGGCAGGGACCCGGTGACTGTGCCGCTAGTGGGGTCTTGGGGACAGGGCTTTCGCGCGCCGGCGCATGAAAGCTGTTGTCTTTGATCGACGCGAGCGCAAGCGCCAGACGTTCCTCAGCACTCGATCACATTCACCGCCAACCCGCCCCGCGATGTTTCCTTGTACTTGTCCTTCATGTCGCGCCCGGTATCGCGCATGGTCTTGATCACCTTGTCCAGCGAGACGCGGTGCTTGCCGTCGCTCTTCAGCGCCATGCGGCTGGCGTTGATGGCCTTGACCGAGCCCATCGCGTTGCGTTCGATGCAGGGGATCTGCACCAGGCCGCCGATCGGGTCGCAGGTGAGGCCGAGGTTGTGCTCCATGCCGATTTCGGCAGCGTTTTCCACCTGCATCACGTTGCCGCCGAGCGCGGCGGTGAGGCCGCCGGCGGCCATCGAGCAGGCCACGCCGACTTCGCCCTGGCAGCCGACTTCGGCGCCGGAGATCGAGGCGTTTTCCTTGTACAGGATGCCGATCGCGGCGGCGGTGAGCAGGTACTCGATGATGCCGTCGTCGTTCGCCTTGGGGCAGAAGCGCAGGTAGTAGTGACCGACCGCGGGCACGATGCCGGCCGCGCCGTTGGTGGGCGCGGTGACCACGCGGCCGCCGGCGGCGTTTTCCTCGTTCACCGCCAGCGCGTAGAGGTTGACCCAGTCCAGGATGGTCAGCGGATCGCGCAGCGCGGCTTCCGGCTGATTGCGCAGATCCTCCAGCATCGCCGGCGCGCGGCGGCCGACCTTGAGGCCGCCGGGCAGCACGCCGGGCGAACGCAGGCCGCGGCTGACGCAGTCCTGCATCGCCTGCCAGATGGTCAGCAGGCCAACGCGGGTTTCCGCCTCGGGACGCCACACCGACTCGTTCGCCATCATCAGCTGGGCGATGGTCATGTCGTGCTGCTTGCACAGCGCCAGCATCTGGTCGCCGCTGGAAAACGGGTAAGGCTGTTCGGTGGTGTCGGCGACGATGCGGTCTTCGGCCGCCTCGTCGGTGTTGACCACGAAGCCGCCGCCGACCGAGTAGTAGTCGCGTGTGGCCAGTTCGTTGCCGGCGGCGTCGAAGGCGCTGAAGCGCATGCCGTTGGTGTGGAACGGCAGTTTCTGGCGCTTGTTGAAGATCAGGTCGCGCTTTTCGTCGAAGGCGATCTCGTGCCGGCCCAGGATGCACAGCCGTCCGCTGCCGCGGATGCGTTCCAGCATGGCGGGAATCCGGTCCGGGTCGACCGTGTCCGGATGCTCGCCTTCCAGGCCCAGCAGCACCGCCTTGTCGGTGCCATGGCCGCGACCGGTCAGCGCCAGCGAGCCATACAGTTCGGCCTGCACCCGCGCGACCTGGCCGAGCACGCCCTTTTCCTCCAGCCAGCGTTCGGCAAAGCGGGCGGCGGCACGCATCGGCCCCACCGTGTGCGAGGACGATGGTCCGATGCCGATCTTGAACAAGTCGAATACGCTGACGGCCATGGGCGCTGCTGCTGGGTGAACGGGGAGAACCGGCTATTCTACGCGGCGTCCCCAGCCATTCGCAGCCGCATGTCCGATCTGATCCTGTACCAGCGCGATTACTGTCACCTGTGCGATCTGGCGCTGGCCGTGCTGGCCGAGGCGCGGGCACCGGACTTCGACAGCGTGTGGGTGGACGACGCGGCCGTGCTGGAGCAGCGCTACGGCACCCGCGTCCCGGTCCTGCGCGATGAGCGCGCGGACCGGGAGCTGGACTGGCCGTTCGATGCGGCGGCGGTGCGGGCGTTTCTGGGCAGCACTCGCTAGGCGCGCCCTGCGGGAGCGATTTCGGTGGGAGCGGCTTCAGCCGCGATGCTTCTGCTCGGAGCTGTCCAAAAACAAGAGCATCGCGACTGAAGTCGCTCCCACAAGGGCCGCGCTACCCGCGTCGCGATTTCAACCGCTTGAGGATTTCCTCGCGCGCCTCGCGCAGGATCGAGTCGCGGTCGAGGCTGGCCACGATGTCGGCGACCGCGCGCTTGGCGCCGGCCTCGCCCCAGGACTTGCCGGCGATCAGGTAGCGTTCGGCGGCGCGACCGATCAGTACCGTGGCATACCAGCCCAGCGCGCCCTGCGCCGCGGCGGTGACTACCACCGACAGGCCGGCGCTCATACCCTTCAGTGCCGAGGCGACCAGCTGCATGCCCCAGATCGCCCCCATCAGGGCGGCCAGCTGGGCCGAGATCACCGCCACCAGACGGCCGGATTCGCTGCGTGTCAGCGGCAGCCCGTAGACGCGCGACAGCTGCAGCACCATCGCCGCATCCAGTCCGGCGGCGGCGAGCAGGTCGGCGACCGGAATCGGATTCAGTGCGACGGCCACCCCCTTGGCCAGGCAGTAATGACGGATCAGTTTCGCCGCCACCGCCTGGCGCGTCTGCGCGATGCGCGCGCTGACCTGGTCGGTGAGCCGGCCCGCGTACAGGCCGGCGTTGATCGCCGACAGCGTCTTGCCTTCGTGTGCGGCGATCGCCAGCAGGCGCTCGCGCAGGGCCGCGACATCCGCCGGGCGCGCCTGCTCGACGACCCGCTCGTGCCCGTGGGCGTCGACCTCGACCCGCCGCTGCGCCGCCGGACGCGCGGCGGTCGTGAGGACGTCCTCCGGCCGGATCAGTCCGGCCACGCGCAGGCGCAGATGGGCCAGCAGTCCGGCGAGTTCGTCGCTGCCATAGCGATCGGCCTTGTTCAGCGCCAGCAGCAGCGGGCGCTGGGTGGCGGCCAGGGTATTCAGCGCATCGAGTTCCTCGCGGGTGAGGTCGCCATCGCAGACGAACACCACCAGGTCACTGACCTCGGCCACCTCGAACGCCAGTTGCTCGCGCGCTTCACCGTCGAGTTCGTTGATGCCGGGCGTGTCGATCAGCACCAGGCCGTCGTGCCGCGCCTCGTCGAGCGTGGCCTGCTCGGCATCGGTGGTGGTGCCGTGCAATACCCCGACGCTGAATGCCTCGCGGCCGAGCAGGGCATTGCCCAGCGCGGATTTGCCAGTGGAGACCCGGCCGAATACCGCCACATGCAGTTCGCCCCGCTCGAGCCTGGCCAGCATGCTTTCGATGCGACCGAAGTCGGACGCCAGCTCGTGGCGCACCGAGGCGGGAATGGTCGGATCGTCCAGCAGGCTGCGCAGGCTGTCGGCCACCCGCGCCGGGCCGCTGGCGTCGACACGGGGCCGGGGCGTGGCCACCGGGCCGGCGGGCCCGGCCGAAAGCCAGCCGCGCAGGCGGCGCCACAGGTTGTCAGTCGACATCGCAGCGGATGATTATTTCGAATCGAGCTGCAGGTGCGCGGTGATCTTCACGGTCGGGCCGATCACCGAGGTATCGGCGTAATCGCCGCTGCCCACGCCGAAGTCGAGCCGCTGCACGTGTCCGGCCACGTCCAGGGTGGCGCTGTTGGGACCCTGCGTGCGGAACACCACGCCCAGGCTCACCGGCCTGGTCACGCCGCGCAAAGTGAGCAGGCCGTCCGCGATCACCATCTTGCCGTCTTGGTGGAAACCGGTGGTGACGAAATGCGCGGTCGGGAACTTCGCCACGTCGAAGAAGCTCTCGCCGGGCAGGGCGTTGTCCTGGTCGTCGTCGCCGGTTTTCGCGCTGGCCAGGGTCACCGTCACGTCGAACTTCGAGTGGGCCAGGTCGGCCGGGTCGTAGCTGATGGCTGCCGTCCAGTCGCGGAAAGCGCCCGAGAACGGAGCGCCCTGGTAGGTGCCGTGGAAATTCAGTCGGCTCAGTGCCGGACGCATGTTGTAGTCGGTGGCCGCTGCGGCGCAGGGCAGCGCGAGGGCGAGCAGCAGGATGGCAAGGCGTTTCATGGTCGTTCTCCTTCGGAAGTCGAACCGCTGCGCACGCGCGCGAACGGCAGCATCCGGCGCAGCACGTCATCATTGTCCGACAAATGATGCTTCAGTGCCGCACCGACATGCGCCACCAGCACCAGCAACAGGAACCAGAACAGATATTCGTGCACCTCGAGGACCAGATCGTGCAGCGCCTGGTTCTTCGACACCAGCGCCGGCAGGTTGAACAACTTGAACCATTGCAGCGGCTTGCCGGTGACCGAATTGAACCACCAGCCGCTGAGCGGCAGCGCCAGCGCCAGCACGTACAACGTGGCGTGCACCGCGCGTGCACCCCAGTGCTGCCAGCGCGACGCCGGCGTTTCAGGCGGACGGCCGTCGAACCAGCGCCACAACATCCGCAACAGCGCCAGCGCCAGTACGGTCAGTCCGATCGACTTGTGCAGGGCCAGCCAGTTGATCTTCTGCATCGGCGAGCGGGCCAGGTCCATCAGCAGGCCGAAGGCGCCGTTGCCGAGGATGCCCAGCGCGATGACCCAGTGAAAGCACTTGGCGACCGCGCCCCATTTCCGGTCATTGCTGCGCAGATTCATGGTTGTTCCCCGGGTGCGGCAGGGTGGCGATCGTCGCGAATGGCTTCCAGCTCCAGCCACACGCTGACCTTCAGTCCGATCGAGCCGGGGTAGGCGGTGATGCCGAACGCGCGGCGATCCAGCGTGGCGGTGGCCGAAAACCCGGCGACACGGTGCAGTCCGAAAATGGTCATGGCGGCACGGTTGAAGGTGAAGGGCAGGTCCAGCGGCCGGGTGATGCCGCGCAAGGTCAGTTGCCCATGCAGCACCCCGTGGTGGTCGTCCTTGCGTTCGACACCGATGCTGACGAAATGTGCGTAACGGTTGCGTGCACAGTCAAGCAACGCCGGCCTGCACACGGCCTTGCTCCAGTCGGGGTCGCCCATGTCCACCCCGGCCAGGTCGATATCCAGCTCGGTGGCGGCGGTGCTCCAGTCGTCCGGATCGAATCGTAGCCAGCCACGAGCGATATGCAGCCGTCCAAACGGATGCGAGTAGCCATCGTGGTCGACGCCGAAAAGGATCTGGCTGTGCACCAGGTCGTAGCGGTAGCTGGCGGCACTGGCCGGCACCGCCGCCAGCAGCAGCGGCAGCACGCTCGCGACGAGGCGGAACAGCCAGCGGGTTGGGCGGGAACGAGGCATGGCGGAAGTCTGGCCGATTGATCGTGACGCCGCCAGCACCGCTGGCTGAACGATGGGTTTCGGCAGAGGATCCAATCCGCCGGTGCGACCCGCCCGTGCGGCGGGGTCGCGGACGGCAATCAGAACGTGCGCTGCACCGAGTAGTCGGCCAGGGTGGCCAGCGCGTCGCGGTGGCTCGAGGCGGGCAAGGCGACCAGTGCATCGCGCGCGGCCTGCGCGTGGGCCAGGGCGCGCTCGCGAGTGCGCTCCAGTGCGCCGGAGTCGCGGATCGAGGCGATGATGCGGTCGAGCGAATCTAGGCCGCCGTGCTCGATAGCGTGGCGCAGCGACTGTGCCTGCTGCGGGTCGGCCTTTTCCAGCGCGTAGATCAGCGGCAGGGTGGGTTTGCCCTCGGCCAGGTCGTCGCCGATGTTCTTGCCCAGGGTGCCGGCATCGGAGACGTAATCGAGCAGGTCGTCGGCGATCTGGAATGCGTAGCCCAGCTCCATGCCGTAGCGGCGCAGCGCCCCGATCTGGGCCTCGGGCAGGCCGCCGAGGATGCCGCCCAACTCGGTGGCGGCGGCGAACAGCACGGCGGTCTTGCGTTCGATCACCGCCAGGTAGGCCGCCTCGCTGACGTCGGCATTGCCGATGTTGAGCAATTGCAGCACCTCGCCCTCGGCGATCGTGTTGGTGGTGTCGGCCAGGATGCGCATGATGCGCATGTCGTCCAGCTCCACCATCAGCTGGAACGAGCGGGAATACAGGAAGTCGCCGACCAGCACGCTGGCGGCGTTGCCCCACAGCGCATTGGCGGTCTTGCGGCCGCGGCGCAGGTCGGATTCGTCGACCACGTCGTCGTGCAGCAGGGTGGAGGTATGGATGAACTCGATGATCGCGGCGAGCTTGGTGTGATGGTCGCCGCGATATCCGGCGGCACCGGCGGCCAGCACGTGCAGCATCGGGCGCAACCGCTTGCCGCCACCGGCGATGATGTGGTCGGCGATCTGGTTGATCAGCACCACGTCGGAGGACAGCCGTCGGCGAATCAGGGCATCGACACGCTGCATGTCGGCAGCCGCGAGATCGCGCACGCGGGCGAAGTCGTTTGAGGGTCCGGTGAGGTGTTCGGCGGGCGTGCTCATGCGAGCCTTCGTGAAGGTGTGGGCGCCGATTATAGGGGGTTGCCGCCGGCGCCGCCGCCGGCCTGGCGGGTGCCGTGCCGGGCGGGTGTCGACCCGCCACGCCGTCGGTCGTGGCGTTCTGTCGCACGGAGGCGGGATCCTACCTGCCTATAATCGAACGCTTCCGTGGTCATCAAGTGTGGTCTGTTGCCGTGAGCAAACTCAGCAAAGGTGAATTGAAGACGGCCTTTGCCCTCTCCAGCGTGGTCGGTCTGCGCATGTTCGGCCTGTTTCTGATCATGCCGGTGTTCAGCGCCTATGCGCTGCACCTGGCGGGGGCGACGCCGCTGCTGATCGGGCTCGCCATTGGCGTCTACGGCTTCGCGCAGGCGTTGCTGCAGGTGCCGGTGGGGCTGTTGTCCGACCGGATCGGCCGCCACGTGACGATCACCCTGGGTTTGCTGGTGTTCGTGCTCGGCAGCGTGGTGGCGGCGATGTCCCATGGTATCCACGGGATCATCCTCGGCCGCGTGCTGCAGGGCATGGGCGCGGTGTCCGGAGCCAGCCAGGCGCTGGCCGCCGATCATTCGCGCGACGACAATCGCGGCAAGGTGATGGGGATCATCGGGGTCAGCATCGGCTTTGCCTTCGTGTTGGCGATCATCCTCAGTGCACCGCTGGCCGGGGTCGCCGGCCTGTCCGGCCTGTTCGGTCTCACCGCGGTGCTGGCACTGGTCGCAATCGGTCTGCTGTGGGTGCTGGTGCCGCGTCCCAGACACCACCGCGCTCCGGCTTCGGCGCGACCGGGGTCGGTGCTGCGCATGCTGGTGACACCGCAGTTGATGGTGCTCAACGTGTCGATCTTCATGATGCATACGATGCTGACCGCCGCGTTCGTGGCTTTGCCCCTGATGTTGATGCGCAACACCGGCATGGCGCTGGATCATCAGTGGCGGCTCTACCTGCCGGTGATGCTGGTGTCCGCCGTGGTCATGGGCGGCGTGCTGCGGCGGGTGACGTCGGTGGCCGGCAGCATGCGGTTGGTACTGGTCTGCGCCGTGGGCCTGGGCCTGGCGTTGTGCGGTTTCAGCGCCGTTGGCAGCGGCCATCTGCTGTTGTGGCTGGCGGCGATGGTGTTCTTCAGCGCGTTCAACCTGCTCGAGGCCAGCCTGCCCAGCCTGGTTTCCCGACTGGCACCGGCGCATATGCGTGGCGCGGCGCTGGGGGCCTATGCAACCAGCCAGTTTCTCGGTGCCGGGGTCGGTGGCGTGCTGGGCGGCGTGATGCTGCAGCACATCAGCCTGTCCGCGGTCTTCGCCGCGGCGGCAACGTTGACCCTGTTGTGGCTGCCGCTGCTGCTGTGGGGGCGTTCACGGGTGGTGGCTGCCGACGCGGCCGTCACCGTCTGACCCGGGTGGCTGCCCCGCCGGTCCGGTGCGGTCAGGAATCGATGCCGGACCTTGAATAGCGGCAGCGAGACCCTAGAATGGTCTCGTGCGCGGTTCGCCCGGCCGCGCCTTCGCCGGCGTCCCGATGGCTCATGACATCATCCTGCTGATTGCCCATTACGGCTTGTTGCTGATCTTCTGCAACGTGCTGATCGAGCAACTCGGCGTGCCGGTGCCGGCGGTACCCACCCTGATCGTCGCCGGTGCGCTGGCCTCGAACGGCCATTTCCCGCTGGTCGCCGTGGTTGTGATCGCCGTGCTCGCCAGCCTGCTCGGCGACCTGCTCTGGTATGGGGCGGGGCGCCGCTTCGGTGCCGGCGTGATGCGCACGATCTGCCGCATCTCGCTGTCGCCGGACTCCTGCGTGAAGCAATCCGAGTTGCGCTTCCAGCGCTGGCGCGGCCGGGTCCTGCTGATCGCCAAGTTCGTGCCCGGGCTGTCCACCGTGGCGCCGCCGCTGGTCGGCGCGATGGGCCTGCGCCTGCCGAGCTTCCTGCTGCTCGACGGTCTGGGGTCGCTGCTGTGGGCCGGCAGCGCGATCGGCCTCGGCTATGTCTTTGCCGCGCAGGTCGACGATTTGCTGAACGCGCTGGCCAGTGCCGGGACGCTGGCGTTCGAGGGGCTGCTGTGCCTGCTGGCGCTCTATATCCTGGTGAAGTGGTGGCAGCGCCACCGCCTGCTGGTGGCCCTGCGCATGGCGCGCATCACGGTGGACGAACTGAACCGCGCGATCGAGGAAGGGCAGGCCCCGGTGGTGGTCGATGTGCGTTCGGAGGCGGCACGGCTGCTCGATACGCGGATCATCCCCGGTGCCCTGCTGGCCGATCTGAACGGCATCGACCAGACCGTCGGGCACCTGCCCTCGGATCGCGAGCTGGTGATCTACTGCAGCTGCCCGAACGAAGTCTCCGCGGCCAAGGCAGCCAAGCTGCTGATGGCGATCGGCTATCGCCGGGTGCGTCCGTTGCTGGGTGGTCTGGATGCCTGGGACGCGGCCGGGTACGCGGTGGCGCGGTTGCCGTCCGCTGCCCTCGGCGACGGGCAGGAAGAGGTCGTCCTGGCTGGGCGCTGAGCAGCCGGATCGTTGCCGTGCGGTCATCCGGGACGCACGGATGCTGTCGCCCGGCGCCTGCGGTGGGTCTGGCCCAAGGCGCTCTGGATTCGGCCGGCGGCGAGGTTATGATAGCCAGCCTGATTCACCACTCCGGCCGTAACTACTCCTGACGTACGGTCGGCCCAACGAGGACATCCCATGGCACGCGGTATCAACAAAGTCATCATCGTCGGCAATCTCGGTGCGGATCCGGAAATGCGCCACACCGGCGGCGGCACCGCGGTCACCACGCTCAACGTGGCCACCTCGGAAAGCTGGACCGACAAGCAGAGCGGCGAGAAGGTCGAGAAGACCGAATGGCATCGCGTGAAACTGTTCGGCCGGCTGGCCGAGATCGCCGGCGAATACCTGAAGAAGGGTCGGCAGGTCTACATCGAAGGTTCGCTGCGCACCGACAAGTACACCGACAAGCAGGGCATCGAGCGCTACAGCACCGACATCATCGCCAGCGAGATGCAGATGCTCGGCGGCAACGAAGGCGGCGGCGGTGGTGGTCAGCGCGAACGTCCGCAGAGCGCCGGCGGTGGTCAGCGCAGCGGCGGCAATTACGGTGGCCCGTCGCGCGGCAACGACGACCAGGGCGGCCCGTCGCGGCCGTCACCGGCGCCGGCCGACAGCGGCTTCGCGGATGACGAGATTCCATTCTAAAAGCTGCTTGCGACGTTACTTGCATTGGTTGTGCAGCAAAAGCCCCTGAGTGATCGGGGGCTTTTCTTTGCCTGCTCACGCTGTGTTTCGGTTCGTTTTGCAAGAGATGACGACGTCTCGCCGAGCGCACGCTTCTTTACAAAACGCCGGGTCACGCTGTGCCCTGTTGTCGATTGATCGGTCTTTCGACTAGGTGGTCCTGGACAGATTCTTGAAGGCCATCGCCAGCGTATGCAGCGCGTTGCGCGATCGTCGGTCATGCAACGCCGAATACAGCACCGCCTCGTGCGTGGGTAGCGGAGGCAACGAAAGCGCGTGGCCAATATCGATGGTGCCAGACGGCGCAGCGCGCTTCGGCAGCACGGCGACTGCCAATCCAATCGTCGCTGCGGCCCCCACCACGGCGGCACCCTTGCCGATGAACACCTCCGTCCAGGCGATGCCGGCACCATCGAGTGCGCGGACCGCTGCCGCACGGATGCTGCATGTTTCCCCCTGGGTCGATAGCGGCAACGGCTGACCTGCACGTGGCTGCCAGTGCGGGGCGGCGATCCAGGCGAACGATTCGGCGAACAGGAGTTCACCGTTGCGACGACGATCTTCCGGCTGCAAGACCAGGGCAGCATCCAGCACGCCGTCGTCGTAGGCCTTGAGTACTTCGTTTGAGCCGGCGACTCGCAGCTCGATCACCAGGTTCGGATCGTGCTCGCTCATCCAGCGAAGCAAACCGGGCAACTCGCTGCCCACCAGTTGGTGGCTGATGCCGATGACCAGTCGGCGCTGCTTCACTTCAAATGAGGCGATGGCGCGCTCATGCGCCCCGACCAACTCGCGCGCGGCCTCCATGAAAGCGGCTCCCTCGGCCGATAGCCGCACCTGGCGGGGCGTTCGTTCCAGCAATCGTCGGCCCAACTGATCTTCCAGTCGGCGCAATTTCAGGCTGATCGCCGATTGCGTGCTGTCCAGCGCGTCTGCGGCACGGGTGAAGCTCCGCAACTCAGCGGTCAGGACAAAAGCCTTGACGGCATCCAGGTCGAGGGATTTCATGGCTTATCCATGTCATTTTTAAATGACTGAAATATATATTCATATGTTTTATAAATGAATGGTAACGCACTACAGTGCGCCGCACACCATCAATCGAATCGGCAAATCTTTCATCGGTCGGCTTCCGACCATCATCTGAACAGGTACTTGCTCATGCGCTCGCTCTGGCACGGTCTGCTGACGCTGCACGGCCATGTCGTCGATTCGCGTCGCACGCTCCGCTGGGCCGATCCGTCCACATGGATGGCGCGGCAGAACGCCGAAAAGACGAATGCATCAGGCAGCAACGCAGCCGATTCGGCACAACCTCGCAGGACACCCCGTCATGAAATCAGCAAAGACATTTCTATTCGCCCTTCTGACCCTTCTCCCGCTCCATGCAGTCACCGCCTCGGAGCCCGATAAAATGAATGCAGTGGCCGCCATCGAAGGCACCTGGACGCTTGCCTTTGCCGACGTTGAACATCTGGACGGAACGCGCGTACACGACTACGGCGATGCCCCCAGGGGCAGGCTGCAAATTGACCATGCCGGGCACTATTCGCTGTTCATCTTCGACAGCTCTCGCCCCAGGTTCGCCGCCAATGCCAGGAACGCGGGAACGCCGGGTGAATTCCGGGCCGCCGCACTGGGAACGAGCGCTCATTTCGGCACCGTCGATATCGACCCCGTGAAGGGCACGCTGACCTTCCATATTGAGGGAGCGACGTATCCGAATTGGGAGGGAACTACCCAGGTGCGCAGTTATGTACTGAACGGTGACATGCTGAGCTACAAGGTGCCGCCGCGACCGAATGGCGATATCCCGTTGACGGGGTGGAAGAGACTGCGCATTGATCGAGGCATGTAGACATCCGTTTTCGAGATCCCATCGTGGACATCGCCGATACGGATCTCCGCGCTTCGGGATCGTTCGATGTACGGGGGAGGTCAGGCACTGCTGCAACCAGGCATCAGCCGACCGGTGCTACGCCTTTTTGACCTTCATCGGATGCATGAGGATTCGAATGGACGCCAGTTCGCCGATCCACGAGGCGTAGCGGTGCAAGCGGTGTCTCCTCCATTTCGAGCAGCACGGGGCTTTGGCATGCGACTCCATGAGTCGAGGACGTTCCATCGTCCTGTCGGGTTTCGGACGGATTTCGACTCGAGACGCAACGGCATGAGGGCGTGTTGCGGTGTTTCCTGATGCCGGACTGGCTTTGGAACCTGGCTGGCACCCGTTTCCTCGACCATCGGGCGGTAGGGACCGTTCCGGGTCACGTCCGGAAACCATGCCGATAGTCTGCATGCGCCCCCCGCGGAATCAGATTTTTCCTGCCCGTAGCGCGTGCTCCGCCGGGAAAGCCTCGCCTGATCGCGGCGCAGGGCCGGCGACGATCAGCGGTCAGGTCGGACTGCCTGTGGCTCCGGCTTTTCCGGGTGCGGGTTTCTCGTCGCCAGTCTGCGATCGAGCCCGGCAGCGATGTCGCTCGCATGCCAGATGGCGAGGCGACCACCGCGATAGGGCTGCTGGTGGATCGGCGTTGCCGTGCCGCCGTAGCTGTCGTCGCTGCTGATGACCCAGCCGCCCGGGTGCGCCCATGCCCAGGCCGCGACCTTCGCGGGGTCGCGCGCTGTCGGGATCGGTCTTGTCAGCCTTCCGGCAAAAGTGAGCAGCCCGTCCTGCGCACCCGCAAACAACAGTGGAACGTCCGCGCGCTGGGCCTGTGCGACACGCAGCGCGGTGGCACGCACGTCGTAGCGGGATTCGATGCTGAGCACAAAGGCGAACTTGCACAGCGCGAGGGTCGCCAGCATGCCCAGTGCGACCGTACCCGGCTGCAGCGGGTGTGCGCGATAGCGCACGAGCGACAGCGCCAGGGCAAGGATGAGTCCCCCGCAAATGATGGCGCCCGCGTTGACCGCGGGTACTGCAAGCCAACCCATGCCGAGCGCCACGGCAAGGCCGATCGCCGCCTGGATCAGGGCCACACGCCAGCCCACCACTCGCCATCTGCCCGTGCCCAGACGGGTCCCGCCCGCCAGGGCGAGGGCGGGAAGCAACGGCAACAGGTAATGCGGCTGCTTGCCGCTGACCAGACTGAAAATGACAAACGAGGGCAGGAATGCGCAGACGACAAAGCGATGGAGCAGGCTGGGCGCGTCCGTGCACGTCGTCGAGGTGGCCCCGGCACGTCCCAGGGCGGCGGACCAAGGCAGCAGCATCAGCGGCAACATCGGCAGGTACCACCACCAGGGACGCGCATGCGCGAAACTGTGGGTCAGGCGACCCATGGTCTGGCGCAGGAAGATGTCATCGGCATAGCGGGGGCCACCGGCATGGGCCGCGGCCAGTGCCCATGGCAACGCGATCAGCACGGCGGCGATCAGCACGCCAAGCAAGCGCAGGTAGAAGCCGGACGGGTGCGCGCGTGCCGAGGGCAGCCACCAGGGAGCGAGCAGGGCCGGTGCGCCGCCCGCCAGCAGGGCCACCGGTCCCTTGGCCAGGATGCCCAGACCCAGCGCCACCGCCATCACCATCGCGCCGCCTGTCCAGCGGGAACCGGCGAGGGCCAGCGTGCTTCGCCAGGCCAGCAGCGTGCACAGCGTGACCAGCATGTCGAACAGCAGCACATCGGCGTAGGTCGCAAACGCGGCGCAACCGAGCCAGAGCCACAGCGTGGCACGCACCGCGGCCCGGTCCATGCCCAGCCGCCGGCCGAGCGAGGCGAGCGCCGGCAGCGTGCCCAGCGCGATGAGCAACTCCAGCAGGCGCGCCGCCCAGGCATGCACACCGGTCACCGACCAGATCAGGTTGATCAGCCAGAACAGCAGCGGCGGCTTGTCCGAATACGGCGCGCCGTCGACCCACGGCACCAGCCACTGGCCACTCAGGTGCATGTTCCAGGCGACCGCCAGGTAACGCGTTTCGTCGATCGGCACCGGTTGCAGGGAAAACACCGGAGGCAGCAGCAGCAACGCAGCAAGCCAGGGCGACGGGCCGCCCGACTCGACCCCTGGCGATGCGGAGGCGACGGGTGGATTCACGGGCCGCAGACTGCTGCGCATGAGGCCTGCCTCTTTCTTCCCGACACATGGAGATGCAAGGCGCGCTGTCGATTTCGGGGTGAACGTAGGTCGTGACTCGAGTCAACCTCGAAGATAGCGCCCACTTCGTTCGTAAATCATGAACAGGGCGTTGTCAGTGGCCCGGGGTTCGGGCGGGCAGCTGCGTTTCCGCGTCGGGGCATCGTGTTGCGCTGTCCCTCGTGCGGCTCCCGCCATCAGCCGGCACACCGGCGAGCAGGCCACGGTGGGCGTCAATCGTCCGCTCGGCGCTTTCCCGCGCGGATCGACCGCTGGTGAGCAGCGCGCAACTGCCATTCCCGTACGGTTCGTACACGGCCATGTCGGTGACGCAGAACATCCCCACCGTGGGTACCCCGGCAGCGACGGCCAGGTGCATCACGCCGCAGTCGGCGCTGATCAGCAGATCCATGCCGGCCATCACGGCTGCCATGCGACGAATGTCGGACGAGTAGTAGCCAGGCCACGTCGAGCCGAGCATGGAATGCCCGTGCATGGGGATCAGTTCGACGATACGGATCGTCGGGCCGCTCTCGCACAGGGCCTCGATGAATTCGCGCCACCACGCTGCCGGATAGCGCTTCGCGCCGGTGGCGTTGGCGAAAATGCCGACGACGACGGCGAGCTTCGCCTGCGCCGGGCTGCCCGTCAGTTCGCGCAACAGGTTCAGCCCCTGCGCACGTTCCGACGGGGTCAGACGGATATCCAGTGCAGGGAAATCGCCCTCGTCCGTCGGCCCGGTGTCCGCTTGCCAGCGCAGCAGATGGATCGCGCGCCGGGCCATGTGACGCCCGGCGGCGGCCCGGGGTACGGCATGGCTCAGCCCCGATCCCCGCGGCCCATCGTCGAAACCGAGTTTGTAGCGGCCCCGGAGAAATTTCGTCAGCACGCGACTGAAATTCGAGCCGATGCAGGGGTCGATGATCAGGTCGTAGTGCGTCTTGCGCACGCGCAGCAACAGGCCGAGAAACGCCAGCGGGTGCTTGAAGCCGCGCCTGGGCAGGCAATGGATGTTCCTGACGCTGAAGCAGGTGGCGAACACGTCCCTGGCGATGTCGCCTTCGGCGAGGATGTCGATTTCCGCGCCCTTGTAGCGCTGCTCCAGTTCGGCGATGAGCGGTGTCAGCAGCAGCATGTTGCCCAGCCGATGATTCGGCCGGCAGACCAGTATCCGGTAAATGCCCCGGCGCGGTAGCGGCGGCATTCCGCTGCCGGCCGGGCGGGTGCCCAGGTCGGACTTCTGTCCGTCACGATCGTGACCCGGACCACCGGGTGGAGACAGCGTGACAGTGGAATGGCGAAGACTCCGGTGGCTCATGACAGGCCGCGTGCAAAGCGGGCGACCGCGGGCACGACTTTCCTGAGCGAACGATCGACTACGCCCGGCCACAGGCCGTTGAGCCGCGCGAAGAAGCTTTCGGGGAATCCCAGGTACGCCTCGTTCCTTTCCTGCTCGATGGCCCTGACGATGCGGGTGGCGACCCAGACCGGCTCGTCCATGTGCATCATCCCCTCGGCCGCCATGGCATGGACGGCATGCGGGTTGAACGGCGTGCGCACGGCCCGTGGGGAAACGTAGGTGACACCGATGCCGGTGTCGCTCAGTTCGCGTCGCAACGCCTGCGAAAAGCCGCGCAACGCGAACTTGCTGGCCGAATAGGTCGCGAAGCCGGGGTAGCCGATGCTGCCGAACATCGAGCCGATGTTGACGATGCGCCCGCTGCCCTGGGCGAGCATGCCGGGCAGCACCTCGCGGGTCAGCTGCATGGGAACCAGCAGGTTGATCTGCAGCATGCGCGGAATCATCGCCGGATCCGATGCGCCGAACAGCTGGAAGTCCATCAGGCCGGCCAGGTTGATCAGGACGTCCAACCCGTTGCAGGTGGATTGCATGAGTTGCAACACCCGCTCGCGGGCATGCGCGTCGGTGAGGTCCGCCTGCGCCACGACGGCGTCCATGCTGTTGCGGTCGATCAGGTGGCGCAGGCTGGCCATCGACGCGTCGGTACGTCCGACCAGGCACAGCCGCGCACCTCGCTGCGCCAGTTCCCGGGCCAGCTCGCGGCCGATGCCGCCAGCTGCGCCGGTGAGGAGAATGCGTTTGCCTTGAAGATTCATGGGTTGTCCGCGACCGGGGTCAATGGCTGGATTGGAGGGTCTGAATGAGCTTGCGCACCTGCTCGCGGCGACCCTTGTCGGCCAGCGGCTGATCGGGGCGCGGTGGAGCGGCCAGCGCCTTGTCCAGCGCCGCCAGCGCGGCGGTCCTGTCGTCGTTGCGGCTCAGGCAATCGCCGTAGAAGTAATTCGGGTCGATGCCGTCGGGGTTGATCCGCAGCGCCTGCTGCAACAGGGCGCGCGCCTTGTCCTTGTTGCCGAAGCCCAGCGGCCAGCCTGGCACCTGGCAGTAGAGGCTTCCCAGCGTGGTGTAGATCGACCCGTGCAGGACGTCGGGGCTGATCTTCCCGGCCTGCAGCAGCAGGTCGCGCGCCTGCTTCGCCATGGACAGCGCGCCCAGCCCGCCGTGTTCGCCGGCATGGGTGCTCAGGATGATCGCCTGCCAGACCTTCGGTTCGGCGCGTTGCGGGTAGTGCGCGCCCAGCTCCGCGGCCTGTGCCTCCAGTGCCGTGTAGGCAGCGTCCTGCGCCGTCTTCGGGAGCTCGTAGGTCACATGCGCCCAGGTGTGCTCGAGATTCGTTACCGCGGAGTCGACCGCGTCGGCGCATACCGCGGTCGGCAACCAGATCAGCACGCCCAGGACGAGCAACAGCGGCAGCGAGATTGCGGTTTTCATGGTGAGGGTCTCCCGCGCCCGCAGGCGTCGTCGATGGCCTGGAAAATGTCGCCGTAGAGTCGGTAGAAGCGGTTGGCGGCGTGGATCAGGGCGCGCTGGTCGCCGTCGTCATCGAGCCGGTTGACCAGGCTCTGGTAGAAGCCGACATGCTGCTGGTCCAGCGCACCGTGCGACGTCAGATAGCGCAGCGCCTTCCGGGGCAGGTCCAGTGCCTGGCCGATCGCATCGGCGGCCCGCGTCGCCAGCGCTGCGCTGGTGCCTTCGAGGACGAAGACCATGCCGAGAAAGCCGACCGGGTTGCCGCGGCGGATGGTGTCGTGTGCGTACGCCACCATCATTTCCGTCGCCGGCATCGGCATCGCGCGGCGAGCCGCGGCGGCATCGCCGCCGCTGGCCTCGATGTCGTCCAGGATCCACTCGTCGTGACCGATTTCCTCCTCGATGTACTCGGCCACCGCCGGCTGCATCCAGCGCAACCGTTCGGGCAGGTGGTAGCCCATGCCCATCATCAGTGGCACGGTCTGCCGTACGTGGTGATAGGCCTGTTGCAGGAACGCGAGGTATTCCTCGCGCACCACCTCGCCGCGCAAGGTGCGCTGGATGATCGGTATCGAGAGAAACGCGTTGCGGCTGATCTCGGTTTCCAGCACGAGGCGTTCATGCGTCGACATCGGCGGCCTGGCTTGCATAGAGGCTCTCCAGAGCGTTGGCGTAGTGATCGGCAATGGCGTCACGATCGAGCGCACCCGAGACTCGTGCCATGCCGTTGCGGGGCGAAAAGGGCGCGGCGGCGACATGCCAGGCCGCGATGCGTGCGTAATCGGGAAGACGTGCATTGGCGGCGGTCACCGCCGCGGTGATCTGCTCGGGCGTTGCCGCGGGATGGGGCACCAGTACGGCAACGTTGCAGGGACGGGCTTCACCGAACACGGCGGCCTGCATCACGGCCGGGCCGGCGGACAGCTCGCCTTCAACCCATTCCGGCGCCACGTTCCTGCCGAAGGCGGTGGCATAGGCGGTCTTCTTGCGACCGCTTACATGCAGATGGCCCGCGCTGTCGAAGCGACCGAGGTCGCCGGTCGCCCATTCGACGGGCGGTGGCGCATCGCTGCCCAGGTAGCCGCCAAACAGCTTGCCTGCCACCAGGATCTCGCCGTCCTCGGCCAGTCGCACCCGCACGTGCGGCAACGGGGTGCCGACGCTGCCGGGTCGCTGCTGGCCCGGCCGATTGAGGCTGACCACCGAAGCCGCCTCGGACAGGCCGTAGCCCTCGTGCACCGGCAGGCCGAGCTGCCAGGCGCGCTCGATCAGGTGGGCGGAGCAGGGTGCGCCGCCCACCGCGACGAAACGCAGCGAGGCGGGCAGGCGCGCGCCGGCGGCAATGCATTCCACCAGCAGCTTGAGCAACTGCGGCACCAGGATGGTGGCGCTGGGCGCGTAGCGATGGAACGCGGCCACCAGCGAGTCCGGCTGCACCGCGCTGGACCCGCTGAAGCCGCAGCTGGCGAGCGACGGCAGCATCGCCGTGCTGCCGCTGGCCAGCGCAGCGTAGATGCCGCCGACATTTTCCAGCAGGGTGGACAGCGGCAGCAGCGACAGGCTGCGGTCGTTCGGGCCGGCGTCGACCGCCTGCGCCAGCGCGAAGGTGACCGCCTCGATCGCGTCGCCGGACAGGCACACGCCCCTGGGCTGGCCGGTGGTGCCCGAGGTGTAGGTGACCTTGCAGGTGCCCGCCGGAAGCCGGCGCGACTTTGCCGTCGGGCGCGCAAACAGGAACACCTTGCGCCCGCCGACATCCAGTTCGCCGGACGGCGGCATTCCCGTCAGCGACGCAATCCGCCCGGGCTGGTCGCTCGCGATCAGGTCGGGGGCGGCGTCGTCGATCAGGTGCCGTATCTGGCCGTCGCTGAAGAATGGCGGGATCGGGATCGCCACCGTGCCGCGTTGCGCCAGGGCCAGATCGACCAGCGCCCACGCGCGGCCGTTGTCGAGCAACACGGCGACGCGGCTTGCGTCGAGCGCGTGCGCGACCCGTGCGACAGCGGGCGGCAGCTCGCCGTAGGACATCTCGCCAGTGTCGTCGAGCAAGGCCACCTGCCCGGGGCGAGCGGCTGCGTGGCGGGCGATGCGGTCGACCATGCCGTGCATCATTCGCCTCCACAGCATGACGAGGCCGCGCCCGTGACTCGCGCGGCCTGCCGATCCATGTCGGACAGCAGGGCGCGCAGCAGCGGCTGGTTGTGGCCGACATGACGCCGCAGTTTCTGGTAGCCCGAGTCGATGTCGCCTGCACACACCACCGGCCCGGCCTGGTAGTAGTCGCCCCAGTGCTCGCCGCGATCGTCCAGCAGCAGCGGTCGTGCGGCGGCCAGCGGCAAGGGCTGGAGACCCAGCCGCTGGAATGCGTTGATCAGCGTGCGCGTCGCGGTGAACAGCACCCAGCGATAGCCCAGTGCATGCAGGAACAGGGTCGATGCGGCGATCGCCCAGCGCGTATCGCCCGGGCTCTCGAGCGCGAGGTTGCCCACCTCCACCAGGTTCTCGCGCGCGATCGTGCGGCCGAGTCGCTCGCCGATCAGTTGCTCGGCCGCCGCGCCAAGGTATTGCTCGGCGAAAAGACGGCCGCCCTGGCCATCCCGCATGCCGACGGCCGCGCGCTGGCGCTGCGCATCGCGAAAGCTCAGCAAGGTGGGATAGAACGATTGCACGTCGGCGCGAAAGCGCAGCGCGAACACCCGGTGGATGAAAGCCTGCACCACGGCGCGTTCGGGGTGCCCCTGATCGAGCACGCGGGTGTGTATGGGCTCCTTGAGTTCGGCGAGGAGCGGTTGGACTCCCTCGAGGATGCAGGGATCGTGGTCGGGCGTTGCGTGCTGGAAGGGCATGGAGGCTCGCTCGGGGATGCGGGTCACCTACCCCCTTAGGCGAGATCCGTGCCATGCGTTCAAGTGATTGATAAAACTAGATAGTCACCTCAATCGAGCAGGCGTTCATGGCATGCGGAATTTGCAGTGCGCAAGAATTGTCTGCACGGATTGTCGGTTTTCCTGGCCGCTTCAGTGGCCGGCGGATCCGTCGCAGTCGGCCGCCACGGCGGCGGAGGCCGGCAGGCTCAGCGTCAGGACCACCTGCACGCTGGCATCGGCGTGGCAGGACGCCACGTAACCTATCGCGCCCGGCGTGGTGGCCACGAAGCGCACGACGGCCTGCTGCGAGGCCAGCACGTATGGCGGGCTCACGCCCTGGAAGTACTGGCGGTTCCAGTAGTCCTGCATCTGCACGTCGGGCATGTGGGTCAATTCACGGAAGAACGCCTCGCGCAGCGGCGAGGCGGGCGGCAGGTTCACCGGGATCAAGCGCTGGCCGTCGGCATCGACGAATATCTTCTTGAGGAAGATGTTGCGCAGCGTGGCGCGATCGAGCGTGAGCCGGGGTGCCTGCGGAGCGGTGATCACCGCCAGCCTGGGTGGGGCGGCATGGGTGTTGCTGGACCAGGCCGCCAGGCAGCCACAGGCGGCGAGCACGATCAGCGGCCGGCGGAGGAGGTCGCCCGGCATGACTCAGAACAGCACCGCGATCGACGCCAGCCAGCCGGACGGCGCCAGCTGGAGATCGTTGCTGCCTTCACGGTGCTCGACCTTCAACACGATGCCCTGGATCGGGCGATAGTTGATGCCGAACGTGCGCAGCGTTGTGCTCTGGGAGGGCAGCGACGTGTGGTAGCGCTCGTAGCGTCCGACCAGATAGAGGTGGCTGGACAACGGCAGCTCGGCCTCGAGGAAACCGCCGTGCTCGACCGGCACGTCGGCGCTGCCGCCGGTGCGGTGTATGGCCTCGCCGCTCAGGCTCAGGTAGCGGGCCGACCAGCTGAAATCCAGCCCGGCCAGCTGGTACTTCTGCCGTGGCAACTCCAGGGTGTAGTCGAGGTAGGACATGCCCACGCTCAGGCGGTCGTCCATCAAGTGGTAAAGCACGCGGGCGCCGAGCGCCTGCCGGAAATTGTTGCGGATGCTGCCGTCGGCGCCGAACGAACTGAACGCGTGATCCTGGTCCTGGCCGATCCCGAGACTCTTGCTGTCGTCGGCGAAAACCCAGTAGTCGAGGTCGCGGCCGTGCAGCGGCACCGTGCCGAACATCATGATTCCCGCGGCGTGGCGGGAGAATGCCGCCGATGTCGAGAGTGGCCGGGATACCGTCCAGGTCAGCGGGTCGGCATGGATCAGGTTCCACTGACCGACCGGGGTGAGGAACTTGCCGAGCCGGAAACTGATCGCCTGGCTGGCGTGATAGTCGACATAGAGCCGCTCGACATCGAGCTCCGAATCCTGCCCGCCGGAGTGACTGCCGGAGAGCTTCAGGGCGTCGCCGGCATCGACTTCGCCGAACAGCTGCCAGCGGCTGCCCAGGTCCTTGGTGACAAACAGGCTGATGTCCTGGAACCGCAGCGTGCTCTTCTCGCCCTCGACGTCGTAATAGTGCAGGTTGGCGTAGCCGCCGATGCGCAATCCCTGATCCGGGAAGTACAGTCCCTGTCCGAGCGAGTACGGCGCGTGCTGCCAGCTGTCGTCGGCGGCGCGGGCAGGGTTGCCGCAGCCCAGTGCAAGGCCGATCGTCGCCAGTACGGCGAAGCCGAGGCGGCAGCCGGGGAATTTCATACGCATGATCGCAAGCCGACATGGGACCCGGCGGATTCTGCGGCATTGCGTCACCGCCGGCAAAGGCGCGCCTGTGTGCGCTTGCCGGCGGCGCGTCGCCTCGGCCACACTGGACGGGGTGAACGCCGGCAGCATGCCTGCCCGGCCGGCGTTGTTCGGATTCCTCTCGGCAACCATGGCCCATCGCTTCTCCATCGCCATCGGCGGGTCCGCGCCGTGACCACACGATCGGCCCTGCTGCGGCTTCTTGTCTGGATGCTGCTCGGCACCGTGACCGTGGTGGGCGTGCTGTCGTTCTACCAGTTCCGCCAGGCATTGCAGTCCGAGATTGCCGGCAATCTGCAGTTCGGTGCCAGCACGGTGATGCAGCGCATCGATACGTTCATGTTCTCGCATGTGGAAAACATGCGGGTATGGCGCGGCCTGGAAGTGATGCAGGACATCCGGGTCAACGACGTGGACAAGCGTCTCTCGCACTTTCTCTCCGACCTGCGCGCAGGGCAGGGCACGGTGTATCGGTCGCTGCTGTGTACCGACCCGACCGGGCGCATCGTGGCGGCGAGCGACCCGGCGCTGATCGGTCGGCAGGCGCCTGCCGCGCCGGTCTGGCAGCCGATACCGGGGCAACGTCTGGACAGCGTCTCCATCGCGCCGGTGCATGGTCGCCAAGGCGAGGCGGTGCTGCTGCGCACGTCGATTCCGAACGCGTTCGGCGGCGGAACGATCGGCTACCTCTACGTGCTGATCGACTGGGACGCGATCCAGGGCCTGCTCGACGAGGCCGTCGGCACCGGGTCGCGCAACCTGCTGCTGCTCGATCACGATGGTCGGGTGATGGCCGTCTCCCGCGCGCTGCGCAACCGGCCTGACGTCGGTCGACTGCAGCTTCGGCGCTGGACCCTGCCGGGCGAGGGGACGGTTTCCTATATCCACGACGGTCGCGCGCTCGGCTACGGCGAACTGCTGGTCGGCGCGGCGACGTCCGGCGGCTACCAGCAATACCGCGGGCTGGGCTGGCACATCGTGATGGTGGAGCCGACGGCGGTCTCGTTCGGGCCGATATGGCACCTGCTCTGGGCCATGCTGGCCGTGCTGCTGGTGACCCTGCTGGCGGGGATCTGGATTTCCTCGCGCCTCGCCAATCGCATATCGCGACCGATCGTCGCTCTGACCGAATTCACCCGCCGCTTTCGCCAGGGCGAGGCGCAGCTGCCCGCGGTGCCGGCCACCACCATCGTCGAAGTGGAGGAGCTGCATCACGCCTACGTCGAGATGATCGCGGCACTCGAGCGGTCGCGCGAGCAGATCGTGCGCGCGGGAAAGCTGGCGGTGGTGGGCGAAATGGCGGCGATCATGGCGCACGAGGTGCGCACGCCGATGGGCATCGTGCGCAGCTCCGCCCAGCTGCTGCAGCGGCAGCCCGATCTGGGCGAGAAGGAGCGCGAACTGATCGGCTTCATCCTCAGCGAGACCGAGCGTCTCGACCGGCTGGTGACGATGCTGCTGGAGTGCGCGCGCCCCACGCCACCGGACTTCCGGCCGCATGACCTGCACGCGATCATCGACAACGTCCTTGGCCTGCTGGCGCCGCGGGCCGCGAACGCGGGCGTGGCATTGACGCGCGATTTCGCCCCGTTCGAGATGGTGCTCGATTGCGATCGCGAGCAGATGATGCAGGTGCTGTTGAACCTGATCCTCAATGCGCTGTCCTTCGTCTCTCCGGGGGGACGTGTGGCGGTCAGCACGTACCGCGACGCCAGCGCCCTGTGGATCAGCGTCGTGGATGATGGCCCGGGCGTGCCGGAAGCGCTGCGCCAGAGTATCTTCGACCCTTTCTTCAGCCGGCGCGAGGGCGGCATCGGGCTGGGCCTGACCATCGTGCAGCAGATCGTGCAGGTGCACGGTGGCGAGATCAGCGTCAGCGAGAGCACGTGGGGCGGCGCCGCGTTCAACCTGCGGTTCGAACAGCCATAGGCGGCGGATGATGAACGTCAAGCGGATTCTCGTGGTGGACAACGAAGCGAAGATGCGGCGCATCCTCGAGCTTTCGCTGAAGCACATGGGCCACCACGTCGAGCAGGCTGCCGATGGCGTGGAAGCGCTGGCCGCGATCGAGAGCGGTTCGTTCGATCTGGTGCTGACCGACCTGCGCATGCCGCGGATGGACGGCATCGCCCTGCTCAATGCGCTGAGGGAACGCGGGGACGACGTGCCGGTGATCGTGCTCACCGCCTACGGCACGATCGAGACCGCGGTGGCCGCGATGAAGCTGGGCGCCGCCGATTACATCATCCGGCCGTTCGAGATGGATACGATGGAGCTGGCCGTGACGCGCGTGCTGGCGATGCAGGCGGTGCAGCGCGAGAACCGCTTCCTGAAGGACGAACTTTCCCGCGGCTGGGGCGAGTTCATCGGCATCAGTCGGCCGATGCAGGAGCTCTATCGCCTGATCCAGCAGGTGGCGCCGGCGCGCAGCAATATCTTCATCGTCGGCGAGACGGGCACCGGCAAGGAGCTGGTGGCCAGGGCGCTGCACCAGGCCTCCGGCCGCAGTGGCCTGTTCGTGCCGATCAACTGCGCCGCGATTCCCGCCGAGTTGCTCGAGAGCGAGCTGTTCGGCCATGCCAAGGGCGCGTTCACCGGTGCCGTGCGCGAACGCATCGGCAAGTGCGAACTGTCCGGCGGCGGCACGATCTTCCTCGACGAGATCACCGAGATGCCGCTGGCCCTGCAGGCCAAGCTGCTGCGCGTACTGCAGGAGGGCACGATCGAACGGCTCGGCTCGAATGCCGCCATCGAGGTGGACCTGCGCGTGATCGCCGCGACCAACCGCGACCCGGCGCAGGCGGTCGATGCGGGTGCACTGCGCCGCGATCTGTATTTCCGCCTCAACGTGGTGCGGATCGACGTGCCGCTGCTGCGCGAACGGGCCGGAGACATCCCGTTGCTGGCCGATCAATTCCTGCAGAAGTACTCGCGCGAACTGGGACGCCGTGCACCCCGGCTGGGGCCGGAAGCACTCCGGCGGCTGGAGGGTTACGCCTGGCCCGGCAATGTCCGCGAACTGGAAAACCTGATCGAGCGCGCGGTCGTGCTTTGCACCGGCGAGGAGATCACGGCCGGGCATTTTCCCGCCGAGCTCGCGCGGCCGGTGGAAGCGGTCCGGTCGAATGACGCCCTGCCGTCGGGCGACATGCCGGCATCGCTTTCCATGAAGGTTCACGTCGAAGCGCTGGAGCGGCAGCTCATCGAGGAAGCCCTGAAACGCAGCGGAAACAACAAGGCCGCCGCCGCGAGGGCGCTTGAAATCAGCGAGCGGGCGCTCTGGTACAAGCTCAAGCGCCAGGACCTGCAGGGCGGCTGAGCATCGCGTCGCTGGCGGAATCCCGGCGAACGCATGCCCTCGGGCCGCGGTCAGCGTCCCGGCAATACCCGCAGCAACTCGTGGCAGGCGCCCATGGTGTGATAGTCGGTCTTGCCGGCGGGACTCTTCTCGTCGTCGAGCTTGCGGTTGTCGACCGTGAGGATGCGATACCAGGCGCCGTGGCGGTGATCGATGAAGTGTTCCCAGGCGTACGCCCACAACTTCCCGTACCACTCGTCGTAGACGGCCAGGCCGGTGCGTGCGTGCAGCAGCGCGGCGGCGACCAGCGACTCGGCCTGCACCCAGAAATACTTGTCGTCGTCGCAGACGCTGCCATCCGGCGCGAAGCCGTAGCAGATGCCGCCGTGGCGGTCGTCCCAGGCGCGCGCCAGCGCGGTGTCGAACAGCTTCATCGCGGTCGGCAGCAGCCAGTCTTCCTCGCGTCCGCGTTCGAGCAGCAGCGGCTCCAGGATCAGCAGCAGCTTGGCCCATTCGGTCTGGTGGCCGGGCTGGAAACCCCACGGCCGGAACAGGTGCTTCGGATCGTCGCGGTGGTAGTCCCAGTCGATGTTCCAGTCGCGGTCGTAGTGTTCCCACACCAGGCCGTCGGCCTGGGCCGCCTGGCGGCGGGTGATGTGGTCGGCCAGGGTCAGCGCGCGCTCCAGATAGCGTGGCTCGTCGCTGGCCTGGTAGGCGGCCAGCATCGCCTCGCACATGTGCATGTTCGCGTTCTGGCCGCGATAGTCGCTGAACTGCCAGTCGGCATCGGCCTCGTCGCGGTACAGCCCGGCCGCGGCATCCCAGTAGCGCTGCTCCAGCAACTGCCAGGTCTCGTCCATCCAGGCCGCGGCTTCGGTGATGCCGGCCTTGTGCGCGGTGGCGTAGGCGAGCAGCACGAACGCCACGCCATAGGCGTGGTTGGTGCGATCGTCCGGCTGGCCGTCGAGGATGGTCCAGGCGTAGCCGCCGCCCTGCGGATCGCGATGCACCTCGCGCAGGTAACGCAGGCCGTGTCGTGCGGCCTCGAGGTAGGCGCCGCTGGAGGCCGGGTCCTCGGCGAACTCGATCGCCGCCATCGCGTAGTTGAAGACGAAGCGCGTGCTGCTGACCAGATGGCGGTGGCGGCGATCGTAGATCGTGCCGTCGTCCTTGAAATAGTGGAAGAAGCCACCGGCCGGGTCGATCGCGCGCGGGTGGTAGAACGCCATGGTCTGCGCGATGTGCCCGCGCAGGAAGGCGGTGGAATGGAAGTCCGGTGCCGGCGGTATCGCGTTCATGCCTGCTGCTCCATGAAGGCCAGCACCTCGTCGCCGCGGGGCATCGCCGCGAACGAGCCCTGGCGCGTCACTGTGAGCGCGCCGCAGGCGGCGGCGAAGCGCAGCATGGCGTGCAGGCGCGGCAGTTCGCCCACCAGCTGGTCGATCCGTCCCGGTGTGGGTTCGAGTTCGGCCAGGCAGCACAGCAGACCACCCACGAACGCATCGCCGGCGGCGGTGGCGTCGACCACGCTGACGGCATAACCGGGCAACTCGCCTTCGGCATCGGGATGGAACCAGCGCAGCGGCCGTGCGCCGTCGGTCACCACCAGCAGGCGGGTGCGGCCCAGCCACAGCCGGTCCAGCGCCGCCTGCTCGCCATCCACCGCCAGCCAGGCGAATTCCTCGGCGCTCAGCTTCACCACATCGGCCAGGTGCAGGGCCGGCCAGACCAGCGGCAGCGGATCGACCCCGGCGGGCCACAGCGCGGGGCGCAGGTTCAGGTCGAAGCTGACCAGCGCACCGGCCCCGTGGGCGCGCTGCATGCCTTCACGGGTGGTCGCGGCCAGCGCCGGTTCGGTCATGCTGTTGGAGCAGACGTGGAACAGGGCGATGCCGCGAAACGCCTGCTCGCGGAAATGCCCGGCGCGGAACAGCAGGTCGGCCGACGGCCCCCGATAGAAGCTGAAGCTGCGTTCGCCGTGCGCATCCAGCGTGACGAAGGCCAGCGCGGTGTTGGCCGCGTCGGTGCGCGCCACGTCGTCGGTGCCGACCCCGGCGCGCTGCAGGCTGTCGAGCAGGAAATCGCCGAAGCGGTCGTTCGCCAGCATGCCGGCGAAGCGGGCCACGCCGCCGAGCCGCGCGGCCGCCACCGCCACGTTCGCCGGTGCGCCACCGGCGAACGGCACGAACTGCCGCGCAAAGCCGTGCTCATCGCTGCCGTCGGCATGGAAATCGATCAGCGCCTCGCCGAAACACAGAATCGGTCGCATGGTGATGTGTTGTCCTGGAACGAAGAAACGGCGGGGCGCCGTGGCGCCCCCACCTGGTCCGACTTATTCGACGGTGCGGATCCGCGAGCCGCTGAGGCCGTAGAACACGATGTACAGGTAGCACAGCAGCGGCAGGAAGAACGCATGTTGCAGCCCGATATGGTCGGCGAACACGCCCTGCACGAACGGCACGATCGCGCCGCCCACGATGGCCATGATCAGCAGGCTCGACGCCTTGCTGGTCATCGGTCCCAGCCGCTCGATGCCGAGCGCGAAGATGGTCGGGAACATGATCGAGTTGAACAGGCCGATCGCGATGATGCTGACCATCGCCACATTGCCGGTGCTCAGCATGGTGGTGGCCACCAGCAGCGCGTTGATCGCCGCAAACGTGGCCAGCAGCTTGCGCGGCGAGATCTTCGCCATCAGCGCCGAACCGATGAAGCGGCCGATCATTGCGCCAAGCCAGTAGTACGACACGTACTTCGCGGCTTGCTGTTCGCTCATGTGGCCGATGTCCGGCATCGACAGGTAGTTGACCATGAAGCTGCCGATCGACACCTCGGCCCCGACGTAGAAGAAGATGCCGAGCACGCCGAACAGCACGTGCGGATGGCGCAGCACCTCGACGAAACCGTGGCGCGCGTGGTCGCCCTTGTCGGTGGCCTCGGTGAGCGCGGGCAGGCGGAACAGCCAGACGAACACCGCCAGCAGGAACAGCACCACCGCCAGCCCGATATAGGGGCCCTGCACGGCTTGGGCCTGCTGGGTCTGGTAGGCCAGTTGGTCGGTCGGGGCGAGTGCGGCCAGCTCGGCCGGATTCTTGACCACGTTGGAAAGGATCAGCAGTCCACCGAACCACGGCGCGAGGAAGGTGCCGAACGAATTGAGCGCCTGGGCCAGGGTCAGCCGGCTGGAGCTGGTCTTCTCCGGACCGAGCAGGGCCACATAGGGGTTGGCGGCCACCTGCAGCACGGTGATGCCGGTGGCCAGCACGAACAGCGCGCCGAGGAACGCCGGGTACAGATGCAGGCCAGCGGCGGGCCAGAAGCCCAGTGCGCCCACGCCCGCGATGGCCAGCCCGGCCACGATGCCCTTCTTGTAGCCCAGTGCCGCGACCAGCCGGCCGGCCGGCATCGCCATCAGGAAATACGCGCCGAAGAAGGTGAACTGCACCAGCATCACTTCGGTGTAGTTGAGCTGGAAGCTCGACTTCAGGTGCGGGATCAGGATGTCGTTGAGGCAGGTCAGGAAGCCCCACATGAAGAAGATCGTGGTGAGCACGCCCATTGCCATCGGATTGTCGGTGTAGCGTTCGCGGGCGGCGCCGGTGCCCGGCGTGGTCGCGGACGTGGGAGTGGGCGGAGCGGCAAAAGCCATGGTGATTTCCCGGGTCGGAGGTTGGAGGTGGCTGGCGGCGAGAAGAACGGGCCGGCAACCGGGGCAATGTAACCGTTTTCATGCCTCTGCCAATCGCGCGGTGCAACATGCCGGTGCGCAGTGCTACCGTCAGCTTTTGCCCGGCCAGTGAAGAGACGCTCGATGCCACGAATCAATCTCCTGTTCCTGCTGCCGCTGGCGCTCGCGCTCAGCGGCCCGGCGGCCGCGGCCACCGGTCACGCGACCGACGTCGATCCGCGCATCGGTACCGGCGGCGACGGCCACACCTTTCCCGGCGCCACCGTGCCGTTCGGCATGATCCAGTTGTCGCCGGACACCGCGATGCCGGATTTCAGGCATGCGTACAAGTGGGCGGCCGGCTACCAATACGGCGACAGCAGCATCATGGGTTTCTCGCATACGCACTTCTCCGGTTCCGGTCATTCGGATCTGGGCGACGTGCTGGTGATGCCGATCGCCGGCGCGGTGAAGCTCGATCCCGGTGATCCGGCCAAACCGGGCAGCGGCTACCGCTCGCGCTTTTCGCACGCCAGCGAAGTGGTGCAGGCGGGCTATTACGCGGTGACCCTGAGCGACTACGGCGTGCGCGCCGAACTCACCGCGGGACGCCGGATCGGCTGGCATCGCTACACGTTTCCCGCGAACCGGCCGGCGCACGTGCTGCTGGACCTGCGCCCGAGCATCTACGACTACCCCGGCAAGGTGCTGTGGGCCAGCTTGCGTGTGCACACGGACGGCACGGTCACCGGCTGCCGTACCACGCGGGGCTGGGCGCCGGGGCGCGAGCTCTGCTTTGCGATGCGTTTCTCGCAGCCGATGCGCTCGCGCGAGCTGTACGACCGCGAGACCGATCTGCCCTACAAGGGCTTCAGCGGTCCCGGCCACCAGGCCGAGGATGCCGATGCGCAGAACGGCCGCGCGCTGGTCGGCGTGTTCGATTTCGGCAAGCTGAGGCAGCCGCTGGAAGTGAAGGTGGCGATCTCGCCGGTGAGTGCGGCGAACGCGGTGGCAAATCTCGATCAGGAGGGTTCGGGCTGGGATTTCGATGCCCGTCATGCCGAGGCCACGGCGGCATGGAACAAGGCGCTGGCGGTGATCGACGTCGATGCGCCGAAGCCGGCGCGCACGATGTTCTATACCGCGCTGTATCACGCGATGCTGTCGCCCACGCTGAGCATGGACGTCAACGGCGACTACCGCGGCCCGGATCATGCGGTGCATCGGGCGCAGGGTTTCGAGTTCTACTCGACATGGTCGCTGTGGGACGTGTATCGCGCGCAGCAGCCGCTGATGGTGCTGCTCAATCCCGGCCACAGCACCGACTTCATCCGCTCGCTGATCGCTGCGCGCGAGGCCAGCCCGTTCGGCATCCTGCCGGTGTGGGCGTACCAGGGGCTGGAGACGTGGTGCATGATCGGCTACCACGCGGTGCCGGTGATCGCCGATGCGTACGTGAAGGGCGTGCGCGGCTTCGATGCGGACGCGGCGCTGAGGGCCATGGTCGCCAGCGCCACCTACAAGCCGTACGGCGACCTGGGCGATTACATGAAGCTCGGTTACGTGCCGATCGACAAGGAGCCGGAGGCCGCGTCCAAGACGCTGGAATATGCCTACGACGACTGGTCGCTGGCGCAGATGGCCACGGCAATGGGGCGGACCGCGATCGCCGACACCTTCCGCAGGCGCGCGGCCAACTGGCGCAACACGTGGGATCCGAAGACCGGTTTCATGCGCGCCCGCCTGAGCGACGGCAAGTTTCGCGAACCGTTCGACCCGACCTTCGCCGGCTATGGCAGTGACTACACCGAAGGCAATGCGTGGCAATACTCCTGGTACGTGCCGCAGGACGTGCCCGGGCTGATCCAGGCGATGGGCGGCGATGCGAAGTTCATCGCCAAGCTCGACCAGCTGTTCGACGTCAAGGTCGATGCCGCCCATTTCAAGAACGTCGAGGACATCACCGGCCTGATCGGCTGGTATGCGCACGGCAACGAGCCCAGTCACCACATCGCCTACCTCTACGACTATGCCGGCGCGCCGTGGAAGACCCAGCAGCGCCTGAAGCAGATCATGGACAGCCAGTACGCGCCGCGGCCGGATGGCCTGAGCGGCAACGACGACCTCGGCCAGATGTCGGCCTGGTACGTGTTCACCGCGCTGGGCTTCTATCCGGTGACGCCGGGCAGCGATGAGTACGCGATCGGCCGCCCGTTCGTGAAGCGCGCCACGCTGCATCTGGAGAACGGCCATACGTTCACGGTCAGCGCGTCGCCGCTCGACGATGCGCATCCCTACGTGGGCAGGCTGACCCTGAACGGCCGGCCGCTGGATCGCCGCTGGCTGCATCACGCCGAGATTCTGGCCGGTGGCGAACTTCACTTCAGCATGCAGGTCGAGCCGGACCGGGCGCGCGGAAACGTGGCATCGGCGCGGGCGGCCCCGGCAGGAGGCGCCGGCCGCTGAGCGCTACGCGGTCAGCCGCGGACAAGCGACGAAAACATGCCAGAATGATCCGGTCCCTATCCACGAAGAGTCCGCCCATGCGGCATGCGGCATGAAAATCAGGGGCATCTTTCGCTGGCGCACCGCGGGCTTGCTGCTGGCCATCCTGATCATCGTCGGCCTGCCCTATCTGGTGACGCGGATCAGTACCCGCGACACCTTGCGGGCCAACGCCTGGGTCAACCATTCGACCGTGGTGAAATCGCTCGCCTACCAGATCGCCTATGTCGTGCACGACAGCGAGGCGGCGAGTTACCGGCTGCTGGCCGGCGATGCCGATGAGGCCACCCGGCGTCGCGCCGGGCATGCCGGCACGGAAGTCCCCACGCTGCTGCGGCAACTGCGCATGACGACCCGTGACAACCCCGATCAGCAAACGCTGATCGGATCGTTGGGAAACAGCGTCGCCGGTCACCTCACGCTGATGAACCAGGCGCTCGTGCGCTTGCAGCAGAACAATGTCCCGGGCGCGCGGCAGTCGCTGCGCGATGCCGACGACCTGTTCGGCATCGATGCCCAGATCACCAGCATCGTGCAGAACGAGCAAAACCTGCTGAGTGCCCGGCAGGCGGCGGCCTCCCGGCAGACCTCCAACAACCGGCTGGTGCTGACGATCACCGCGCTGGCGCAGCTGGTGTTGCTGGCGATCATCGTGATTGCCTCCGAGCGGCAGATCGGCCAGCGGCAACAGGCGGAAAGCCGCGAGGGTCGCGCGGTGCAGCGTTCCCGCCTGATCTTCCAGGCGGTGCGCGAACCGATCGCGCTATTCGATGCGAACCTGAACAGCCTGCTGGTAAACAATGCCTTCAGTGAACTGTACGGCGGCGACCTGCAGCAGCAGTCGAAGCCGCTGGAGGAGATCGGCAACGGCGCCTGGAGCGACAGCATGCTGCTGCAGCGGCTCAGGGACGTGTTGCTGCGCGATCGCGAGCTGTGGGATTACGACACCGTGCAGCGCACCGTCGATGGCCTGGATCGGCACGTGGTGATCAATGCGCGCCGGCTGCAGCAGCAGGACAGCGACGAACTGGCCCTGCTGGTGACGGTGAGCGACGTCACCGTGCGCGCGCTGGCCGAGCAGAAGGTGAACGAGCTCAATCGCCAGCTCGAGGGCAAGGTCAGCCAGATCTCGGACATCAACCGTGAACTGGAGGCGTTCAGTTATTCGGTGTCGCATGACCTGCGCGCGCCGCTGCGCCATGTTTCGGGCTTCGTGCGCAAGCTGGAGCAGCATCTGGGCGACCGCATCGACGACAAGGCCGGCCACTACATCGAGGTCATCGGCAGTTCGGCCCAGCGCATGGCCCAGCTGATCGACGACCTGCTGGTGTTCTCACGGCTGGGACGCGGCCCGCTGCGCCTGCAGGCCGTGGACATGCAGTCGGTGGTCGAGGAGGCGCGTGCGCTGGCCGAGTCGGGTCTGGAGGGGCGGCGTATCGTATGGACCGTCGCCGCGTTGCCGATGGTCATCGGCGATGCGAACATGCTGCGGACGGTATGGCAGAACCTGCTCGGCAATGCGGTGAAGTACACCGGCCAGTGTGAGGTGGCGCGCATCGAGGTAAGCGTGCGGCAGGGCCCAAAGGGCGACTATGAATTCACGGTGGCCGACAATGGCGCCGGTTTCGACATGCAGTATGCGGACAAGCTGTTCGGCGTATTCCAGCGCCTGCATCGCGCGTCGGAATTTCCCGGCAACGGCATCGGCCTGGCGAATGTTCGACGGATCGTGGCTCGCCATGGCGGTCGCGTCTGGGCCGAGGGCGAACCCGGGAAGGGTGCCCGTTTCCATTTTTCGCTGCCGGCCACCGATACGGCCGGGGCAAGTACCTGAGAGTCGAGCATGAACGGGAAAGAGTTGCGCACCATCCTGCTGGTGGAAGACAGCATGGCCGATGCGGAGATGGCGCTGGACGCGCTGCGCGAGGCGCATCTGGCCAACCCGGTGGTGCACGTGGAGGACGGCGTCGAGTGCATGGACTACCTGCATGCGCGTGGCGCGTGGGCGTCGCGCGCGCCGGGATATCCGGCGGTGGTGCTGCTGGACATCAAGATGCCGCGCATGAACGGGCTGGATGTGCTCACCCACATGCGTGCCGATGAGCGGATGCGGCGGATTCCGGTGGTGATCCTGTCCTCGTCGAACGAGGAAAGCGACCTGGCGCGCAGCTGGGACCTGGGCGCCAACGCCTATGTGATCAAACCGGTCGACGTGGATCAGTTCTTCGATGCGGTGCGTACGCTGGGGCAGTTCTGGGCGGTACTCAACGAAGCGCCCGAGCGGGATTGATGATGTCATGATGTCGTTCCAGCAGTGGAATGCGCCGGTCTGTTGCAGCTCGCACGAGCGACGGGTGCCAGGATGAACGCGAGAGGAGTCGAGGGAAACAACATGCCAAACCGACCGCGTCCAACCATGCCGACCATCCGCGTGCTGCAGGTCGAGGACAGTGAGCTCGATGCCGAACTGGTGCTGGCCGAGCTGGATGCCGATGGCATCACTTATGAGGTGCGGCTGGTCGATGACGAGGCGCGCTTCATCGCGGCGCTGGACGATTTCGATCCCCACATCGTGCTGTCCGATCTCAGCATGCCCGGCTTTTCCGGCCAGCGCGCGCTGGAACTCTTGCGCAAGCGCGACGAGGATCTTCCGTTCATCTTCGTTTCCGCCACGCTGGGCGAAGAGGCGGCGATCGAGGCACTGCGCAATGGCGCCACCGATTACATCCTGAAGCAGAATCCGGCACGGCTGGCCAGCGCGGTGCGTCGGGCGATGGCCGAGGCCGACGCGCGGCGAACCAGTCGCCGATCGGAGGCCGAATTGATCCGTGCACAGCGTTTCGAGAGCCTGGCGATGCTGGCCGGTGGCCTCAGCCACGATCTGCGCAATCTGCTGCAGCCGCTGCTGCTGGCCGGTGACAGCCTGCAGGATTACCAGGACGATCCGCGCCTGGCCCGGCTGGGCAAGTTGGTGCGCGATTGCGGCAAGCGCGGCCTGGACATGGTGCAGTCGATGCTGTCGTTCGCCAGTGGCGCGCGCCGTGCGGAACAGGTGCGGCTGGGCGCGCTGATCAATGCCTTCGATCTGCTGATGCAGGGCAGCGTGCCGCGCTCGGTGACGATGGAACTGGCCATCGAAGATCCGGAGCTGTCGTTCGAGGGCAACCACACCGAGTTGCAGCAGTGCCTGCTCAATCTCTGCCTCAACGCGATCCAGGCGATGCCCGAGGGCGGCAAGCTGCGCATCGAGACGTCGCAGAAGCAGCTGCCCGAGGATTTCTTTCTGGCGGAGGAGCAGCCGCGGCCGGGCAGTTACCTGTGCATCAGCGTGGTCGACAACGGCCCGGGCATGGATCAGGCGGTGCTGGAACGCTTGTTCGAGCCCTTCTTCACCACCAAGGAGGCCGGTACCGGGCTCGGTCTGCTGTCATGCCAGCGGATCGTCGCCAGTCACGGCGGGGTGATGCGGGTGGACAGCCAGCCAGGTCGTGGCACGCGCTTCGATCTGCACATCCCGCTCGATGAGCTGGTTGCCGACGATACCCAACTCGACAGCCTCGAGGGTCTGGAGGGTGCTGCCGAGCGCGTGCTGGTGGTGGTCGAGGAGGCGGGTCAGCTGTCCATACTGAGCGACACCCTGGGTGCCTATGGCTATCAGGCCCACGCCAGCCAGAGCGGCACCGCCGCACTGCAATGGATCGAGGCGGGCGGCCTGCCCGACCTGGTGGTGCTGGATGCGGACATGAACCTGTTCACCGGCGTGCGCACGCTGGCGGCGTTGATCGAGCATGGCTACAAGCGCGCGGTGATCCTGCTGGCCCGTCCGGGCGAGGCACCGGACCTGCACGAGTTGCCGCCACTGGAGCACCTCTACGTGATCGACAAGCCGGTCACTACCCAGGTGCTGCTGCGTACGCTGCGCAAGGCCGTGCGGGCGGTCGCCGATGGCAGCAGCAAGGATCCTGCATAGGCGCAGGGCTTGCTCCGCCACCACCTGCATGACCACCTGGGCAGAGTTCCGCGCCACCTCGGCTGATCCGATACCGCGAGGGTACGGTCTTGCTGCTCGCGTGTCAGTCGATGCCGAGCTTTTTCAGCTTGTAGCGCAGCGCGCGGAAGGTGATGCCGAGTTTCCGGGCGGCCGCGGTCTTGTTGTAGCGCGATTCCTCCAGCGCCTTGACGATGGCGGTGCGCTCGAGGTTGCTGATGTAGTCGTCCAGCCCGCCGTTCGCACTGGTGGTCGACGGTGCGACGGCCGGCGCCGCGTCATGACCCGATGCCGACGCCGCTGCATCGGAGCCGCTGCGCATGCTGCGCTTTGGCAGCATCAGGTCGAAGGCGTCGATATTCGCGCCGTCGCACATCGCCATTGCACGTTCGAGGATATTTTCCAGCTCGCGCACGTTGCCGGGGAAGTCATAGGCTTCCAGCGCGTCGCGAGCCGCCGGCGAGAGCTGGCCGATGCTTTCGCCGCTCTTGCCGGCCAGCGCCTTCAGGATGAACGCGGCCAGCTGCGGCACGTCGCCGCGACGCTCGCGCAGCGGCGGCACGCGCAGTTCGATCACGTTGATGCGATAGAACAGATCCTGGCGGAACTGGCCCTGCTCGACCAGTTGGCCGAGGTTCTTGTGGGTCGCGGACAGGATGCGCACGTCGACCGGGATCTCGTCGCGGCCACCGATCGGGCGCACCGCTTTTTCCTGGATCGCGCGCAGCAGCTTCACCTGCATGTGCAGCGGCAGCTCGGCGACCTCGTCCAGGAACAGGGTGCCGCCTTGGGCGGCCTGGAACAGGCCCTCCTTGTCGGCGCCGGCACCGGTGAAGCTGCCCTTGCGATGGCCGAAGAACTCGCTTTCCATCAGCTCCGACGGAATCGCGCCGCAGTTGACCGGCACGAACGGACCGCTGGCGCGCGGGCCCTGTTCGTGGATCAGACGGGCCACCAGTTCCTTGCCCACGCCCGATTCACCGGCGATGTAGACCGGCGCCTGGTTGCGCGCCAGCTTGCCGATGGTGGCGCGTACCTGCTGCATCGCGGGCGAGTCGCCGATCAGGCGTTCGCTGGAATCGCCGGCCTTCGCCGCGGCGGCGCCGTCGCGTTTTTCCTCGGCCAGGCGCAGGGCGGTGCGCACCAGGCCCCGCAGCATCTGGATGTCGACCGGTTTGGAGACGAAGTCGAAGGCGCCCGCCTTCAGCGCGTTCACGGCGGCATCGACGTTGCCGTAGGCGGTGATCATCGCCACCGGGGTATCCGGGCTGTTCTCGGCGATCAGTTCGATGATTTCCTGACCGTTGCCGTCGGGCAGCCGCATGTCGGTGAAGCACAGGTCGAAGCTGCGTTCGGCCAGCGCGCGGCGCGCTTCGGCCACGGTGCCAACGGCTTCGACCTGGAGATCCATCCGCCCCAGCGTGATGGTCAACAGTTCTCGGATGTCACGTTCGTCGTCAATGACCAGGACGGTCTGCAGGCTCATGGCACGTCGCGTGGCTGGTAAGGACGAAGAGGATACCCGTCGGTGCTTTCAAGAGCAAAGCGTGCGGCGGCGGGGCTGCGGTGGTGCCGGGGCTGGCCATGCGTGCGCTCCCCGGGCTATCGGCCGAGTTTCCGATCGAAGAAGCGGACGATGACCCGGTAGGCCTCGCGCGATTCGGGCAGTTCCGGATCGGAGAAGAACGAGTGCCACATGCCGTCCCAGACGTGCAGTTCGGCGTCGACGCCCGCCGCGCTGAGCAGGCGCTGGCTCTGGATCACCGAACTCAGCGTGAAATCGCGGGTGCCGGTGATCAGCAGGGTGGGCGGGAACTTCGCCAGCAGGGCAGGGGAATTCGCCGGGAATGCCAGCGGATCGCCGACCTTCGCCTGGCGGAAGTAGGGCAGGTCGGCCAGCTTGAGCGGCTTCGCCGTCAGCGGATCCCCGTTCAGTGCCGGCGCCATGTAGGTGGAGTCACCGCCCATGTCGGTGACCGACCCGCAGAAGGTACCGATCGCGCCGGGCACCGGCAGCTTCCTGGCGATGATCCAGGCCACCGCTTCGCCGGTCAGCACGCCACCGGCGGAACAGCCGTAGATGCCGATGTTCCGCGCTGGATACTGCTTGAGCAGGGCGCGGTAGACCGCGGCGACATCCTCGCTGGCCGCGGGGAAGACGTGCTCCGGGCCCTGGCGGTAGTCCACGCTGACCACCTCGATCCCGCCCAGGCTGGCGATCGGGATCGATTCCACCAGCCCCCCGCTGCCGGCGCCCCACAGAAAGGCGCCGCCGTGCAGGTTGATCAGCACGCGCTTGCGCTGTCGGGCCGCGATGCCCCGGGCGGGCATGATCACCTGGGTCGGGACGCCGCCGATGCGGCGGTTCCCGATCCTGACCGGGTAGAGCCGCCGCATGCGCTCGGCCCGGTCGCTGTTGATCCTGTCGTAGTAGCTGCGGCTGTCCGCGATCGGCCCCGCCAGCGGCGGGGCATGGCGCCCCTGCTCGAGGACGCGCTGGAACATCTGGCGCGCCTGTGGCGAGGCGTAACTCGAATACGGCACCGTGAAAGCCGGAATGTGCGCATTGCCCTGGCGGTCGACGCCCGCCCGTTCGGTGGCGGCAAGGGCCGACACGCTGAGCAGCCAGCCGGCGAGCAGGGCGAGTCGCTGCCATCGTGGGGGACTTTTCAGTTCCATGGAGTATCTCCCTGGCATGCCGGCTTCAGGCAAGGGTGAAAGATTCCGGTTGTCCGGCGCGGTCATGGGCATTCAAAGGGCCTTTCTCCGCAACCGCGGCTTGCCCGCAGCGTCGCGATCGATGGTGACGTCGTAGTGTTTGCCGCGGAACGTGATGTCCTTCAGCGTCATGGATTTCCAGGCGGACGGCAGCTGCGGTGGGTAGGCCTGGACCAGGCCGTCCGGTTCGATGCGCAGCCCGGTCAGGCCATAGATGAGGCTCTGCAGGAATCCGCCCGAGCCGGTGACGAAGTAGCCGGTGTTGTTGCTGGCCGTTTCCGGGCGCACGTTGAACGGCGGCTTGAACATGTCGGTGGCGGCATTGCGCTCCACCCAGCGGGTCGCTTCGGCCAGGTCGCTGGCGGCGGCCGCGGCGATCGCCACCGGTGCGAGTCCCATCGTGGTGGGTATGCCGGTGGACCGGTCCACGCGCGAGGCGACGATCGCGTAATCGTTGCGTCGCACCGGCGCGCTCATCGGCAGGTCGAGCGAGGGGAATGCCAGGAAGGCGAGGTCGCTGTCGCGGGGATCGTGCGGCACGCTCTCGTCCATGTCGAGATGGTGCTGCCCGCTGGCGGAAAACGGCAGGTACAGTTTCGCGGCGATGTCGGCCCAGCGAGGGTCGGGCTTGTCGCCAACCACCGCGGCTGCGGCGGTGGCGATGGTCAGTGCCCTGGCCGCATCGGCGTTGGTGTAGGTGTCGTTGGGAACGTCGTTGTAGTTTTCCTCGACCGAGGTGACGTGCAGGAGGTCGTAACGCTGCCGCGGCCGGTTCCAGCTCACCCGGCTGGTCCAGTAGCGGGCAACGTCGCGAATCACCGGCCAGCCATGCTGCTTCAGCCAGGCCCGGTCGCCGCTTGCCAGGTAGTACTGCCATTGCGCGATGGCGACGTCGGCATTGACGTGGATCTCGCGCTCGCCCAGCACCCAGGCCGCATGCAGGACCTGCTCGGTGCCGTTTTCCGGATCGGCTTCCCACGGATACATCGCGCCCTGCAGGCCGCGTGCGTGCGCCCGCTGCTGCGCCGCGGGCAGGGTGCGATCGCGGAACATCACCAGCGATCTGGCGCGTTGCGGGTGCAGCAGCAACAACGCCGGGAAGATCCATGAATCGCTGTCCCAGAAAATATGGCCGACGTAGCCGGTGGTCAGCCCGCTGGCACCCATCGCCCAGGCGGTGTCGGGCGTGGCGTTGGACAGCAGGTAGTAAAGATCCGAGTGCACGACCTGCTGCGCCTTCGGATCGCCGTCGATGCGGATGTCGCTCTGCCACAGCTTCGCCCATGCCGCCTGCTGCGCGCCGAGCAGCCTGGCGAAGCCGTCGCGACGCGCCGCCGTGGCGAGTGCGAGATCGGCCTGCGCGTCGCCGCCCCACCGGTCGCGCGACGCCGCGACGTACTTGGTGAAGGTGTAGGTCTGGCCCTTGTGCACGCGCACCTCGAGGTCGAGTGCGAGGCGATAGATGCTCTTGTGCAGCTTCGCCGCGACCGGCCTGAGTCCCTCGGGCAGGGCGATCGCGGCCGCTTCGGCCATGCCCGGGCCCTGCTCCGCGCGCCCGTCGAGCCACAACGTCAGGTCCCTGCTGTCACCGCCGTCGGCGAGCAGATGGGTGTCGCCGTGGTACCAGACGGCGGCACGATCCGGCGTGGCCGGAGGAATCGCCTGCAGCTTCAGGTTGTGTGCGGCGACCGCGATCTGCATCTCGTCGCCGGTCAACCGCGCCAGCGGCAGGCGCGGCTGGGACGGTGCCCAAAGGTTGAGCGCGAACGACAGCTGCACCACGCCGTCGAATTCCGGCGTGATCGAGATCCGGCTGGCCGCCAGGTGCGGCGATGCCTGGCTGACCAGGGTCACCACCTCGATCCGCGTGGCCCGGCCGTGGTCGAGGTAGCGGTAGCGGGTGGTCAGGGTGGCGTCGTGCATGTCCAGCACTTGCCGGTAGTCCTGGAACACCGACGGGCTCAGGTCGACCTGGTTCATCCAGAAATGACCGGCGTCGGACGGGCCCGTGCTGTAGTCGATTTCGGTCCAGCCCGGAATCGCTGCCGGCCGGGACATGTCGTCCCTGGCGTAGTCCATGAAGCCGACCAGGTAGGCGAGGTTGCCCTCGGTACCGCGCGGCGCGGTGAAGGTGGACAGGTAGCCGTTGGCCAGCTGGCCCGGGAAGTAGGTCGCGAAGTCCTTCGCGCTGGCGGTCAGCAGGAAGCTGGGGTCGGTCTGGCCGAACGCCGGCGCGGCGATCGCCGCCGCGACGAGCCACAGGCGGGCGAGCTTGAGCGGGCGAGGTTTCATGCGGACTCCAACGTGTCGTTACGTCCCGTCGGCAGTGTCGGGAACGGCACTTATTTGGCGGCAAGACCGACCTTCACCGGGATCATCGTTCCGTCGCGATCGGTTTCGCGCTTGAACAGGAACAGCGAGATCAGCAGCAGCGTCATCGGGATCAACGAAAAGTAGAAGGCGTGGATGCCGTCGAAGCGCGAGAACACGATCGCGGTGATGCGCGATCCCAGCGTGCCGCCCAGGGCCGAGAAGATCACGATCAGTCCGGTCATCGCGGCATGCGACGGCTTCGGCAGCGAGCTCAGCGCGACCGAATTGATCACCGGGTAGATCGGCGCCATCAGCAGGCCGATCAATGGAATCAGGTAGGCGGCGACCGGCGCGTTGAACCAGCCGACGTTCGCGCGCGCGACCACGTGCTCGGCCAGCGGCAGGGTCACCAGGACCAGCGCGCCCATGCCCAGCACGCAGATGTTCAGAAGGACGTACCAGGGCACCCGGCGCAGCACCTGGCCGGCCAGCAGGCGACCGATCGCGGTGGTGCCGGCCAGGATGCTGGCGACCTGGACGCTCATCGCGTTCGGCAGCTTCAGCACTTCGTTGTTGAAGGTCGGCAGCCAGGTGCCGAAGCTCTGCTCGATCAGCACGTACAGGAACGCCGAGATCAGGAACACATAGACCAGCGGGCGCAGGAACAGCTGCAGCATTTCCAGCAGCGAACCGCGCATCGAGTTGGTCTTTTCGGTGTGCGCTGCCGATTCGTCCAGCTGCGAGGTGGCCAGCAGCACGATCACCAGCGCGCACAGGCCGGCGAGCAGCCAGTAGACGTTGAGCCAGGACGGGTTCGCCGGCGCGGCGTGGTCGATGAAGGCACTGAAGATCCAGCCGCCGGCCAGCACGCCGACCATGAACAGGCCCTCGATGGTATTGGTCAGCCGGCCGTGCTCGGCCTTGTTGCTGGTCAGCAGTCCGATCGACGAATACACCGCCACCTTGGTCAGCGCGAACGACACCCCGATGCAGGTGAACAGCAGTTCGGTGGTGTGGAAGCCGGGGTAGAGCGGCATCAGCGTGCAGGCGCAACCGACGATCGCCAGCGCGAGCATCATCGCGCGTCGATAGCCCAGCAGGGGCAGGAAGGACGCCACCAGCAGCGAGGTCACCGCGATCGTCAGGTCCTTGAACAGCTCGAGCAGGCTGGCCTGGGGCTTGTCCACGCCGAAGCTGACGATCGCCTGCAGGATCACCGTGCCGACGCTGTTCAGAAGGATGGCGAACACCATGTAGATCAGGGCCAGCGCGACGATCATGCGGAATCGGTTCATGGACACCTGCTTCGTGATGCATCCGCGGGCGCGGAGCGGCCTGTGTCGCGATGGGATGCGAACTGGATCACCCCTGCGCGATGGAATCAGTCATTGGGGGCCGAGTGTGCCGACAAATGATATCGGTATCAAGTTATGGTAACGGTATCATCGACGAACCGGCCCACGGCGCCGAGCGGGCGGTGACGGGTTGGCGTCCTCGCCGGATGGCGATCCGACCACGGTTCGCGGCATGGACGCCTCTGGCGTAAATGGCCACACTGAGGCAGACCGGGTATGCGCCCGGGTTGCAAACGGGAGGACCTGGAATTGAGCCGGACAAGCAAGAAACAGGTAGGAAAGCTGCTTTCGGCCGGTCCGACCATGGCTGACCTGGCCAAACTGGCGGGGTTGTCGAAAATCACCGTTTCGAGGGCGCTGAGCGACAGTCCGCTGGTGAATCCGGAAACGCGCGAACGGATCCGCGAACTGGCACGCGAGCACGGTTACAAGCTCAACATCAGTGCCCGCAACCTGCGCCTGCGGCGCAGCCACACGGTGGCGGTGATCGTGGAGATGAAGCCGTCCAGCGACCGCACCATGTTCGATCCCTATCCGCTGGGTTTGCTCGGCGGCATTTCGCAGGAGCTGACGGCGGCGGGATACAGCGTATTGCTCACGACGCGGCAAGGCGCCACGGCCGCCGCGGTGCAGGCGGCCGACGGGCTGATCCTGCTGGGGCAGGGCGTGCATCAGGATGCCGTGCACCGGTTCGACAAGCTCGGGGTGCCGATGGTGGTGTGGGGCGCGGGCCTGAAGGGCGACTCGCATGTGGTGGTCGGCAGCGACAACCGGCTGGGTGGCGCGGTGGTGGCCGATCATTTCTTCCGCCTGGGTCGTCGGCACCCGGTATTCATCGGCAATCCCAGCCATCCCGAGATCTACGAACGCCTGAATGGTTTCGTCGATGCGCTGGGTGTGCACGGGATCAAGCCGCTGTTGATGCGGCGCGACGAGTTCACGGCGGACTCCGGCACCGACGCGGTGCACTCGCTGCAAGCGCGAAAGGTCGATTTCGACGCGATCTTCGCCTGCAGCGACTTGCTGGCGATCGGCGCGATCCGCGGTATCCAGCAGATGGGCCGTACGGTGCCCGGCGATGTCTCGGTGGTGGGTTACGACGACATGCCGCTGGGGGCCAGCTTCCTGCCGGCGCTGAGTTCGGTGCACCAGGACTGGCAGGAGGGCGGCATGCTGCTGGCGCGCAAGGTGCTGGCGCTGATCCGCGATGAGCCGGCCCAGTCGGAGACCTTGCCGGTCAGCCTGGTGGTGCGTTCGACCTAGTTGCCGTCGGGACCCTCTGGCGGTTCCGCCAGCGCCTCCCTCAGCGTGGCGAGGTAGGGCGCATACGGAGTCGATGCGCGCTCGGCGCGATCGTGGATGTCGCCCTGCACCTGTTCGGCGCTCAAGGTGGCCACCGGTGCCGTGTTGCTGCGCAAGTCGACGCAGCCGGGTTCGAACGCCAGTCCGCAATGCCCGAGGATTTCACGGGCGACGGTTTGCGGCGCATGGATCAACCGGCTGTAGGACACCTCGAGGATCCGCCCCGGCATGAGCCGATGCCAGTGCCGCATCAGCCGTTGGTATTGCCGATGGCGTGCGGCCACGGCGGTGAGGTCGTAGCTGTAGGCACAGTCGTTGCCGAAATACGCCTTGTAGTTGGAGAAGCAGACATCCATCGGCTCGCGCTGGATGTGCACGATCCGCGCCTGTGGCAAGGCGCGCGGGATGTAGCCGGCCAGGAAATAGTTCATCGGCAGTTTGTCGACGAACCGGGGCCTGTTGCCGGCGCGCCAGCGGGTCTGCGCCAGATAGCGACGACCGGCCTGTGCCAGGTCGGCCTGCGCCAGGCGCTCCGGCAGCTCGGGATCGATCAGGTAGCGGTCATGCCAGTCGGCCTGCCAGCGCAGCGCGCGGCTGAAGTCCTCGAGTTCGCCCGCGGCGGCCACCTGCGAGTGGTTGCCCAGGATACGTTCCAGCAGGGTCGTGCCGGACCGCGGCATGCCGATGATGAAGATCGGCTGCGGCCCCGCATCTTGCGCATCGGCGTGCTCCGGAACCGCTTCGGCCAGGCTGGCCGAGCGCGCGATGATCCGGTCGACCAGGCGCGCCTCGTAGGCCGGATCGCAGGGCAGGCGGGCGTGCATGATCGCGTTGCCGCGTTGCAGGGCCGACCAGGCGCCGGCGACGTCGCCCAGGGCGTCCAGCGCATGGAACCGGGCAAAGGCCAGCGCCGCATCGTCGATACTGCCGGCGTCGACGAATGGCGCGTGGTGCTGGAGCTCCCGCAGCGCCCGCGGTTCGGGCGCGTGCCCGCGCAAGCGGCCCAGCAACAGCACGGCCCGGCCGAATCCCGGCTGCAGGCGCAGGCAGCTTTCAAACGCGGCCCGGGCGGCATCGATGTCGCCGTTGAACAACCGTTGATGCCCCAGGAAATACTGGAATTCGGCACTGTCGAAGCCAAGCGCCTGCGCGCGATCGAGCAGCGCGAGCGCCTGGGGGTGTTCGCCGGTCGCCTGCCGGACCCGCGCCAGCGCCGCACAGGCTGCGCCGGAGTCGGCTGCCGCCGCCGTGGCCCGCTCGACGCAGTCGCGCGCGGCGAGGATCTCGCCCACGCGCAGCAGCGCCATCGCGACCGAAAACGCCTGCTGCGCATCGAGTGCCGGAAGCTCCGCGGCGTGGAGCAGGCATTGCGCGGCGTCGCGCATGCGGTGTTCCGACAGCAGGATGCTGGCGAGCTGCAGACGCGCGTCGATGTGTGCGGGATCGCGATTGAGAATGCTCTCGCAGGCGATCCTCGCGGCGATGGGCTGACCGTCGGACAGGTAGCGTTGAGCCTTGCTCCAGAGTTGCTCTACCGATGCCATGGGCCGGGTGCCTGTGATGCGGACGGCCACCCGCGCGGTCGGTGAAGCCGTGGTCCACGGGGTGGCGCCGCGGGCCGGGTGCGGAGTCGCGCCACCATGGAGAGCGGGTTCAAGTCGTGTCCACGCGCTGATAGGTGCTGTAGCCCTCGCCACCGATGTCGCAGAACGGGCGCAGCGTGACGGCGGCTGGGCCGCTGCCTGCACGCCACGACGAGGCGTTGCCGTGGACCGGTTGCGCCGACAGCAGCTCGCGACGACTCGGCGGGGCGGGCGGCGCGCCGTCGCGCAGGCGCATCAGCACCAAAGGGCCGGCGAGCAGGGCCACCGTGTCCGGGTGCTCGGCATCGACCGATTGCAGGCGCGTGTGCAATGGCAGGTCGAGTTCGATGCGATCGCCGGGGCGCCATGGGCGATGCAGCGTGGCGAAGGTTCCGGGTACCAGCGGAACCGCTTCGTGCCTGCCGTTGACGCGCAGGCTTGCGCCGGTGGCCCAGGCGGGGATGCGCAGGTTGACCGCGAACGTCTGTGGCGCCGACGTCTGCACGGTCATGCTGATCGCGCTGGCATGCGGATAGCGGGTGTCGATCAAAAGGCGGGCAGCATGGCCGTGCTGGCGCCAGCTCAGCTGTGCCGGCACATACAGGTTCACGTAGATGCCTTGCGCATCGGTGAAGGCGACGCTGATGCGGTAGTCCGCCGCGATCATCGGCAGGGTGCCGGAGCAGCACGGCCAGCGATCGGGATGGAAGCCCTTGTGCGCCTGCCGGGTGTAGTCGGAATAGTAGAACGCATGGCCGTCGGGCTGGATCGGCAACGCGCCCAGCACGGTGTTGTAGAGCACCCGTTCCATGCTGTCGCCGTAAGCGGGGTCGCGGGTCACCCGCAGCAGGTAGCGGGTCAGCTTGAAGTGCGCGTAGGAGCCGCACGGCGTCTCGAAACTCTTGTGCTCGGCCGCCAGGCTGTCGCCGAGCTTGCCGCTGCCCGGTGTCACGAAATGCTCGTCCGGTCCCCAGCCGCCGGTGGCGAAGCTTTGAGCGTCGACCATCGCAAAGCCTTGCCGCGCCGCCTGCAGGTACACCGGCTGGTCGAGCGACAGGTACGCCTGTGCCGCCGAGCTCAACGCGTTCATGTGGCTGTAGGCGTGCTTGCCCGGCAGCACGTTCTCCCCGCGTGCGAGCGGCAGGAAGAAGTCGTCGTAGAGGAAGCGCCGGGCCAGCGCCCGATGCTGCTCGTCGCCGGTGAGGCGGAAGGCGAGGAACTGGTTTTCCGGCAGCGTGTAGCTCTCGTCCCAGGCGTGCTGGCTGAAGTCCTCGCCCGGCCGGGCCGCTTCATTGCGCGGCATCGCGTGCGGCGGGAGGTGGGGCAGCGCCGCCCGGGTCGTGCGCCGCAGCGTGGCCAGTGCGATGTCGTTGCCGGCCAGCCGGCTTGCATCGAGCAGGCCGCCGACCAGCTTGTCGTAGATGTAGGACGGGAACCGGTTGTTGCGGTAGAACCTGCCGCCCGCATCGATCGTCGCGGCATAGCCGCGCACCATCCGGTCGACCTTGGCCCGCGTGGCGACGTCACCGGTGATCGCGTAGTAGCGCGCCAGCGCGCTCAGCCACTGGCCGAACGTGGCGCCCGGCGCGAAGCCCCAGGTGTCGTACCAGCCGCCCAGCTCCTGCCCCGGCGCGGGCAGGCCGCCCCGCAGGCGGAAGGGTCGCAGCAACGCATCCTCATCGAGATGCAGCACGAGGTGATGGTTTTCGCGCACCTGGCGTTCGAGCGGGCCAGGGCCGAGCTGCACCTGCGCATAGCCGAGTTCGCCCAGCGGCGCTGGCGTCATCGCGGCGGCCGCCGCCGAGTGGCCCGGCCACAGGGCCAGTCCCGCCGTCGAAAAGGCGCCGTATTTCAATAGGGCGCGGCGCGCCGGGTTGAACTCGCTGGTCATCACGACACCCGCAGGGCAAGGCCATTGCGATCCTACGCCGGGCCGCAGGCGGCTGTCACGGCGGCGCGTCGCGTGGCCCGCAACGGTCTCCGATGTGCATACGCAGCAAATGTTATCGGTATCTTGATATCGATAACAGTTCAATGTTAGGTTTGCGCTAAGACCTGCTCGCGTCGGGTACCCATCGATGCCTGTAACAGCGCGCCAAAAGTGGAGGGGAAGCTTGATCCGGAGAAATTCCATCGTTCGCCCGTGTGCGGACAGCGGTCGTGCTGTCGATCGCCGTCGGCCGGGTCTGGCCGACTTCGCGGGGTCCCATGAGCGCGATTAATCCGCGTACCCGGGAAGGCGCGGTCCAGCGCGGCGATGTCGCGGGCACGGGGCCGCATGCCCGCGCCTTCGATACGCCCGTCACTGGTGACGATTGCTGGCGCCTGCGCCAGTCGCAATGGCGGCCCGACCAGGCCGCGTGCGACGAGACGCTGTTCGCGCTGGCCAATGGCTCGCTTGGCGTGCGCGGCGGCTTCGAGGAGTCCGCCAGCCCCACCCAGGGAAGCTTCCTGGCGGGGGTGTGGGAGCGCGCACCGATCCACTATCACGAGCGTCACTTCGGTTTTGCTCGCCATACGGATACGCGGGTGCCGGTCGCCGAAGCCACGGCCATCCGCATCCGCCTGGGCGAGCTGCCGGCCGATCCGACCCAGGGCGAGGTTCTCGCGTTCGATCGCATGCTCGATCTCCACGAAGGCAGGCTCTCGCGCCATCTGCGCTGGCGCACCGCGCAGGGACACACCTTCGAGCTGGAGGCGGAGCGGGTGGTCCCGATCGCCCATCCGGGCCTGCTTTGCATCCGCATGCGCCTGCGTTCGATCGACTATGCCGGTCCGATCGCCCTCGAGTCGTCGATATTCGGCCATCAGGCGGCCGCCGCGCAGGGCGACGATCCGCGCTTCGGTACCGGCAGCGGCCTCGCACTGCAGGTACAGCATGCGGCCGCCACCGAAGCCGGGGCATGGCTCGCGCAGGCGACCCGCGAAAGCGCCATTTCCGTGGTCTGCCTGCAGCGCCACCAGGTCAGCGGGCTGGTCTTTTCCAGTGCCACCGCCGAGCGCGACAGCGTCCGGCAGGTCTATTCCGGCCACATCGGGGCTGGCGAATCGGTCGCGATCGAGAAATTCGTCGCCTACGCGTGGAGCCGGCCGCAGCAGGAGATATCCCACGAGGAATTGCACCTGCGTGCCAGCGGTTCGCTGGAGCGTGCCATCGGCGCCGGTTTCGACGAGGTAGTGCAGAGCCAGGCAAGTGACTTCGCCGCGTTCTGGGAGCGTGCGGAGCTGGCGATCGAAGGCGACCTGCCGAGCGAGCAGGCGCTGAAATTCAACCTGTTCCACATCTTCCAGTCGGCCGGCCGCGACGGGCGCGGTGGCAGCGCGGCGAAGGGCCTGACCGGGGAGGGCTACGAGGGGCATGTGTTCTGGGACTCGGAAACCTTCGTGCTGCCCGCGCTGGCGTTCATCGAGCCGGCGCTGGTCAAGGCGGGCCTGCTATGGCGCCTGCGCACCCTGGACCGTGCCCGGGCGCATGCGCGCGAGATGAACCATGCCCACGGCGCGCTCTATCCGTGGCGCACGATCGACGGCGACGAGTGCTCGGCGCATTACCCCAGCGGCTCGGCGCAATACCACATCAATGCCGCGATCGCGTTCGCGATCAGACTCTATGTCGAGGCCAGCGACGATCGCGGCTTCCTGGCCGAGGGTGGCGCGGAAATCCTGTTCGAGACCGCGCGGATCTGGCTGCAGGTCGGACACTTCAATGCACGCCGCGGCGGGGCATTCTGCATCAATGACGTCACCGGGCCGGACGAATACACCGCGCTGGTCGACAACAACTACTACACCAACCGGATGGCGCAGGAGCACCTGCGCTATGCCGCCGGGGTGGCGCGCGAGCTGGCCGACAGCTCGCCTGCGCTGTTTGCCGCGCTCCAGCAGAAGCTCGAGTTGCCGGAACACGAAATCGCCGACTGGTCGCGAGCGGCCGATGCGATGTACCTGCCGTATGACGAGCGCCTGGGCATCGTGGCGCAGGACGACACGTTCCTGGACAAGCCGCTGTGGGATTTCGCCGGTACGCCGCCGGAACAGTATCCCCTGCTGATGCACAACCACCCGCTGACGCTGTATCGGCACCAGGTGTGCAAGCAGGCGGATGCGCTGCTGGCGCTGGTACTGGCGGGCGACAACCTCGACCGCGCCGCCAGGCGCCGCAGCTTCGACTACTACGAGGCGATCACGGTTCACGACTCGACCCTGTCCGCGTCGACCTTCGCGGTGCTCGCCGCGGAAGTCGGCTACACGGAAAAGGCGCATGGCTACTTCATGGAAGGCCTGCGTGTCGATCTCGACGACCTGCACGCGAACACCAGTCACGGCGCGCACATGGCTGCGATGGCCGGAAGCTGGCTTGCGCTCGCCTGGGGATTCGGCGGCCTGCGCCGGCATGACGGTCTGCTCGGCTTCGATCCGGTGCTGCCTTCCGCATGGCGCGGCTACCGCTTCGGGGTGGTCTGGAAGGGGCGTTGCATCACGGTCGCGGTCGACGCGCAGACCGCCCGTTACACCCTCACCAGCGGCGCGCCGCTGACCGTCCTGCACGCCGGCCGGCCGCTGCAGCTGGTCGAAGGTGCGACGCAGTCGCTGGCGTTGACCGATCATGCCGATACAGCACCGGCACCGGTCGCGATCACGTTCCCGCGTGCGATCGAGGCGCTGATCTTCGATCTCGACGGCGTGCTGGCCGATACCGCGCATCTGCATCATGCGGCCTGGAAGCGGCTGGCCGGCGAGCTCGGGCTGCCATGGGACGACGACATCGGCGAGAGGCTCAAGGGTGTCGACCGCGCCACCTCGCTCGACCTTGTGCTCGGCGAAGCCGCCGGCAAGTACAGCGCCGAGCAGAAGCAGCAATTCGCCGATCGGAAGAATGGCTATTACCGAGAGGCCATCGGGACATTCTCGGCGCGGGACCTCCTGCCGGGCGCGCTGGCCGCGTTGACCGCGGCCAGAAGCGCCGGTCTGAAGATCGCGCTGGCGTCGGCCAGCCGCAGTGCCGGCGAGCTGGTCGAGCGGATGGGCATTGCCGAATTTTTCGATCATGTGGTCGACGCTTCGACGCTGGCGCGCGCGAAGCCCGATCCGGAGATTTTCCGGCGCGCCGCCGCCGCGCTGGGTGTCCCCCCGGCCCGCTGTCTGGGTATCGAGGACGCGCAGGCGGGAGTGGCTGCGATCAAGTCTGCGGGCATGGCTGCCCTGGGCATCGGCGACGCGCGGGTATTGCGCGACGCCGATGCTGTACTGCCCGATCTGACGTCATTCGAGCTGGGGAAATTTCTCGCGCCGGCTTGAGCGCGAACGTCTATCGGGTATCACGTGGTAGATCGAACTGCATCCAGGTTTACATCAAAAACAACCGGTGTTCCGGCACCGCCTTGAGGAGGGAGAACCATGAAGCACCCCGAACTAATCAGACTTGCCTTGGCTACCGCGATCGCTGCAGCACTCCCGAATATCGTGTGGGCGGCTGCCGATCAGAATGCTCCCGACCAGTCGACATCAGGTGCGACACCGGCCAGCAAGGCGGCCGCACGCAGCCAGCAACAGGCGGCCAGCCAAAGCGATGCGAAATCGCTGCAGGCCGTCGTCGTCACCGGCAATGCCCTCGGTGTCAGGAAGATCGACGCGAGCTACAACATCGTCTCGGCCAACCTCGCCCAGATCAAGGAAGCCGTGCCGGTCAGCACGGCCGACCTGCTGAAGATCTCGCCGGGAATCTGGCCGGAGTCCAGCGGTGGCCAGACCGGCGCCAACATCGAAATCGCCGGCTTCCCGGGCGGCGGCGATGCGCCGTTCTTCACCAACATGGTCAACGGCACGCCGCTGTACGGCATGCCGTCGCTCTCCTTCATGGACAGCAGTTCGTTGTTCCGTCTGGATGACACGATCGAACGCGTCGAAATCGTGCAGGGCGGTCCGGGTGCCGTGTTCGGCCCGGGGCAGATGGGCGCAACGGCCAACTTCATCCTGCGCCAGGGCACCGAGACGCCCTCGGGCGACATCGGGGTGACCTACGGCTCGGAGGGCATGTATCGGGTGGACGGTTTCTACGGCTTCCCGATCGCCGAGAACTGGTACGGCAGCGTGGGCGGGTTCTGGCGCAAGTCCGATGGCGTGCGCGATCCGCAATTCCCTGCCGACAAGGGCGGTCAGCTGACCGCCACCCTCACCCATGACATGGATAACGGCACCGTCATGTTCTGGGCGCGCGCGCTCAACGACAAGAACCAGTTCATCACGCCGATTCCGCTGATCCAGGGCAATGGTTCCTCGTTCTCTGCCTATCCGGGCTTCGACCCGCTGACCGACACCTACTACAGCAAGGCGATCCAGCACGTGAACGTGCCCGATGCCTATGGCCGTCTGGTGGGAGCGAACCTCGCCAACGGTCGCGGCGGCAAGCTGAACTATTTCGGCGGCAGCTACGACGGCGAATTCGGCGGCTGGACCATCTCGGACCACTTCGTGTTCGGTGGCGGCGATCTCAATACCAATGCGCTGTTCTCGGGCAGCAATCCGAAGCCGCTGAGCTACTACCTCTACGGTTGCAACATGGCGCAACCCGCCGGCTTCTGCGACAGCGCCAATCAGCCGGTCGACGGCGATACCCTGAACTACCCCACCAGTCAGAACGTCAGCGCCAACTATGTCGGCGGTGGCACGGTGGCGCCGGGGCAGAGCGTGATCCACCAGGGCTGGTGGTACATCCAGAAGCACCTGCGGACGATCAACAACGATTTCCGCATCAGCAAGGAAATCTTCGAAGGCAATACGCTGACCGTCGGCCTGTACCTGGCCCGATCCACCGACAACGACAATTGGTCGCTGGGCAACCAGATGCTGATGACCAATACGCCGAATGCCAAGCCGATCACGTTGAGCTATGACCAGAACGGACAGACCATCTATGTGACCAACCCGCAGGGCTTCGTCAGCTTCAACGGCAATTACGACATCGCCGAAAACGGCAAGGCGATCAACAAGGCGCTGTATCTGTCCGACTCGTGGAAGATCGGTCGCTGGTTGTTCGATGCTTCCGGGCGCGTGGAAAACCTGCATGCCACGCAGAACACCTGCAACCGGACCAACGTCGACCTGGATGGCAATCCCAATACGCTGTATGACAACACCACGCCGGTCTGCAACGGCACGTTCGATCACGAGGACTACAACAAGACGCATCCCTCGTTCACGGTCGGCGCGAACTACGAGCTGGCCGACAACATGAGCGTGTACATCCGGGCCAACACCGGTGCGCACTTCGACGATTTCGACAATGGCATCCGTGGTGCCGGTGGCGACTTTGCGCCGATGGCAAAAATCCGGAACCTGGAAGGCGGCTTCAAGTACCAGTCCAGCAGCATCTACCTGGACCTCAGCGCCTACCACCGCACGTTCACCGGCCTGCAGTACCAGGAAACTGATATCGCCGGCAATCCGATCGGCAAGATATCGACCTACGGATCCTCTACCAAGGGTGTGAACCTCAACGCGACATGGTCACCGATCGAAAACCTGAAGCTGGCGTTGATCGGCAATTACATGGACGGCCATTACACCGGCTACAACGGCTGCGCCCCGTACTTCGACATCAACGGCAATTCGACATGTATCGGCCTCAATGGCCAGCCGTTGCAGCGGCAGCCGAAGTTCCGCTTCATGTTCACCCCGAGTTACAAGGTGGTGACGGGGTGGGGCGACATCACCGGCTGGGTCACCTACAGCCATATCGGTCAACGCTACGAGGATCAGTCGGGCCTGCAACCGCTGGGCGCGTATCACACGTTCGACGCAGGCATCGTGGCCAACTACCAGCAGAACTGGCAGTTCAGCCTGCTGGGCAGCAATCTCACCAATGAAATCGGTCTGACCGAAGGCAATGCACGCGTGTTTGGCGTCAACACCGGCGTCGGCGGCGTGATTCTGGCGCGTCCGTTGCAGGGCCGCGAAGTCAATTTCCAGGCCAAGTACAGGTTCTAGACTGTTGCAGCGCCAGCATCAGCGCTGACGGCCCGGATCGCACCCTCCACGATCCGGGCCGTTTCTTTTTTCCCGCTGCGGCTGTTCCGGGCTCGCCGGAGACCCGGCATTCGCCGACTTCCCGCCAGCCGGGTCGGCAGGTTGCGCCCCAGGGTTCATACTTCAGGTGGCCGGGTCTTGCCTATCGGGCCCGGCTGCCGGTTAATCTGGTCGCCTGATGTCCACGATCTCTCCTTCCCTCATCGATGCCATGCGGCGCATCAGCGCGCTGCTGCAGGCGGGCAGCTTTCGGGACGCGCACGATCGGCTCGAAGCGGTCGTGGCGGACAATCCCGGGTTCGCCGAGGCACGACGTCTGCTCGCCGGGACCCGGCAGGCACTGGGTGATGCGGTCGGCGCCGAAGCGCTGCTGCGCCAGGCGCTCGCGCTCGATCCGGGCTGGACACCGACGCTGGCCACCCTTGGCGAGCTGCTGCTCCACAGCGGGCGCGCCGGCGAGGCCGAACCACTGCTGCAACGCGCGGTCGCGGGTACACCGCCATCGCCGCGGGCGGCGCTGGTGCTGGCCCGTTACTACAACGACACCCAGCGCCCGGCACAGGCGCTCGCCGTCGCCGCTCCGTATTGCACCGGCCCGAACGCCGACGCGGAGCTGGTCACCCAGCACGTGGCCGCGCTGGCGGCGCTGGGGCGCCAGCGCGAGGCGGTCGCCGCCTACCGGCAGGTGCAGGCCGCCGCGCCCGACAATCCTGTCGCCGCGCATGCGCTGGCGATCGCCCTGGATGCGGCGAACCAGCCGGCGGAGGCCGAGCAGCTGGCGCGCCAGGCCTTGGGCACGGGATACCGTTCCGCCGCGCTGTACCACACCCATGCCCGCAGCCTGATCGCGCTGGGCGACTTCGAGCGCGCCGAAGCGGCCCTGCGCGATTGCCTGCGGCTGGAGCCCCGACTGCTCGACGCCCACAGCCATCTCGCGCGGCTGGTCTGGATGCGCACCGGTGACAGCGCCGAGGCGACCGCCACGATGGATCGGGCCCTGCAGACCTTCGCCAACGACGATGCACTGTGGGCGGCCAAGGCCGCGGTCCTGCAGGGTGCCGGCGATCCCCGCGGCGCCTATGCCTGCCTGGCTTCCCAGGCGGCGCGCCCGCAGGCCGCGCCGGCGCTGCTGGTGCGCGCGGGCCTGGCGGCGCTGGAGTTCGATCCGGCCATCGCGCTCGGCCTGGCCGAGCGCGCGTTGCGCGCACTGCCCACCGACAGCTCGGCACGAAAGCTGATGGTGGCCGCCCAACTGGGCATCGGCGATGCGCGCGGCAGCCTGCCGCACTGCGAGGCCCTGCTGGCACAGGCACCCGACGATCAATACCTGATCGCCCTGCAGACGACTGCCTGGCGCCTGCTGGGCGATCCGCGCTACCACGAGCTTTGCGACTATCCGCGACTGGTGCTGCCGCAGCGGCTGGAGGCGCCGCCGGGCTGGTCCGACCTGGCCGGTTTCCTCGCCGACCTGCGACGCAGTCTCGATCGGCTGCACGACACCCAGAATCACCCGCTGCTGTTCCAGTCGCTGCGTCATGGCACCGAAACCACCGGGGATCTGACGCGCACGGCGGACCCGGTGATCCAGGCGTTGTTCAAGGCCTTCGAAGCGCCGATCCGCGGTTATCTGGAGCACATCGGCCATGGCGCCGATCCGCTGCGCCGGCGCAACCACGGCGGCTGGCGTTTCAACGGCAGCTGGTCGGTGCGGCTGCGGACGTCCGGATTCCACACCAGCCACGTGCATCCGCGCGGATGGCTTTCGTCGGCCTGCTATATCGACCTGCCCGACAGCATGGCCGACGCGCACCGCCAGGATGGCGTGCTCACCTTCGGTGAACCCAGCATCGCGACAACACCGGTTTGCCCGGCCGAGCACGTGGTGCGTCCCGAGGTGGGCATGCTGGTGCTGTTTCCATCCTATTTCTGGCACGGCACCGTGCCTTTTTCGGGCGACCGCCCGCGGCTTACGGTGGCGTTCGACGTGGTGCCCGACCGCTAGCGCGGCGTGCCGCCCGGTCGACCAGCAAGCGTCTATCCCGCGATGGCATTGAAGGAGATCGAGATGCGCGGCTCGTCGTTGTCGTGGGGCTCGACGAAGTGCTCCATCCAGCACGGGAACAGCACCAGCAGGCCGGTCTCGGGGGCGAGCCGGATGTCGCTGTAACCATTGGGCACCGCGCCCTTGAGAAAGCCATGGATCACGCCCGGCCGCGGATCGCGGAACACCAGTTTGCCGGCGCCGGCGGGCACGCTCAGGTAGAAGCAGCCGGACAGCAGGCTGCCCTCGTGCACGTGCAGGAAGTTGAAGCCGCCGCGGTCATGCAGGTTGACCCAGGATTGCAGCTGGAACGGGACGTCGCGCACGCCCATCTCGCCCAGCGCACTGGTGCAGGCCGCGCGTATCGCCTGCTGCAACGGGGCGAATGCGGCCTGTTCGAGTACCGCCATGTCCTCGCTGTTCCAGCCGTGCCGGTTGGTCCGGCCGGCCGGTTGGGGATGGGCTGCGCGCATCGCCAGCACCGCGGCGACCCACGGCTGCAGGTGCGGCGCGAGGGCGGCCAGGCTGGCCTGCCAGATCCGGGTCGGGAAAAGGTCGAAGTAGCGCAGCGTCGGCCCGATGGCGGGTGTCGCCGGCTTCATGCTGCCCGGCGGCCTGAACGTGAGGGTGAAATTTCCGGCCATCCGTTGTTTTCCTGCGTGGCCCCGGTGGGTCGAGCGGTGAAGGGTGTCGTGCGGGATACGGCCGGAATAGTGCGCGTGCGTTTGCGCCACATGCAAGTTTCCGGCGTCACCTCGGCGCGCCGGGCGGCCATTCGCGGGCAGGCACCGCGGCTGCCTGCGATTCGCCGTCCGGGATGCGCCCGGCCGGTTGGCACGGGCGTCTCAAAAGCCGAACCGGGCGAGCGCCTGCGCGACCCGCTCCCTGGTCGTCGCCGACTGCATCGGAAAGGCGCGGAAGAAGTCGTCGCGGGTCAGTGCCGGGTTGCGCGAGCGCACCTGGACCGCCCACGAGGCCGCGCGCAACCCGTCACCGGCCAGCGCGTGGGCGGCGACCGCAATCATCGCGATCAGCACATGCGCGCCCGGTGAGCGCGCCGCGCGTTCGGCCCACTCCGCGGCCTCGGCATCCTCGCCCCGCATCATGTGGGTGAACGCGCGGGTTCCCAGCATCGCGTAATAGAGCGGATCGAGCGGGCTGAGGCGCATCGCCAGATCGACATGCCGGCGTCCTTCGAGACTGTGGTCGGCCAGCGTTTCGGTCCAGCCGCGGGCGTAGATGCCCTGTGCATAGTTCGGGCTGATCGAGGTCGCGCGCTCGAGCCAGGCGAGGCTGCTGCCCAGGTCGCCCTCGAGCCAGAAACTGCGACCCATCGCGAAATTGACGAAGGGATCGATCGGGTCGAGTTCGAGGCCGCGCAGCGCGAAACGACGCGACAGTTCAATCTCGCCCGCGAGATCCTCGGTGTAGTGCATGAACGCGGTCTGGAAATGCACGAACGACAGGCCTGCATGGGCGCGCGCGAAGCCGGGGTCTTTCGCTATCGATTGCTGGAACAGCGCCGTGGCCGCCGCATTGTCGGTGCGGTTGAAGCGGTACATGTGCTGCAGGCCCAGGTGGTAGGCCGACCAGGCATCGAGATTCTCGGTCACGGTCAGCCGCGCGAGAGCGGCCTCGTGCAGCGGAATCCGGATTTCCAGCGCCGCGAGGATCCGCGAACGGATGTCTTCGCGCACCTGATGCACCTCGTCGATCGCGCCGGAGAATTGCTCGGCCCAGACGATGCCGCCGTCGCGCGTGTCGGTCAGCTCGACCGTCACCACGAGCCTGGTACCGGTGGTCTCCACCGTGCCCGCCAGGTAGTAGCGCACACCGAGCAGACGACCGATTTCGGCTGCGTCGGCATCCGCGCCGCGCAGCCGGAACGACGATTCCCGCGCCGTGACGAACAACCAGTGCAGACGTGCAAGCTCGGTGATCAGCTCATGCGGCAGGGCGTCGGCCATCGCCGCATACGGCCCCGTCGCGCCGAGACGGCGAAACGGCAGCACCGCGATCGACGGTCGCGAGCCGTGCTCGGCAGGTGGCGTGCCGCAGGGTTCCATGGGAGTCGACGCCGCGCCGGCGGTCCCCGCGACCTTCGCATCCGCCACGAAGCGGAAGCCCTGCCGGTGGATGGTCTTGATGAAGCGCTGGGTCGTGCCGTCATCGCCCAGCGCCTGACGCGCCGACTTGATCCGGCTGGCGATGGCCGAATCGGAAACGATGCGCCCGTCCCACACCTTCTCGACGATCTCGTCCCGGGACACCATGCGCTCGCGGTTCTCGACCAGCAGGGCGAGCAGGGCGAACACCTGCGGTTCCACCGGCCGCACTTCGCCATCGGCGCGAAGCTCGAACTTCGCCATGTCCAGCTCGAACGGGCTGAAGCGGTAGATCATGGATTCAGCATAGAGCACCGCGGTGCAATCTCCCACGAACCTCCAGGTTTTCTCCACGGGGTCTTCAAGCAGGGGCCGCCGGCGCATGTTGAACTTCGTTCGACGGTGCCGGAACGGTTCCGGCGCCGGTGTTCAACCCCCACAGGAGACACGACATGCCAATGGTAACCATCGACGTCATCAAGGACGTCTTCACTCCGAAACAGAAACAGGACCTCATCGCCAAAGTCACCCGCGCGATGCTCGAGGTCGAAGGCGAGAACCTGCGCAGCGTCACCTCGGTGCGTATCGCGGAGTTCGAAGGTGGCGACTGGGCCATCGGCGGCAAGGCACTGAAGGCATCCGACGTGCATGCGCTCGCCGCCGGGAAGGCGGCCTAGCCGGGCGCTGTTCGCGTGAGTCGGGGCGACCATCGCAGGATGCCGCCCCGACCGCGCGCGACCGGGGTCAGTGCGCCGCCTGGCCGGCGAATCGCAGGTCCGCCGTGCCGGGCGCCGGATGCGCGGGCGCACCGTGCAGCTTCGCGACGTATTCGGTGAAGAACGCGTTCGGCCAGCCGAAGTCTTCGCGGGTGAATTTCCTGGCGTCGTGCGGATCGAAGGACTCGTGCAGGCGGTGGTCGCCGGGGTCGCTGGCCAGCAGCATTTTCAGCACTTGTTGCTGTTCGGCCGGGACGCTGGTGGTGAAGCCCTGGGCCAGCAGGCCCAGCGGCCAGACCATGCCCGGCGGGGTGTGCGGACTGCCCAGCCCGGCCGCCAGCGGGCCGGAGTAGTAGAACGGATTGGCGCGGGAGAGCACGAACCGCCGCGTGTTCCGGTAGACCGGGTCGATGCTGCGGACATAGCCGAAATATGGCGCGGCGAGCAGGTTCGGGATGTTCGCGTCGTCCATCAGGCGGGCGTGGCCGAGCCCGTCGACCTCGTAGGCATAGACCGGCTTGCCGTCGGGGCCGTTCACGATGCCGTATTTCTGGATCCCCGCGTGCACCTGCCGGCGAAGTTTTCCGGCGCGGCTTGCCATCGCCGGATCGTGATAGACCGCGGCAATGTCCCGCAGCGCCGACAACGCCTGCACCGCCATCATCTCGGCAGGGATCAGGTAGTTGTAGACACACGGATCGTCCGAGGGGCGGAAACCGGTCCAGATCATGCCGGTCCAGGCCACCGGGTGGACCCCCGCTTCCTGCGTGTCGGACTTGAAGCGGTACTTGCTCAGGCGCCGGTGATGCTGCTCGATCTGCATGACGTCGAGCACGCGCAGGAAGGCGTGCCGGAGCTCGGGCGTGAACACCGATGCATCGCCGGTCACCTTGTAATACTTCCACGCCAGCAGGATCGGGTAGCACAGCGAGTCGAGCTCGAACTTGCGCTCCCATACCGTATAGTCCTGCCTGAACGCGTTCGCATACGGATCGACGATCAGGTACTTCGCCTGACGCTGGATCACTGCCTTGAACAGCGCACGCACCTGCGGGTCGGCGGCGTAGTCGAGGTACGTCGCCTCGACCTGCACGCTGGAGTCGCGCAGCCACTCGGCGGGAATGTCGCCAGTCTTGACGTAGGCGGTGCCGTCGGCCGCCGCCACGATCTGGGTGCCGGTGTTGAGCAGGGCCGAACGCACCATCGCCTGCAGCGCAGGATCCGGGTCCCGGAAAGCCCTGGCGGCCGCGACGATCACCGCGGGCTGGACCACCAGGCCGCTGCCGGAATGTTCATGGAGCACCGGCTGGCCGGCGCCGACGGTGCTGTGCGCGGTGGCGGATGCGCAGAGGCAGAGCAGGGCCAGGCCCAGCGACCAGCGAGGGTGGCGCGTCATGGCAAGCCCTCGATCACGACCAGTTCGGAGGCATCCGGCATCGGCAACGACACCGCGAGACCGGACTGCATCAGCTCGGTTCCGTCCAGCACCCGATCGGGCGAGGAATGGTCGCGGAAGTGCACGCGGTACCGGTGCCCGCTGCGCAGCCCCCGCAGCTTGAAGCGGAACACGCCCGGCGCCGGCGCGCTGCCGTGGAAGGCATAGAGCACGCCCCGGTTGCGTGCGGCATCGAAGTATTCGGTGCCGTCCCAGCCCTTGCCGTCCGGGCGCGGGCCCACGTGATACAGATCGGCATCGCGGATCAGCGGGCGCAGGGTCGATTGATAGAACGCGATCTCCCGCGCCGCGGCGGCATGCTGCTCGCCGGTCCAGCTGTTGGTGTCGATCATCACGGTGAACCAGCCCATCATCCCGCTGCGCAGCATGTAGCGGAAATTCTCGATCCGTGGCGTCGGCCACGCCTTCACGTAGGTCTCGAGCATGGCCGGCGGCAGCACGTGGCTGGCGTCGTAGAACGCCTGCCGGTTGGACAGCGGGTCGTAGGAATCCACGATCGAGAAGTAGTCGCCGTGCGCGGCGCTGCCGAAGTCGACCATGCGCCCGCCGTCGTTGCAGATCTCCAGCAGCAGGCCGGGGTGCTGGCGCTTCAGCGCGTTCTGGATCTCGTAGTAGGCGCGCGTGGCATGCAGGCTGACGTCGGTCGAATTGGCGCTGTCGACCCAGAGGAAGTCGTCGTCGCTGTAGCGGTGCGTGCCGGTCGGATCGATCGGTGCGTGCGGATGATCGCTGCGGTCGCAGCCCTGGGCGACGACGTAGCCATCGTGCTCGAGCATGTCGACGTGGTAATCGTGCACGATGCGGCGGGTCTCGCCGGTCGCCCACGCCTGTGCCGCGGGCACGCCCAGGTCGATCGTGATGCCCTTGAACTCGGCCGGCTTCCAGCCCGGCGGGGGGTCGGTGATCAACCAGTGGCGCACCTGCGGATCGGCCACGTTGAGCGCGCCTTCCCCGGTGCTGGTGCCGGCCTGGGCCCAGTCGGCCCAGAGGCCGAATTTCAGGCCGTGCCGGTGCGCGTAGTCCGACAGCGCCGCGATGCCGTGCGGGAATTTCTTCGGGTCCGGGTGCCAGTCGCCGACTGCGCGGAACCAGCCGGCGTCCAGGTGAAACATCTCGAAACCCAGTCGTTGCGCATCGTCGATCATGTGCCGCGCCTGCGCCTCGGTGATCGCCATCGCGCTGCCCCAGCTGTTGATGGTCACCAGCGGGTAGTCGGGGTTGCGCAGCGTGGCGGGTTCGTTCAGCACCTGGCGGACCCAGCGGTGCAGCGCATTGCCGGTATCGTCGATGTCGCCGTCGCTGGCGCCGACGAAGACGGTCGGGGTGGCGAAGGTCTCGCCCGGCGCCAGGCGGGTGCGGAACGGGCCGGGTTCGGGGTTGAGCCCGACCGTGCCCTCGAGCGCCGCGCCGTGCCGCTGCAGGGTCATCGCGATGCGGCCGCTGAATTCCACTCCCACGTACCAGCCGCCTACCCCGGGATGGGTGCCGCGAACCATGAACCAGGGAATGATCTCGCGTGCCTGGCCCGGGAGGGGGTGCGCAAACGTGCTCGATTCTCCATGCCAGTCATGACCGTCGGCGATCGACACCCGATGCGTGCCGACCGGCGGCGGCTCGCCGGCGCCCTTGTCGATCCACAGCTGCTGCAGCGGCAGATCCGCGGGGATTTTCCAGGCGAAACGGAAGCTGGCCTGCAACGGAATCCACAGCTCGTGCCCGCTGCGATTCTCGATCCGGATCACGTGCTCGAGCGGACCGTGCCGCGCCGGCGCGCGCCATTCCCAGTACAGCCGCAGCCCGGCCGCACGATCCTCGTAGACCAGGCTGGCCGAATGCTCGTCGCTGCGGCTGCTGTCGGGGTCGAAGCGCCAGTGCAGCGGAATTTCCCTGCGCCCGACCGTGACCTGTCCGATCAGCGGCGTGGCAGCCATGCCCTGCCAGGCGGTACCGCCCGTGCGCACCAGCTGCAACAGCTCGGGTGCCGCGGCGCCGGATTGCAGGGTGATCCGGTTGTCCGCGTTGCCCACCCGGATCGGGGCGGGCGGGGCCGGTGCCGCCATCGGCTGCGAAGAGAAAAGGCCGAGCAACAGGCATATCCAGGCGAGACGCTTCATCATCGTGTGGCCCATTCCGGTAGCGCAGCCACGATACCCGCAACCACCCGCGCCGGGAACGGTGGCTGCCGCGAGTCCGGACCGGATCGACGGCATGGCCGGGGCGGTCAGGACTCCTCTTCGCCGGTGGCCTTGCTCATCTGCGCCGGCGTCAGGATCAGACGGAAGCAGCTGCCACCGCCGGCCACGCGCACGTATTCCAGCGCGGCCTGGTTCGCTTCGCTCATCTGCCGGGCCAGGTACAGACCCAGGCCGGTGCCGTATTCGTGGGTGGTATAGAACGGCTCGAAGATCTGCGCGGCCACTTTCGGGGCGATGCCGGGCCCGCGGTCGATCACCTCCAGGATCGGCACGCCGTGTTCGCCCTGCCGCGCCACCACCATCACCCGAGCCGGCTCGCCGGGCAGGCGGCCGTAGCGCAGCGCGTTTTGCACCAGGTTCCAGACCACCTGCTGCAGTTGTTGCGGATCGGCCACCGCGGTGACCGGCACGGCGCTGTTGGTGATCACCCGCAGCGAATCGGCGCCGAGGTCGTTGCCCTGGCTGTATTCCTCCACGAAGTCCTGCGCCCAGTGGCCCAGGTCCAGCGTCTCCGGGCGGGAGCGCTCGCGCCGCGACAGCTGCAGGATGTTCTCGATGATCTCGTTGAGCCGGATGCAGTGGTTGTTGATGATCTCGACCATGCGCTGGTCGGTGCTGTCCATGCTCTTGGACTCGGCCAGCAACTGGGCCGAATAGCGGATCGCCGCCAGCGGGTTGCGGATCTCGTGCGCGATCGAGGCGGACAGCCGGCCCAGCGAGCTCAGCGTGAGTTCCTCCGCCCGGCGCGACAGCAGCGAGGTGTCGTCCAGGAAGATCAGCACGTGCGAGTCGTCGTTCGGTGCCAGCCGGGTGAAGCGCGGCACCACTTCGGGCACGCCGTCGGCGAGCTGGGTCGCGGTCTCGTCCAGTTTGCCGGAGGTCATCCAGTGGTACAGCCGACGCGACAGTTCCGGTGCCAGCTGGCCGAGGTCGCGCTGGTCGGCGCCGGGGTTGCCCAGCAGCATCCAGGCCGATTCGTTGATCTGGTGGATGCGGTTGGCGTCATCGACCAGCAGCACGCCGGTCTTCATGCGGCGGATGATCAGTTCGTTGACCTGCGACAGGTTGGCCAGGTCGGTGCTGCGTTGCTCGGCCAGCGCCTCGGTGGCGCGCAGCTGCCGGCCCAGCACGCTGCACAGCGCGGTACTGGCGAAATAGGCCAGTCCGAACAGGGCGGCTTCGAGCAGGTCGCGATCGCCGGGGCCGTTGGGCGTGGACGCTCCGAAAAAGGTGTGGCCGAGCATGCCCAGCGTGGCCAGCGCGGCGAAGAAGCTGGATATCCGCAGCGGCAGGATCAGCGCGCCGGCGCTGAGGTTCACCGCCAGCATCATCGCGATACCGATGCGCGCATCGTGCATCGCGGAAGTCGCCAGGATGGCCGCGGTGATATCCACCACCAGGGTCACCGCCACCGCGGTTCTCACGTAGGCCATGCTGCGGCGGTTCAACAGCAGCGCAACCAGCGCAAAAACCAGGTACAGCATCGCTACGGTGCGCGCGAAGTCGGGCGTGTCCAGCTCGGGCCAGCCCATCCCGGCGGGGCTGAAGGCGAGGCCGGCATACACCAGTGACTGCACGACCCGGAACACATTCAGGAAGGAGAGCTCGTGGCGGATCGTGGTCATGCCTGTCTGCGGATCGGCGAAAGGTGGTGCGCTGGACACGTGGCGGGCACTCCATGGCGGTTCCGGGCGAGTATAGACGGGCTGACCGGGGCCGTATCCCCGCGCCAAACCGCATGAAACGGGCCGCTGCGGCCCGCCCGGACAGGTTGCCCTTTCCATTGCCGCCCGCTTCCGCGAAAATAGGCGGCCGTATTGCGTGGTTCAGCCAATTGAGTGGCCCGCGCACTGCATTCCGGCTGCGCGTCACTCCGCCGTCCGACCCCATGACCCACGCGGGTGTTCACGCGTGCGGCCGCCATGTTTTTCCGTTCGCTCGAGGTATCGAATGAATTTCCACGAATACCAGGCCAAAGAACTGTTCGCGCAGTACGGCATCGCCGTCCCGCCGGGCAAGGTCGCCAACTCCGCCGACGCCGCCGTCGATGCCGCCAAGGCACTGGGCGGTTCCCAATGGATGGTCAAGGCGCAGATCCATGCCGGTGGCCGCGGCAAGTCCGGCGGCGTCAAGTTCTGCCGCAGTTTTGACGAAGTGCACGCTGCCGCCAAGGGCATGCTCGGCACCCACATGGAAACCTACCAGTCCGCCGGCCGTGCGCTGCCCGTGAACCTGGTACTGGTGACCGATGCGACCAATATCGCACGCGAGCTGTACCTGTCGATCCTGACCGACCGCGACAGCAAGTCGATCTCGTTCATCGCCTCCAAGCATGGTGGCGTGGACATCGAGCAGGTCGCCAAGGAGACGCCCGAAGACATCCACACCATCGTGGTCGACTTCGTCGAAGGCCTGCAGCCGTACCAGTGCCGTCAGCTCGGTTTTGCGATGGACCTGACCGCCAAGCAGGTCAACCAGCTGACGAAGATCATGCTGGGCCTGTACAAGCTGTTCAACGAGAAGGACCTGGCGCTGGTCGAGCTCAATCCGCTCGCCGTGCTGGAAGACGGCAATCTCGCTGCGCTCGATGGCAAGGTGAACTCCGACGACAACGCCGAGTTCCGTCACCCCGATCTGGCCGCGATGCGCGACCTGACCCAGGAAGACCCGGCCGAAGCGGCGGCCCTGCTGAACAACCTCAACTACGTGACGATGGACGGCACGATCGGCTGCATGGTCAATGGCGCCGGTCTGGCGATGGCCACCATGGACGTGATCAAGCTGGCGGGCGGCGAGCCGGCCAACTTCCTGGACGTGGGCGGCGGCGCGACCAAGGAGCGGGTGACCGAGGCATTCAAGCTGATCCTGTCCTCGGACAAGGTGAACTGCATCCTGGTCAACATCTTCGGCGGCATCGTGCGCTGCGACCTGATCGCCGAAGGCATCATCGCCGCGGTCAAGGAAGTGGGCCTGAAGATTCCCGTGGTGGTGCGCCTGCAGGGCACCAATGTCGAGAAGGGCCGCGAACTGCTGGCCAATTCCGGCCTGGCGATCACGCCGGCCGACGATCTCAACGACGCGGCGCAGAAAGCCGTGGCTGCGGCCAAGGGCTGAGGAGCAAACGAATGAGCGTTCTCGTCAACAAGAATACCAAGGTACTGGTGCAGGGTTTCACCGGCCAGCAGGGCACTTTCCACGCCGAACAGGCGATCGACTACGGCACCAAGATCGTCGGTGGCGTGACCCCGGGCAAGGGCGGTTCCGAGCATATCGGCCTGCCGGTGTTCAACTCGGTCGATGAAGCCGTGCTGGAAACCGGCGCCGACGCGTCAGTGATCTTCGTGCCGCCGCCGTTCGCGGCCGACTCGATCCTCGAGGCGATCGACGCGGGCATCAAGGTGATCGTGGCGATCACCGAGGGCATCCCGGTGCTGGACATGCTGCGCGTGAAGAACGTGCTGGCGCAGCATCCGGAAACCGTGCTGATCGGGCCGAACTGCCCTGGCATCATCACCCCGGGCCAGTGCAAGATCGGCATCATGCCGGGCCACATCCACATGCCGGGCAAGGTCGGCATCGTGTCGCGTTCGGGCACGCTGACCTATGAAGCGGTGTTCCAGACCACCAACGAAGGCCTGGGCCAGTCCACCTGCATCGGCATCGGCGGCGATCCGATCAATGGCCTGAGCTTCATCGACTGCCTGAAGCTGTTCCAGGACGACCCGCAGACCGAAGGCATCATCATGGTCGGCGAGATCGGTGGCTCGGCCGAGGAAGACGCGGCCGAGTTCATCGCCGAGTACGTCACCAAGCCGGTAGTGTCGTTCATCGCTGGCGCCTCCGCGCCGGCCGGCAAGCGCATGGGTCATGCCGGTGCGATCATCTCCGGTGGCAAGGGTACGGCGGCGGCGAAGTTCGCTGCGCTGGAGAAGGCGGGCGTCACCACGGTGAAGTCCCCGGCCGATCTGGGCAAGGCGATTGCGAAGCTGATGAAGTAAGTCAGGGCGACTGTGCTCTAAAATGCAAAGGCCGCGATTCGTCGCGGCCTTTGTCTTTTTCTGGAGTGCATGCATGACGAGGCTGCGTCTGGCGCTGGCCCAGTTCGATTTCCCGGTCGGCGCGGTGGCGGCGAATGCCGCCCGGGCCGCGGACCTGATCGCCCGGGCGCGCAGCGGCGGGGCCGCACTGGTGATGTTCCCGGAGCTGACCCTGAGCGGCTATCCGCCGGAGGATCTGCTGTTGCGTCCCAGCTTCCTGGCGGCCTGCAGCAGCGAACTGGGCGCGCTGGCCGCCGCCACCCACGGCATCGCGGCCCTGGTCGGTCACCCGCACAGCGCGGGCGAGGTATTCAACGCCGCCAGCCTGCTGCGGGATGGCCGGGTGGAATGCACGGCGCACAAGCAGGAACTGCCGAACTACGGCGTGTTCGACGACAAGCGTTATTTTCGTGCCGGCCACGGGTCGGTCACGGCGGTCATCGAAGGGGTGACCGTCGGCCTGCTGATCTGCGAGGACGTATGGGTGCCGGAGCCGGCGGCGCGGGCTGCCGCGGCCGGGGCGGAACTGCTGCTGGTGATCAATGCCTCGCCGTGGGACGACGCCAAGCAGGCCGAGCGCGAGGCGGTGCTGGTGGCGCGGGCGCGCGAGACCGGCTGCGCGATCATCTATCTCAACATGGTCGGCGGCCAGGACGAGGTGGTCTACGATGGCGCCACGCTGCTGGTCAACGGCGACGGCTCGATCGCCGCGCGCGCGCCAGCGTTCGTCGACGCCCTGCTGTGGGCCGGGTTCGACCCCGCCATGCGCACGCTGCACGCGGAGGAGTGGCCGGTCGCCGCCGACACGTCGCTCGAGGCGACGCTGTACGCCGCGCTGGTGCGCGGCACCCGCGATTACATCGACAAGAACGGTTTCGACGGCGTACTGCTGGGTCTGTCCGGCGGTATCGATTCGGCCCTGACCCTGGCGCTGGCAGTCGATGCGCTGGGCGCCGAACGGGTGACCGCCGTGATGATGCCGACGCGCTACACCTCGCAGCTGTCACTGGACGGCGCTCGCGCGCAGGCCGAGCAACTGGGCGTGGATTATCACGTGATCTCGATCGAGGCCACCTGTGGGGCATTCATCGAGGCGCTGACACCCGCGTTTGCCGGCAAGGGCGCCGATACCACCGAGGAGAACCTGCAGTCGCGCACCCGCGGCGTGATGCTGATGGCATTGTCCAACAAGCACGGCCGGCTGCTGCTGGCGACCGGCAACAAGAGCGAGATGGCGGTCGGCTACGCCACGCTGTACGGCGACATGTGCGGCGCCTACGCGCCGTTGAAGGATGTCTACAAGACGGTCGTGTATCGGCTTTCGCGCTGGCGCAACGCCTATGCCGCGCAGGTCGGTGAAGTCGAGCGGATCCCCGCGGCAGTGATCGAGCGACCGCCATCGGCCGAGTTGCGCGAAAACCAGACCGATCAGGATTCACTGCCGCCGTACGACGAACTGGACGCGATCCTGGGCCGCTTCATCGAGGCCGAGCAGTCGCAGGCGGAAATCGTCGCGCAGGGTTTCTCCGCCGACACCGTGCGCCGGGTGGTGCGGCTGGTGTTGCAGAACGAGTTCAAGCGCCGGCAGTCCGCGCCCGGGCCGCGAGTGACGACCCGGGCATTCGGGCGTGAGCGGCGTTATCCGATAACGTCCGGATGGCATTGAGCGCCGGACGACAGAACGTCTGGCGCTCAAGCGAAGCCGCTCCGCATTCGGCGGCCGGAGGCTGGATCGGGCGCCATGTCCACAAAAAAGGCCGGCGATCACTCGCCGGCCTTTTTTTTCGCGGGCGATCCGCTGCGCTCAGTGATGGGCCGAGAAGGGCACCATCTTGCGCAGCGTGGATGGCGCGTGCGGCCACTTGGCATCGGTCAGGTAGGGATGATTGGGGTAGTTCATGGCCAGCACCTGGCGGGTCTGGTCGGCCAGGTCCTTGTGATCCAGTGCCAGGTAGCTGCGGGTGAGAATGGCCAGTGCATCGCCGGCCTGCGGTGCCTGCTGGTAGTGTTCGATCACATACTGCGAACGGTCGGCGGCGGCGATATAGGCCTTGTGGCGCAGGTAGAACTCGGCCACGTTGATTTCATGCTGCGCCAGCAGGTTGCGCAGGTAGATCATGCGCTGGCGCGCGTCCGCGGTGTAGGCACTGTCCGGGAATCGGCGTGACAGCTCGGAAAAGTCATCGAATGCCTGCAGGTTGTAGCCCTGGTCGCGACGGGCCTGTCCCTTGGAGCCCCCGGTAAAGCGCTCCAGGAAGCCGTTGGTGCGATCAAAATTGATCAGACCGCGCAGGTAGTAGGCATAATCGACATGTTTGTTGGCCGGATAAGTCTTGATGAAGCGGTTCACCGTCGACAGCGCCTCATCCGGCTGATTGTCCTTGTACTGCGAGTAGGCCAGATCAAGCTGGGCCTGCTCGTTGTACTCGCCGGACGGGAAGCGGGCGATCAGGCGCGTGTAGGACCTGGTCGCGGCGGCATAGTCGGCGTTTTCCAGCGAGGTATGTGCCTTGTTGTACAACGCCTCGAGCGGCATCGTGTCGTCGGTCTGCCGCTTGGAACCGAAGATCGAGCAGGCGCTCATCGTCATGACGAGCGCGAGTACGGCAAGCACCTTGATGGCAGGCAGTGGGAACATCGACAACTTGGGCAAGCCGATTGATAGGCGCATAGGAATGAATTCAGATGTTTGAACGAAAAGGCATGATAGCCGAAACCGGCCGCCACCCGTGGTGGGCAGCATGACCACGATCCGGCACGAGGCGGAGGTACCGCTGACCGCAGCGGGACGCAGGTTCGACCAGGCCTTGGCCGAGATGTTCCCCGATTATTCGCGTTCGCGGCTCAGCGGCTGGATCAAATCCGGCGCGGTGACCCTGGATGGCGTGCAGGCGCCGTCGCGGCAGCTGTTGCGCGGAGGCGAACATGTGCGGCTGCAGGTCGAGCTGGAAAACGAGACAAGCAGTGCGCCCGAGGACATCGCGCTGGATATCGTCCATGAAGACGAGCATCTGCTGGTGCTGAACAAGCCGGCCGGGCTGGTGGTGCATCCGGGCGCGGGCAACCCGGCCGGTACCCTGCTCAACGGGCTGCTGCATCACGATCCCGGGCTGGCCGAACTGCCGCGGGCCGGCATCGTGCACCGACTGGACAAGGACACCTCCGGCCTGATGGTGGTGGCCAGGACGTTGCCGGCATGCACGGCGCTGGTCGATCTGCTGTCGCGGCATGAGGTGGAGCGCCAGTACGAAGCCGTGGTGCTGGGCACGATGGTGGCCGGCGGCACGGTGGACGAGCCGATCGGCCGCAGCATGGGCGACCGGCTGCGTCAGTCGGTGCGCGACGAGGAAGACGGCAAGCGTGCGGTGACCCATTACCGGCTGCGCGAGCGCTTCCGGGCGCACAGCCTGCTGCAATGTCAGCTGGAAACCGGTCGCACACACCAGATTCGCGTGCATCTGGCGCATATCGGCCATCCATTGATCGGCGACCCGCTTTACGGCGGCGGACTGAAATTGCCCAAGGGGGCCTCGGCGGAACTGGTCGGTACGTTGCGTGGCTTCCGCCGACAGGCGTTGCATGCCGAGAAATTGTCATTCGTCCATCCGATCAGCGGCGAGCCGTTGTCGTTCAGTGCCGAGCGGCCGGACGATCAGCGGGTACTGATCGAGGCGCTGCGTGCGGATCTGCTCGAGCACGGCTCGGACCACTATTGAACGGCCGGGGCGGGAACGGCAGCGAAGGTATGCGATGCTTCGATTTCCCAGCCACACCCCTCGCGCCGCATGACTGAGACCTGGATCTTCCCCGACTGGCCCGCCCCGCCGCAGGTGCATGCGGCGATCACGACCCGTCTCGGGCCGGGTATCTCGCAGGCACCGTTCGAGCGGTTCAACCTCGGTCTGCGCAGCGGCGATTCCGCCGACGCGGTGGCCACCAACCGCAGCGCCTTGCAACAGGCACTGGCCCTGCCGGCCGCACCGCGCTGGCTGCGCCAGGTGCATGGCGTCAACGTGGCCGAACTGGGGCCGTTACCCACCGTGCAGGAGCCGCAGGCGGATGCCGCGGTATCGCACCTGCCCGGCACGGTGCTGGCGATACTCACCGCCGACTGCCTGCCGGTGCTGTTCTGTGCCGACGACGGCAGCGCGATCGGTGCGGCCCACGCGGGCTGGCGCGGACTGGCGGGCGGCGTGCTGGAAGCCGCGGCGGAGCAACTGCAACTGCCGCCGGAACGGCTGCTGACCTGGCTCGGTCCGTGCATCGGCGCCGCTTCCTACGAGGTGGGCGAGGAGGTCCGTGCGGCATTTGTCGACCATGATCGCGCGGCAGCCAGATGCTTCACGACGACCCGGCCGGGACACTGGCACTGCGATCTCGCGGCGCTGGCCAGGCAGCGCCTGACGGCGGCGGGGATCGCCCGAATCCATGGTGGCGGCTTCGATACGCTGACCGACCCGCGCTTCTACTCGTATCGTCGCGAAGGGGCCCGCAGCGGCCGCTTCGCCAGCCTGATCTGGTTGCAGGACCACTGAGCCCGCGCCGCCATCGCGGCCGTCTTTGACTTGAATCACGTGCCGCTGTCCGCATTTGTCGGACAGTGGCCGGGTATCGGCCGATGCCTTTCATCTCTGGACGGAGAGCGATTCATGCGGATGGACAAACTCACCTCGCGCTTCCAGCAGGCGCTGGCCGACGCGCAGTCGCTGGCCGTGGGCCGCGACCACAACATGCTCGAACCGGCGCACGTGATGGCGGCGCTGCTCGATCAGCAGGGCGGCTCGACCGCGCCGATGCTGACCCAGGCCCAGGTCAACGTGCCGGCGCTGCAGCAGCGGGTCAACGCGATCCTGGAACGGCTGCCGAAGGTCAGCGGGCAGGAAGGCAACATCAATGTCGGCAACGACCTGAACCGGCTGCTCAACCTCACCGACAAGCTGGCGCAGCAGCGCGGCGACCAGTTCATCGCCAGCGAGCTGTACGTGCTGGCCGCGCTCGACGACAAGGGCGAGCTGGGCGCGGCGCTGAAGGCTGCCGGCGCCACCAGGGCGAACCTCGAGGCGGCGATCGAGAAACTGCGCGGCGGCGAGAAGGTGCAGAGCGAGAATGCCGAGGAACAGCGCCAGGCGCTGGAGAAGTACTGCATCGATCTCACCGAGCGCGCCGAGAAGGGCAAGCTCGACCCGGTGATCGGTCGCGACGAGGAGATCCGCCGCACGATCCAGGTGCTGCAGCGGCGCACCAAGAACAACCCGGTGCTGATCGGCGAGCCCGGCGTGGGCAAGACCGCGATCGTCGAGGGGCTGGCCCAGCGCATCATCAAGGGCGAGGTGCCCGAGGGCCTGCGCGACCGCCGCGTGCTGGCGCTGGACATGGGCGCGCTGATCGCCGGGGCGAAGTTCCGCGGCGAGTTCGAGGAGCGGCTGAAGGCCGTGCTCAGCGACCTGTCCAAGCAGGAAGGCCGGGTGATCCTGTTCATCGACGAATTGCATACGATGGTCGGCGCGGGCAAGGCCGAGGGCGCGATGGACGCGGGCAACATGCTCAAGCCGGCGCTGGCGCGCGGCGAGCTGCATTGCATCGGCGCCACCACGCTGGACGAATACCGCAAGTACATCGAGAAGGACGCCGCGCTGGAACGCCGCTTCCAGAAGATCTTCGTGGGCGAACCCAGCGTCGAGGACACCATCGCGATCCTGCGCGGGCTGAAGGAGCGCTACGCGGTGCATCACGGCGTGGAGATCACCGACCCGGCGATCGTCGCCGCCGCCACGCTGTCGCATCGTTACATCCCCGACCGCCAGCTGCCGGACAAGGCGATCGACCTGATGGACGAGGCGGCCTCGCGCATCCGCATGGAGATCGACTCCAAGCCGGAGGAGCTCGATCGCCTCGAGCGGCGGCTGATCCAGCTGAAGATCCAGCGCGAGATGCTGAAGAAAGAGAAGGACGACGCCAGCAAGCAGCGTCTGGCCGACCTCGAGGACGACATCGGGAAACTCGAGCGCGAGTTCTCCGACCTCAACGAGATCTGGAAATCGGAGAAGGCCGCGCTGCAGGGCGCGACGCGGGTCAAGGAACAGATCGAACAGGCGCGCCTGGAGCTGGAGACGGCGCAGCGCGGGCAGGACTACGCGAAGATGAGCGAGATCCAGTACGGCCGCCTGCCGGAACTGGAAAAGCAGCTGGCCGCGGCGCAGGCGGCCGAGCAGCAGGACTTCAAGCTGCTGCAGGACAAGGTCACCGCCGAGGAGATCGCCGAAGTGGTGGCGCGCTGGACCGGCATTCCGGTCAGCAAGATGCTCGAAGGCGAGCGCGAGAAACTGCTGCACATGGAGGACGACCTGCACAAGCGGGTGGTCGGCCAGGACGAAGCGGTACATGCCGTTTCCGACGCGATCCGCCGCGCCCGTGCCGGCCTGTCCGATCCCGACCGACCCAGCGGTTCGTTCCTGTTCCTCGGCCCCACCGGAGTGGGCAAGACCGAGCTGTGCAAGGCGCTGGCCGAGTTCATGTTCGACACCACCGATGCGATGGTGCGCATCGACATGAGCGAGTTCATGGAGAAGCACGCGGTGAGCCGGCTGGTCGGTGCGCCTCCCGGTTACGTCGGCTACGAGGAAGGCGGCTATCTGACCGAGGCGGTGCGTCGCCGGCCGTACAGCGTGATCCTGCTGGACGAGGTCGAGAAGGCCCATCCGGACGTGTTCAACATCCTGCTGCAGGTGCTCGACGACGGTCGCCTCACCGACGGCCAGGGCCGCACCGTGGACTTCCGCAACACCGTGATCGTGATGACCTCGAACCTGGGGTCGCAGATGATCCAGGACGCGGCCGAGAACAACGAAGGCCGCGATGCCGAAGAGCAGTACACGCAGATGAAGGCGTCGGTGCTGGGCGTGGTGCAGGCCCATTTCCGGCCCGAGTTCATCAACCGGCTCGACGAGCTGGTGGTGTTCCGTCCGCTGGACAAGACCCAGATCCGTGCCATCGCGAAGATCCAGCTGGCCTATCTGGAAAAGCGCCTGGCCGAGCGGCAACTCAAGCTGGAAGTCAGCGAGGAAGCACTGGCCTTGCTGGGCAATGCAGGTTTCGATCCGGTCTATGGTGCGCGGCCGCTGAAACGGGCGATCCAGCAGCAGCTGGAGAATCCGTTGGCGCGGCAGATCCTCGAAGGGCGCTTTCTGTCGGGTGACACGGTGAATGTCGCGGCCGAGGGCGGCCACCTGGTCTTCGACAAGAGTTGAGGGAACCTGCGCCTGAGCGCAGGACTTCCCTCAGGAAAACCGGGCAGTTCGCTCGGCGGAGCGGTCCGTGCCGGCGGATGGCGTCATCGGCAATGGCCAGGGGTCGGGAGGCCCCGCATTCCCTGGCCGCCGACATCGTCGTCCGCGTGATTCAGCCGTCGAGGTCCAGCACTTGCTTGTCGCTGTTTCGACGGCGCTGTTCCTTCTGCTCGTAGCGGGCTTCGCAGCCGTCGCGCTTGACCATCGCGCAATCGAGATAGTCGGTGGCCTCGATCAGGGCCGCACGCACCGCCTTGCTCGCCGGAGTCTTCTGCGAATGCCCGAAATCGCCGCCGATGCCGCCGCCGACGTAGCCGCCGAGATGCACGTTGCTGCCCGAGCTGCGGCCCTCGACCGTGCGCGAATACACCACTTCGGACGTCTCCGCGTCGATCACGCGCAGGTCGATGGCGACATAGGCCTGCTGCTTGCCGCCGCCCAGGCGGAAGCCGGCGATGTTGAGGCCGCCACCGGTGTTGGAGACATCCTCGGTATAGGCGGCGACGCTGCCGGTGATCAGGTACTGGGCGCCGGTGACGTTGCCGGTATGCGGGCTGCTGCCCGGGCGCATGCGGTAGGAGCTGGCAAGATCCTGTTCGGCCAGCACCGCATTGATTTTCTGGCGCTCGATCACCTTGAAGTCGCCGGTCGCGCTCAGCTCGTTGCTGAGTACATCGGCGAGCTGGTTGCCGACATCGCCATTCCACCAGTTCGCCGAGCTGGTCTGGTTGGTGAAGTCGATCACGGCCACGGTCATGGTGGGTGCTTCGCGGGCGATCGCCGCACCGGTCACGGTCATGGCCAGGGCAAGTGCGCTAACGAGAATGCTTGTACGGTTGACAGGTTTCATGATCTCCCCTCCGGTTGTTGACGTGACGCTGCCCCTTCAGTCGTCGATCCCGTGCTGGATTCCGCGCATGTACGCCGTGTCCCGGACACATCTCCCCGATGAGGAAGGGCGGCGGCTCTCGCGCGAGTCCCCTGGACGGCATCGCGCCAACATGCACCGATGCATGTTACGCCGGATCGTCGGTGTCAAGTGACGAGTAGGCGGGCGACTCCTGGAGTGGGGCATTATCCGCACGCCATGGCGTTTCCGGCTGTCGGCGCCGGCGACACGCGCTGTCAGCGAAACCCGTCAATGCATGGCAGGGATGGGGACGGGCGGGAGGTGGATTGCCGGACAACGTCCGTCGATGCCGATGCATCGCCCCGGCCGCTGATCCGGCCGAATTCCGCGGGCGCCGCGGGGTAATTGCCTTGCCGGGGCATCGGTTCATCCATCGCCAGGCCGAAGTCGCTGCACGAAGGTTCTCCGGCGGTGGGCATGCACGTATCGCAACCCACAGGCGGGGCCATGTTTCGTCGTGACGGCAGGCGGCGCCGGCGACCTGTCCGCGGTCGAGCGACCGTCGGGACGTTGAAATCCGCTCGATCGCGCCGATAATGGCCAGTTGCCAGCTCAATCTTGACTGGACCGCACGGAGTTTTCATGCCCATTTACGAATTCGAGTGCAGCAGTTGCGGCCATCGCTTCGATCGCCTGCAGAAGTTGTCCGACACCGATCCCTCGATCTGCCCGGCCTGCGATGCACCGCATTTGCGGCGCATGGTCAGTGCGCCCTCGTTCCGGCTGGCCGGCAGTGGCTGGTATGAAACCGATTTCAAGAAGGAAGGCGACAAGAAGCGCAATCTGGCCGACGGATCCGGCGGCGAATCCAGGCCTACCGACAGCGGTGGCAAGCCGGCGCCTGCCGCATCGACGACTCCGGCGACTCCGGCGGCATCGCCGGCTCCTGCGGTCTCGGGCAGCAAGCCTTCCTCTGCCGACTGATCCCGCCGGGTCGTCGCGGATACCTCACGCCGGGTGCGTATCATCGGTCCCCACGCATGCCCCCGGGGCAGCTGAACCGTTCGGCCGGTCGCCGCGAGCAGGACTATTCGGGCAGAGGTATACGCGATGCGTATCTTGGACAGGCTGTTGATTTGCGGGGCGATGGCTGCACTGGCCGTCGTGTGGTTTTCTCCGCCCGTGCAGGCACAGGAGCGGGCGGGCGACCGGATTCGCTGCGAAAGCATCGATGGGAAATTCAATCGCTGCGATGTGCCCTGGCGCGACGCCGAACTGGTCCGGCAGGAGTCGAAGGGTGCGTGCATCCGCGGTCAGAGCTGGGGGCTCGATCGGGAGGGTCTGTGGGTCGATCGCGGCTGCCGCGGCCAGTTCGCCGAGGCGTTCAATGAAAGGCGTGGCGGGTGGGATGATCGCGATGACCACGATGGCGACCGCCACCGCGACCATGGCGGCCGGGATGACCGCCGCGACGGGGACGGCGGCTGGCAGCCGGGTGCCGACTGGAACCGGCAGATTCGCCTGCAGTGCGACAGCCACCAGGGTCGCTATCAGATGTGCCAGGTCGATGTGGGTCGCCGGGGGCGTGTCGAGCTGGTGAAGCGGCTATCCGGTGCTCGTTGTACCGAAGGCGAAAGCTGGGGCTGGAACCGCGCCGGCGTATGGGTCGATCACGGCTGTCGTGGCCAATTCGTGGTCGATCGTCGCTGGTAGCCGATGCGCGTGCGGGCGATGGCAGGGGACAAGGTTCCCGTCATCGCCCGCGCGGACATCCGCCCGCGCGTGCCGCGGTGGTAAGATTCCCGGTCTTTTCCACCCGTTTCAGCCGCTCCGCGGCCCGGAGTTTCCAGCGCATGCGCACGCATTACTGCGGTCTTATCGATGAGTCCCTGATCGACCGGACCGTCACCCTGTGCGGATGGGTCAATACCCTCCGCCTGCAGAGCCACGTCGCCTTCGTCGATCTGCGCGATCACGAGGGACTGGCCCAGCTGGTGATCGAGCGCGACAACGCGCCCGCATTTGCCGTCGCCAACGAGATCGGCAACGAGTACTGCCTGCGTGTCACCGGCACGATCCGCCGGCGCGTGTCGGTCAACGACAAGCTGAAGACCGGTACGGTCGAGCTGGTGGCGGATTCGGTGGAGATTCTCAATGCGGCCCGGGACCTGCCGTTTGCGCTGCACGAGAATCCGAACGAGGACATGCGGATGACCTACCGCTACCTCGACCTGCGCCGCCCGGAGATGCAGGCGATGATGCGCAAGCGCATCAAGCTGGTGCAGACACTGCGCCGCTACCTCGACGAGCGCGGCTTCCAGGACGTCGAGACGCCGATCCTGACCAAGGCGACGCCCGAGGGCGCGCGTGACTACCTTGTGCCCAGCCGCGTGCATCCGGGCCAGTTCTACGCGCTGCCGCAGTCGCCGCAGCTGTTCAAGCAGATCCTGATGGTGGCCGGCTTCGACCGCTACTACCAGATCGCGCGATGCTTCCGCGACGAGGATCTGCGCGCGGATCGCCAACCGGAATTCACCCAGCTCGACCTCGAGTTCGCCTTCGTCGAGGAGAAGGACGTGCAGGACTTCGTGGAGGAGCTGATCCGCCACGTGTTCCGCGAGGTGCAGGGCGTCGAGCTGGATGCGAGCTTCCCGCGCATGACCTGGGCCGAGGCGATGCGCCGCTTCGGTTCGGACAAGCCGGACCTGCGCATCGCGCTGGAGCTGGTCGATATTGCCGACGCGGTGAAGCACGTGGAGTTCAAGGTGTTTTCCGGCCCCGCCAACGAGCCCTCGGGCCGCGTCGCCGCGCTGTGTGTGCCCGGTGGCGGCACGCTGAGCCGCAAGGACATCGACGGGCTGACCGAATACGTCTCGCGTTACGGTGCGAAGGGCCTGGCCTGGCTGAAGGTCGAGGACCTGGCCAAGGGGCGCGACGGGATCAATTCGCCGGTGGCGAAGTTCCTCGACGACGCGGCGCTGGACGGCGTGCTGAAGGCGACCGCCGCGCAGAGTGGCGACATCGTGTTCTTCGGCGCCGGCAACTGGAAGACGGTCACCGACTTCATGGGTGCGTTGCGCCTGAAGGTCGGCAAGGATCGCGGCCTGCTCGAGGACAGCTGGAAGCCGTTGTGGGTCACCGATTTTCCGATGTTCGAATACGACGCCGAGGAACAGCGTTTCGTGGCGCTGCATCACCCGTTCACCGCACCGAGGGTGGACGACGCCGCCCAGCTGCGTGCCGATCCGCACAACGCGGTCAGCCGCGGCTATGACATGGTGCTCAACGGCAACGAGATCGGCGGCGGTTCGATCCGTATCCATCGCCCGGACATGCAGAGCACGGTGTTCGAGTTGCTCGGCATCAGCGCGGAAGAGGCGGAGATGAAGTTCGGCTTCCTGCTGAAGGCGCTGAAGTTCGGCGCACCGCCGCACGGCGGGCTGGCCTTCGGCATCGATCGCATCGCCGCGCTGATGGCCGGTACCGAGTCGATTCGCGACGTGATCGCCTTCCCCAAGACCACCAGCGCGCAGGATCTGATGACCGACGCACCGTCGACGGTCGCTGCAGCGCAGTTGAAAGAGCTGCATGTGCAGGTTCGTTCCACCGAGGTGCCGGGCGCCTGAGTACGCGCTCCGGGACGTCAGCCGTTGATGTCGACCCGGTCGGCATGGCGGCGGCCTGCGCCGGTGTCATGATGTTCCCGATGTATCAGGTCGCTTGCTTGAAATCATGCCCGAACACGTAATCCTGCTGCACGGCCTGTGGATGCGCGGCTTCGCGCTGGCCATGCTGCATCGGCGCCTGATGGAGGCGGGCTTCGGCGTGCGCCGGTTCGACTATCTCAGCGTAGCGGCCACCCAGCAGAGCATCCTGGATCGTCTGCGCGCGCAGATGGTCGAGCTGGCCGCGGGCGACGGTATCGTGCATCTGGTCGGTCACAGCCTCGGCGGCCTGCTGGCGCTGCGTGCCTGTCTGAATGCCGACGGATTGCCGCCGGGCCGCATCGTGTGTCTCGGCTCGCCGCTCAAGGGCAGCGCGGCAGCTCGCGGCTTTGCCGGCTGGGGCCGCGGCGGCGAGGTGTTGCTGGGACACAACCGCGAGTTGCTGGAGCAGGGCTTCGAGCGCTGGGAGGGGCCGCGCGAGGTCGGCATGATCGCCGGCTGCATGCCGTTGGGCCTCGGTTCGGTGCTGGGTCATTTCGAGGGCCAGCATGACGGTACCGTGGCGGTGGAGGAGACCCGTCTGGCGGGTCTGGCCGATCATTGCGTGGTCGAGGCGAATCACACCGGGCTGCTGTTTTCGCAGGATGTGGCGCAGCGGGTGGCGTGGTTTCTCCGGCATGGCCACTTCAGGCCGGTGCCGGGCGACGCCGCCAGCTGATCCCGGCGCCGATGGGCGGAACCGGCACGGCGGCTGAAATCAGGTAAAATTCCCGGCTTGTCCATCGGATCCAAGTGCAGGCAATGTCATGGGTAGAGGCCCGTCCATCGAAGGTCGCAAGAACGCCGAAGACGCCAAGCGCGCCAAGGTGTTCACCAAGCTGATTCGCGAAATCACCGTGGCAACCCGTGCGGGGGTGGCCGATCCGGCCAGCAATTCGCGGCTGCGCGCGGCGATCGACAAGGCGCTGTCGGCGAACATGACCCGCGACACCATCGACCGTGCGGTCAAGCGTGGCTCGGGTGCCGATGGCGGCGCCGACATGCAGGAGTTGCGCTACGAGGGCTATGGCCCGGCCGGCATCGCATTGATCATCGAGACCTTCACCGACAACCCGGTCCGCACGGTGGCCGAGGTGCGCCATGCGTTGAGCAAGCATGGCGGCAATCTCGGCACCAGCGGCTCGGTGGCGTTCCAGTTCAATCGCTGCGGCGAGCTGGTGTTCGCCACCGCCGGTGATGCGGCGGCCGAGGAGAAGGTGCTGGAGGCAGCCCTCGAGGCCGGTGCCGACGACGTCGTCAATGAGCATGGCGAGAGCACCGTGCTGTGCACGCCGGAAAATTTCGAGGCGGTGCAGCAGGCCCTGATCGACGCCGGATTGAGTGCCGTGCACGCCGGCGTGGTGATGCGTCCGAACAACCGGGTCGAGGTTCCGGAGGACGCGCTCGAGGCACTGCTGGATCTGCTCGAGAAGCTCGATGCGCTGGACGATGTGAGCGAGGTGTCGCACAACGCCCTGCTGCCGGCCGAGGTTGCCGAATAAGTCGGAGGCCTCGTGCCCTCCGCTTCGCATCAGCGATGACCCGCATTCTTGGCATTGACCCGGGCAGTCAGCGTACCGGCGTCGGCATCATCGACGTCGACGACGCGGGCAAGTTGACCCATGTCTTCCACTCGGCGCTGGTGGTGGCCGGTGAGGCCAGCTTCCCGCTGCGCCTGAAACGCATCTTTGACGAGCTGTGTGACATCATCGCCACCCATCGGCCGGCCGAGTGCGGAATCGAGCGCGTGTTCATGGCGCGCAACCCCGATTCGGCGTTGAAGCTGGGCCAGGCACGCGGCGCCGCGATCTGCGCGGTGGTCAGTCAGGGGATCGTGGTGCACGAGTACGCAGCAACCGAAGTGAAGCAATCCGTGGTCGGCAGCGGGCGCAGCGACAAGACCCAGGTACAGCACATGATCGGCGTGCTGCTGGGTCTCAAGGGGCCGCTGCAGGCCGATGCGGCCGATGCGCTGGCGATCGCGGTGACCCATGCGCACACCCGTGCCAGCCTGGCCCGGGTCGGCATTCCGCGCTCGGCCTGGAGGCGGCGCCGATGATCGGGCGACTGCGCGGCATCCTGGTCTCCAAGCAGCCGCCGGCCTTGCTGGTCGAAGTCGCCGGCGTCGGTTACGAAGTCGAAGCGCCGATGTCGACCATCTACGACCTCCCCGGCGTGGGCAAGGAAGTGATCCTGCTGATCCACCACGCGGTGAAGGAAGACAGCGTGGCGCTGTACGGTTTCCTGCACGAGAGCGAGCGGGTGCTGTTCCGCAACCTGCTGAAGGTCAGCGGGATCGGCGCGAAGATCGCGCTGGCCGTGCTGTCCGGCGTGTCCACCGACCATTTTGCGCGACTGGTACACGCCGGCGACGTGGTCGCGCTGACCAAGATTCCCGGCATCGGCAAGAAGACCGCCGAGCGCATCGTGGTGGAGTTGCGCGATCGCCTAGACGGCATGTCCGGCCTTCCCGGCAGCTCGATGCAGGGGGCCGGGGCGCCGCTGGACGCGTCCGGTGAAGCCACCGTGGCCTTGCAGCAACTGGGCTACAAGCCGGCCGAGGTGAGCCGGCTGGTGCAGAAGGTCGCGGCCGAAGGCGACGACGCCGAAACCATCATTCGCAAGGCGCTGCGCGCCGCACTCGGCAGCTAGGCAGCCAGGATATCCATGAACGAGCAAGCGCATAAGCAGGCATCATCGCCGGCCACCGGTGAGACCGGGAACGGCCATGGTGCGCGATCGACCCTGATTCTGGGCGCGATCGGCATCGTGTTCGGCGACATCGGCACCAGTCCGCTGTACACCATGCACGAGACGTTTCTTCCCGAGCACGGCCTGCACCCGCGTCCGAGCACGGTGCTGGGGATTCTTTCGCTGATCACCTGGTCGTTGATCATGGTGGTGGCGGTCAAGTACGTCAGCCTGGTCATGCGTGCCGACAACAAGGGCGAGGGCGGCATCATGGCGCTGATGACGCTGGCCCAGCGCGCCAGCGGCAAGTCGCTGGGCATGCGTCGTGCGGTGATGTTCATGGCCCTGCTGGGGGCGGCGCTGTTCTTCGGCGACGGGGTCATCACGCCGTCGATCTCGGTGCTCTCTGCCGTCGAGGGCCTGAAGGTGGCGGCACCGGGCCTGGAACACTGGGTGGTGCCGATCACCGTGCTGGTGCTGCTTGGTCTGTTCTGGCTGCAGCGCCACGGCACGGCCAAGGTCGGCGCGATCTTCGGCCCGGTGATGGTGCTGTGGTTTCTGGCGCTGGGCGTGATCGGCGTGTGGAACATCATCCAGGCGCCGGGTGTGCTGTACGCGCTCAATCCCTGGTACGCCGTGCAGTTCTTCATGACCCACGGCAGTACCTCGATACTGGCGCTGGGCTCGGTGGTGCTGTGCGTGACCGGGGCCGAGGCGCTGTACACCGACATGGGGCATTTCGGCCGTTTTCCGATTCGCACGGCCTGGTTCTTCTTCGTGATGCCGGCGCTGCTGCTGAACTACTACGGCCAGGGTGGGCTGCTGCTGGTGCATCCCGAGGCGATCGCCAACCCGTTCTACCATTCGGTGCCGACCTGGGCGCTGTACCCGATGATCGGCCTGGCTACCCTGTCGACGGTGATCGCGTCGCAGGCGGTGATCTCCGGCGCCTTCACGGTGACCCGCCAGGCGATCCAGCTGGGTTTCCTGCCGCGCATGGAGGTGATCCATACCTCGCGCGAGGCGATCGGGCAGATTTTCCTGCCGTGGGTCAATCGCGCGTTGATGGTCACGGTGATCGCCACCGTGGTCGGCTTCGGTTCGTCCAACGCGCTGGCCGGCGCCTACGGCATCGCGGTGACCGGCACCATGGCGATCGACACCGTGCTGGTGATGATCGTGGCCAGGCGCATGTGGCAATGGAACCGTGCACTGGTGATCGGCCTGGGCCTGGTGCTGCTGAGCATCGACCTGAGCTATTTCGGCGCCAACACCCTGAAGATCCTGCAGGGTGGCTGGTTCCCGCTGGTGCTCGGCCTGCTGATGTTCGCCGTGATGACCACCTGGCGCCGCGGCCGCGAACTGGTCGTGCGCGAGATCAAGCAGGGCGGGCTGGCGCTGGCGCCTTTCATCGAGAACATGACCGAGCATCCGCCGCTGCGGGTGCCCGGTACGGCGATCTTCCTCACCGCCAACCTCAGCGCGGTGCCGCATGCCCTGCTGCACAATCTCAAGCACAACAAGGTGCTGCACGAGCGCAACGTACTGCTGACCGTGGCCATTCTGGAGACGCCGGTGGCCGAGGCGGACGAGCGCATCCAGCTCACCGCGCTGACGCCGTCCACCGACGATTTCTACGCGCTCGAACTGCGCTTCGGTTTTGCCGAGGATCCGAACATCCCGCTGGCGCTGTCGCAATGTTCGAGCGAGGGTATCCAGTTCGACATGATGAACACCACGTTCTTCCTCTCGCGCGAAAGCATCGTTGCCGATGCGCGGCGTCCGGGCATGGCGCTGTGGCGCGACAAGCTGTTCGCCTTCATGTCGCGCAATGCGCTGCCGGCCACGGCGTTCTTCCAGATTCCCGGCAACCGGCTGATCGAGCTGGGTGCGCAGGTGGAGATATAGGAATGAGTGTGGAGAAGTGAGAAATGAGTAAATGCGGCAAGGCCGACTCGCTGCTCACTCCTCTCCGCTCGTTTCTGCGGCCATAATGCCGGCATGACCGAAGCCCGTATCATCACCGCTGCCGCCCAGTTCGACGACGACGCGCTGGAAGCCACCATCCGTCCCAAGCGGCTGGCCGAATACCTGGGCCAGCAGTCGGTGCGCGAACAATTGTCGATCTACATCGAAGCGGCCAGGAAGCGCGGTGGCGCGCTCGATCACGTGCTGATCTTCGGGCCGCCGGGCCTGGGCAAGACCACGCTCAGCCATGTCATCGCCAATGAGCTCGGGGTCAACCTGCGTTCGACTTCCGGTCCGGTACTGGAACGCGCCGGCGACCTGGCGGCGTTGCTGACCAACCTGGAGGCGAACGACGTGCTGTTCGTCGACGAGATCCATCGGTTGTCACCGGTGGTGGAGGAGGTGCTCTATCCGGCGATGGAGGATTTCCAGATCGACATCATGATCGGCGAGGGGCCGGCCGCGCGTTCGATCAAGCTGGACCTGCCGCCGTTCACCCTGATCGGCGCAACCACCCGCGCGGGCATGCTCACCGCGCCCTTGCGTGATCGCTTCGGCATTGTGCAGCGGCTGGAGTTCTATACAGCTGAAGAGCTGGCCGCGATCGTGCGCCGCGCCGCGCGCATCCTGGGCATCGTCTGCGCACCGGAAGGGGCGCAGGAGATCGCGCGCCGCTCGCGCGGCACGCCGCGCATCGCCAACCGCCTGCTGCGCCGGGTGCGCGATTACGCCGAAGTGCGTGCCGGCGGCGAGATCACCCTGGCGGTGGCGCAGGCCGCGCTGGACATGCTGAAGATCGACCCGGAGGGTTTCGACGAGCTGGATCGGCGCCTGCTGGGCCTGATCGTGGAGAACTTCGACGGCGGCCCGGTCGGGGTGGAATCCCTGGCCGCGGCGCTCAGCGAGGATCGCGGCACGCTGGAGGACGTGGTCGAACCGTACCTGATCCAGCAGGGTTACCTGGTGCGTACCGCCCGCGGACGCATGATCAGTGCGAAGGGCTGGCGTCACCTGGGACTGGTGCCGCCGCCGCGGCCGGCGCCGGCCGCCGACCTGTTCAATGCCGAGGCCGACGATGTCTGAGCCCGTGCCCGTGCTGCCTTTCAGCTGGCCGGTTCGGGTGTACTGGGAAGACACCGACGCCGGCGGGGTGGTCTATCACGCCGGCTACCTGCGCTTCATGGAACGCGCCCGCAGCGAGTGGATGCGGGCGCTCGGCGTCGACCAGCTGGCGTTCAAGCAGGCGACCGGCCTGGCCTTCATGGTGCGCGACATGCAGATCGACTTCCTCAAGCCAGCCCTGCTGGATGATGAACTGTCGGTAACGGTCGAAGTCAAAGAACGGCGCGCAGCCAGTATCCTGTTCACCCAGACGATCACGAAGATGGATGGCTGCTGCCTGGTTCGCGCCAGCGTGCGGGTGGCCTGCGTGGATATCCGGCGCATGCGTCCGGCACCGATTCCGACCGATCTGATTCCAGAACCCGCACCCTAGACAACCAAGCCGACTGGCGGAGAACCTTCAAGCAATGAATGGTGGACTGAACATTTTCTCGCTGATCGCGGATTCGAGCATTCCAGTGCAACTGGTGCTGCTGGTGTTGCTGGTATTCTCGTTCCTGTCCTGGGTGATCATCATCCGCAAGTACACCCAGACCAAGGCGGCGCTGGAAGACGCCGAGGCGTTCGAGGAACGCTTCTGGTCCGGCGGCGATCTGGCCCAGCTGTTCCGCGAGGTCAGCAATCGCGAGGCCAACAATGGCGGCATCGAGAACATCTTCGAGTCGGGCTTCCGCGAGTTCGCGCGCCAGCGCCAGCGCAAGACGCATGACACGCGCAGCGTCATCGAGGGTTCCGAGCGCGCGATGCAGGTTGCCGGCACGCGCGAGATCGGACTGCTCGAGCGCAACCTGGAGTTCCTCGCCAACGTCGGTTCGATCAGTCCCTACGTGGGCCTGTTCGGTACGGTGTGGGGCATCATGGGCGCGTTCCAGGGCCTGGGCGAGATGAAGGACGTGACCATCGCGGTGGTCGCGCCGCACATCTCCGAGGCCCTGATCGCCACCGCGATGGGCCTGTTCGCGGCGATCCCGGCGCAGTGGGCGTACAACCGCTACGCGACCAAGGTCGAGCGCATCGCCTCGCGCTACGACGTGTTCCAGGAAGAGTTCTCCTCGGTGCTGCAGCGGCAGATCCAGACCGACGACGTCGCCTGAGCGGAGCAGCAGCCATGCGAACCTCCGGGCGCCAGAAGCGCTACAAGCTCAAATCCGAAATCAACGTCGTGCCCTACATCGACGTGATGCTGGTGCTGCTGATCATCTTCATGGTCACCACGCCGATGATGAATTCCAGTGTCGACGTGCAGTTGCCCCAGGCCAACGCCAAGTCGCTGCAGCAGAAGAAGGACCCGGTGCTGGTCTCGGTGCTGCAGGACGGCCAGCTCTACCTGACCCTGAGCGGGGCGAAGAAGGAACTGGTCGACGAAGACACGCTCAAGCTCAAGGTGGGCGCGTTCGTGCGCCAGAACCCGGAAGTCAGCGTGCTGGTCGGCGGCGACGAGCGCGGCCCCTATGGCGGCGTGTTCAAGGTGCTGGCCGACCTGCAGCAGGCGGGTGTCGCCAAGGTGGGCCTGATGGGTCAGCCCGAGCAGGGCAAGAGCACGTCCAATGGACGAAAGTAAGGCGACACCGAAGGCGGTCGTACTTTCCGCCATCCTGCACATCGGCATCGTGGGCTTCCTGTTCCTCGCGATCCTGCCGTGCTCGAGCTACGAGCATGTCTTCGATGCGCTGGGCCTGCCCAGCTGGATGAACCCGATCACCTGTTCGAGGCCGCTGGAGCTGCAGGGACCGATCATCGAGGCGACCCTGATCGGCCCCACCGGCAGCCCGCCGCCGAAGGCGGTCAAGGTCAAGCCGGTGCCCAACAGCGTGCCGCCGCCGCCCACGGTGCCGCCGCCCCCCACACCGCCGACGCCGGAGAAGCCGGTGGTGAAGACGTTGCCGCCGCCACCCGTGCATCCGGACGTGGTGGACCAGGAGAAGGTGGTCGCCGACGCCATGCAGAAGGCCGAGGACGCCAAGAAACTGCAGGAGGAGAAGGAACGCCAGCGCCAGTCCGAACTCGACGCGCAGGTGGCGAAGAAGAAGGAGGAGGAGAAGAAGAAGCTCGACGCGCTGTTTGCCAAGCTGGACGCCGCTTCGCTCCAGACCAAGAAGCTGGACAGCAAGGCCCGGCAGGCCAAACAGCAGATGGAGGACCTGAAGAACGCGCAGGACGACGGTCAGCCCGACCTGCCCGCCGCGGCGCAGCGCCAGACCGGCAACAACAGCCAGAACAGCAGCCTGGCCGATGAGTACGCTGCGGCCATTCAGAATGCGGTCACACCGAACTGGCTGCGGCCGGATAACATGCCGAGTGTTCCGTGTCAGGTGCATATCGTGCAGTCACCTGGTGGTGACGTGATGAGTGCCACCGTCGATTCCAGTTGTCCCTACGACGATGCCGGCCGGCGTTCGGTCGAAAATGCGGTGTTGCGTACCAAGACCTTGCCCTACAAGGGCTTCGAAAGTGTGTTCCAGCGCCACCTTACCTTCACCTTCAGGCCGCAATGATCAAGCCCATGCGCAAATTCAGCTCAAGCTTCGCCGTCATCCTGCTGGCCATCGCAGCCCTTTTTGCTGGCCCGGTCGCCGCCCAGTCGTTGAATGTCGACATCGTCGGGGGGGTCAAGACGGCCACCCCGATCGTGGTGGTCCCGTTCGCCCAGCAGGGCGGCACGCCGCTGTCGACCGACGTGGCCGACGTGATCCGCAACGATTTCAACCGATCCGGCAAGTTCCGCTCGCTGGCCAAGAGCGATATCGTGGAATTCCCCGCCACGGGCCCGGACATCAAGTTCGCCACCTGGCGGTTGCTCAAGCAGGACTACATCACGGTCGGCCGCATCAGCGATGCGGGCAGCGGCATGCTGAAGGTCGATTTCGAGCTGTGGGACGTCAACAAGCAGACGGAACTGGCCGGCGGTACCTACACCACGCCGGCCGGTGACCTGCGCGGCGTGGCGCACCAGATCGCCGACCAGATCTATCAGAAGATCACCGGCGTGCGCGGTGCATTCTGGACCCGCATCGCCTACATCACGGCCGTCGGCCTCGGCAACAACACCACCTATTCGCTGATCGTGGCCGATTCGGACGGCTACAACCCGCAGGTGGTCGCCCGATCCAGGGAGTCGCTGCTGTCGCCGTCGTGGTCGCCGGACGGCAAGAAGATCGCCTACGTCTCGTTCGAGAGCGGCAACTCGAACATCTACATACAGGACATCACCACCGGCTCGCGCCAGCTGGTCGAATCGCATCCCCGCGGCATCAACGGCGCGCCGGCCTGGTCGCCGGACGGCACCAAGCTGGCAGTGGCGCTGTCTTATGTAGGCAACCTCGAGCTGTTCACGCTCGACCTGGCCACCCACAAGGAAACGCAGCTGACCCACAGCCTGTCGATCGATACCGAGCCGGTCTGGGCACCGGACGGCCAGAGCATCTATTTCACCTCCGACCGTTCGGGGCGACCGCAGGTCTACCAGATCGCCGCCACCGGCGGTACGCCGGAGCGGATCACCTTCGAGGGGCAGGGAAATCAGGACCCCGCGGAAAGCTTTGACGGCAAGCAACTCGCGATGGTGCAGAGCAACGGGAACGTGTATCGTATTGCCATCATGGACCGTAGTCTGGGTAATCAGGTACGGTTCCTCTCGCCGGGTCCGCTTGACGAATCCCCGAGTTTTGCTCCGAATGCCAGCATGCTGCTGTACGCCGCTACAGAAGGACGTCGCGGAGTACTGTATGCCGTATCGGCTGATGGCCTGGTTCGCCAACGCCTTGTGCTTTCCGATGGCGATGTGCGCGAGCCTGCCTGGGGTCCATACCGGCAACGTTGATTTTTTTTCACCATGCTGCTGCACGAAAGTGCGGCGGCATGTTGCCCATGGATTGGGCCCGAACAGCGCCTCTGGCGCGTTTCGGTTTCCGGCAGTGGCGCTTTGTCGCGTTTCCGCCAGTCAGGGCGACCATGCAGCAACACGCACGGTCGTTCTTTCAGATGTCAGAATAACAGCCGGTCGACCGGCGTCAGCTGTCCCGTTACCCCAACCATCATCAGTTTGTCGGAACTCAACTCGTAAGGAACGTCACCATGAATAAGACAGTTCGCATTGCCCTGGTTGCCCTGCTCTGCGTGGGCGCGGCCGCTTGCACCAAGAAGGCCGAAGTCAAGGCGCCGGCTCCGATGCCGGAGCAGGCCCCGCAGCAGCAGGCTCCGGAGTCCAATGGCAAGTACACGCCCGCCGATCTCGACACGGATGCCTGCCTGCGCCAGCGCGTCGTGTACTTTGATTTCGACAAGTCCGAAATCAAGCCCGAATTCCAGCAGATCGTGGCGTGCCACGCCAAGTACCTGCAGGATCGCCCGAGCTCGCACATCCGTCTCGAAGGCAACACCGACGAGCGCGGCACCCGCGAGTACAACCTGGGCCTCGGCGAGCGTCGTGGCAATGCGCTCTCCAGCGCCCTGCAGGCAGCCGGCGGTTCGGCCAGCCAGCTCGAAGTGATCAGCTACGGCAAGGAAAAGCCGGTGTGCCGTGAGCACAACGAGGATTGCTGGAGCAAGAATCGTCGCGTCGAGATCGTCTACACGGCGCAGTAATGATGAAGCGACTGGCTAACAGCTTTGCAGCCAGGCTCGGCATGGCGGGCGCACTCGCGTCCGCCATGCTGTTCGCGGTTCCGGTACTTGCGCAGGACTCGCGGCTGAGTCTCGCCGACCGCGTCGCGCGACTGGAACAGCAGGCACAGAACAGGGACCAGGGCGGTATCGGCATGGTCAACCAGATGCAGCAACTGCAATCGCAGGTGCAGCAACTGCAGGGTCAGATCGAGGAATTGCGGCATCAGCTGCAGCAGCTCGACGACAAGAACAAGGCCCAGTACGCCGACATCGACGCCCGCCTGGGGCGCCTCGAGGGCGGCAGTGCGGGTGCCGGCGCGACGGCGGGCAGCAGCCCGCAGGCGCAGGCCAATACTCCGGCTGCCTCGGCCAAAGGCGCGGCGACCGACCATGCGGCAGCCAGCGAGCCGGGCAACAACCCGGGCACTGCCGCCGATCCGGCAACCGTGCAGGCGGCCTACGACGTCGCCTTCAAGGCGATCCGCAGTGGCAATTATGTCGAGGCCTCGCGCGAGTTCCGCAGCTTCATCCAGCAATACCCGGACAGCGCGCTGGCGCCGAACGCCTGGTACTGGCTGGGAGAGTCGTATTACGCCACCACCAACTATCCGGTCGCGCTGGAGTCGTTCCAGCGGTTGCTCAGCCAGTTTCCGCAGAGCGACAAGGCCCCCGACGCGCTGCTCAAGGTCGGATACAGCCAGATTGAACTCAAGCAGTTCGATGCGGCGAAGGCCACGCTGAAGACGGTAACGACCAGGTATCCGGGTTCCAAGGTGGCCAGTCTGGCCCAGGAGCGCCTGCAACGCCTGCAACTGCAGTCCGGCGGCTGAGTACGTAGCGATGAGTGGCAACGATGTCCGTCCGGCGTCCACCACGCCGGCTGCTGCTGTCGCCGAGCGGTTGCGCATTACCGAGATCTTCCACTCGATCCAGGGCGAAGCCGATGCGATCGGCTGGCGCACCGTGTTCGTGCGGCTGACCGGCTGCCCGCTCCGCTGCGTCTGGTGCGACACCGAGTATTCATTCTATGGTGGCGACTGGCGCGCGATCGACGACATCCTCGCCGAAGTGGCATCGCATGGGGCCCGGCACGTCTGCGTGACCGGTGGCGAACCGCTGGCGCAGAAGCGCTGCCTGATCCTGCTGCAGAAGCTGTGCGATGCGGGCCACGAGGTATCGCTGGAGACTTCCGGGGCACTGGATGTTTCCGCGGTCGATCCACGGGTGCGCAAGGTGATGGACCTGAAGGCACCCGATTCCGGCGAGAGTGGACGCAACCTGTGGTCGAATCTCGATCACCTGCTGCCGCACGACCAGATCAAGATCGTGATCGCCAGCCGGCGCGACTACGAGTGGGCGCGTACGATGCTGACCGAGCATGCGCTGGCCGATCGCTGCATGGTGCTGTTCTCACCGGTGCATGGCGCGGTGCAGCCGCGCGATCTGGCCGAGTGGATCATCGCCGACAAGCTGCCGGTACGCTTCCAGATGCAACTGCACAAGTTGCTGTGGAATGACGCGGCCGGCCACTGAGGGCGAGAAATGAGTGGAGAGGAGTGAGAAACGAGCAAGTGCGGACAAGCCACTCGTTTCTCACTCCTCTCCACTCACTCCTGTTACACGCGTGTCGGCCTGTGTTGCCGGCGGCGCTTCCCGGCCGGTGACCGGCCTGATTCGTACGGATGCAACGTCAATGTCTGACCATCTTCCCCGCAAAGCCGTCGTACTGGTCTCCGGCGGCATGGACTCGGCTGTCACCATCGCGCTGGCACGCGAGCAGGGCTATCAGGTGCATGCGTTGAGCGTGGCCTATGGCCAGCGTCACAACTCGGAGCTGGCAGCGTCCGAGCGGGTCTCGCGGATGCTCGGCGCCGTGGAGCACAAGACCGTCAGCGTGGATCTGCGCAGCATTGGCGGTTCCGCGCTCACCGCCGACATCGACGTGCCGCTGGATACCGCCGACCGCAGTGATATTCCGGTGACCTATGTGCCGGCGCGCAATACCATCATGCTGTCGATTGCACTGGGCTGGGCCGAGGTGCTGGGTTCCAGCGACCTCTGGTGCGGCGTCAACGCGGTGGACTACTCCGGTTATCCGGATTGCCGTCCTGCCTTCATCGAGGCCTTCGAGACACTGGCGAATGTCGCGACCAAGGCGGGTGTCGAGGGTGCCGGCATCCGCGTGCATGCGCCGCTGATGCGCATGAGCAAGGCCGATATCGCCCGCGAGGGGCAACGCCTCGGCGTGGATTTCTCGATGACGGTCAGTTGCTACCAGGCGGACGGCGACGGACGTGCCTGCGGGCACTGCGACGCCTGCCGCCTGCGTGCGCAGGGCTTCCGCGAAGCGGGCATCGACGATCCCACGCGATACGCCTGAGGACGGCTTTGCTTGTGCCGCCGTCGTGCAGACCGTAAAATTGCCGGCTTGAGTTTTTGAATGTTGGGTCGTTAGCTCAGCTGGTAGAGCAGTAGACTTTTAATCTATTGGTCCCGGGTTCGAATCCCGGACGACCCACCAGTCTTCCACCCGCATGGCGAAACCATGCGGGTTTTTTTGTGCTTCGCGACGTGGCCTGCACGGACAGGCATGCTTCAGTCGACGGGCCTTCGGCCTTGTCGGTAGCGCCGGGTGAAGCGCTCGATCAACGGCGGCAGCAGCGCGAGCAGGGCGATCGCACCCAAGGGCAGCAGTACGGCGCGGTGCATGAACAGGCCGATGCCCAGGTTGCCACTCTGGCTCATGGCATCGCCCAGCCCGGCGCCGATCGACGTTTCGAAGATCAGCGTGATCGTGCCGCCCAGCCAGCTGGCGCCAAGAAACAGCCATAGCGGACAGCACAGCCAGGCCAGCGCGACGGTCACCGCGCCAAACGGCAGTACCGGCACGAAGCGCAGGAACAGCGTGTAACTCACCGGATGTCGTTCAAAACCCTGGTGCAGCCTGGCCACGATCATCGGCGGCTGCTTGCTGCCGGGGCCGAAGGCATAGCGGCTGGCCAGATACAGGATCAGCGAGCCCAGGGTCAGTCCGACCGACGAGTACAACGTGGCATCGACCACACCGAACGCGAAACCGCCCGCCAGGATGATCACGATGGTGCCGGGGATGCCGGTGGCCACGGTCAGCGTCAACAGGCCGGTGTACGCCAGCCGGGCCAGCCAGGGATGTGCGCTGATCTGCGCATGCAGCTCGGCCTGGTGGGCCACCACCTGCCGCGGGCTCAACTGATCGAGCGAGCCGGAGGCAAACAGCACGATGCCCGCCAGCAGCAGCAGGATCAGCGGCAGCGCGGCGCGCAGGCGGCTCAATACGGTGTGCCGGTGGTGCCGTAGTCGGCCAGCACGATACGCGCCTGTTCGCGCAGGATGTCGCGGTGAACGGCGATGTCCCGGCGAACCAGTTCACCGACCCAGTCGACCGGCAACGGGCCCTCGTCGAAGTCGGTGAGCTCTTCGACATCCTGCGAGCGTGCGCCGATCAGCAACTCGTCGATGCCGGCCCAGATACTGGCGCCGTAGCACTGGCAGCACGGTTGCGAGCTGGTGGCCAGCACGTAGCGGCCGCCGTCCTCGTTCAGCCGATACCGGCCCAGCCGCTGTTGCGCGATCATGATCGCCATCATCTCGGCGTGCGCGACGGAACAGCCCTGCGACACCACCCGATTCACGCCGGCGGCCACCAGCCGGCCGCTGTGACCGTCGAACACGGCCGCGCCGAACGGCCCGCCGCCGCCGCGATCGACATTCTGCCGCGACAACTCGACGGCAAGGCCCACGCGCTCCTCATGGCTGGCGTAGCGCCGACCTTCATCGGCGACGTCACCGATCCATGGCGGCAGGGTGAGATGGATCTGCAGCGGCAACATGCGCTTGCTCCGTCTATTCGTCAGCCGTTCACTGACCGGCTTGTTTCGCCCAGATGTCGCGCAGCGTCACGGTGCGGTTGAACACCGGCGACTCGATACGGTGATCGACGCGGTCGGCCACAAAATACCCCAGCCGTTCGAACTGGAAGCGCTGTTCCGGAGCGACCTTGGCGGCGGCGGGCTCCAGCCATGCCTGCACCACGCGTTTGGCTTCGGGGTTGATGTGCTCGAGCCAGCTCTTGCCGTCTTCCTCGTCGTCCGGCTCGGGCACGTTGAACTGGCGGTCGTAGAGGCGCACTTCGGCAGCGACCGCGTGCTTCGCGCTGACCCAGTGGATGGTGCCCTTCACCTTGCGGTCGGCGCCGGGCAGGCCGTGGCGGGTGGTCGGATCGAGCGTGCCGTGCAGCTCGATCAGGTTGCCGCCGGCGTCCTTGACCAGCTGCTCGCACTTGATGATGCCGACGCCACGCAGACGCACTTCACCGTCCGGCTTCAGCCGATGGAAACCCTTGGGCGGAACTTCCGCGAAATCGTCGCGCTCGATCCATACCTCGCGTGCGAACGGCACGTCGCGCATGCCGAAGCTTTCGTCCTTCGGGTGATTCGGGAAGTGCAGCGTTTCCTCGTGGTCTTCCGGCACGTTGGTCAGCACCAGCTTGATGGGATCGAGCACCGCCATGCGGCGTGCCGAGGTGGCATCCAGGTCCTCGCGGATGCAGCCCTCCAGGATCGCGTAGTCGATCACGCTGTTCTGCTTGCTGACACCGACGCGGTCGATCAGCAGGCGCAGCCCCGCCGGGGTGAAACCGCGCCGACGCAGGCCGCGCAGCGTGTTCATGCGCGGGTCGTCCCAGCCATCCACGTGACCCTCGCTGACCAGCTGCGCGAGCTTGCGCTTGCTGGTGATGCAGTAGGACAGGTTCAGGCGCGAGAACTCGATCTGGCGCGGTTTGGCCGGCTCGGTGCGGAAGCCCGACTCGCGCAATGCCTGCCAGAGCTCAGGATGATTCGGCAGGTCGACCCTGTCGACGAACCAGTCGTACAGCGGCCGGTGATCCTCGAATTCCAGCGTGCACAGCGAGTGCGTGATCCCTTCCAGCGCGTCGGACAGGCAGTGTGCGTAGTCGTACATCGGGTAGATCGGCCAGGCGTCGCCGGTGTTCTGGTGGGTGACCTTGCGGATGCGGTAGATCGCCGGGTCGCGCATGTTCATGTTGCCGGAGGCCATGTCGATCTTCGCGCGCAGGGTCTTGCTGCCATCGGCGAATTCGCCCGCGCGCATGCGGCGGAACAGGTCGAGGTTCTCCTCCACCGAACGGTCGCGATAGGGCGAGTTGCGGCCCGGCGCGGTCAGCGTGCCGCGATAGGCGCGCATCTCCTCGACCGGCAGGTCGTCGACGTAGGCGACGCCGTCCTCGATCAGCTTGATCGCCGAACGGTAGAACACCTCGAAGTAATCCGAGGCGTGGCGCAGGTCGTGCCACTGGAAGCCGAGCCAGTGCACATCGTCCTTGATGCCCTCGACGAACTCCGGATCCTCCCTGCCCGGGTTGGTGTCGTCCAGGCGCAGGTTGCACCAGCCGTTGAATTCGTTGGCGATGCCGAAGCTCAGGCAGATCGCCTTGGCGTGGCCGATGTGCAGGTAGCCGTTCGGCTCGGGCGGAAAGCGGGTGTGAATCGCCTGGTGCTTGTTGGCGGCCAGGTCATCACGCACGATCTGCCTGATGAAATCCTGATGCACGGTGGCCGCTGCCGCAGAGGCGGGTGCAAGGGCGGGATTTTCGATCGACATCGGGCAAGGCTCGCAGGCGGTGGCGGAAACGGCCAAGTTTACCTCGTCAGCGCCATCGGACCCAGATCGGGTGGCCGGCGCGGCCGGCGCTTGCCCCGCGATGACGCGCGGGGTAGCGTGCAGCCCATGCATACCGTCTATCGAGCCGAAAACCTGTTCGACGCGCATCTGGTCAAGGACGCGCTCGATGCAGGCGGCATCCCGGCATTCATCGCCGGCGAATATCTCACCGGCGCCGTCGGCCAGTTGCCGGCGATGGATTACATCGCGGTGATGGTGCCCGAATCGAGCCTCGCCACCGCCCGGGGCATCGTGAGCGCGGTGGATGCGCGGCTGAGCGAGGCGCGGCTGGCGATCATGGATATCGGCGAGATGCCCGACGATCCGCAAGCGGTACCCTGCTGATTACCGCCCCACGGCTGCAACGCAAAGGAAGCACCATGCAGGAACTGGCTGGACTGGTTCGCGCGGTACCAGATTTTCCGACCACCGGCGTGCTGTTTCGGGACGTCAGCCCGTTGCTCGCCAGCGCCAGCGCTTTCGCCCGCTGCATCGACGCACTGGCCGAGCCATGGCAGGGGCTCGGCGTACAGGCGGTGTGCGGTATCGAGGCGCGTGGCTTCATCTTCGGCGCCGCACTGGCCCAGCGACTCCACGCCGGCTTCGTGCCGTTGCGCAAGCCGAACAAGCTGCCGCCGCCGGTGCTGGCGGTGGACTATCAGCTGGAATACGGCAGCGATCGGCTGGAGGCGCAGCGCGAGGCGGTCAGGCCCGGCGAACGGGTGCTGCTGGTCGACGACGTGCTGGCCACCGGTGGCACCCTGGCCGCGGCCGCGGCCCTCGCCGACCTGCTGGGCGCCGAGCTGGTCGGTGCCAGCGTGGTGGTCGAACTGACTGCGCTGCAGGGGCGGACTCGTTGGCAGCAGGGTACGCCGCTGCACAGCCTGCTGCGCTACTGATCGCCCGCTTGCCGGTGATCTCGATGCCGCTCGTGCTTCCCGGCCGGCGGCGTGGCTCGCGTGCCGTGGCCATGGCGAGGAACGTTCAGGCAGCTGTGCCAGAATGCGATGCTGCCATCCGCCGTTTGCGTGCGGATCGGATTGGATCGGATCGCATGAGGTTGCTGATGTCGAAGAAACTGTGGCTTGTGCTGTGCATGGTCGGGCTTTCATGGAATGCCCCGGCGACCGAAAATGCAGCGGCGGCAGGGGCCGGTCCGGGGATTACGCCCGCGGCCGAGCGGATGGTGCGGCAGGCGATCCACGACCTGTCGGCGACGGCCCAGGTCGATTCGATCCAGCCGGCACCGATCCCGGGCTTCTACCAGGTGATCGCCTCCGGCCAGATGCTGTACGTCAGCACCGATGGCAAGTACATGATGCATGGCGATCTGATCGACCTGAGCCGGCACCAGAATGTCGGCGACGAGGCCTGGTCGCGCTTCCGTCGGGAGGAGCTGGCCAAGGTGCCGCTGTCGGAGCGTATCGTGTATGCGCCGGCGCACCCGAAATACACGGTGACCGTATTCACCGACGTCAACTGCGGCTTCTGCCGCGCGCTGCATGAGCAGATGGCGGCCTTCAACAAGGCCGGTATCGCGGTGGAATACCTGGCATGGCCCCGCGAGGGCGTGCTGACCACCTCGGGGCGGCCCACCCCGACTTATACCGAGATGGTTTCGGTATGGTGCGCCAGGGATCGCAAGGCCGCCTTCACCGCGGCCAAGGAAGGACATGTCCCGCCGGCGATCAGTTGCGCCAACCCGGTCAAGGACCAGTTCGACCTCGGCGTGAAACTGGGGGTTGACGGGACACCGACGATCATCGCCGCCGACGGCCGGGTGCTGGGCGGTTACGTCACCCCCGGGAAGCTGCTGCAGGCCCTGGAAAAGGGCCGCCAGGCCCGCTGATGACGGCCAGCCGTGCGGCTTTGCGCCGCACGCTTATGCGGTAATGCAGCATCGGTTAGAATAGGCGTTTCCCTCGCACAGCGCCATTCCCCGCATGATCGCACTCGACGGGCAGAGCGCCCTCTCGCTGTTCCGCCTCGAACGCCTCAATGCCCGCCTGGATGCCCTGCATCGTGGCGTGCGCGTGCAGGCCTCGCGGTTCGTGTATTTCATCGACGCCGACGTGGAGCCGGAAGGCGCGCTGCGCCAGCGTCTGCTGGCGGTGCTGGAGGCGAAGGACGCCGCGCCCGAGCCGGCCACGCTGTGGGTGGTGCCGCGGCTGGGCACGATTTCGCCGTGGTCGAGCAAGGCCACCGACATCCTGCATGGTGCCGGTTTCGACGTGCGCCGGGTGGAACGCGGCCTGGCCTGGCAGGTCAGTGGCCTGCCACCGGTCGATGCACCCGACCACGCCGCGATCATGGCGGTGTTGCACGATGCAATGACGCAGTCGGTGCTGTACCGGATCGAGGATGCGCGGGGGCTGTTCCTGGCCGGATCGCCCGGCGATCTGGTCCACGTGAAGCTCGGTGCCGATCCGCAGGGCGCGCTCGCCGAGGCGAATGCGCGACTGGGCCTGGCACTGGCCGAGGACGAGATCGAGTACCTGGTCGCGCGCTACGCCGAGCTCGGTCGGGACCCTACCGACGCCGAACTCTTCATGTTTGCCCAGGCCAACTCCGAGCACTGCCGGCACAAGGTGTTCAACGCCAGCTGGACGGTGGACGGCAAGGAACAGGACATGACCCTGTTCGGCATGATCAAGCACACCCATCAGCAGTCGCCGGCGCATACGCTGTCCGCCTATTCGGACAACGCCGCGGTGATCGAGGGCAGTGTCGGCAAGCGCTTTTTCGCCGATCCGGCCGATGGCGTGTGGCGAGGTCACGAGGAACGGATCGACTACGCGATCAAGGTGGAGACGCACAACCACCCGACCGCGATCGCGCCGTGGCCCGGCGCCGCCACTGGTGCCGGTGGCGAGATCCGCGACGAGGGCGCCACCGGTCGCGGCGGCAAGCCGAAGGCCGGCCTGACCGGCTTCTCGGTATCCGACCTGCGCATTCCCGGTCACCCGCAGCCGTGGGAAGTGGACCGCCCGCTGCCGCCGCGGATGGCCACCGCATTCGAGATCATGCGCGATGGTCCGCTGGGCGCGGCCGCGTTCAACAATGAATTCGGTCGCCCCTGCCTGGGCGGCTATTTCCGCACCTACGAAACCGAGCTGCCCGGCCAGATCGGCTTTCGCCGGGGCTACGACAAGCCGATCATGCTGGCGGGCGGGTTGGCCAACCTGCGCGCCGGCCACGTGCTCAAGCGCGCGGTGCAGCCGGGCAACAAGGTGATCGTGCTGGGCGGCCCGGCCATGCTGATCGGTCTGGGCGGCGGCGCGGCCTCGTCGGTCGCTTCCGGCGCCTCGAGCGAGGAACTCGATTTCGCCTCGGTGCAGCGCGACAACGCCGAGATGGAGCGGCGCTGCCAGGAGGTCATCGATGCCTGCTGCGCGCGCGGCGACAACAATCCGATCGTCAGCGTGCATGACGTCGGCGCCGGCGGGCTGTCCAACGCAATTCCCGAACTGCTCAACGATGCCGGCGTGGGCGGCGTGATCGACCTGTCGAAGATTCCCTGCGACGACCCGTCGCTGTCGCCGATGCAGGTATGGAGCAACGAATCGCAGGAACGCTACGTGCTGGCGATCGGCCCAGAGCAACTGGCCGAGTTCGAGGCGATGTGCCAGCGCGAGCGCTGCCCGTATGCGGTGGTCGGCGATGCCACCGTCGAGCGCCAGCTGGTCCTGACCGATCCGTGCCGCGGGCTGACCGTGATCGACCTGCCGATGGATGTGCTGTTCGGCAAGCCGCCGCGGATGCATCGCGATGCGAAGCGGGTCAAGCCGCGCATCGACCTGGTGCCGGATCTGTCCAGCATCGGCATGGACGAGGCGCTGCTGCGCGTGCTGCGCCTGCCCACCGTGGGCAGCAAGAGCTTCCTGATCACGATCGGCGATCGCACCGTCGGTGGACTCAATCATCGCGATCCGATGGTCGGCCCGTGGCAGGTGCCGGTGGCCGACTGCGCGGTGACCATCGCGGATTTCGACGGCTACGCCGGCGAGGCGATGGCGATGGCCGAGCGCGCACCGGTGGCCTTGCTGAGCAGCGCCGACGCGGCGCGGCTGGCCGTCGGCGAGGCGATCACCAACCTGGCCGCCGCCGCGATTCCCAGCCTGGGCGATATCCGTCTGTCGGCGAACTGGATGGCCGCGGTCAATCATCCGGGCGAGGATGCGGCGCTGTTCGACGCGGTCAAGGCGGTCGGCATGGAGCTGTGCCCGGAACTGGACATCTCGATCCCGGTCGGCAAGGACTCGCTGTCGATGCAGACCGAGTGGCATGACGGCGAGATTCAGCAGCGTACGGTCTCGCCGGTATCGCTGGTGATCACCGGGTTCGCCCGGGTCAGCGACGTGCGCCGCACGCTCACCCCGCAACTGAAGCTGGATCGCGGCAACTCCGACCTGTGGCTGATCGATCTGGGTGGCGGCCGTGACCGGCTGGGCGGCTCCGCGTTGACCCAGGTGTTCAATCGTGGCGGCGGCGTGCCGCCGGACCTGGACGATGCGGGGCGGCTCAAGGCGCTGTTCGAGCTGGTGCAGGAGGCGAATGCGAATGGCCTGTTGCTGGCCTATCACGACCGCTCCGACGGCGGTGTCATCACCACCTTGCTGGAGATGGCGTTCGCCGGCCACTGCGGCCTGGAGATCCGTCTGGACGGCTGGGCCGAGGCGACCTTGCGCGCGCTGTTCAACGAGGAACTCGGCGCGGTGGTGCAGGTGGCCGAGGCCAATCGCGAGGCGTTCGAGGCATTGCTGGTCAACTACGGCCTGGCCAGCATCAGTCACCGCATCGGCCGGCCCAAGGAGAAGCTGGGCATCAAGCTGTTCCTCGGCGACGACACCGTATTCAAGTGGAACTGGAGCACGCTGTTCAAGGCATGGAACGAAACCAGCCACGCGATGCAGCGGCTGCGCGACAATCCGCAAAGCGCCGATGCCGAACTGGAATGGCGTCTGGACGATGCCGACCCGGGGATCACGCCGAAGCTGACGTTCGATCCGGCCGATGACGTCGCCGCGGCCTATATCCGCGCCTCGAACAGTCGCGACAAGCGGCCACGGATCGCGATCCTGCGCGAGCAGGGCGTCAATGGCCAGGTCGAGATGTCGGCCGCGTTCACCCGGGCCGGGTTCGAGGCGGTCGACGTGCACATGTCCGATCTGGCCAGCGGCCGGATCAAGCTCGCCGACTTCCGCGGCTTGGCGGCGTGCGGCGGATTCTCCTACGGCGACGTGCTGGGTGCCGGGCGCGGCTGGGCCACCTCGATCCTGTACAACGACATGCTGCGCGAGCAGTTCGCGGCGTTCTTCGCCGACGAAACGAAGTTCGCGCTGGGCGTGTGCAACGGCTGTCAGATGCTGGCGCAGCTGAAGGAGATCATCCCCGGTGCGCAGCACTGGCCGAAATTCCTGCACAACGCGTCCGAGCAGTACGAGTCGCGACTGGTCACGGTGGAGGTCCTCGATTCGCCGAGCCTGTTCTTCCAGGGCATGGCCGGTTCACGCATCCCGGTGGCGGTGGCGCATGGCGAAGGCCGGGTCAGTTTTCCGCAGGTATGCAGTCCGGCCAAGTCGAACGGCGCGGTGCGCTTCGTCGACAACCGCGGCAAGCCGACCGAAAACTTCCCGCTCAACACCAACGGCTCGCCCGGTGGCCTGGCCGGTTTCACCGCCGCCAACGGTCGCGTCACGATCATGATGCCGCACCCCGAGCGGGTGTTTCGCAGCGTGCAGCTGAGTTGGCATCCGGAGCAGTGGGGCGAGGATTCGCCGTGGATGCGCATGTTCCGCAATGCCCGCGTGTGGTGCGGCTGAACGCCAGCGGCATGATCGGGCACTGAGCAGTGGCCTGGCGCTGGTCATTGTGGAAGACCCTGCTGCCGATGCTGGCCTGGATCGTGTTGCTGGCCGTGCTGCCATGGTGGCTGGGCCTGCCGCTGCTGCTCGCGTCGGCGGCCACGCTATGGCTGGTGCCGCATCGGCTGGCGCCGGAACATGTGATGCTGATCCGGCGCGGGCTGCACTGGGGTCTGCCGGGACTGGCGTTCGCCTTGCAGCGCACGCTGGGTGGCGATGCCTTCGCGTGGGGCGCGGCATTGCTGGCCGTGCTGGCCGGGTACACCCTGCTGGCCGGGCTGGAGGCGTGGCTGGATCGGCATCAGCGACGCACACCGGCGGCGGCATCGGCCGAATGGCCCGAGCTGGCGTTGGCGCCGACCGGACCGACTGCGGAAATCATCGAACTGCAGCCGCCGGGATGGCAGTCGGCCAGCGAAGACATAGCCGATCCGCATGGTGGACACGTGACCTGTCGGGAGGATGGCTGTCACTTCGCCGATGGCCATCGGGTCGACGGCGTCGGCACGCCGCCAGGATTTGCCCAGGTCGGCTTCAGTCCGGGCGGGCGCTGGTTTGCCGCGCGCATGGCCGACGACAGTGTGCTGACGCTGTGGGATCGTCAGCACGATCGTCAACATCGGCTGCGCGGATGGCAGCTGTGCGGCTGGTATCGCGAGCAGCCCTGGTTGATCCGGCGCAACGGCGACATGCCGCTGGCGTTGCCGGCGGTGCTGGGCCGGGATGACGACTGATCGCGGCTTCGCGTCGGGGCCGCGACACGAATCTTTCATGGACTATTTTGCGCCGGGCGGTTTTCCCCGCGCATGTCACCGAGCATACTTGCGCGGTGGATACTTCCCCCTCACATCGCTCCCCGTTTCCGCTGGCGCTCAGTGTGATCGTGGTGTCCGCCGACAGTGGCCCCGCGCTGCGCGATTGCGTGCACGAGGTACTGACCAGCAGTCTGCCGCTGGAGCTGATCCTGTTCGACAACGCCTCGAACGACGGGATGCCTGCCGCCATCGAGCGGGCGCATGAGCACGATACCCGGCTCAAGGTGATTTACAGCCACCGCAACCTGGGGTTTGGCGCGGCGGTGAATCTGGCCACCAAACAGGCGCACGGCCACGACCTGCTGGTACTCAACCCGGACTGCCTGCTGGGTGACGACGAACTGCGCCGGCTGCTGGCCCTGCTCGCCGAACGGCCGAAGGCAGGCTTGATCGGTGCGGTGGTCTGCGACGCCGACGGCCGCCCCGACCCGGCCTCCTGGCGACGCGACCCGCTGCTGCGTCGCTCGCTCAGCAGCCTGTTCGGGGGAAGCGGCGAGAGGGTCAACGTGGAACACGACATTCCTTCCGAGGTGATCGAGGTCGAGGCCGTGTCGGGCGCACTGATGCTGCTGCCGCGCTCGATGTTCCAGCGCCTCGGCGGCTTCGACGAGGATTACTTCCTGCATTGCGAGGATCTGGACATGTGCCGGCGCGTGCGCGACATCGGCTACCAGGTGCTGCTGGCAGGCGATGTCCGCGTGCACCACGGCAAGGGCAGTTCCAGCCGGCATCGACCGGTGTTCGTCAGCCGGCACAAGCATCGCGGCATGTGGCGCTGGTTTCGCAACCATGATCCGGCCGCCGCCAGTCCGCTGCTGTCCGCGCTGGTCTGGCTGGGCATCTGGACGCATTTCCTGTTGCAGATTCCCATCCTGTTGTGGCGGCGGCTGTTGCGCCGATGAGCACATCCCGACGCACTACTGCGCTGGCGACCCTCGGCCTGCTGGCATTGACGGCGGTGTGGGGGTCGACCTTCGTGCTGATCAAGGACGTGATCGGGCGCATGCCGGTGGCGGACTTCCTGGCCGTGCGCTTCGCGATCGCCGCGTTGACGATGCTGGTGCTGTTCGCCCGGCCGGTTTTCCGGATGGGTCGGCAGCAGCTGCTGCACGGCCTGCTGCTCGGGGTGGTCTATGGTGCCGGCCAGTTGCTGCAGACCTGGGGGCTGGCGCTGATCGCGCCCAGCGTCAGCGGTTTCGTCACCGGCATGTATGTGGTGTTCACCCCGATCCTGGCGCTGCTGCTGTTGCGCCAGCGCATGGCCGCGGTGGTGTGGCTGGCCGTTCTGCTGTCCACCGCCGGGCTGGCGTTGCTGTCGCTCAACGGCGTGTCGGTCGACCCCGGCGTGTGGCTCACGCTGGCCTCGGCCGCGCTGTATGCGCTGCACATCGTCGGTCTCGGCCAGTGGTCGCGGCAGGGCGAGGCCTTCGGCATGTCGGCGGTGCAGATGGTGGCGATCGCCGTGGTCTGCCTGCTCGCCACGCTGCCGCATGGCCCGCAGCTGCCACCGGACCGCAGTGCCTGGTTCGCGGTGCTGTACATGGCATTGATTGCCGGTGCCGGCGCGATGCTGGTGCAGACCTGGGCGCAGTCGCACCTGCCGGCGACCCGCACCGCGATCGTGATGACCACCGAGCCGGTGTTCGCCGCGGCCTTCGCCGTGGCGCTGGGCAGCGACGTGCTGAGCTGGCGCATGCTGCTGGGCGGCGGGCTGATCCTGGCCGCGATGTATCTGGTGGAGTTGCTGCCGCCAAAGGGGGGGGCGGTGACGCTGCCGGCGGAGGCGGTGCATCACGAGGTGTGAGGGGGCGGTCGGATCTGGTCGATCACCGCGTCGAAGGACCGGGAATTTTTCCAGTGACGCCTGTGAGTTTGCGTCAATCCTTGATTCAATCACCACGCCGGAGGATGGCGACTACCGCAGGCTGGCCCCAATCAACCTGAGTTTGCGGGCAAACACGGCCCAGCCCTCACCGTGCGCGACGCGCTTGACGCCAACCCGTGGCGTGGTCACGCTTCGTCGATGAATATGCTGCTGTTGCGCAATGCGCTGGTCTACGCGCCCGAGCCGCTCGGTCTCCAACACCTGCTGCTGGGCGGCGGGCGCATTCTGTGGATGGGTGCGGAACTGGCCGATCTGCCCGCCGCGTTGTCGGTGCAGACGATCGATCTGGAAGGGCGTCGGCTGCTGCCGGGCTTCATCGATGCCCACGTGCACGTCACCGGCGGCGGCGGCGAGGCGGGCTTCCGCACGCGGGTGCCGCCGCAGGGGGTGTCGCGCTTCACCCGTGCCGGCATCACCACGGTGGTGGGCCTGCTCGGTACGGACGACGTGGCGCGGGGGCCGCAGGATCTGCTGGCCACGGTGTACGCGCTGCGCGAGGAGGGGCTGAGTGCGCTGGCCTTCACCGGTGGTTATCACGTGCCGCCACGCACGCTGACCGGCACGGTGCGTGGCGATCTGGTGTTCATCGAGGCGCTGATCGGCATCGGCGAGGTGGCGATCAGCGATCACCGCTCCAGCCAGCCGACCCTGGACGAGCTGCTGCGGCTGGCGGCGGACGCGCACGTCGCCGGGTTGATGACCGGCAAGGCCGGCCTGCTGCATCTGCATCTGGGCGATGGCTCGCGCGGGCTGGAACTGGTGCGCCAGGCGCTGGCGCAGAGTGAGCTGCCGCCGCGGGTATTCCATCCGACCCACGTGAACCGGCGCAAGGCGCTGTTCGACGAGGCGCTGGCGCTGGCCGCGCAGGGCTGCACGATCGACCTGACCGCGTTTCCGGTCGAGGACGGCGAGGACGCCTGGAGCGCCGCCGACGCGCTGCTGCGCTACCTGGACAGCGGCGCACCGGCCGGGCGCCTCACGATCAGTTCGGATGCCGGCGGCTGCCTGCCGGTCTTCGATGCCGAGGGTCATGTGTGCCGGATGGGCGTGGGCGAGTCCGGCGCCCTGCTGGAAACCCTGAATGACGTGCTTCGCCGCGGCGTGCCGCTGGAACGGGCGCTGCCCGCCTTCACCAGCAACCCGGCACGCCTGTTGCGGCTGGCGGCCAAGGGCCGGATCCGGGTCGGCGCCGACGCGGATCTGCTCGCGCTCGACGCGGACGGCGCGGCGCATGATGTAATGGCGGGTGGCGTGGTGCACGTCCGCGCCGGCAGGGTCGAACATCGCGGCACGTTCGAGCACGCGCCGTAGATGTTCGATGAGTCAGGATGGATCGCTTGCCAGCGATGATCCGCCGGACGCAGAGAACCCCATGAAACCGAAGAAAGATGAGAACCGGATGAGTCCCAGCAGGGTGGTGGAAGGAGAGCAGCGCGGATGGATCGTGCCGATCGGCGGAGCTGAGGAAAAAGAGAACGATCCACACATTCTCGAGCGCTTCGTGCAACTGTGCGGTGGCAGCAGCGCGAACATCGTGGTGATTCCCACCGCCAGTCAGATGGCCGATACCGGGCCACGCTACGAAACCCTGTTCCGCGGGCTCGGTGTCGGCGAAGTCGATGTGCTCGATTTCGACATGCGCCGCGATACCGAGGAAAAAAGCCGCCTCGAACGGCTCGATCGCGCCAGCGGCATCTTCTTCACCGGCGGCAACCAGCTGCGCCTGTCGACCATGCTCGGCGGTACACCGGTGGCGCAGCGGATCCGTGCGCTGAACGCCCGCGGCGTGCATGTCGGCGGCACCAGCGCCGGTGCCAGCATCCTCAGCGAGCACATGATCGCGTTCGGCAAGGAAGGCCTGTCGCCGACCGCCGGCAGCGTGCGGCTGGCGCCGGGCCTGGGCCTGACCAACCGCTTCATCATCGACCAGCATTTCAGCCAGCGCGACCGACTCGGCCGGCTGATGGCCGCGCTCGCCTACAACCCGTACGCAGTCGGCATCGGCCTGGACGAAGACACCGCGGCCTTCATCCGACCGGACAACACGCTCGAGGTCGTCGGCAGCGGCGCGGTCACCGTGCTGGACGCGGGCAACCTGCAGTTCTCGTCGATGGCCGATGCCGGCGAAGACGGCACGGTGTGCATGCTCGGCATGACCATCCATGTACTGATTGCCGGTGCGACCTTCAACCTGCAGACACGTCACGCCTCTGCGGGCAGCCTGGCCACGGCCAAGCAGACCTCCTGACGCAAGTCTTCCGCCACGCATCACCGATCCAGGGAAATCCTCATGCGCATTCTTGAACGTTCCGTTTTCGTCGGCCCGTCGCTGTATGCGCACTTCCCGGTGATCCGGCTGGAGCTGGACCTGGGCGAGCTGGAGCAGTGGCCCACCGGCAAGCTGGGCGCCGGCTTCGTCGACGGCCTGATCGCCGCGCTGCCGGGCCTGGCCGAGCACGGTTGCTCCTACCGCGAGCCGGGCGGCTTCATCCGGCGCATGCGCGAAGGCGAGGGCACCTGGCTGGGCCACGTGCTGGAGCATGTGGCGATCGAGTTGCAGAACGTGGCGGGCGAGGATGTCACTTTCGGCAAGACCCGCAGTGCGGACAAGCCGGGCGTGTATTCGGTGGTCTACGAGTATGTGCAGAAGGAGGAGGGCATCGCCGCCGGCGAGCTGGCCCTGCGACTGCTGTCCTCGTTGTTGCCGGCCGAACTGCAGCCCCGCGGCAGCGTGCCGGAAGACTGGGAATGGTCGGCTGCACGCGACGAGTTCATCCGCTACGCGCAGCGCCGGGCGCTGGGACCGTCGACCGCCTCGCTGGTGCGCGCGGCCGAACAGCGCGGGATTCCGTGGCTGCGCCTGAACCAGCAGTCGCTGGTGCAGCTGGGTCATGGCAAGTACCAGCAACGCATCCAGGCCACCATCACCGGCAAGACACCGCATATCGCGGTGGAGCTGGCCAGCGACAAGGAGGAGACCAACAAGATCCTCGCCTCGCTCGGCCTGCCGGTACCGAAGCAGGAGCTGGTGCAGAACGAGGAAGGTGCGCTGCGCGCGGCGCGCCGGCTCGGCGTGCCGGTGGTGACCAAGCCGTTCAACGGCAATCACGGTCGCGGCATCTCGATCCACCTGATGAGCGAGGAGGAGATCATTGCCGGCTTCAACGCGGCGCGCGAGCATTCGCGTTCGGTGATCGTGGAGAATTTCCTCAGCGGCGACGACCATCGCCTGCTGGTGGTCAACAACGAGCTGGTCGCCGCGACCCGGCGTACGCCGGGCCATGTGGTCGGCGACGGCGAGCGCACGATCGCGCAGCTGGTCGAGATCGTGAACCAGGATCCGCGTCGTGGCGTCGGTCACGAGAAAGTGCTGACCCGGCTCGAGCTGGATGCACAGGCGCAGATGATGATGGAACGCGTCGGCTACCACGCCGAATCGATCCCGCTGCCCGGCGAGACGGTGTACCTGCGCTCGACCGCGAACCTGTCCACCGGCGGCACCGCGACCGACGTCACCGACATCATCCATCCGGACAACCGCGACATGGCGGTGCGCGCGATCCGTGCGATCGGGCTGGACGTGGGCGGGGTCGACTTCCTCACCACCAATATCGCCGAGAGCTACAAGACGATTGGCGGCGGCATCTGCGAGGTCAACGCCGCGCCCGGCTTCCGCATGCATGTCAGTCCCAGCGAGGGCACGCCCCGCGATGCCGCCGGCCCGGTGATCGACATGCTGTTTCCGCCGGGCACGCCTTCGCACGTGCCGATCGCCGCGTTGACCGGCACCAACGGCAAGACCACCACTGCGCGCATGCTGGCGCACATCACCAAGATGGCCGGCTATACGCCCGGCCTCACCACCACCGACGGCGTCTACATCGACGGCCAGCGCACGGTCGAGGGCGACATGACCGGGCCGGTGTCGGCACGGATGGTGCTGGCCGATCCGCACATCGACATCGCGATACTGGAGACCGCACGGGGCGGGCTGCTGCGCGCCGGCATGGGCGTGCCGTCGGTGAACGTGGGCGCGGTGCTCAACGTGCAATCCGATCACCTGGGCCTGAAGGGCATCGACACGCTGGAGCAGCTGGCCGAGGTCAAGCGCATCGTGGTCGAGGTCGCGACGGACTGCGCGGTGCTCAATGCCGACGACCCGAACGTGCTGAAGATGTCCGGCTACACCGACGCCAAGGTGATCTGCTACGTCACCATGAACCCCTCGCATGCGCTGGTGCGCGAGCATGTGCGCGCCGGTGGCCGTGCCTGCGCGCTGGAGGCGGGCGTCAACGGTTCGATGATCACGCTGTACGACAAGGGCAGCCACATTCCGCTGCTGTGGACGCACCTGATTCCGGCCACGCTGGAGGGGCGCGCGCTGCACAACGTGCAGAACGCGATGGTCGCCGCGGCGATGGCGTTCTCGCTGGGCATCAAGCTGGACGCGATCCGCCAGGGCCTGCGCACGTTCGACACCACGTTCTTCCAGGCGCCGGGACGCATGAACGTGTTCAGCGAGCATCCGTTCAAGGTGCTGTTCGACTACGGCCACAACGCGCATGCGGTGGCGGTGATGGCCGACCTGGCCGGACGCCTGGACGTGACCGGCCGGCGCATCGTGGTGCTGGCCGGTCCGGGCGATCGTCGCGACGAGGATCTGGTCGCGATCGCCGGGGCAGCGGCCGGTCGCTTCGATCATTACATCTGCCGCCGCGACGACGCGCTGCGCGGGCGCGATGGCGACGAGGTGCCGGGCATCCTGGCGCGCGCGCTGCGCGCGGCCGGCGTGCCGGACGAGGCGATCTCGATCATTCCCGATGAACAGCTGGCGGTCGACGCCGCACTGCGGATGGGCCGCAGCGGCGACCTGTTGCTGGTGTTCGCCGATGCGCTGGTGCGCTCGTGGAAGCAGATCATCAAGTTCCGCCCCGACGGTACGCCGGCGGCGCAAGCCGAAGGCGGTGCGGTCGCCGTGCACGTGCCGGTGGCGGAGCCGACGTTCGACGAGGCCAGCTTCGCCGAGCTGGGCGAGCTGGTGCGCGATGAGCGCGGCGTGCGCTTCTCGCGCGAGAGCGACGATTGAGCGCGATGCCGGATTTCATGCCGTTCGGGGATTCGCGCCGGCTGACCGGCGGCAACCTGTATTTCGACGGCGTCGGTGCGGTGCTGGAGACGCAAGGCGCGCTGCCGGACGAGGCTGCGCTGCAGGCCTGGGACGAGGCGGTGCAGCGAGCTTGCGATGCGCTGGGCTGGCCATCGCAGGCCCGCGTGGTGCGGCGACATGCCAGTGGTGCCTCGCTGGCTTTCGTGGCGCCGCTGGATCAGCTGTTCAGCGCCACCGAAGTCAACGAATGGGCGTGGGGCTGCGCGTACGAGGCGCGGCACGGGGCGCTGGCCGCTCGCTGGCATGCGCCGGGCCATCCGGCGCTGTGGGACGAGGCGGCCGCGATGCATACCCTGCGCGCGTTCGCCGCGGCGGAGCGCCGGCCGGCGTTGCTGCCGCTGGTGGGCGCGGCGGAACGGCGCGGCCTGCCCGTGCTGATCGACGACGAGCTGCTTTCGATCGGCGCCGGTGACGGTGCCGCCTGCTGGCCGCTCGCGCAGTTGCCCGCGCCGGAGACGCTGGACTGGCCGGCCCTGCATACGGTACCGGTGGCGCTGGTGACGGGTTCCAACGGCAAGACCACCACCGTGCGACTGCTGGCCGCGATGGCGCAGGCGCATGGCTGGCACGCGGGACACAGCTGCACCGATGGCGTGTTCATCGACGGTCGCGCCATCGAGGGCGGCGATTTTTCCGGGCCGGCCGGCGCACGCGCGGTACTCCGTACGGCGGGCGTGCAGGCAGCGATCCTGGAAACGGCGCGCGGTGGCCTGCTGCGGCGCGGGCTGGCGGTGCAGCGGGCGCAGGTGGCGGTGGTCACCAATGTCAGCGACGATCATTTCGGCGAGTACGGCATCCACGATCTCGCCGGTCTGGCGGCGGTCAAGCTCACCGTGGCGAAGGTGCTCGACGCGTCCGGCCTGCTGGTGCTCAATGCCGACGATGCGCTGCTGGCCGCGCAGGCTGGCGGACTGTCCTGCCCGATCGGCTGGTTCGCGCTCGACGACGAACATCCACGCCTGCAGGCCGCGCGTATCGATGGCGGCGCCACCTGTGCGGTTCACGATGGTCGCCTGCGCCTGTTCATCCGCGGACACGGGCATGATCTTGGCGCGGTGGCCGCGATGCCGCTCAGTTTCGGCGGCAGCGCCCGCTACAACATCGCCAACCTCGCCGCGGCATCGCTGGCCGCCGCCGCGCTCGGCATCGCGGCGCAGACCATCGCGGCGACGCTGGCGCGCTTCGGCCAAACCCATGCCGACAATCCCGGGCGGCTGCAGCACTGGCAGCTCGGTTCGCTGCAGGTCTTCGTCGACTACGCGCACAACCCCGAGGGCTTGCGTGGGCTGCTGCAGGTCGCCACCGGGCAGGGCGCGGGCGGGCGGCTGGGTTTGTTGCTGGGCCAGGCCGGCAATCGTGAGGCGCCGGCGATCCGCGAACTGGCCGCGACCGCCGCGCGCTTCCGGCCGGCCCGGGTGATGTTGAAGGATATCGAGGGCTTCCTGCGCGGTCGCGAGGCGGGCGAAGTGGCCGGCATCCTGCGGGAGTGCCTGCAGGGCGCCGGCATGCCGGGCGATGCGATCGTGGAATGCCTGGATGAGACGACTGCCGCGCGCAGCCTGCTGGTATGGGCACGGGCCGGTGATGTGCTGGTGCTGCCGACCCACGGCGTGACGGCGCGCCAGCAGGTCAGTGCGCTGCTCGATGCCTTGCAGGCGCAGGGCTGGCAGCCCGGCACGCCGCTGCCGTCCGACTGAGGCCGGCCGCTCCGTTCAGTGCGGGCTGCGTGGCTGCAGCGCGATGCGCACGAGGTACACGATGATCGCCACATTGCCGACCAGGGTGGCCAGCTTGAGCCAGCCGAAGTGGTACAGCGTTTCGTACAGTTCCAGTGGAATCAGCGAGCCGGTGGCGATCACCGTGAACCACTCCGCCCAGTACTTGCCCAGCCACAGCCCGACGCCCTCGATGCCGAACAGCACCGCGTAGCCGAGGGCGACCGCACCGATCGCCACGAACTGGCTCGGGCCGAAGTCCTGCAGCAGTTCGACCAGTTTCCAGCGCAGGCCGTTGCTGTCGGCCAGGGAAAGGTGTTCCAGCCAGCGCACCAGTGCCTCGAAGTTCTGTTGGGTGTCCAGATGGAAGGCGGCCATCGCCACCAGCAGCAGGCACCCGGTCTTGATGAGTTCGTAAACGGCGATGACGCGCAGGCCGGCGTGGTGCTGGCCGGGTGCGGTAGCCGCTGGGGCGTCGGTGGATTCGGGGAGGGGCATGGGCGGCGACTGCATGGGCAGGGGGTATTGTCGCCGATCGGGGGCGGGATGGCCTGTGTGTGATGGCATGGCTGCGCGCGCCGGATTACCGACAACCTGTGGGAGCGACTTCAGTCGCGATGCTCTCGCTCTGGCGCCCGTGTAGGAGCGCACCTTGTGCCCGGTGCTCTTGATGTGGAAAACAGAGAGCTTTCACCCTCCTGCGGAGGGCGAGGTACTTCTCTTTTGCTTGTCCACGTGCACGCAGGAGCGCGCATGAACAGCGAAGCTGACCCGAAGGGCGGAGGGCAGGATGCCCGCAGTAAAAGAGAAGTACCCAGCAACTGTCTTGAACGTCTGTTGCTATGCCACCGTTGCGCGGTGGTGCGCGCCGGAGAGTCGAGAGCAAAAAATCCCGCTTTTAGCGGGACTTTTCAAAGTCGTGAATGTCTCAGTTCGGCGGCGGAAACTGACATCCTGAAGCGGCTGCTGCACTCTCTTCCGGCGCTAGCCTTTTGTCGGCCAAAGTATCGCCTGGGCTACGACGACATGGTCACCGTTGAATATCGCCGCAGGAGAGCCGTACAGCTCATAGCCAAGATCCAGCGCCTCCGAGACGCGACGGCAAAATGCAGCGTCGTCTCTGCCTGTAAGCAGGCGATATCGAGGAAGGTCGTCGGGCGGTAGATCTGACATGAGAGTAGTTTCTGACATTTCTTCGGGTCATTGATTATGCCCGCTTCAGGTCGACTTCTGCCCGTCGCAACCTGCGCGGCAATCATCGGGCCGGGAAGGTGGCCATGGTGCGAGCATTCAACGCATGAACCCGACCCGCAAGAACGGGGCAGGTTCAGATACGGCAGCAACCGCTTCGGGTCGAAGGCGGCACGGGGTCGCGATCAACAACAGCGCCCACCGCCACCCTTGTAGCGGGCTTCCTGCCGCTCGCGGAAGAACTCCTCGTAGCTGGGTACCCTGCGTTCGGGGTGGTGTTCGCGCAGGTGTTTCACGTAGGCGTCGTAGTCGGGCAAGCCGCAGCAGAGGCGGGCGGTCTGTACCGCCCGCGCCCAGACGGTGCGGAGCATGTGATGGCCGTGGGTCGACATGTTCATGAGCGACATCCTCAGCTGGCGACACTGCTCAGTGCCACATACGGTTCTTCATGCGCGGTCGGGTGGTTGGTGCGCCATGCGCGGAGCAGCGCACGCAGGGAGAAGATGACCATGGTCACGATCAGCGCCATGAACAGGCCGGTGAGCGCCATGTCGACGTAGTTGTTGGTGACGATGCGCTGCATCTCGGCCACGCTCTTGGCGGGCGCCAGCAACTGGCCTTGCTGCATCGCGGCGTTGTACTTGTTGGCGGCAGCGGTGAAGCTGATGGTGCCGACGAGTTTTTCGTAGCCGGCGGTGAGGGTGCAGACGATCAGCCACAACGCCGGGATGCCCGGCACCAGCACGAAGCGCTCGCGCTTGAGCTTCACCACCACCACGGTGGCCAGCATCAGTGCGATCGCCGCGAGCATCTGGTTGGCGATGCCGAACAGCGGCCACAGCGTGTTGATGCCGCCCAGCGGATCGACCGCGCCCTGGTACAGGAAGTAGCCCCACAGTGCCACGCAGATCGCGGTGGCGAGCAGGTTGCCGGTCCACGAGGCGGTCTCCTTCAGCGGCTTGTAAACCAGCCCGGCGATCTCCTGGATCATGAAGCGGCCGACGCGGGTGCCGGCATCGACCGTGGTGAGGATGAACAGCGCTTCGAACAGGATCGCGTAGTGATACCAGAACGCCATCATGCCGCCGCCGGGGATGATGTTGTGCAGCAGCTGGGCCATGCCGACGGCCAGCGTCGGTGCGCCACCGGCGCGGCTGAGGATGCTGGATTCGCCGATGTTCTTCGCTGTCTGGATGAGCTCGTCCGGGGTCAGCACGAAACCCCACTGGCTGATCGTGGTGGCGGCCTGCTGCACGGTGGTGCCGATCAGTGCGCTGGGCGAGTTCATCGCGAAGTACACGCCCGGATGCAGCGAGGTGGCCGCGACCAGCGCCATGATCGCGACGAACGCCTCCATCAGCATGCCGCCGTAGCCGACCATGCGTGCCTGGCCTTCATTGGCCAGCAGCTTGGGCGTGGTGCCGGAAGCGATGATCGAATGCCAGCCGGAGACGGCACCGCAGGCGATGGTGATGAACAGGAACGGGAACAGGTTGCCGGCGAACACCGGGCCGGTGCCATCGATGAACTTGGTCACCGCCGGCATCTGCAGGGTCGGCGCGGCCAGGAAGATCGCCAGCGCCAGCAGCGCGATGGTGCCGATCTTGAGGAAGGTGGAGAGGTAGTCGCGCGGCGCCAGCAGCAGCCACACCGGCAGGATCGAGGCGCAGGAGCCGTAGGCGATCAGCAGCCAGGCCAGTGCCCTGGCGTCGAAGTCGAACATCGGTCCCAGCGTGGCCGAATCGGCCACGTACTTGCCGAACCAGATCGAGGCCAGCAGCAGCACCAGGCCGATCAGCGACACCTCGAGGATGCGGCCCGGCCGGAACCAGCGCAGGTAGGTACCCATCAGCAACGCGATCGGGATCGTGCAGGCGACGGTGAAGGTGCCCCAGGGGCTGTGCGTGAGCGCCTTGACCACCACCAGCGCCAGCACCGCCAGCACGATCATCATCAGCACCAGCACGCCGATCATCGCCACGATGCCGGGCAGCGGCCCCAGTTCCTCGCGCAGCATGTGGCCGAGCGAGCGACCGTCCCGGCGCAGCGACAGTCCAAGGATCATGAAATCCTGCACCGCGCCGGCGAACACCACGCCGAACAGGATCCACAGCGTGCCGGGAAGATAGCCCATCTGGGCGGCCAGCACCGGGCCGACCAGCGGTCCGGCGCCGGCGATCGCGGCGAAGTGGTGACCGAAGACCACCCACTTGTCGGTCGGCACGTAGTCGAGGCCATCGTTGCGCAATACCGCGGGCGTCGCCCGGGTGGGATCCAGTTGCAGCACCGAGTATTCGATGAACTTGCCGTAGAAGCGGTAGCCGATCACGAACACCGAGATCGCGGCGGCGACCAGCCAGATCGCATTGATCGGTTCGCCGCGGCGCAGGGCGACGACGCCCAGGCAGAACGCGCCGACGATGGCGATCGCGACCCACAGGATCTTGCTGGCTGGGCTCGGCTGGGGAATGGCTGCTTGCATGGCGGGCTTCTCCTCGGCAATGCCTCCAAGATGCTCCCCGTCCGGCGCGAGGGTCAATCCCCCAGCCGACCGGCCGGCATTAGCCATTGGTCGTATGGCCAGACACGTCGGTCATGCTGCGGGTTTCCCGCGGAGGTACACTGGCCGCCCAGTCGAAGCCAGGGAATTCTTCATGCGCATTCCGGTTCGCCACGGCTTGCTTGGCCTGGCCCTCGCCGCAGCGGTGCTGCCGGTGGCCGCCACCGGTTCCAGCCAGTTCAAAAACCTGCTCGACAAGGTCAAGCAGTCGACGCACTCGCCCAGTTCAGCAGCGCTCGGCAGCAACCTGCCGACCAGCGACATCGCCGCCGGCCTGAAAGAGGCGCTGGCCAGGGGCACCACCAACGCGATCAACAGCCTCGGCCGCGACGGTGGGTTCTGGAACAACAGCAAGGTGCGCATCCCGCTGCCGGGCAAGCTCGAGCAGGCCGGCAAGCTGGCGCGCCAGCTGGGGCAGGGGGCGAAGGTGGATGCGTTCGAGCTGAGCATGAACCGCGCCGCCGAAAAGGCCGTGCCGCAGGTGGCGCAGATCTTCGGCGATGCGATCCGCAAGATGACGTTGAGCGATGCGCGCGGCATCCTCACCGGCGGCGATCGCGCGGCTACCGACTATTTTCGTCGCGTGGCCGGCGACGCCCTGACCGCACGCATTCGTCCGATCGTGGCCAGGGCCACCGACAGCGTCGGGGTCACCCAGAAGTACAAGTCGTTCACCTCGGGCAGCAGCGGTGGTTCGCTGGGCAGTGCGCTCGGTGCGCTGGGCGCGCTGGGCGGCGGCAAGTCGAACAAGGGCGGCAGCGCGCTGGATCTGGACGATTACGTGACGGCGAAGACATTGGACGGCCTGTTCACCACGATCGGCGAGCAGGAACAGTCGATTCGCCACAATCCCGGCGCACGCAGCACCGAGCTGCTGAAACGGGTGTTCGGCGGCCACTGAATCGCGGGCGGGGCTTGTGTCCCGCGATAAAGGCCATACGGAAGGGAGTGGACATCTCCCGAGGCGAGGCCCGCATGATTCGTGACATTCTGAAGATGGGCGATCCGCGCCTGCTGCGCATTGCGCCCCTGGTACCCCCGGCGATGCTGGGCAGCGCCGAGCTGGATGCGCTGATCGCCGACATGTTCGACACCATGCACGCGGCCGAGGGCGTCGGCCTCGCCGCGCCGCAGATCGGCGTCGACCTGCAGCTGGTGATCTTCGGCTTCGAGCATTCGGAGCGTTACCCGGACGCTCCCGAGGTGCCGCGCACGATCCTGCTCAATCCGGTGATCACCCCGTTGTCGCAGGACATGGAGGAGGGCTGGGAAGGTTGCCTTTCGGTGCCCGGCCTGCGCGGTGCGGTAAGCCGTTACAGCCTGATCCGCTATGAAGGCATCGACCCGGCAGGAAAGCGCATCGAGCGGACGGCCGAGGGGTTTCATGCCCGCGTGGTGCAGCACGAGTGCGATCACCTGATCGGCCGCCTGTATCCCTCGCGAATCACCGATTTCAGCAAGTTCGGTTACACCGACGTGTTGTTTCCGGGACAGGAGCTGGGAGACGACTGATGCGCGCGATCTGGAAAAACACCGTGATTGCGGAGAGCGACGACACCGTCGTGGTCGAAGGCAATCACTACTTTCCCGCCGAATCGCTCCGGCACGAGTATTTTCGCGTCAGCGATCACCACAGCCTCTGCCCGTGGAAAGGCACGGCCAGCTACTACGACGTGGTGGTCGGCGACGAGGTGAACGCCAATGCGGCGTGGTATTACCCGGAACCGAAAGACGCTGCGGCGCAGATCAGGGGCCACGTGGCGTTCTGGCGCGGAGTCGAGGTGCTCGACTGATTCGTTCGCAGCGGCAGGTGCGACGACCAGCGGCGCGACTTCCCTGGCCCGAGGCAACGCCCGGCCTCATGCCGTCGCATTCGGAAGAGGCGCGCAACACCCGTTGAACTCCGGTTGGCGTAAGCTGCACGAGGGCGGATATCCGCCCGGGAGATGTTCGGTGAAGAAAGAAGACGAAACGCACATGCAGATTGTGTCCGCTGACATCAGTTCGGAGTCGCTTACCGGGATGGTGATTTTCAGGCCACATTGCGTGTCGCGCACGGGGCGGAATGTGCCCGAAACCAGCAAGACCGGCAATTGGTATGCCCTGCGTCCCGCCGAAGTGCGCAGCTTCGCCCGCGCCCTGCTGGACGCGGCCGATGCACTGGATCTGAAGGCCAAGATGCTGCAGGCATCGAAGATGGCCGCGGGCTGATAGCGTGACGACGCCCGGCTGAAACCGGGCGGATCAGCTGTACCGATACCGGTTGACCGTGTCACGCAAGGTGCTGGCTGCGCTGCGCGCGGCGGTGGCGAAGTCGCTGCCATCGCCGGCATACAGGATCGCCCGCGAGGAGCTGATCATCAGCCCCGTGCCATCCGTCGTGCGTCCATGTTGAACCACGGCTTCCACGTCGCCGCCCTGTGCGCCGATGCCGGGCACCAGCAGCGGCATGTCGCCGACGATGCCGCGCACCTTGCCCAATTCCTCCGGCCAGGTGGCGCCAGTGACCAGGGCGCAGTTGCCGTGCGTATTCCAGTCGCGGGCGATGGTTTCGGCCACGCGCAGGTACAGCGGCATGCCGCCGCAGTCGAGAGCCTGGAAGTCGGCGCCGCCGGGGTTGGAGGTGCGGCAGAGCAGGATCACGCCCTTGTCGGCGCGGTCCAGGAAGGGCTGCGCCGAATCGCGGCCCAGGTAGGGGTTCAGCGTCACTGCGTCGGCACGGTAGCGATCGAACGCCTCGCTGGCGTAGTGCTGCGCGGTGGAGCCGATGTCGCCGCGCTTGGCATCGAGGATCACCGGCACGCCGGGATGCCGCGCGTGAATGTGTGCGATCAGCCGTTCCAGCGCATCTTCGGCGCGCAGGGCGGCAAAGTGGGCGATCTGCGGCTTGAACGCGCAGACCAGGTCGGCGGTGGCATCGACGATGGCGGCGCAGAAGGTGAACACCGCATCGGCATCATCGGCCAGATGCGCGGGAAACTTCGACGGCTCCGGATCGAGCCCGACGCAGACCAGCGAGTCGTGGCGTTGCCAGGCCTGTTGCAGCGATTGCATGAAGTGCATCGGAAACTCCGTGTGAGGAACGAGCGAGGAGGAGCGAGAAACGAGTAGTGGCACTCACTCGTTTCTCACTTCTGCCCACTCACTTCCGGCGTCAGGCCAGCTTCTTGTACTTCACCCGGTGCGGCCGCGCGCCTTCCTCGCCGAGACGACGCTTCTTGTCGGCTTCGTACTCGTTGTAGTTGCCGGGGAAGAACTCGACGTGCGAATCGCCCTCGAACGCGATGATGTGGGTGGCGACGCGATCGAGGAACCAGCGGTCATGCGAGATCACCATCACGCAGCCGGGGAATTCCAGCATCGCGTCCTCCAGTGCGCGCAACGTGCCCACGTCCAGATCGTTCGAGGGCTCATCGAGCAGCAGCACGTTGCCGCCCTGCATCAGGGTCTTGGCCAGGTGCAGCCGGCCGCGCTCGCCGCCGGACAGGCTGCCGACCAGTTTCTGCTGGTCGGTACCCTTGAAATTGAAGCGGCCGATGTAGGCGCGCGACTGCAGCTCGTAGCGGCCGATGGTGATGATGTCGGCACCGCCGGAGACTTCCTGCCACACGTTCTTCTTCGGGTCGAGGTTGTCGCGCGACTGGTCGACATAAGCCAGTTGCACGGTGTGGCCGAGCTTCACTTCGCCGTCGTCGGGCTTTTCCACGCCGGTGATCAGTTTCATCAGGGTGGATTTGCCGGCGCCGTTGGGGCCGATCACGCCGACGATGGCGCCCGGCGGCACCTTGAACGACACGTCGTCGATCAGCAGGCGGTCGCCGAACGACTTGCTGACGTTCTTGAACTCGATCACTTCCTGGCCCAGGCGCTCGCCCGGCGGGATGTACAGCTCGTTGGTCTCGTTGCTCTTCTGGTACTCGACCGAGTTCAGTTCCTCGAAGCGGTTGATGCGCGCCTTGCCCTTGGACTGACGCCCCTTGGCGGCCGAACGCACCCACTCCAGCTCGCGTGCCAGCGCTTTCTGGCGACCCTTTTCGGACGCCTCTTCGCGCGCCATGCGCTCGCCTTTCTGCTCCAGCCACTCGGTGTAGTTGCCCTTCCACGGAATGCCGCGGCCGCGATCGAGTTCGAGGATCCATTCGGCCGCGTTGTCGAGGAAGTAGCGATCATGGGTGACCGCCACCACGGTGCCCGGATAGTCGTGCAGGAACTGCTCCAGCCAGTCCACCGACTCGGCGTCCAGATGGTTGGTCGGCTCGTCCAGCAGCAGCATGTCCGGCTTGGACAGCAGCAGGCGGCACAGCGCCACGCGGCGCTTCTCGCCACCGGACAGTGGCCCGATCAGGGCGTCCCACGGCGGCAGGCGCAGCGCGTCGGCGGCCACTTCGAGCTGGCGCTCCAGCGCGTGGGCGTCGTTCGCGGCCAGCAGGTTTTCCAGCGACTCCTGCTCCTTGGCCAGCTTGTCGAAGTCGGCGCCTTCCTCGGCGTAGGCCGCGTAGACCTCCTCCAGCCGCTTCTGCGCATCGAGGATCTCGGCGACGCCTTCCTCGACCGCCTCGCGCACGGTCTTTTCCGGATCGAGCTGCGGCTCCTGCGCCAGGTAGCCGATCTTGGTGCCCGGCTGGGCCCGTGCCTCGCCCTGGAAGTCGGTGTCCACGCCGGCCATGATCTTCAGCACGGTGGACTTGCCCGCGCCGTTGACGCCGAGCAGGCCGATCTTGGCGCCGGGGAAGAACGAGAGCGAGATGTCCTTGATGATCTGCCGCTTCGGCGGGACCATCTTGCTGACTCCGTTCATGGTGTAGATGTATTGCGAGCTCATGGAGCCTCCGGAGGCGTGCGCCAAGCTGCCTTGATGAGGCCAGCGCTGGAATTGGGAAATCGTCAAACCCCACATTATAGCGGTTTGCGGGGCAATCCCGAAGCGCGGCGCGCTGGCCGGCGATGCGGGCCCGGTGAGCCCGATGCTGGCCGTTGCTGGCTGCAAACACCCGGCGGCGCTACAATTTCCCGCTTGTTCCCGCTTGCCACCCCACGAGGCCAGAATGTTCCCCAAGGACTGCACGATTGCCGGTTACGACGACGAACTGGCCAAGGCCATCGCCGATGAAGGCCAGCGCCAGGAAGATCACGTCGAACTGATCGCCTCGGAGAACTACGCCAGCCCGCGGGTGATGGAAGCGCAGGGCTCCAAGCTCACCAACAAGTACGCCGAGGGTTACCCAGGCAAGCGCTACTACGGTGGCTGCGAGTACGTGGATATCGCCGAGCGGCTGGCGATCGAACGCCTGAAGCAGCTGTTCGGCGCCACCTACGCCAACGTGCAGCCGCATTCCGGCTCGCAGGCGAACCAGGCGGTGTACCTGGCGCTGCTGCAGCCGGGCGACACCATCCTGGGCATGAGCCTGGCCCACGGCGGCCATCTCACCCACGGCGCCAAGGTCAATATCAGCGGCAAGCTGTTCAACGCGGTGCAGTACGGCGTCGACGAGAACGGCCTCATCGACTATGACGAAGTGCAGCGCCTGGCCACCGAGCACCGGCCGAAGATGCTGGTCGGCGGCTTCAGCGCCTATTCGCAGGTGGTCGACTGGGCGCGCATGCGCCAGATCGCCGACTCGGTCGGCGCGATCTTCTTCGTCGACATGGCGCACGTCGCCGGGCTGATCGCCGCGGGCGTCTATCCCAGCCCGCTGCCCCACGCGCATGTGGTCACCTCGACCACCCACAAGACCCTGCGCGGTCCGCGCGGCGGCATCATCGTGGCGAAGGACGCTGGCGAGGAGATCGAGAAGAAGCTGCAGTCGATCGTGTTCCCGGGCATCCAGGGTGGCCCGCTGATGCACGTGATCGCGGCCAAGGCGGTGGCGTTCAAGGAGGCGCTGGAGCCGGCCTTCAAGACCTACCAGGCGCAGGTGGTGAAGAACGCCCGGGCGATGGCGAAGACCTTCATTGCGCGCGGCTACAAGATCGTTTCCGGCGGTACCGAGAATCACCTGATGCTGGTCGACATGATCGGCAAGGATGTCACCGGCAAGGCCGCTGAAGAGGCACTGGGCAAGGCGCACATCACGGTCAACAAGAACGCCGTGCCGAACGATCCGCGCAAGCCGTTCGTCACCTCCGGCCTGCGCATCGGTACCCCGGCCGTCACCACCCGCGGCTATCTCGAAGCGGACGTGGTCGAACTGACGAGCTGGATCTGCGACGTGCTGGACGCGCCGGACGACGAGGCGGTGATCGCCCGCGTTCGCGACGCGGTGACGGCGCAGTGCCGCAAGTTCCCGGTTTACGGCTGAGCCGGGAACGAGTGAAGAGGAACGAGAAATGAGAATGGTCCAGAACCAGAGCACTCTTTTCTCACTCCTCCACACTCACTTCTAGCCCATGCATTGCCCCTTCTGCCAGCATGAAGACACCCGCGTGATCGACTCGCGGCTTGCCGAAGACGGCAGCACCGTGCGTCGTCGGCGTGAATGTCCGCAATGCGGCGAGCGCTTCAACACGTTCGAGACCGCCGAGCTGAAGTTGCCGACGATCGTGAAGAGCGGTGAGCGGCGCGAGGTGTTCGACGAGCGGAAGTTGCGCGTGAGTTTCGAGCGCGCGCTGCAGAAGCGCCCGGTAGCCAGCAACGATGTGGACGCGTCCGTCCGCGCGATCATCAACGACCTGCGTCGCAGCGGCGAGCGCGAAGTGCCGTCGCGCCAGCTTGGCGAACTGGTGATGCGGGAGCTGAAGAACCTCGATCAGGTCGCCTACGTGCGGTTCGCCTCGGTCTACCGCAAGTTCGAGGACGTGCAGGCGTTCCGCGAGGAGATCGAGAAGCTGGAGCGTGACCTGCCGGGGCTGGAAAACCTGCAGCTTTCGCTGCTCGGCGAAGGCGACGGCAAGCGCGGCAAGAAGAGCTGAACGGCCGCTCCCGGCGTCGGAGGAACAAGCATGTTCGTAGCGATCTACCGCTGGCGTCTCCACCCCGAACGGGAGCAGGACTTCGTCGCCAACTGGCATCGCATCACCCGGCTCGGACTCGCGGCCGGTTCGGGCGGATCGAGCCTGTTCAAGGACGCGCAGGGCCGCTGGGTCGCCATAGCACGATGGCCGTCGCGTGAGGCGCGCGACCGCTTTTTCGCGCAGATGGATGCTCACGATGCCGAGCCGGAGATGACCGGGCGCGCCCGACTGGCGGTGCTCGAGCGCCTGCCGGCCGAGGAACTGGATGGCGTGCTGGACTGCTGGGCGCCGTTCCCCGACACCACCCCGGCGCCCGATTCGTGACCACGTTCAGCGCGATCGACCACGCCCACATGACCCAGGCCCTGCAACTGGCCGGGCGCGGGCTCTACACCACCCAGCCGAACCCGCGCGTGGGTTGCGTGATCGCGCAGGGCGAGGCAGTCGCCGGTAGCGGTTTTCACCAGCGCGCCGGCGAACCGCATGCGGAAGTGTTCGCCTTGCGCGAGGCCGGCGAACGGGCGCGCGGCGCGACCGCCTACGTGACGCTGGAACCCTGCGCCCACCACGGACGCACGCCGCCATGCGCCGATGCGCTGGTCGCCGCCGGCGTGGCGCGGGTGGTGATCGCCAGTGACGATCCGTTCCCCCAGGTCAACGGCCGCGGCATCGACAAGCTGCGGGCCGCCGGTATCCAGGTGGACACCGGCCTGATGAGCGAAGCCGCGCGTGAACTCAACATGGGGTTCTTCAGCCGCCTCGAACGCCATCGCCCGTTCGTCAGGGTCAAGCTGGCGATGAGCCTGGACGGCCGCACCGCGCTGGCCAATGGCGAATCGAAGTGGATCACCGGTGAAGCCGCCCGGGCCGATGTGCAGCGCTGGCGCGCGCGCAGCTCGGCGATCCTCAGTGGCAGCGGCACCGTGCGGGCCGACAATCCACGGCTCACCGTGCGCCTGCCGGACGAGGAGGCGTTCACCCCGCCATGGCGGGTGCTGCTGGATCGCCAGCTGCGCACGCCGGCGGGCAGTCATGTGCTGGACGGCTCGGTGCCGACCCTGCTGTTGCACGAGCCGAGTGCATCCTGCGCGGACGATCGCTTCGGTCGGGTCGAACGGATCGCGATCGCCACGGGACAAGAAGGGCTCGACCTGGCCGCCGTGCTGGCCCTGCTGGCCGGTCGCGGTTGCAACGAGCTGCATGTGGAAGCCGGTCCGACCCTGTGCGGCGCGCTGTTCGCCGCCGGCCTGGTCGACGAACTGCTGCTGTATGTCGCGCCGCTGTTGCTGGGCGACAGCGCCCGCCCGCTGCTGCACCTGCCCAACCTGACCGACATGGCCACCCGCTGGCAACTGCAGCTGATCGACCAGCGCGTGCTGGGTCCGGATATCCGTCTGCGCCTGCGGCCGGGCTGACCGTCCCGCTCCTCAATGCAGGTACGCGGGGAACGGTGGCAGCAGGGCAATGTCTCGTGGGTCGTGCTGGATCACCACTCGCGCATGGGCCCGTGCGGCGATCGCCTCGAACCGCTGCATCGATACCAGCGTGGCGGCTCGGTCGACGTTGACCCTGGGCACGCGCCGCAGCCGGCGGGCTTCACGGCTGTGGTAGAGATCGCCACTGAGCAGTACCACGCCAGCGTGGGGCAGACGCAGTTGCAGCGACTGATGGCCGGGCGTGTGGCCGGGCAGCAACAGCAGTTCCACGCTGCCGTCGCCGAAGACGTCCGTGTCGCCATCGACGAGGCGGATTTTTGCGTGCCTGTATGCGGCGATCGCGGCCAGCGGTTCGAACGGCGGTGGCGTGGGGCCGGTCGCGGCGGCCAGTTCCCGGCGCTGCAGGATCCAGGTGGCGTCGCCGAACAGATTCGCATTGCCGGTGTGGTCGACGTGCCAGTGCGAGAATGCCAGGTAGTCGATATCGGAAGGCTTCAGGCCCAGTGCCTTGAGCTGGTCGACCAGCCTGATCCGGATACTGCCGTGAATTGCCGGGCTGAAGTCGACGCCACCGGGATGATCGGCAAGGGCATCACCCAGGCCGGTATCCCACAGCAGATAGCCCCTTGGATGGCGAATCAGGAAACATGGCACCGACATCGTCCCCGGCTTGCCGTCCAGTGCGCCGCTGTCGTCGAACATGCCCATGTCACGCATGTCGAGGCGACCGCAGTCGAGCAAGTACAGGCGAATGCCGGTTGGCGCGTCGGTTGAGCGAGCGAACGTGGCGAAGGCCACCAGCGCCACGAACAACAGCCCGCACGTGATGCGGGGCAAGGAAGTGAAGTCACGCACGGGGGGCTCTCAGCGGTTGAAGTCGATGACGAGTTTGCCGAAGTGGCGGCCCGCGACCAGATGCTCGAAGGCCTCGCGCAGTTGGGTGAAGCCGTAGACGTGGTCGATCACCGGTTCCAGGCCAGTGGCCTCGATGGCAGCGACCATCTGCTCGTGCGTTTCCAGCGACGCTACCGAAATGCCCTGCAGGCGGATGCGCTTCAGAACCACCCTGGACAAGGGCAGTGTGGCGTCCATCCCGCCGATCCAGCCGAGCAACCCGATGAAGCCGTGCATGCGCACGGCCTCCAGCGATTGCGCCAGCGTCGCCGCGCCGATCGTCTCGATCACCGCATCCACACCGCTGCCACCGCTGACCTCACGTACAAGTGCGCCCCACTGCGGGTTTCTGGCGTAGTTGATGCCGATGTCGGCGCCCAGGACCTTCGCGCGTTCCAGCTTTTCGTCGCTGGACGACAGTACGATCACCCGTGAACCGCGCAGTTTGGCGAACTGCAACGCAAACAGGGAGACACCGCCGGTGCCGAGCAACAAGACGGTCTGGCCGGTAGTGACGTGGGCCTGCTCCAGCACTTGCCACGCGGTGAGCGCGGCGATCGGCAAGGTGGCGGCCTGCAGGCTGGAAAGATGCGCAGGCGCGCGGGCCAGCGAGTACTGGTCGAAGCAGGCCAGTTCGCGCATCACGCCGGGCTCGGGGCCGCCGATCTCGGCGCCTTCCCATTCCGGCCGCATGGCGCCGGCGATCCAGCGCGACTTGTAGAACGTGGTGACGTGATCGCCTGGCTTGAACCGGGTCACCGCGTCGCCGACTTCCAGCACGGTGCCGGCGCCGTCGGACACGGGCACGATAGGCAACGGCACGCCGCGGTAAAGATCGCCGGACACCAGCATGTGGTCGCGATAGTTGAGCGAAGCCGCTTCCATCCGCACCAGCACTTCGTGGGGGCCGGGACGCGGTGCGGGCAGGTCGACCGGATCGAGATGATCCAGGCCGAACGCGGTGAGCTGGATGCTGCGCATGACGTGCTCCTTGACGGGAATGAATGGAAACGCCGTCATGGTGGCCCTGCCTTGTTCGAGTGATAATCCATCGTCATGGCATATCTTTTGTTCACTGAATGAACCAATCATTCGAGCTCACGCCGACCCGCCTGCGCGAGTTGCGCGGCTTCGCCGCGGCGGCCAGGCGGCTGAATTTCTCGCAGGCCGCCCGCGAGGTCGGTTGCACGCCTTCGGTGCTGAGCCGGCGCATCGCCGCGCTGGAAGACGCCGTGGGCGGCAAGCTGTTCCTGCGCACCACCCGGCGGATGACGCTGACCGCGCGCGGCGAGCAGTTGCTGGCACATTGCCAACGGCTGGAGGCGGTCGCGGCCGATCTTGCGGCCGACCTGTGCCCGCACCGCGGCGAGCCGGCCGGTCGCTTGCGCGTGCATCTGCCGGCGGCCTATGGTCGCCACCGCATCGCGCCGTTACTGGCCTCGTTTATGCGTCGGCATCCGCTGATCCGGCTTGAGGCGATCTACGACGACGCCTACGTCGACATGGTCGAGGCGAAGATCGACCTGGCGTTGCGCGTGGGCAGGCTCGCCGACACGCAACTGGTGGCGCGGCGGGTCGGCACGATGCGCCGCTATCTGTGCGCCGCGCCGGACTATCTGGCTGCGGCGCGGCCGCTGGTCGACCCGGCCGACCTGAAGGAACACCGCTGCATCGCTTTCAGCGGGTTGCGCACGGGCACGCTGTGGCAGTTCAGCCAGCAGCGCCGACGGCGTTCGGTGCGGATCGATCCGGTGCTCTCGAGCAACGACGCGCGGGCCGTGCTCGATGCCGCACTGGCCGGCGTCGGCATCGCGATGCAGGGCGACTACATGGCCGATCCGCTGGTGGCGGCAGGACACCTGGTTGAAGTGTTGCAGGACTGGCCATTGAGCAGTTCACCGATCCATCTGCTGTGGCTGCCCGGTGCGGATCGGACGCCGGCGCTGCGGCGCCTGATCGACGATCTGGTTGGGGCGCTGGCCGGGGACTGAGGCCTGCCTTCATCGTGCGTGAAACGGAACACTGTTTCCCGCCCGTGCGGCAGGCCTGGACAGCGGAAGTGATAGACTGCCGCAGCCGGCCTGGCCGGCAATACACGACGTCTTCAGGGCGGGGCGAAATTCCCCACCGGCGGTAGGTTGAAGGGTTCACCCCCGACAACGAGCCCGCGAGCGCCTCGGTCCGATCCTCGATGGAGCCGGCCGAGGGTCAGCAGATCCGGTCAGATGCCGGAGCCGACGGTTGGAAGCGGGTGACTGCTTCCTCACAGTCCGGATAAAGAGAAGACGGCGGGACGGGCGCCTGATGGCGCGCGTCCGGCCTCATGCCTTGGGGCGTTTTTCGCAGCTCTCGACGCGGGAAACGTTTCATGAAATCCATTGCATTCATCGGGAATATCGCCCTCCTGCCGGAGCCGTGCTGATGTTCACCGGCATCATCCAGTCCGTTGGCCGCGTCGTGCGTCTCGAACCGCGCGGCGGCGATGTGCGGCTGGCCGTCGATACCGCCGATCTCGATCTCGCCGATGTGCAGCTGGGCGACTCGATCGCCGTGTCCGGGGTCTGCCTCACCGCGATCACGCTGGAGCCGCGCGGCTTCAGTGCGGACGTCTCCAACGAAACGCTGTCGCTGACCTCGCTGGGCCAGCTCAAGGCCGGCGATCCGGTGAACCTGGAAAAGGCGCTGCGCCTGGCCGACCGGCTCGGCGGCCACCTGGTGTCCGGTCATGTCGACGGCCTCGGCAAGGTGGTCTCGATCGTGCCCGATGGCCGCTCGCAGCGCTGGACGTTCGAGGTGCCGGCGGCGATCTCGCGTTACATCGCGGCGAAAGGCTCGGTCTGCATCGACGGCACCAGCCTCACCGTCAACGAGGTGGCCGGGCATCGCTTCGGTGTCAACCTGATCCCGCACACGGTCGAGCACACCGCGTTCCATGTCCGCCGCGTGGGCGACGCGGTGAACATCGAGGTGGACGTGATCGCCCGCTATGTCGAACGGCTGCTGGCCAGTGGCGAGGCGCCGCGGCTGGACGAGGCGTTCCTCAAGCAACACGGTTTCGCCTGATCGAGGAACGAGTGCGCAGGAGTGAGAAACGAGTGAGGCAGCAGCCTGCTTCGAACTTTTTCCTGCTCCTCGCCCCTGACCCCTCTCTTTTCACTTCTCTCAACTATTTCCTCGGTCTCCTCCTATGAGCTTCAACACCATTCCCGAAATCCTCGAAGACATCCGCGCCGGCCGCATGGTGGTGATCCTCGACGACGAAGACCGCGAGAACGAGGGCGACCTGGTCATGGCCGCGCAGATGGTGCGGCCGGAGGACATCAACTTCATGGTGCGCGAGGCGCGCGGGCTGGTCTGCGTCACGCTGACCGAGCAGCGCACGCGCCAGCTCGGCCTGAAGCCGATGGTCAGCGACAACACCTCGGCCTACCACACCAACTTCACCGTCTCGATCGAGGCGGCCGAAGGCGTCACCACCGGCATCTCGGCGCACGACCGCGCGCGCACCATCCAGGTGGCGGTGAAGGGCGATGCGAAGCCGCAGGACCTGTCGCAGCCGGGGCACATCTTTCCGCTGACCGCGCAGCCCGGCGGCGTGCTGACCCGTGCCGGGCACACCGAGGCCGGCTGCGACCTGGCCGCGCTGGCGGGGCTGGAGCCGGCCGCCGTGCTGATCGAGGTGCTGCACGAGGACGGCTCGATGGCGCGCCGGCCCGAGCTGGAGATCTTCGCGGCCAGGCACGGCCTGAAGATCGGCTCGATCGCCGACCTGATCCGCTACCGGCTGGAAACCGAAAAGACCGTGCAGCGCGTGCACGAGGAACAGGTGGAAACCGAGTTCGGCCCGTTCCGGCTGGTCGCCTATCGCGACGTGATCCGCCGCGGCCTGCACTACGCGCTGGTGCGCGGCAAGGTGAATGACGGCGCGCCGGTGCTGTCGCGCGTGCACGTGCGCAATACCTTGTCCGACGTACTGCACCTCAAGCGCGACGATCTCGGCCTCACCGTCACCGCCGCATTGCGGCGCATCGACGAAGAGGATCGCGGCGTGCTGCTGGTGCTGTCCGGCGAGGACACCCCCGAAGCCTTGCTGGCCCGCCTCAACCGCCAGCCCAGCACCCAGGCGCCGGAAGAAGTGCAGCAGCAGGAATGGCGCCAGCTCGGCCTGGGCGCGCAGATGCTGGCGGATCTGGGGGTGCACAAGCTGCGCGTGCTCGGTACGCCGCGCAAACTGGTCGGCCTGGCCGGGTTCGGGCTGGAGGTGGTCGAGCACGTCTAGGAGAGAAGTGAGTGCAGAGGAGTGACAAGTGAGAGGAGAAGCTCCCGCCTCGCATGTAAGCTCTGCGCAGCCGGCTGCTCCTGATGCACCGCATGAAGTCAGCCTTTGAGCCGGACAGAGCCCCTTCGTCGACCCTCGCACGCACCACACTCATTTCTCACTCCTCCACACTCACTCCTCAACGCCTACGCGCACTCCCATGACCCGCATCCGACTGATCGCCCCCTCCGGTTATCCGCAAGACCCCGCCGCGATGACGCGTGGCGTGGCACGCCTGCGTGCGGCTGGCTGCACGGTCGAAGGGCTGGACGTGCTGGAGCGCACCGAACGGCGGTTCGCCGGCAGTGACGCCCAGCGCGCTGCGGACATCAACGCGCTGGCCACGATGGCCACGCTGCCGGATATCGCCCTGGCGACCCGGGGCGGCTATGGCGCGGTACGCCTGCTGGCGCAGCTGGATTACGACGCGCTGGGCGAGCGCCTGCGCGACGAACCCATCGCGCTGGTCGGCCACAGCGACTTCACCGCGCTGCAGCTGGCGCTGTATGCACGGGCCGGCCTGTGCACGTTCAGCGGGCCGCTGCTGGCGGATCTCGGTGCCGAGCCGCGCAGCGAGTTCAGCTGGCAGCAGTTCTGGACCACGCTGACCTCGCCGACGGCCAGCCTGGCGTGGTCGAGCACGATCGCGGCCGACATCGACGTGCAGGGCCCGCTGTGGGGCGGCAATCTCGCCGTGCTGTGCAGCCTGCTGGGTACGCCGTATTTCCCGCAGATCGAGGGCGGCATCCTGTTTGTCGAGGATGTCGGCGAATCGCCGTACCGGATCGAGCGGATGTTCTACCAGTTGCAGCTGTCCGGCGTGCTGGGCCGGCAGCGGGCGCTGGTGCTGGGCAGCTTCAGCCAGTGCGAGCCGGGCGCTCGTGACAACGGCTACGACCTGGCCGCCGCGTTCACGCAGATTCGCGCCATGGCCGGCATTCCGGTGATCGACGGCTTGCCGCACGGCCATGCGTCCGAGCTGCTCACCCTGCCGTTCGGTGCATCCGCGCAATTGCGCGTCGACGGCCAGGCGGCGCGACTCGAAGTCAGCGACTATCCGCACCTCAGCGGATGCGCCCCGGTCAACGTCGCCGAAAACCCGTAAAATACCCGGCCCGCAGGGGCTCGCCCACAGGAAACCGATTCATGAAGACCATCGAAGGCGATTTCGCCACGCCCAAGGGCCGTTTCGCCATCGTCGCCGGCCGCTTCAACGGCTTCGTCGTCGAGCCGCTGGTAGCCGGCGCGCGCGACGTGCTGGTGCGCCACGGGGTCAAGGACGACGCGATCGACCTGGTGCGCGTGCCCGGTGCCTGGGAGATCGCGCTGGCCGCCCACAAGCTGGCGAACTCCGGCAAGTACGCCGCGGTGATCGCGCTGGGTGCGGTGATCCGCGGCAGCACGCCGCATTTCGACTATGTCGCGGGCGAGTGCGCCAAGGGCCTGGCCCAGTCCGCCTACAGCTCCGGCGTGCCGGTGGCGTTCGGCGTGCTGACCACCGACAGCATCGAGCAGGCGATCGAGCGTTCCGGCACCAAGGCCGGCAACAAGGGTGCGGACGCGGCGATGGCCGCGCTCGAGATGGTCAACCTGTACGGCCAGCTCTGATGGCCCAGCATCAGCAGGGACTGGACATGCAGGCGCGCTCGCGCGCCCGCCGCCGCGCGCTGCAGGCGCTGTACGCCTGGCAGCTCAGCGGCAGCCACATGAATGCGGTGATCGAGCAGTTCCGCCACGAGCAGGATATGGAAGTGGCCGACCTCGAGTACTTCGAGGACCTGCTGCATGGCGTGGAGAAGCACGTCGACGTACTCGACGCCGCGTTGCGCCCGCACATCGACCGCGAGGTGGCGCAGATCGATCCGATCGAACGCGCCGCGCTGCGACTGGCCGCGTACGAGTTGAAGTTCCGCCCCGACGTGCCGTACCGTGTGGTGATCAACGAGGCGATCGAGGTCACCAAGCGCTTCGGCGCCGATCACGGTCACAGCTACGTCAACGGCGTGCTGGACAAACTCGCCGCCGAATTGCGCGCGGTCGAGAAGCGCGGCTGATGCCGGGCGCTACCGTTCCGGCCGACGCGGCGGTGCCGGTGATCGAGACCGAACGGCTGCGCCTGCGCGCCCACCGCGCCGACGATCACGCCACCTGCCTGGCGATCTGGTCCGATCCCGAGGTGGTTCGGCATATCGGCGGCCGGCCGTTCACCAGCGAGGAAGCCTGGAAGCGCCTGCTGCAGTACCGCGGCATGTGGAGCCTGCTCGGCTACGGCTACTGGGCCGTCGAGGAAAAGCACAGCGGTCGCTACATCGGCGATGTCGGCCATGCGGATCTACGGCGCGACCTGCAACCGTCGCTGCATGGCATGCTTGAGTGCGGCTGGGTGCTGGCGCCGCAGGCGCACGGCAAGGGTTACGCCAGCGAGGCGGTGGCGGCGGCCTGCGGCTGGGCTGACGCGCAGTTTCCGGAGCGGCGCGTGGTGTGCATCATCGCGCCGGAGAACCGGGCTTCGATCCGGGTCGCCGAGAAGGCCGGGTTCCAGCTGTGGTGCGAATCCACCTACCACGACAGTCCCACCCTCATGTTCAAGCGCTGATTCCGCGGCGGCCGCCTGATGGAATTCGACCTGATCGAACTGATTCGCCAGCGCACCGCGCAGCCGCGCGACGACGTGCGGCTGGGTATCGGTGACGATGCCGCCGTGCTGGCGGTACCGGCGGGGCAGGAGCTGGTGGTGGCGATCGACACCCTCGTCGATGGCGTGCACTTTCCGCGCGCCACCGCTGCGGTCGACATCGGCTGGAAGGCGCTGGCGGTGAATCTGTCGGATCTCGCCGCGATGGGTGCCAGCCCGGCCTGGGCCTTGCTGGCGCTGACCCTGCCCAGCGCCGACAGCGCGTTCGTCGAGGGTTTTGTCGAGGGCTTTTCGCTGCTGGCGCGACCGCAACGGCTGGCGCTGGTGGGCGGTGACACCACCCGTGGTCCGTTGACCGTCAGCGTGGCCGTGCATGGTTTCGTGCCGCCGGGCCGAGCGCTGACCCGGGCGGGTGCACGGGTCGGCGATGCCGTGCTGGTCACCGGCACGCTGGGCGATGCCGCCGCCGGCCTGCATGCATTGCAGCAGCCGGTACGCAACGACGAAGGCCGTGCCGGCCTGCGCGAGTTCCTGATCGGGCGGCTCAATCGCCCCACGCCCCGGCTGGCGGCCGGCATCGCGCTGCGCGATCAGGCCAGTGCCTGCGTCGATGTCTCCGATGGCCTGCTCGCCGACCTGGGTCATATCTGTGCCGCCAGCGGCGTCGGCGCGGAGATCGAGGCGGCGCTGTTGCCGCGCTCGTCGGCGCTGCTGGATCTGCATGACGACGCCACCGCACTGCAGTTCGCCCTCGGCGGTGGCGATGACTATGAGCTGTGCTTCAGCGTGCCGGCCAGTCGGCTGGGCCAGGTGCAGGCCGATCTGTCCCGGCTCGGCTGCGGCGTGACCCGGATCGGCCGCATCGTGGAAGGCGAAGGCGTGCGCGTGCGCGGCCACGGCGGCGCGTGGATCGATACCGCTCAGCCGGGTTGGGAGCATTTCCGGTGAACCCGAAGAAGCATCTCGGCACGGCACAGCGCCGCGCCCTGCTGGCCACCCCGGCGGGCTGGCTGGCCTGCGGTTTCGGTTCTGGCCTGACCCCGGTGGCGCAGGGCACCTTCGGCTCGCTGGCCGCGTTGCTGCCCTGGCTGCTGCTGCGCGAGTTGCCGCTGCTCGCTTATCTGCTGGTGCTGCTGATCGGCTTCGCCGTCGGGGTCTGGGCCTGCGATGTCGCCGGCCGGGCGCTGGGCGTGGACGATCACCGCAGCCTGGTCTGGGACGAATTCATCGGTCAGTGGATCGCGCTGCTGCCGCTGCTGGTTCCGGCCCTGCTTCCCGCCAGCGGTTTCCGCTGGTGGATGATTTTCGCCGGCTTCGTGCTGTTCCGCCTGTTCGACGTATGGAAGCCCTGGCCGATCCGCTGGATGGATCGTCATCTCAAGGGCGGCATGGGCGTGATGGTGGACGACGTGGTGGCCGGCATTTTTGCCGCGCTGGCGCTGGCTGCCGGACTGCATGGGCTGGGCTGAACGCCGGTCGTTCCCGCGTGCCGGACAAGTCACGCGAGGGAAGTGTAATGGCACGTCCCTGTGCCGATGGGTGAAACCTCAGAAGCGGTAGCCGAAGCTCAGGCCGTAGACCAGCGGATCGACCTTGGCCGTGCCCACCTTGGTCCCGTTGACGTGAACGTCGCCGGAGATGCTGATCCAGCGAACGTCCGCCGTGAGCAGCCACTGCGGCGACAGTTGCACGTCGATGCCGGCGTGGGCGGCAGCACCCCAGCTGTTGTCGATTTTCACCCGGGTGCCCTGCAACGGCCCCTGGCCTTTGGTGCTGAAGAAATAGGTGTAGTTGAGGCCCGCCCCGACGAAAGGCGACACCTTGGCGTCCGGCATGAAGTGGTAGTTCACGCCGAGGGTCGGCGGCAATTGTCTGGTGCTTGCCGCAGTCGTCCCATCCAGCCTGATGTCGTGCTTGAACGGCACCGCGGCGAGCAGTTCGACACCCCAGGACGGCGTGATCAGATACTCCAGGCTGACGGTGGGTCTGGTATCGCTGGCGATGCTGGCCTTCATGCCGGCCAGTTGGCCATTGTCGGATTTCGGGTTGACCACGTGCGCGCCGAAGCGCAGCACCCACGGATCATCGGAGGCGTGCGCATTGGACACGGCGCCGGCAGCGAGAACGGCCGCCATGAGTGCCGGGAGCAGAGGCTTCATAACTTTCTTCCTTTCGTTGTTGGGGAGTCGCGGGGCATTCTCGAAAGTACGGCCCGGGTCGAATTGACCGGGGTCATATTCAACGGCGGCGACAGCCGTCCTGCGACCAAACGCCACAACCATCTCGTTCGGGGGCAGACGAATCGTCATCTGCGGCATGCCTTGCCGTTTCCTAGCGAACCGCGCGCATCGATGCCCGGATGACATCTGGCAACCACGGCCCTCGTCGCGAAGCCGATGGCCTTCCGATTGACCACAGTCAAATACCTCGTCGCCCCGAAGCGGAATACTTCGCCACAGTTGCGGCGCGTCGGGCATGAGCGCAGTCCATTACCGCCATTCTTGTGAAAAGTGCCGATGACATCGCTGGGGAAACAGGTGACGTACATCGAAACCGGATCCGGCGAGTCCCATGCGACCGCGGCGCCCTCGTGGCCGTCGCTGCTCGTTGTTCCGGCAGGCAGCGACAGAGCCGCAGCACTCCCGCACCCCCTGGTCATGATGATGAGCAAGCACGTAACCCACTCCCGTTAGGAAGCCACCCCCATGCACGACATCACAGTCGTTGACCTGTCCCGCTGGCAATTCGCGCTGACCGCGCTGTACCACTTCCTGTTCGTCCCGCTGACGTTGGGTCTGTCCTTCCTGCTCGCCGCGATGGAGACGGTCTACGTCACCACCGGCAAGCCGATCTATCGGCAGATCACCCAGTTCTGGGGAAAACTGTTCCTGATCAACTTCGCGCTCGGTGTGGCCACCGGTCTCACCATGGAGTTCGAGTTCGGCACCAACTGGTCCTTCTATTCCAGTTTCGTCGGTGACATCTTCGGTGCACCGCTGGCCATCGAGGGCCTGATGGCGTTCTTCCTGGAAGCCACCTTCATCGGCATGATGGTGTTCGGCTGGGATCGCCTGAAGCGGGGCCAGCACCTGGCCGTCACCTATATGGTGGCGCTCGGCTCGAACCTGTCCGCGCTATGGATCCTGATCGCCAACAGCTTCATGCAGGCACCGGAAGGGGCGAGCTTCAACCCGACCACGATGCGCATGGAACTGAGCAGCCTGACCCAGCTGATCTTCAGCCACGATGCCCAGGCGAAGTTCGTGCACACCAGCATCGCCGGCTACGTCACCGGGGCGATCTTCGTGGCCGGCATCAGCGCCTGGTACCTGCTGCAGCGACGCCATGTCGAGCTGGCCCGGCGCTCGTTCCGCATGGCGGTATTGTTCGGTGTGCTGGCCACCGCGGGCGTGATCACCCTGGGCGACGCCCTCGGCTTCATCGGCGGCCAGGCGCAGCCGACCAAGCTGGCGGCGATGGAAGGCCTGTGGAAGAGCGAGCCGGCGCCGATGCCGTTCAACCTGATCGCGTTTCCGTCGCAGAAGGACCAGATGAACCATGGCCAGCTGCAGGTGCCGTACGCGTTGTCGCTGCTGGTCACCCATTCGCTGGATGGCACGGTGCCGGGTGTCGATCGGCTGGAGCAGGACGCCGCGGCGCGCATCAGGGACGGCATCCCGGCCGTCTCGGCGTTGCAGACGCTATCGGCCACTCCGGGCGATCCCGCGGCGCTGGTGCAGTTCCGATCGCACGAGAAGGATCTCGGTTATGGATTCCTGGTGCAGCGTTACGCGCCGGACGTGAGCAAGGCCACCGAGGAACAGATCGCCACCGCGGCGCGCGACACGATTCCGCAGGTGGCACCGATATTCTGGTCGTTTCGCGCGATGGTCGCGATGGGCCTGGCGATGCTGGCCTACTTCGTGCTCGCGGTGCTCTACAGCATGCGCAACGTGATCGAGCACAAGCGCTGGTTCCTGAAGATCGCCGTGTGGATGATCCCGGTGCCGTTCCTGGCCTGCGAGACGGGCTGGCTGGTTGCCGAACTGGGACGCCAGCCGTGGACGGTGTACGGCATGCTGCCCACGTGGATGTCCGCTTCCACCCACAGCGTCGGCTACATGGTGTTCTCCCTGATCGGCTTCGTGGCCCTCTATACGGCCTTCATCATCGCCGAGATGTATCTGATGGTGCGTGCGGTTCGCCAGGGTCCCGACGAGCCCCATGCGAGCGGGGACGATCGACTTGTCAATCACAAATCGCAGGCCGCCCGCATGGCCGGCTACGCGGAGGGCTGAGCGATGGAACTGTACGCAGTACTTCAAATCACCTGGTGGCTGCTGCTCGGCGTGCTGCTGATCGGACTGGCCGTGATGGTCGGCATGGACATGGGCGTGGGTACGATCCTGCGCTATGTCGGGCGCACCGACATCGAGCGCCGGGTCGCGCTGAACATCATCGGCCCGCACTGGGAGGGCAACCAGGTGTGGTTCGTGCTCGGCGGCGGCGCGGTGTTCGCCGCGTTCCCGCTGATCTATGCCACCGCCTTTTCGGGCTTCTACGTGGTGATGCTGTTGCTGTTGTGGAGCATGATCATGCGCCCGCTCGGTTTCGAGTACCGCAGCAAGCTGCCATCGGCCGCCTGGCGCGGCACCTGGGACTGGGCGCTGTTCGTCAGCGGCCTGGTGCCGATGGTGGTGTTCGGCGCGGCCTTCGGCAACCTGTTCCATGGCGCGCCCTTCCACTTCAGCTGGAACCTCACCTCGACCTATACCGGCTCCTTCCTCGGCCTGCTCAATCCGTTCGCGATCCTGTGCGGCTTGCTGTCGGTGGCACTGTCGGTGTTCATGGGGGCGGCGACCGTGATGAACGGCGCGGTGGATGCCATCTACGAACGAGCCCGCACGCTGGCCCGCGTGTCGGCAGCGCTGGCGATCGTGCTGTTCGCGATCGGTGGTGTCTGGGTGCGCGGCATGCAAGGCTTCGTGTTGACCGGCAGCCCGGCACCGGGCGTCGCACAGACCCCGTTGCAACAGGGGGTGTCCCTGGTCGACGGCGCCTGGTTCGGCAACTTCCACGCCCATCCGCTGCTGTGGATCGTGCCGGTGCTGGGCTTTGCCGGGATGCTGCTGGGGCTGCTGGCCGCCGGCGCAAGGCGTTCGCACCTGGCCTGGTGGCTGGGCGCGCTGGCCTGGCTCGGTGTCATCGGTACGGCGGGCGTGGCGCTGTTTCCCTTCCTGCTGCCTTCCAGCAGCATGCCCGCGCAGAGTCTGACCGTGTGGAATTCCAGCTCCAGCCAGCTCACCCTGACCTGGATGGTGGGTTTCGCCGCGGTCTTCGTGCCGCTGGTCCTCTGGTACACCAGCTGGGCCTTCTACGTGATGCGCGGCAAGGTCGAGGCCGAACATGTCGCCGCCGACGAACACGCTTACTGAGGATCCGCCATGAAAACCTTTCTGCAATTCATTCTCTTCATGGTCATTGCCCTGGTGGTGATCCTCATGGCCATCGTGCTCGGCGGTTCCGGCGCCTGGTATTTCGCCTGGCTGGTCGGTACCGGCATGATCGTGCTGATCACCGCTGCCGGCGGCGCCATGCTCGACGCGCAGGACGAGCATGCCGCGGACCAGACGAAAGCCGGCGCGGCGGAAGTGTGAATCGCGCGAGCACTTGAACTAGTGTGATGGGGGCCGGCTTCGCGCCGGCCCCTGCATTTGGACTACCCGATGACCTCTCCCGTGACCGCCTGGCTGCGCGAACAATCCCGTCCCGTGCGTCGCCTGCTGAACGCCGGTATCGCGGCGGGGGCCGCGCAGGCGGTGCTGATGTGCGTCGGTGCGTGGCTGCTCGCGCACGTACTGGCCGAGGCGATCTTCGCCGGACGACGGCTGGCCGATCTGTGGCCGGCCGTTGCCGCGTTGCCGCTGCTGGCCGCGGCCCGCTTCGCCCTCGTCCTGTGGCAGCGACGGGTCACGTTCGAGGCCGGTGCCAGGGTCAGCACCAGCGTGCGGTTGTCGCTGGAGGAGCGGATGCGCCTGCTGGGGCCTCGCTGGGCCGCCCGGCAATCCAGCGGCGACATCGTCACGCGCTTCGTCGACGGGGTGGAAACGCTGATTCCCTATTACGCCGGTTACCTGCCGCAGGTGGCCTTCGCCGCGCTGATGCCGGCGCTGATCCTGCTCGCGGTGTTGCCCGCCGATCCATGGTCGGCGTTGGTGTTGCTGGTGACCGCGCCCCTGATTCCGCTGTTCATGGTGCTGGTGGGGCGTGCCGCCGAACAGGCCAGCCAGCGCCGCTGGTCGCGCCTGCGACGGATGGGCGCGCGCTTCATGGACGCATTGTCCGGCCTGACCACCTTGCGCCTGTGCCGGGCGACGGAGCGCGAACAGGCCCTGCTGGCGGCCACCGGCGAAGCCTATCGGCATGAGACCATGGCGGTGCTGCGGATCGCCTTCCTGTCTGCCCTGGTGCTGGAGTTTTTCGCCACGATCAGCATCGCCGTGCTGGCGGTGCTGATCGGCTTTCGCCTGATGTGGGGCACGCTCGCGTTCGAGCCGGGGCTGTTCGTGCTGCTGCTGGCACCGGAGCTGTTCCTGCCGTTGCGCGCCCTGGGTACCCAGCGGCACCGGCGCATGGAGGCCGCCGCCGCGGCCGAGGACCTGATCGCCTTGCTGGCCACGCCCGTCGAGGCGGCAACCCCGACGACGGCGGCCAGGTCATCGCCGCGCCCGTTCACGGCGGCGCGGGTCGGCATCGCCTTCGAGCAGGTCGGCTTCGGCTACACGTCCGATCGCATGGTGCTGCACGATTTCGATCTGAGGCTGGACGCCGGCACCCAGCTGACCCTGGTCGGCGCCAGCGGCAGCGGCAAGAGCACGCTGTTCAACCTGCTGATGGGGTTTGGCGTACCGCAGCGGGGGCGGATCCTGGTCAACGGCGAAGACCTCGCGACGCTGGACATGGCCTCGTGGCGCCGGCACATCGCCTGGCTGTCGCAGCGCGCCCATGTCTTCCACGGCACGCTTCGCGACAACCTGTTGATCGCGGCCCCCGGCGCCGACGATGCCCGGCTGGAGCGGGCCGTGCGGGCCGCCGCACTGGTGCCGGTGATCGCCCGCCTGCCGCAGGGGCTGGACACGCCGCTGGGCGAACATGGTCAGGGCTTGTCCGGCGGCGAGCGCCAGCGCCTCGCACTGGCCCGCGCCTGGTTGCGCGATGCGCCGCTGCTGCTGCTGGACGAACCCACCCAGCATCTGGACAGCGCCACGGCAGCCGTCATCGACGCGGCATTGGCAAAGCTCGCTGCCGGGCGCACGGTGATCCGCATCGCGCATCGGCTGGACACCATCGCGGCCGAGACACGCGTCGCCGTGATGACCGATGGACGGATCGTGGAAGTCGGCGGTGCCGGGGAACTGCGCGCCGCGCACGGAGCGTTCGCCCGCCTGCTTGCGGCGGATCGCGCCGCATGAACGATCGCCCCCGTCACCTGCCGCCGGCTCCGCCGGGTGCCTTGCGCGTGCTGCGCCGCCTGTTCGGCCTGATCCGTCACGAGCGGCGCTGGATGGCGGCCGGTGCCGCGATGGCCGTGCTGAGTACACTGTCGGGCATCGGCCTGCTGGCGGTCTCCGGCCATTTCATCACCAGCATGGCGCTGGTCGGCGCCGGTGGTGCCGCGATCAACTACTACACGCCGGCGGCGCTGATCCGGCTGCTGGCGATCCTGCGCACCGGTGGCCGTTATGTCGAACGGCTGATCACCCACGAGGCCACGTTGCGGGTGCTGGCACGACTGCGCGTGTGGCTGTTCGGGCGGCTGGTGCCGCTGGCACCCGCCGGCCTGGGGGGATTGCGCAGCGCCGAGCTGTTCTCGCGCCTGCGCGTCGACGTGGATGCCCTCGAGCACGCCTACCTGGGGGCGCTGATTCCGCTGCTGGTGGCCGTGGTGGTTGCGCTGGTGGTGCTTGTCACGACGATGCTCTACCTGCCGGTGCTGGGCTTGCTGCTGGTATTGCTGCTGGGCCTCGCCGGTGCGCTGCTGCCATGGTGGACGCTGCGCCGGGGGCGGGCACCGGGCGCGGCGATGGTGGCACACGCCGAGGTCCTGCGCTCGCTGGCCGCCGACGGCTTGCGCGGGCGCGCCGAGCTGGCGCTGTACGGTGCCGAATCCGCCCATGCCGAAAAGCTGGCCGCGGTCGCCGGGCAGCAACAGCAGGCACAGCGGCAGGTGGACCGGCTGCAGGCGCAGGGCAGTGCCGCCGTGATGCTGAGTGCCCAGCTGGCCGCCGTGTGCACGCTGGCGTTCGGCCTGCCCGCGCTGCAGGCCGGCGCACTCGCGCCACCGGCGCTGACCATGCTGGTGTTGCTCGCCCTGGCCGCGTTCGAGGCGGTCGCCCCGCTGCCCGAGGCCTGGGCGCAGCTCGGTGCGACACTCGCTTCCGCCCGCCGCGTGTTCGCGCTGGCCGACACCCCGCCACCGGTGATCGAGCCGTCGTCGCCGTCGCCGCCGATCGGCGACAACTCCCTGACGATCCGCGACCTGAGGCTGCGTTACGCCGCCGATGATGCCTGGGCGCTGGCTGGCGTCGATCTCGACCTGCCGCAGGGTCGCCGCCTGGCCGTGGTCGGTCCCTCCGGCGCGGGCAAGAGCAGCCTGGTCGGTGCCTTGACGCGGCTCTACCCGTACGAGGGGTCGATCACGCTGGGGGGCACCTCGCTCGCGGACTGGCACGGCGACGACGTGCGGGCGCGCATCGCGGTGGTCGAGCAGCAGCCGTATCTGTTCGACGCCAGCCTGCGGGACAACCTGCGACTGGCCAGGCCCGAAGCCTCCGACGAGCAGCTGAACCATGCGATCGCCCAGGCCCAGCTCGACGACTACGTGGCCAGCCTGCCGCGCGGCCTGGATACCTGGGTCGGCGAGAACGGCATCCGCGTCTCCGGCGGCGAGGCCCGCCGCATCGCCATCGCCCGCGCGTTGCTGGCCGATGCGCCGATCCTGCTGCTGGATGAACCCACCGAAGGTCTGGATGCCGGCACCGCGGCCCGGCTGTACAAGGCACTGGCCATCGCGATGAAGGGCCGCAGCGTGCTGTTGATCACGCACCGGCTCGGCGGCCTGTCCAGCCTGGTGGACCACGTGGCCACCATGGAGCAGGGCAGGATCGTCAGCTGCGTCACGACCGAGGCCTATCGGGAAGGTGCAAGCGGACCGCTGCGGGTTCCTTAGACACCGGGCCGCGTCGCCCTGGTGGGATCGGGCCGGATTCCACTCTTGGCGTAGAACCGCGTGGATGGCGACCCCGCGGCCTCAATTCGTCGGTTGACCTCTACACTGGGCAAAGCGGAACCGGCCGCGCAAGGCGCAGTTCGCGCTTCGTCGTTGTGTCGGGTGGCTGATTCAATCTTGGGAAGTCGGGAGTCTTCATGCCGATCTTGCGCGACGTCGCCATTGCTCTGCTGTTTGCGTGGATATCCATCGATGCCATCGTGGTCTTCCGGCGCAAGAGCGGACGGGCGGAGAATCGCGATCGTTCCTCGCTGCGGCTGCTGATGATTGCCGGGCCGCTGGTCTGGATGGTCGGCATCGGTCTCGCCTTTACCTCGATCGGCGCCTTTGTGTTTCCGGCGGGGCAGGTCGTCGGCTTGTTGGTAATGGCGATCGGTATCGTGCTGCGCTCGGTGGCGATTGCGCAGTTGGGTCGATTCCATACGCCGAACGTGGCAGTGCTCGCGGATCATCAGGTGAAGGCGACGGGTCTGTATCGGCATGTGCGGCATCCGAGCTATCTCGGCGCGCTGATCGGTTTCGCCGGCTTCGGGCTTGCGCTCGGGAACTGGCTGAGCCTGCTGCTGATCGTGCTGGTCACGCCGGCGATCTATCTGCATCGCATCCGCGAAGAGGAGATGGCGCTGACCGAGGGACTGGGCGACGCGTATCGCGAGTATTGCCGGCACACGAAACGGCTGATCCCCTGGATCTACTAGATCCTGTGCATCGGTTGCGGATTCACAGACGATGCGGTGGGAAGCACCCGGGTGGAAAGCCGGGTTCGGAGTGCACTTCGAATGCCTTGTGTCGGCTGAGGCCCGACATTGCCGAACGCGGCCGTCGCTCAGCGACCGCCTTCCAGCACGATGCGGTAGCGCGCCTTGCCTTCTTCCAGGTGCTTCAGCGCCTCGTTGACCCCCGACATCGGGAACATCTCGATCTGCGGGCGGATGTCGTGACGGGCGGCGAACGCGAGCATGCGGGCGATGTCGACCGGCGAACCGGTGGGTGAGCCGGAGACCTGGCGCTGTTTGCCGATCAACGTGAACGCCGGTACCGGGATCGGTTCGAGCACGACGCCAACCACGTGCATGCGCCCGTTTGGCGCGAGGGTGCCGAGCAGGGCGTTCCAGTCCATCGGCACGTTGACGGTGATCAGCAGCAGATCCAGCGTGCCGGCGATCGCGGCGATCGCATCGGCATCGCGGCTGGCCACCACGCGGTGCGCGCCGAAGCCGCGCGCCTCGTCTGCCTTGGCTGCGGTGGAGGTGAACGCGGTGACCTCGCAACCCCACGCGGCGGCGAACTTGACCGCCATGTGTCCGAGCCCACCGATGCCGACCACGCCGACGCGGGCGGTGGGCGGTATGCCGTATTCGAGGAACGGCTTGAGCACGGTGATGCCGCCGCACAGCAGCGGGCCGGCGCTGGCCAGGTCGATGCCCTCGGGCAGCGGGATCGTCCACGCCCAGTGTGCGCGGACGGTGTCGGCAAAACCGCCGTGGTGGCTGCCGATGGTGGCCACCAGTTCATTGCACAGGTTCTGGTCGCCGGACAGGCATGGCTGGCAATGCATGCAGCTGCCTGCGGTCCAGCCGATGCCGACGCGCTGGCCCACGCTCAGCCCCTTGGCCTGGGTGCCCACGGCGGTGACCCGGCCGATGATTTCGTGGCCGGGGATGAACGGGTAGCGCGACATGCCCCACTCGTTGTTGATCATCGACAGATCGGAGTGGCAGACGCCGCAATAGTCGACCGCGACTTCGATCTCCTCGGCACCGAGTGCGCCCACCTCGAAAGTCTGCCGTTCCAGTGCCTTGCCTGCCTGTGTGACGGCCCAGCCATTGATCTTGGACATGACGTACTCCTCAGCAGGTTGCCAGGGGCCTAAAAGGATAGCGCCGATCAAACCGTCCCGGCTGCATGGTGCGGGGGAATTGGACGCGGCAGTGTGGCTCTTGTCATGCTTCGCTTCCCTGCGGCCGCAGGACGTCCCGTTCGGGATCCGCCGTTTCCCCTTCCAGGAGGCTCCCCATGCAATACCGTCGAGTTGGCAAGTCCGGCCTGCAACTTTCCGCGCTGTCGTTCGGCGCCTGGGTCACGTTCGGCCGCCAGGTGGGCCGCGCGCAGGCGCGCGAGATGCTGGCGCTGGCGCACGATCGCGGGGTCAATTTCTTCGACAACGCGGAAACCTACAACAACGGCGTGGCCGAGCAGGTGATGGGCGACGTGCTGGCCGACCTGCGCTTTCCGCGCGACAGCTACTGCGTCTCCAGCAAGGTGTTTTTCGGTGCGGTGGACAAGCCGTTGCCGACCCAGCGCGGCTTGTCGCGCAAGCATGTGATGGAAGCCTGCCAGCAGGCCCTGCAGCGACTGCGGGTCGACTATCTGGATCTGTATTTCTGCCATCGGCCCGATCCGGAGACCCCGGTCGAGGAAACCGTGGCGGCGATGGATACGCTGATCCGCCAGGGCAAGGTGCTGTACTGGGGTACCAGCGAATGGCCGGCCGAGGCGATTCACGAGGCCCATCGCGTTGCGCGCGAGAACCATTTCTACGCGCCGGTGGTCGAGCAGCCGCAGTACAACCTGCTGCATCGCGAGCGGGTGGAGCAGGAGTACGCGCCGCTGTACGAGGCTTACGGCATGGGCACCACGATCTGGTCGCCGCTGGGTTCGGGCCTGTTGAGCGGCAAGTACAACGACGGCGTGCCGGCCGACTCGCGCCTGGCCCAGCCCGGTTACGAGTGGCTGCGCGAGAGCGTGCTGGGCGAGGGCGACGAACGCCTGCGCAAGGTGCGCGCGCTGCAGCCGATCGCGGACGAACTGGGCGGCAGCCTGGCGCAGCTGGCGATCGCCTGGTGCCTGCTCAACCCCCACGTGTCCACCGTGATGCTGGGTGCCAGCCGGAGCGAGCAGCTGGCGCACAACCTGGGCGCGCTGGAGCTGCTGCCCCGGCTGGACGCCCCCGTTGCGCAGCGGATTCGGCAGGCGATCGGCGGCGCCTGAACCGGTGCGGGCGGTCAATGCTGCCGGGCGGTTGACTATCAAATGAGAATCATTATCATCTGATCGTCACTGACCCGCTGCGGAGACCCCATGTCGATCCTGTCCTTGCGCTCATCGTCGCCCTCGTCGCCATCGCGCCAGGCTCTGCCGTCGCCGGTTCTTTCCGCCGTTCCGACCGCGCGGCATATCACGAGCCAGTCGCTGCTGGATGGCGCGCGCGAGCTGGTGATCCAGCATCAGGGCTGCGAATACCACCTGCGCCTGACCCGCAACGACAAGCTGATCCTGACCAAGTAGTGGCACTCCGGACAGGTCAGGCTTTGGCTGCGCGTCGCGGACCGGCGCATGCGCCAGTCCATCGGGCGGGCTGTTCCGGCGGGGGCGATCGATGTTCAATCCGTTGAGCCGGCGCCTGCAGGAGCTCTCCCCGCAAGGGACCGCCAGCGCGATCTGTGGACGCCGCCTGCGCCTGCCGCCGGCGCAGCTGATCGAAGGTCTGCCCGCGCTGGGATGCGTGCTCTATGTGCCGATGTGGGGATTTCGCTCGCCGGCGCAGGAGATGCCCCCGGGCCTGCTGGTCGAGACGCTGCTGCTGGCGCCGTTGCTGCGGATCCGCCGGCTGGTGGCCGCCAGCTCGATCACGGTCGAGGGCCCGCGCGAGTGGATCGAATGCGTGGACCGGCGTGGCGACACCTGCGCGCGGTTGTATCTGCTGCCGGATACCGACTACCTCGCGTGGGATGCGTTGCTGGCCTGCGCCGGGCCGGCCACCACCATGCCCGCGCCGCGACGGCCGCATGAATCGGGCCCGCTCGGTGCGCAGCTGTTGTGCTTTCAGGTGCGGTGGCTGGGCGGCCTGCAGGTGCTGGGGGGCGAGATCGTCAGCCGCCGCGTGTCGCCGCTGGGCCGGCAGCTGGCGGGGCTGATCGCACGCGCCGAAGCCGCATCATGCTGGCGGACGCCGTGCGATTGAGCGGGTGTCCGCAGTCCGTCCGACTGTCCGAGGATTGTCCGCGGACACTGCGCGGCCTCGCCGAATATCATCCAAAACATTGAAATAAAACGTGTTTTATCGATTCATGATGTGTGGCACACGGATTGCAGTATCCGGGTGCAGCCGCACTGTACGCGGCCAGGGGCCACATGATGATTCGTGACACATCCGGATCCGACCGACTGGTCGAGGTCAAACCCAATCGCAAGCGCCAGCTGATCCTGGTGGGAGCCGGCGTAGCCGTGCTGGTGCTGCTGGCGTGGCTGGCGCCGGGGATTGGCCGACTGTTTTCCGCTTCCGGGTCGGTGAGCAGTTCACGCTTGTCGTTCGCCACGGTCGAGCGCGGGCTGTTCGTGCGCGACATCGCGGCCGAGGGCAAGGTCGTCGCGGCGGTCAGTCCTACCCTGTATGCCACCTCCGGCGGCGCCGTGACCTTGAAGGTGCGCGCCGGCGATACGGTGAAGAAAGGCCAGGTGCTGGCCACCATCGTGAGTCCGGAGCTGACCAACAAGCTGGCCCAGGAAGAAAGCAACGCCGACGCGATGCAGGTCAATTACCTGCGCGCCCAGATCGATGCACGCAAGCAGCGCTCGGCGCTGCAGAAAGCCTTCGACAACGCGCGGATCGACCAGCAGACCGCCCAGCGTGACCTGGATCGTTACAAGAAGGCGTTCAGTCAGGGCGCCGTGCCCAGCATGGACGTGGATCGCGCCAAGGACACGCTGGACAAGGCCAACATCGCCGCCGTGCACGCCCGCTCCGACCTGGGCATGGACAACGCCAGCCTCAACTTCGACATCCAGTCGAAGAAGCTGGCCCACGATCGCCAGCTGCTGCTGGTGCAGGATCTCAAGCGTCAGGTCGACGATCTCGACGTGAAGTCGCCGGTCGATGGCCAGGTCGGCCAGTTGTTCATCGCCGAAAAGGCCACCGTGGCCAAGGATGCCCAGTTGCTGAGCGTGATCGACCTGTCCGCCTTGCAGGTCGAGATGCAGGTGCCGGAAAGCTTCGCCCGCGATCTGGGCATCGGCATGTCCGGCGAGATCAGCGGCAACGGCCATACCTGGAAGGGCATCGTCAGCGCGATCTCGCCCGAGGTCGTCAACGGCCAGGTCGCCGCGCGGCTGCGCTTCGATGGCGAGACGCCGAAGCAGCTGCGGCAGAACCAGCGCCTGTCCGTGCGCGTGCTGCTGGACAAGCGCGACAACGTGCTGACCGTGCAGCGCGGCTCGTTCGTCGACGAATCCGGCGGCAGCTACGCCTACGTGGTGCGTGACGGCATCGCCACCAAGACACCGATCCGCGTCGGCGCCTCGAGCATCGACAAGGTGGAGATCCTCGATGGCCTCAAGCAAGGCGACCGCATCGTGATTTCCGGTACCGACAACTTCAAGGGCGCCGACCGCGTCGCGATCAGCAACTGACGATGATTTTCCCTTCTCCTTGCGAGGCGAAGGGTCCACAGACTCCACCACCGAAGGAACCCGAGCCATGCTGAAGATGAGCCACCTGTCCAAGGTCTACCGCACCGAAGTAGTGGAGACCTACGCACTGCGCGATTTCAACATCGACGTGAAAGAGGGCGAGTTCGTCGCCGTCACCGGTCCGTCCGGTTCCGGCAAGACCACCTTCCTGACCATCGCCGGCCTGCTGGAAACGTTCAGTGGCGGCGAGTACCACCTCGACGGCGTCGAAGTCAGCAACCTCAACGACAACGCCCGCTCGAAGATCCGCAACGAGAAGATCGGCTTCATTTTCCAGGCGTTCAACCTGATTCCCGACCTCAACGTGTTCGACAACATCGAGGTGCCGTTGCGCTATCGCGGCATGAAGTCGGCCGAACGCAAGCAGCGCATCATGGAGTCGCTGGAACGCGTCGGCCTCGCCTCGCGCGCCAAGCACTACCCGGCCGAACTCTCCGGCGGTCAGCAGCAGCGCGTGGCGATCGCCCGTGCGCTGGCCGGCAGCCCGCGCCTGCTGCTGGCGGATGAGCCGACCGGCAACCTGGACACCCAGATGGCCCGCGGGGTGCTCGAACTGCTGGAAGAAATCCATCGTGACGGCGCCACCATCGTGATGGTCACGCATGACCCGGAGCTGGCCGCGCGTGCCCAGCGGAACGTGCACATCATCGACGGCCAGGTGGTCGATCTGGCGGAGGAGCCGCGCTTCCACGCCCATGCCGCCGAAGCCACCCACGGCCACAGCTGAGTCCAGGCGGGGGTGAGGAAGATCGCGCGCGCTCTGGCGTACTCGGGGCGGGAGCCCGGCTGCCGAAGCGCTTCGCGACGATGCAATGCCTTATGTGATCAGAGGTTCGACGGATGTTCGGTTATTACCTTCAACTCGGCCTGCGCAGCCTGCGCCGCAATCCCGCACTCACCACGCTGATGGTGATGGCGATCGGCTTCGGCGTGGCCGCGTCGATGATCACGTATTCCGTGTTCCGCGCGGTATCGGGCAATCCGATCCCCGATAAATCCGCGCAGCTGTTCATCCCGCAGGTCGACAGCTGGGGTCCCCAACAGAACGAAAAGGGCGAGCCGCCGGAAGCGCTGGATTACGTGGATGCGGCGGCACTGATGCGTGCGCACGAAGCGAAGCGCCAGACCCTGCTGTACCTGGTTCAAGTGTCGGTGATGCCGGATGGTGGCCGTGATCTTCCCCTTGCCGCAACCGGTTACGCGGTCGGGAGCGACTTCTTCCCGATGTTCGAGGTGCCGTTCCAGTACGGCAACGGCTGGAGCCCGCAGGACGACCAGGCACGCGGTGCCGAAGTGGTGATCAGTAGCCAGCTCAACCAGAAGCTGTTCGGCGGCGTCGACAGCGTGGGCCGCACGGTCAACCTCAGCGGCCACGACTATCGTGTGGTGGGCGTGACTCGTCACTGGAACCCCTCGCCGCGCTTCTTCGACCTGTTCAGTACCAGTGGCTTCAAGGAAGCCTCGGACTTCTACATGCCGTTCACCCGCGCGCTGGACCTGAAGATGCGCCCGGGCGGCCGCAACAGCTGCCGCGGCAAGCTCACCTTCACGACCTGGGAAGATTACCTGCAGAGCAATTGCGTGTGGATCACCCCGTGGGTGGAACTGGACAGCGCCGCCGCCGTCGCGCGCTACCAGCGCTTTCTCCAAAGCTATTCCGCCGATCAGCAACGGGCTGGCCGTTTCGCGTGGGCTCCGAACGTGCGCCTGCGCAACGTGATGCAGTGGCTCGACCACGAGCATGTCGTGCCGCCGGAAAGCCGCATTTCCCTGCTGGTGTCGCTGGGCTTCTTCCTGATCTGCCTGATCAACACTGTCGGTCTGCTGTTGGCAAAGTTCCTGCGCCGCGCCGGCGAAATCGGCGTGCGTCGCGCACTCGGCGCGTCGCGTCGGGAGATCTACACGCAATACCTGATCGAGGCGGGCGCGGTGGGTCTGGCTGGCGGAGTGCTGGGCCTGCTGCTTACCGCCATGGGTGTGTCCGGCGTGGGCGTGCTGTTCCCGCCGCAGATCGCGAAGCTGGCGCAACTCGATTTCAAGCTGGTGGGGCTGACCCTGCTGGTGGCGATCGTCGCGACCGTACTCGCGGCATTCTATCCGGCCTGGCGCGCGGCACGCGTGCAGCCGGCCTGGCAACTGAAGTCCAACTGACGGTGATGACGATGAACCTTCAGATCAAACCGATCCTCATCGCGTTGCGCCGTCACAAGGCTGGTACCGTGCTGATCGCGCTGCAAATCGCGCTGACCCTGGCGATCGTCTGCAATGCGCTGTTCATCATCCACGAGCGACTGACCAATCTGTCCGCGCGCAGTGGCGTCGATGAGGCTGACGTGTTCGTGATCCAGAATCAGTGGGCCGCCGACTGGTCGACGCAGCAGGTCGATGCACAGGTGCGGGCCGACCTGGTTGCGCTGCGAAATCTGCCCGGCGTGCGCGACGCGGCTCCCTCCACCGGCTATCCGCTGCAGGGCGGGGGTTGGGACAACTTCATCACGATGACGCCCGACCAGGTCAAGCCGACCACCGATTCAGCGGTGTACATAGGCGATGAGCATCTGCTCGACACGCTCGGATTGCGGTTGGTCGCGGGACGCAACTTCCATCCCGGCGAAGTCCTTGTGATGGGTACCCAGGAGGTGGTCATTCCGCCGCAGGTGATCGTTAGCCAGGCGCTGGCCGACCGACTGTTTCCGGATGGCTCGGCGCTGGGCAAGAGCTTCTATGCGATGAGCGCGACGCCCAGCACGATCATCGGCATCGTCGAGCGCTTGCACCGGCAGGGAGTGTCTTCGTGGAACAAGGCTTATGCCGGGCAGTCGCTGATCTGGCCGGCGCGGCCGGATGATGCGCGCGGCATCTATTACATCGTGCGTGCCAAGCCGGGTCAGCTCGCCGCGGCGATGCGCGAGGCGCCCAAAGCGTTGTTCGCACAGAGTCGCATGCGCATCATCGATCCGAAGGATGGTGTACTCGACTACGCGCAGATTCGTCACCGGGTCTTCGAAAGCGACCGCGGCATGGCGATCCTGATGGGCATCATCAGCGTGGTGTTGCTGGCGATCACCGCGGCGGGCATCGTCGGACTCACCAGTTTCTGGGTCGGTCAGCGGCGCAAGCAGATCGGCGTGCGGCGTGCACTGGGTGCCACGCGCAACAACATCCTGCACTACTTCCTCACCGAGAACCTGCTGATCGGTCTCGGCGGCGTGATGGTGGGCGCGGTGCTGGCGCTCGGCATCAACCTGTGGATGGTGACGCGCTTCGAGATGGATCGGATGTCTCTGGCTTATGTAGGCATCGGCATCCTCGCCTTGCTGCTGCTTGGGCAGGGTGCGGTGTTCGCGCCGGCGCTGCGTGCCTCTCGCGTATCGCCGGTGGAGGCGACGCGGAGCGTGTGAGTTTTTACTTCCCCCTGCTGGCAGGGTGGACATGAACAACGGAGAGACGGGATGTTTGCCTACTACCTTGAACTGGCCCTGCGCAGCCTCAAACGCAGCCCTGGCCTCACCGCGCTGATGGTGCTAGCGATCGGCTTCGGCGTGGCTGCGTCGATGACCACCTGGTCGGTATTCCGCGCCGTGTCGGGCGACCCGATTCCATGGAAGTCGTCGAAGCTGTTCGTGCCGCAGATCGACATGTGGGGGCCGAACGGGCGCGGCGAGGACGGCGAGCCGCCGAATGCCATGGACTACACCGACGCGGTCGCCCTGATGCGCGATCACCGCGCAAAGCTGCAATCGGCGATGTACCAGGTCTCGCCGTCGATCGTGCCGGCCGACGCCGGCAAGCACCCGATCAACGTCAGCGGGCATGCGGTGTACAGCGAGTTCTTCCCGATGTTCGAGGTGCCGTTTCTCTACGGCAATGGCTGGACTGCCAGCGACGATGCGAATCGCGCCGCGGTGGTGGTGATCAGCAGCAAGCTCAACCAGAAGCTGTTCGGCGGCGCCGACAGCGTGGGCAAGACCGTCAACGTCGAGGGCAAGGATTACCGCGTGGTTGGCGTGATGAACGACTGGAATCCGCAGCCGCGTTTCTTCGACGTGGTCAACAGCGGCGGCTTCTCCACCGGCGTCGAGGATGTGTTCCTGCCGTTCACACGCGCCATCGCGGTCGACATGAACAACGACGGCAACACCAACTGCAATGCGGTGCCGGCCGAGTCGGGCTTTGTCGGCCTGCAGAAATCCAACTGCGTGTGGATCGCCTTCATGGCCGAGCTGGACGATGCCGCGGCGGTGACCGCCTACCGGCAATACCTCGACGGCTATGCGCGCGAACAGCGGGAGTCGGGCCGTTTCAGCTGGCCGACCAACAATCGCCTGCGTGACGTGCCGGCGTGGCTGGACAACCAGCATGTGGTGCCCAGCGACACCAAGGTGTCGCTGCTGGTGGCGCTGGGCCTGCTGCTGGCCTGCCTGGTCAATACCGCCGGCCTGTTGCTGGCGAAGTTCCTGCGCCGCAGCGGCGAGATCGGCGTGCGACGCGCGCTCGGTGCGCCACGGGCGGCAATCTACGCGCAGTTCCTGATCGAGGCCGGCATGATCGGATTGACCGGCGGCGTGCTGGGCCTGCTGCTCACCGGCGTCGGCGTGGCCAGCGTCAGCTGGGTGCTGCCCAGGGACATCGCCTCGCTGGCGCGGGTCGACCTGCCGCTGCTGATGTTGACCCTGCTGGTGTCGGTGGTCGCCACCACCCTGGCCGGCCTCTATCCCACCTTCCGCGCCTCACGGGTCCAACCCGCGTGGCAGCTGAAAAGTAATTAGCGCGCCGTCCCTGCGCACAAAGGCAGCCATCCATGGCTGCACTCCTCAACAAGAGCCCGTTCCCAGTCAGTGCGAAAGGAAAACCCTCATGACCTTGCATCCGATTCTCGCGGCACTGCGCAAACACAAGGCCGGCGTGGTGCTGATCTCGCTGCAGATCGCGCTGACCCTGGCAATCGTCTGCAACGCGGTGTTCATCATCGGCCAGCGCATCGAACGGGTGAACCGCCCGACCGGGCTGGATGAAAGCGACCTGTTGCTGGTATCCCAGCAGTGGGTCGGCGCGCCCAGCGGCGACGACCCCGCCAGCGTGGAGAAGCTCGACGCCATGCAGCGCGAGGACCTGGCCGCCTTGCGCAACCTGCCCGACGTCGCCTCGGTGGTGCCGATCAACTCGATCCCGCTGCTCAACTCGTCCTGGACCGGTTCGCTCTCGCTCAAGCCGAACGATCAACTGGCCAAGGGCAACCCGCGCACGGCTTACTACTTCAGCGACGACCAGGTGTTCAAGACGCTGGGCCTGCGCCTGGTCGCCGGGCGCAAGTTCACCGCCGCCGACGTGCAGCACCAGGGCTTTCGCGATCAGCGCGATCGCCCGGTGGTGATCATCACCCAGGCACTGGCCGACAAGCTGTACCCGGGGCAGAGCGCCGTCGGCAAGGTCGTCTACACCGATGGCAGCGGCTCGCCGAGCACGGTCATCGGTGTGGTGGCGCGCCTGCAGATTCCCAGCGCGCGCGGCTTTGGCAGCGACTTCGTGTGGAACTCGACCCTGGTGCCGACGCGGCTGGATGGCTACTTCGCCCGCTACGCGATCCGCGCCAGGCCGGGGCGACGCGACGCCGTGATGAAAGCGGTGGCGCCCACCTTGTATGCGGTCAATCCGATGCGCGTGCTCGACGACGACAGCGTCAAGTCATTCGCGGACATCCGCGCCCGCGCTTACCGCGCCGACATCGGCATGGCGATCCTGATGGGCGTGGTCTGCCTGATCCTGCTCTGCGTCACCGCCGCCGGCATCGTCGGCCTGACCAGTTTCTGGGTCGGCCAGCGCCATCGGCAGATCGGTGTGCGGCGTGCGCTGGGTGCCCGCAAGATCGACATCCTGCACTACTTCCAGATCGAGAACCTGCTGATCGCGGGCATCGGCGTGGTGGTCGGGATATTGCTCGCGGTGGGACTCAACCTGTGGCTGATGACCCACTACGAGATGACCCGAATTCCAGTGGCGTACGTGGTCACCGGCGTGCTGGCGATGCTGGCGATCGGCCAGGCCGCGGTGTTCGTGCCGGCACGGCGTGCTTCCAATGTGCCGCCGGTGGTAGCTACGAGGGCGGCGTGATGAAAAGCCGGGGGGAGAGGGGACTCGTGACTGGAAAGGGTGCCCACCCCGTTTCCATGAGTGGTCGCGAGATGGCGCTCGCCGGTACCTGGGTGTCCCTGTCCTCCGTTGTCCGTTGCTTGCCGGCGAGGATCTGAACAGTGTTCGGCTATTACCTCTATCTGGCCTGGCGCAGTCTGAGGCGCAGCCAGGGGCTCACCGCCCTGATGATGCTGGCGATCGGCTTTGGCGTGGCGGCTTCGATGACCACGTATGCCGTGTTCCGTGGGGTGTCCGTTGACCCGATTCCATGGAAGTCGTCGCAGCTGTTTGTGCCGCAGATCGACATGTGGGGGCCGGCACAATTTTCCGGTTTGGATCCGCGCAGCGGCGCCCATGAGCCGCCGGATGCACTGGACTACGCCGATGCGATGGCGCTGATGCGCGACCATCGCGCCAAGTGGCAGTCCGCGATCTACGCGGTCGCACCGACGGTGTTGCCCGCCGGAGCAGGACGCAGTCCGATCCCGGTGTTCGGGTTCGGCGTCTGCAGCGACTTCTTTCCCATGTTGGATGTGCCGTTCCAATACGGCAGCGGTTGGGATGCCCGCAGCGATCCGCAGGGTGCGCCGGTCATCGTGATCAGCGATGCACTCAACCGGGAGGTATTCGGCGGCGACAACAGCGTCGGTCGCGGCATCGATCTGGATGGCAAGGACTACCGCGTGATCGGCGTGATGAAGCCGTGGAATCCCCAGCCGATGTTCTTCGACGTGGTGGACACCGGCGGCTTCGGCGGTGACGGTCCGCAGGTGTTCGTGCCGCTGCAACGCGCCCTCGCCAGCGGCATGGCGAATGCCGGCGCGGTGAATTGCCCGAAGGGCGTGCAACCCGGCGCGGGTGCGGACGGCCTGCAGGAGTCCAACTGCGCATGGCTGGCGTACATGATCGAACTGGACGACGCGGCAGCGGTGCAGAAATACCGGCAGTACCTGGACAACTATGCACGCGAGCAGCAGAAGATCGGCCGCTTTGCCTGGCCGCCCAACAATCGCCTGCGCGACATGCGCGCGTTTCTCGATGCCGAGCACGTAGTACCCGACGATACCCATGTGTCCCTGTTGGTTGCGCTGGGCCTGTTGCTGGTGTGCCTGATCAACACGGTGGGTTTGCTGTTGGCCAAGTTCCTTCGCCGCAGCGGCGAGATCGGCGTACGTCGTGCACTGGGCGCATCGCGCCGCGCGATCCATGCGCAGTTTCTCACCGAGGCTGCGGTCGTCGGCGTCGGTGGCGGAGTGCTGGGGCTGTTGCTGACCGCCGTCGGCGTAGCCGGTGTCAATCAAGTGTTGCCGCCGCGGCTGGCCGAGCTGGCGCGCATCGATCCGGCCCTGCTCGTACTCGCCGTGGCGGTGGCGGTCGCCGCCAGCTTGCTGGCCGGCGTGTATCCCACGTTTCGTGCGGCGCGCGTACAGCCTGCATGGCAATTGAAGACGAATTGAGAATGCATCGATGAGACTGCATCCCATCCTCTCCGCCCTGCGCCGGCACAAGTCCGGCGTGTTGCTGATCGTGCTGCAGATCGCTCTGACCCTGGCAATCGTGTGCAATGCCATCTTCCTGATTGACCAGCGCATCGAGCGCGTGAATCGCCCGACCGGTGCCGTCGAGGACGACCTGATCCGCATATCGCAGACATGGTTCGGTGCATCCACCGGCGAGGACGCCACAGCGGTGGAAAAACTGGACGCATTGCAGCGAACGGATCTGGCCACGCTGCGCAATCTGCCGGATGTTCAGGACGCGGCGGCTTCGACCAGTATGCCGCTGCAGGGCATGATCTACAGCGGCTCCCTCAGCTTGAATCCGCAGCAGACGGGTGTGACGGCAAGCGCCGCCTACTATTACGGCGATGAACATCTGCGCTCGACACTGGGTGTGCGCCTGATCGCCGGTCGCGATTTCAAGGCCGACGAAATTCTGCATCACACCATCAGCAGCGCTGTCGTATCGCCGGTGATCATCGTCAGCAAACCGGTGGCCGACCAGCTGTTTCCTGATGGCGACGCACTCGGCAAGACGGTGTACCAGGACGGCAAGCCGGCGACTATCGTCGGCATCGTCGAGCGCCTGCAGACGCCGACCACGGCGAAATGGGGTAGTGCATGGGATTACAACTCGGTGCTGGAACCGGTGCGCGTAGACGGCGCCTCGGCGAGCTACGCCGTGCGCGCGCGACCGCGCCGCACGGAGGCGGTGATGCGCGAGGCACGCAAGGCGCTACTGGCGATTGACCCCCAACGGGTAATGCCCGACAGCTGGGGGATTCAGTCGCTTTCCCAGATACGCAGCAAGATTTACCGCGTCGACCGCGGCATGGCGTTGGTGATGGGCGTGGTGTGCCTGATCCTGCTGGGCGTCACTGCAGCGGGCATCGTCGGACTGACCAGCTTCTGGGTGGAACAACGGCGCAAGCAGATCGGCGTACGCCGCGCGCTGGGTGCCCGCAGGGTCGACATCCTGCGCTATTTCCAGATCGAGAATCTGTTGATCGCCGTTGGTGGCATCGCACTGGGCGTGCTGCTGGCGCTGGGGTTGAACCTTTGGCTGATGGCGCACTACGAGTTGGCGCGTTTGCCGCTGGAGTACGTGGGAGTCGGCGTGCTGGCGATGCTGGCGATCGGCCAGGCGGCCGTGTTCATGCCGGCACGCCGAGCTTCGCTGGTGCCGCCGGTGGTGGCGACACGGGCCGCATGAAGGATGGTGCGAAGGCGCGGGGAGTTGCGCCGCGGGATTCGGGGCTCGGGAGCACGTGGGTTGGTCTGGGATTGACGGAGAAAGAGCATGTTTGCCTATTACCTTGATTTGGCCCTGCGCAGCCTCAGGCGCAACAAGGCGCTCACCGCGCTGATGGTGCTGGCGATCGCGCTTGGCATCGGCGCCAGCATGACCATGCTGACCGTGCTGCACGTGCTGTCCGGCGATCCGCTGCCGGGGCGCAGCGGTGAAATCTACTATCCGCAGGTCGATCCGCAGGATCTCAGGGGCATGTACCCGAGCAAAGAGCCACCGATGCAGGTCACTCTGATCGACGGCATGAACCTACTTCGCGCGAAGCGGGCGGATCGCCAGGCGCTGATGACCGGCGGCGAGGTGCCGATCCAGCCGGCGCAGTCGGCGCTCGATCCGTTCTATGCGGATGCGCGTTACACCACGGCGGACTTCTTTCCGATGTTCGGTACGCCGTTCCTCTACGGCCGTGGCTGGAGCCCAGCCGATGATGAGGCGAAGGCGCGTGAGGTAGTGATCGCCCGTGAACTCAACCAGAAGCTGTTTGGCGGCGCGAACAGCGTGGGCCGCACTCTGCGCTTGGCCGGCACCGCCTTCCAGATTGTCGGCGTGCTCGACTACTGGCAGCCGAACCCGCATTTCTACGATCTCAATACCGGTTCCTACGCCTATGGCGAGCAGGTGTTCCTGCCGCTGCAGACGATGATCGATCTGCACCTGAACCATGATGGCTCCACCGATTGCTGGGGCAATGGCGGCGGCGGCACCGGAACCATCCTGCCTTCGGCCACCTGCGTCTGGTTGCAGTTGTGGGTGCAACTGGACAGCCCGGCGAAGGTGGCGTCGTACAACCAGTTCCTGGTGCATTACTCGCAGGAGCAAAAGGCACTGGGCCGCTTCCAGCGGGCGCCCAACGTGCGTCTGCGCAATGTCATGCAATGGCTGGATCACAATGGCGTGGTGCCCGACGACGTGCGACTGCAGACCTGGTTGGCCTTCGGCTTCCTGCTGGTGTGCCTGGTCAACACGGTGGGACTGATGCTGGCGAAGTTCATGCGCCGCGCCGCCGAGCTGGGCGTGCGCCGAGCACTGGGCGCATCGCGGCGTGCGCTGTTTGCGCAACTGCTGATCGAATCGGGCGTGATCGGTCTGGTCGGCGGTGTCGGCGGTCTGCTGCTGGCCCTGCTCGGGCTATGGCTGGTGCGGCAGCGGCCGTCCGCCTATGCCGCACTGGCGCATCTGGACATGAGCATGCTGTTCAGCACCTTCGTGCTGGCGCTGTGCGCCGCCCTGCTGGCCGGTCTGTTGCCGGCCTGGCGGGCGTGCCAGATCGCTCCGGCCCTGCAACTGAAGAGCAATTGAGGTGGTCATGGATATTCTTCCGATTCTCTCCACGCTGCGTCGGCACAAGCTCACCGCCTGGCTGCTGGTCCTGGAAATCGCGCTGACCTGCGCGATCGTCTGCAATGCGGTGTTCCTGATCGGTCAGCGCCTGCAGCGGATGGACATGCCCAGCGGCGTCGCCGAGCACGAGTTGCTGCAGATCCAGGTGGCCAATGTGGTGCAACCGGCCAATCCCTATGCGCGCGTGCAGGAGGATATGGCCGTGCTGCGCCAGGTTCCGGGCGTGCAGTCGGTGGCCTTCACCAACCAGGTGCCGTTCGGCGGCTCGTCATCGAATGGCAATGTCATGCTCGATCCGAACCAGCCCCAGCGCACGCTCAACGCGACCACCTACTTCGGCGAAAATCTGGTGACCACGATGGGTGTCCAGCTGGTTTCCGGGCGCGACCTGCAACCGGATGACTTCGTCGATGTGGAAACGGCATTGAAGGGGCTGAGCAGCGGTGACAACAAGAGCCTGCCGCATGTGACGCTGATCACCTCGACACTGGCCGGGCGCCTGTGGCCAGGACAAAACCCGCTTGGCCGCATCATCTATCTGACGCCACAGGTGGGGTTGCGTGTGGTCGGTGTGCTGGCCAGCCTGGCACGGCCGAACGCCTATGATGCCAGCAAGGCTCAGTACACCATGGTGGTTCCGTTGCGTATGGGCGCGGACAAGGGCGAGAGCTACGTGATCCGCACCCGGCCGCAGGATCGTGAGCGCGTGATGAACGCGGCACTGGCGGCGCTGAAGAAGGCCGATCCGCAGCGCGTCGTGACGACCCAACGAACTTTCGACGAAGTGCGCCACCGGTTTTTCCAGGACGACCGTGCGATGGCCGGCATGCTGGTCGGCGTGATCGCGGCGCTGCTGATCGTCACCGCGCTGGGCATCGTGGGGCTGGCCAGCTTCTGGGTGGCGCAGCGCCGCCGCACCATCGGCGTCAGGCGTGCGCTGGGTGCCACCCGGAGCAACATCCTGCATTACTTCCAGACCGAGAACTTCGTGCTCGCCACGATCGGCATCGCACTGGGCATGGTGCTGGCGTACGGAATCAACCTGTTCCTGATGCTGCATTACGAGCTGCCCCGCTTGCCTGCGGTCTATTTCCCGGTCGGTGCGATCGTGCTGTGGCTGATCGGCCAGCTGGCGGTGCTCGGCCCCGCGCTGCGTGCGGCGGCGGTGCCGCCGGTGGTGGCGACAAGGTCGGTGTGATGAACAAGGAACCTGCAGGAGCGCACCCTGTGCGCGATGCTCTTGGGTGCATCGTGCGAAGAGCATTCGCGCAAAGGGTGCGCTCCTACCGGATAACGGCAGTTTTGTTGGTTGACGAGGGCACATGATGTTCGGTTATTACCTTGATCTGGCCCTGCGCAGCCTGAAGCGCAACGTGATGCTCACGGCGCTGATGATCGTGGCGATCGCGGTGGGGATCGGCGCCAGCATGACCACGCTGACGGTGATGCACCTGTTGTCGGGCGATCCGCTGCCAGGCAGAAGTGCAGATATCTACTACCCACAGGTGGATGCCTCGCCGGCCGGCTACACCAAAGGTGGCCCGCTGGATATGCTCGACTACCGCTCGGCGGTGGATCTATGGAGCGCGCATCGGGCCGACCGCCAGGCGTTGATCGCGGGCAGCGATGTCAAGGTCCGCGCGCCCGATGTCAAGTTGCCGCCCTTGATGGTGCCGATGCTGGCCACGACCTCCGACTTCTTTGCGATGTTCAAGGTGCCGTTCCAGTACGGCGGCGCCTGGACTGCTGCGGACGCCGCCAACCGTGCGCGCGTGGCCGTGATTTCCTCGGACCTCAACGACAGGCTGTTCGGTGGTGCCGATAGCGTGGGCAAAACCTTGCGCTTGAAAGACAGCGACGTGCGAATTGTCGGCGTGATGAATACGTGGCGCCCCTCGCCGCTCTTCTACGATGTGCGCGGTGGGCGCTTTGCCGAGGGCCAGACCTCGTCGTTCTACGACAAGCCCGAAGGCGTATTCATGCCTTTTTTCAGCGGGCTGGAGGTCAACGAAGGCAATTTCTGGCAGTTCACCTGCTGGGGCAAGGTTGCCACGCCGGGGCATCTGCAGGACGCGCCGTGTGTCTGGGTCGGCTTATGGGTGCAACTGGACAACGCAACCAAGGTGGCGGATTACCGCGCCTTCATTGCGCATTACGCGCAGCAGCAAAAGGTGCTGGGGCGTTTCGCCAATACCGATACTCGCATGCCGAGCCTGATGCAGTGGCTGGTGTTCAACCATGTGGTACCCAGTGACGTGAAGCTGCAGACGTGGCTGGCGTTTGCGTTCCTCGCCATTTGCCTGTTCAACATGATTGGCCTGCTGCTGGCCAAATTCCTGCGTCGCAGCAACGAAATCGGCGTGCGTCGTGCTCTTGGCGCCAGTCGTGGCGCGGTGTTCACGCAATGCCTGGTTGAGGCCGGGGTGGTCGGCGTGGTCGGCGGCATCGGTGGTTGGTTGCTGACCCTGCTGGGCCTGTGGCTGGTGCGACGGCAGCCGGTCGAGTACGCCGATCTCGCGCATCTGGACATCGGCATGTTCGGGTTGACGTTCGCGCTCGCCGTTGCGGCCAGTCTGTTGGCCGGCCTGTTGCCCGCGTTGCGAGCCAGCCGGGTGGCACCGGCGTTGCAGTTGAAAACGTTGTGAGGACCGGGACGATGCAGATCAAGCCCATTCTTTCCGCGCTGCGCAAGCATCGCCTGTCCACGGTCCTGATTGCGCTGGAAATCGCGCTGGCCTGCGCGGTGTTGTGCAACGCCTGTTTCATCATTTCCCAGCGCATCGCGGCAATGCATATTGTCAGCGGAGTGGATGAAGCTGCACTCGCCTCGGTGCAACTGACCGGCTACGACTCCGCGCAAGCGGCCGATGTGGACGCACGGGCCCTCGCCGCCCTGCGCGCCGTTCCCGGTGTGGAGTCGGTGTCGCCAATCAATTCCATCCCGTTCGGCAGCCGCCGTGGTACCGCTGGAATCAGCACCGATGCGGCCGGTGAACATTTTGGCGGCGTGATCGAATTCTACGTGGGTGGTCCGGGCAGCTTGCAGACGCTCGGCGCCAAGGTTATCGCCGGACGCGCTCCGCAGATGGATGACTTTCACGCGTTCACCGGCTTCATGCCCGATGAGGGCAGCGTCCAGATCACGCAGTCCCTGGCCAACCATTTGTGGCCGGGCGCCAATCCGCTCGGCAGGGAGTTCTGGGTGCTGAAGTCGCACTACCGCGTTGTCGGCGTGCTGAAGAACCTGGTCCGGCCCGATCCGACGGGATGGACGCCAGAGCAGCGCCAATGGTCTGTATTCCTGCCTGCGCAGCCGGGTCCGTATCTGACTGGAAGTTACCTGTTGCGAGCCCATCCCGGGGATTTGCCGCGCGTGCTGCGCGATGCGCTCGCGGCCGTTGCCAGAGCGGTGCCGGAAGTGGTGATTGATCGGGAAGACAGTCGGACCTTGACCGACTTGCGTCACGACGTCTTCAAGAACGACCGCGCCATGGCGGGCATGCTGGTCGGCGTGATCGCCGCACTGCTGCTGGTCACCGCGCTGGGCATCGTCGGACTGGCAAGTTTCTGGGTGCAGCAGCGGCGCAAGCAGATCGGCATCCGTCGTGCGATCGGCGCCACCCGCGGCGACATCCTGCGTTACTTTCAGACCGAGAATTTCCTGATCGTCACCTTCGGCATCGCGTTGGGCATGGTGCTGGCGTTCGCGATCAACCTTCTGCTGATGCAGCACTACGAGTTGCCGCGCCTGCCGCTGTACTACCTGCCGATCGGCGCGCTGGCGCTGTGGGTGCTGGGCCAGTTGGCGGTACTCGGCCCCGCGCTGCGTGCTGCGGCCGTGCCGCCGGTGGTGGCGACAAGGTCGGTATGAGAACCATGCTATCTGGCACGGGAGCGCGCGGCCCGCGCCGGGCACAATCGTCAGGTCTGAATCTTCTCTACACCCACAAGGATGCCTCTGCATGAAAATCTTGCCATTGCTGATTTGCGCGAGCCTGCTGGGCTCGGTGACGTTGACGGTATCCGCCCAGGCAGCCCCTGCGGCGCAGGCGGCTTCGACTGCCGATGTGGCCACGCGGGTGAAGGCGCTCAATGCGCTGCTGGCCGAGCAGTGGCAGTACAACCTGAAGAATTCGCCGGAATTCGCCACCATCCTGGGCGACCTGCGCTACAACGACCGCTGGAGCGATGTCTCGCTGGCGCACCAGGCGGCCGACCACCGGGCCACCCAGGATTTCCTCAAGCGGTTCGAGGCGATCGACACCCGCGGCTTTGCCGACAGCGACAAGCTCAACCAGCAGTTGATGGTGCGGCAGTTGAAGGATCAGCTGCGAGGCTACGAGCTGAAGCTCAGCGAAATGCCGCTGGACCAGATGAGCGGCATACATATCGCGCTGGCCGGCTTCGTCAGCTCGATTCCATTTCACAACGTCAAGGAATACGACGACTACCTGGCCCGCCTGAAGGCGGTGCCCAAGCTGTTCGACCAGGTCACCGAAGTGGCACGGCAGGGCCTGCGCGACAAGATGATGCCGCCGAAGTACCTGCTGGAAAAAGTCGCCACGCAGATCGGCAGCATCGAGAAGCCGGCCGGGATGGACAGCGTGTTCGCCGAACCGCTGAAGCATTTTCCGAAGTCGATACCAGCGGCGGATCAGAAGCGCCTGCACGATGCCATCCTCGCGGCGATCGCCGATGACGTGCGTCCGGCTTACGCGAAGCTGGGCCGGTTCGTGGCCACGGACTATGCGCCGCACGGGCGCAGCCAACCGGGCGTGTGGGATCTGCCCAACGGCGATGCGATCTATCGCTACGATGTCGAGCAGATGACCACGACCAAGGAGACGCCGCAGCAGATCCACGAGATCGGCCTGGCCGAGGTGAAGCGGATCGAGGGCGAGATGACCGCGATCGCCAAGGCTCAGGGCTTCAAGGATCTGGCCAGTTTCCGTGCCTCGCTGAAGTCCAATCCGAAGACGCACGCGACTTCGCGTGAGGACATCCTCAATCGCTACCGTGGCTATATCGCCGGCATGCAGCCGGAGCTGCCCAAGCTGTTCGGCCTGCTGCCGAAGACCAACGTGGTGGTGATGCCGGTCGAGGCGTTCCGCGAGAAGGAGGCGGCGGCCGCGGAATACCACCCCGGCACGCCGGACGGCTCGCGGCCCGGGCAGATCTTCGTCAATACCGGCGACTTCGCCAATCGCAGCGTGCTGACGATCGAGTCGACCGCCTATCACGAGGGCATCCCAGGCCATCATCTGCAGATCTCGATCGCGCAGACCCTGCCGAAGCTGCCGCCGTTCCGCCAGCAGGCCGGCTACACCGCCTACATCGAGGGCTGGGCACTGTATTCGGAGCAACTGGGCAAGGAGGTCGGTTTCTACAAGGATCCATTGTCCGACTACGGCCGGCTGGTCGACGAACTGCTCCGTGCCGATCGGCTGGTGCTGGATACCGGCGTGCACTACAAGCACTGGACGCGCCAGCAGATGGTGGACTTCTTCCACGCCCATTCCAGCGAGGACGAGCCGGACGTGCAGGCCGAGACCGATCGCTACATCACCTGGCCCGGCCAGGCACTGGCCTACAAGACCGGCGAGCTGAAGATCCTCGAGCTGCGCGCGCGCGCGAAGAAGGCATTGGGCGACCAGTTCGACATCCGCGCCTTCCACGACGAGATCCTCAGCGGCGGTGCGTTGCCGCTGGACGTGCTGGAAGCGCGGGTCGACGACTGGATCGCGGCGGTGAAGGCGGGCAAGGCGCCGGCGCATCCGGTGACGGTTTCCGGGTGAGTTGAGCCGGCGCTTGCCGGCGGGGCGTGTCGCGAGCGCGGCGCACCCGCCGGCAGCAGTCTCCGTACGGGTGGGAATGGCCGGGTTCGGCCATCCCGTGGCGGTTTTGCCCTGGGTATCGACCGATTCGACGGTGCGGGTGGTTTGAATAGTTCGTTGGTCATGGCAACCTTCCAGGCTGGAGCGGCATCCATGTCCGCATGTGCAGAAGAAAGATGCGAACCGTCCTGATCATCGACGACAACCCGGCCGTGGGCGAGGCGCTGTCATTGGCGCTGTCGCTGCACGAAATCCGTCCGTTGACCGCGTTGACCCCCGACGAAGGCCTGGCCCTGCTCGAGCGCGAGGCGGTCGACGTGGTGATCCAGGACATGAATTTCACCGCCGACACCACCTCGGGCAAGGAGGGCATCGCCCTGTTCCGCGCGATCCGCGAGCGCCATCCGGATCTGCCGGTGATCCTGCTCACCGCGTGGACCCATCTGGAAACCGCGGTGGAACTGGTCAAGGCCGGTGCTGCCGATTACCTGGCCAAGCCGTGGGACGACAACAAGCTGCTGGCCACGGTGGAGAACCTGCTCGAGCTTTCCGAGTCCACCCGCGAGATCACGCGCAGCCGGCGCGAGCGTCGCCAGCGGCGTGAGCAGCTGCAGAAGAAATACGACCTGGACGGGCTGGTGTTCGCATCCGAGGCGATGGCGCGCACGCTGGACCTGGCCTGCCAGATCGCCCGTTCGGATGTCTCGGTGCTGATCACCGGCCCCAACGGCACCGGCAAGGAACGCATCGCCACGATCATGCACGCCAATTCGGCGGTGAAGCGCGGCCCCTTCGTCGCGGTGAACTGCGGCGCGCTGCCGGGGGAGCTGATCGAGGCGGAGCTGTTCGGTGCCGATGCCGGCGCCTACACCGGCGCGAACAAGGCACGCGAGGGCCGCTTCGAGCTGGCCGATGGCGGCACCCTGTTCCTCGACGAGATCGGCAACCTGCCGCTACCGGGCCAGATGAAACTGCTGCGGGTGCTGGAGACCGGCCAGTTCGAGCGGCTCGGTTCCGGCCGCACCCGCCAGGTCAAGGTGCGCGTGCTGAGCGCGACCAATGCCGACCTGAAGGCGATGATCCGCGCCGGCACGTTCCGCGAGGACCTGTACTACCGGCTCAACGTGATCGAGGTGAACCTGCCGCCGCTGGCCGAACGCAGCGACGACATCCTGCCGCTGGCCGAATACTTCCTGGATGGCCGTGGCGAACTGGGCGATGCGGCGCGCGAGGCGCTGCAGGGTTATCCGTGGCCGGGCAATGTGCGCGAATTGAAGAATGCGATCGAACGCGCCGCGCTGCTGGCTGGCGGAGGACCGATCACCCCCGAGCTGCTGAACCTGCCGCAGCATGTATCGACCACCGCCCGCAATCTGGACGAACCCAGCCGCGAAGCGGTCGAGGGCGCACTGCACAAAGCCGACGGCGTGGTCAGTCGTGCCGCGCAGAGCCTGGGCCTGTCGCGCCAGGCGCTGTATCGGCGGATGGAGCGCTACGGGCTGGCGAGCCAGGCTCAGGTATAGACTCTTGCTCGCAGGGCTGGCGTCAAATGCGGTTTGCCACAGCGGCTGTTGCCGGAGGGGTCATGCACTACCGAACGCTCATGACACCGTGTCGTTGAACCTGCGCGGAGCCTTGCGATGCTGCGACTGAATTCCCTGCAGATGCGGCTGACCGCGTTGCTGGCGGTGGCCGGGCTGGCCGGCGCCCTGATCTACGCGGGCGTCACCCAGTGGCCGCTGCCGCAGCTGCTGCAATGGCTGCGCAAGGATCTGGCGTTGACCATCCATGCACCGATGCCGCTGGGCATCTACGGCGGCATGCTGGCCAGCCTGATCGTGCTGTTGCCGCTGGCATTCTGGCTGGCCGGACAGGTGATGGCGCCGGTAAGCCGCCTGCTGCGCGCACTGGAAGGCGCGGTAGCCAGTTATCGCGATGGCGATTTCAGCTTCTCCATCGCGATCGACCGCCGCGATGAGCTGGGCGAGCTGATCCGGATGCACAACGCGCTGGGGCAGACCCTGCGCGAGCAGCGTCAGCATCTGGTGCAGCGCGAGCTGTTGCTCGACACGGTGGTGCAGAACACGCCGGTGGCGCTGGTGCTGACCGATGCGGTGGGTCGGATTGCCTATGCCAACATCGCTGCGCGGCATCTTTTCCACGGGGGCCGCAACCTGGTCGGGCTGGATTTTGCCGAGCTGCTGGCCGACACGCCCGAAGCGCTGCGGCGGGCGGTGGATAGCGGTGAGGACGCCCTGTTCACTGTGGAAATGGACGGCGGCGAGGAGACCTTCCACCTGTCGCAGCGGGCGTTCCGGCTGCAGGGGCGGCCACATCGGCTGCAGTTGTTCCGGCGCATGACGCGCGAGCTTTCGCGACAGGAAGTGGCGACCTGGAAGCGGGTGATCCGGGTGATCAGCCATGAGCTCAACAATTCGCTGGCGCCGATTTCCTCGCTGGCCCATTCCGGCGCTGAGTTGGCGCGTCGCGGCGATATCGAGCGGTTGCCCGGCGTGTTCGCCACCATCGGTGAGCGCGCGCGCCACCTGCACGGCTTCATCGCCGGTTACGCCAGTTTCGCCAAGCTGCCCACGCCGCAACCGGTGGCGGTGGAGTGGGCGCCGTTCCTCGAAGGTCTGGCGCTGCACTGCCGGTACCGCATGGCCACGCCGGTGCCGCAGCAGCCGGGACATTTCGACGCGGTGCAGATCGAGCAGGTGCTGATCAACCTGATCAAGAACGCGCATGAATCGGGCGGCGCCGACGACGAGGTCACCCTGTCCCTTGTGGAGACCGCCAGCGAATTGCGCATCGAAGTGGCCGATCGGGGGCCGGGCATGAGCGAGACGGTGCTGGCGCAGGCACTGCTGCCGTTCTATTCGACCAAGCGTTCGGGCACCGGCCTGGGGCTGGCGCTGGCACGCGAGATCACCGAGGCGCACGGCGGGCGCGTGACCCTGGCCAACCGCGAGGGCGGTGGCCTGAGCGTGAGCCTGCGGCTGCCGCTGATGCAGGCGCAAGCGCAGGTGCAGGTGCAGGCTTCAACGCGGTAACCGTCCTGCCGGGCCCGCTCACCTATACTCATGGCTTCATCTGGATAGGGGAAGGGCACATGGGACAGATTCTTGCGCTGGTCATCGTATTTCTGGTCGTCATCACGATCGCCAAGCTGGTGCGCATCGTGCCGCAGGGCTACGAGTGGACCGTGGAGACGTTCGGCAAGTACACCAGCACGCTGAGCCCGGGCCTGCATTTCCTGATCCCGGTTTATCAGGCGGTGGGGCGCAAGATCAACATGATGGAGCAGGTGCTGGACGTGCCCAGCCAGGACGTGATCACCAAGGACAACGCCGTGGTGAAGGTCGACGGCGTGGTGTTCTATCAGGTGCTGGACGCATCCAAGGCGGCGTATGAGGTGTCCAACCTGGAACAGGCCTCGCTGGCGCTGGTGATGACCAATATCCGTACCGTGCTGGGCTCGATGGACCTGGACGAAAGCCTGAGCAAACGCGACGAGATCAATGCGCGCCTGCTGCGCGTGGTCGACGAGGCGACCCATCCGTGGGGCGTCAAGGTCAACCGCATCGAGATCAAGGACATCGCGCCGCCGCGCGACCTGATCGACGCGATGGCGCGGCAGATGAAGGCCGAGCGGGAGAAGCGCGCCAATATCCTCGACGCCGAAGGCTTCCGCCAGGCAGCGATCCTCAAGGCCGAAGGCGAGAAGCAGTCGGTGATCCTGTCGGCCGAAGGCGACAAGGAAGCGGCGTTCCGCGCCGCCGAGGCGCGCGAGCGCTCGGCCGAGGCCGAGGCGAAGGCGACCACGATGGTGTCCGACGCGATCAGCGGCGGCAATGTCAACGCGCTGAACTACTTCGTCGCCAACAACTACGTCGAGGCATTGAAGGAGATGGCCAAGTCGCCGAACCAGAAAATGCTGCTGCTGCCGATCGAGGCGACCGGTATCCTCGGTTCGCTGGCAGGCATTGCCGAGCTGGCGAAGGAGTCACTGGGTCAGCAGCAGAAGTCGGTGGCGGTGCAGCCGCCGCTGCGCTGAAACCGGAGTCGATGATCATGTGGGAACTCTCTGCACATTATCTGTGGTGGATCCTGGCGCTGATGCTGATCGCCGGCGAAATCCTGTTGCCCGGCTATTTCCTGCTGTGGATCGGTCTGGCCGCGGCGGCGATGGGCGCATTGCTGTGGGTCGTGCCGTCGCTGGGCCTGCTGGCGCAGGCCGTGCTGTTCGGCCTGCTGGCAGTGGCGGCCTGCGTGGCCTATGCGCGCCTGCTGCGACCGAGGCTGGAACGGCGCGACCCGGGCAGCGACCGGCTCAACCGGCGTGCCGAGCAGATGATCGGCCAGCGTTACGAACTGATCGAGCCGATCGTCAACGGTCGCGGCAAGGCCCGCGTGGGTGATGGCCAGTGGCTGGTCAGCGGTCCGGACCTGCCGCTGGGCAGCACGGTGGAGGTGATCGCGGTCGATGGCAGCACGCTGAAGGTGCGCGCCGCGGCATGAGCGCCGGCCCCGCCATCAATCAGCCGTTTGCCACTACCGCGCTGACCACGCGCATCGCGTTCCTGCTCGAGCTGGCGCGGCGCCTGCATCAGTACGGCACCACCGCGCCACGGCTGGAGATAGCGGTGGCCGGCGTGGCACAGCGGATGGGGCTGGCCGCCGATGTGTGGTCCAGCCCCACCGCGATCATCATCTCGTTTTCGGACCTGGCCCAGGGCGAGGAGGGCGTGGCGCAGAGCACCCAGGTGATGCGGCTGGCACCGGGCGACGTGAACCTGGCCCGGCTGTGCGAGGCCGATCAGATTGCCGACCAGGTGATTTCCGGCGACCTGGAACTGCGTGAGGGCTTTCACCGCCTGCGCGCCCTGAGCCGGCCCGAAAGCCGGTTCGCGCAGGCCGCGGTGATTGCCAGTTACGGGCTGTCGGCCGCGAGTATCGTGGCGTTGTTCCTGCACAGCTCGTGGCCGGATCTGCTGACCGCCGGCCTGATCGGCCTGATCATCGGCGCCATCACCATTCTTGCCGCCAGCCGGCCGCGGCTGGCGATTGCCAGCGAGGCGGTCTGCGCGATGGTCGCCACCACCATCGCGATCGTGGTCAGCGCCCTCGTGGTGCCGCTGGCGATCAAGGCGGTGGTGCTGGCCAGCCTGATCGTGCTGATTCCCGGCATGTCGCTGACCACGGCGGTCCGCGAATTGTCCAGCCAGCATCTGGTATCCGGCGTGGCCCGCATGGGCGGCGCGGTGACGACCCTGCTCAAGCTCACCTTCGGCACGGTGGCGGCGACCCAGCTGTGTGCCGCCGTCGGCATCCAGGCGCGCGACTATGCGTTGCCGCCGTTGCCGGGCTGGATGGACTATCCCACCCTGCTGCTGGGCGCGTTCGGCTTCGCCATCCTGTTCCGGGCGGCACGCCGCGACTGGCTGGTGGTGATGGGGGCGGTGATCGTGGGCTATCTGTCCACGCGCTGGGGTGGCCGGATATCGGGTGCGGTGCCGTCGGCGCCGTTCGGGGTATTCCTGGGCGGTTTTCTGATCAGCGCGCTGGCCAACTTCTATGCGCGGTACGCCGGTCGTCCCGGTGCGGTGATCCGCGAGCCGGGCATCATCCTGCTGGTGCCCGGCAGCGTGGGCTTCCGCAGCATGTCGTTTCTGCTCGACCGCGACACCGATCTGGGCCTGGATACCGGCGTGCTGTTGCTGACCCTGCTGGTGTCGCTGGTGGCCGGGCTGATGTTCGGCGAGCTGCTGGTTTCCCCCCGTCGGTCGCTGTAAGACAGAAGTTGCCGGCCTCAGCGATCTGCACGTGACCCGTGCATCAAGAGGGCGAACCTGCACGGCACTTTCGCCCCCTCCCCCAAAAAGGGAGAGAAATCTGTCGCCCGTCGATTGATGGGTGCCGGCTTTGCCTGAGGTGGAGAGTGAAACGGCGCGTGAGACGAGTACAAGAAAACGCCGGCACGAAGCCGGCGTTTCTTCATGGAAATGGCGCCGATCAGATCGCCAGGTCCTTTTCCTTCTTGCCGGCCTTCAGCGCGTCGTTGAACCAGTGCGGACGCTTGCCGCGGCCGGACCAGGTCTGTGCCGGGTTGGCCGGGTTGCGGTATTTCGGCGGAACCGGGGTGCCCGTGCGCTTGGCCTTGCCGCGGGTGCTGCCGAAGATGTCCTCGAAGGCATAACCCTCGGCCTTGATCAGCGCATGAATCTTGTCGCGCAGTTTGACGACCTTTTCCTTGCGCAATTCATTCTGGCGCATCTGCGCCTTGCTGATCAGGTCATTGAGCTGGGTGTGATTGAGATTCTTGATATCGACGGCCATGATTGACTCCCGGGGTGAGTGTCGGTTTAAACAGTCTGGGTATTATTGGGGACAATGCCCGACGTATTGACGGTTGTTGCGGGCGGGATTCTCGCCGATTTGCCCGGTATTTGCAAAGAGTGACCGGGGTGTGAGTACGGTTTCACATTAAGCCGCGATTATTGTCGTGACGGGTAAATCGAATGGATCGGGGTTATGGTTTCATTCCTCCGATAAGGAAACGGCCGCCCACGGCGACCGTTTCTCCCAATTGCATCGGCACGATTCAACCCAGCAGGGCAAACAATTCGTCCTCGCTGAGCGCGCGGCTTTCGCTTTCCTCACGCGCACGATATTCCAGCGTGCCGGCGGCCAGTCCACGCTCGCTGACCACGACACGGTGCGGAATGCCGATCAGTTCCATATCGGCGAACATGCCGCCGGGACGCAAGCCGCGATCGTCCAGCACGGTCTCGATGCCGCGCCGGTTGAGCGACTGGTACAACGCCTCGGCCGCTTCGTTGACGGCGGCGGAGGCATTTTTCGGATTGATCACGCACACCGCCACGCGCCATGGCGCCATCGCCTCCGGCCACAGGATGCCGGCGTCATCGTGGCGTTGCTCGATGGCGGCGGCGACGATGCGGCTGACACCGATGCCGTAGCAGCCCATCGTCATCAGCTGGGCCTTGCCCTGGTCGTCGATCACCGTGGCATCCAGTGCCTGGGCGTATTTCTGGCCCAGCTGAAACACGTGGCCCACTTCGATGCCGCGGGCGATATGCAGCACGCCCTTGCCATCGGGGGACAGGTCGCCTTCGACCACGTTGCGCAGGTCGGCGGTGCGCCCGATGCGTGCGTCGCGATCCCAGTTGGCACCGGTCCAGTGCGTGCCGTCGGCGTTGCCGCCGCAGACGAAATCGGCCAGCACCGCGGCGTCGCGGTCGACGATCAGCGGGATCGAGTCGGGCAGGCCGACCGGACCGATGAAGCCGGGGCGGGTGCCGCAGGCGGCGAGGATTTCCTCCTCGCTGGCGAGTATCGATTCACCCGGCAGCTCGGCCAGCTTGCCGGCCTTGACCTCGTTGATCTCGTGATCGCCGCGCAGGCACAGCGCGACCAGGCCATCGCTGCCGCGCACCAGCAGCGTCTTCACGCATTGCCGCGGCGATACCTGGAGGAAGGCGGCGACGTCACCGATGGTTTTCTGGGTCGGCGTGTCCACCCGCTGCAGGGCCGCGCCGGCGGCGGGGCGTGCAAGGGTCGGCGGCAGTGCCTCGGCTTTCTCCAGGTTGGCGGCGTAATCGGAGCCGTCGGAAAACGCGATCGCGTCCTCACCGGAATCGGCCAGTACCTGGAACTCGTGGCTGGCATTGCCGCCAATCGCGCCGGTATCCGCCTGCACCGCGCGGAAGGTCAAGCCGAGCCGGGTGAAAATGCGCACATAAGCCTGGTACATCGCCGCGTAAGTTTCCGCCAGCGACTCCTGCGTGAGGTGGAACGAATAAGCGTCCTTCATCAGGAATTCGCGCGCGCGCATCACGCCGAAGCGGGGGCGGATCTCGTCACGGAACTTGGTCTGGATCTGGTAGAAGTTGACCGGCAGCTGCTTGTAGCTCTTCAGCTCGTTGCGGGCGAAATCGGTCACCACTTCCTCATGGGTCGGGCCGTAGCAGAACTCCTGCTGTTTGCGATCCTTGATTTTCAGCAGCTGGCCGCCGAATTTCTCCCAGCGACCGGTTTCCTCCCATAATTCCTTCGGCTGGATCGACGGCATCAGCATTTCGATCGCGCCGGCGCGGTTCATTTCCTCGCGCACGATGTTTTCCACCTTGCGCAGCACACGCAGGCCCAGCGGACTCCAGGTGTACAGGCCCGAGGCGAGTCGGCGGATCATGCCAGCCCGCAGCATCAGTCGATGGCTGGCGATTTCCGCATCGGCGGGGACCTCCTTGACGGTGGCCAGGTGAAATTGGCTGAGACGCATACATGCAATTCCGGCGTGAATGAAGACGGGCATTGTAGCGGGCTGCCGTCGCCGCCGGAGATTGCAGCCGGCGATGGCAGCCGGACGCTGCCATCGCCATGAAACGAGCGGTCTGCGGGGCCGCTACCTGGCCTGGCAATACTGGTCGTACTGGGCCTGGGCCGCGGCGACCTGCTGCTTGCGCTGGGCCGCGTCGAGCGCCATCGACTTGCCGTCCTGCTGCATCACGACCGGGCCGCTGCCCTGCAGGGTGGCCAGATTGGCTTTCAGCGATTCGCACAGCTTGCTGCGATTTTCCGGGGTATCGGCCACCGGTTTCTGCTCCACGCTGGGTTCATTGCTGCCTTCGGTATTATCCTTCGGCGCCGGTTTCACCAGCGGCTCCGCCGTGCCGGTGGTGGCCACCTTGGTGAATTGGGTGCCCTGCGCGGGCGGTGCCTGCGAGTAATGCACGGTGCCGCCGGCATCGGTCCATTTGTAGACCTGGGCGGTGGCTAGCGGAGCCAGCAGCAACAGCGCCACGGCAATCAGTGAACGATGCATGGGGGTACTCCATTTCATGGGAAACATGTGGTTTACCTTGTTATCACTCCGGCGGCCCGGACTCAAGCAGTCGATGGTTTACACTGCGTCTATCCCGTCACGGTCCTGATTCATGAGCGAGCACATGCCCGTCCGTCCGCCCCGACACCGGGGTATTTACCTGCTGCCGAACCTGTTCACCACGGGTGCGATGTTCGCGGGCTTCTACGCGATTATCGCCAGCATCGGTGGACATTACACCGATGCGGCGGTCGCGGTATTCATCGCCGCGGTGCTCGATGGCATGGACGGCCGGGTGGCGCGGATGACCGGCACCCAGACCGAGTTCGGCGTGCAGTATGACTCGCTGTCCGACCTGATCAGCTTCGGGCTGGCGCCGGCGCTGGTGATGTATACGTGGTCGCTGTCGGCCTTGCGCGATTTCGGGCCGTTGTGGGGCAAGCTGGGTTGGGCCTGCGCTTTCATCTACGCCGCCTGTGCCGCGCTGCGGCTGGCGCGCTTCAATACCCAGGTCGGCGTGGCCGACAAGCGCTATTTCCAGGGACTGGCCAGTCCGGCCGCGGCGGCGGTGTGCATGTCGTTCGTGTGGAGCGTGGACAAGTTCGGCCTGCCGGGCAGCGAATTCTGTTTTGTCACGCCGGCGATCATGGTGATCACCGGCCTGCTGATGGTCAGCCGGTTTCGCTATTTCAGCTTCAAGTCGTTGCCCACCGACGAGCGCCAGCGCGTGCCGTTCGCCTGGATGGTCGGTGCCGTGCTGCTGCTGGCGCTGCTGATCCTGGACACCGCGCGGGTGCTGTTCGTCGGATTCACGCTCTATCTGCTCTCCGGGCCGGTATGGACGATCTGGGGCCTGCTCACCCATCGGCGCCGGGTACGGCGCAACGCGGCATGAACGCGACCGTCTCCCCGGGTGTGAACGACAGCCATCGCGCCCGCGTGTTGCGGGCGCTGGGCGTGACGCCCTGGGTGCGGCGCGCGGCACCGGGCCTGCCCGCGGCCGCGGCCGCAGCGGTTCTGTCGTCGACGGCGCCGGGTGCGGACGTGGTTTGCGTGGTGGTGCTTCCACAGGGCTGCAGCACGCGGGAGCTCGATCTGCTCGGTCGTGCCCTCAATACCTGCGGCGCGATGCTGGCACGCGCGGCGCGCGTCACGGTCAGCGGCGGCGAGCTGGCGGCGGAGGTCCCCGCGGCGGCGGCCTATCTGGTATTCGGCGAGGCGCAGGCGCATGCGCTGGGGCGCGCCCTGCCAGCCGACGTGATGCAGCGTGCGCAGATCGTGCTGGCCGATGAACCGGCCCTGGTGCTCACCAGCTCCGGCGCCAAACGACGGCTGTGGAGCGCATTGCGCAACCTGCGCCGTGCGCTGGCCACCGTGGAGAGGTAGCGGCCATGGTCGCGGTCATCAAGCCGGTGGTCCAGGTGCGCGGCATGCGCATCGACGATCTGGACGTGGTCAGCGGGCTGGAAGTGCTTTCCTACGAGTTCCCGTGGTCGCCGGGCATCTTCAGCGACTGCGTGAAGGGCGGCCATCCGTGCTGGGTGCTGTGCGTGGATTCGGTGATCGCCGGCTATGGCATCCTCTCGATGGGAGCGGGCGAGGCGCATTTGCTGAACCTCTGCATCGCGCCGGATTATCGTGGCCGCGGACTGGGCCGCCATCTGCTCGGCCGGCTGCTGGATATCGCGCGCTGGAACGGTGCCGAGCGGGTATTCCTCGAAGTGCGGCCGTCGAATCCATCGGCGCAGGCGCTGTACGAGTCGGTGGGGTTCAAGGAGATCGGGCGGCGGCCACGCTATTACCCGGCGCGCGACGGGCGCGAGGACGCGATCGTGATGGCACTCGAGGCGGAAACGAGGGCCGAGAAGTGAGAAACGAGTGACGGCGGGCACGCTCGTACTCGTTTCTCACTCCGGTTCCTCCACACTCACTCCTGCAGTTTGCCTGCCTGTTCGCGCAGCGCGCCCAGCGTGGTGTTCCAGTCGCTGATGCGCTGGCGTTCCTGGCTGACGACTTCCGGCGGCGCGTTGGCGACGAAGCTGGCGTTGCCCAGCTTGCCCTCGCACTTCCTGATCTCGACTTCGATGCGGGCGATCTCCTTGGCCAGGCGGGCTTTTTCGGCGCCCAGGTCGATCAGCCCGGCGAGCGGGATCATCACGCGCAGCGAGCCGACCACCGCGGCGGCGGCGGCCGGCTCGTCGGCGCCGGCGTCGATCCAGCCCGGGGCCTCGACGCGGGCAAGGAAGCCGATCTGCGCGGCGAACTTGGCGGCGCGGGCGCGATCGTTGGCGTCGCCATCGGCGAGCAGCAGCGGAATCGTCTTGCCCGGCGGGATGTTCATCTCCGAACGGATCCGGCGAATGCCGCTCAGCACGTTCTTGAACCACTCGATCTCGGCCGTGGCCGCGTCATCGGCAACGATCTCCCCGGCGCGTGGCCACGGCCGCTGCATCAGGCTGGTTTCGCTCAGGCCGAGCTTCGGGCCCACCGACTGCCAGATTTCCTCGGTGATGAACGGGATCACCGGATGCATCGCGCGCAGCACGCTTTCCAGCACCACCAGCAGGGTGTGCCGGGTCGAGGCCGCCGCGACGGCATCGTCGCCGTTCAACGCCGGCTTGGACAGCTCCAGGAACCAGTCGCAGAACTCGTTCCAGACGAACTCGTACAGCGCCTGCGCCAGGTGATCGAAGCGGTAGCTGGCGAAGTGCTGCTCGACTTCCACCAGCGTCTGCTTCAGGCGGGTGAGGATCCAGCGCTCGGCCTCGGTCGCCGGCGCGCCGGACGGCGCCGCGATCTCGCCTTCGGGCAGGTTCATCAGCACGAAGCGCGAGGCGTTCCACAGCTTGTTGCAGAACGCCTTGTAGCCCTCGGCGCGCTTGATGTCGAAGTTGATCGTGCGGCTGTAGCTGGCCAGCGCGGCGAAGGTGAAGCGCAGCGCGTCGGTGCCGATCGACGGGATGCCGTCCGGGTAATCCTTGCGGATGCGCTTCTCGACCTTGGCGCGCACCTGCGGCAGCAGCAGCGAGCGGGTGGATTTCTCCACCAGCGGCTCCAGCTCGATGCCGTCGATCAGGTCCAGCGGATCGAGCGTGTTGCCCTTGGACTTGGACATCTTCTGGCCTTCCGCATCACGCACGATGGCGTTGATGTAGACCTCGCGGAACGGCACCTGGCCCACGAAATACCTGGTCGCCATGACCATCCGCGCGACCCAGAAGAAGATGATGTCGAAGCCGGTGACCAGCACCGCGCTGGGCAGGAAGATCTTGTCGTCCTGCCAGTTTGCCACGATCTCGCCGCGCTCGTTCTTCACCGGACCGTCGCCGGGCCAGCCCAGGGTGGAGAACGGCCACAGCGCGGAGGAGAACCAGGTGTCCAGCACGTCCTCGTCCTGGCGCAGCGCACCGACCGGCGGCGTGGCGGCGTGCGCGCGCGCATCGGCCTCGTCCTCGCCCACGAAGATGTTGCCCGCCTCGTCGTACCACGCCGGGATGCGATGGCCCCACCATAGCTGGCGACTGATGCACCAGTCCTGGATCTTGTCCAGCCACTGGGTATACGTCGTGGTCCAGTTCTCCGGCACGAACTTGATCTCGCCGGACGTCACCGCCTCGAGCGCCGGCTCGGTGATCGCCTTGCGGCCGCCCGGGCGGCCGTCCTTCTGTACGTCGGAGGTGAGGTCGACGAACCACTGGTCGGTCAGCATCGGCTCGATCACCGCGTCCGAGCGCTGGCTCACCGGCACCTGCAGCTTGTGCGGCCTGGTCTCGACCAGCAGGCCGGCGGCCTCCAGGTCGGCCAGCACCTGCTTGCGCGCCTCGTAGCGGTCCAGCCCCCGGTACTTCGCCGGGCCGTTCTCGTTGACCTTGGCCTCCAGCGTGAAGATGGTGATCGGCGCCAGTCGATGGCGCTGGCCGATCGCGTAATCGTTGAAGTCGTGCGCGGGGGTGATCTTCACGCAGCCGGTGCCGAAGTCCTTGTCGACGTAGTCGTCGGCAATGACTGGAATGGTGCGGCCGGTCAGCGGCAGGTGCAGCGACTGGCCGATCAGGTGCGCGTAGCGCTCGTCCTCCGGATGCACCGCCACGGCGACGTCGCCGAGCATGGTCTCCGGGCGGGTGGTGGCCACCACAAGACTGTCTGCACCGTCGGTGGTCATGTAGCGGATCGACCACATGTGGCCGTCGCGCTCGACGCTGTTCACTTCCAGATCCGACACCGCGGTGCCCAGCACCGGGTCCCAGTTGACCAGCCGGTTGCCGCGATAGATCAGGCCGGCGCGGTACCACTCGATGAATACCTTGCGCACCGACGCTGACAGCCCCTCGTCCATGGTGAAGCGCTCGCGCGACCAGTCGGCGGCGGCACCGATCCGGCGCATCTGATTGGTGATGGTGGAGCCGGACTCCTCCTTCCATTTCCACACGCGCTCGATGAAGGCGTCGCGGCCCAGGTCGTGGCGGCTCTTCTCCTCGACCGCGAGCTGGTTCTCGACGATCTTCTGGGTGGCGATGCCGGCGTGGTCGGTGCCGACCTGCCACAGCGTGTTCATGCCCTGCATGCGCTTGTAGCGCACCAGCATGTCCATCACCGTCTGCTGGAACGCATGCCCCATGTGCAGCGTGCCGGTGACGTTCGGCGGCGGCAGCAGGATGCAATACGGCTCGCCCTTGCCCGACGGCTGGAACGCACCGCTGGCCTCCCAGCGCGCGTACCACTTCGACTCGATCTGGGCTGGCTCGAAACTCTTTTCCATCGGGATTGGGCTCGCTGGCGCGCGCGTCGCGCGCGCCTGGGTCATGGGAGTGAACGGGTGATTGTACGGGGCGGGCGCCGGGCTGCCAAAAACCCGCCTCTCCCCCCTCTCCACGATGGGGAGGCCGGGGCTGAGGGGAGCGGGGTGCCGCGGGACACCAAAGCTCCCTCTCCCCGTCGGGGAGAGGGTTGGGGTGAGGGGCGGGTGTTCGCGAGGTCGGTGGTATTTGGTCGGCGCGGCCGGTGCGACCAGTCGCAAACACAAACGACTCACTCCATACCGTCGCGCTCGCGCACCGCCTCCATCGTCAACGACGCCAACTGCCGCAACCGCCCACTCCCCGCATCCGCGAGCAACTCCTTCAGCCGCGCCCCCGCATCATCCTGATCCAGCGTATGCCGCTCGGCCAGCGAAGCGGCCAGCGCGCGGCCCATCGAATCGAAGATCAGCGCGTAGGCGAACGCGTGCAGCACGCCGCCGCCCAGCGTGCCCAGTCCGGGAAACGCCTTCAACGCGTTGCCGGCCACGGCGAGGACGATCGAGCTGCCGGTGCGCAGGGTGAGGCGGGCCTGCAGCACGAAATCCTCGATCTGCACGTCGCTGACCTTGACCCCGTAGAGTTCCGCCAGCGCGCGGACCAGGCCGGTCGCGAGCACGCCCTGGATCACCAGGTCGCTGCCCGGCGCGACCGCGGCCAGCGCGCCGACGATGGCGCGGCGGGCGTACTTGCGCACGATGCGCTGGGCTTCCTCGGCGCGGGTCTGCGCTTCGAGCGTGCCGGTGCGTTGATGCAGGCCGGCGAGGACGGCGTGCTCGCGCAGGTTTTCCAGACCCTCGGCGCCCGGGGCGGTGAGCCTGGCCAGTGCCTGCAGCAGCGGCTCGATCGCCGGCTTGCGCTGGCGTTCGACCGATTCGGTGCTGCCGTCCGCGAGCAGGCGCTGGTAACGCTCGCTGCCGCCGGCGCTGATCGCCAGCACGGCGCTGGCGATGCCGCGCGATTGCCGGCGCAGCTGGCCGAGCAGTTGATCGCGCTCGACCGCATTCCACTGGTCGGCCTTGTTGAGTACCAGCAGCAGCGGCTTGCCGAAGTCGGCGAGCCAGCGCAGTTCGTCGGCCTGGCCGCGAGTGAGGTCGCCGGCGCACAGATAGATCACCGCATGTGCGCGCAGCGCTTCCTCGCGCGCCAGCGTTTCGCGGGCTTCGCCGCCGCTCTCGCGGCTGCCGGGCACGTCCGCCAGCACCAGGTTGCGGCCATCGTGGAGCACGCCGTCGTAATGACCGACCTCGCGGGTGGTGCCGCCACGCACGTCGCTGGCGAGCTGGGCGTGCGGCGCCAATGCGCGGATCAGGCTGGACTTGCCGGTGGAGATTTCGCCGAACAGCGCGACGTAGACGCGGGCGCTGAGTCGGCGCCGATCGAGCTCGCCCAGTTCCGCGGCGAGTGCACCGGTATCGGCGCCGTGCTCGCGCAACTGGCCGATGCGCTGCTCCAGGCTGCCGCGATCGGGTACCGGCATCGGCCGGCGCCTGCGGCGCGGCCGCAGCAGCCACCACATCACGCTGAGGCCCATCGCGGCGAAGATCAGCAGCAGTCCGCCGAGCGTCCACTGCAGCCACGGCGGCAGGGTCAGGAAGCGCTGCGTCAGCGCCAGTGCGCGTTCGGCCGCGGCGAACAGCAGCCACAGCAGGGCGGCCATGGCTAGCGCGGTGAACAGCAATCGCAGGCGTCGGGACATGCGCGCATTGTAGTGTGCTGTTTCATCCGGCATGGAGGCACGTGGCCGGCATGGTCCGTGCGTTCGCGGTATGACGCCGGTTTTGGCATGATGCCTGTCGGGGTCTCGGGGGGCTGTGCATGCTGGCGTCGTTCGTGCTGAATGCTGTGCTGACGATCGCTTCATCGAAGGTCATGATGAGCGGCGTGGCGGCGTCGAAGGCATCGGTCGATGCGTCGAGCGTGGTGGCGACATCGCCGTTGACGCCCCAGTTCCGCCGTTTCGGCATCGCCGACGGACTCCCCGGCGGGCCGGTCTACACCGTGGCGCAGGACAACCACGGACTGATGTGGTTTGGTTCGGCCGGCGGCCTGATCCGCTATGACGGCATCGACTTCAAGGTCTTCCGGCACGTCGTGGACGACCCGCAGTCGTTGCCGTTCAATGCGATCTACACCCTGCTGGTCGATCGCGACAACCGGATATGGGTCGGCGGCATAGCCGGCGGGCTGGCGCGCTACGATCCGTCGACCGGCCATTTCCGGCATTGGGAGCACGACGACGGTCGTCCGGCCAGCCTTTCCGACAACGAGGTCTGGAATATCGCGCAGACCGCCGACGGCACGGTATGGGTCGCGACCCAGGCCGGCCTCGACCGGATGCGTCCGGACGGCAGCGGGTTCGATCATGTGCCGCTGCAGGTCGAGGGCACACCTGCCGCCGCGTTCGGCCCGGTCAGGGCGTTGCTGGCCGAGCCGGACGGACGGCTGTGGATCGGGGCGCAGAGCGGACTGTACCTGCGCCGGGCCAACGGTACCCAGCTGCGCGTGCCGGTGGATCCCGCGTATCACGGCGACCTGCACAAGATATGGGCGCTCGAAGGCGGCAGCGGCGAGGTCCGCGTCGCACTCGACGGCGGACTGCTGGTGATCGGAACCGACGGCGTGGCGCGGCCGCTGCCCAGGCCGTTGCTGGCGTCGGCGCGCATCCTCAGCAGCGCCCGCGATCGGCAGGGACGGCTTTGGATCGGGGAGGCCAGCGGGCTGGTGCTCGATGCGGGTGCGGGACGGCTGCAGCCGGTCCACAGTCACCCGCTGCTGCCGGGAGGGTTGCCCGGCAGCAAGATCTGGCACACCGCGATCGATCGCGAGGGTGGACTGTGGATCACCTTCGAGGAGTCCAGCATCGCCTACCTGCCACCGGGCTGGGACGGCTTCACGCGCTTCTCCCACATCCCGGATGATCCCGGCAGCCTGTCCAGCATCACGGGGGCGACGATCCGGCTCAGTCACGACGGCGGTCTGTGGGTGGGCGGCGATGACGGCTGGGTCGACAAGCTCGATGTGCGGACCGGTCACGTGCAGCATGTGATCGCGGGCATCGGCGGACAGGTGGTCGAGCTGGCGGAAGATACCCGCGGTCGTCTGTGGATTGCCGTTCCGGGCGGACTGCGGCTGTTCGATCACGGCAAGCTCCGATCGATCGACATTGCCCGTGCGCACCTGAGTCGCCCGGTGTTGCTGACTGCCGCCGACGACGGCAAGGTGTACGTGGCGTCCTGGGGCGAAGGCATCTTCGTGATCGATCCGGACACGCTGGCGATCACGCCCGTGCCGATCGAAGGCGCCAGCACCAATGACAACCTGCTGCTGCCGGCCCAGTTCGGTATGCGCGCCGGCAAGCTCTGGTATGCCAGCGCCGCGGGCCTGATGCGGCTGGACCCGCGCAGCGGCAAGCTCGTGTTCGTGCCCGGTATACCTCCGGCCGAAATCCGCGCGTTCGATTTCGATGCCGACGGGGTCTGGGTGGCCACCGCGCAATTGCTCGAACATTATCGCTATGCCGATGGCCGCGCCACGCGGGATGACGTTGTCGACATCGGCCACGCCCGGCTGGCTTCCGACCTGATGGCCATGCGCGTCGACAAGCAGGGTGGGCTGTGGCTGTTCGCCAATCCGGGTCTGTGGCGACTCGACAAGTCCACCCATCGGCTCACCTCGTTCGGCCCCGAGCAGGGGCTTTCCAATACCGAGTTCGGCGCCGGGATATCCGAGATGGCAGCGGACGGGACGATCTTCGCTCCCGACAACGCCGGCGTGGTGGCGTTTCAGCCGAGTCATTTGCGGCAACCCGAGGAAGACCATCCGCTGCTGCCACCCTCACCGCTGACCCTGACAAACATCAGCATCCGACGGGGTGGCAACGAGCAGATCCTCGCGCCGGACGAACGGACCGTGCAGCTCGGCTGGCGCGATCGCGACCTCAGGGTGGATGCGCGGCTCGCCTCGTACGTCAATCCGGCGACCAACCATTACCGCTATCGCCTGACCGGCTTCGACAGCGGCTGGGTGGATACCGGCAGTCGTGGCGAGCGCGAATTCGCCGGCCTCGGTGCGGGCAGCTATCGACTGGATGTGGAGGCGGCCGGCCCGAACGGGCAATGGTCGCACCTGCCGCGGCCCTTGCTGATCCAGGTGCAGGCGCCGCCGTGGACGCGCTGGTGGGCGTGGCTGGGGTATGTGCTGCTGACCTTGGCCCTCGTCGGCCTGGTCCTGCTGGCCTGGCGTCGGCGACTGGCGCAACGCCATCGCATGCAGCTGGTCGAGCAGCAGCGGCAGATGGCCGAGGCGGCGAGTGCGGCGAAGACGCAGTTCCTGGCCACGCTGAGCCACGAGATCCGCACCCCGATGACCGGGGTGATGGGGATGGCCGAGCTGCTGCTGAGCACGCCGCTGAATCCGCAGCAGCACGACTACACCCAGGCCATGCAGCGTTCCGGCGGGATGCTGCTGAAACTGCTCAACGACGCGCTGGACCTGGCCCGGATCGAGGCGGGCCGGCTGGAGCTGGAGCTGGCACCGTTCGATCCGCGGCAACTGCTCGAGGACGTGGCGCAACTGGAGCAGGGACTGGCGCATGCCAAGGGCATCCGCTTCGTGCTGGAGCAGGCCGACGACCTGCCGGCACGGCTGATCGGCGACGCGGTACGGATCAAGCAGGTGCTGCTGAACCTGGCCAACAACGCGCTGAAGTTCACCGAGCACGGCCACGTGAGCCTACGCGCGCAGCGCAGCGTGGACGGCCTGGAGTTCAGCGTCAGCGACACCGGCCCGGGCATTCCGGAGGCGAGCCAGGCACGATTGTTCCAGCGCTTCGAGCAGGCCGACGGCCCGCAGCGGCGCGCCGGCAGCGGACTGGGTCTGGCGATCTGCCGCGAACTGGTGGACATGATGGGCGGCAGCATCGAGCTGGTCTCGCGGCTGGGCTACGGCAGCACGTTCCGGGTGCGCCTGCCGCTGGCCGAGCCGGTCGAGGTGCAAGCGATGCCGGCGGGCCCGGTGGCCAGCGGCAGCTACCGGCTGCTGCTGGTGGAGGACGACGGCATCGTGGCGGCGGTGATCCGCGGCCTGCTGGAACGCGAAGGCCACACGGTGGTGCATGTGCTGAACGGGCTGGCGGCACTGGCCGAGCTGGCGCATGCGAACTTCGATGCGGTGCTGCTGGATCTGGACTTGCCCGGGGTGGACGGGTTCCAGATCGCGCGGCTGATCCGCCAGCGCGAAGCGGCCGGCGAGCATCTGCCGACCGTGGCGGTGACCGCGCGCTCGGGCAGCGAGGACGAGGCGCGGGCCCGCGCGGCGGGCATGGACGGCTTCCTGCGCAAGCCGCTCAGTGGCGAGCAACTGGCCCGCGCGCTGGCACAGATCGTGGGTACCGCATCGACGCCGGCCTGAGTGGCGCGCGCTGGCTGGCGCAGGCATGACGCCGACCGGCGGGATGGATCCCGGGACCGTCCGCTCGCGCCGGCAGGGGGGATTTGGCATCATCGGGGTCACGGGACCGCCGCCGGCATGTGCCTGGTCCGCTGGATCATCGATCCATCACGGCCTGGTGCAGGCAGTCATCGACGGCCCGCAGGGGAGCACGATTTGATGCTTTCAGCTGTATTGCTGGGAATGACCCTGGGCCTGGGCGCGCCCGCCGGGGGTGCGCCCGTTCCGCTGCCCGTGGTGACGGCGTCGCCCTTCAGCCGGCTGCCGACCCCGCAATTCCGTCGCTACGGCATCGCCGACGGCTTGCCCAGCAGCGCCGTCTATGCGGTCGTGCAGGATCGCGATGGAGCCATGTGGTTCGCCACCAAGGGGGGCATCGCGCGCTACGACGGCGTCGACTTCACGGTCTTTCGCCATGTCGCCAACGATCCCGACTCGCTGTACGACAACGGCATCGCCTCGTTGCTGTTCGATCGCGACGGCCGGCTCTGGGCCGGTGGGCTGGAGGCGGGGCTGAATCGTTACGACGCGGCCAGCGGCAAGTTCCTGCACTGGCAGCACGATCCGCACGACCCGTCCAGCCTGAGCAGCGACAAGGTCTGGACGATCGCGCAGGATGTCGACGGCAGCCTCCTGGTCGGCACGGTTCACGGGCTGGATCGGCTGCTGCCGGACGGCCATGGTTTCGCCCATGTGGCCAATCCGCTGCTGGGACCGGACCCTGCCGCGTTCGGCCTGGTCGCGGCGCTGTACGTGGATGCGCAACGGCAGTTGTGGATCGGCAGTAGCCGCGGCCTGTTCCGCCGCGACGCCGACGGGCACATGCACAAGGTGTCGCAACTGGACAGCAGCGTACCGATCGACGCCTGGCATATCGACGGCGAGGGTGACGAGGTACGCATCGCCAGCACACGCGGTTTGTTGCTGGTCGGCAAGGACGATATCGCGCGGCCGTTCGGGGTCGGCGTGATCCCGTCCGGCAATGTGCTGAGCAGCGTGCGCGACGCGGCCGGACGCCTGTGGGTCGGCGCCCAGCAGGGTCTGTTCCTGCAACGCTCGCCGGGTGGACCGATGATGCCGGTGACCGATCAGCCCGTGCTGCGCGGGGATCTGCCGGGCACCTGGGTGTGGTCGATGCTGGTCGACCATGAGGGCGGGCTGTGGGTGGGCCTGCTGGATGGCGGCGTGGCGTACCTGGCGCCGGGCTGGAACGACACCAGCCGGTTCACTCACATTCCCGACGATCCGGCCAGCCTGCGCGATTCGATCGTCACCGCGATGGCGCGCGGTCACGATGGCCGGGTCTGGGTCGGCGAACGTGGCGGTCGGGTCGACAAGCTCGATCCGCTGACCGGCAAGGTCGAGCACGTGTTGTCCGGCCTGGGCGGCGACGTGCTGGGAATGACCCAGGACGCGCGCGACCGCTTGTGGATTGCGGTACGCGGCGGCCTCTATCGCTATGAACGGGGCAAGCCATCGGTGCGGGTCGATCCGGGCCACCGCTGGTTGAAGCATCCGCTGGAGGTGGAGCTGGGGCCGGATGACCGGATGTATGCGCGCACCTTCGGCGAGGGCCTGTTCCGGGTCGACCAGGAAACGCTGGCGGTCAGTCGGGTGCCGATGGAGCAAACCAACCAGCGGGTGTTGTGGGGCAGCCAGCTGACCCTGCATGACGGCAGCTTCTGGTACGCCAGCGATGGCGGCATGCTGCGGCTGGACACGCAGCATGATCGCTTCGAGGCGATCGCCGGGGTATCCAACGATCGCGCCGTGAATGCGTTCGATTTCACCGCCCACGGCTTGTGGATGGTGCGCCCCGACGGGCTGGAGCATTACCACTACCACGGCGATGGTCTGCTGCTCGACCGCACTGTCGGTGCGGCGCAGGGCTGGCCGTCGATCAACGTCGTCGATATGCGGGTGGATGCGCGGCAGCGGGTGTGGTTGCTGGGGCACGACGGCCTGTGGTGCTTCGATCCCGTGCGGGGCCGGTTCCGTTCGTTCGGACTGCAGGATGGCCTGGCCAATGGTGAGTTTTCCCGCGGCTTCGCCTTGATGCCCGACGGCAACATGTACGCGCCCACGCTGGGCGGGGTGGTGGGTTTCGATCCCGACCGGATTCGCGAGCGCAGCGGAAGGCCGCCGCTGGCGATCACCCGGGTCAGCGTGCGTCGCCACGGCAAGCTGCAGCCTTTGCCGGCCGGCCAGACGTCGATCGAACTGGGCTGGCGGGAGCGCGGCTTCGACGTCACGGCGCGGCTGTTTTCCTACGTGGATCCGGCCGCGAATCGTTATCGCTTCAAGCTGCGGGGCTTCGACACCAGTTGGGTGGATGCCGGCAATCATGGCGAGCGCGAGTTCGCCGGCCTCGGTGCGGGCAGCTATCGGCTGGACGTGGAGGCGGCCGGCCCGAACGGGCAATGGTCGCACCTGCCGCGGCCCTTGCTGATCCAGGTGCAGGCGCCGCCATGGGCGCGCTGGTGGGCGTGGCTGGGCTATGTGCTGCTGACCGTGGCCTTCGTCGGCCTGATCCTGCAGGGCTGGCGTCGGCGACTGGCGCGGCAGCACCACATGCAGCTGGTCGAGCAGCAGCGGCAGATGGCCGAGGCGGCGAGTGCGGCGAAGACGCAGTTCCTGGCCACGCTGAGCCACGAGATCCGCACCCCGATGACCGGGGTGATGGGGATGGCCGAGCTGCTGCTGAGCACACCGCTGAATCCGCAGCAGCACGACTACACCCAGGCCATGCAGCGTTCCGGCGGGATGCTGCTGAAACTACTCAACGACGCGCTGGACCTGGCCCGGATCGAGGCGGGCCGGCTGGAGCTGGAGCTGGCACCGTTCGATCCGCGGCAACTGCTCGAGGACGTGGCGCAACTGGAGCAGGGACTGGCGCATGCCAAGGGCATCCGCTTCGTGCTGGAGCAGGCCGACGACCTGCCGGCGCGGCTGATCGGCGATGCGGTACGGATCAAGCAGGTGCTGCTGAACCTGGCCAACAACGCGCTGAAGTTCACCGAGCACGGCCACGTGAGCCTACGCGCGCAGCGCAGCGTGGACGGCCTGGAGTTCAGCGTCAGCGACACCGGCCCGGGCATTCCGGAGGCGAGCCAGGCACGATTGTTCCAGCGCTTCGAGCAGGCCGACGGCCCGCAGCGGCGCGCCGGCAGCGGACTGGGTCTGGCGATCTGCCGCGAACTGGTGGACATGATGGGCGGCAGCATCGAGCTGGTCTCGCGGCTGGGCTACGGCAGCACGTTCCGGGTGCGCCTGCCGCTGGCCGAGCCGGTCGAGGTGCAAGCGATGCCGGCGGGCCCGGTGGCCAGCGGCAGCTACCGGCTGCTGCTGGTGGAGGACGACGGCATCGTGGCGGCGGTGATCCGCGGCCTGCTGGAACGCGAAGGCCACACGGTGGTGCATGTGCTGAACGGGCTGGCGGCACTGGCCGAGCTGGCGCATGCGAACTTCGATGCGGTGCTGCTGGATCTGGACTTGCCCGGGGTGGACGGGTTCCAGATCGCGCGGCTGATCCGCCAGCGCGAAGCGGCCGGCGAGCATCTGCCGACCGTGGCGGTGACCGCGCGCTCGGGCAGCGAGGACGAGGCGCGGGCCCGCGCGGCGGGCATGGACGGCTTCCTGCGCAAGCCGCTCAGTGGCGAGCAACTGGCCAGCGTGCTGGCGCGGATCGTGGGCACGGCGGCACCGGCCACGGCCGATCCGGCCTGAACTACATGTCGTTCTTGTGCAGCTCGAAGCCCAGCCGCTGGTATTCGCGCCAGCGCACGCGCGAACCGTCGCGCTCGGCCGGGTCGGCTGCCACCACTTCCAGCACGCGCTGGTAACGGCCACCAGGGCAGGTCTCGCGCAGGTTGATCAGCAAGGGACGCTCCTCGGTGTCGACACCGGGCGGCACGATCAGCACGGCGGTGTCCGCGTCGTCGTCGTCACCGGCCAGCTGATGCGGAATCATCGCGTCGTCGTCGAACGCCCACAGCAGCTCGTCCAGCGCGTGGGCCTGTTCGTGATCGCGGGTCAGGATCAGCGTCGGCTGCTGCGCCGCGAACGCCTTCTTCGCCAGTTCGCAGACCAGCAGCAGGGGCTGCTCGCGAAAGCGCGGCTTGTCGATCAGGTAGAAGTCGGCTCGGGGCATAGGGCGAGGAACGAGTGGAGAGGAGTGAGAAAAGAGTGAGAAACGAGTGTAACGGCACGATGCCGACTATTTTCTCACTCCTCCGCACTCACCGCTGGTTCAAAGGGGTTGCTCGCGAAAGCGCAGCTTGTCGATCAGGTAGAAGTCGACTCGGGGCATAGGGCGAGGAACGAGTGGAGAGGAGTGAGAAAAGAGTGAGAAACGAGAGGAGGAGCGGGAGTGATGCAAGTTGGCGGCAGATACCTGCTCCTGCTCACTCCTCACTCCTCTTCACTCACTTCTCGCTCTGATCGAGTAGCCACTGCGCCAGCAAGGCCACCGGGCGACCGGTGGCCAGGCCCTTGCGGCCCTCGTCCCAGCCGGTGCCGGCGATGTCCAGGTGGGCCCAGCGCTGGCCGTCGGTGAAGCGCGACAGGAAGCAGGCGGCGGTGATCGCGCCGGCGCTCTTGCCGCCGATGTTGGCCACGTCGGCAAAGCCGGAGTCGAGCTGGGCCTGGTAGTCGTCCCACAGCGGCAGACGCCAGGCGCGGTCGAGGGTTTCCTCACCGGCGGCCAGCAGCTCGGCGGCGAGGTCGTCGTGCTTGCTCATCAGGCCGGTGGCATGCTTGCCCAGCGCGATCACGCAGGCGCCGGTGAGCGTGGCCGTGTCGATCATCGCCTTCGGCTGGAAGGTCTGGGCGGTCCAGGTCAGTGCATCGCACAGGATCAGCCGGCCTTCGGCGTCGGTGTTCAACACCTCGATGGTCAGGCCGGACAGGCTGGTCAACACGTCGCCCGGACGGTAGCTGTCGCCGTCGGGCATGTTCTCGACGGACGGCACCACGCAGACCAGGTTGAGCTCGAGGCCCATCTTCGCGACGGCGACGAATGCACCGAGCACGCCGGCCGCGCCGCCCATGTCGAACTTCATCTCCTCCATGCCGGCACCGGGCTTCAGGCTGATGCCGCCGGAATCGAAGGTGACTCCCTTGCCGACGAACGCATACGGCTTGTCGCCGGTCTTGCCGCCGTTGTACTCGAGCACCACCAGCTTGGGCTTGTTGACCGAACCGCGGGCAACCGCCAGCAGCGAGCCGAAGCCGAGTTTTTCCATCTCGACATGATCGAGCACACGGCAGCTGACCTTGTCCTGGGTGTCGGCGAAGCTCTGCGCCTGGCTCGCGATGTAGGCCGGATTGCAGATGTTCGGCGGCAGGTTCGCCAACTCGCGGGCGAATTGCACGCCCTCGGCGATCGCGCGGGCCTGGTCGAGGCCGGCCTGGCTGTCGTCGCCGGCGACGAAGGTGATCGCGGCCAGTTCCGGCTGCTTGCTCTTGTCGCGCGGCTTGAACGTGGCGGTATAGCGGTAGCTGGCATGGTCGCTGGCCAGCGCCGCGATACGCACGCGCCAGGCGCTGTCGCGACCCGGCACATCCACTTCGGTCAGATGGGACACCGCGTCGGCGACGGGCAGGCGGCCGAGCGCGCGGGCCGCTTCGAGGCAGACTTTCTGGAAGCGTGCGCCATCGAACGATTTCTGCGCGCCCAGGCCCATCACCAGCACGCGCCTGGCCGTGATGCCGGCCGGTGCGAACAGCAGCGTGCTGCTGCCGGCCTTGCCGCTGATGTCGCCGCTCTCGACCTGGCGCTTGATCAGCCCGTCGGTAGCGCTGTCGACCCGCGCGGCGGCACTGGTCAATACGCCCTGTTCGTACACGCCCACCACCACGCATGCGCTGTCAACGGTTTCGGGAGCGGTGGTGCCGAGGCTGAACTGGAGTGTCATCGCGATGGTTCCTGCATGGGCCCGGCGATGGCCGGACAGGCTAGACTTGTGGTTTGCCGGTCCGGATCGGGCTGGCGGGTAAGCGGACAAGTTTATCGCATGCTGAGTATCCTCGACCGCTATTTCCTGCGCGAGCTGGCGCAGACCGTGGCCGCCACCGTGGCGGTGCTGCTGGTAATCGTTGCCGGCAGTGCGTTTGCCAAGGTGCTGCAGCAGGTCGCCAACGGCAGTTTTCCACCCAGCGTGATGTTCCAGGTGCTTGGTCTGCGCACGCTCGATGGCCTGACCAACCTGATGCCGCTGGCCAGTTTCATCGGCGTGCTGATGGGCCTGGGCCGGATGTATCGCGAGAGCGAGATGCACGTGCTGGCCTCCTCGGGCATGGGCCCGCGCGGCCTGTTGCGGCCGGTATTGATCCTGGGCGCGGTACTGGTTTCGATCACGGCCGTGGTTTCGCTGTGGCTGGGGCCATGGGCGGTGCGCACCAGCGACGCGATGGTGGCCGCGGCGAACCGGTCGGTGATCGCGGCCGGACTGGATGCCGGTCGATTCACGAGCCTGCCGGGCAAGGGCGGCATCATCTTCGTCGACAGCATGAATCGCGAGGGCAACCGGCTGGGACGCACCTTCGTGGCGACCCAGCGCAGCAGCAAGGACGGTCACCCGCATCTGAAAGTGGTCAGCGCGCGCAGTGGCGAGCTGTATCAGGAAAGCGATGGCAATGGCCGCTTCATCGCGTTCAAGGATGGCTGGCAATACGACATCCCGCTGGGTGCCGACGACTGGCGGCAGATGCAGTACCAGCGCAACGACACCTCGCTGTCCAGCGTGCAGGCCGATGACGACGACGATCCGGCGCATTCGAAGGGCAGCTGGACGCTGGCCCGTTCCGACGATCCGACCGACCGGGCCGAGTTCGCCTGGCGCGCCAACGCGCCGCCGCTGACCCTGGTGCTGTTGCTGCTGGCGTTGCCGCTGTCGCGGCAGAGCCCGCGCGAGCCGAAGTACGGTCGCCTGCTGCTGGCGGTGGTCAGCTTCTATCTCTACTACCTGCTGCTGGCGCTCGGTCGTGCGCAGATCGGCAAGGGCCACTGGCACAGCGAGGCGCCGCTGTGGGCGCTGCACGCGCTGGTGCTGGCGCTGGCCGGCTGGATGCTGTGGAAGCAGTATTCGCCGCGCAGGTCGCGCAAGCCGGCGACCGGTGCCGCGGCATGAGCGCGTTCAACTTCAACATCAAGCGGGTCGACCGGCTGGTGGCGATGAGCGTGCTCGGTTCGCTGCTGATGGTCTGGCTGGTGCTGACCGGTTTCGACGCGGTGACCCAGTTCCTGCGGCAGCTCGGTCACGTCGGCAAGCACGGTTACACGCTGAGCAACGCGATGGTCTACGTGCTGGTGACGTTTCCGCGCCGCGCCTACGAGATGTTCGGCAATGCCGCGCTGATCGGCGGCCTGCTCGGCCTGGGCGGGCTGGCCGGCACCGGTGAGCTGACCGCGTTGCGCGCGGCCGGCATGTCACGCTTGCGCATCGCCGGCTCGGCGGTCGGGGTGGTCGCGGTGCTGATCGTGGGCGTGGTGATTCTCGGCGAGACCGCGGCGCCGTGGGGCGACCAGCAGGCGCAGGCGATGCAGCTGCGGATGACCTCGGGCGACCTCGGCATGGGCACCGACAGCGGGCTGTGGGCGCGCGACGGCAACGACATCATCAACGCCCGCGGTACCTCGCTCAAGCAGCGGGACGGTGTCAGCACGGTGCAGTTGAGTGACGTGCGCGTATTCAGCTTCACCGCCGACGGTCAGCTCAACCGCTTCCAGTGGGCGAAGACGGCCGAGCACGATGGTCACCAGTGGATCCTGCACGACGTGCGCAGCACCACGCTGGATGCACAGGGCACGCACAGCTCCACGATTGCCACCGAGCCGTGGCGATCGAGCCTCAATCCGCAGGTGCTGGCGCAGTCGGTGATCCTGCCGCAATACCTGTCCATGCGCGACCTGCGCCGCAACATGCGTTACCTGGAAAGCAACGGCGAGAGCCCGGGCAGCTACGCGGTGGCGTTCTGGGGGCGTGCGCTGTACCCGCTCAACGTGCTGGTGCTGGTGCTGTGCGCGATGCCGTTCGCCTTCGGGGCGTTGCGCTCGGGCGGTCTGGGCAAGCGCATGTTCATCGGCATGTTGCTGGCGATCGGCTGGTATTTCCTGCAGCAGGCGATGGTCAACTTCGGTACCGTCTACGGCCTGCCGCCGCTGCTCGCCAACCTGTTGCCGGCCACGATCCTGGCCTGCGCCGCCTGGCTGTATTTCCGCCGGCTCGCCTGAGTTCCGGCGTTCGTGCGGGGGGGGGCGGACGGCCGATCGTGGCGTCGATGTTTCGTACTACGACATGAGGAGCGGTGATGCACGTGATCGATCTGCGCAGCGACACGGTAACCCGGCCGACCGACGCGATGCGCGCGGCGATGCTGGCGGCGGACGTCGGCGACGATGTCTACGGCGAGGATCCCACCGTCAATGCGCTGCAGCAGCGGCTGGCCGACGAGCTCGGTTTCGATGCCGGGCTGTTCGTGCCCAGCGGCACCCAGTCCAACCTGCTGGCCTTGCTGGCGCATTGCGAACGTGGCGACGAATACCTGGTCGGCATGGACGCGCATACCTACAAGTTCGAGGGCGGCGGTGCGGCGGTACTCGGCTCGATCCAGCCGCAGCCGATCGTGCAGGCGGCCGACGGCAGCCTGCCGCTGGAGTGCATCGAGGCGGCGATCAAGCCGGTCGATCCGCACTTCGCGCGCACGCGCCTGCTGGCGCTGGAAAACACCTGGCATGGCCGTACGCTGCCGCTGGACTACCTGGCCGCGGCGCACGACCTGGCGCGCTCGCACGGGCTCGACCTGCATCTGGACGGCGCGCGGCTGTTCAACGCCGCGGTCGCCTGCGCGGTGCCGGCGCGCGAGATCGCGCGGCATTTCGACACGGTGTCGATCTGTCTTTCCAAGGGGCTGGGCGCGCCGGTCGGCTCGGTGCTGGTCGGCTCGCATGCGCTGATCGACAAGGCGCGCCGCTGGCGCAAGGTCGCCGGTGGCGGCTGGCGTCAGGCCGGCATCCTGGCGGCGGCGGGCCTGCATGCGCTGGACCATCATGTGGCGCGGCTGGCCGAGGATCACCGGCGTGCGGCGTACCTGGCCGGACGCCTGCGCGAGATCGCCGGCATCGACCTGCTCGGGCAGTACACCAACATGGTCTTCATCGACGTGCCGGCCGCGCGCCTGCGCGATCTGGACGTCCATCTGCGCGAGGCCGGCATCCGCATCAGCATCGGCTACCTGCCCACGCTGCGGCTGGTGACGCACCTGGACATCGACGATGACGGGATCGAGCGCACGGTGGCAGCGTTCCGCGGATTCTTTGCTGCCGGCTAGAAGATCGACAGGCCGGTCTTGCTGGTGAACCGTTCCAGCGCCTCGCTGCCGGCCAGCGAGTTGCCCTTGGCGTTGAGTCCTGGCGACCATGCCGCCACCGCCAGCCGGTTCGGGATCACCCCGACGATGCCGCCACCGACGCCGCTCTTGCCGGGAATGCCCACGTGGTAGGCGAAATCGCCGGCGGCGTCGTAGGTGCCGCAGGTCAGCATCAGCGCATTGATGCGCTTGGCCTGGTCCGGCGACAGCACCGTATCGCCGCTCCACGGGCAGCGACCCTGGTTGGCCAGGAACAGGAAGCCGCGCGCCAGGTCGACGCAGCTCATCACCAGCGAGCACTGGTAGAAATAGAAATCGAGCACCTCGTCGATCGCGTTTTCGAGGTTGCCGAAGCTGCGGATGAAATTGGCCAGCGCCGCGTTGCGGAAACCGTGCGCCTTTTCCGACAGCGCGACCTGCGGGTCGTCGTGCAATATCGGGTTGGCGCTGCAGCGGCGTATCGTGTCCAGCAAGCGGGCGCGGGGATCGTCGCGGGTGGCGAGCACCACGTCGGCGACTACCAGGGCACCGGCGTTGATGAAGGGATTGCGCGGCAGGCCGTTTTCCAGTTCCAGCTGCACCAGCGAATTGAACGCATTGCCGGAGGGCTCGCGCCCGACCCGTTGCCACAGGCGGTCACCGATGGATTGCAGGGCCAGGGTCAGCGTGTAGACCTTGGAGATGCTCTGCACCGAAAAGCCCTCGGTGGCATCGCCGGTCTGGAACAGCTGGCCGTCGAGCGTGACAACTGCCATGCCGAATTTTTCACGCGGCACGTCGGCCAGTCGCGGGATGTAGTTCGCCACCGCTCCTCGCGTCAGCAGCGGCTGCACCTCGTCGCGGATCTCGTCCAGGATGGTCTGGTAGTCGGGCATGGCCTGGCACATGTCCCGCGCCGGGAGCGCGGGGGGATCATGGGAAAGAGCGAGCTCAGCTGGCGCTGGTATCGAACTTGCGGATGAAGTCGCGCACCTGCGGGTACACCGTCTCGCGCCAGCGGCGGCCGCTGAAGATGCCGTAGTGGCCGGCGCCCTCGATCACCTTGTGCACGCGGCGCTTCGCCGGGATGCTGCTGCACAGGTCGTGCGCCGCTTCGGTCTGGCCCAGGCCGGAGATGTCGTCCAGCTCGCCTTCGACGGTCAGCAGGGCGCTCGACTCGATCGCGGCGGGGTTGACCCGCTCGCCGTTCACGTCCCACAGCCCGCGTGGCAGCAGGAACTGCTGGAATACCCCGGAAATCGTGTCCAGGTAGAACTTCGCCGGCATGTCCAGCACGGCGTTGTATTCGTCGTAGAACTTGCGATGCGACTCGGCATCGTCCATGTCCCCGCGGACCAGATCCTGGTAGAAGTCCCAGTGCGAGCTGAGATGGCGGCTCGGGTTCATCGCGATGAAGCCGGCGTGCTGCAGGAAGCCGGGGTAGACCTCGCGGCCGCGGCCGGGATAGTTGCTCGGCACGGTGTGGATCACGTTGCCCTTGAACCAGGACAGCGGTTGCGTGGTGGCCAGGTTGTTGACGCTGGTGGGGCTGCGCCGCGGGTCGATCGGGCCACCCATCATGGTCAGGCTGCGCGGGGTGGCTTCGCCACGCGCCGCCATCAGCGACACGGCGGCCAGCACCGGCACGGTCGGCTGGCATACCGAGATCACGTGCAGCGATTCGGCGCCGATATGCCGGATGAACTCCTCGATGTAGCCCACGTAGTCGTCCAGCCCGAACGTGCCTTCGGCGGCCGGCACCATGCGCGCATCGACCCAGTCGGTGATGTAGACCTTGTGATCGCGCAGCAGCGTGCGCACGGTGTCGCGCAGCAAGGTGGAATGGTGGCCGGACAGCGGCGCCACCACCAGCACCACCGGGTCGACCTTCATCTTCTCGATGGTGGCCGGATCGTCGCTGAAGCGCTTGAAGCGCTTGAGCTCGCAGAACGGCTTGGCCAGTGCCACGCGTTCGATCACGGCGATTTCGTGATCGTGCGCGGTGGCGCTGTGGATATCGAATTCAGGCTTCTCGTAATCCTTGCCCAGGCGGTGGATCAGTTCGTAACCGGCCGCCATCCGCTGCGCGCCGGGAAACTGCGCGAACGGGTTGCTGTGATCGTTGAGCATGCTGGAGTTGGCTTGCGCGAAGTAGCTCAGTGGACCGAGGAACGAGCGCTGCCATTCGTGGAGTTGATAAAGCATCGAATTGGATGACCGGGTGACGAAAACGCTTTCATCTTAGCGCTGTTTGGGCCCGCTGTGGTGCGATGCCGCAAAGTCAGTCGCCAGCTGGATCAACAAGTTACCCGCGACGGCAGTACAGCAGCAGCTCGTCGACCCCTTGCGTGGCGCCCAGCCCGGCTCGCCACTGCAGCGGTTTCTGGAAGCGCAGCCCGAGCGGCATGAACACGTGGTTGTACCACCACATCGCGCGCTCGCGCCGGTGGGTCAGGTACCACTGGCCGAGGTCGAGCAGGCGCGAGGACTTCGGCTGCATGCCATACACCGCGCTGTGTTCGATGCGGATGCCGTGGTCGGCCAGCTTGGCGACGATCCGCGCCGGCTCGTACCGGCGGCAGTGGCCGACGAAGTCGTCGAACGCGGTCCATGCCTCCGGGTGCAGCGGTACCGACAGCAGCATGCTGGCACCGGGTGCGGCGACCCGTGCCAGTTCGGCCAGCGCGCCGTCGTCGTCGGCGACATGTTCCAGGATGTCGAGCGCGCAGACCAGGTCGAAACTGGCGTCGGCGCAGGGCAACGCGCCGATCATGCCGTGCACCGTGCTGGCGCCGCGGGCATGCAGCCGATGCAGGGCGGCATGGCTGAGGTCGACGAAGCAGGTGCCGTCCAGCGGCAGCCGCGGGCGCAGGCCGGGCGCCACTTCCAGCCGACGCGGAGCCCCGGCCGCCAGTTCGCGCAGCAGCGGCCAGGTGTTGAATCGTTCCGGACCGATCAGTTTGGCCCGGGCCCACAGCGATTCGTAGAACCCCCGGTTGGCGAGGATCAGTTCGGCGTCGTTGCGACTTTCGGCGGGGCGTGGTGGGGACATCGGCGCATTGGACCCGGTAGGCGCTCAGCGTAACGTGAAGCTCAGCCCGCCAGGCGAAGCTCGGTCGCGGCGACGATGTCGTGCAGGGCGCGCCGGCGTGGGTCGAACAAGGCCACCGCGAACCAGCCGGCCCAGACTGTCAGCACCGTCCACAGCGTCGCATGCAGCCCGAGCATCGGCTGCAGCATCAGCAGCAGCAACGGCGCCGCCGCCACCAGCACGCGCAGCAGCGCCTGCTGCAGCGTGGGTGCGCCGCCATCGGCCCGGGTCAGCCGGATATGCCACGGCCGCATGCCCACGGTCTGTCCACCGCGCATCCACGAGCTGATGAAATACGCCGCCACCACCACTCCCTGCAGCGGCCGGTACCAGGCCGGGATCACGGTCCGCGCGCCGGTCTGGATCAGCTGGCCGCCGGTGGCCAGCTGGCACAGCAGGCCGACTACCATCACGATCGCGATCACGATCAGCAGGTCGTAGACCAGCGCCAGCAGCCGCCGCCACAGCGGACAGGGACGAGCAGGGTGGGATGGCACCTGGGTGTCTGGGTTCACGGGCATCGGGCTGCGGTCGCTTGCGTAGTGCGCGCGCAATGGCCAGCATCGTGCGCATGAAGAAGGAAGAAACTCACGCCAGTATCGCCGAAGCCGACCAGCGGAGCATCGCCGCCTTTCTGGAGCGGGTGTGGTCGGAGGACGGTCTGGCTGATCGCACGCTGGAAGCGTATCGCCGCGACCTGGAGGCACTGGCGAGCTGGCTGGCCGGGCGTGGCCGCAATCTGCGGGTGGCGCGGCGCGAGGATATTTCCGCGTATCACGGCGCGCAGTCGGTCGCATTGCGTTCGATCGCGCGGCGGCAATCGGCGTTCCGCCGCTACTACGCGTTTCTCGTCCGCAACGAACCGGGCTTTGCCGATCCGACCCTGCTGGTGGAACGACCGAAGATGCCACGCAGCCTGCCCAAGGCGCTGGCCGAGCGCGAGATCGAGGGTCTGCTCGACGCGCCGGATGTGGGCACCACGCTGGGCCTGCGCGATCGCGCCATGCTGGAGCTGATGTATGCCTCCGGCCTGCGCGTATCCGAATTGGTCGAGCTGCCGCTGGCCGCGCTCAACACGCGCCAGGGCGTGCTGCGGGTGACCGGCAAGGGCGGCAAGGATCGGCTGGTGCCGGTCGGCGAAATGGCGCTGGAGCGCATCGGCACCTATCTGTCCGGCGCCCGGCCGCAGCTGGCGAAGGGCCGTCAGCCGGCGGCGCTGTTCCTCAGCATGCGCGGCGAGGGCATGACCCGGCAGATGTTCTGGACCCTGGTGAAGCGCTATGCATTGAAGGTCGGGATCAACCCCAAACGCATCTCGCCCCACGTGCTGCGCCACTCGTTCGCGACACACCTGCTCAATCACGGCGCCGACCTGCGTGCCCTGCAGATGCTGCTCGGCCACAGCTCGCTCAGCACCACCCAGATCTACACCCTGGTGGCAAAGGAAGGCCTGAAACGCCTGCACGCACAGCACCATCCGCGGGGGTGAACGGCGCTGCCGGTAGCGCGCCACTCGCAGGCAAGCCGGGGCGGGTTGTCAGCCTGTAGTCCAATCTTCGCCGATCCAGATGACCAGTCTCGTAGGACAACTTGACCAGCGTTGCTAGCCCATAGACGATCCGACTGAAGGTCGCTTGTCGACGGAGGACACCGCCCAATCCGTAATCACAGGGAGGCTAGACATGACCGACCTGCCTTATTCGATTGAACTACACGACTCGACAATCAGCGGCATCGAGAGTCGCGACGGATCGATCATTATCAAGTTCAGTCGCGCATATGTGCATCTGGATGGCAAGGGATGGGCTCAGGAAGCTGAGATTCGTGTTTGCAGCGCAACCGTTGGTGGTGAGCAAGTTGACTACCCTGCCAAGGTAGGGGACGGCAAGCTTGTTACTGAAGATGGCCCTTATCACAACTTGCTCATGCTTCCCTTGTCGACCACCGGGCCAGTCAATCTCGAAATCGAGTTCTTCTCGGGGAAGGTCGTTCGTATAAGTGGGACCGGGATCGACGTGACCCTCAAAGGGCGGCGAACCCTCTTGGAACAGGTGGCGGGCCGTTTGTAAGTCCAATGGTCTGCTTGCGACCCGTAGCGGCCGCTCCAGGGCCATGGCTCTCCGCCCGGTTATACGTTTGTTTGTTAGCCTGACGCAGCAAAGGTAAACTCCCGGCAGAATAAGGGATTGCGTCAGTAGCTCCGAGCGCGATCAAGTATGTATAACCGGACCCACGGGTCCGTCTAATCAGTAGTTGGGCGCCTGAACATGCGCATTGAGCACATCGCCCTCTGGACCACCGACATCGAGCGTTGCAAAGCGTTCTATGTCTCGTACTTTGGTGCCACGACCGGTGCTTCGTACGTAAACCCCACAAAGGGGTTTGAGTCCTGCTTTCTGAGCTTCTCGGAAGGCGCACGCATTGAGGTCATGAAGACAACTACGCTGTCTCCTGTGTTCATTGAGGCAGGCGCACAGCGTATGGGGCTCACCCACTTCGCAATATCGGTCGGATCGGAGGCACGCGTTGATGCGCTCACCGCACAACTGAGGGCCGACGGGCACCCAATCGTCGATGGTCCTCGCCGCACAGGCGATAGTTACTATGAAAGCGTGGCGCTCGACCCAGATGGAAACCGAGTTGAAATCACTGCCTGAGGTGCAGCAGGCGCCTAACCCTTCCATCGAGGGAACTTGCTCCAGCGGGCTTCGCTCGCCTACGCAAGCCCCTCATGTCAAACGTTAAGTGTCGATGGCCGAGCTACGTACCAAGCCGATGCTCCGTGAGGCGGAACGCCTCGTAGCGGACGCTGAATACCTTCGAGGCAAGGTCAATGCGGAGTCGAATGGTTCCTGCCTGCTTGAATTGCTTGCCCTCGAGATCCTACTCGAGTGCAGCGTGCTGCTCGAAACAGGGTCACTTGAGCGCGGTCACGACTACGTACACATCTTCCTTCGTCTTGAGTAAGGAGCGAGACGAGAGATCGTTGAGGCAGCAGCTCAGCGCATGGGGCCAATCGCCGACTATTCAGACCCGTACTGGTTGCTCGCACTGTTCAGCTCAAACTTCATTCGCGCACGGTATCCGTACGAAGCTTGTAGATCCGGAATGTCCGAGTCTGACGGCGGATTCAACCGGTGGATGCAACACACTGAGAGCTGCCACAGGCAGCAGGAGCGTTGCAGATGCACTACCGGAAACGGATCTATTACTCGGAAACACAGAAGTCGTTGATGTGGGATCGCTGGCAGCGCGGCGAGCCGCTGCAGCAGATTGCCGACCTGTTCGATCGGCATCATTCCGCTATTGCCGGGGTCTTGGCTCGGTCAGGAGGCATTCGTCCACCACAACGTCGTCGCTCACTGCGGGCGTTACGACCGAACGTACGATAGGAGATATCGCGTGGTGTGGCTGCCGGCAAGTCGATTCGTTCGATTGCCGCTGCGCTGAACCGGGCGTCCTCGACCATCAGCCGCGAGCTGCAACGCAACCAGGGTCGGCAACGCTACCGGGCCGCGCAAGCCGCTCGAGCCGCTCAAGTCGCTCAAGCCGCTCAAGGCGGCAGGATATCGAGGCTCTCCACATAGATCAGCTCGCAGGCGCCCGCGCCGGTGTCGTCGCGGCTCATCGAGGTGCGCCAGTGCCAGCCGTTGGCGCGGCTGGCGTCGACCAGGAAGCCCTCGATGTGCACGACCTGGCCGGCGCGCACCTGTTCGAGTTCATGTTTCACGCCGGCATCGGCGGGGATCATGTGCATGTTCGCGCTGGACGTCTCGATCTCGCGGCGCGGAATCGGAAACTCATTGACGTGCCAGTAGTAGAAGCGGCCGGACTGGCTGATGTCGATCTTCGCCAGCACGGCGCTGTCGGACATGCGGCCCCAGCCCAGCGCGAGGTCTTCGGGGATCAGTTGGGCGTCGTCGCCCCAGGTATAGTCCGCACGCGACAGCACGCGGGCGGTGATGTCGAAATGCGCGCGGGTGGTCAGCGTGACGTCGCCGCGCTGCAGTTGCGCGCCGTGGTCGAGGTCGACCTGCACCGGCACTTCGGCGGCGAGCACGCCGGGGGCGGGATGCAGCGGGCGATGCTGCCGCTGCTTGAGTACGGCCAGCAGGAGCAGCAACGCGGCGGCGACGATCAGGAGCTTGCGCATGCGGGCAGCGGGCGTGAAGGAACGGGGAGTGTAAGCCGCCCGCCGGTAGCGTGCGCAATCAGTCGAAATCCGCTGCCAGCGCGCGGCGCTGTCCGGCGCTCAGGCTTGTCGTGATCGGCATCGCCGCCAGGATCGAGGCCAGGGTCACCCCGGCACCGGCGTGCCAGTCGGCGATCATGGCCGGATCCAGTTCGAAGCGCAGGAAGTGCACGGCGGCGGTCTTCTCGTCGTTGCCGCGATCCATGTCCTCGTCGGCGATGGCCGGGACCGGGGCGTGGCCGTCCACGAGCAGTTCGATGGCGTGCTCGATGCCACGCAGGCGCACCAGTTCCTGCCGGCGCTGGGCCTCGTCGGGAAACTCCACCATCATCGTGGCCTTGAGATTGCGGCCGTCCGGGATCAGCGGATTGTAGGCATCGAGTTCTTCCTGGATGCCGGCGGCCTCGAAGATGCGCTCGATGCGCAGCATCTCCTGGACCTGGTATTGCACGGTGTGCCGGTCCTCGAAGATCAGCGTGAGGTGCCCGCCCAGGTGCACCGTGCGTTGCTTCTTGTGCGCGAGTACGCGGGCGCGCAGCTCGTTGCGCTCCAGTGCATAGTTTTCCAGGCTGAGCAGGTCGGCGCGGGTGAGTTTGTCCATCGTCAGATTCCGTAGGCCTTGCGCAGCAGGCTCAGCGGATGCTCGGCGGCCGGCTTGTCGTCCAGGCCGTGGGCGATGTGGCCGCCGGCCATCGGGCAGTCGCTGGTGAAGTGGTCGGCTTCGGCCTGGCTGACCCGGCTCTCCACCGGCCTGGCCAGCTTGCGCGACAGCGCATAGGTCTTGTGCTTGACGCCATAGGTGCCGTCGTGGCCGGAGCAGCGCTCGATGGTGACGACTTCGGTGCCCGGCACCAGCTGCAGGATGTCGCGCGTCTTCGGCCCGATCTTCTGCACGCGCTGGTGGCATGGCACCTGCCAGGCCACCTTGCCCAGCGGGGTCGTGAAATCGGTGTCGAGCAACCCGGCCTTGTGCCGTTCGGCCAGGTATTCGAACGGATCGAAGAAGCGCTCGCGCACCAGCGCCACCTCGGCGTCGTCGGGAAACATCAGCGGCAGCTCCTGCTTGAACATCAGCACGCAGGACGGGACCGCCGCGGTGAAGTCCCAGCCGTCGCGCGCCATTTTCGCCAGCACCGGGATATTGCGCTCCTTGTATTTGCGCACCGTCTGCAGGTCGCCCAGCTCGAGCTTCGGCATGCCGCAGCAGCTTTCCTGCTCGACCAGCCGGGTCGGGATCGCGTTGTGCCGAAGCAGCGCGGCCAGATCCTCGACCACGCCCGGTGCCGAGTGGTCGCAGTAACAGGTGGCGAACAGCGCCACCTTGCCGCGGGTGCGCCCCGCCGGGGTCGCCTCGCCGCTGCCGTCGAGGTCGCGCAGGCGCCTGCGCGCGGTGGGCGAGTGATATTCCGGGACGCGTGCGTTGGCGTCGACGTCCATGGTCTTTTCCAGCAGCTTGCGGGCGCCGGGATTGCGGTTCGCCGCGTTGATCACCTGCACCACCACCGGGATCGAGGCGAGCTTGCCCACGGTGCGCGTGCTGGACAGGATCTTCGCCGACAGCGGCGCGCCATCGCGTTCGAACGCCACCGCCTTGGCGCGCAGCATCAGGTGCGGGAAATCCACGTTCCAGGGATGCGGCGGCGTGTACGGACACTTGACCTGGTAGCACAGGTCGCACAGGTAGCACTGCTCGGTGACCTTCGGGTAGTCGGCCTTGTCGACCCCGTCGATCTCCATCGTCTTCGACTCGTCGATCAGGTCGAACAGGGTGGGGAAGGCGTGGCACAGGCTCACGCAGCGGCGGCAGCCATGGCAGATGTTGAACACCCGCTCCATCTCCGCGTCCAGCGCCTGCTGATCCATGAACTCCGGCTTGAGCCAGTCCAGCGGATGCCGGGTCGGCGCATCCAGGTTGCCTTCGCGCGTTTCGTGGATCAGGTCCATGGTGCCTCCGGTAGGAGGGGTCGGAGTGCGTTTTCGTCGCGACGAAAACGCACTCCGACCCCGGTCCGCGATCGGCGCGTCAACCCAGTTCGTTCAGCGCCTTGGTGAAGCGGTTCGCATGCGAGCGCTCCGCCTTGGCCAGGGTTTCGAACCAGTCGGCGATCTCCTCGAAGCCTTCTTCGCGCGCGACCTTGACCATGCCCGGATACATGTCGGTGTATTCGTGCGTCTCGCCGGCGATGGCCGACTTGAGGTTGTTCGCGGTGTCGCCGAACGGCAGCCCGGTGGCGGGGTCGCCGACCGCTTCCAGATATTCCAGGTGGCCGTGCGCATGACCGGTCTCGCCTTCCGCGGTGGAGCGGAATACCGCGGCCACGTCGTTGTAACCCTCGACGTCGGCCTTGCCGGCGAAGTACAGGTAGCGGCGGTTGGCCTGGGATTCCCCGGCGAAGGCGTACTTCAGATTTTCCTCGGTCCTGGAACCTTTCAGGTTGCTCATGACATCACCTCATGGCGTGTGGCTGGGAGGGAAAAGCGAGGCGGCCATGACGGCCGTTGCCGCTCGAGCCTAGTCCGCGCCGTGCACGCGATGAAATTGATTGTTTCGATGGAACGGATAGCCCCCGGCTATCGGGGTTGGCGTTTGCGCGGGGGCGGCGGCAGCGCCGCCGCGGGCGGCGAGGCCGCGGCGTGCGTATCCAGCAGATCGGCCGGCAGCTGCCGGAAGACCTCGGCCAGACGCTTCAGAAAGGCATCCATTGCCGAGCTCTTGCGCCAGACCATGGCGACGCGCCGGCTCGGCGGGTGGCCCTTGAACTCGATCAGGTGCAGGTTCTCGACCGCCGCCACCGGCGGCTTCACCGAGGTGACCGGCAACAGGGTGATTCCCACATTCGCCGCCACCATCTGGCGCAGCGTCTCCAGGCTGGTGGCGCGGAAACCGCTGCGCTCGCCGGCGCCGGCCATGTGGCACACCTCCAGCGCCTGGTCGCGCAGGCAATGGCCGTCTTCCAGCAGCAACAGGTTCTGGTTGGACAGGTCACTCAATTTCAGCAGGCCCTGTTTGTGCGCCAGCGGATGCGCTTCGGAAACCGCCAGCAGGAACGGTTCCTCGAACAGGAATTCGCTGTGCAGGCTGTCCTCGTGCAGCGGCAGCGCGAGGATGGCGGCGTCGAGCCGGCCTTCGCGCAGCAGGCGCAATACCGCTTCGGTCTTCTCCTCGACCAGCAGCAGTTCCAGCTTCGGAAACGCGGCGCGCACCAGCGGCAATGCATGCGGCAGCAGGTACGGACCCAGGGTCGGGAAAATACCCAGCCGCACGGTGCCGGACTCCGGGTCCAGCGTGCGCCGGGCCACGCTGCGAATCTGTTCGATGCCGCCGAGTACGTCACGGGCGCGGATCGCGATGTCGCGGCCGACCTCGGTCAGCAGTACCTTGCGCGGCGTGCGTTCGACCAGCGGCACGCCCAGTTCGTCCTCCAGTTTCTTGATCTGGGTGGACAGGGTCGGCTGGCTCACGAAGCAGGCCTCGGCGGCCCGGCCAAAGTGCCGGTGCTCGGCAAGGGCGACCAGATACTGGAGATCGCGCAGATTCATCGGCCACCTCGGCTAGTCAATAGCTTGAAACTATGATTTCGATGGTAACAATCAATTGGAGCAATGCAAATACAGGGCTTACTCTGCATCCACTCCGATGGAGTAATACCCGTGCGTCGGAGCCACTCCATCTCCCCCGCAGGCGCACGGGCTACCCCGCCGGCGACGAGCCCAGCCTCGTCGCCGGTTTTTTTTTAAGTCGGCCCGAGGCGTGCCGCCGAGCGCAGTCGATACCTTTGCCCAGCCGCTCGGGCCAGGGCATCCGTGCCTTATGGCACTGGGTCGAAAGTCATTCCGGGCCCTAGTTTGTGGATCCTCTTCTTTCCAGGTCAGGTCCCCATGCGCCGTCTCGTTCGCCCGCTTCTGCTCACTGCGCTCGCTGCCTGTTGCGGCACCGCGCTGGCCGCCACCGCCGAGCAGGCGCCGCAAGGTCGCTTGCCGGGCTGGGCCGTGCCGCAGTCGTACCGGCTGGCGTTCAAGGTCGATCCGGCGCAGCAGGATTTTTCCGGCACCACCACGATCAGGGTCAAGCTGACCCGCGCCTCGGATCACCTGTGGCTGGACGGCAGCGAACTGAAGGTGTCGAAGGTGACGATCACCGATGGCGCCGGCAAGGCGCATGCGGGCAAGTACGTCGAGGTGGATCCGAAGGCGGGTGTGGTGCGGGTGGATTTCGGCCGCACGCTGAAGCCGCAGGAGCTGACCTTGAAGCTCGATTACACCGCGCCGCTGAATGCGCAGTTGCAGGGGCTGTACAAGGTCAGCGCCAAGGGCCGGCCGTACGCGATGACGCAGATGGAGCCGATCAGTGCGCGCTACGCGTTTCCGGGTTTCGACGAGCCGGGCTTCAAGACCCCGTTCGACATCAGCCTGACCATCCCGACCGCCGAAGTCGGCGTGGCCAATACCCAGCAAGTGAAGGAGGTCCCCGCCGGCAAGGGCTGGAAAACGCTGACCTTCGCGCAGACGCTGCCGCTGCCGACTTACCTGGTCGCCTTCGGCGTCGGCCCGTGGAGCATCCAGACGGCGCCGGACATCGCGCCGGATGCGTATCGCTCCCGGCCGCTGCCGCTGCGCGGCATCGCCGCGGCGGGCGAGGCGCAGCGCATGCAGCACGTGCTGAGCGAGACGCCGAGCATCATCCATGCGCTGGAGAACTACTACGGTTTCGGCTATCCGTGGGACAAGCTCGACGTGCTGGCCGCGCCGGACTTCGCCGCCGGCGCGATGGAGAACGCCGGCCTGGTCACCTTCCGCGACTGGCTGCTGCTGCTCGACAAGGATTCGCCGGCGCGCAACGTGCAGGGCTCGTTCAACGTCACCGCGCATGAACTCGCGCACCAGTGGACCGGCGACACCGTGACCACGGCATGGTGGAACGACATCTGGCTGAACGAGGCCTTCGCGACCTGGATGCAGCAGAAGGTCACCATGGAGGTGCACCCGGAATACCGCGCCGACCTCGACCGCGTGCGCGGCGCCCAGGGGGCGATGCGCAACGACAGCCTGGTCAGTGCGCGCCGGATCACCCAGCCGATCACCGGCAACGGCGACATCATGACCGCGTTCGACGGCATCACCTACCAGAAGGGTGCCAGCGTGATCGGCATGTTCGAGAACTACGTGGGCGAGAAGACGTTCCAGCGGGGCATGCGCGCATACATCCAGAAGCACAAGTTCGGCAATGCGGTAACCAGCGACCTGGTCGATTCGATCGCCGCCGCGGCGGACAAGGGCGAAGCATTCAAGCAGGCGTTTCACAGCTTTCTCGACCAGTCCGGCGTGCCCTACGTGCAGACCCGGCTGGAGCAGAAGGACGGCCGGACCGTGCTGCAGCTGAGCCAGAGCCGTTACCTGCCGGTGGGCAGTACGGGCGACACCAGGCGGGTCTGGGGCGTGCCGGTGTGCGTGCGCTACGGCACCGCCGACGGCAGCAAGGTCAGCTGCGAAATGCTCGACAAGGCGACCGGCTCGATGGTGCTGGCCGGTGCCAGCCAGCCGACCTGGATCATGCCGAACGCGAACGCCGATGGTTACTACCGTTTCAGCCTGGGCAGGCAGCAGCTGGCCGGTCTGGCCCATGAGGTCGGCCAGCTCAGCGACGCCGAGCAGCTCGCCTATGCCGATGCGGTCAGTGCCGGTTTCCAGCACGGCGACCTGGACGCCGGCGACGTGCTGGCCGCCCTGAAGCCGCTGACCCATTCGAAGATCCGCGAAGTGGCTACCGCGCCGTTGACCCAGCTCGAATGGATCTACCACCACGAAGCCACCACGGACGTGCAGCGTGCACGGCTGCAGACCTGGGTGAAGGACACGTACCTGCCGCGCCTGCAGCAGCTCGGCTACCAGCGCAGGGCCGGCGAAACCGAGGATGCTTCCCTGCTGCGCAGCACACTGGCCGGCAGCCTGGCCTTCGACTTCAGGCTGCCCGAAGTGCGTGCCGCGCTGCTCGGCCAGGGTGAGGCAGCGCTCAAGCGCAAGGCCGATGGTCGGCTGAATCTGACCGCCGCCGATCCCGATCTGCTGGGCGATGCGCTGGGCGTGGCGGTGCAGGAGCACGGCAAACCCGCCGTCGAGGCGTTGATCGCCGAGTTGCCGCAGACCAGCGACGCGGCGCTGCGCAATGCCATCCTCGGTGGCCTTTCCAGCGTGGAGGATCCGGTCCTGGCCGGGCAGGTGCGCAACTTCGCGTTGGACAAGCAGGTCAAGGTCGGCGAAATGGCGATGTTGCTGTACGGCAGCCGCGATACCCGGGCCCGGCGCGATGCGATGTGGCAGTGGTTCACTGCCCACTACCCACAGATCCTGGCGCGCACCGGCAGTTTCTCCGGCGGTCGCCTGCCCTCGCTGGCCGCTGGCGGCGGTTGCTCGCCCGCGGAAGGGGATCGCCTGCAGGCATTCTTCAAGCCGCGCGCCGGCGACGCGGCCGGCATCGAGCGTGGGCTGGCGCAGACCGGTGAATCGATCCGGTTGTGCAGCGCATTGAAGGCGGCACAGGATCCGGCAGCGATCCTGCGTTGAGCCGGGTTCGCTCCAGCGTTGACCGCCGCCGTTGACGAAGACGCCGGGCCACCGGGCCCGGCGTCTTTCATGGTGTGACGACGGACTCCTTCCGGTCGGTGCGGCGAGCCAGCCGCCGCCGCATGAAGCTGGCGACGTCGTCGAGTACCGGGGCCTTGCCACGGAACGGCCGGGACATCGCCAGCAGGATCGTGGCGTGGCCGGTGTCCGGGTACATCTTCAGTTCGACCGGCTCGCCCTCGCGGGTGAGCGCCGCGGCCAGCGATCGTGCGTTGCGCGGCCACACCACCCGGTCGGTGGTGCCCTGCATCAGCAGCATCGGCGGTTCGTCGCCATCGACGAAATGCACCGGCTGCGAGCGCAGCTGGACGGCGTGGGTGCGGCCGAACATATCGATGAAATCGGCATCCTTCAGCGGCAGGAAATCGTACGGGCCGGCCAGGCCGATGAAGCCGGCCAGCTGACGCGGTTGCATTCCGACGCCGGCGAGCCAGTGCGCGTCGGTGGCCAGCAACGCGCCGATGTGGGCGCCGGCGGAATGTCCCATCAGGAACAGCGACGACGGATCGCCGCCGTATGCGGCGGCATGCGCGTGGGTCCATGCGACGGCCTGCGCCGCATCCCGCATGAAGCCGTCCAGCCGCACCTGCGGCCACTGGCGGTAATCCGGGATCACCACCACCAGCCCCCGGCGGGCCAACGCTTCGCCGGCCCAGCGGTACCACGCGCGCTTGCCGGATTTCCAGCTGCCGCCGTAGAAGAACACCAGCACCGGCGCGTTGCGCGCATCGCGCGGACGATAGACATCCAGCGCCAGCCGCGTGGCCGGGTCGAACATCACATCGCGCTGGATCACGACGTCGCCCGGGCCGGAGCTGGCGTTGAGTCCGCGGAACAGCACCGCCTGGCAACCGGAAAGCAGCGCGCCGCCGAGCAGCAGCAGGAGCGAGGCGAGCAGGCTGCGGCGCGCAAGAGGGCGGGGCGAGCGGGGATTTTCGGGCGGCATGCGGGTTCCTGTGGCGGGGATGCGATCGGACGGATGCGGGTGCTCCAACCCCATCTTGCCGTTGGCGGCGTTGTATGAAGGGTGCGGGGGCGCTGTATCCAGATACGTGGGATGGCCGCCGCAGGATGCAGGCCACGCTGTATGCCTGCCGTCTACCGCCTACACTGTGCCGGCCGTGCGGCACACAGGGAGAAGGGCATGTCGGGTCGATCATGGGGTCTGCTGCGTCTGGGGTTGTCGGTTTGGCTGGGGTTGCTGCTCGTTGCGCCGTTGCCGGCGCAGGACATCCCGCCGCCGTTGCGCGACTGGCAGGGCTGGGTGCTGCATGACGTGCCCCGGCACGACTGCCCGTTCCTCGCCAACCAGATGCCGACTCCCGGCACCTACCAGTGCGCCTGGCCCGGTCGGCTGACAATCGATGCCGGCCAGGACGGCGGTCGCTTCAGCCTCCAGGTGCATGTGGATGCGCCAAGCTGGGTCGCGCTGCCGGGCGACGGCAGGAACTGGCCGCAACAGGTCAGCGCCAACCGGCAGGCGGCGACCGTGCTGCAGCGTGGCGGCGTGCCGATGCTGTGGCTGACCCCGGGCGACTACCGGCTCAGCGGCGTCCTGCCCTGGTCCACGCGCCCCGCGCGCTTGCGCGTTCCGGCGGCGATCGGACTGGTTGCGCTGCAGGTCGACGGTGCCGCGGTCACGCGCATCGAACGCCATGGCGAGCAGCTGACCCTGGGCGAGGCCGCGGCGGCACAACAGGCTTCCGACGCGCTGGCGCTGCGCGTCTACCGGCGCCTGCAGGACGGACTGCCCGCCACCCTGCAGACCCGATTGCAGTTCAACGTCACCGGCAGCGCGCGCGAGCAGCTGCTTGGTCCGGCATTGCCGGCGGGCTTCGTGGCGACGGCGCTGTCCGGCAATCTGCCGGCGCGGCTGGAGGGCGATGGTCGCCTGCGCGTGCAACTGCGACCGGGCCAGTGGACCGTCACGCTGGATGCCCGCAGCGTCGAGCCACTGGGCAAGGTGGCGCTGAAGCTGCCGCCGGCGCCGTGGCCGCGGCAGGAGATCTGGAGCTATGCCGATGACCCCGCCCTGCGCGGCACGCGGGTGGAAGGCCGTCCCATCGATGCCGCGCAAGCGGGCGTGCCGGGCGACTGGGCCGCCTTGCCGGCGTTCGCGCTGGACGATGGCGCCGGCCTGGCCATCGAGCAGGGCACACGCGGTGACGAAGGCGGCCAGGGCGATCAACTGCGCCTGCATCGCCAGCTGTGGCTGGACTTCGACGGCGGCGGCCTCAGCGTCGCCGACCGGCTGAACGGCGAGCTGCGTCATCACCAGCGACTGGACGTGAGCACTCCGTGGCAACTGCAGCGCGCGGCGCAGAACGGCGAACCGCTGCTGATCACGCAGGGCGAGCACGGCGCCAGCGGCGTCGAATTGCGCGATCGCCAGCTCGATCTGCAGGCGGGATTGCGCCTGCCCGGCCACGCCGCGGCGATCCCCAGTTCCGGCTGGCAGGTGCCGCTGGACGGGATCGACGCGACCCTGCATCTGCCTTACGGCTACCGTCTGCTCGGTGCGATCGGCGCGGACCGTTCGCCCGATTCGTGGGTGGCGCAATGGAGTCTGCTCGACCTGTTCGTGGTGGCGCTGATCGCGCTGCTGGCGGGACGCCTGCTCGGCTGGCCATGGGCGCTGCTGGCCGCCGGCTATCTGGCGCTGGCCCAGCACGAGAACACCGCGCCGCTGTGGACACTGGCCGTGGTGCTGGCGCTGGCATTGCTGCTGCGGGCGCTGCCTGAGGGGCGATTGCGCTCGGCAGCGCGGATCGGGACGCTCGGCGTGTTCGCGCTCGCCGTGCTGTGGACGCTGCCGTTCGCCGCGAGCCAGCTGCAATATGCCCTGCATCCACAGCTGGAGGGCGGCCACCAGGGCGGTATTCAGAACCGCATCGTGTCGGCGAATTTCATCGAGCCGCCCGCGCAGGACGAGCTCGCGATGAATGCGCCGCAGGAGCCGGAACTCAAGGCCAATCAGGAACGTGCAGCACCGGCGCCGTCACCGGCGTCTCCCACCGGGGAGATCAGCGAGAATGCCGTGCAGTACGCCCCGGCACAGCAATCCATGCTGGCCGGTGGCGCGGCCCGGGGTTCCAGATTGCAGTCCGTGGTCGTAACGGCTTCGACGATTACGGCCGCTCAGCGTAATGGCCTGGACCAGGGCTCGCGCACGCTGATCCAGGCGGGTGCCGGCATGCCGCACTGGGACGAAGGCAACGACTATCGCCTCGGCTGGTCCGGTCCGGTGACGGCGCAGCAGAGCACGCGGCTGGTGATCGCGCCGGCATGGCTGGTGCGGCTGTTGCGGGTGGCCATGGTGGTCTTGCTGGCCGCGCTGCTGGCGAAGCTGGTGACGACCCTGCTGTCGCCGTGGCAAGGCCGCTGGGCAAGCTGGCGCCGGGGCAGCGCGGCGAGTGCGGCGCTGCTGGCGCTGATGTTGTCGACGCATGGCGCGCAGGCGCAAGGCCTGCCCGACCAGCAGCTGCTGGCCCAGCTGCGCAGCCGCCTGACCGAGGCGCCAAAGTGCGCGCCCGCCTGTGCCGATCTGGCCCAGGCGCAACTGCAGATCAAGGACGACACGCTCGACCTCGAACTGGACGCGCACATCGGCACGCCGGTCGCCCTGGCGTTGCCGCAGGCCGACGAGGGGCTGCAGCTGCTCGACGTGGCCGTGGACGGTCACGCCGATGCCGCGCTGACCCGCCAGGGCGATCAGCTGCTGCTGCGACTGGATCGCGGTGTGCACCGGGTCGGCCTGCGTTACCGCATCGGTGCGGGCGACACCGTCAGCCTGCGTTTCCCGCTGCACCCGCAACGCGTCGTGTTTTCCGGCCAGGGCTGGTCGGCGGACGGGATCGACGACGGCCGCGCGCTGGGCGACAGCATTGCCCTGCATCGCACGCGTACCGGCAGTGACGGCCGTCGTCTGGCCGCGGCGCAGAGTTTTCCTCCGTATGTCCGGCTGACCCGCACCCTGGTTCTCGGGGTCGACTGGACGGTCGAGAACGTGGTCGAACGGATCGCGCCGAGGGAAGGTGGCTTCAGCATCACGCTGCCGCTGCTGCCGGGTGAGCATCCACTGGGCGAGGGCGTGCCGGTGAAGGACGGTCGCATCGACATCACCTTCAACGCGAACAGCAACGTGGTGCGCTGGAACAGTCGCCTCGATCATGCGCCGCAGCTGGCGTTGAAGGCACCCGGACTGGGTGAGCGCGCCGAAGTCTGGCAGATCGATGCCGCGCCGATGTGGCATGTCGATGCGAAGGGTGTGCCGACCAGCGCCAGTGACCAGGGTCTGCTGTACCAGCCGCTGCCGGGCGAGACCCTGCAGCTCGCTTTCAGCCAGCCCGTCGCCGTGGACGGTGCCAGCCTGGCCTTCGATGGGGTGAGCATGGCCAGCACGGCCGGCGAGCGCGCCACCGAAACCCGCCTGACCCTGCAGGCGCGCAGCACGCGCGGCGGCGAACACGCGATCGACCTGCCGGCCGGCGCCGAACTGCTGCAGGCGCAGCGCGACGGCGAATCGATCAACCTGGCGATACGCGACGGCAAACTCAGCCTGCCGCTGTTGCCGGGCAGCCATGCCTACTCGCTGCGCCTGCGCGAACCGCGGGGCATCTCCGCCCGCATGCACACGCCGACGTTCGCGCTGCACGCGCCGGTGGCGAACATCGACCTGGCCTTGCAGCTGCCGCAGGATCGCTGGGTGCTGTGGACCTGGGGCCCCACCGATGGACCGGCGGTGCTGTACTGGTCGCAGCTGGTCGTCCTCCTGCTGGCGGCATGGCTGCTCGCGCGGTTTGCACCCACGCCGCTACGTTTTCGCCACTGGCTGCTGCTCGGGCTGGGCTTCTCCGCATTCGCCTGGAGTGCCTATGCGCTGGTGGCGGCATGGATGATCCTGCTGGGGTTGCGCGCGCGCGGGGCGCCGGCCGAACGATGGAGTGCGACCCGCTTCAACCTGCTGCAATGCGCGCTGGCCGCACTGACCCTGCTGGCGCTGGCGGTGCTGATCAGTGCCGTGCCGAAGGGGTTGCTGGGGCTGCCGGACATGCACGTGGCCGGCAACAACTCCAGCGCCTGGAACCTGCACTGGTTTGCCGACCAGAGCGCGAATGCGCTGCCACTTGGCGGCGTGTTCAGCGTCTCGCTGTGGGTCTACAAGATCGCCATGCTGGCCTGGGCGCTGTGGCTGGCGAACGCGTTGATCGGCTGGATGCGCTGGGCGTTCGATGCGTGGACGCACGGCGGCTACTGGCGCAAGCGCGAGCCGAAGCGGGGAGTGACACCGCCGCAGCTGCCGCCCTCATCGGAGCAGGGGGCGGCGCCCGATGCCTGATGTGCGCAGCGTGCTGGCCAAGGCCGCGCAACGGCTCGGCGAACGGGCCGACGCCGAGCTGTTGCTGCTGCATGTCGTGGAGCAGCCACGCAGCTGGCTGTTCACGCACGCGGAAGACGTGCTCGGTATGGACGTCCAGACGGCTTATGCGGCCCTGGTCGAACGCCGCGCGGCGGGCGAGCCGGTGGCCTACATCACCGGCCGCCGCGGCTTCTGGTCGCTGGACCTGGAAGTGACCCCGGCTACCCTGATCCCGCGCCCGGAGACCGAGCTGCTGGTGGAGCTGGCGCTGGAACGACTGCCGCCGGACACCGGCGTGACCGTGGTCGATCTGGGCACGGGCAGCGGCGCCATAGCCCTGGCCATCGCCAGCGAGCGGCCGCGGGCAAACGTGATCGCCACCGATGCCAGTGCCGAGGCTCTCGCCGTGGCAAGCGGCAACGCGCAGCGCCTGGGCATCGCCAACGTCAGCTTCATGAGAGGCGACTGGCTGGCCCCGCTGGGCGAGCGGCGAGTCGCGATGATCGTTTCCAACCCGCCCTACATTGAAGCGGCCGATCCGCACCTGGCGCAGGGCGACCTGCGCTTCGAGCCGACCAGCGCGCTGGCCTCGGGCGAGGATGGGCTGGACGATATCCGCCGCATCGTGATCGACGGGCGCGAGCACCTGCAGTCCGGCGGCTGGCTGTTGTTCGAACACGGCTGGAACCAGGGTAAGGCGGCACGCGCGCTGCTGCTGAAGGCAGGGTATGCACAGGTATTCACGGCGCGGGATCTCGAGCTGCGCGACCGCGTCAGCGGAGCCAGCCTGCGCGCGTGAAGGGCGCACACAGCGCAGACGTGGCGGGCAACATGGATCGGACTTGACGAGCAGGCACTACCTGATCCGGGCCCGCCTTTCCGGGCGATCTCGAGCCGTGTCGAGAAATGCAGGATGCCGCGGAGCGCGCATCTCATGCTGCCGGGGCGATGCCTCGTTGCCGCGTCAGCCGGCGCTGGCCGCGTGGGTGGCACTCAACTGCGGGAAGCGTGCATTGATCGCCGTGCGGATGCCGGGGAGGTCCAGGCCCGCCATGCTCAGCACTTCCTCGCGGCTGCCGTGCTCCAGATAGACGTCGGGAAGGCCCAGGTGCAGGATCGGCAGGGTGATGCCGTGCGCGGCCAGGCACTCGGCCACGGCGGAGCCGGCACCGCCGGCGATCGCGTTGTCTTCCAGCGTCACGAACGCGTCGTGGGTTTTCGCCAACTCCACGATCAGCGCCTCGTCCAGCGGCTTGACGAAGCGCATGTTGACCAGGCTGGCGTCGAGTTCGCCGGCGATCGTGGTCGCGGGCGCGAGCATCGCGCCGAAGCTGAGCAGGGCCAGGCCGTGACCGCGCCGGCGCAGCTCGGCCTTGCCGATCGGCAGGGTATCCAGTGCCTCATGGATCGCCGCGCCGGGGCCGCTGCCGCGCGGGTAGCGTACGGCGGCGGGACCGGCGTAGCCGAAGCCGGTGCTGAGCATCATGCGGCACTCGTTCTCGTCGGCCGGCGCCATGATGACGAAGTTCGGCAGGCAGCGCAGGAAACTGAGATCGAAGCTGCCCGAATGGGTGGCGCCATCGGGGCCGACCACGCCGGCGCGGTCGATCGCGAACGTCACGTCGAGATTCTGCAGCGCCACGTCGTGGATCGCCTGATCGTAGGCGCGCTGCAGGAAGGTCGAATAGATCGCGACCACCGGCTTGGCGCCCTCGCAGGCCATGCCGGCGGCCAGCGTCACCGCGTGCTGCTCGGCGATCGCCACGTCGAAGTAGCGCTGCGGATATTCCTTCGAGAAACGTACCAGCCCGGAGCCCTCGCGCATCGCCGGGGTGATCGCGAGCAGGCGCTCGTCCGCGGCGGCCTGATCGCACAGCCAGTCACCGAAGATGTCGGTATAGCTGGGCTTGGCCGGCGCGTTCTTCTTGACCAGGCCGGCCTGCGGATCGAACGGGCCGACCGCGTGGTATTCGATCTGCGCCTGCTCGGCCGGGGCGTAGCCCTTGCCCTTGGTGGTGATCACGTGCAGCAGCTGCGGGCCGGGCAGGTGCTTCACCGTGCGCAGCGCCTGCAGCAGTTGCGGAATGTTGTGGCCGTCGATCGGCCCGGTGTAATGGAAACCCAGTTCCTCGAACAGGGTCGAGGGCACGAACATGCCCTTGGCATGTTCCTCCCAGCGCTTGAAGAAGCGGCCCATGAAGGACTGCTTCGGGATCGCCCGCTTGGCCCGCTCGCGCCATTCGTTGAGCCGGCGGCTGGCCATCGCGCGGGCCATCACCTTGGTCATCGCCCCGACGTTCTCGCTGATCGACATGCCGTTGTCGTTGAACACCACCAGCATGTCGGGCTCGACGTCGCCGCCGTGGTTGAGTGCCTCGAATGCCATGCCGGCGGTCATCGCGCCGTCGCCGATCACCGCGACCACCTTGCGCTGGTCGCCCTTGCGCTGCGCCGCGATGGCCATGCCCAGCGCCGCCGAGATCGAGGTGGACGAGTGGCCGACGCCGAAGGTGTCGTACTCGCTTTCCTCGCGGCGCGGGAACGGGGCCAGGCCATCCTTCTTCTTGATCGTGGTGATGCGGTCGCGGCGACCGGTGAGGATCTTGTGCGGATAACACTGGTGGCCGACGTCCCACACCAGGCGGTCGTTCGGCGTGTCGAATTCATGATGCAGGGCCACCGTGAGCTCGACCACGCCCAGGCCCGCGCCGAAGTGGCCGCCGGAGCTGGCCACGGCTTCGATCAGGTACTGGCGCAGCTCGTCGGCGACGGCCGGCAACTCGTCATCGGGGACGCGGCGCAGATCGGCGGGCGTCTCGATCGGGGCGAGATGGGGGTAGCGGGTGAGGTCGTTCATCTGCGTATTGTTGGCCCAGCGGCGGGGCGGGGCAAGGGCAGGCATGTGAACGGTTCGGGGCAAGGCCGCCGGAAAAGCGTCTGCACGTGCCGCAGACATCCGTGAAGTGACGCTGCGTCCAGCCCACGCATCGAGGAATCCGGCCATGTCCGCACGCAAGCTGTTCCGCCGTTTTGCCGAAACCACGTCGCGCTATGCCGGCAAGCCGATGGCGTTCATCCTGGCCGTCGCCCTGGTGGCCGTATGGGCGACAACGGGCCCGCTGTTCGGGTTCGGCGATACCTGGCAGCTGGTGATCAACACCTCGACCACGATCATCACCTTCCTGATGGTGTTCCTGATCCAGAACAGCCAGAACCGGGATACCGCGGCGCTGCAGATCAAGCTGGACGAGCTGATCCGCACCAGTCAGGCGCACAACGCGCTGCTGGACCTCGAAGAACTGGACGAGGAGGACCTCGACCGGATCCGCAAGCACTACCGCAAGCTGGCCCACACCGCCTACACCAGCATCGACACGATCGAGCAGGATGCGCGCGACCTCCACAACGACGAAAACGGTGACGGCGGGAACGGTACGCCCGGGTGAAGTCCCCTCAGGCGTTGATCGGTCGTCGGTCGCGCGGCAGGCGGCTGACCAGGAACTCCATCTGGTCGGCCAGGATGTTGCGGTTGGACAGGATCAGGTGCTCGACCCAGCTGGGCCGGTACGGCACCGCCAGCAGCGGCATGTTGGCCTGCTGTGGCGTGCGGTTGCTCTTCTTCAGGTTGCAGGCGAGGCAGGCGCTGACCACGTTTTCCCATTCGTCCTTGCCACGCTTGGAGATCGGCAGCACGTGGTCGCGGGTCAGCTCGGCACGGGTGAAGTGCTCACCGCAATACAGGCAGATGTGGCGATCGCGGGCGAACAGCGCCGTGTTGGTCAATGCCGGTGCCGGGTCGATCGCGTGTTCCCGGCAATGGCCGGTGCTGGCCACGATCGGATGCAGCTGCAGCTGGCTCTGCACGCCAAGCAGACGGTTGTGGCCACCATGCACGGTGAGGCAGGGGTCGCCCAGGGTCCAGGCGACCGCGTCGCGGACATACAGGCAAACCGCGTCCTGCCAGCTGATCCAGTCGAGGATCCTGCCGGCGGCGTCCAGCGACAACACGCGGGTCGCGTTGAGATCGGCCCGGATTGACACATCCATCAGCATGTAAATCGTCCTTCAGCCAGGGCTTCGAAAGAGCGTTTCGGCAATGCATGGTGCTTGTCTGGGGGCAGCATAGAACAATTCGATTGCAATTCGCATGCAGGCGGGCGGCCGGGCAGTCGCCGCCACCGGGCAGCGCTGATATGATCGACAGTCAACACAGACCCTGCGCCGGGTTTGGTAGGGGCGCTTCGGTGGTGACCCGGCACGGCGAGGGCAAAGGTGGATCAACGTGGCTGAAGTCATTTTCTACGAGCGTCCGGTGCCGCTCAATCGTGCCGAACACAAGGACCTGCGCCTCAAGGCGATGCCGAACCTGAAGTTCGCGATGAACACGCATTCGGTACCGCTGACCGGTGCGGAGTTCGGTATTGCCGCCCGCGACCTGCTGATCGTGTTCGCCGGTACCGAAATGTCCAACGCCGGTCCGATCGCGCTGCTGGGCCTGCGCGAGAACGAAAACCTGTTTGTCGATGCCGAGGGTCAATGGGCGCCGAACGTCTACATTCCGGGATTCATCCGGCGTTATCCGTTCGTTCTCGCCGAGAAGCCGGCCGATCAGGAAGGTGAGGACTTCACCGTGTTCCTCGATGAGCACTACGAAGGCTTCAACAACGTGGATGGCGAGCGTCTGTTCAAGGAAGACGGCAGCGACACCGAACTGCTGACCAATGCCGTCAACTTCCTGGGCGAATTCCAGCAGAACATCACCCGCACCCGCTACTTCATGCAGCAGCTGGTCAAGCATGACCTGCTGGAGCCGCGCAACGTGCAACTGCAGAAAGGCGGCCAGGACGGGCGCTCGATCAATCTCGCTGGCCTGTTCGTGGTCAACGAGGAAAAGCTGCGTGCGCTGGACGAGAAGGTCACCCACGAGTTCCTGCGTGATGGCGTGCTCGGCTGGGTTTACGCGCATTTGCTGTCGCTGGCCAACGTCGATCGCCTGGCCCAGCGCCTGGATGCACGTGAGCGGGCCGAGGCGGCAGCCGGTACGACCACGAACTGATTGCCGGGCTTGCATCGGCACCAGCAAGAAGAAGCCGCCCTCGGGCGGCTTCTTCGTTTGATGACTTCAGCGGACCGGTTTGGCCAGCCTCAGCAGGTCCTCTGCGTAGCCACTGGCCTCGTACAGCCCGCGTGCACGCACGTTGCCCGGGAACACCGCCAGGGTGACCATGTGGCAGTGGTGTTCGCGCGCCCACTCCTCGGCATGCGCCAGCAGTGCCTTGCCGACACCGTTGCCCTCGTGTTCCGGCACCACCGCCAGATCGGAAACATGACAGTTGCTGCGCCCGGTGAAGAAATCCGCGGTGCGCTGCAGATGGATGAAACCCACCCGGGTGCCACCCGCATCCTCGGCCACGAACAGGTAGCTGTTCGCCGGCTGGTCCTCCAGGTGCCGGAGCAGGTCCTGACGGATGCCCTCGATGCATTCGTGTCGACGCCGCCACGGGGGCAGGGTGAAGTCCACGAAGCGTGGCACCAGCGCCAGGATGAAATCGTCGTCGTCTTCGGCCAGACGGATCAACAGCGGTGTATCGGTCATGGGGAATCGATAGTCGGTGGAGTTGTCCAGCCCGTTTCTACACCTTGTGTGCTGGCCATGGAAGTCCTGCCGCAGCGACGCGTGTATATTTTGCCGGCGCGACCGACGCGCGGGCAGGGGGCGCCCTGATCGCCGATCGAAATCAACAGCGGGAAAATGTCCGTGTCGACTACGCGTCGCATCCATATCCAGTCCACCGACGACCGTGTGCTCGTGCAGGGCATGCGCGATATCCAGGACGAGCTGAAATTGCCGCCGGCCTTTCCGCCCGAGGTCGAGGCCGCGGCTGCGGCGGCGGCTGCCAATCCGCGGTTGCCGCAGCTGGATCGCAGCGACCTGCCGCTGGTCACGCTCGATCCGGCCGGATCGCTGGACCTGGATCAGGCGATGCATGTGCAGCGGACCCGGGGCGGCTACCGGGTGTACTACGCGATCGCCGATGTCGCCGCCTTCGTGACTGCGGGGGATCCGGTCGATCGTGAGGCGAACCGGCGCGGCGAGACGCTGTATGGAGCGGACGCGAAGATTCCGTTGCATCCGAAGGTCCTGTCGGAAGGGGCCACCTCGCTGCTGCCCGATCAGCCGCGTCCGGCGCTGCTGTGGACGATCGACCTGGACCGCAGCGGCGAGGGTATCGCCGTCGACGTGCAGCGGGCACTGGTCAGGAGTCGCGCCCGGCTGGATTACGCCAGCGTGCAGCGGGATATCGACGCCGGCAGGGGCCAGCCGATGTGGGCCGTGCTGCGTGAGATCGGCGAGTTGCGCAAGCAGCGCGAGCAGGCCCGCGGCGGGGTCAGCCTGCCCCTGCCGGAGCAGGAGATCACGGTCGCCGCCGGCCGCTGGACGCTGACCTTCCGCGCGCGCATGGCCGTGGAGGAATGGAACGAACAGATCTCGCTGCTGACCGGCATGGCCGCGGCGCATCTGATGGTGCGGGCCGGCGTCGGCTTGCTGCGCACCCTGCCCGAGGCGGACCCGCAGGCGATCCGGCGGTTGCGGATCACCGCCTCGGCACTGGACATCCCGTGGCCGGCCGAACTGGACTACCCGGGATTCATCCGCTCGCTGGATCCCGCCAACGATACCCACGTGGCGATGTTGACCGCCTGCACCACGGTGTTGCGCGGGGCCGGCTATGCGGCGTTCGACGGAGTGCTGCCCGAACAGCCGATGCACTCGGCCCTCGCCGCGGAATACACCCATGCCACCGCGCCGCTGCGCCGGCTGGTCGATCGCTACACCGGCGAGGTGTGCGTGGCGCTGTGTGCGAACCAGCCCATCCCCGAATGGGTCCGGGCCGCGCTGCCCGGGCTGCCGGCCACGATGCAGGCTTCCGGCCGTCGCGCGCGGCAATACGAGAGGGCCGTGCTCGACCTGGCCGAGGCCGCCGTGCTGGCGCCGCAGGTGGGTGGGATGTTCGATGGAGCCATCGTCGAGGTCGCCACGAGCGATCCGACCCGGGGCCGGGTGATCCTGCGCGGTCCCGCGATCGAGGCGGGCGTATCCGGCGGCGCACCGTTGCCGCTGGGCGCCGAGGTCAGGGTGACCCTGGTCGAGGCCGATCCGGTCAGGCGGGTGACGCGCTTCACGTTGGCGGCGCAGCCGGGCTGAGCGCGCCGGCTGGTGGCTGCGGGGCACGGATGACGCGGGAGAAATCGTCCTGTGCCGTCGCGCCCCGCGCGCGCAGGGTGATGCGGCCCCGTTCGCGCAGCGTGTCTAGCGGCAGGCTGCGATCCAGCGCGCCCACCTCGTGCAGATATTCCGGCAGGTAGCCGGTCAGCAGCAGGCGAACATCCCACGGCAGGCCGGGGTCGATCTGCCGCGCCATGCGGTAGACGATGGTGGTGCAGTTCGAGGTGAAGGTGTTGTAGAACGCCGGTCGCCCGGCCAGCCGGTTCGCGGCCTGGACATAGGACAGGAACAACGCCTGCATGGCGGCCCTGTCCATGCGCAGCGGATACAGGTAGTCGTCCTCGCCGCGCACATTGGTGCGCACGCGGATGATGTCATTCTCGTCGGCGGCGACAAGAATGGTTTCGAAGCGCTTGAAGAAGCCGCCGATCGGGGAGTACTGCTGGCCGCGCCGCTTGCGGATCTCCACCGAGAACACCACGTGGCGGCCGTCGTCGAAGCCGAACGAGATCATCGCGTGGGCGATCGCCTGGCTGCCCCAGTAGGACAGCACGGCATCGGCCGAGACCAGCCGGTCGAGGTCGTATTCGCGAACCTCCCAGCGGATGTCGTAGTCGCTGTCGCTGCGCCAGTGGAAGTTGCGCACGTTGTCGAGGATGACGTGGTTGCCCTGCACCGTACCGGTGAGCAGGCGGGCGACATCGTCGGCCCAGATCCGCTGATGGGATGGCGCGATGCCGATCCACCACAGCAACAGGATCGCGTGGATCGCCGCGTACCCGAGCAGCGGCAGCCAGCTGTGCCGGCCGATCGCGACGGCGACCAGCACCACCACGGCGAGGGCCCAGAGCGTGCTGCCTAGCGTGCGCACGAGCAGACGACCCGGCAACTGGTACCACAGTGCCAGCGCTCCCCAGGCGCCGGATAGGAATGCGGCCAGCGCCATCAGCACGACGAGTGCCATGCGGCCGATCATCCAGAGCTGCTTTGTCATGCCGTTCCCGAAGCGTCGGTTGATTGGGTGGGCTGCTCAGCCGGCCCGCATGGAGACGGGCCGGCGGCATGCCGCCACGATGTCCGGATCCTGCGGTCGACATGGCGATCACCGGCGAAACGGGAAGTCTCGCCGGTGATCGCGCCGATCACGTCCGTGCGGGCGAGTCCCGGGCCGGGGCCGCCCGTGCCGGGCAGATGCGTGGCATCAGCCTTGCCGGTACAGCTTCATCAGGCCGACCACACCCAGCCCCCACACGCCGTTGAGCAGCAGCGCGCCGAGGATCAGTTTCGGATCGAAGCCGCCGGCCACCGGCATTCCCTTCATCGGAAACACCACGAACAGCGCGACGATGCTGGGCAGCAGCGCGCCCCATACGGCGCCCCACAGCCAGCGCTTGCCGCCATGCTGGTTGCGGATCAAGGCCCACAGCACGATGCCCCACAGTCCACCCCAGAAGGCCAGCGACAGCACCGCCGGCACGCCCAGCGGCGGCACCGGGGTCATGTTCCAGGCCGGGTGCGGAAATGCCCCGGCCAGATGCAACAACTCCAGCAGTCCCTGATGAAATGCCAGGGTGGAAACGAAACCCGCAACGAACGCCAGTAGCCACTTCATCGCAATCTCCCGTGAGGATGGGTCGCCCGGTGTTCGATGCCTGCGCGCCGCCACCGGTTCGGATGCATCTCAAGCGTCGCGTCCAACCCTTGCCGGATCCGTCCGGGTGGTCGCAACGGTCCAGCCGGTGAATCTCGAGTGGCCATCACCGGCAAGGCAATATAGCCCGCTTGTCCGGCCGCGGGACAACCGCGTTGCCCGGCGTGGTGACGCCCGCATCGCCAGTGCGAGCCAGTTGGCAAGACTGTTGCTTTGGTGACTGCATGAATGACATGGCCTACGACATCTCTCATCTGCTCGAGCCCGAAATGGCCCAGCTGGAAGCGCCCACCCTGCGTATCGCCAAGGCGCCACCGGCCGTACCCGCTCCGTCGGGCATAGTGGTCGCGCAGGAAGCCCTGGCGCGCGAGCTGCTGGCGGTCGCCGACGTTCACGAGGAGCTGATCCAGCAGTATCTGCGGATGAGTGGTTATTCCCCGCAGGACGGCTACGACGCCTGAGGTTTCGCTGGCTGCCGGGACGATGTCGCTTTTGAGCCAAAGGTGACCTGCTTCGGCACATCATCTGACGCAGGCTGACGGCATCGCCTTCGAGGTGAAGCGCCGCCGCCAACGTCGGCAGGACATGGTGCAAAAAAGAAGGCCCGGGAAACCCCGGGCCTTCTTCTGTCTTGCAGGTGATGGCTCAGGCGATCGCGGGCAGGCTGTCCACCCCGGCCTCGATCGCGGCCTGGTGGGTCAGGCAGCGCGGCAGGATGCGGGCGAAGTAGAACGTCGCGGTGTCGCGCTTGGCCTGCTTGAAGGCCGCCGACTGCGTGCCGGCTTCCGCGGCCGCTACGCTGCGTGCCCACAGGTAGGCGAGCGCGACATAGCCGGAGTAGTACAGGTAGTCGGTGGCGGCGGCACCGAGCTCCTCCGGATTCGCCTGCACGCGTTCGGCCAGCTTCAGGGTGAGGTCGCTCCAGTTCCGGGTGGCGACCGCAAGCGGCGCAATGAAGGAACGCAGGGCCTCGTCGGCGCTGTGCTGCTGGCAGAACGCGCTGATCTCCTCGAGGAAGTGCTTGAAGCCCACGCCCTGCAACTGCATGATCTTGCGGCCGAGCAGGTCGGCCGCCTGGATCCCGGTGGTGCCCTCGTACAGGGTGATGATGCGGGCGTCACGCACGAACTGCTCCATGCCGTTCTCGGCGATGTAGCCATGGCCACCGTAGACCTGCAGGGCCTCCTTGGTGCACTCCTGCGCCAGTTCGGTGACCACACCCTTGGCGATCGGGATCAGGAACGCGACCAGCTCGCCGGCCTTCCGGCGTGCCGCCTCGTCGACGCCGCGCGACTCGATGTCGGTCTGCAGTGCGGTGTACAGCAGCAGCGCGCGCGAGCCTTCGACGAAGGCGCGCTGGGTCAGCAGCATGCGGCGCACGTCCGGCTGCACCAGCAGGTTGTCGGCCGGCTTGTCGGGGAACTTCGGGCCGGACAGCGCGCGCGACTGCAACCGCTCGCGGGCATAGTTGAGGCTGTTCTGCAGCGCACGCTCGGCCAGCGCCAGGCCCTGCACGCCGACCGACAGCCGCGCGGCATTCATCATGGTGAACATCGCCATCAGGCCCTTGTGCGGCTTGCCGATCAGGTAGCCCTCGGCGCCGTCCAGGTTCATCACGCAGGTGGAGCAGGCGTGGATGCCCATCTTGTGCTCGATCGCGCCGGCGGCGACGCTGTTGCGTTCGCCCAGCGAGCCGTCCGGATTGACCTTGAACTTGGGCACGATGAACATCGAGATGCCGCGGCTGCCTTCCGGCGCATCGGGCAGGCGGGCCAGCACCAGGTGCACGATGTTCTCGGTGAGGTCGTGCTCGCCCGCGCTGATGAAGATCTTGGTGCCGGTGAGGCGGTATTTCTGATGGCCGGCGGCATCCTTGTCGCCCGGCTCGGCGCGGGTCTTGAGCAGGCCCAGGTCGGAGCCGGCCTGCGGCTCGGTCAGGCACATCGTGCCGGTCCAGCGGCCGGCGACGATCGGCTTCATGTAATGCTCGCGATGCCACTCCTCGCCGTGGATGGCCATCGCATGGGTGGCGCCTTCGGACAGCAGCGGATAGAGGCTCCAGGCCAGGTTGCCGGACTGGAAGATCTCGGTGGTGGCGGTGCCCAGCACGCCGGGCAGCGCCTGGCCACCGAACGCCTCGGGGTTGGTCAGGCCGGTCCAGCCGCCGTCGGCAAACTGCTTGAACGCCTCCTTGAAGCCCTTCGGCGTGGTCACCGTCTGGGTCGCCTTGTCGAAGTGGCAGCCCTCGGCGTCGGCGGGCGCATTGGTCGGTGCCAGCAGTTGTTCGCTGAGGCGACCGGCCTCTTCCAGCACGGCGTCGAGCAGGTCGCGGCTGTGTCCTTCGCCACCCTGCAGCGAGGTCAGGGTCGGCTCGGCACCCAGCACGTCGAACAGGGTGAAGCGCAGATCATCGAGTGGGGCCTTGTAAGCAGTCATGGTGATTCCTTGGGGGAAAGTGGCGTCGTGGAAAGGGACGGCATCAGCGCCAGGTGTGGGCGATGCCCGGCACCGGCGAGATCCAGGCTTTGCCGTCGAAACTGAAGTCGCGTGGTTTGTCTTCCTGCTCGGGTTTGGCGCTGGCGGTGCCGCTGATGCGGTAGGCGACCGCACCGGCACTGCCCTTGGCGGCGACGGCCTGCAGTGCCTGGCTCATCGCGGCGGTGGGCAGCACGTCGAGCTGGATCACGTCACCGGCCAGCTCGGGGATGTCCCGCTCGAAGGTCGCATGCAGCCGGACCGGTACGAGTTCGGCGATCTGCAGCCGGCCCTCGATCGACCTGAAATCCATTTCGCCGTAGCTGTTGTTCTGGATTCGCACGATCAGTCGCCACTGACCGTTCGGCAGCTCCGACAATTGCTGGATGCTGAGGGTCGGTGGAAAGATGCTCTTGCGCGCCGGCCCGCAGGCGACCAGGCCGGCGCCGAACAGGACAAGCAGGAAACCTTGCAGCAGTCGTCTCATGGGTGCACCTCAAACGATTGTTTGAATCTTAGCAAAGTTGGCGGAAATTCCCATGACGCTCCGCAACGGGCATCATCGCGGCCTTCTCAATCAAGCCAGCAGACCCGTCCATGACTTCAGCCACGCGGCCCCGCCGCTTCGCCGCCCGCCGCTCACCGATCCATGGCAATGGCGTGTTCGCCGTCACCCCGATCCGCCGGGGCGAGCAGATCATCGAGTACAAGGGCAAGCTGCTGACCCATGCCGAGGCCGACGAACTCTATGGCGACGGCGGCGAAACCGGCCACACGTTCCTGTTCACGCTCAATGACGACTACATCATCGACGCCAACCAGCACGGCAACAGTGCCCGCTGGATCAACCACAGCTGCGCGCCGAACTGCCGCGCGCTGGTCGAGGAGAGTGCCAGCGGCGATCCACGCCGGGACAAGGTGGTGATCGAGGCGATCCGGGCGATCAAGCCGGGCGAGGAGCTCACCTACGACTACGGCATCGTGCTCGACGTGCCGCATACCGCGCGTCTGAAGAAGCTGTGGAAGTGCCTGTGCGGTTCGCCCGACTGCACCGGCACCCTGCTCAGGCCGAAGCGCAAAAGCCCCTGAGCCGGGCGGAGGCCATACCCTCCGGGCACGGCCCTGCGCCCCCTGCGCCAATGCTGGTCAACCGGCAAAAGTCGCTTCTATACTCGGGCCGGTTGCCCGACGTGGGGGAGGGCAAAAGGACAGCAGGGGGAAGGACCGATGGAATCCAATCCATATGCCGCACCGGCGGCCGTGGTTGATGACGTGCGCGGGAATACCGCGAAAGATCTGGAAAGTCGCAAGGCCAGCCGGGGCAAACGGTTGGGTGCCGCCATGCTGGATGGCCTGGTCAACGTGGTGTGGCTGGCGCCTTTCGTTTGGGGCGTCATGATGGCGGCCGGTGTGAAGCAGGGACTCAAGCCGGCCGCACCGATGGTGGGCCTGATGCTGCTGGGAACGGCCCTGCTGGTGGCGATGATCGTGGTCAACTGCGTGCTGATCCATCGGCACGGGCAGACCATCGGCAAGCGCACGCTGGACATTGCCATCGTACGCACGGACGGCGACCGCGTCGGACTGGCCCGCTACATCTTCCTGCGCGTGCTGCCGGTTGGCCTGCTCGGCGTCATCCCGCTGGTGGGCCGGGTGGCCGGGCTGGTGGATGCGCTGCTGATCTTCGGTGCCGAGCGTCGCTGCCTGCATGACCTGATCGCCGACACCATCGTCATCGACGTTTGATGCTCGACACCGTCCGCGAGATCGAGACACCCGAGGGCATCTCGCTGCACCTGCGCGCCGCCGGTGCGCTGCCGCGCGCGCAGGCATGGATGGTCGACATGCTGTTGCGCGGGGCGGTGTTCACGGTCGCGGCGATTCCGCTTTCGCTGTTCGGCGTGGGCGGCAACGGCCTGGCCATGCTGCTGCTGTTCGCGCTGATGTGGGGGTATTCGGTGCTGTGCGAGGTCTGGCTGGACGGCCAGACCCTGGGCAAGCGGGCGCTGGGCCTGCGCGTGGTTCGCGCCGACGGCACGCCGGTGACCTGGATGCCGTCGGTGGTGCGCAATCTGCTGCGCGTGGTGGACATCCTGCCCGGCGTCTACGGGGTGGGACTGGTCAGCACGCTGATCGACCCGCACGCGCGCCGGCTCGGCGACATCGTGGCCGGCACGATGGTGATCCATGCCACCGAGCTGCCGGCGGGGCAGCAGGTGCCGATGGCACCGGCGGCACCGTTGCCGGTCGTGCTCGCCGCCGACGAACAGCTCGCCCTGGTCGAGTTTGCCGAGCGCGCCGGCCAGCTCACCGTGCCGCGGCAGGAGGAACTGGCCAACATGCTTTCGCCGTTGACCGGGTGCCGCGACACGGCGGCGGTGCGGCGCCTGATCGCGCACGCCAACTGGCTGCTGGGGCGGGCATGAGGCAGGAACGCTTCGTGGCCCTGCATGCGCCCGAGTGGGATCGCCTGCAGTCGTGGCTGAGCGCGCTCGAGCGCCAGCCGAAGCGGACCATGCGGCAGGAGCCGGCGCTGGATTTCCCGCCGTCGTACCGGCGTCTTTGCCATCATCTGGCGCTGGCGCGCGGGCGCGGCTACAGCCATGAAGTGACCGATCGGCTGCAGCGCATCGTGCAGCAGGGCCACCGCGTGCTGTACCGGCCGCCGCCGCCGCGCTGGCACCGGGTGGCCAGCTTCCTGGTCGCGGGATTTCCACGCCTGGTGCGCGCGCAGTGGCGCTGCATGGCAGCGGCGGCGGTGCTGTTCTACGTGCCGGCGCTGATCGCGCTGGTGCTGATGCAGGTGCGGCCCGAGCTGGCGCATACGGTGTTCAGCAGCGCGCAGCTGGCCGGGTTCGAGAAGATGTACGACCCGGCCAACACGCACCTGGGCCGCAGCAGCGGCACCGACTTGCAGATGTTCGGCTACTACGTGATGAACAACGTCAGCATCGCGTTCCGCACGTTTGCCTCGGGCCTGTTCTTCGGCGTCGGGGCGGTTTACGTGCTGGCGGCCAACGGCGTGCTGGTCGGTGGCGTGGCCGGCCATCTCACCGCGATCGGGGACGGCGCGCCGTTCTGGCGCTTCGTGGTGGCGCATTCGGCGTTCGAGCTGAGCGCCCTGGTGATCGCCGGTGGCGCCGGCCTGCAACTGGGACTGACCCTGCTGGCGCCGGGCCGGCAGCGGCGTGGCCCGGCCCTGGTCGCCGCCGGCTGGGTCGGCGGGCAGCTGGCGCTGGGGGCGTTCGCGATGCTGCTGGTCGCCGCTTTCGTCGAGGCTTACTGGTCGTCGATCGCGACCCTGCCGGATGCGGTGAAGTTCGGCAGCGGTGCGCTGCTGTGGCTGCTGGTGCTCGGCTGGCTGTGGCGCGGCGGCAGAGGACATCGGCATGGAGCTTGAACGGATCAGCGTGGTGCTGCGACCCCGCGCCCCGCGCGAGGCGCTCGACCTGGGCGCGGTGATGTTGCGCGCGAATGCCGTGGCGGTGTGGTCGGCCTGGTTCGCGTTCACCCTGCCGGTGTTCGTCGCGTGCAATGCGCTCGGGCTGCTGCTGGGGTGGCCGTGGCTCGGCCTGGTGCTGATGTGGTGGCTGAAACCGTTGTTCGACCGCTTGCCGCTGTATGTGTTGTCGCGTGCGGTGTTCGATCGCGCACCGGGCTGGCGCGAGACCCTGCGCGGTCAGCGCCGGTGGCCTTGGCGCAGTACGCTGGCGGGGCTGAGCTGGCTGCGCATCGACAGCAATCGCGCGTTGCGCCTGCCGCTGGACCTGCTCGAAGGCGCCCCGCGCCGGCAGCGTTCGGCACGCTGGCAGGTGCTGCGTCGCCGCATCGTGACCGAGACCAGCCTGCTGACCTACGGCTGCCTGCAGTTCGAGCTGGTGCTGTTCCTCAGTGTCTGGTTGCTGGCGGTGCTGCTGATTCCGCACGAATGGCGACCGGATTCGATCGGAGATTTTTTCCGTCAAGACGTGCATGGCGCGACGACGGCCTGGACGCTGCTGGTCGCGACCGTGGCGTATCTGGCGATGAGCGCGATCGAGCCGCTGTATGTGGCCTGCGGGTTTGCGCTGTATCTCAACCGGCGCACCCAGCTGGAGGCGTGGGATATCGACCTGGCCTTCCGCCGCCTGTGTGCGCGGTTGCAGGTGCCGGGCAAGCTGCTGCTCGTGTTGCTGGCATGCGGCGGCATCTGGCCGTTGGCGGTGCATGCGGCGACCAGCGTGCCGGCGCCGACGACCTCGGTGCCGACTTCGCCCGATCCGCGGTTCGGGCAGCCGCTGGACGATGCGGACCGACGCTTTGCGGCCGCTGCCGCGGCGGTCTACCGCGATCCGCGTTTCGGCGGCGAGCGCAAGGTGCGCCGATGGGTACTCAGGTACCCGCTCGCTCCGGCGACGAAGGTGCAAGCGATGCCGTTTCCCGCCTTTGGCCGTCTGTTCGCACTCGCGTTCAAGGGGCTGTTGTGGCTGCTGCTGCTCGTAGCGCTCGGCGCGCTGCTGCGGTTTGCCTGGCGCCGGCGCGGACGCCTGGTACGCGAGCCCGCCCAACCGGCGCTGGCGCCGGAACGGCACACCAGTGTCGAGCCGGAGCCGGCGTTGCCCGCGGACCTGGCTGCCGCCACCCGCACGCTGTGGCAGGCGCGACGCCAGCGCGAGGCGCTGGCCCTGCTGTATCGCGGCGGCGTGGCGCAGACCGCCCGGCTGCTGAAGCTGCCGCTGTCGGCGGAAGCGACCGAGGCGGACTGGCTGCGGCAGGCGGCGGCGATCGACGACCCCGCCCGCGCCCGGCGGATGGTTGCGATCGTGCGTACCTGGCAGTTCGCCGCGTATGCGGGACGCTATCCGGATGACGCCGCGATCGAACACCTGCTGGTCGGCTGGCCCGCGCAGACGGGGACATCGGCATGAACCGCAAGGCGCTGGTCATCGCCACGCTGGTACTGGTCGTCGCGGGCCTGCTGGTTGCCGGTTTCCTCGCCACGTTCGAGCACAAGGAGGTCACCGAGCCGGTGGCCGCGCACGGCGAGGCGCGCTACAACCGTTTCTTTGCGCTGCAGCAGACCCTGGTCCGGCTGCACCTGCCGGTCACCGCGCTGACCACGCTGGATCCGCAGCGGATGCCGCTGCGACCCGGCGACACGCTGGTACTGGGTGACGACGCGGCCCGGGTCGATGCCGCTGCCGCCGCGCGACTTGCCGCCTGGGTCCGATCCGGTGGCCATCTGCTGCTGTCGCCGGGGGCGACCGCGACGGCGCTGCGGACACCGCTGTCCAAGGCACTGAACCTGCTCGATTCACGCCCCGCGGCCTTTGCCTGCAGCGCGATCGACGCCGGCGCGGTCGTCGATGGCAAGCCACCTGGCCAGGTGCACTTGTGTGGTGAGCGCTTCCGGCTTGCGCCAGCGGCCCGCGCCGCGGTGGAGGCGTCGATCGGCGATCAGATGGACGGCTATCTGTTCGCCCGCACCCGGCTGGCGAGCGGTACGGTCAGCCTGCTGGCCAGCCTCGATCCGATCTCGGGCAATCATCTGAAACAGGCCGCCGCGCAGCATTTCGGCTGGCGCCTGCTGGCGCCGAACCTGGGTCGCGGCCGGATCTACCTGGTCTACGCGCTGGACGGTCTGTCGCTGCCGAAGTGGTTGCTGTTCAAGGGCTGGCCCGCGCTGCTGGCGCTGAGCCTGTTGCTGGCCGGCTGGATGGCCATGCGCAGTGCGCGGCTGGGCCCGCTGATGCCGGCGCCGGCGCTGCATCGACGCGCGCTGCTGGAGCACGTGCAGGCAGCTGGCGAATTCCTGTATCGCCGCGATGGCGGCCGCAGCCTGCACCGGCTGGCCTGTCACGCCGTACGGGAGCGCCTGCGCCGGCGCGATCCGGCCTGCGCGATGCTCAACGGCGAGGCCCTGCATGCGCGCCTGGCCGAGCGCGGGCCGCTCGATGCCGCGCAGATCGAGCAGGCCTTCCAGTCACCCGCGAACGCGCAGGCGTTTCGTGCCTCCATCCTCACCTTGGCGCGACTCAGGAGCCACCCATGACCACCGAGACCCTTTCCGCCGCCCCGCTCACGCCGCCGGCGCCCCTGTCGATCGCCGAGCTGGGCGAACACGCGCGGGCGTTGCGCGAGCAGGTCGCGCAGGCCTTCATCGGCCAGGGTGAGGTGTTCGACCAGGTGCTGCTGGCCTTGCTGGCCGCCGGACATGTGCTGATCGAAGGCGTGCCCGGACTGGGCAAGACCCTGCTGGTGCGCGCGCTGGCCGCGTCGGTGGGCTGCACGTTCGGGCGCATCCAGTTCACGCCGGACCTGATGCCGGCGGATGTCACCGGACACGCGATCTACGATCCCAAGAGTGAGCGCTTCCAGATCCGCCGCGGGCCCGTGTTCGCGAACCTGCTGCTGGCCGACGAGATCAACCGCGCGCCGGCGAAGACCCAGGCGGCCCTGCTCGAGTCGATGCAGGAAGGGCAGGTGACCATCGAGGGTCGTCGTTTCGCGTTGCCGGCGCCGTTCATGGTGGTGGCCACGCAGAACCCGATCGAACAGGAGGGCACCTATCCGTTGCCCGAGGCGCAGCTCGACCGCTTCCTGATCAAGGTGGTGATCGGCTATCCCACGCTGGAGGACGAGAAGCGCATGGTCGCCGGCGTGGTCAACGGCAAGGTCGCGGCCGACCTCGACGTGTCGAAGGTGCAGCCGGTGATGGGGCAGGCGGAACTGCTGGCCCTGCAGCAGGGCGTCGCCGCAATTCGCATGGATGCGGCGGTCACCGACTATGCCGTGCGCATCGTGCGCACCACGCGCGAGTGGCCGGGCGTGATCGGTGGCGCCGGTCCGCGCGGCGGGCTGGCACTGGCACGGCTGGCACGGGCCAGCGCCGCGCTGGACGGGCGCGATTTCGTCACCCCCGACGACGTGCGCGCGGTGGCCCTGCCGGCGCTGCGTCATCGCCTGCTGCTGGCGCCGGAAGCGCTGATCGAACGCCAGCGCCCGGACGACGTGCTGAATGCCTTGCTGCACAAGGTGCCGGCACCGCGCCAATGATGCGACCCGCGCCCGCGCTGCTGTGGTTGCTGCTCGGCTGGAGCGTGCTCGGCGCGCTGGCCAGCCTGGCCTGGCTGCCGCTGACGACCTGGCTGGCCTGCGGCGGCGGCATTGCACTGCTGGCATTGATCGACGCCCGGCGCCTGCGCCGGATGCCTTCGCCGACGCTGCAACGGGAGGTGGCGCCGGTGATGCCGCTGGGGCCGGAGGCGCGCGTGGGCCTGCGCCTGCGCGGCGCGGGCGCGCGGGTGCAGAAAGTGCGCCTGCACGATCTGCATCCGGGCGGCTGGGCGGTGCGCGGGATGCCGCGCACGCTGGCGCTGCCGCCGGGTGACGAACTGCAGCTCGATTATGCGGTGACGCCCGACGCGCGCGGGCAGTTCCGCTTCGAGGGTTGCCATGTGCAGTTGCGCTCGCCCTGGCATGGCTGGACCGCGCGTCGCGTGGTCGGCGCGCCGTCGACGGTGCGGGTGTATCCGAATTTCGCGTCGCTGGCCGAGCTGGCCCGGCTCAGCGTGGAGCTGGCCTCGCGCAGTGTCGGCGCGCGCCTGCAGCGGCGACGCGGCGAGGGCACCGAGTTCCAGGAATTGCGCGACTACCGGGTCGGCGACAGCCTGCGCAAGATCGACTGGAAGGCCACCGCGCGCAGCAACCGGCTGATCTCGCGCGAGTATCGCGACGAGCGCAACCAGCAGGTGGTGCTGATGCTCGATTGCGGCCGGCGCATGCTGGCGCAGGACGACCAGCTGGCGCATTTCGATCACGTGCTGAACGCGTCGCTGGCGCTGGCCAGCATCGCGCTGCGCCAGGGCGATGCGGTCGGCATGCTGGCCTGCACCGGCCAGCAGCAACGCTGGCTGCCGCCGCAGCAGGGCAGTGGTGGCATGGACATGCTGCTGGGCGCCGGCTACGACCTGCAGGCGATGCCGCTGGCCACCGATTACCTGGCCGCCGCCAGTGCGCTGCAGGCGCACCAGCAGCGCCGTGCGCTGGTGGTGCTGATCACCAACGTGCGCGACGAGGACGACGCCGAACTGCGCATGGCGGTGTCGATGCTGTCCAGACGGCACCTGGTGATGCTGGTCAGCCTGCGCGAGCTGGCGCTGGACCGTGCCGCCGGCGATCCCGGCGACGATCTCGAAACCGGCATCCGCAGTGCCTCGGCGATGCACTACCTGGCCGAGCGCGAGCGCGTGCACGAAGCGTTGCGGCGCGAGGGCGTCAACACGCTCGACGTCAGCTGCGCCGAGCTGTCCGGTGCGCTGATCGAGCGCTATCTCAGCGTGAAGCGCGGCGGGCGCCTGTAATACTTCTCCTGCGGGCGGTGGCCGGCCGTGTCAGTGCGCGGTTCCGCCGGGGGCACCGGGCTTGCTCGGCTTGCCGATCCAGCGCGCGGTATCCAACTGCTGGTCGATGACGTCGGCCAGCTTGTCGATGCGCGGACGCACCTGGTTGGCGATCGCGCCGCGGCAGCCGTAATAGAAGTCGACCGTCTTGCTCCCCTGCGCGTCGTCGATGCTGATCTTCACGCCGCTCATGTCCATCAGCAGCGGCGCGCAGCCATCCTCGCGCGAGGTGTAGTGGTCGTGCAGGCTGCGCAGGTCGGCCTCGCGGAGGGCGGCCTGGATGGCCGCGATCTGCGCGGGCGTGGCCTGGCCGTCGACCGGGCCTTTGGTCGTTACATTGGCCAGCCCGTCGAAGGTGAAGTGGCCATTGCTGCTCAGGCGCACCCGGTACGAGGGGCACATGCCGAAACAGGTGGTACGCAGCATGCTGAGCATGGGCGCCGGACCGTCCGGGGCGGCCGCCCGGGCGATGCAGGGAGCGAGCAGCAGGATGCCGAGGGCGATACCGGGGCGGAGCAGTTGCATGGCGGGTTTCCTGGTGGGAGTAGAGCGATTTCCGGCGGGCGCCGGCCGGTCGAGCGGCGGCGGGTTCAGTCTTCCTCCACGTGCGGCTTCCACTCTTCGCTGAGCTGCTTCTGCACGTTCGGCGGTACCGCCTCGTAATGGCTGAGGTCGAGGCTGTAGCGGCCGCGGCCGCCGGTCATCGACTTCAGTTCGGTGGGGTAGTCGATCAGTTCGGCCAGCGGCGCCTGCGCCTTGATCACCAGCTCGCCGCCCCGCTGGGTGTCGGTGCCCATGATGCGAGCGCGCTTGCCGGCGAGGCCGCCGGTGACGTCGCCCACGTTGTGCTCGGGGATCGCCACCTCGACGTTGACGATCGGCTCCAGCACGATCGGGTGCGCCTTGACCACCGCATCGAGGAACGCCTTCTTGCCGGCGCTGATGAAGGCGACTTCCTTCGAGTCGACCGAGTGGTGCTTGCCGTCGTACACGGTCACCCGCAGATCCTGCAGCGGAAAGCCGGCCACCGCGCCGTGCTCCATCGCCTGGCGCACGCCTTTCTCGATCGCCGGCAGGTACTGGCCGGGGATCACGCCACCCTTCACCGCATCGACGAACTCGAAACCGGCACCGCGGTCGAGCGGCTCGACGCGCAGGAACACTTCGCCGAACTGGCCGGCGCCGCCGGTCTGCTTCTTGTGCCGGTGGTGGCCTTCGGCGTGGCCGGCGATGGTTTCACGGTAGGCGATCCGCGGCGGGTGGGTGTCCACCTCGACGCCGTAGCGCTCGCGCATGCGTTCCAGCATCACCTTCAGGTGCAGGTCGGAGAGCCCGCGCACGACCGTCTCGTTGAGCTCCTTGCGATGCTCGACGCGAAAGCACGGATCCTCCTCGGCCAGCCGCGCCAGCGCGTTGGAGAGCTTCTGCTCCTGGCCCTTGTGCCGGGGCTCCAGCGCCAGGCCGTACATCGGGGTGGGAAACGCCAGCGGCGCCAGGGTGATCCGGTCCTCGTCGTGCGAGTCGTGCAGGACCGCGTCGAAGTGGATCTCCTCGACCTTGGCCACCGCGGCGAGGTCGCCCGGGATCGCCTCCTCGATCTCCACGTGGGTCTTGCCCTGCAGGCGAAACAGGTGGCCCACCTTGAACGGCTTGCGGCCATCGTCGATCAACAGCTGGCTGTCGCGTCGTATCGTGCCCTGCCACACGCGGAACACGCCGAGCTTGCCCACGAACGGGTCGTTGACGATCTTGAACACGTCGGCGATCACGTGCGCCGCCGGGTCGGTGGAAACCACCAGCGGGCTGCCGTCGGCGCGCAGGAACGGCGGCGGATTGCCTTCGGCGGGATTCGGCAGCAGCCGCGCGGCCACATCGAGCAGTTCCTTCACGCCGGCGCCGGTGCGCGCGCTGACGAAGCAGATCGGCACCAGGTGCCCCTCGCGCAGGCACTGCTCGAACGCGTCATGCAGTGCCTGCGGGCTGAGTGCGCCTTCGCCCTCGTCGAGATACTGGCCCATCATCGTTTCGTTGATCTCCACCACCTGGTCGAGAATGCGCTGGTGCGCCTCGGCCAGCGACGAGAAATCGGTGCTGCCCTCGCTGTGGAAGAAGCAGTCCAGCACGCGCCTGGCATGGCCGGCGGGCAGGTTCACCGGCAGGCATTCGTTGCCGAATTCCTCGCGCAGGGCGTCCACCAGGCCGGCCAGGTCGGCGCCGTCGAAATCCATCTTGTTGATCACCAGCACGCGGGCCAGCCCGCGTTCGCGCGCATGCATCATCATGCGGCGGGTGCTGTGCTCGATGCCGTTGATCGCGTTGACCACGATCGCCACGGTTTCCACCGCGGCCAGCGAAGCCAGCGTGGCGCCGCGGAAATCGGCGTAGCCGGCGGTGTCGATCAGGTTGAGGTGACAGTCGTCGTGGACGATCTGCGCCACGCAGCTGTCGATGGAGTGAACGCGCGCCTTCTCCTGGTTGTCGGTGTCGGAGACGGTGTTGCCGCGCTCGACCGTGCCGGGGATCTGGATCACCCCGCCGGCCAGCAGCAGCGCCTCGAACAGCGTGGTCTTGCCGGCGCCGGCGTGACCGGTGAGCGCGATGTTGCGGATGCTTTCCGTGGAATACGTCACGATGCGACCCTCCTCAAAACGGGGCGTGGCCTCGTGGCATGATCGGCGCCGCATGAGGCCGCGCGGTGGCGGCTGACGATGGCGGGCCGTCATGGTCGTCCTGCCCCCGGTGGCAGGCAAGGGCGGTCATGGCGGGAACGGCGGATGGTGCCGTCCGTCTAGACTTGAGCGAACCGCCGGCACGGTCAAGCTGCAGTGCGGGGAACCGTTGCCGGTTGACGATGGTCTGTAGCGGATGCGGAGCTTCCGCAACCATCTGCCGCCCGGTACGTCGGGGTTCAAGCGCCATCCGGCAAGCTGCCGCAGCCATCCGCATCCCATGAGGCATCGTCATCGTCCCTCCGTCGCAGGCCGCACGCCAACGCCCGATCCCGCCCGGCCCCGATCCGCTCGTTCGGCCGGAGCCGTCGGCGCGTGCGTTGAGCGGGCTGGACTGGCCTGCCCGGGCGGCGCTACAGCGGCGGCGCTGGCGCGAGCCGCAGATCGAGGGTCGCCAGCACCGGCTGGCGCTGGCCATCGCCGTGTTGCTGCATGCCCTGTTCGTGGTGGCGATCTGGTACGGCATGCGTTCGCCGCCGGCCAGGCCGGTGGTTCCGGCGCCGGTGGGCGAGGTGATGCACGTGCGATTCATCGCGCAGGCACCCGCGACGGCCGCAGCGCCTCCGCCGCAGGCGCTGCCGCCACCACCGAAGCCGCGCCCGCTGCCGAGAGCGCCCGAGCCGCCGGCCAAGGACGCGATGGTGGTGCGACTGCCGACGCCCCCGCCGGCGCCAGCCTCGCCGCTGTACGACGAACACGGTCAACCGTTGCTGCCGGCGTCGGCCGCCAGCGCGCCGTTGCCGGGTTACGTGCAGCGGATGCCGCAGGGCGATACGGGCATCATGCGACACGACAGCCCGGTCACGTACCGGGCGACGCGCTTCGACAACGACTGGAACAGCGGCGGCAGCGCGATCGACAGTGCGCTGCAGAAACTGGTGGACAAGACCACATTGAAGAAGACCGTCCGGCTGCCCGGTGGCATCCGCATTCACTGCGCCGTTTCCCTCGCCATGCTGGCCGGCGGTTGCGGCGGGGATCCGCCGGCGCCACCGTCGGCGAAGGATGGCGACGAGCGACTCAGCATGGCACCGACCCGATCGCTGGACGGCGCCGCGCACGCACCGAAACCACCCGACGAGGCGTCGTGCATCGCGATGTATCGCGCGGGCAAACCGCTGGCCTGGGGCTGCCCGGTCGACACCCCGAACCGCGCGGTCGACGCGGAACGGCATGAACGCGCGGCGGGTGCCAGCGGTCATCCCTGAGCGTCATGCGGAAGCGCGCCCGCGCCCGCTACACTCGCCGCATGCCCCCGCTGCCCCCGGATAAACCTGCTGCCGGCCGCTCCGCCAACCCTGCGCGGATCATGCTGAACTCGCCGCTGGCCGCGGCGACCCGGGCGCGCGTGTACCACCCGCGTCATCGTTCGCGGCCGCCCCAATACGGCCTGCGCCTGCTCGCCATGATGGGCTCGCTGCTGGTGCATCTGCTGTTCCTGTTCGCGTTCGTGCTCGGCCCGGCTTATGAGCTGGCACCGCCGCCACCGTCGAAGGAGCAGTTCCTGCAGGTGCGCCTGGTCGAGCCGCCCCCGCCGCCGCCACCGCAGCCAGTGCATGGCACGCCGCCGAAAGAACTCGGGCCGCGCCATCAGGGTCAGCGCAGTCGGGTCGTGTCGAGCAGCGAGCGCAGTGCGAACGCGCGGGCCGTGACGCCGTCGGCACCGGCCGCGGCGAAACCGGTGGTCGCGACGGCGGCCAGGCCCCGCGCCGTGGTCCCCAAGCCGTTGGCGGCGGCCCCTGCGCCGGCAAGCCTGCCGAAGCCGGCGCCGACTCCGGAAGTGCCGCCGCTGCCGCCTGCCGGCGAACCCCCGGTGGTGGCCCTGCCGACCCCCACGTTGCAGCCGCCGGCACCGCCGAAGTTCCAGCCCGAGCCGGTGCGCGCACCGCAACTGGAGGGCAATCAGCCGATGCCGCCGCCGGCATCGCTGACGCTGACCCAACTTCCGCCGCAGGCGCCGTCGATCAGCGTGCCGAACATCGCGCTGCAGATCGAGGCGCCGAAGACCGCCGCGCCGGTCAGCGTCGTGCCGAATCCGGCGCCGCCCGCCGCACCGCTGGTGCCGCGGCAGCAGCCGGTCCCGCTGCCGGCCCAGCCGTCACCGCGGGTGGACCTGCATAACGCCGCGATCGAACCGAGCCCGATCGTGCCGCGCGAGTTGCCCCATGTGCAGCTGCCGGCGATCACGCTGGCGCCGACCGAGCTGCAGCCCGTGCCGTTGACCGCCGCGCCACCGGCACCGCAACCTCCGGCGCCGGCGGAAAAGATCGAGACGCTGGACACGTCCAGCGTGCCGGCGATCCAGCCGTCCATCCAGCCGTCCGTGCTGCGGCCCACGGTGGTGGCGCCCACCACCGTGGCGAGTGCCGTCGCGCCGGCACCCACGCCCGCCAGCCAGCCGGCCGAGTCGCCATCGCCCGCGCCCGCCGAGCCGTCGGCGACACGCGAAACCACGCCCAGCCCGGGCGATCTCAAGGCGGCGCCGGACCTCAGCAGCGCACCCGATGCCACGCCGCAAGGCAGCGACTACGCCACGCCGGGCGAGCCGGCCGGTGTGGCCGAGGCCCCGCCATCGCCTGCCGCCAGCGTCGCGGCCGTGACCCCGTCACCGGCCGGGCAGGGCCGCGACAACGGCCAACGCGGCAAGCTGCCCGGCGCCGCCGGCCAGACCGGTCAGGTCGGTGAAAGCCAGCCCGGCGCAGCGCAGGGCGAGAAGCACGGTGAGCTCGGCGGCTACGTGCAGCTGAAGCCGCACGGCGATACGCAGATCATGAGTCACGGCGCGCCGAACATCGGCTACCGGCCGACCCGCTTCGAGCAGGACTGGACGCCCGAGGGCGAGAGCTCGATCGACACCGCGCTGCGCCGCGCGGTGGAAAAGACCACGGTCAAGCACACCTTCCACCTGCCGCGCGGGATACGGGTCCAGTGCGCGGTGATGCCGCTGCTGCCGATGTCCCTGCTGGGTTGCCGCAACCCCGATCCGCCGCCGCGGCCGGTCGCCGAGAAAGTCTACGAGCGCCTGCACCTGGCCCCGGCCAACCCGCTGGTGCCGCCCGCACCCGCGGCCAGCGCCGCGCCGGCACCGATGGTCAAGTTCGACAACGCCGCCGAATGCGCCGCCGCCCGCGTCGCCGGCGCGCCGCCGCCACCCGGCTGCGAAACCATCGTGTTGCCGGTCAGGACCGCGTCGCCGGCTTCGTCATCCAGTTCATGGGTGCCGGCCAGCGACCAGTTCCATTGAGGAGCAGGAGAGCGGCGCGAGCTGCGCTCAGCCGCGGTCCAGCGGACTCAACACGCCATGGCCGCCACGGTTCAGCACGTGCGTGTAGATCTGGGTGGTGGCCACGTCCTTGTGACCCAGCAGTTGAGACTTCCTACGCTTTAGTGGACACCCTGAACTACCACTTCAGGAGTCCACAAGATGCCGAAACCAGGTCCACGAACGACCTACCGCTACAGCCAGGAATTCAAGGCAACCGCTGTCCGTTTGAGC
>NZ_JBHSNF010000004.1:0-331736 GCF_042657065.1 Rhodanobacter ginsengisoli
CCAACAAAATCAAAACTCATTACTGACTTTTTTCTTTCATTGGACGCTTGCATTTCTTGGACAGGTCGTAACCCGCCATCGCAAGACGTCCACACAATTCACCTGCGCACACTGTCAAAGATCAACCACTTGCAACCGATTTCTCGATTACCCCTGAAGACGTTTCGTCCTAGGTGAGCCGCCCATTCTACATCGCTTTTTGCGACCGTCAACACCCTCGTTGAAAAACTTTCATCGTGGTTCGTTGCGGAGTCCTTCGCGAGAGGGCGTCTCGTCGAAGGGGCGAGAATCATAGCGCCACACCGCCTCCCTGTGAAGGGGGCACACGAACTTTTCTGTCGTGTGCTGCGGCATGTGATCCTCTATTGCATCACCGCATGCGTGCTCACGCCGTGGCGAGCACGCATGCGGTCAGGTCGAACTGACCGAAATCGCCAGGCTGGGCGTCTTTGCCGCCAAAGTGCGCCCCGCGCTTGACTGGCACGCCTGGATCGTCACGCCCCGGAGCGTCCTGTCGGTGCAATGCAGGGAATCGACGGATAGCCAGGTGACGGCGTCGAAGCGCGATGGGCGGACTGGGCTGCCGGATCACGATCCGCCAGCAGACCGACCCGATAGGGAATCAATTCTTCGGGGCGCAGGTTTTCCAATGCGTCCCAGTCGTCTTCAAAGGGGATGAACTGTTGCATGGGATGCTCCTTGAGAATGGCGCGTCACCGGATGGTGCGCAGGAACATCAAAGCAGGCGGCCCGGCCAATACGCCGGCAAGATCGGGCCGTTTGCTGGCGGACGTGGGCGCTCAGTCGAGTTCGATCATCTCGAAATCGTCCTTGGTGGTGCCGCAGTCCGGACAGGTCCAGGTGTCGGGCACATCCTCCCAGCGCGTGCCGGCGGCAATGCCTTCATCGGGCACGCCCACAGCCTCGTCATAGATATAGCCGCAGACGACGCACATCCATTTGCGCAAGGCGGTGGTTTCGGTGGAACTCTGGCTCATGGTCGGACTTCTTCGGATCACAATGGAATGGGACATTCTCTCAACTCATCCGACAATACGAAAGCATGGCGACGTCATCAGCTCGCCAGCGACAGCTCCGGAGATCAGCCATTGAAAGTCCATGCTTCACTCACAGGCGGCGGCCTCTACGCGATTACAGACGGGCCGCGCCCGGATTTGCTGGATGTTGCCGCGATGGCCCTGGCCGGTGGCGCCCGCCTGCTGCAATACCTCGACGAGGGAACTGACGCGCCCCGGCGTCATGCGGAGGCCGCGGCACTCCTGCAACTGTGCCGCGCCCACGGCGTGCCCCTGATCATTCATGAAGACATCCCGCTGGCCCGGTCGGTCGGTGCCGACGGAGTACACCTCTCGAACGCCGCGGATGGCCTGGATGCAGCGCGCGCCTCGCTCGGGACCGACGCGATCATCGGGGTGGCATGCCGCGATTCGCTGGACAGCGCCCGCATGGCAGCACGCGCTGGCGCCAGTTACGTCTCCTTCGGTGCGTTCTTTGCCTCGCCCACCAAGCCGCTGGCCCCGCGTGCGCCGCTCGATCTGCTGCGGCAAAGTGCTGCGCTTGGTGTACCGCGGGTGGCGATCGGCGGCATCACACCGGACAATGCACGTCCCCTCGTCGAAGCGGGCGCCGAGTTTCTCGCCGCCATTTCCTCCGTGTTCGGTGCCATCGACGCGCGCCATTCAGCCCAACGCTTCGCTCACCTTTATGCCCAGCCACTGAGAAACTGATGACCACCAATCATGAACTCTTCCAGCGCGCCCGCCAGCTGATGCCCGGTGGCGTGAACTCGCCGGTTCGCGCGTTCAAGTCGGTCGGCGGCGAACCGTTTTTCACGGCACGTGCGGACGGCGCCTGCCTGTGGGATGTGGAGGGCAAGCGCTATATCGACTATGTGGGGTCATGGGGACCGATGATCGTCGGCCACAATCATCCCGCCGTGCGCGAGGCGGTCGAGCGCGCAGTAAAGGACGGACTCTCGTTCGGAACACCGTGCGCCGCCGAGATCAGCATGGCCGAGACCCTCGGCCGGCTTGTCCCGTCGATGGAAATGGTGCGCATGGTCAACTCCGGCACCGAGGCCACCATGTCGGCGATCCGGCTCGCCCGCGGCGCGACCGGTCGCAGCAAGATCGTGAAGTTCGAAGGCTGCTACCACGGCCACGGCGACAGTTTCCTGGTCAAGGCGGGATCCGGCGCGCTGACGTTCGGCGTGCCCACGTCGCCGGGCGTTCCGAAGGAGAATGCCGACCTCACGCTGACCCTGCCATACAACGATAGCGATGCGGCGAAAGCGCTGTTTGCCGAACAGGGCCCCGAGATCGCCGCACTGATCATCGAGCCGGTCGCCGGCAACATGAACTGCATACCTCCGGTGGACGGCTACCTGCAGGCTCTGCGCGAACTGTGCACGCAGTCCGGTGCCCTGCTCATTTTCGATGAAGTGATGACCGGCTTCCGCGTCGCGCTCGGTGGCGCACAGGCCTATTACGGAGTGACTCCCGACCTGACCACGTTCGGCAAGATCATCGGTGGTGGCATGCCGGTCGGCGCCTACGGCGGCCGGCGTGACCTGATGGAGCAGATCGCCCCGGCCGGACCGATCTACCAGGCCGGAACCCTCAGCGGCAATCCGGTGGCGATGGCGGCTGGCCTGGCGATGCTGGAACTGGTCCAGGCCCCTGGCTTCCACGAGCAGCTGGCCGCACGCACGTGCCTGCTCGTCGACGGCCTGCAGTCGGCGGCCGATGCCAGCGGCATCGCGTTCACGACCAACGCCGTCGGGGGCATGTTCGGCCTGTTTTTCGGCGCCGCGAAAGTGGATACGTACGCCAAGGCCGTGGAATGCGACAGCGCGTCGTTCAATCGCTTTTTCCACGCCATGCTCGAGCGTGGCGTGTATCTGGCACCGTCGGCGTTCGAGGCCGGTTTCATGTCGAGCGCGCATGACGACGACGTGATTGCGCAGACGATCGCTGCCGCGCGTGAAGCCTTCAGGACGTTGGCGGCATGAGTCCCGACGAGTAGTACAGGGATCGGCGGCGCATGAACTCGATGGCATGCGCCGCCGTCACCTGTGTCGCACGATGGCCATCGGCTCGCTGTCTGCCTGTCGACCCGCGATCCGCGGATGCCATTCAAGACCGCACGTCGCCGCCACCGGTGGCGACGACGGGGGTTTACCAGCTTCCCGTGTTCGGCATGGACGCCCACGGTTCCCGCGCCGGCAGGCGGCCGTCCTGCAGCAGCTCGATCGAGATCAGGTCGGGCGAACGGACAAACGCCATGTGCCCATCGCGCGGCGGCCGATGGATGGTGTAGCCCATCGCCAGCAATCGCGAGCAGGTGGCGTAGATGTCGTCGACCCGAAACGCAAGATGGCCGAAGTTTCGCGCCGAACCGTAGTCTTCCTGCGAACCCCAGTTGAAGGTCAGCTCGATCTCTGCGTCGGGGCTGTCCGGGGCGGAGAGGAACACCAGCGTGTACTTGCCCTCGGGCACTTCGGTGCGCCGGACTTCGTTCAGCCCGAGTCCTTCGCAATAGAAGCGCAGCGAGGCGTCGAGATCGCGCACGCGGACCATGCTGTGGAGATATTTCATGCGGATACCGTCCTGAATGTCGTTCGAAACATGGTACTTGGTGAGAACAGCGTACCCCGCCGGCATCACGGAAATCCCGAGTCAGGACTGCAGCCGGGAGCGCAACGAGCGGGCCATCGCTTCGAGCTCTTCGGCTCCGGTGCATGGCGGCGAACCCTGCGGATAGACGCGCAGTAGGCCATCGCCTGGACGGCGCGGGTGCACATGCAGGTGGAAGTGCAGCACCTCCTGTCCGCCGGCCTCGCCGTTGGACTGCCAGAGATTGAGGCCCGGGACGTGGTACGCCTCGCGCAAGGCTCGGGCCACGCGCACGGCAACCTGCATCACTCCGGCCGCCTCGCCGTCATCGAGCGCATAGAGGTCCGGCACATGCTTGCGCGGTACCACCAGCACATGCCCTGGCACTGCCTGACGCAGATCCATGAACGCCAGCACCTTGCCGTCATCGTGGATCACGCTGGCCGGTGCGTCTCCGGCAGCAATGGCACAGAATGGACAGGCTGCTGCAGTCATGTCCCGACAAAATCGGCCAGGGCGTCACGGAGCCGGTCCAGGCCATCGGCCAGTTCCTCGCCGGTGATGGTCAGTGGCGGCACGAAGCGCAACACGTCCGGGCCGGCCTGCAGCAGCAGCAGGCCATGCGTTGCGGCGTGATCGAGTATCTCGCCGGCCCTGCCCTTCCAGGCATCGGCGAGCACGGCGCCGATCATCAGGCCGCGACCGCGGACCTCAGCAAACAGCTGCCGAGAGTGGTCGATCCGCGACAGGCCCGCGCGGAGGTCTTCCGCCTGTCGCCGCACATTCATCAGCACGGCTGGCGAAGCGAGTTTGGCCAGTGCCACGCGAGCCACCGCGGCAGCCATGGGGTTGCCACCGAAGGTCGTGCCATGGGCGCCGTACTGCATGACCTGGGCGACCTTCGGCCCGGCCAGCATCGCGCCGATCGGAAAACCGCAACCAAGTGCCTTGGCCAAAGTCACGATGTCCGGCACCAGATCATCCTGGGTGTGCGCGAACAGCGTGCCGGTACGACCCATGCCGCACTGGATCTCGTCCAGCACCAGCAAGGCGTCGTAGGTATCGCAAAGCTCGCGTACGCGCCTGAGGAATCCCGGCGCGGCCGGCAGGACGCCACCCTCACCCTGCACCGGTTCGACCATAACCGCAGCGATGCCGCCTTCCGCGAATGCCGCTTCCAGCGCCTCGACGTCATTGAAATCGAGGTAGCGGAAGCCGCCAGGCAGCGGCTCATAACCCTCCTGGTATTTCGGTTGCGCGGTGGCGGTCACCGTGGCCAGCGTGCGGCCATGAAATGAACCTCTGAAGGTGACGATGGTGCGCTGCTCCGGCACTCGCCCTTTCGACGCCGCCCACTTGCGCACGAGCTTGATCGCCGCCTCGTTCGCCTCCGCCCCGGAGTTGCACAGGAACACCCGTTCGGCAAACCCCGAAGCCGCCACCAGTTCCTCGGCCAGCCGCAGCGGTGGCTCGGTATAGAAGACATTGCTGGCATGCCACAGCTTGTGCGCCTGCCGGGTCAACGCATCCAGCAGATCCGGGTCCTGATGGCCGAGCGCGTTCACCGCGATACCGGCGCCGAAGTCGACGTAATCGCGCCCCAGCGTGTCCCAGACACGAGCCCCCTTGCCGTGATCGAGTACCAGTTCGCGGGGCTTGTACACCGGAAGCCAATAGCGTTTGCCGAGATCGATAAGGCTGGTGTCGTGCGCTGGCATGGATATTCCGTACGGTGATCGGCTGCTCGGCTGGCCGGCGTGAAGACGGATCCAGGCTTCGCCAATTATCCATCGTAATTGCTGCCGGATGGCTTTGGACAGGGCCTGGTACCCGGCCGCTGTATACCGGGACTTCCGCTGTAACAACCCTGTTACACCCGGCGGGGACCGCGGCGTGGCGCGCGGCGAGCCACCAGCGCGCGGAAAGCCCGGCTTCTCTTGTAAATGCGGTGTTACAGACAGCGCGCGTGCGACATGACGCCTTCGGCCGCCAATCCCTGCTGCAGCCTCATTTGCCGGTATTGGCATGGCACTTGCCACTACTTCGGCATGGAACACGAGGGGACACCCATGGACCATCCACTCGCACATGCTGCCTGCCGTCAGGTCAGGGGTGGCCCTGCTGGCGGCAGGCCTGCTGGCGCTTCCCGCCGCGGCATGGGCCGCCGATGCGCACAAGGCAGTGCAGCTGGCGGACCCGCTCGATGGCGGTACCGCAACCCGCACCAGTGGTGGTACCAGCGCTGGCATTAAAGGAATGGAGTGAATGGAGTAAATCAAGAGGGCATGGAAGCTCTGCATCGGCCAGTGACGGCCGATAACTCATGCAGCCGTGCAAGCGGCCAATGAGGGCGGTAACCCGGCATCCTGTAGCCGGGCACCTACGGAACCCCCCGGCTCGTCCCCTGCGGGCCGGGGGTCTTCCCTTTGCATGGAATAGAGACACTTCGTTGGAATCGTGGGGAGAATCCTCCTTGCGGGCGCGCCGCGAGAATCTCAGTCTCGACGGCAAGATCGCTGCGCTGGCGACGGCTCAAGCCGTTCGAGATATTCGCCGACATGATCGAACGTCACTGGGATGGCATTGCCGCCTGCTGCCATCGCGAAAACAAGGTCTCGCCCGGCCTTCTCGAAAGACTCAACAACAATATCCGCGCCTGAAGTTGCTCACCCGCATGCCGCCGTAACTGTGAAATCGGATGAATCTACCCACACGATTTCACGAAGCCGCTCTCTTGATTGAAGCCCGGCTCGCGGTCATGCGCGCCATTCATAAGCTTTCGGCCAGGCAGCCGCGTGCTTTTGTGGCGGAGATTTTCAAGCACCAGGTGATGCTTTTTGCACAGCCTGTAGACGGTCACACGGGATACGCTGAGTCGGCGCGCGCATTCGCTGATGTTGAAATGGCTTTCGTGCAGGCAGCTGAGCACCGCTTCGCGCTCGGCCGAGACACGAGTCAAATCGAGACTGGAAGGAGGGATTGAAGTCTGCAGTACGTGCTGCAGGTCCAGATCGGACGGACTTATCAACGAACCCTCGGCCACGACCGCCGCACGCTGTACCCGATTCAGCAACTCGCGAACATTACCGGGCCATGCGAATCCACGTATCGCGTCACGAGCACTGCTGCTGAAGGCCCGAGCGCGACTGCGATTTCGCAAACGGAAGGCATCGAGAAAGTGTTGTGCCAGCAGTTCGACATCGCCTTCGCGTTGGCGCAACGGCGGCATGTGCAGCCGAAGCACGTTGAGTCGATAGTACAGATCCTCGCGGAAGCGACCCTCCGCCACAGCCTGTTCGATATCCACATGGGTGGCGGCCAGAATGCGTACATCGAGCTTGACCGGCTGAGTGGAGCCTACGCGGACCAGGGTCCCTTCCTGCAACAAACGCAGCAAGCTGGTCTGGGCATCGAACGGCAGGTCCCCGATTTCATCGAGGAACACCGTACCTCCGGCCGCAGCCTCGAAATGTCCGACGCGCCGGGCATTCGCTCCGGTGAACGCGCCGCGTTCGTGGCCGAACAACTCCGACTGCACCAGATTCACCGGCAGGGCACCGCAGTTGATGGCAGCGAAAGGGCGATTGCAGCGCGGGGACAGCCCATGCAGCGCACGGGCCGCGATTTCCTTGCCGCTGCCTGTCTCGCCGGTAATCAACACCGGCAGTTCCACCGGTGCAAACTTGCGCAAACTGGCCAGGGTCTCGCGCATCACGGGGCTGAACGCGCCAACGATGCCGGGGACGGCATCTCGTTCAACGGCCGACGAGCAACCGCTGCCGATCTTCATCAAGGTTTCGAGCAGACGTTTCAGATCCACTGGCGCGGTAAAAAATTCGTTACTGGCCCGCAGAATCCGTTCCACCTCGGGCGTGTCCGCTGCGGTGCTCTTCAAAACCAGAGCGAGCCACGGCAACCAAGGGTGAGCATCCATCAGCCGGCCCATGGCCTTGACCGCTTCCGTGTCGGCATTGCGCAGATCCGCCATCGCCACGACGATATCGTCGCGACGCATACCGACACCGCCCTTGAGCCCCGGGTCCCCCACACGCGTGTGCCAGCCTGCTTGCGCCAGGCAACCGCACTCCTCGTCAGTCGGCTGACCGAACCAGACCACGCAACGCCTGGATGACTGTTCGTTTGACATGGCTCTGTCTCCCCTGCTCCCCCAGGGTCGCCGAAGCGACCGGGAACAACGCACCCCGGCTGGTGATCTGTTCCGATGGTTCCACAAGCGCATCCTGCGCCGCATTTGCTACAAAAATGTGATCCAGATCACACAATATACTCTCCCGCGTGAGGAATTTGTAAGAAAATACGAGATCGAAATGGGGGAAAAACCTATTTTAAACAGCAATTTGACGCAAAAATTGTAGGTGAATGGCTCATTTCGTTGTCAGGGTTTGCCCGGCCCAGCCAACTCGCTGCCGCTTCTCGACGTCGATATGGCAGCTCAGTCCAGGAACAGATCCGGCAGCAACGGCATCCCCGGCGCTACGGCGTAACCGTCGAAATCATCGACTCCAGCCTCTCTCAGGATGTCCTCGTCGATCGCGAAATGGCCGGTGTAATCACGTGCCGGGCGTATCAGGATGGCGTGCGCAGCATCGGCGACGATCTCGGGCTTGCGGCAATGCTCGACAGTCACGCCTTCGATCATGCCGATCGCCGCCGTGGCGATCACGGTACGCGGCCACAGCGCATTGACCGCAATGCCCAGCGACGCGAACTCGCCGCTCATGCCGAGTACGCACAGGCTCATGCCGTATTTGGCGATGGTGTAGGCGGTATGCGGCGCAAACCACTTCGGATCGAGATTCGGCGGCGGCGACAGCATCAGCACATGTGGATTGGCAGCCTGCTTCAGGTACGGCAGGCAACTCTGGGTAACCATGAAAGTTCCGCGGGTATTGACCTGATGCATCAGGTCATAGCGCTTCATCGGTGTCTCGGCCACACCGGCCAGCCAGATCGCGCTGGCGTTGTTGACCACGATATCGATCCCGCCGAAGTGTTCGGCCGCTCTCGCCGCGGCGGCTCGCACCTGTTCCTCTTCGCGGATGTCCACCTGCAATGCCAGCGCCTTGCCGCCCGCCGCCTCGACCGCCGCTGCGGCGGTATGGATCGTCCCGGGCAACTTGGGATTCGGCACGCCGCTCTTGGCGGCAATGACGATATTGGCGCCGTCGCGGGCCGCACGCAGCGCGATCGCCAGACCGATACCGCGCGAGGCACCAGTAATGAACAAGGTCTTGCCGGCAAGATGGCTCATGCGTGTCGACTCCGTTGCTTGCGTCAGATGAAGTCCGCCCAGTGTAGGGCTTGCCGATTCACGGCTTCTGGAAGCGCGGCAGGATATCCCGCAGTTCGGCCAGCCGCTGCACCGGATCGTTCAGTTCCAGCATGAGCTGTTGCTCGGACACATCCAGCGGCAGCAGCTCGGCCAGCCGGAAGCCCAGCCAGCTGGCGTCGTCATAGGCACTGCGCGGGGCGTGCCGCCACTGTGGTGCCATGGTCTCGATCAGTCGCTCGAGGATGCTCTGCAACAGGGCGAATTCCACCGGCACCGGCAGCTCCGGCTCACCCGGCCAGACCTCTGCGTCCCCCCGAACCAGACCATCGGACCGCACTCGGCTGCGCGCCACACGGAAACGCGCGCCGCCCTCGGCGACGATACCGAGCAGGCCATTCTCATCGCGGTGAAAATCCCGGATGCGTGCGATCGTGCCGACCGCAGCCGGAGTCGCGGGCTCGCCCGCCTCCTGCCCGTCGAGAATCAGGCAGACGCCGAACCCGGTGCCATAACGCGTGCACTCGCGCACCAGATCGAGGTAACGCGGCTCGAAAATGCGCAGGTGCAGCTGACCCCCGGGAAACAACACGGAGGAAAGCGGAAACAACGGCATTTCGATCAGCGGCGACGGAACGACCATGCCGCCAGTGTAACCAGTGCCGAGAGCCGGGGCAGCTGCAGGCAACACGCTCGATGTCCGCTCAATCGCCCTGCAGACTGTCGACAAACCGTCGCGGCGCCGCCTCGAAGCCGCCGTTGGACATGAAGATCACCTGGTCTCCGGCCAGCACCTGGCGGCGCAGCATCTCGAGCAGGGCGTCCACCGTCGGCGCCGTGTTGCCGCGGCCCTCGAGCTCCGCGATGACATGACCGGCGTCCCACGGCAGCTCGACCCGATGCAGGAACACCACGGCGTCGGCATCGGCCAGCGAAGGCGCCAGCGCCTCGGCGTGTGCCCCCTGGCGCATCGAGTTGGAGCGCGGTTCCAGCGCCACCACGATGCGCGCCTTGCCGACCTTGGCGCGCAGGCCGGCAAGAGTGGTGGCAATCGCGGTGGGGTGATGGGCGAAATCGTCATAGACGCGTACACCGGCCACCTCGCCGACCAGTTCCATGCGCCGCTTGACGCTCTCGAACGTGGCGAATGCGGGCAACAGTGCCTGTGGATCGGCCCCCGCCGCCGCTGCCGCGGCCAGCGCGGCCAGCGCATTCATCACGCTGTGGTTGCCCAGCAGGGTCCAGTGCACCGCACCGATCAGCCGACCATCGCGATGCACGGTGAATGCCGAGCCGTCCGCTTCGAGCAGCGTCGCGCTCCAGTCGCCGCAGCCGATACCGAAGGTCTCCACCGGGGTCCAGCAGCCCATCGCCAGCACCTCGGCGAGTCGCGCATCGGTGGCGTTGACGATCAGTCGGCCATTGCCCGGTACCGTGCGCACCAGATGGTGGAACTGGCGCTGGATCGCAGCCACATCCGGAAAAATGTCCGCGTGGTCGTATTCGAGGTTGTTGAGGATCGCGATGCGCGGCCGGTAGTGCACGAACTTGGAGCGCTTGTCGAAGAACGCGGTGTCGTATTCGTCGGCCTCGATCACGAACGGCCCGCCCTGCCCCAACCGCGCCGACACACCGAAATTGCCCGGCACGCCGCCAACCAGGAAACCCGGCGCGAGACCTGCACTTTCCAGCAGGTGCGCCAGCAGGCTGGTGGTGGTGGTTTTGCCGTGGGTGCCGGCCACGGCCAGCACCTCGCGTCCGGCCAGCACGTTCTCGCCCAGCCACTGCGGACCGGAGATGTAGCGCAGGCCCTGCTCGAGCATGTATTCGACGGCCGGGTTGCCACGGCTCATCGCGTTGCCGACCACGATCAGATCCGGCGGTTCACGACCCGGGCCGGCTTGCAGATGCTCCGCCGCGTAGCCGCTCATCAGGTCGATGCCGAGCGCCTCCAGCTGGGTGCTCATCGGCGGATAGACGTTGGCGTCGGAGCCCTCGACAGCGTGGCCCAGCTCGCGCGCCAGTGCGGCGACACCGCCCATGAAGGTGCCACAGATGCCGAGGATATGCAGACGCATGTGGGAGGAATTCCTTGAAACCCGCTTCGACGGAAGCGGGATGTGCTCAGCCGTTCGCTGCCGCCGATTCGTTCTGCAGCGCCTGCTTGACCCGGGCGGTGACCTCGCTCAACTCGCCGACGCCGTCGACGATCTGCAGCTTGCCGCGCCTGGCGTAGAAATCTGCCACGGGTGCGGTCTGCTCGGCGTAGATGGCCAGGCGCTTGCGCACCGTGTCCGGGTTGTCGTCGGCACGCCCTTCGGCCTTGAAGCGGATCTCGCAGCGGCCGATGATCACCTCGCTGGGCACCTTGAGCTTGACTACCGCATCCAGCGGCTGACCGATCTTCGCCAGCAGCTGATCCAGTGCATCGGCCTGAGCCAGATTGCGTGGATAGCCGTCGAGGATGAAGCCGGCTTTCGCGTCGTCCTGGGTCAGCCGATCCTCCAGCATGCCGAGCAGGATGTCGTCCGAAACCAGCTGGCCGGCGTCCATCACGGCCTTGGCCTTGAGTCCCATCGCGGTACCGGCCGCGACAGCGGCCCGCAGCATGTCGCCGGTGGAGATATGCGGCACGCCGAGTTCGGCCTTCAACCTTGCAGCCTGCGTGCCTTTGCCCGAGCCGGGCGCACCAAGTAGGACGAGTCGCATAATGCTCCACAAGTTCGGCGGGCTGCCGCACACTGCAGCGACCCGCTCGATTCTCAGAAATTCAGCGTCAAATTAGCGTCTGCGCCCGATGCCGTCAAACGGAGCCCTTCGCCAACAGTCGCCAAGTAATTGTTGCCAAAATGATTTGCCGCAAAGTAGCACGACCCAGCCATTGCCAGATTTGAGGATTCCCATGAGCCCGAGCCGCCGTAACACCGTCACCGGCAACCTGCTGTATGCCCAGTCTGGCGGAGTCACCGCCGTCATCAATGCCACCGCCGCAGGGGTCATCCAGGCTGCCCGTGGCCAGGGCGTGAAAGTGTACGCGGCCCGCAACGGCATCCTCGGCGCACTGCGCGAGGAGCTGATCGACACATCGAAGGAATCTGCAGCAGCCATTGCCGCCCTGCGGCATACGCCCGGCGGCGCGTTCGGCTCATGCCGTTACAAGCTGAAGTCGCTGGAAGACAACCGCGCCGAGTATGAACGGCTGATCGACGTGTTCCGCACCCACGACATCCGCTGGTTCCTCTACAACGGTGGCAACGATTCCGCCGACACGGCGCTGAAGATATCCCGGCTGGGCGAGGCGATGGGCTACGACATCCGCTGCATCGGCGTACCGAAGACGGTGGACAACGACCTGGCCGTGACCGACTGCTGCCCCGGCTTCGGCTCGGTGGCGAAGTACACGGCGATCTCCACCATGGAGGCGAGCCTCGATGTCGCCTCGATGGCCGAGACCTCGACCAAGGTGTTCATTCTCGAGGTGATGGGTCGCCACGCCGGCTGGATCGCCGCCGCCGCGGGTCTGGCCGGCGAAGGCGCGGATGCACCGCCGCACATCATCCTGTTCCCGGAAAATGTCTTCGACGAAACGGCGTTCCTGGCCCGGGTGAAGGCGACTGTCGAGCGGGTCGGCTGGTGCACCGTGGTGGCTTCCGAGGGCGTGCGCAACGCGGCCGGCCAGTTCCTTGCCGAAGCCGGCACCCGCGACGCCTTCGGGCATGCGCAACTCGGTGGCGTGGCACCGGTGCTTGCGGCGCTGGTGAGGGAAAAGCTTGGCTACAAATACCACTGGGCATTGCCTGACTACCTGCAACGTTCCGCGCGCAACATGGCTTCCAAGACCGATGCGGACCAGGCCTATGCGGTCGGCAAGGCAGCGGTCGAATACGCGCTGGCCGGCATGAACGCGGTGATGCCGGTGATCACGCGGACATCAGATAAGCCGTATCGCTGGAAGATCGAACCAGCAGCGTTGGACAGGATTGCCAATCGCGAGAAGAAAATGCCGGCCGAGTTTCTTACTCTCGATGGTTTCGGCATCACGGCGGCCGCACGACGCTATCTGGCACCTTTGATCCAGGGTGAGGCGCACCCGCCGCATGGGCGTGACGGATTGCCCAAGTATGGACGGCTGAAGAACACCGCGGTGGCGAAGAAATTGCCGACGTTCGAACACTGACCGGTTCGCGGCAGGACACAGGGCTTTCCTGCTCGAACGCCCGCTTTCCGATTTCGTCGTCCTTTGGCCCAAGGCTCATTTGCTCGCGGAGATTGTCATGACGAAGATCGTCACGCTGACGATGAATCCGGCACTCGATATCGCGACATCGACCGATCAAATCGCCCCGGAGCACAAGTTGCGCTGCGATTCGCCTCGCTACGATCCGGGCGGCGGCGGGATCAACGTCGCCCGGGCAGTTCACTCACTCGGCGTCGATGCGCTTGCGGTATTTCCTGCCGGCGGGGCGGCGGGAAATCTGATCGATCATCTGCTGCATCAGGAGGGTGTCGAGCACCGGGTTATCCCGATCGCCGGGTTCACGCGCGAGAGCCTCAACGTCGTCGAGCGCGAGAGTGGCGCGCAATACCGCTTCGTTCTTCCCGGTCCCGAGATCGGCAGCTTCGACCAGCAGCTCTGCCTCGACGAATTGGCGGCCGCAGCGGCTGACGCGACCTACATCGTTGCCAGCGGAAGCCTGCCACTGGGCGTCCCCGAGGATTTCTACGGCCGTGTCGTGGATCTGGCCAGGCGCCAGGGAAAGCGTCTGGTTCTGGATACCTCCGGGCCGGCGCTCAAGAGTGCCGGTGCCGGCGTCTATCTGCTGAAGCCGAGCCTTGTCGAACTGGAGAGCCTGACGGGCCGTCCGATCCGCGGCGAGCGCGAAGAGGAGCAGGCGGCACGAGAGCTGATCGAGCAAGATCGTTGCGAGATCGCGGTGGTATCCCTCGGCGCGAGAGGCGCCATTCTGGCAAGCAAGGACGCCATCGAGCGTTTGCGGTCCGTCCCGGTTGCCGTAAAAAGCGCGGTCGGAGCCGGTGACTCGATGCTGGCCGGTGTCCTCGTGGGATTGACTCGTGGCCTTTCCTTGAGAGAAGCGACACGTTTCGGCATCGCGGCCGGCGCCGCGGCATTGCTCGCCGAGGGCACCCAATTATGTCGCCTCGATGACGTCGAGCGGATCTACCGGCAGCTCCCTGCAGCCGAATGACCCGGGGCATGTCCGGAGATGGCTACTCAGGCCTTGGATGGGCCGGCGGACCGACTTTTTGCCTGTTCTTTTCCCTGTGACTATCTGTTTCGGATAAGCAGCGAAGGGGAGAGAAGCGCCCTCTTTCGCACTAAGGCAGGCATGGGCCCTCACCCTTCCCGGTGACTCGCAGGTAGTCCTCGCGGGATAAGCCACGGGCAGCGAGTTGACCCGCGCATGGAATTTTTGACTCGACGCACCCCGGAACCGGTATCGCGCCGCTGCGCCGCACAACAGACTGTGCAACAACGTCTGCCTATACTCGTGGGAACCGCCCGTTTCGGACGGCCGCTAACAACCCATGGGGAGGCTCCGATGCTGCAGCAGTATGGCTGGTGGATCGTTCTGGCGTGTGCCGTAGTGGCGGTTTTGTATGGCGCGATTTCCTCGCGCTGGATCCTGGCGCAATCGCCGGGCAACGAGCGGATGCAGGAGATTGCGGCGGCCATCCAGGAAGGCGCGCGCGCCTACCTCAACCGTCAGTACACCACCATCGGCATGGTCGGTGTGGCGCTGCTGCTGTTGATCGGATTCTTTCTCAATTGGCCCACTGCGGTGGGCTTTTTATTGGGCGCCGTACTGTCCGGGTCGGCCGGTTACATCGGCATGAACGTGTCGGTGCGAGCCAACGTGCGCACCGCCGAGGCGGCCCGGCGCGGCCTCAGCCCGGCGATGGACGTGGCCTTCCGCGGCGGCGCGATCACCGGCATGCTGGTGGTCGGGCTGGCCTTGCTGGGCGTTGCCGGCTACTGGCTGGTGCTCAACCACATGGGCATCACCGGCGAAGCGGGCCTGCATGCGCTGGTCGGCTTTGCGTTCGGCAGCTCGCTGATCTCGATCTTCGCGCGTCTGGGCGGCGGCATCTTCACCAAGGGCGCCGACGTGGGGGCGGACCTGGTCGGCAAGGTGGAGGCCGGCATTCCCGAGGACGATCCGCGCAACCCGGCAGTGATCGCCGACAACGTGGGCGACAACGTGGGCGACTGCGCCGGCATGGCCGCCGACCTGTTCGAGACCTACGCGGTGACCGTGATCGCCACCATGCTGCTGGGCAGCCTGATGGTCAGCGAAGTGGGCGCCAACGCCGTGCTGTATCCGCTGCTGCTGGGCGCTGTATCGATCATCGCCTCGATCATCGGCACGCTGTTCGTCAAGGTGAAGGAAGGCGGCTCGATCATGGGCGCGCTGTACAAGGGCGTGATCGTCTCGGCCGTGCTGGCCGCCGCGGCGTTCTACCCGATCACCATCCGCCTGATGCCCGACTTCAGTCACGGCGCAGTGAACCTGTGGGGTTGCACCCTGATCGGGCTGGCGCTGACCGGCGCAATCGTGTGGATCACCGAGTACTACACCGGCACGCAATTCAAGCCGGTGCGGCACATTGCGGCCGCCTCCACCACCGGCCACGGCACCAACATCATCGCCGGCCTCGGCGTATCGATGAAGTCCACCGCGTGGCCGGTGCTCGCGGTATGCGCCGCGATCCTGGCCGCGTTCACGCTGGGCGGCCTGTACGGCATCGCGATCGCGGCGACCGCGATGCTGTCGATGGCCGGCATGATCGTGGCGCTGGATGCCTACGGTCCGATCACCGACAACGCCGGCGGCATCGCCGAAATGGCCGACCTGCCGCCGGAAGTGCGTGGCGTCACCGACCCGCTCGACGCGGTCGGCAACACCACCAAGGCGGTGACCAAGGGTTACGCGATCGGCTCGGCGGCGCTGGCGGCGCTGGTGCTGTTCGCCGACTACACCCACAACCTCGACGTGATGGCGAAGGCCAAGGCGCTGGCCGCCCATGTCGACTACCAACCGATGACGTTCGACCTCTCCGACCACATGGTGATCATCGGCCTGCTGATCGGCGGGCTGATCCCCTACCTGTTCGGCGCCATGGCGATGGAGGCGGTCGGCCGCGCGGCCGGCGCCGTAGTGGTCGAGGTGCGCCGCCAGTTCCGCGAGATCCCCGGCATCATGCTGGGCACCGCGAAACCGGAGTATTCGCGTGCGGTCGACATGCTGACCAAGTCGGCGATCCGCGAGATGATCTTGCCGTCGCTGCTGCCGGTCGCCGTGCCGATCGCGGTCGGCCTGCTGCTGGGGCCGAAGGCACTCGGCGGCGTGCTGATCGGCACCATCGTCACCGGCCTGTTCGTGGCGATCTCGATGACCACCGGTGGTGGCGCGTGGGACAACGCGAAGAAATACATCGAGGACGGCCACCACGGCGGCAAGGGTTCGGAGGCGCACAAGGCCGCGGTCACCGGCGACACCGTGGGCGACCCGTACAAGGACACTGCCGGCCCGGCGGTGAATCCGCTGATCAAGATCATCAACATCGTGGCGCTGCTGCTGATCCCGCTGCTGTAGGGCCAAGCCACAGCCACACCAGGAGTCCCGCTTCGGCGGGACTTTTTTTGGGGAATATTCCTGCAGCCCGGGGAAGAACGTCCCGATGAAAACGGCCTGGCTGATCCTGGCGCCCGGCGTCACAATGCCCGGCATGAATGATGCCGCAAGCCACGACAACCCGCTCGACAAGGCAACCATGACCGACAACGTGAACGACGATCCGTTCCTGTGGCTGGAGGAGATCAGCGGCACCCGCTCGCTGGACTGGGTGAAGCAGCAAAACGCGGTGACGACGAAGCAGTTTGTCGACAACGCCGAATTCGCCCGCACCCGCGACAGCATCCTCGAAGTGCTCGATTCCGATGCACGCATCCCGTATGTCCAGCGGATGGGCAACGAGCTGTACAACTTCTGGCGTGACAAGACCTACCCGCGCGGCATCTGGCGGCGCACCACGCTGGAGGAGTATCGCAAGGCCGAGCCGAAGTGGGAGGTGCTGCTGGACATCGACGCGCTGAACGAGGCCGAAGGCAAGCGCTGGGTGTTCAAGGAAGTCGAATGCCTGAAGCCGGACTACGAACGCTGCCTGATTTCGCTCTCGCCGGACGGCGGTGACGCGACGGTGGTGCGCGAGTTCAGCATTCCGCACAAGGCTTTCGTGGAGGGCGGCTTCGAGTTGCCGGTGGCGAAAAGCGAGGTCCGCTGGATCGACCGGGACACGGTCTACGTCGGTACCGACTTCGGCCCCGGGTCGATGACCCGATCGAGCTATCCGCGCATCGTCAAGGAATGGAAGCGCGGCACACCGCTGAGCACCGCCAGGACCATCCACGAGGGCAAGCCGAGCGATCTCGCGGTCAGCGCCTGGCACGATCACACGCCCGGCCACGAGCGCGACTTCGTTTCCGTTGCCGGGGATTTCTTTCACAGTGAGCTGTACCAGCGCAGTGGCGACCAGCTGACCCGCGTGGACGTGCCCACCGACGCCCACGCCGAGGCTCACCGAGAGTGGCTGCTGGTACAGACGCGCTCGCCGTGGACGGTCGACGGCACCACCTACCCGTCCGGTGCGCTGCTGGCGACCCCGTTCGACGACTTCATGGCCGGAGGGCGGCGCATCGTCGTGCTGTTCCAGCCGGACGCGCACACTTCGCTGGATTCGTTCGCCTGGACCCGGCATCACCTGATCCTCAACCTGATGGATGACGTCAAGAGCCGGCTGGAGGTGCTTACACCACCGCAGATCGCCGCGGCCGACGGCGACTGGAAGCGCGAGAGCCTGCCCGGCGCCCCGGCCATGAGCACGATCCACGTGGTCGATACCGACCCCGACCACGACGACGAATACTGGCTCGACGTCGGCGGCTTTCTCGCTCCGTCATCGCTCGAGCGCGGAGTGCTCGGCAGCGCGCCGGCCGAAAGGATCAAGCAGGAACCGGCGTTCTTCGACGCCTCCGGCTTCACGGTCAGCCAGCACTTCGTTCATTCGAAGGACGGCACCCGCGTGCCGTATTTCGAGATTGCGCCGAACGACCTCCGGCTGGATGGTTCCCACCGCACCCTGCTGTACGGCTACGGCGGTTTCGAGGTTTCGCTGCAACCGCACTACAGCGGCAGCATCGGTCGCGCCTGGCTGGAGCGCGGCGGCGTGTACGTCATCGCGAACATCCGTGGCGGCGGCGAATACGGCCCGGCATGGCACCAGGCCGCGTTGAAGGCCAACCGCCCGCGCGCCTACGAGGACTTCGCCGCGGTCGCCGAGGACCTGATCCGACGCGGCGTCACGTCGGCCAGGCATCTGGGTGCCGAAGGCGGCAGCAATGGCGGCCTGCTGGTGGGCAACATGCTGACCGACTATCCGCAGCTGTTCGGCGCGATCGCCTGCGAGGTGCCCTTGCTCGACATGAAGCGCTACACCCATCTGTCCGCCGGTGCCTCGTGGATGGCCGAATATGGCGATCCGGACACCGCCGACTGGGACTTCATCCGCACGTTCTCGCCCTACCAGAACGTGAAGAATGACGGTCACTACCCACCGGTGCTGTTCTACACCGCTACCAGCGACGACCGCGTCGGCCCGGTGCAGGCGCGCAAGATGGCCGCGAAGATGCAATCGATGAGCCTGCCGGATGTGTGGTTCTACGAAAACCTCGAAGGCGGCCATGGCGCCGGTGCGGACAACCGCCAGTCCGCGCACATGCACGCCATGGCGTACGATTTCCTGTGGAATCAGTTGAAGTAGAGCCCTCGCTTCGCGCCAGCCGACTACCGCGAGCCGACGGTCGCCGGCGAGCGCTTGCCGCACGATCGCGAGACGATTCGTGCGGTAAGCTTTCCGCTTTATCGCCAGCCACACATCATGCATCCACGTATCACGATCAGTCCGGAACTGCGCGAATGGATACTCGCCACGACGCGCGCGGGTCATGGCGTGCCGGACGTGTTGCGGCTGATGAAGGAAAACGGCTACGACCCGAGGCAGAGCCGCAGCATCGTCGCCGAAGTGCTGAAGCTGCCGCTCGCCGCACTCCATGCCAGTACCGGCAAGGTGGCGCCGCAGGGCCTGCGCACGACACACCCGCAGGCGCCCCAGGTCACCGTCGACGGGCACACCATCGAGATTCCGATCAGCGTGGAGGCACCCGCGCTGCGGGTACTCGAGGGCCTGCTTACCGCACAGGAGTGCGCCGAGCTGATCCGGTTGGCCCAGCCGCGACTGCAGCGCGCACTCACCGTCGATACCGACGGCAGGAATCAGGTGGACGATCGACGCACCAGTGAGGGCATGTTCTTCGAGCTGAACGAACTGCCGCTGATCGGGCGGATCGAACACCGCCTGGCCAGCCTGCTCGGGATCCCGGCGAACCACGGCGAGGGCCTGCAGATCCTGCACTACCTGCCCGGCCAGGCATACGAGCCGCATTTCGACTGGTTCGATCCGCAGCAACCGGGCTTCGGCAAGATCACCGCGGTCGGTGGCCAGCGCATCGCCAGCGTGGTGATGTATCTGAATACGCCGGAACAAGGCGGCGGCACGGCGTTCCCGGAGATCGGCCTGACCGTGACCGCGCGGCGCGGCGCGGCCGTGTACTTCGCCTACGAAACCGGCGACCCGAGCTCGTTGCATGCCGGCCTGCCCGTACTCCGGGGCGAGAAATGGATCGCCACCAAATGGCTGCGCGAACGGCCGTACCGGCAACCGAAGCAGTCCTGAGCCGGGACGCGGCACGCGCTTTCGACGCACGGGGTTGCTGCGATGCAACAGCGTTTGGCGTATCCTTGGCGGTCGACATTCCCCCTGTTACCAAGGACATCCCATGGGCCTGCATCTTGTCTCCGCCGGCAGCGACGTGCCGCACGAAATCAACGTCGTCATCGAAATCCCGAAAGATGCCGAGCCGGTCAAGTACGAGGTCGAGAAGGAAAGCGGGGCGATCTTCGTCGACCGCATCCTGTCCACCCCGATGCGCTACCCGTGCAACTACGGCTATGTGCCGGGCACACTGGGTGGCGACGGCGATCCGCTGGACGCGCTGGTGATCCTGCCGCTGTCGCTGATTCCCGGCTCGGTGATCCGCTGTGTCCCGGTCGGCATGCTGAAGATGTCCGACGAGGCCGGCAGCGACGAGAAACTGCTGGTGCTGCCCGCACCGAAGATCTTCCCCGGCTATGCCCACATCACTGACCTGAAAGGCGTCTCGCCGCACTGGCTGGAGCGCATCGGTCACTTCTTCGAGCACTACAAGGATCTGGAGAAGGGCAAGTGGGTGAAGGTCGAGGGCTGGGTCGGCGCCGCCGAGGCCAAGGCCGAGATCAGCGCGGGCATCGCCCGTTACCAGGCAAGCAACGCCTGAGCATGACCCGTGGACGGCGCGTCGCCCGGGCGGGCGACGCGCCGTTTTCATGTCCGTCGTGCCGGTGAAACTCAACCGCGCTTGAGCAATTCGCGCAGGTCGATCAACGCCGCGTTCGCACGCGAGACGTAGTTCGCCATCACCAGCGAATGATTGGCGAAGAAGCCGAACGGCGAGCCGTTCAGCACGATCGGGCTGTGCAACGGTCGCTGGGCTTCCTCCAGCTCGCGGATCACCTGCTGCAGGCTGACGTCGGCGTGCTTGCTGCGCAGGATCGGGCCGAAATCCTGCTGGATCGCCCTGAGCTGCTCCAGCAGGGTCCAGGTGTAGCCACGGGCCTCGTAGAAATTGTCATCGACCTTGGTCCACGGCGTCTTCACCATGCGCCCGCCTTCGGGTGCGCGCACCGAACCGGCTTTCGCCGGCTCGTCCGTTGCCGGCACCTCGCCGATGCGAATCTGCCCCACGCTGGCCGACAGCCGCTGCGACAGCGAGCCCAGCCGCGACGAGACGAGCTGCAGGTAATCGGCGAGATTGTCGGCGCGCGCGTAGAAGTGCGCGCTGCTGTCCTCGGCATCGCCGAGCCGGCCCAGATAGCCGTCCAGATGGCCGATGGCCTTGCGGTACTGGCTTTCCGAGCTGGGCAGCAGCCAGCGATCGTTCGGACTGTTGAGCAGCGGATCGGCCTCGGCCAGGTCCTTGTCCTCGGTGGACTGCGTCTGCGAGCGGCTGAAATCGTTGCGCAGTGCACGCACCAGATCGCGTGATGCGGTGAGCGAGCCGAATTCCCAGTTCGGCAGGTTGTCCATCAACACGCCCGGCGGCAGCTTGTCGTTGCTGAGGTAACCACCGCGTTTGTCGAGCAGGGTGCGCACGGAAGTAATCAGGGTCACCGTGGTGGTCGCACCGACGCTGATCGGGTGCTTCAGCTCCTGCATCTGCGCCTGGGTGACGACCAGCGGATCGAACTGCGCCGGCTCGGTGTCCCACCACCACATCAGGCCGGCCACGAACAGCACCACCAGCACGCACACGGCGGCAATGGATCGCCCAATGGCGCGATGCGACGGCTTCGACGGATCCTGGGTCTGCATCGGGCGGCTCCTGCGCAATGGATAGGGACGGCCCAGCTTACAACGCCGATGGCCGATCGACCGAGGCAGGCCACGCCCTGCTCACTGCTCCCACGGTGGATGCTCGCCCAGCCGCCCAGCCAGGAAATCGACGAACGCACGCACCCGCGGCGGCACCAGCCGGCGCTGCGGCATCACCGCATGGATGCCGGTGGTGGCCAGCGGATAGTCCGGCATCACCACGCGCAGTCGCCCCGCCCGCAGCTCCTCGTGGACGTGCCAGACCGAGTGCACCGCGATGCCCAGCCCGGCCACCGCCGCATCGCGAAGCAGCTCGCCCTGGTTGCTCTCGAAACGGCCCTCCACCCGCTGGGCGATTTCGCCACCGCTGCCGTCGCCGAAGCGCCACACGTCCTGGCGCCCCTGACTGCCGACCAGCAGCAGGCAGTCGTGCCCGGCCAGCTCGGCGGGAGCGTACGGTGTACCGCGACGGCGCAGGTAGTCCGGTGATGCGCACAGCACGCGCCGGTTGACCGCCAGCTGGCGCGAAACCAGGCCGGAATCACCCAGCGCACCCACGCGGATGCCCAGGTCGAAACCGGAACCGACCAGGTCGAGCATCTGGTCATCGAGGTTCACGCTGAGCTTCAGCCGTGGATGCAGCGCGAGGAATTCCGGCAACAGCGGGGAGATGTACTGGCGCCCGAACGAGGCCGGCAACGTGACCCGCAAGGTCCCGGCCACCTCCGTCGCCGCCTGGCGCAGACCGCCGGTCAGCGCCTCGAGATCCTCCACCAGCACGCGGCCCTGTGCGGCCAGCGCAGCGCCCTCCGGCGTGGCGTGCAGTTGGCGGGTGGTCCGGTGCAGCAGGCGCACGCCCAGATCGCGCTCCAGCCGCTTCAGGCGCTGGCTGGCCACCGCCACCGACAAGTCGAGGCTGCGCGCCGCGGCGCTGATCGAGCCCAGGTCGAGCACGCGCAGGAACAGGCTGAGGTCGCCGACACGATCCATGACTATCAACCATTTATTGATAATGATTAGTCATTCTGATGCTTTTTCATCGAAAGGCAATTGCCTAGGCTGGCGCCTCTTTCCTCAGGAATCTGCCGCCATGCGTTCCACTCCCAACCGGGCACGTACTCCGCTCGCGCTCTACGCGCTGACCGCCGGGGCGTTCGGCATCGGCACCACCGAATTCGTGATCATGGGCCTGCTGCTGCAGGTGTCCGCCGATCTCCACGTCAGCATCGCGGCGGCCGGGCTGCTGATTTCCGGCTACGCGCTGGGTGTGTTCGTCGGCGCGCCGCTGCTCACCGCGGCGACCAGCCGGCTGCCGCACAAGACCGCGCTGATCGCCTTGATGATCATCTTCACGATCGGCAACCTGGCCAGTGCGCTGGCGCCGAGTTATACGGTACTGATGATCGCGCGGGTGATCACCTCGCTGGCCCACGGCACTTTCTTCGGTGTCGGTGCAGTGGTCGCGACCGGGCTGGTGGCGGAGGACCGCAAGGCCTCGGCGATCTCGATCATGTTCACCGGCCTGACCGTGGCGACCCTGCTCGGCGTACCGGCCGGCGCATGGCTGGGGCTGCACTTCGGCTGGCGTGCGACGTTCTGGGCGGTCAGCGCGATCGGCGTGCTCGCTACCGCGATCATCGCCCTGCTGGTGCCGGCCGACCGCGGTGACAGCGCCCCGATGAAGTTCGTCGAGGAACTGAAGGGCATCGCGCATCCCCAGGTGTTGCTCGGCCTGCTGATGACCGTGCTCGGCTTTGCCGGCGTGTTCGCGGTGTTCACCTATATCCAGCCGATCCTGACCCGGGTGACCGGCTTTGCCGACAGCGCGGTGTCACCGATCTTGCTCGTATTCGGCGGCGGCATGGTGATCGGCAACCTGCTCGGCGGTCGCCTCGCCGACCGCCGCCTGGTGGCCACGTTGCTTGGCTCCTTGGCCGCGCTGGCGCTCGTGCTCGGCGCGATGGCGTTCGCCCTGCACAGCAAGCCGGCGATGATCGCGTTCAGCGGCCTGCTTGGCATTGCCGCGTTCGCCACCGTGGCACCGCTGCAGTTGCGCGTGTTGCAGAAAGCCACCGCCGGCCAGGTGCTGGCATCGAGCTTCAACATCGCCGCGTTCAATCTCGGCAACGCGATCGGTGCGTGGCTGGGCGGCATGGTGATCAGCCACGGCCCGGGTCTCGGCGCCGTGACCTGGGTGGCCGCGCTGTTGCCGCTGCTCGGCCTGTCGGTGGCGCTGTGGAGCGTGCGGCTGGAAAACAGCAGGCCACGACCGCCGGCTCGCATCGCCTGCGTCGAAACCATTCTCTGACTCACGAAGGACTGCCTTCATGGAATACCGCTATCTCGGCAACTCCGGTTTCAGGCTGCCCGTGCTCGGCTTCGGCGCCGGCACCTTCGGCGGCAAGGGCCCGCTGTTCAGCGCCTGGGGCCATACCGATGTCGAGGAGGCGAAACGGTTGATCGATATCTGCCTCGAGGCCGGCGCCAATCTGTTCGACAGCGCGGACGTCTACTCGGACGGCGCCTCGGAATCGATCCTGGGGGACGCACTGAAGGGCCGCCGCACGCAGGCGATCATCTCGACCAAGCTCAACCTGCGCGCAGGCGACGGTCCGAACGACGTCGGCGCCTCGCGTCATCATCTGGTCAAGGGCGTCGATCGCGCACTGAAACGCCTGGGCACCGACTACATCGACCTGCTGCAGCTGCACCACTTCGACGCGATGACGCCGGTGGAGCAAGTGATGTCGACACTGGACGACCTGGTTCGCGCGGGCAAGGTCCGCTATCTCGGCGCGTCCAACTTCTCAGGCTGGCAGCTGATGAAGTCGCAGGCCGCTGCCGACAAGCGTGGCTATTCGCGTTTCGTGGCAAACCAGACCTACTACTCACTGATCGGCCGCGACTACGAGTGGGAACTGATGCCGCTGGGCCTGGATCAGGGCATCGGTGCCCTCGTGTGGAGCCCGCTCGGCTGGGGTCGCCTCACCGGCAGGCTGCGCCGCGGTCAGCCCCTGCCGCAGGGCAGCCGTCTACACGACACCGCGGGCTTCGCGCCGCCGGTGGACGAGAAACGGCTGTATCGGGTGGTCGACGCGCTGGACGCAGTCGCTGCGGAAGCCGGCAAGACCATTCCGCAAGTCGCGCTGAACTGGCTGCTGCAGCGGCCGACCGTCTCGAGCGTGCTGATCGGCGCACGCAACGAGCAACAGCTGCGCGACAATCTGGGTGCGCTCGGCTGGACGCTGGATCCGGCGCAGGTCGCGCGACTGGATGCAGCCAGCGCGGTGACCCCGCCTTATCCCTATTACCCCTACTGGAATGGCATGTTCGGCGAGCGCAATCCGCCACCGGTAACGTCCACTGCCCCCATGGAGTCGCAAGCATGAAAGCCGTAGCGCTCACCCGTTACCTGCCGATCGACGATCCGGCATCGCTGGTCGAAGTCGAACTGCCCCAGCCGATACCCGGCGCGAACGACCTGCTGGTGCGTGTCGAGGCGGTCTCGGTCAACCCGGTCGACACCAAGGTGCGTTCGCCCAGGCCGCTGGTGGAGGCGCAGCCGAAAGTGCTGGGCTACGACGCGGCCGGCACGGTCGAGGCGATCGGCACGGCAGTCGACGGCTTCCGGCCGGGCGACCGCGTCTACTACGCCGGCGACATCACCCGTCCCGGCAGCAACGCGCAGTTCCAGCTGGTCGACGCGCGACTGGTCGGCCATGCGCCGCGCTCGATCGATCCGGCCGACGCCGCCGCGCTGCCGCTGACGGTGCTCACCGCGTGGGAGCTGTTGTTCCAGCGCATGCCGTTCGACAGCGAACAGGGCGGCAAGGACAAGTCATTGCTGATCATCGGAGGCGCCGGCGGGGTCGGCTCGATCGCGATCCAGCTGGCGCGCCGCGCCGGCTTCACGGTGATCGCCACGGCCTCGCGTGGCGAGACCATCGAGTGGTGCCGTTCGCTGGGTGCGTCGCACGTGATCGATCATCGCCAGCCGCTGGAACCGCAACTGCAGGTGCTGGGCTTCGAGCATGTCGACGCCGTGCTCAACCTGGCCGACACCGATCGCTACTGGGACGTGATCGGAGAAATCCTGGCGCCGCAAGGCCATGTCGGCCTGATCGTGGAGCCGGTGGGTGCACTGAAGATCGGCGATCCGTACAAGGCCAAGGCCATAGGCATCCACTGGGAAATGATGTTCGCGCGACCGCGCTTCAAGACGGCCGACCAAGCCGAGCAGGGGCGCATCCTCGAGCGCGTGGCGGCGCTGATCGACGCGGGCGCATTGCGCAGCACCCGCTGCGAAACCCTGATGCCGATCAACGCGGCGAACCTGCGCGAGGCGCATCGCCGGCTGGAGTCGGGCCGCACGATCGGCAAGCTGGTACTGACCGGCTGGTGATCCTTCGCCGCGATCAGCCGCGCTTGCGTGCGGCTGGTTTGCGGACGGGTGACGACTTCGCCGGCTCGCCCTTCTTGCCGATCTGCTCCAGCAAGGTATTCATGTCCTCGGCGTGCTCCTCCTCCATCGCCAGGATGCCTTCCAGCACACGGCGGGTGGTCGGGTCGTCGGTGCCGATGTAGCTGATCATCTCGCGATAGCTGTCGATCGCGATGCGTTCCGCGACCAGGTCTTCCTTGATCATGTCGACGATGTCCTCACCCTCGACGTAGTCGGAATGGCTGCGGCTGAGCAGGCCTTCCGGCGACAGGTTCGGCTTGCCGTCGAGCTGGGTGATGCGCTCGGCGAGCAGGTCGGCGTGACCCTGCTCCTCGTTCGCGTGCTGCAGGAATTCGGCCTTGATCGCCTGCGAGTGGATTCCCGAGGCCATGTAGTAGTGGTACTTGTAGCGCAGTACGCAGACGATCTCGGTGGCCAGCGCATGGTTGAGCAACTTGACCACGGTGGCCCGATCGGCACGGTAACCGGCGGTCATCGCGCCCTTGTCGATATCCTGACGCGCGCGCTTGCGGATGTTCTCGATGTCGCTGACGAACGGCTTGGTCTTGGCCATTGGCTTGCTCCTGGGGACATTGCATGGATGTCGACCCGCCAGTCGGGTCGATGTCTAAGATTGTCCAGTGAGCCTATAAAGCCGGGCGGAAAAGTCAGGTGAAGAACAGCACCGCAACCAGGCTGTCACGCGAATGCGATCTCGGCGAAGCCGCCCGGTCAGCGCACCGCGAATCGTTCGGCACGATCGAGCGTGGCCTGCAGGCCGGGAAGAACCCGCTCGATCAGGTCGGCGTGACGGCGCCATTTGTCCGGTGCTGGCCGGGAGACGGTGTAGCGGGAAAACGGAAGAGCGGCATCGAGCGGCCGGTCCCATTCGAGTCCCAATGCATTGCACAGGCTTTTCATCTCCGCAGCCGGGGCGGCGAGGAACTCGTCATAGCGGATCTTGTGGCACCGATCCGGCGGGAATACCGACAGGTCGTCCAGCAGGATACGCGTGGTGGTTTCCCACTGCACCGCCACGATTTCCTCCAGTGGTCGGCCGACCAGCTCGCGCCAACCCGGTATCAACAGCAGGGACCAGGGCAACCCGGTCCAGCCGGGCAGCTGCGGATAGGTACGGAACCTTCCGGACTGCCAGGCCTCCATCATGCTGCTCAGGGTCTGGCGCGGATCGCGGTACAGGTAAACGAACTGCGCCTCCGGAAAGGCCCGTGCCAGAAGCGGAATGCGCAGCGCGTTCTTCGGGGTCTTTTCCAGCAGCCGGTATGGCTGTCGCGCCGGCGGCTGCCCGTCGCGATCGCGCATCTGCGAATGGAAGCGCCGGCGCAACTCGTCAACCACGGCCGGCGTTGCGGACGATGCGTCGAGTCGATTGGAATCGTAGCCGCGGAACGCCGGATTCAGGCTGGTGATGCCTTCGATCAAGCCATGACTTTCCCGGCCGGTAGTGAACAGGCCCGGTGCCTGCGCCAGCGTTTCGAACAGCAGGGTCGAGCCGGATCGGGGCGGGGAGATGATGAAGACTGGACGATCGAATACGGGATCCCGTGAAGCTTCCGTCTTGAAAGGTTGCATCACGATGCCCGCCTCATGCCTTGCGTGGCAGTCGGCTGCCGGCGATCGCCCAGCGCACCTATGAAAATCAGCCCGTTCATGCCTTCGATGAAGGACATGTTGCTGTTGAACTTCAACTCTCCGGCAAAACGGTGAATCTGCTGTTCGAAGGCATCCAGTTTCTCGCGATAGATCGGCCATGCGTGCGGGGCATCGCCATGTGCCGCCCAGATCTCCTGCCAGACAGTAATGAAACGGGAAGCGATCTGCCTCACCCGGGCAAGCTGCTCGTGCGGCCGGGTGTCGTCGAGAAGGAAGAGCAGATGTTCCCTCAGTTCCCAGGGCGTCATGACATCCGGGAAGTTCACCGACTCGTACGTCAGGCGCGGCGGCGATGGCGATGCCAAGCCGCTGAACGTTTCCGGATGCCAGTTCTCCGTCACGGATCCGGCGAACGGGTCACGTCCACGATCGACGGTGTTCCAGAAGCGTTCGCTGCCGACGGTATCCGCCACCAGGTGGATTCTTTCGGCGGCGGCGTCGTTGATCACCCGGTGCATGCGCCAGGTATCGAAGAGCCAGCACTCCCCCGCTTTCATGTTGACTTCCTCGTCTCCACAGATGAAGCGCACGGCCGGCTGTGTGACGACGGGAACATGGACGCGCACACGTTCGCGCCAGTAGTAGTTCAGATCGACATGCGGCTTGACCTCGGCATGCCCGCTCAATTTCATCAGACGACTGCGCCCCCATACGGCGCCGATTTTCTCCAGCACCTGCATCAGGTAAGGGCAATGCTCGAGGTAGGGTGTGGGCCGCATCGGGCCGGCAACACCATCGTTTGCCGGATCGCCCTCCACCGAGATCAGCGGCAGCGCAAAATTGCCCGGAAATTTCTGCGGGTGGTCGCGCCAGCACGAGGCGTCCAGCGCATTGATTTCGGCAAGCAGGCGCTGGGCATCAAACAACAGTGGCAGTTGTATGAAGGACGTCTTGAGCTTCATGAACCGACCTCGACTTCGGGAATGGGCTTCGCTACGTAGGTGCGATGGCGTTCCGACACGCTCACCGAACGGTATGCCATTCACCCTGCAAGGGTCCGAAGTATGCACCGTCAGGCTTGTTCACGGGTAGAGCCGGCGGCCGGGCCGGCCTTGTCATCGCTGGACCGGAGACTCCCGAATCCACCCGATCGAGCAGAAAATCAGGACAAATTGCCGCACATCAACGCGGCAGGTAGGCCCGCAGGAACATCTTGACGCCGGCTCGCGCCGTGGTCTCGATTTCCCTGGCATAGCTCTCGGGGCACTCGGTGCAACCGAACATCTGGCGCATCATCAGATTGCCCTTGATCAAGGTGATGAATTGCACGCTGGCGTGCGGCACGTCATCGATGTCCAGCTTGCCGGCGTCAACCGCCTGCTGCAGCAAGCGTTCCATCAAGCCATGTGTACGCATCGCCCCCTCTTCCCAGATCAACTTGCCGTAGCGGGGATTGCCCTGGCGACAGTCGCTGAGAATGGCGCGGAAGGTGCCCACGGTTTCCGCATTGCAGTCGAGGCGAGCATGCGTCAGGGCGACCCGCAACAGGGTTTCCTCGATATCGGCTTGCGGGTCGAAGAAATACGTCTCCTCCGGCAGCAGGTCCTGGATGCGCGAGCGAATCACTTCGCGAAACAGATTGTCCTTGTCACCGAAATGACTGTAGACCGTGAGTTTCGACACGCCAGCATCGGCCGCGATGGCATCCATGCTGGTACCGGCAAATGCATTGCGTATGAACAATGCCTTCGCTGCACTCAGGATCGCGGCACGCTTCTCCATATCCTTCGGGCGACCGGGGCCCTGGGGTCTGATTTGCGCGCTGGTATTCATGCCTCCACCTTCACAAACGGGAATTCCAGCTTTATTATACGCATCGGTTCATTTATTTTCCAAGCTGACACCCGTCGATGGCTGCGTCAACGATGGTGGGCGCGTTCGAACGGGTGACGCCCGTCAGCTGCTCGCGATGACTTCCGGCACTTCGTCAGCCGGCGTACAACCGGCAGGCTAGCCACTGTCGGGCATGTCATTGTGGGGCCGTGCACAAGCACTTATCCTTCTTGACCTTTTTGATCCGCACGGGACACCAGCAGATGGCAATGAATATCGAGCAGGCGCGACTGAACATGGTGGAAAACCAGGTTCGCCCATGGGAAGTGCTGGACGCTCGCGTACTGGACGTGATCAGCCGCGTGCGCCGCGAGGATTTCGTTGCCGCGGAACATCGCCAGCTCGCCTTTGCCGACCTGTGCCTGCCCTTGGGGCACGGCGAAGTGATGATGAAACCCGTGGTGGAAGGCCGCGTGCTGCAGGCGCTGGAGTTGCTGCCCACCGATCGCGTACTGGAAATCGGTACCGGCTCGGGCTTCCTCACCGCCTGCCTGGCCAGCCTGTCGGCGCAGGTGACCAGCGTGGATATCCATGCCGACTTCACCGCGGCGGCCACGGCGCGCCTGCGCGCCGCGGGCATCAGCAACGCTACCGTACTCACCGGCGAAGCGGTCGGTGACTGGCAGCCGGATGGCCTGTTCGACGCGTTGGTGGTGACCGGCGCGGTGTTCGAGATTCCGCCGCGCTGGCTGACCTGGCTGAAGCCCGCTGCCCGGGCGCTGGTCGTGCGCGGCCAGTCCCCGGCGCAGCATGCCACCCTGCTGACGCATGAGGGCACCGGCCGCTATCGCGAAGAAACCCTGTTCGAGACTGACCTGCCGTATCTGACCCACGCCGAGCCGCCGAAGCGGTTCGTATTCTGACTTCGTTCCCGAACGACTCCACGAGGCACCTCATGCGCTTGAAGCTGCTCACCCTTGCACTGGCCCTGGCCGCCATCTCGTTGCCCAGCCATGGTGAGGATCTGCTCGATGCCTATCGTGATGCCCGCGCCAACGATCCGGTGCTCTCGCAGGCCGATGCCACCCGGCTGGCCACCGGCGAGGGCGTACCACAGGCGCGCGCCTTGCTGCTGCCGCAGATCTCGGCAGGACTCACGCTGAGCCAGACCAATGGCGGGGGCAGCGGCGCGGTCCAGGATCCGAACAACCCCGGCCAGTTCATCAGCACCAGCCAGTTCGGGCACACCCGCACGCGCAGCATCGATGGCACGCTCAGCCAGACGATCTTCGATTTCAGCAAATATGCCAACCTGAAGGCGGCGCATTCGGCCGCGAATGCCCAGGATGCGACCTACGAAGCGGCCCTGCAGAACCTGTACGTGCGGGTGACCGCCGCCTATTTCACGGTGCTGAACGACGAGGATCAGCTGGCCTTCGCCAAGGCCAACGAGGATGCCTACAAGCGCCAGTACGATCAGGCCGACCAGCAATACAAGGTCGGACTCTCCGCGATCACCAATGTGTACCAGGCCAAGGCCTATTACGAGAACGCCAAGACCCAGTCGATCGCTGCACGGAACACCCTCGACAACGACCGCGAGGCGCTGCGCGTGATCACCGGCAAGCCGATCGGCGAGCTCAAGAAGCTGCGCGACGACCTGCCGTTGCAGCCACCCACACCGACCGATCCGGACAGCTGGGTCAAGCAGGCCCTGCAAAGCAACCCCACCCTGCAGGCGCAGAAGGACAATGTGGAAACGGCCCAGCACAACATCACGGCCGCCCGCGCCGGTCATTTGCCGACCATTTCCGCGAACGTCACCTACGGCAAGAACTCGAGCTGGTACCAGAATGGCGGTATCCATCAGGACACCCGCCCGTCGACCACCATCGGCCTGACCCTGAGCGTGCCGATCTTCTCCGGCGGCGCCACCCAGTCACGCGTACGCCAGTCGATCTACCAGCGCGATGCCGCCACCGATGCGATGGAATTGCAGCGTCGGCAGATCGTGCAGGACACCCTGAACTACTATCGGTCGGTGATCGCCGGCATATCCCAGGTGGAGTCCAGCAAGGCCTCGGTGGAATCCGGTCAGAAGGCACTGGAAGCGACCCGCGCCGGTTTCGAGGTCGGGACCCAGACCTTCACCGACGTGCTGCTGGCGATCCAGACCCTGACCCAGTCGGAAAGCAACTACTCGCAGGCCCGTCATCAGTTCATCCTGAACAAGCTCCTGCTGCAGCAGGCCGCCGGCACCGCCGACCTGAAGAACATCGAGGAAATCAACGCGCTGCTGGAGTAAATCGCAGCACGCGGACAGCAAGACGGCCGGGTTCGCAGCCGGCCGTCTTGCGATGCATCCATTCGACGATGCGGCCTATTCCTGCAGCAGCGTGTCGATCAGCTGCATGATCCTCTGCACGGCTCCGCGCTCGCGCTCGAAGACCCGCTGCGCCGCCTGCCCCATCTGCTCACGCTTGCCACCATCGAGCAGCAACTGCAGCACGTCCGGACCCAGCTGATCGGCATCCGGCACCCGTTCGGCGCCGCCCTGCTCGATCAGGCTGTCAGTGATCTCCTCGAAGTTGAACGTATACGGGCCCACCAGTACCGGGACGGACAGGGCCGCCGGCTCCAGCACATTGTGGCCGCCGATCGGCACCAGGCTGCCGCCGACAAAGGCCACGTCCGTTGCCGCAAAGAACGGCATCAACTGACCCATCGCATCGATCACGCACACCTGGTGCACCGGCAAGGGGACGCCGTCGACACTGCGCGTGGCGACCGTGAATCCCAGGCTGCGCGCTGCATTTTCGACCAGCCGGAACCGCTCCGGATGCCGCGGCGCGAGCACCAGCAGCGCATCCGGAAATCGCTTCAACACCTTCAGGTGCGCCTCGAGTACCGCCAGTTCCTCACCTTCGTGGGTACTGGCCGCCATCCACACCGGTCGCCGCGGGCCCCAGTGTTCGCGCATCGCCGCACCGGCGGCAACCGCATCCTGTGGTATCGGCATGTCGAATTTCATGTTGCCCGTGACCAGGACCTGTTCCGGATCGGCCCCCAGCAGCCGGTAACGGGCGGCATCGGTGCGCGACTGGGCCGCGATCAACTGCACACAGCGCAGCGCAGATCGCGCCAGACTACGCAACGGCTTGTAGCCGCGCATGGATCGCTCGGACAGTCGTGCGTTGACGATCATCAGCGGAATGCCGCGACGGCGGCAGGCAAAATACAGGTTCGGCCAGATCTCGGTTTCGACGATCAGGGCCAGCCGTGGCCGGATCCTCTTCAGGAAACGATTCACCGAAAATGGCAGGTCGTACGGCAGGTAGACATGGAACACGCTGTCTCCAAACAGCTGGTGCACGCGCGCCGTGCCGGTCGGCGTGACCGTGGTGATGACCAGCGGCGCATTCGGATAGTCCCTGCGCAACGCCTTGATCAACGGCTCCGCTGCATTCACCTCGCCGACCGATACCGCATGCACCCACAAGCTGCCGGTGATTCCGGGGGTATCGAAAATGCCGAAGCGCTCGAGCCAGCGCCGGTGATATGGCCGCGATCGCACCCCGCGCGCCAGCAGCCGCAGCACCAGCAGCGGCGTCACCAGGAACATGGCGAAGGTGTACAGGTAGCGCAACGTTCGATCCCCGCAGTAAACGGGCGAGTATAGCGAGAGCGGCCGGCGCGAGCCGGAACGAGGACAGCCCGCTACAATGCCGACGATGCCCGGCATGCTCCGTCCCAGTTTCAACCGCTCGCTGCTTGTCCCGCGCCATTGGCCGGCGTGGCTGGGCGTCGCCGTGATCTGGCTGATCGCCCGATTGCCGCAGCGCGCGCTGCTGTGGCTCGGTCGTCGGATCGGTGGCCTGGTGCTGCGGATTCCGTCTGCGCGCCGGCGCATCGCCGAAGCCAATATCGCGTTGTGTTTCCCCGAACTCGATGCCACCGCCCGCAAGGCACTGGTCGACGCCAACCTGCGCGACATCGGCTTGATGCTGGTGGAATTCGCGCTGGGCTGGATGGGCACCGATCGCCGCATGGCGGAGATTCCCACCCGCATCGACGGCCTGCAGCATCTCGAAGCTGCGCGCGCGCAGGGCAAGGGCGTGCTGCTGGTCGGGGGTCACTTCTCGCACCTGGAACTGTGCGCGCGGCTGGTCTCGCAGCGCATCCGCATCGCCGGTATGTACCGTCGCATGGACTCGGACGTATTCGAGTGGGTCGTGCTGCGGGCACGTCTGCACTACGCCGCCGCGATGTTCGACAAGGACGACATCCGCGGCACCGTGAAATACCTGCGCGCCGGCGGCACGCTGTGGTATGCACCTGATCAGGACATGCGCAGCAAGGACACCGTGTTCGCGCCGTTCTTCGGCGTGCCGGCAGCCACCATCACCGCCACCCACCACCTGGCGCGCATGGCCGGCGCGGTGGTGATCCCGTTCTTCCATCGCCGCCTGCCGGCAGGCCAGGGCTACGCGTTGCGCCTCGGCGCGCCGCTGCAGGACTTTCCCGGCACCGATGCGCTGGCCGACACCGCCCGCATCAACGCCTGCATCGAGCAGATGGTGCGCGAGGCACCCGAGCAATACCTGTGGGTGCACAAGCGATTCAAGACGCGACCACCGGGTGCTCCGAACATCTACTGATCGGGCTCGCCTCGGTGCAGCTGGCGCTGACGCGCCTCGTAAAGCTTGGCGTATTTCAGGAAGGCGTAGAACGCGTGGACCCGCGCCGCGATGAAACCCGCCCAGCCCGATCGGTAATGACCGCGCAACAGGTAGTAGCGCAGGAACGCCACCGTCGGGTACGCCACCATGCGCAGCCGCAGCCAGGTCACCCTGCGCTGGGCCAGGTCGGCCAGTTGCATGCTGGAGTAGCGGTTGGCCTTGGCGGTGCGTCCGGCGATATCGGGTTCGCCGTAGTGATCGATGATCGCGTCGAGCACGCCGACCGAACCCTCGACCAGCACCGACTCGTGCACCTCGTGGCCGCTCATCCGCGCCCGCTGCCGATCGAACAGCCGCACGTAGTGGTTGAGCCGGGTGCGCGCCGACTGCCAGCGCCAGAACTGCCACTCGCGGCGCCACAGTTGATAGCCCGCATGCGCAGGTGCCACCAGGGTCCGTTGCAGCAGTGCGGCGGCCTCCTCGCCGATCGACTCGTCCGAATCCAGCAGCAGCACCCAGCGATGGCTGGCCAGATCGATCGCCGCCTGCTTCTGCGCACTGTAACCGGCAAACGGCTGCGCATGAATGCGCGCGCCGTGATGCGCGGCAATCGCCAGCGTCGCATCGGTCGAACCGGAGTCCAGCACCACGATCTCTTCGGCCCAGCCCACGCCGCGCAGACAGGCGTCGAGGGTGTCGGCGTTGTTGAACGTGGTCACCACCACCGACAGCAACTCACGCTCCATCGTGACTCTCCCGAGGAAGCGCTTCTTTGAAGAGTCCGGCATGGATGCCGGTTTCTGCTGTGCCGGCAGGGATGCCGGCTACAAATAGACTCGCACACCACAGCCCCAGCAGCCAGCCGAACAGCAAGCCCCACCAGGCCGAATAGAAGGCCAGGTGCGTATTCAGCGGGAACAGCATCACGGCCAGTGCCAGGGTGACCGGAAAGGCCCGCGTCCGCGCCGCCACGCCGACCCGGCGCCAGGCGCGCCACGCCAGCGTGACCGCTGCGAGCCACAGCAGCAGGCCCAGCGTGCCGGTCTCGGTGAGCACCTCCAGCAGCAGTTGATGGGCGTGACAGGCGCCCTCGCCGACACCGCAGGCCTCGGTGGAGACCACGAAATGGTCATTCGCCGGCGCGTAAAGCGGGTAGGCATAGCGGAATCCACGGACACCGACGCCATTGAACGGGTGCGCCGCGATCATGCCGAGGCTGGTGTGCCAGATGTCCAGCCGGCCGCTGAGCGCGGTATCGATGGACTGATCGTTGCCGTGCAGCACGAGCAGGGTGCGCTCCATCCGATCATGGAAACGCGCCGAGGTTTTCCAGGCAACGCCACCGGCGAGCGCCAGCAGGGTGACCGCCACCACGCAGAGCCCGGCAAAGCGCCGCAGCGATCCCGCCTCATGCCAGGCAAATCCCAGCATCACCAGCGCATAGCACAACCAGGCCGCGCGCGAGCCGGCCAGCAGCACCGGCCCCAGTACCAGCAAGAAGGCGAGCAGCAGGCCACGCATGCCCCAGTGCCGGCGTGCCGCCCACAGCGCAAACGGCGACAGCACCGCCAGGGTCGGCCCCAGCTTGAGATTGTCCGCCCCGAAGATGCCCGAGACACGCTCCGCCTCGGCATGCCCGCCCAGGCTCCAGCCGGTGAACGCCTGCAGCCACGCATCGACGCACCACAGACCCAGCACCACGGCAACGGCCGTATACAGCGCCTGCAGCTTGCGTTCGCGGCGGATCGCGAAACACGCATACAGGCCCAGTGGCACATAGCGCAGCAATGCGATCACGGTGCTCCAGCTCTTGCCCGGCATGATCGCGTCGAAGGCGGAAAACAGCGCCGCTCCCACATAGGCCGCCAGCAACCACAACAACAGGCGCGCCCCGGCATGTTGCTGCAGGGCGCGCGGATCGCGCGCAAACAGCATGATGACGCCAAGCAGGCAAAGGAACGTGCCCAGCTCCGAACTGCGGCCGAACGGCAGCAACGCGATCACCAGCCAGAAGGGCAGCAAGGGCGAGCGCAGTGCGGCCTTGATGGAGTTACCGAGGGAATTCATGCGCGAGCCGGGTCGTAGGCGATCACGCATTGTAGGCGAGCCGGAACGCCTGCGACGCCGGCATTCACGACCGGCTGGATCAGCTGCCGCTGACTTCGTCGTACAACGCCAAGGTCGCCTGCTGCATGTCGGTCAGGCGGTAGCTCTGCAGCGGCGAGATAGACGGCGCCACGCGCAGCAACTCCGCCGCTCGCTCGACCAGCCGCTCGCGATCCCCCGGGGGAACCCGCCCGGCCGGATACAGTTCGGCCAGCAGTTCGCCGACGCCGCCGTGCGCGTAACCGAGGACGGGACGGCACAGCGACAGCGCCTCGATCACCGTGCGTCCGAACGATTCGGGCTTGTTCGACAACTGCAGCACCAGCGCCGAAACCGCATAGATGTCGCGGATGTCGTGGCGTGGCGGTGCCAGCACCACCTGCGAGGCCAGGCCGCGCAAGTGGATCAGCTCGCGCAGCTCGGCCACGTACGCCTCGCGTCCGGGCTCGATCACCCCGAGCAGCAGCAGGCGCGCCTCGATCCCGCGACGCTTGAGGTCGGCCAGCAACTCGATCGCGTCGTGATGACCCTTCAGCCGCGTGCCGCGACCTGGCAGGGTCAGCAACGGCGCTTCGGCCAGGACCGGGAACTCGGCAAAAAATGCCTTCTGCCACGCATCGTCCGGTCGATGCCCGTACGGAAACGCCTCCGGATCGATGCCGCGCGGAATCACCCGCACCCGGGCCGGCTCGAGCCAGCGGTAATGGCTGAGCACGTAATCGCGCAGTGTCTGCGAAACCGCCACCACCCGCTCGCCGCGCAGCAGGATCGCGCTGTAGCGCCCCGGCGAATTGAGCCCGTGCACGGTGGTGACGAAATGCGGCTGCGGCCTCATACCCTTCAGTGCCCACCAGCCCAGCCATGCCGGCAGGCGCGAGCGGGCGTGCACGATATCCGGCTTGAGCTCGCGCAGCACGCGCCGCAGGGTCCCGAGCCGCATCAGCGTCAGCAGTGACTTGCGGCCGAGGTCCAGCGTTACATGCTCACTGCCTTCGGCCTGCAACTGCTCGACCAGCCGTCCACCCGCCGAGATCACCACCGAGCGGTGACCGGCCTGTACCAGTGCCCGGGCAATTTCCAGCGCCGATCGCTCCGCGCCGCCGGAATGCAGTGCAGGGATCAGTTGGACCACGGTCAGCAGCTTGGCAGGCGCGGAGATGCTGGACATGAGCTCGGGACTGGAGGCTTTCATTCCCTGGAGGCATGCAAAAATAGTGCCGCAAGCGCCGGGAGTGAAGCCGTCCGGTCAGTCGCGCAGGACGTATCGCGCGCCACAGTAGGCGCAGGTTGACTCGCCGCCGTCATCGACGATCGGCAGATACACCTTCGGATGCGAATTCCACAGCACCATGCCGGGCATGGGACAGGACAACGGCAGGTCGGCACGCGTCACTTCGTAACGATTTTCGGCATTTGCCGGCACCAGTGGCACCGTCGCGGAAAGGGTGGGCGACATCAGTGAACTCCGGACTGGACATCAGGCCGCAAATGGTAGCAGGCTGCAGCCTTCCGTCGGGGGACGGAACAGGGGAAGCGGGGAAGAATCGGCCGTCATGTTCAGCCGCCAGGTTGCTGCAGAGCTTGTCACGAAAGCGGGTACATCCTTTTCGGCCAGGCGCCCTGCGCCGGGCCTACCCAACTGATTCGGGAGCAGACCATGGATTCCGGAAAAATCATCTCACGCGTCAAGAACATCCTGACCACACCGCGGACCGAATGGCCCATCGTTGCCGCCGAAGCGGACACGGTCGGCGGACTGTATACCGGCTACATCGCGATCATCGCCGCCCTGCCGGCCATTGCGAGCTTCATCAAGGGCAGCCTGATCGGCAGCAGCGCTTTCGGCATCACCGTGCGCACACCGATCGGCATGGGCCTGGTCGGCATGTTGCTGCACTACGCCCTGGTGATGGTGCTGATTTACGTGATGGCCCTGATCATCGACGCGCTGGCGCCGACATTCGGTGGCCAGAAGAGCATGCTGCAGGCGCTCAAGGTCGTGGCCTACTCGTGGACCGCCAGCTGGATCGCCGGCATCGCGATCATCGTGCCGTGGCTGGGCTGGCTGATTGCCATTGCCGGCGCGGTGTACGCCATCTACCTGCTCTACCTGGGCCTGCCGCATACCATGATGTGTCCAGCCGATAAGGCCGGTGGCTATACCGCGGTCAGCGTGATCATCGCGATCGTGCTGAGCTGGATCATCGGTATCGTCGTCGTGGGGGTGATCGGTACAGCCGCGATGAGTGGCGCCGCGATAAGCGGCATCCACGTCACCGGCGCCAACGGCGACAGTGACAGCGTCACCATCGACAGCAACAGCGCGCTCGGCCAGCTCGCCGCCATCGGCAAGCGCGCCGAGAAGGCCGGCAAGGAACTGGACGCGGCGCAGAAGTCCGGCGACAGCACCGCGCAGTCGGCGGCGATGGGCAAGATGATCGGCGCGATCTCGGGCGCCGGCGGCCCGGTCGAGGCGCTCGCGCCGGACCAGATCAAGGCCTTCCTGCCGGACAGCCTGGGCACCCTCAAGCGCACCAGCAGCTCGGCCCAGCGCAACAATGCGATGGGCATGCAGGTCTCCGAGGCAACCGGTGAATACGCCGGCGACAATGGCCAGCACATCACCCTCGAAGTCACCGATACCGGCGGAGCGAAGGGTTTCATCGCGATGGCCACGGCGATGGCCCCGGAGGAAGAGAAGGAGACCGACCACGGTTACGAGAAGACCTATACCGCCGACGGCCACTTGATCCACGAGGAGTGGAATACCCAGTCCAGGTACGGTGAATACAGCGTGGTGATGGGCAAGCGTTTCACGGTCAAGGCCAACGGCAACGTCGGCAGCATCGAGCAGTTGAAGCAGGCGGTCACCAGCATCGACCTGGGCAAGCTGGAAGCGATGAAAGACGCCGGCGTGAAATCGGACTGATCACCGACGCGCACAAAAAAACCGCGCCGCTGCCAGCGCGGTTTTTCTTTGCCCGCCTTGCTTACCTGGCCGTGCCGGTCTTCGGCACCGAGCCTTCGGTGGTGATGCGGATGCTGATCTCGTCGCTGACGTTGGGCACATAGGCACCGACACCGAAATCCGAGCGCTTCAGGCTCGCGGTGGCATCGAAGCCGATCGACGGTACCTTGGTCATCGGATGCGGACCGACCTTGTTCAGGGTCGCGTCCAGCACCACCGGCCGGGTCACGCCGTGCACCGTGAGGTTGCCGGTCACCTTGAACCGGTTGCCGCCCAGCGCTTGCACCGCCGTGCTCTTGAACGTCACCACCGGGTACTTGTCGGCGTTGAAGAAGTCCGGTTTCTTCAGATGCTCGTCCAGTGCCGGCACATGGGTGTCGAGCCCCGCCAGTGGCAGGCTCACCTCCACGCTGGAGTCGGCCGGGTGCTGCTCATCGAACACCACGGTGCCTTCGCCCAGGCCGAGATCGGCGGTGGGGTTGGAGAAGCCGAAGTGATTCCAGCTGAACAGCACCATCGTGTGGTTCGGATCGAGCTTGTAGGTTACCGGGGCGGCCTGCACCGACACGACGGCGCCGAGCAGACCGGCAAGGACGAGATATTTCAGTGAACGCATGGGCGCATGACTCCTTGGGATGGGGGTGGATACCAGGTTGCTTCAGGCGATCTTGCAGGCTTCGTCGAACGCGAGACGCGGACTGCGTGGAAACAGGTTGCGACTGGCATCGCCGTAACCGATGCTGATGAGGAAATTCGATTTGATGGCGGTGCCCGCGAAAAATGCCGCGTCCACGGCGGCATTGTCGAAGCCGGACATCGGACCGCAATCCAGCCCCAGCGCGCGCGCCGCCATCAGCACATAGGCGCCCTGCAGCGTCGCGTTGCGAAACGCCGTGGTGTCGATCAGCGGCTGGTTGCCGACGAACCAGCTGCGCGCATCCGCATGCGGAAACAGCTTCGGCAGCTGCTCGTGGAATTCGTGGTCGGTGGCGATGATCGCGGTCACCGGCGCCTCCATGGTCTTGGCCCGGTTGCCCTCGGACAAGAACGGTTCCAGCCTGGCCTTGGCATCCTTCGACTTCACGAAGACCACGCGCATCGGCGAGCTGTTGGCGCTGGTGGGTCCGAACTTGGCCAGCTCGTAGATCTGCTGCAGCTGCTCGTCGCTGACGTCCTTCGGCAACCAGGCGTTGAAGGTGCGGGCATTGCGGAACAGCTGGTCGAGGGCGCGCTCGGAAAGCAACTCGCTCATGGGTATCCTCCATTGAAAGACGCGCCGACGGCGGCGCCAAGCTGGTCAGTGTATAGGTGGGCGCCGACGAACAGGCCATGGCTCCGGAGAACATACTGTGTTCATTTGCGAAACAATGCCGCGGTACCCATGACCATGCCGAAGCTGCAGGGAGAGTGCTGGGTCATCACCGATACCGCCGCCGGCAACCAGCGCCAGGCGCTGGCATTGGCCGAGCTGCTCGGCCTGCCCGTCCGGCATCTGATCCTCGAGCCACGCAGACCCTGGTCATGGCTGGCGCCGCGCCTGATGCTGGGGGGCCGGCCCGCCTTGCCTGCCGCCCAGCGCGAACTTTTCTCGCCACCGTGGCCCAGCGTGGCGATCGGCTGCGGCCGCGCCGCGGCGCTGTTCACCCGCCTGCTGCGCCCGCTGTCCGGGGGGCGCTGCTACACCGTGCAGATCCTCGACCCGCGCATGGATCCCGCGCACTGGGACCTGGTGATCGCCCCCCGGCACGATCGGGTTCACGGCACCAACGTGGTCCGGCTGCTGGGTTCATTGAACCCGATCGACGATACCTGGCTCGCCGATGGTCGCGCTTCCTGCCCGAGCTTTGCGGATCTGCCGCGTCCCCGCGTCGGCGTCTTGCTCGGTGGTCCGCGCCAGGGCATCGCGCTGGACGCCGCGTACGCTCGCGAGTTGCTCACCCACCTGCTTGACGCCCGCGAACGCGAAGGTGGCAGCCTGCTGGTGCTGGCCTCGAGAAGGACGCCGGCCGCCGTGATCGGAATCTTCCGCGATGCACTCAAGGAGATGCCCGGCCTGGTCTGGGCCGACCGCAGCGATGGCGCCAACCCTTATCCCGGCGTGCTGGGCTGGGCCGATCGTCTGCTGGTCACCCCGGACTCGGTCAACATGCTCAGCGAAGCCTGTGCCACGGGTTGTCCGGTGCAGACCTTCGTCAACGCACCGTTGCCTGCGAAGCTGGAGCGGTTTCATCAGGCGCTGCGTGAAGCCGGCTTGCTGCAGCGGTTCGGCGAGCCACCTTGGGCGGGACGAGCGCCACCGCTGCGGGAGACCACGGCGATCGCAGGCACCCTGCGCGAAAGGATCCGCGCGGCCCAGATGGGTCGCTCATGACACCAGTCGTACCCAGCGCAGCCGATCCGATGCCAGCAGCGCATCCAGTTGCGGCGCAAGAGGCCCGCGCATGATTTCGGCGGGCAGCAGCGTGCTGACGATCAGCCCTACGCAGGTATTGCGGCCATCGCGCTTGGCTCGATAGAGGGCAAGATCGGCCAGCTCGAGTGCCGCCTCGAAGGTGGCGGTGTCCGCGTAGGCGGTAATCGGGTGCGTGCTGAAGCCGATTGAACAGGTAAGCCGCAGCTTGCCGCCACGGCCGTCCGTGAAATCCTGTGCGGCGATATCACGGCGCAGGCGTTCGGCGATGTTCATCACGCCAGCGGCATCCATGTGCTGCAACAGCAGCAGAAACTCCTCTCCGCCCCAGCGCACGGTAATGTCGCTGTCGCGTCGCACCTCCGTGATCAGCCGGCCCAGCTCGCGCAATACGGCGTCGCCCACGGCGTGGCCATAGCGGTCGTTGACCTGCTTGAAATAGTCGATGTCGACCTGCAGCACACCGATGCGGTCGTTGTCCGACAGTATCCCGGGCAGACGCGTCATCAGGTAGCGCCGATTGTGCAGCGCGGTCAAGGTATCGGTATGGCTTTCCTGGGCCAGCGCGAGGTTGCTCACGCGCAGACGCTCGATCGCCCGCGCAAGCTGTTCCGTGCGCCCGGCGACTTCCGCCTCCAGCCACGCATTGCGCCGAGCCTGCACAAGCAGGCGCCACCTGACCAGCAGCACGATCGCCAGGCCCAGCAGCAGGAAGGCCGCACCGCGTACCAGGGTGCGTTCATACCAATGCGGCGCGACCTCCATGTCCAGATCCGCCTCGGGGCCGAATCCGGGTGTACCGGCGAGCGTCGCCGCCACACGGAAACGGTATTTTCCGGGCGGCAGATGGGTGTAGAACGCGGTGCGCCGACTCCCGGCTTCCTGCCAGGCCGCGTCGTAACCTTCCAGCCGATAGCGAAAGCGCATGGCGCCGATGCGCAGATAGGGTGCCGTGTAGGTGATCGCGAGGTCGCGCGCACCGCGGCGCAAATCGAATGCCTCGCCCGGGAACCGCCGGCCGTCGTGCTCGATCGATTCGATCATCGCCGCCGGTGCCGTCGGCCGTGAGCTGAGCGCGCGCGTGTTCAGCCCCAGCGCGCCATCGGTCGTGCTGTACCAGATGACGTCGCCATCGACCAGGCTGCGCGCACCCCCACCGCCGTTGCAGCAGTGGGTATTGCGCAGGCTGGTGGCACGTTCCTCACCGGCAAGCAGCTGCGGCGCGACCCGGCGCACCGGCGAACCGGGCAACGGCAATTGCACGAGCGGCAAGCGCCATACGCCGACCATCGAACCGGCATAAAGCTCACCGTCGAGTACATCGAGCGTCCAGACGTTGTCGCTGGGCAGGCCGTCCTTCCGGTCGGTCATGCGCAGTCGCCCGGCCTGCAGGACACCGACACCGGCGTCCATCGTGCCGATGCCGATCAGGCCCGGCCCGAGCGCAGCCAGGCGGGTGACGAAATGGCCGCGCAACGGCTCGGCCCAGGCCGGTTGCAGCCATTCGCCGTGCCGCCATTCGCGCACGCCATCCTCGGTCCCCAGATACAGGTGATTCGCCGCCAGCGGCAAAATCGAACGGATGGTCGCCGCGGCCGCCGAGGCATCCGGATCGAGGCGTTGCAGGTTCCCCTGATGCCAGCGATACAGGCCCCCGGATGTACCCACCCAGAAATCGTCGGCGGCCACTTCGCGGATGTCGTTGATCTGCCAGCGATCCAGCGCGGACAGGGCTGCCGGGGTCACGTTGCGGTCGTGGTCGTAAATCGCGAGGCCGGCGCGGGTGCCGACCCACAGGCGGCCTCGGCGGTCGTAGTACAGCTCGTACGCCGAGGGATTCGGCAAGTCGCTGCCGGCGATCAGGGGGCGCGCGCGGCTGCCGTCGAAGGTTTCCACATCGGAATTGGTGCCGAACACGATCCCGCCATCCGGCGCACGCGCAATGCTCCACACCAGCGCATCGGCGACCCCGTCACGGGTCGACACGCGCCGTGTCCAGCCATTCCAGACCCGGTACAGCCCTTCAATATGCGTACCCATCCAGAGATTGCCGGCGCGATCCTCGAACAGTGCCTGCACCCACGGGTGGTGCACGATATCGTCGTCATCGGCCCGTTCCGGGGCCGCCCCGGGCAGATGTCGATAGAGCGCCGGCACGGTGCCGATCCACAACGCGCCGGCACGGTCGGCCAGCAGGCTTTCAATCGAGATGGTGTCGAGTTCATGGCTCAGCCCGGCGGGCACGATGCGATTTCCGTCCAGTCGCATCAGCCCGCCGTGCGTACCCAGCCACAGGCTTCCGTCCGTGCTGGCCAGGTGGGTAATCGGCACCGGCTGATGGCCTGCGGAATCCAGCCCGACGCATGTCAAGGTTGACCCGTCGATCGGCGCGGGGAGACGGCATACGCGTCCCAGGCCACCGATCCACAGCGTCTTGCCAACGCGCAGCAGGCTGAAGGCCGGCCCGGCGAAGCCTGCCAGCGGAACGATCCTGCCGTCGCGTACACGTGCCAGACCCTTCGAGGTGGCCAGCAACGGCGTGCCATCGCCGGCATCGGCGATCGCGTTGACCGCGTTGCCACCCCATGCGCTGAAATGACCGTCGCGCTCGCGCAACAGGCCGTGCGTACCGCCGAACCAGACCTGCCCGAGCGGGTCGGCCCACGCCGCAACGAGCATGCTGGTGTCGACCCCGGTGCGAACCCGGTCGAACGTGACGAAATGCGCGCCATCGAAACGCGCCACCGCACTCTGCGTATTGATCCACAGGAAGCCGGCCCGATCCTCGGCCATGCCGAGCACCGTGATCTGTGGCAGGCCCTGCTCGACACTCCAGTGATCGAGCACCATCGCATGGAAAGGCGTCTGCGGATCCAGCGCCGCCGCGGGTCGCACACCGGTCAGGCAGACCGCGATGACGGACAGGATCGTGTACAGCGCTCGTGTCATGCCACTCCCTGCCGCGACGTCGATATTTTCCCTGCCACCCGGCTTCCGGGCCGACTTCGCCCGATCTTGCCCCGTGATCTACCTGTCGGACAAGCGGCGCATGCCCGGCGCACCCGGCTCCCTCGGCATATCTGCACGACGCTCAGGCCAGGCTGCCGGACATGCCGAAGCTGAAACCCAGGGCATCGGTGACCTGGCGTACGCCGGTGCACAGCTGTTCCAGTTCGGCATCGCGCGGCGCGATGCGCGAGCGCAGGTCCAGCGTGCAGGCCAGGGCGCGCCGCAGCAGTTCGGCGTGCGCCAGGGTCAACGTCGCCGCCTGAGCGCTGTCGAGCAGGCCGGCGGCGCGGCAGGCCTCGATCAGGCCGGCGTTGGCGGTGACGCCGAGCAGTCCCGGTTGCCGTGCCGCGTGCGCCAGCACCAGTCCCTGCAGCGCGAATTCGATATCGAGCAGGGCGCCGTGACCCTGTTTCAGATCGAGCTGGCGCTCGTCCGAGCGGTCGCGTTCGGCGCGCCAGCGCTGGCGCATGCTGCTGACCTCGGCCATGACCGTCGCGCGCTCGCGCGGCACCGCAAGAATCCCGCGACGTACCTCGCCCAGTTCACGATTGAGCGCGGCATCGCCGGCCACCGGGCGGGCGCGCAGCAGCGCCTGATGCTCCCACGTCCAGGCGCGGCTCTGCTGGTAGGCGATGAACGCATCGAGGCTGCTGACCAGCAGGCCCTTGGAGCCGTCCGGACGCAGCCGGGTATCCACCTCATACATGCGCCCGGCACGGGTCAGCACGGTCAGCCAGTTCATCACCCGCTGGGCCAGCCGCTGATACCAGCGGGCACCTTCCAGCGGTCGCGCGCCATCGCTCATCGCCTGCGCGCGACGGCCGTCGTAGACGAACACCAGGTCCAGATCCGAGGCAAAGCCGAGTTCCTCGCCACCAAGGCTGCCGTAACCGAGCACGGCAAAGCCGGAGCCGTCACCGGGCAGGCGCCCGTGCTGAGCAACCAGCTCGCGCTCGGCCAGCGCAAGCACGGCACTGACCACCGACTCGGCGAGGGCGGCCAGCCGGCGTGCGGTAGCCACCGCATCGACGCGGGTATCGTTGAACGCCAGCCCGAGCCGGAACGCGGTGGACGAGCGGAATTCGTTGATCCGCTCGAGCTCGGCCTCGGCCTCGCGCTCGTCCAGCGTACTCAGCACGCGGGCGATCTCGGCGGTGATGTCGGCGCGCTTGAATGGCAGCTGGTCGATGCGCGGGTCGAGCACGTCGTCCAGCAGCAGCGGCTGTGCGATCACCCGCTCGGCCAGGAACGCGCTGTCGGCGAACAACCTGACCAGCCGCTGGCGCGCCGCCGGCTGCTCCTCCAGCAAGGCCAGGTAGGACGAGCGCCGCGCCACGGCCTGCATCAGCCGGCACAGTCGCAACAGGCTCGGTACCGGCGCGGCGGTGGCGCGCGCGGCACTGAACAACTGCGGCATGAGGCGATCCAGGCGCTCGCGCGAACGCGCCGACATCGCGCGCACCTGCGACGCCTGTGGCAGCTTCAGCAACGCATCGGTCAATTCGCCCGCCGCCGGAAAGCCGGAAGCCGCCAGCGTGGCCACATCGAGCGCCTCGTCGCAGGCCAGCTGCCACAAACGCACGTCGGCCGCCGGCACGCCCACCGCCTGGCCATCCTGCGGCATCAGCACCGCGGCAAACTCCTCGCTGACGATGGCGCGATGCCTGGCCAGCGCCTGGTTCAGCGTGTCCCAGTCCGGATAGTCCAGGCTCAGCGCGATGCGCTCGCGACTGAGCGCATCATCGGGGATGTCGTGCGTCTGCGCATCGCGCAACATCTGCACCCGGTTCTCGACCCGGCGCAGCAGCATGTAGGCCTCGCGCAGCATGCGTGCCCGCGTGGCCGGGATGTGACCGCGCGCCTCGCACGCGGTCAGCGCCGGCAACAGGCCGCGCACGCGCAGGCTGGGTTCGCGTCCGCCACGGATCAGCTGCGCCAGCTGCACGATGAACTCGATCTCGCGGATACCGCCGGGGCCGAGCTTGAGGTTGTCGGCCAGGTCCTTGCGCGCGACCTCGGCATCGATCAGCGCCTTCATCTCGCGCAATCCCGCGAACGCGGTGTAGTCGAGATACTTACGATAGACGAACGGCCGCAGCAGCTCCTGCAGTTGCTTGCCGTCGGCGCGATCGCCGGCTACCGGTCGCGCCTTGATCCAGGCATAGCGTTCCCAATCGCGTCCCTCGCTCTGGTAGTACTGCTCCATCGCGGCGAACGACAGCGCCAGCCGCCCGGCGTTGCCGAACGGGCGCAGGCGCATGTCGACCCGGGCACAGATGCCGTCCATGGTCGGCTCGTGCAACAGCCGCACCAGTTGGCGACCCAGCCGCACGAAGTACTCGCTGTTGTCCAGCGAACGCGCGCCGTCGGTCTGCCCGCCTTGCGGGTAGGCGAACACCAGATCGATATCGGAGGAGAAGTTCAGCTCACCGCCGCCGAGCTTGCCGAAGGCGATCACCAGCAGCCGCTGGCGCACGCCGTCGTGGCTGCGGCTGTGGCCATAGCGCAGGGCCAGCGCCCGCTCGGACCAGTCCAGCGCCACGCCGAGCAATGATTCGTAGAGCACGCTGGTGGCGGAGAGGGTTTCCGGCAGCTCGTCCAGCCCGTTGACGTCGCGGAACACCAGCCGCAACGCCTCGGCATGGCGGAAGCGACGCAGGGCGACCATGCAGCCGGCTTCGTCATCGGGCAGCTTCAAGGCATCGATGCGCGCGCTGGCATCGGCACTCGAGCGCAAGCGCTCCAGCCCCTGCGGCGCCAGCAACTGTGGCTGGCGGCACCACACGTCGAACGCGAAATCGCTGGCCAGCACCGTGCGCCGGATCCGTTCGGCGACACCGGCATCGTCGTGCAGCGGCACTCCCGCCGCCCGGCAACGGGCCACCAGATCGCCGTAGCGATCGTCGATCAGTGCACGCAGCGCGGGGGATTCATGCAGGGACATCGGTCCATTGTGCCGTAGTCAGTGTCACCTGCCGACCGGAACGCACGTGACCGGCCCTGTGCACTCCTGACGCGCCGGCGCGTTGTCTGACTGCGCACGGGCTCGGGACTCAGCGTCGAAAGTACCGCCCGCCGGATGCCTACTTGCCGTTCATCTAGGCCCGATTACATTTGTTTGTCCATACCATGACAGCAAGCACAGGACTGGCATGCCCCAGAATTTCCCGAACCCACCTTCCCGCTGGCGTGTACTGCTGCCGCGCATCGGCTTGCTGGTGGCACTGGTGCTGGCGTTCGTGCTGCTGACCGGCCTGCTCGATGGCGGGATCGGCGTGGCTCCGCTGCGCCTGTTCGACCAGCCACGATTCCCGCTGGCCAATGCACTGCCAGGCCTGCTGCTGGCCGGCGTGCTGCTGGCGCTGAGCAATCGCCCGTTGCTGTCGTTCGGACTGGCCTTCGTGCTGGAAGGGCTGGTGTACGGCGTCAACCTGCTCAAGGTGGCCAACCTCGGCACGCCCCTGCTGCCGGACGACTTCCGCATGATCGGCCAGTTGCGCAAGGGCGGCATGCATGTGCTGGCGGGTTATCTGCCGCACAGCCCCTGGCCGTATCTGGCCCTGCTCGGGGCGCTGGCGCTGGTGGTCATGGCCTGGCGGTTCGAGCCGCCGCTGTTCCGGCGGCATCGCCGCAAGCGGCTGGCCGCTGGCGGCATACTGGCGCTGACCCTGCTCAGCATGCTGGCCAGCGTGTCCGCGTGGGGGAAGATCTACAACGCCAGGGTGCTCTGGCTGGAGCCGTGGTCGGCGTCCGTGACGACCGTGCATTCGGGCCTGATCAGTTCGCTGATGCTGTTCCACCTGCAATATGGCGGCAGCCAGCACAAGCCCGACCGCGCTGCCGCGGTGAAGCTGATCGAGCAGTCGAAGCCCGCCTTGCTGCAATCGATGCAGGAGCCGACGGCAGCCACCGAAGCACCCGATATCGTGGTGGTGCAGAGCGAATCGCTGTTCGATCCGACCATCATGCGCGGCTACGAGCACAGCAACTTCCTGCCGAACCTGCGCCGGCTGGCTGCCCACGGCATCAGCGGCGAGCTGCACGTCCCGACCTTCGGCGGCGGCACCATCCGCACCGAATTCGAGGTGCTCAGCGGGTTGTCGCTGCGCTACTTCGACAACCTGCAGTTCCCCTACCTGCAGATGAGTCACAAGGCATTGCCGAGCCTGGTGCGTGTGCTGAGTGCGCATGGCTACACGACGATGGCGCTGCATGGCAACGATCCGTCGTTCTGGAACCGCACCACCGCATTCAAGGCGCTCGGCTTCGATCGCTTCGTGTCGCAATCGGCTTTCCCCGCCGATGCCGCGAAAGACGGCAAGTACATGGCCGACAGCGCGATGACCGACGAAATCATGACCCAGCTGAAGGACTCGGGGCCGCCGCAGTTCCTGTTCGCCATCAGTATCGAGGCACACGGCCCGTACGACGTCGAACCGGCCAACACGGCCGAGCGCGATGCGATCCCGGTGCCCGATGGCATCACCGGCCGGGACAAGCTGGAGCTGCAGACCTACCTCTATCACATCGGCCATGCGGACGCCGAACTCGGCCGGCTGGTGAAGTGGCTGGCCCAGCGCAAGCGACCCAGTCTGGTGCTGTTCTACGGCGATCACCTGCCAGCGCTGAGCAACAGCTATCACATCGCCGGCTTCGTCGACGGCGGCGACATGCTGAGCCAGGCTGGCACCTGGCTGCTGGTCGACCCGCAGCACCCCCTGGCCAAACCGGTCCACCTGGATACCGCCTCATGGCTGCTGCCCGGCAAGTTGCTGGCGCAGGCCGGCATCCACAACGATCCGTATTACGCACTGACCCAACTGGTCGGCCCCTCGCTGGCCGCCCTCACCGAAGCCCCGGGCGCACCGCCCCCGACCGAAGGCAGCGCACAGCAACAGCTCGACCTGGCCATGGCCAGCGTCGACCAGCTGCGCCTGAGCAACAAGCTGGACAAGTTGCTGCCGAACACGCCAGCGGTTCCCGCGGCCGATTTGGCTCGCGGCGGCGAGGCCCCGGCCAGTCCATCGGCGGTGGTCCCGCACTCGCGTTAGGCCCGGGCGGACGCAGTTCATTCGGGCCCCTTCGCCCGCTCGGGCGAATCCGGCCGATCCCACGTGCGTGGGTGCCGCCGTCCGGCGAGACCGGGATCGATCCCGATTCACCTGAACCTGAATTCAGCGAGCTGTCTGCCCGCTTAAGCCGAGACCCGCTGTTCACGTGACAGTGGGGGCATCACGTCCAGGGTGGGGCCCACATCCCCGATTGGAGGTCACATTGATGCGCAAGACTCTGTTTGCTGTTTATATCGCCGGTGCCTGCATGCTGACCGCCCCCGCGTTCGCCCAGGTCAATCTCGGCGGTGCTGCCCAGGTGGGCGCCGGCGTGAACGCGGGCGTGGCGGTACCACCGGTCGCGCATACGCTGGATCAGGCCGGCGCCCGGACCGGCCAGACCCTGCATCGTACCGCTCGCCACGCGACGGACCTGACCCGCAAGACCGCCGATCGGGGTCGTGCAGCCGTCGACGCACACGGCAACACCGCAGCCCAAGTTCGCACCGCTGGCACCCTGGATGCGGGCGCGGCAGGCCGCCGCGCCAGCGAGATCGGCCACGCCGTCAGCCATCGGGCTCGCCGCAACGCCCGGTCGGCGGCACGTAGCGGCGAACATGCGGCACGCAGAAGCGGGAAGATGGTCAGCCATGCCACGAGCGGACCATCCGTCGAAGCCGATGCCAGGGTGAATGCAGACGTCGACGCACACGGCCATTGAGTCCATAGCGCGCACAGCCGGCTCCGGGAAACCCTCTCCCGGGGCCGGTTTTTTTTGCCGCCCGTCTGAAGGGATGGAATCGATGCCGAGGTCTGCCATCCCACCGGAAGTCCCCACGCGAGGTGACCGCGCTTGTCCTTGCCGACCCGTTTTCGGTCGCCCGATCGGCAAGTTCCCGCAAAGAAAAACCCCGCTCAAGGCGGGGTTTTTCCTGACTGGTGCAATCTGGAAAGCGGGACTTAGAAGTCCATGCCGCCCATGCCGCCCATGCCGCCGCCCATGCCACCGCCGCCATGGCCGTGGCCTTCGTCCTTCTTCGGCAGCTCGACAACGATCGCCTCGGTGGTGATCGCCAGACCGGCAACCGATGCAGCGTGCTGCAGCGCGGTGCGGGTGACCTTGGTCGGGTCCAGGATGCCCATCTCGACCATGTCGCCGAACTCGCCGGTGGCGGCGTTGTAGCCGAAGTTGCCGGTGCCTTCCTTGACGCGGTTGACGATGACCGACGGCTCTTCGCCGGCGTTGGAGACGATCGCACGCAGCGGCGCTTCCAGCGCACGACGGGTGATCGCGATGCCCAGGTCCTGATCGGTGTTGTCACCCTTCAGGCCGACCACCGCCTTCAGCGCGCGGATCAGCGCGACGCCGCCGCCCGGAACCACGCCTTCCTCGACCGCTGCGCGCGTGGCGTGCAGGGCGTCTTCGACGCGGGCCTTCTTTTCCTTCATCTCGATCTCGGTGCCGGCACCGACCTTGATCACGGCAACACCGCCGGCCAGCTTGGCCACGCGCTCCTGCAGCTTCTCGCGGTCATAGTCGGACGAGGTCTCCTCGATCTGCGCCTTGATCTGGCCGATGCGCGACTGGATCTTCTCCGCTTCGCCGGCACCGTCGATGATCGTGGTGTTTTCCTTGGTGATGACGATGCGCTTGGCGCGACCCAGGTCGGCGATCGTGGTCTTCTCCAGCGACAGGCCGACTTCCTCGGACACGACCTGGCCGTTGGTCAGCACCGCGATGTCTTCCAGGATCGCCTTGCGACGGTCACCGAAGCCCGGCGCCTTGACGGCGGCGACCTTGACGATGCCACGGATGGTGTTGACCACCAGCGTGGCCAGCGCCTCGCCCTCGACTTCCTCGGCGACGATCAGCAGCGGCTTGCCGGCCTTGGCGACGGCTTCCAGCACCGGCAGCAGCTCGCGCACGTTCGACACTTTCTTGTCGTGGATCAGGATGTACGGGTCGTCCATCTCGACCTGCTGCGAGGTCTGGTTGTTGATGAAGTACGGCGACAGGTAGCCGCGATCGAACTGCATGCCCTCGACCACGTCCAGCTCGTTCTCCAGGCCCGAACCTTCCTCGACCGTGATCACGCCTTCCTTGCCGACTTTCTTCATCGCGGTGGCGATGATGTCGCCGATGTTGGTGTCGGAGTTGGCCGAGATCGTGCCGACCTGGGCGATTTCCTTGTCGTTCGCGGTCGGGTTGGACAGCTTCTTCAGCTCGCCGACGGCGGCGATCACCGCCTTGTCGATGCCGCGCTTCAGGTCCATCGGGTTCATGCCCGCAGCGACGGCCTTGAGGCCTTCCTGGATGAACGCCTGGGCCAGCACGGTGGCGGTGGTGGTGCCGTCACCGGCGACGTCGGACGTCTTGGACGCGGCTTCCTTGACGATCTGCGCGCCGAGGTTCTCGTACTTGTCGGCCAGCTCGATCTCCTTGGCGACGGACACGCCGTCCTTGGTGATCGTGGGGGCGCCGAAGCTCTTCTCGAGCACGACATTGCGACCCTTCGGGCCGAGCGTGACCTTGACCGCGTTGGCCAGGGTGTTGACGCCTTTCAGCATGCGGGCGCGGGCGTCTTCGCCGAAACGTACTTCTTTAGCTGCCATTTTCTTGAACCTTTAGAAATGAGGGAATAGGAGTGAGAAACGAGGGAACAGCAGGAGCAGGAGATCCGAGGCTGCGCGGTTGACGCGCTCTACTCTTTTCTCGCTTCTCCGCATGTTTCCTGCTTGATCAGCCTTCGATAACAGCCACGATGTCGTCTTCCTTCAGGAACACCAGATCTTCGCCGTCGATCTTGATTTCCTGGCCGGCGTACTTGCCGAACAACACGGTGTCACCGGCCTTCAGCGACATCGGGCGCACCTTGCCGTCGCTCATGATCAGACCGGTGCCGGCGGCGACGACCTTGCCGCGGGTGGGCTTTTCGGTGGCGCTGTCGGGAATGACGATGCCGCCGGCGGAAACGCGCTCTTCTTCGAGACGCTTGACGATGACGCGATCATGCAACGGACGCAGTGTGCTCATGGATGACTCCAACTGTCGATTGAGGTGGGACAAGGCTTTCAAGACCGGGACCGGCTATCTTGTTAGCACTCGGTGCAAATGAGTGCCAATTTTAGCGCCGCAGCGCCCCGCTGCAAGTACTTTGAACCGGGGACCCCAAGCTAATTGGGTAGACCGGGCGGCCTTTCAAGGGCCAACATGCAAATCGACCCGTCCCGATCACATCGCGCACTTTTCTTCCTGCCGCCGCCCATGCCGACTCCCCCCACCGTCCTGCTCTGTTACTGCAGCTGCCCCGATGCGGTCAGCGCGCAGCGTATCGCCGAAGCGCTGGTGCGGGAGCGCCTGGCGGCCTGCGTCAACCACTTGCCCGGCATCACCTCCACCTATCGCTGGGACGGCGCGGTGACCACCGACAGCGAGGCCCTGTTGCTGATCAAGACCACCGTCGCCCGGTTCGAGGCGCTCACGGCGCGCCTGCTGGAGCTGCACCCCTACGACCTGCCGGAGTTGATCGCGGTTCCGGTGGAACGTGGCCATGCCGCCTATCTGGAGTGGGTGCGCGCGAACGCCACAGGCTGACGAAAGCTCCCGACGCGGCGGGTGGGCCATAATGCGGGCTCGCACTTTTTCTGGAGTCGTGATGCGACTGTTAGTTGCGGGTCGAGGCGCCACGCGTCTGCTGGTCTGGCTGGGCTTGCTGCTCGCGGCATCGCCGTTGTTCGCGCAGGGCACCGACGACCTGCTGCCGGTGACCGAAGCCTACCGGCTGCAGGCGGATGCGGGCACGCCGGGCCTGCTGAAGCTGCACTGGACCATCGCGCCGGACTACTACCTGTATCGCGGCCGCATGAAATTCAAGGCCGGCGATGGCGTGACGCTGGGCCAGGCGCGGCTGCCGGACGGCGAGAAGCATCACGACGAATATCTTGGCGATGTAGAGACCTACCACCACGGCATCGACGCCGTGCTGCCGTATACGCTGGCCGCCGGCACGAGCCGGCTGCGCCTGAGCGTGCAGTACCAGGGCTGCCATGAAGTCGACCCGAAGATCTGCTACCCCCCGCATACCGAGCAACTCGACCTTGCGCTGCCGTCGGCTCCGGGCATCGCCCCGGCGGCGGCCAGCGGCAATCCGCTGGGTGCCGCGCTCAGCCGGCTCGGCAGCAGCCCGAGCGATGCATCGGGCGGCCTGAATGCCGCGCCGCTGCCCGCGGAGCAAGCCTTCCGATTCGATGCGCTGGCGCAGGAGCCGCATCGGTTGCTGCTGCGCTGGACGATGCCGAAGGGCTATTACCTGTACCGCGATCGGACCACGTTGAAACTCGGCGACGGGGCCGGCCTCCGACTGAAACCCGTGTGGCCGGCCGGCACCACGCATCACGACGAGCACTACGGCGACGTCACCGTATATTTCAACCAGGTCGAGCTCCCCGTCACGATCGAGGGTGAGCTGGCCGGCCGCACCCGGCTGACTCTCGAGGCCAGTTTCCAGGGTTGCCAGGAAGGTGGCTTGTGCTATCCGCTGATGAACCGCACGGTGAGCGTGGATCTCGGCGGCAGTGCCGCCTCCACGCCGCCCGAACTGCCGCCCGCCGAAGCCACTCCGGCCCCGTTGCAGGCGAGCCTGCTGGTCGCGCTGCTGCTCGCGCTGGGCGGGGGACTGGTGCTGAACCTGATGCCATGCGTGCTGCCGGTGCTGTCGATCAAGGCGGTCAGCGTGCTGGAGAGCCGCGAAAGCCACGCCTCCGCCCGACGGCACGCGCTGCTCTACAGCGCCGGTGTCCTGAGCAGTTTCGCCGCACTCGGCATGGGCCTCCTCGCGTTGCGCACGGCCGGTCATGCACTGGGCTGGGGCACCCAGCTGCAACAGCCGCTCGTGGTGGCCGTCCTGGCCTGCGTGATGCTGGCGGTGGGACTGTCGATGTCGGGCGTGGTGCAGTTCGGCGCCTCCCTGGGCAATACCGGTGCCGGCCTGGCCATGCGCTCGGGTCCCGCCGGCGATTTCTTCACCGGGGTGCTTGCCGTCGTGGTGGCCAGCCCCTGCAGCGCGCCGTTCATGGGCAGCGCACTGGCTTATGCGTTTGCCGCACCGACGCTGGCGGCGCTGCTGGTGTTCCTGGCGCTGGGCCTCGGGCTGGCGTTGCCGTTCCTGCTGATCGGCTTCGTGCCCGCGCTGGCGCGCCTGCTGCCGCGGCCCGGGCGCTGGATGGAGACGCTGAAGCAGGTGCTGGCGTTCCCGATGTACCTGACCGCCGCCTGGCTGGTCTGGGTACTGGCGAACCAGCGTGGCGCCGACGCGGTGGGCCTGGTGCTGGTGGCGATGGTGCTGCTGGCGATGACCTTGTGGTGGTTCGAGCGCAGCCGCTCGCGTGGGCTCGCCAGTCGCGCACTGGTCGCCGTCCTCGCCGCGGCCACGCTGGCGCCGATGTACCTGCTCACCCACATACCGCGCTCCTCCGCCGCCACCCCGGCCGAGGACGGCGTGATCGCCTACAGTCCGGCAAGACTCGCCAGCTTGCGCGCGGCCGGCACCCCGGTGTTTGTCGACATGACCGCCGACTGGTGCGTCACCTGCAAGGCCAACGAACATGCCGTGCTCGACACGCAGGCATTCCGCGACCTGCTCGAACGCACTGGTGCGGTCTACATGAAAGGAGACTGGACCGACGTCAATCCGACCATCAGCGCGTTCCTGCAGCAATATCACTCGCCCGGCGTCCCCCTGTACGTGGTGTTCCCCAAAGACGGCGGCCCCGGCAGACAGCTGTCGACGGTACTCAGCACCTCGATGGTCGAGCAGGCGCTGACGGAAGCGGCGCGCTGATGCTCGGTCGCGGCAACTGGCTGATCCTGGGCCTGGCCGTGCTGGCCGCCGGCATCGGCGGCATCGCCGAACATCGCCGCCAACCGGCGCTGTCGATGGAGGACGGCACCGATTCCGCGCTCATCGGTCATGCCGTACCCGCGCTCACCCTGCCCGACCTCGACGGCAAGCTGCACTCGCTCAGCGACTATCGGGGCCAGCGCCTGCTGCTGAATTTCTGGGCAAGCTGGTGCGGCCCGTGCCTGGACGAGATGCCGACATTGAACCAGGCGCAGAAAAAGTTCGGCGAAAAAGGGGCGATCGTCGTCGGTATTGCCATGGATGAACCTGATCGCGTCAGGGCATTTCTGGCCGCACATCCGGTAAGTTACCCGATGTTAGTAGGTCAATTGGCGTCACCCAGCAGCTCGGAAAAATTGGGCGATGAAGACCAGATACTGCCATATAGCGTGCTTATCGACGGCGATGGGCGCATTCTGGCGACACATAGAGGTTCTTTGTCCACCTCCCGGCTGGATCGGTGGCTGGCACCTGCGACAGGGCAGCGCTGAACAAGGGTCGACATACGCTTCCGCACGGGAATCCCGTACTTCTCCGCCAAACATCGCCGATCTGCGGTGAACTGGACAACATTCCCGACTGCGCGCACACTGCGCCGATTCCGGGTCTCCGGACGCAAGCGGGACGGTTTCGTGGCGAAGATCCTGGTCCTGCATGGACCCAACCTCAACTTGCTGGGTGCACGCGAGCCGCAGATCTACGGTCGCGAAACGCTGGCCGATATCAACCAGCGACTGGCCGAACACGCGCTGTCGGCCGGACATGAACTGCAGTGGTTCCAGTCCAATGCCGAGCACGAACTGATCGGCCGCATTCACCAGGCCCGGGACGACCAGACCGCGCTGATCCTGTGCAATGCCGGCGCATTCACCCACACCAGTATTGCGTTGCGCGACGCGTTCGCCGCCGTGGCGATCCCGTTCATCGAAGTGCATTTGTCCAATGTGTACGCCCGCGAGTCCTTCCGCCATCACTCCTATCTGTCCGATCTCGCCATCGGAGTGATCTGCGGCTTCGGCAGCGACAGCTATGGCCTGGCGCTGGATGCCGCCATCCGGCGGCTGCAGGTACCGGCATCCGGCGCGGCATAACGCGAACTCCCGGCCGCGAGGCCGACCTCATTCCCTTCCAGCCACCCCGGTGGCATGACTGACCAAAGGCTGATCCTATGGATTTGCGCAAAATCAAGAAACTGATCGACCTGCTCGAGGAATCCAACCTCGCCGAACTGGAAATCAAGGAAGGCGAGGAAGTGGTTCGCCTGTCGCGCGTGCCCAAGAACACCGCGCCGGTCGCCGCACCCGTCGCCGTGGCCGCGGCACCCGCACCGGTCGCGGCACCCGTCGCCGCGGCGGTCGAAGTCCCGGCAGCCGATGCCTTGCCCGCCGGCCATGTGGTGAAGGCGCCGATGGTCGGCACGTTCTACGCGTCGGCCAGCCCGGGCACGCCGGCCTTCGTCAAGGTCGGCCAGCAGGTCAAGGCCGGCGAAACACTGGGCATCATCGAGGCGATGAAGATGTTCAACCAGATCGAGGCCGACGTGGCCGGCACCGTGCAGGCGATCCTGGTCGAGAACGGCCAACCGGTGGAATTCGACGAACCCATGTTCGTGATTGCCTGAGGCCGCCCGGATGCTCGAGAAGGTCGTCATCGCCAATCGCGGCGAAATTGCGCTGCGTATCCTGCGCGCCTGCCACAGTCTGGGCATCAAGACCGTGGCGGTGCATTCCACCATCGACAGCAACCTCAAGCACGTCGGTCTCGCCGACGAGTCGGTATGCATCGGACCGGGGCCGTCGGTCGACAGCTATCTCAATATTCCGCGCATCATCGCCGCGGCGGAAATCACCGATGCCCAGGCGATCCATCCGGGTTACGGTTTCCTGTCCGAGCGCGCCGATTTCGCCGAGCAGGTCGAGCAGTCCGGCTTCATCTTCATCGGCCCGACCGCCGAGGTGATCCGGCTGATGGGCGACAAGGTGGAGGCGATCCGCGCCATGAAGGCCGCGGGCGTGCCCTGCGTGCCCGGCTCCGGCGGCCCGCTGGGCGAGGAGACCGACGAGAACATCCGCATCGCCCGCGAGATCGGCTACCCGGTGATCATCAAGGCCGCCGGCGGCGGCGGCGGCCGTGGCATGCGCGTGGTGCGCACCGAGGCACACCTGGCCAACGCCATCACGATGACCAAGCAGGAAGCCAAGGCCGCCTTCGGCAACGATCAGGTGTACATGGAGAAGTTCCTGGAAAATCCGCGCCACGTGGAGATCCAGGTGCTGGCCGATGGCCAGGGCGGCGCGATCCACCTGGGCGAGCGCGACTGCTCGATGCAGCGTCGCCACCAGAAGGTGGTCGAGGAGGCACCGGCGCCCGGCATCACGCCCGAACAGCGCGCGCGGATCGGCAAGGTCTGCGTCGACGCCTGCCTGCGCATCGGCTATCGCGGCGCCGGCACGTTCGAGTTCCTGTACGAGAACGGCCATTTCTACTTCATCGAGATGAACACCCGCATTCAGGTCGAGCATCCGGTGACCGAGTTGATCACCGGCGTCGACCTGGTGCGCGAACAGCTGCTGATCGCCGGTGGCGAGAAGCTGACGATCACGCAGGACGACGTGACGTTCCATGGCCACGCCATCGAATGCCGCATCAACGCCGAGGATCCCGACAGCTTCATGCCGTCGCCGGGAACGGTGAAGCGTTTCGAGGCCCCCGGTGGCCCCGGCGTGCGCGTCGACACGCACCTGTACGACGGTTACAAGATTCCGCCCAACTACGACTCGATGATCGGCAAACTGATCGTGCACGGCCCCGACCGCGAAACCGCGATCGCGCGCATGCGCCTGGCGCTGGCCGAAACGGTGATCGAGGGCGTGAAGTGCAACATCCCGCTGCAACAGCGGATCATGGCCGACGTCGGTTTCCAGCAGGGCGGCCAGAACATCCACTATCTGGAAAAGCGGATGGCGGAACAGAAAGGTCATCCGCCCGCCGATCATTGATCGGAGCACTGGACCGGCACCATGGCGAACCCCGCCGCCTGCTCTCGGCATGCGGCGGGCATCGCCCTGCTCAACTTATCCATGGACTTCCCATGCCCTGGCTCGAACTTTCCCTTACCGTGCGCATCGACCAGCAGCCCGGCGCCGAAGAAGCGCTCGGGGATCTCGGCGCGCTGTCGATCACGCTGCGCGATGCCGATGCGGAGACACCGGACGAACAGGCCATCTTCGAGCCCGGCGTGGGCGAGCTGCCGCTGTGGCCCACGATCACCCTGAACGCACTGTTCGATGAGCACGCCGATCGTCGCGGACTCGTCGAAGCGCTGGGCGAATTGCTGCCATGGCTGGAGCCGGCGCACCTGCAGTTTCACGAGGTTGCCGACCAGGATTGGGAACGCGCCTGGATGGACCAGTTCAAGCCGATGCCGTTCGGCCGGCGCCTGTGGATCTATCCATGGAACATCGAGCCGCCCACGCACAACGAGAGTGGCGACGAGGAACTGGTGGTGGTGCGGCTCGACCCCGGCCTCGCGTTCGGCAGCGGCACCCATCCGACCACCGCGCTGTGTCTGGAGTGGCTCGACGGCCTCGAGCTCCATGGCAAGACGCTGACCGACTTCGGTTGCGGCTCGGGCATCCTGGCAATCGCCGCGCTGAAGCTGGGCGCCGCCAGCGCGGTGGGTGTCGACAATGACCCGCAGGCACTCATCGCGTCGGCCGACAACGCCGAGCGCAATGGCGTGGCCGAGCGACTGACGTTGTTCCTGCCGCAGGATTTTGCCACCGCGGCCACTCCTGCGCATCCTGCGCCCGCGGCACTTGTGCATCCATGCATATCGCCGGCCGACGTCTTCATCGCCAACATCCTCGCCGGACCGCTCGGTGAACTTGCCCCCACGTTTGCCGCAGCCGCCAGAGCGGGAGCACCGTTTGCGATCTCAGGCATCCTGCTCGGCCAACAGGACGAACTGCTGCAGCGTTACGCCGAATGGTTCGAGGAGCTGCGCGTGGACACGCGCGATGACTGGGTCCGCATCAGCGGTCGCCGCCGCTCCTGAGCCGCGCGACGATACCGGTCAACCGGATCGTCGCGATGCATGACCCATGCAGGCGACCCTGGTCATCCTGCTAAGCTTGCGCGGTATTGATCGAAGCGGCCTGCATGTATACCCAATGCCCCGAATGCCTGTCGGTCTATTCGCTGGATGTGCACACCTTTGCGCAGGCGCACGGCCATGTGGTGTGCGGTCACTGCGGAGCCGGCTTCGACAGCGTCGCCACCCTCACCGAACAGCTGCCGCCCGAACCGTTCGTCGAGCTGCCGGTGAACGAGCCCGCGCTCGAACCGCCCTGCGTCGACCTGGTGGTCTATCGCCCGCGGACCGAGCCACCGGCGGTGATCGGGGAAGAGGCGGTCGTCGCCGCCGCGCCGGCAACCGAGGACTTCACCCAGCTGGTGTTTGCGCCCCGTTTTGCCCGCGAGCCGCGGGCGCGCCGCCAACCCAGGCATCCCAGGCACAGCGCACGTCCATCCCGCGCACGTTCTTCCGGGATGCGCCAGTGGCCCTGGGTCATTGCCTGCACCCTGTTGACCCTGTCGCTGGTGGCGCAGCTGGCCTGGGCCGAGCGTGACCCCTTGCTGCGCAACCCCACCGTCGGCGGCTGGCTGCGCAGCAGCTGCAGCGTGCTCGGCTGCGAACTGCCGCTGGTCGCTGCTCCGCAGCAACTGCACCTGATCGCCAGCAACGTGCAGGCCCACCCCAGCGTACCCGGAGCACTGATGATCAGCGCCAGCGTGCGCAACGACGCGGCTTTCGCGCAGCCGTATCCGGTATTGACCATCACCTTGTCCAACGCCCGGGGCCAGCGCGTGGCCATGCGCCGGCTGCAGCCGCGCGAGTATCTCGACGACAGGGCGATTCTTCAGCGCGGCCTGGCCCCGGGAGCCAGTGCCGTACTGCTGCTGGAGGTCGAGGATCCCGGCGACAAGGCTGTCGCGTTCGAGTTCGGCTTCGATTAGCACTTAAAATTATCCCCGCGCACGGGTAGACTCGACCCTCGCGCAGAGTGCCGACCGGCATTCGAAACCCGCCGCGAACTTCAACACCAGTCATAACCACAATCCGCGGCCCATGCAGCCGTCGCTTCGTACGTGAGGGGAGATGCCCGTGAATGCCGTAAGACTGCCTGCTGCCGGGGCCGCAACACAGACCTCGTCGCAAAGTGCAGGCTCGCAAAGTGCATTGAGCGAGTGCGTCAGCCGCACGGTACGCCGCTACCTGGCCGACATCGGCGATACCGAATGTGCCGAGGGACTGCATGCTCTCGTGCTTCGAGAGGTCGAGGTTCCGTTGCTGCGCGAGGTGCTGGCGTTCCATGACGGCAACCAGAGCCGCGCAGCCAGCGCGCTGGGTATCAACCGCGCCACCCTGCGCAAGAAGCTGGCCGCCCACGGCCTGCTGTAACTCCCGCGAAAACAGCCGATCATCCAGACGGCTATAATGAGCGGCTTTCCCCTCCTGGAAACCCGCCATGCCCTCCCCCCAGCTCGTCCCGATTCGTCGCGCCCTGCTCAGCGTCTCCGACAAGACCGGACTGATCGATCTGGGCCGACGCCTCGCCGCGGCCGGCGTGGAACTGCTGTCCACCGGCGGCAGTGCGAAGGCGCTGCGCGAGGCCGGTATCGCGGTCATCGAGGTCAGCGACGTCACCGGCTTTCCCGAGATCATGGACGGTCGGGTCAAGACGCTGCACCCGAAAGTGCATGGCGGCCTGCTCGGCCGACGCGGCACCGATGACGCGGTGATGGCCGAACTCGGCATCGCGCCGATCGACCTGCTTGTGCTGAACCTGTATCCGTTCGAGAGCACCGTGGCCAGGGCGGATTGCACGCTGGAGCAGGCCATCGAGAACATCGATATCGGCGGGCCGGCGATGCTGCGTTCGGCCGCGAAGAACTGGAACGACGTGGGCGTGCTGACCTCGCCCGACCAATACGACGACGCGCTGGCCGAGATCGAGAGCCAGGGCGGCCTCGGCCGGGCCACCCGTTTCAGGCTCGCCGTCGCCGCATTCAACAACGTGTCCAACTACGACGGCGCGATCAGCGACTACCTGTCGGGCCTGCAGCTCAACCCGACGCAGGACGCGATCGCCGGCCACGCCGCCTTCCCGGCCCAGGTCAACAGCCGCTTCGTCAAGCTGATGGACCTGCGCTACGGCGAGAACCCGCATCAGCAGGCAGCGTTCTATCGCGACCTTCATCCGGCGCCGGGGACGCTCGCCACCTTCCGCCAGTTGCAGGGCAAGGAGTTGTCGTTCAACAACATCGCCGATGCCGATGCGGCCTGGGAATGCGTGCGCAGCTTCAGCAAGCCGGCCTGCGTGATCGTCAAGCACGCCAACCCGTGCGGTGTCGCGGTGAGCCTGGAGGGCATCGGCCGCGCCTACGACCTCGCCTACCAGACCGATCCCACCTCGGCGTTCGGCGGCATCATCGCATTCAACCGCGAGGTCGACGGCGCCACCGCGCGCGCGATCGTCGAACGCCAGTTTGTCGAGGTGGTGCTGGCGCCGGCCTATGCCGATGACGCGCTGAAAGCCTTCCTGAAAAAGGGCAACGTGCGCGTGCTGGTCATTCCGCTGCCGACGGAGGGCGAGCTGCTGCACGCCCATCCCGGCAACCACTCGAAGCGGGTCGGCTCGGGTCTGCTGATCCAGACCGCCGACCTCGGCATGATCGACGCGGCGGACCTCAAGGTGGTCACCCGGCGTGCGCCGAGCGAAGCGGAAGTGCACGACCTGATCTTCGCCTGGAAGGTGGCCAAGTTCGTCAAGTCGAACGCCATCGTCTACGCGAAGAACCGCCAGACCATCGGCATCGGCGCCGGCCAGATGAGCCGCATCTACAGCGCACGCATCGCCGGCATCAAGGCGGCCGACGAGAAGCTCGAGGTGCGCGGTTCGGTGATGGCCTCCGATGCGTTCTTCCCGTTCCGCGACGGCATCGACGCCGCCGCCGACGCCGGCATCCGCGCGGTGATCCAGCCGGGCGGCTCGATGCGCGACGCCGAGGTGATCGCCGCCGCCGACGAGCACGACATCGCGATGGTGTTCACCGGCATGCGCCACTTCCGCCACTGAGAGCGCGTGCAACCCTGCAGGAGCACGCTGTGCGCTCCTGCACGCTCCGTAGAGGTGCTCCGTTCCAGCATCGACCTCTTCGCTCCGGAGGCTGCCATGCATTATCAGCTGTATTACTGGACGGGCATTCAGGGCCGCGGCGAGTTCGTCCGACTGGCACTGGAGGACGTCGGCGCCAGCTACGAGGACGTGGCCCGTGTCGAGGGAGACGGCGCCATCGCGCGCTTTCTCGACGGCAGCCATGAAGGTGCCCTGCCGTTCGCCCCGCCGTTTCTCAAGGCCGGGCGACGGGTGATCGCGCAGGTGGCGAACATCCTGCAATACCTCGGGCCGCCGCTCGACCTGGTGCCCGACAGCGAAAGCCAGCGGCTCTACGCGCATCAATTGCAACTGACCGTCAGTGATCTGGTGGCCGAGGTGCACGACTGCCACCATCCGATCGCCAGCAGCCTGTATTACGCGGATCAGCGCACCGAAGCGTTCCGCCGGGCGGCGAATTGGCGGGAGCATCGCCTGCCCCGGTTCCTGGGCTATTTCGAACAGGTGCTGGAGCGCGCCGGCGGTCGCCATGCCCTGCGCGAACATTCGTATGTCGATCTTTCGCTGTTCCAGCTGATGGTCGGGCTGGGCTATGCATTCCCTCGCGCGATGCAGCGCCTGGAGCCCGGATTGCCATGCTTGCGTGCGTTGGCCGCGCGGGTGGCGGAGCGTCCCCGCATCGGAGCCTACCTGCGATCCCCGCGGCGGCTGGCGTTCAACGAGGACGGCATCTTCCGGCACTACCCGGAACTGGACGATTCGCGCTGAACCCGGCGCTCAGAACAAGGCGATCACCATCGCGCCGGCGACGATCAGCATGCCGCCGATCAGCAGCGGCCAGCTCGGCCGCTCACCGAGAAACACCAGGCCGAGCACGATCGCCAGTGCGACGCTGAGTTTGTCGATCGGCGCCACCTTGCTGACCGGCCCCAGTTGCAACGCCCGGTAGTAGCACAGCCACGACAGGCCGGTGGCGATGCCGGACAACACCAGGAACAGCCAGCTGTGCCACGGCAGACCGGTCGGCTTGACCCATTCCTGCCGCAGGCTGAGGATGCCCGCGGTGACGATCAGGATGACGATGGTGCGGATGAAGGTAGCGAGGTTGGAATTGATGCCGACCACGCCGAGCTTGCCGAACAACGCCGTCAGCGCCGCGAACAGCGCCGAGCCGAGGGCAAACAGCAGCCAGCTTTCACGCAGTTGCATCGCGCCGCCCTTCGCTGAAAGTGGGACTCCGATGGGTCCGCTGCCGGGTAACCCTCGGGTCACCCGACGGGAAACTCAGTGGCTGCCGTCGCCCGGCGCCGGCGTGGCGGATTCCGCTTCGCCCGGTTCCGCGGCGGGCGGTTTGCTCTTGCCCCATTCCAGGATCTTGTACATCACCGGACCTACCGGCTTCTGCCCGTGCTCGTCCACCAGCCGCCCCTGGGGATCGACCATGTAGGTTTGCTGGATACCGTTCTTCGGCGTCACCACCACCATGTAGACACGGCCATTGCGGCTGTATTCCTGGATGCTGTTGTCGCCTTGCTGGCGCACCTGCACGTCCGGTATCGAGGCATCCCTGCCCAGTCGGCTATCGCCGCTCTTCATCGCCGGCAGGGTCAGCGGTTGCAGGTTCGGCTTCGCAGTGCCGGCCGGCGACGCCTTGGCGGGCGACTTCGTTGGCGGCGCCACCGCCTTGACCCCCGGATCGTTGATCCCGGGCGGCGGCGGCACCGGTGCCGGTGACGATGACTGGGCGAACACGCTTGCAGCGAACAGGACGCTGGCGGCAGCCAGCAAGGCAGCGGTTTTCATGGCAGCAACCTCGATCGGGGATTTGAGCATAGCAGCGCCTTCGGCGGACTTTCGTGAAGCGCGACGTTTCGCCGTGCATGCGAGAATGGTCGGGGTGTGCTGACCCGTGCGAAGCAGGCCGCGTTGCGCTGCCGTGGTTGTCAGGCGGTGATGTGCAGCGCAGGCCTTGCTCATCGCATGGTCAAGCTGCGCGCCGCCGCATGGCGGACACGACAGGGCAACCCGCAGGGCCGGGTCTGTCTGCCGGCAGCCCCGCGTCATCATTCGGTCGTGTATCGACATACACTTCCTCACTCTTCCTTGTCCCGCCGGCAAACAGCTTCCGGCGCGACCTGCTTCGCATAGGCCAGCCCACCCCATGCCCAAACTCATCCTGATCGACGGCTCTTCCTACCTGTACCGCGCGTTCCACGCGCTGCCGCCGCTGAGCAATGCGCTGGGCGAACCCACCGGCGCCCTGTTCGGGGTGGTCAACATGCTGCGCGCCACGCTGAAGGCGAAGCCGGATTACCTGGCCTTTGTCAGCGACGCACCGGGGCCGACCTTCCGCGATGCGCTGTATGACCAGTACAAGGCGAACCGCCCGCCGATGCCGGACGACCTGCGCGCCCAGGTGGAACCGATGCTGGCGATCGTCGGTGCACTCGGCTTCCCGATCCTGCGCGTGCCCGGTGTCGAGGCCGACGACGTGATCGGCACGCTGGCCATGCAGGCGCAGGCCCTCAGCATCGAGGTCCTGGTGTCCACCAGCGACAAGGACATGGCGCAGCTGGTGGGTCCGCACGTCACCCTGATCAACACCATGAGCAACACCGTCATGGACCGCGCGGGCGTGATCGAGAAATTCGGCGTGCGTCCGGATCAGATCATCGACTTCCTGACGCTCACCGGCGACACCGTCGACAACGTGCCGGGTGTGCCGAAGTGCGGCCCGAAGACCGCCGCCAAGTGGCTGGCCGAATACCCCACGCTGGACGAGGTGATCGCCAACGCCGACAAGATCGGCGGCAAGATCGGCGAGAGCCTGCGCGAGGCATTGCCGCGACTGCCGCTGTCGCGCGAACTGGTGACGATCAAGACCGATGTGCCGCTCGACGTCGCTCCCACCGATCTGACCCAGCGTGCGGCGGACACCGAACAGCTGCGTGCGCTGTACAGCCGTTACGAATTCAAGGCGGCGCTGAAGGACCTCGATGCCGGCACCAGCGCAAGTGGGAGCGACTTCAGTCGCGATGCCTCTGCTCCGGATTCACCAGAGAGCATCGCGGCTGAAGCCGCTCCCACAAACCCGCCCGAATTTTCCGCGCCCGGCGAGTACGAACTGGTCACCACCCAGCCGGCATTCGAGGCCTGGCTGGAGCAGCTGCGCCATGCCGCATTGATCGCATTCGATACCGAGACCACCAGCATCGACGCGATGCGCGCGGACATCGTCGGCATCAGCTTCGCGGTCGAGCCGGGCAAAGCCTGCTACATCCCGCTCGGCCACGACTATCCCGGCGCACCGCAGCAGCTCGATCGCGATGCGGTGCTGCACGCGCTGAAGCCGATCTTCGAGGATCCGGCGCGACCCAAGCTGGGCCAGCACGCGAAGTACGACATCAATATCCTGTCGCTCTACGGCATCGTGGTGCAGGGGTTGCGGCACGATTCGATGCTCGAGTCCTACGTGTGGAACGCTACCGCCACGCGGCACGACATGGATTCGCTGGCGAAGAAATACCTGGGTTACGAGACGATCAAGTACGAGCAGGTGGCCGGCAAGGGGGCGAAGCAGATCTCGTTCTCGCAGGTCGATCTGGACACCGCCTGCCGTTACGCCGCCGAAGACGCCGACATCACCCTGCGCCTGCATCATGCGCTGTGGCCGAAGCTGGAGAGCGCGCCGGCGCTGCGCAAGGTCTACGAGGAGATCGAGATCCCGCTGGTGCCGGTGCTGGCGGCGATGGAGCAACGTGGCGTGCTGATCGACGGCGACGTATTGCGCCGGCAGAGCCAGCAGCTGGGCAAGCGCATGCTGGAGCTGCAGCAGCAGGCCCATGCCGTGGCCGGGCACGAGTTCAACCTGGATTCGCCCAAGCAGCTGCAGGCGGTGCTGTTCGACGAGCTGGGCCTGCAGGCGAAGCTGAAGACCCCGACCGGCCAGCCATCCACCAACGAGGAAGCGCTCGAGGCGATTGCCGACACGCACGAACTGCCACGGCTGATCCTCGACTATCGCAGCCTGGCCAAGCTGCGCTCCACCTATACCGACAAGTTGTCCGGCATCGTCAATCCGCGTACCGGACGCGTGCACACCAGCTATCACCAGGGTTCGGTGGCCACCGGCAGGATCTCCTCGTCCGACCCGAACCTGCAGAACATCCCGGTACGCACCGAGGAGGGTCGGCGCATCCGCCAGGCCTTCATCGCGCCGCCGGGCTGGAAGGTGCTGGCGGCGGATTACTCGCAGATCGAGCTGCGCATCATGGCGCACCTGTCCGGCGACGAGGGCCTGCTGCGTGCGTTCCGCGAAGGCGGCGACGTGCACCGCGCGACCGCGGCGGAGGTGTTCGGCGTGCCGCCGGAGCAGATCAGCACCAACCAGCGCCGCGCCGCCAAGGCGATCAACTTCGGCCTGATGTACGGCATGAGTGCGTTCGGCCTGGCCCGCCAGCTCGGCGTCGACCGCGGCGAGGCCAGCGACTACATGGGCCGTTATTTCTCGCGCTACCCGGGCGTGCGCGCGTTCATGGAAGCCACCCGCGAGCGGGCGCATCGCGATGGCTACGTGGAAACCATCTTCGGGCGCCGGCTGTATCTGGAAAACCTCACTTCCCGCAACCAGGGCCTGCGTCAGGGCGCCGAACGCGCCGCGGTGAACGCACCGATGCAGGGCAGCGCGGCGGACATCATCAAGCGCGCGATGATCGCCGTGGCGGCGTGGCTGAAAGATCGCGATGACACCCACATGTTGATGCAGGTGCACGATGAACTGGTGTTCGAGGTGCGCGCGGATGCCGTCGATGCGGTGCGCGCAGGGGTGGTCGAACGGATGTCCGGTGCCGCGGAACTGGCGGTACCGCTGCTGGTCGATGTAGGCGTCGGTGCGAACTGGGACGAGGCTCACTGAACCGGGGATGCCGTGTCCAGGGCAGCAAACGGAATGCAAACAAGGGTCTGCGCGTTAATGTTTCATCAGGATGAACCGGCGGTAAATTCGATCCCGGGCGCTGCAACTTTCCCCGGAATCCACGTTCGAAGTCTTCGGATGCACGCAACGGCATCCATGGCTGGCTCACCTCCCTGAGCCGCCACGGCCGCGAACCTCTCCCCTGGGTATTCGCGTCCGCCCGGCCCCGAAGGTTCCCCCCTAACCTTCGGGGCCTTTTTTTGCCCGCGATCCGCATGGCCACCCCAATGGAATATGCCTGTACGGTTTCTGCACACCGATTCCCGGCATACTCGATCCACATTCACGAAGGGGAATATCCATGCGCGCAGGACTGATCGTTGTCGGCATCATTCTGGTGGTCGCCGGCATCTGGGTTGTCGCCGGCCATGCGTTTTATCAGGACACCGACACGCTGGTGCAGATCGGCTCGGCCAAGATCACGGCCACTCAGGACAAGGGTGTCCCGCAGTGGATCGGTTTCGCCGGCCTCGTGGTCGGCGGACTGCTGGTCGCCGGCGGCTTCATGACGAAGCGCTGAGCCACACCGATGCATCCGGAAAACCGCCGCCACGCGGCGGTTTTCCCTTGTGGCCCGTTACAATCGACAGGATGGATGTCTCGTACCTGATCGACCCGCTCAACGAAGCCCAGCGCGAAGCCGTCTGCGCCCCGCCCGGTCACTACCTGGTGCTGGCCGGCGCCGGTTCCGGCAAGACCCGCGTACTCACCCACCGCATCGGCTGGCTGACCCGGGCCGAACACGTGCCGCCGTGGGCGATTCTCGCCGTCACCTTCACCAACAAGGCGGCCGGCGAGATGCGCGCACGGCTGGACGCGCTGATTCCCGGCGGCACCCAGGGTCTCACCGTGGGCACGTTCCACGGCATCGCTCATCGGCTGCTGCGGCGGCACTGGCGCGAGGCAGGGCTGCCGGAGACGTTCCAGATCCTCGATGCCGACGACCAGCTGCGACTGGTCAAGCGGGTGGTGGCAGGACTGGGACTGGACGATGCAAAGTTTCCGCCGCGCCAGGCCAGCTGGCAGATCAACCAGTGGAAAGATGAGGGCAAGCGCCCGGCCGGCATCGAGCATCGCGATCATCCGGTCACCCACACCTTCGTGCAGATCTATCAGGCCTATGAAGACGCCTGCCGACGCGCCGGACTGGTCGACTTCGCCGAACTGCTGCTGCGCGCGCACGAGTTGTGGCTAAAGCATCCTGCCGTGCTCGAGCACTACCAGCAGCGCTGGCGCTACCTGCTGGTCGATGAATTCCAGGATACCAACACATTGCAGTACGCCTGGATCCGCGTGCTGGCCGGCGCCACCGGACAAGTGTTCGTGGTCGGCGACGACGACCAGGCGATCTACGGCTGGCGCGGCGCCAAGGTAGAGAACGTGCAGCAGTTCCTGAAGGATTTCCCTGGCGCGCGCACGATCAAGCTGGAACAGAACTACCGCTCCACCTCGACCATCCTGAAGGCCGCCAACAGCGTGATCCAGCGCAATGGCAGCCGGCTCGGCAAGCAGTTGTGGACGGCCGGCGACGAGGGCGAGCGCATCGCGCTGTACGCCGCCTACAACGAGCAGGACGAGGCGCGCTTCGTGATCGAGCGCATCCGCGAATACATCGACGAACAGGGCAACGCCAGGGATTGCGCGATCCTGTATCGCTCCAACGCGCAGTCGCGCAACTTCGAGGAGCAGCTGGTTCAACGCAAGATCGGCTATCGCGTCTATGGCGGCCAGCGCTTCTTCGATCGCGCCGAGGTGAAGGACGCGCTGGCCTATCTGCGCCTCAGCGCGAATCGCCACGACGACGCGGCGTTCGAGCGCGCGGTGAACACCCCCACGCGCGGCATCGGCGACCGCACGCTGGATGTGTTGCGCCGGCGCGCGCGCGGCGAGGACACCTCGATGTGGGAGGCCGCGCTGACGGAATTGACCGGCGGCAGCGAGCTGGCGGGTCGCGCCAGGAATGCAGTGAAGGGGTTCCTGGCGCTGATCGACGAGATGGCGCGCACCTTCGCCGGCCAGGCGGAAGGCGAGGGCCTGACCCTGGCCGAGCAGATCGACCACGCCATCACGCATACCGGCCTGCGCGATTTCTACGAGAAGGACAGCCGCGGCAACGCCGAATCGCGGGTGGAGAACCTGGACGAGCTGGTCAACGTGGCCAGCCGTTTCGAGCGCAGCGCCGAGGACATCGAAGCCGGCCTTGGCGAACTTTCCGCGTTCCTGTCGCACGCCACGCTGGAAGCCGGCGAGAACCAGGGTGAGGCAGGGGACGACTGCGTGCAGCTGATGACCCTGCACTCGGCCAAGGGCCTGGAGTTTCCGATCGTGTTCCTGGTCGGCATGGAGGAAGGCCTGTTCCCCAGCCAGCGCTCGGTCGACGACGAAGGCCGGCTCGAGGAGGAGCGCCGGCTCGCCTACGTCGGCATCACCCGCGCCCGCGAACGACTCGTCGTCACCCACGCCGAATCGCGCCGCATGCACGGCACCGAAATGCTGGCACGGCCCTCGCGCTTCCTCGGCGAGATGCTGGCCGAACTGATCGACGAAGTGCGCCCGCGCGTGCAGGTCAGCCGTCCGCTCTACGGTGGTCGCCGCAGCGAGGTGTCGTCATCGCTGGAGGAAGCCCTGCCGGTGAAACTGGGCCAGCGCGTCAGCCACCCCAGCTTCGGCGAGGGCGTGGTGCTCAGCGCCGAAGGTAGCGGTGCGCACACCCGGTTGCAGGTGAATTTCGAGGCGGCCGGCAGCAAGTGGCTGGTGGCGGCGTATGCGAATCTCACGCCGTTGTAGGCGGCCATCGGGTCCACGCCCGCGAGTCGCGGCCATTCGTAATATCGCGCGGTCCGGCACGACTGCAGCATGAACGCAAGAACATCACGCCGAAACTCTTTCCTGCCCGTTGCGTTCGGAGCGAGGTAACCCGATCGCCATGAAGCAGCCCCATGAAATCCTTCCTCGCCACTCCGAAGTCCCCTGAGCGCAGCCGACTCGACGACGACATCTGCGTGCACATTTTCACCGCATCGGCGGCCATGGTCGGCGTATGCCTCACCGTGATCGGCATCATCCGCGTGGTGATCTCGTTGCGCCGATCCGACCAGGTCGCGGAGGACATGCTGGCGGTGAACGCCCTGCTCTACCTGGGCTCCTGCCTGCTCTCCTACTGGGCCCTGCGCACGCGGCGGCTGGCTCGAAACCATCGGCTCGAACGCGTGGCCGACATCCTGTTCCTGCTGGCGCTGACCCTCACCGCCATCAGCGCCAGCTACATGACCTGGGCGATCTCGGCATATTGAGCGCCGCGGCGACCGCCAGCTACTCGCGCAGCCGCGGCATGCCGTGCACGTCGCGCTCCTCGATCGCGATCGGATGCGTATCCGGCTGACCGGCGTGCGCACTCTGCTTCAGTGGCGCGACCGGCTCGCCGCGAGCGAACGCCAGCGCGTTGCGATAACAGCGTTGGGCCTGCGCCGCATCGCCCTGTCCGGCGAAGGTGTCGCCCAGCGCTTCCCACGCCGCCGCCCCCGGCTCCAGCGCGAGCGAGCGTTCGAGGTGCTGGCGTGCCTTGCCCCACAACTTCAGTCGCGCGCACATGCGCCCCAGCGTGAGCAGCAATCGGGCATCGTTCGGATGGGCATCGAGCCAGCCTTCGGCCCGGCGCAGGCGTGCCTCGACATCGTCGCCGCCCAGCACCCCGTAGGTTTCGATCAGCAGCGGCGACCATTCACGCCGCAGCGCGGACTCCACTTCGTCCATCGCCGGCAGGATCAGCCCGAACGACGCCGCGCGGCGGGCATAGGCGTCGACTACCGCGGGTACCCGCCGCTGTGCCTTGGGCAGTTGCGACCACAGGGTATTGAGGGCGACGCCGTCCGGCGCCGCATGGATGGCCGCCGCCAGCACCTGCGCTTCCAGCGCCGCGTAGGCCCGACCACCGAGGGCCCCGCTCTTCTGCAGTGGCTCGAGTGCCTCGCGCGCACGCCGGATCTCGCCGCTGGCCAGCGCCGCCAGCGCCAGCTCGCGCCAGCCCGCCGGGGTCAGGCTGCCCTTGTCGGCTTCGGGGATCAGCAGCGCCAGCGCCTCGGTCGGCTTGCCTTCGCCACGCAGGACGCGGGCGCGCAGGACACGTGCGGCCTGCGGCACGGATTGCGAGGCCTGATTCAAGGCCTCCAGCGCACGGCCATGTTCGCCGCGACGCGACGCGGCCTCGGCCGAGGCCAGCAGGGCCGGTCCGCGCAGGCTGTCCAGCCGCGCGGCACGATTGAGGTCGCGTTCGGCATCTCCGTGGCGGCCTTCGATCAGGGCGATCAGGCCTTCACCCAGCCGTTGCTGGCCGAGTCGACGTTGCCGTCGCGTGAGCGCGCCGAAAGGCCAGCGCAGCAGCCGCCACAGCGCGCTGAGCAGCGCCCATCCCAACAGCAGGATCAGGATCGCCGCCACCACGGTGGTCTCCACCCGCCAGCCGCGCAGGCGCAGCAGGACATAACCGGGGTCCTCGGCCACCCAGTGCCAGCCGAACGCGGCCAGCGCGGCGGCGAAAACCAGCAGCAGGATCCAGCGCCATACCCTCATGGCCGGGCTCCACCGGTCCGGCCGACACTGCTCGCGGGTGCCGGCAGGTTGCCGGTGGCCGGGCTCAGCGCACGCACCGCACGCAGATTGCGCAGTTCGGTCAGCGCGGCACCGAGCTGCACCGGGGCGTTCGGCGGCAGCTGGCTGGCGAGTTGGGTCAGCGTCCTGCGCGCCTGCTGCACGGATGGGGCGCTGTCGTCGAACTGGCTCGACAGGCTGCTGTCCACCCGCTGCAGCGCCGCCTCATAGTCCTGGCTGTCATGGGCCAGCAGCGCCGCTTCCGCCTGGGCCAGATCGAGCGCTGCCAGTTCGCGCGCGAATCGCGCGTCGGCCACGGCCGACGGTGCGCCGTTGTCGCGTTGCACACTGATCACGCTGGCCAGGGCATGCCGGATACGCGACCACGCATCGGTCGCCGAGCCGGCCGGCGCGCTGTCCAGCGGCTTCAGCGGCAGGCTGGCCAGGCGGCCGCGCAGCTCGACCAGCTGCTGCAGGGCAGCGGCCTGGCTGGCCGGCTGGCTCTTCACCAGCGCCTCGTGCTCGGCCTCGATGCTCTGGCGCAAACCGCTGAATGCCCCATCGTTGACCGCCGACAGGGTCTGGTCGGCCAAGGCAAACGCGGCGGCCGCGCCTTGCGCGTCATGGAACAGCGCGTAGCGCTCGCCGCCCATGCGCAGCAGCGACTCGGTTTCGTCCAGCAGCATCGCGTCGTGACCGGACAGGCTCTTCTCGGCCAGCTTGGCCACCGCATCCTCGAGATTGCGGGTGCGCTCGGCCTGGCCGAGCAGTTCCTCGCGCAGCGACCGGTTGACGGCCGCCGCATCGCTGAGGCGCTGGTCGAGGCTGGCCCGCTGGCTGCTGATGCCGGCCAGCGTGCCCTCCAGTGCACCGACGCGCTGTTCCAGGCTGGCCACGCCCTCGCTCTCGACCGCCCTGCCCTGTTCCTGTTGCCACTGTTGCCAGCCGACGTAACCGGCGGCGGCCAACGCCACCAGCGACAACAGCAGCGCCAGGCTGCCACCGCCGAGCGAACGCGGCCGGGGGCGTGGCGCCGCGGGTCGGGATGGACGAGTCGACAACGGATCGACCGCGGCGGGGTCGGGACGGGCGCCCTCGGGCGCGGTGGGCTCGTTCGGCTTGTCTGCTGGGCTCATGCACGCATGCTAGCAGCCCATACGCCCGCGTTCGTAGCACGGCCGCGTGAACGGACTCAACCGGCCAGACTGGCCGCGGCGAGCAGGTCGGCCGGCAAGGCCGAGGATGCCTGCGCGACCCGGCGGAAGCCGGCCGCCCGGGCCGCCGCCGCCAGGCGTTCACTGCTGACCACGACCGTCGCCGCCTGCAAGCGTGCCAGCGCCGGCGCCGGCAGCAGCCGGCACAGGTGCTGCAGGGCCTCGGCGCTGGACAGCAGCACCCGCGCCGAGTCCGGCAGCTGCAGCAGCGCCGTGATGTGCCGGCGATCGAGCCGCGGCGGCACGCGTCGATAGACATGCACTTCGCGCAGTTGCGCGCCCCGGGCGACCAGCTGCTCGCGCAGCATGCCGCGGCCACCGGCGGCGCCGATCAGGGCAACCCGGCGGCCGTGCAGGTTCTGCAACGCGGCATGCTCGAGCAGACCCTCGCTGTCCTGCCGTGCCGGGGCCAGCGGTTCGTGCACGCCATGGCGGCGCAGCGCCCGGGCCGTACCCTGCCCCACCGCCAGCACCGTGGCCGTGGTTCGCAACGGGGCCAGCCTCGCGGCATGACTTGCCGCCGCGGGACTGGTGAAGATCAGCACCTGATCGGTCAGCGCGGCACGCAAGCCCTCGCGTGCCGCTGCCTGATCGTCGGCGGCTTGCAGAGCCAGGCCCGGCAGCAGCAGGGGTACGCCGCCCAGCGCGCGCACCTGCCGCTGCAGCGGAGTCGCGCTGCCGGCGGGGCGGGTGATCACCACGATCCGGCCCTGCAGCGCATGGTTGTCCCGTGGGGTTTGTCGCTGCATTCGCGCACTGCTTCCGGTCACCGGCATGACGCCAGTGTAGCGGCCGCTCTACACTGGGGGGTCTTCCCCTCCCCACGGCTTCTTCCCCACGTGACCACGACCGACGACGCGACCACCCAGGCGCAGCAACTGATCCGGTTCATCCGCGATGAAATCCCGCTGGCCCACACCATGGACCTGCAACTGGCCGGCTATGACGACGACACGCTCAGCCTGCTGGCGCCACTGGCGCCGAACGTGAACGACAAGGGCTGCGCGTTCGGTGGCAGCCTGGTCAGCCTGATGACCCTGAACGGCTGGGCCCTGGTGGAACTGGCGCTGCGCCGGCGCGGCCACGACTGCGACGTGTTCGTGGCCGAATCCAGCGTGCGTTACCTGGCGCCGCTGTGGCGGGATTTCCGCAGCGAGGCACGACTGCCTGCAGATACCGACTGGACCGCGTTCTTCAGCACGCTGGCCGCCCGCGGCAGGGCGCGTATCAGCGTCGACTGCATGATTCCCGGCGACGACGGCAAACCCGCTGCCACCCTGAGCGCGCGTTTCGTGGCCAAGCGGCGCGGCTGAGTCGATGATGCCCGCTTGAGGCAGAATGGGTCGATATTCACCGGAAGGAGATACCCATGCGCCGCATTCCGAGCATCCTTGTCATGCTGTCCGTGCTGCTGCTGGCCGGCTGTGCCACCCGGACCCGCAGCAACGAGCTGACCACCACGCTCACCTCCTACGGCAGCACCCTGCGCTGGGGCGATTTCCGCAGCGCGGCGCAATTCATCGATCCCGCCATCCGCGCCGCCCACCCGACCAGCAAGCTCGACCTGAAGCGCTACCAGCAGGTGCGGGTCACCGAATACGACGACGGCGCGGGGCCGGTGCCGATCGATGACTTCGATGTGCAGCAGACCGTGCACATCAGCCTGGTCAACATCCATACCCAGTCCGAGCGCAGCATCGTCGACCACCAGACCTGGCACTACGACCAAAAGACCAAGCATTGGTGGCTGACCAGCGGGCTGCCGGACATCACCCAGGATTGAGTCGTCGTGGCGCGACCGCCTGCCGGGCGCACGCTACCCGTATAATCGTCGGTTTACCCGGATCGGCGCGGTCGACGCGCCCGTGGACTGACTGATGAACGATATCCTGCACAAGCTACCCGAATTTATCGGCCATCATGTGGCCTTGTCGGCCCTGTTCGTGATCCTGCTGGTGGCGCTGATCGCCACCCAGGTCGCCAGTCTCTTCAGCAAGATCACCGAACTGAGCCCGGCCGGCCTGACCGGGCTGATCAACCGCGACAACCCGCTGCTGATCGATATCTCCCCGCGCGAGAGCTTCGAGAAGGGGCACATCCCGGGCGCGCGGCATGTGGCGATGAGCCAGTTCGACCCGGAGAACAAGAGCCTGGCCAAGGCCAAGGATCTGCCGGTCGTGCTGATCTGCCGCTCCGGCCAGACGACGGGAAAGGCCGCCCAGCGCCTGGTCAAGGCCGGTTTTACCCGCGTCTACACGCTCGCCGGCGGCATGGCTGCCTGGCAGCAGGCGCAGCTGCCGGTCGCCAAGGGCAACCGCTGAGCAGCAGAAATGAGTGGAGAGGAGTGACAAACGAGCGGGCAGCCTCACCTTCTCTCGTTCCTCACTCCTCTCCACTCTCTATCTAGCGATCATGGATGCCGGCGCGCCCGGCGATGATCGACGCCAGCACATCCGGCGCGTACTCGAACGAGTCGTAGTACAACCGGTCCTCCGGCAGGCCGGCATCCAGGAAGCGCTGATGGCTGGCGTCGATCATCGCCGGCGGCCCGCTCATGTACAGATCATGGCCGGACAGATCCGGATGATCGGCCAGCACGGCCTCGTGCACCAGGCCCTGGCGCAAACCGGCCGCCTGTTCCGGATCGGATACCACCGCGTGGAATTGCAGATGCGGCAACTCCCGCTCCCAGTGTTCCGCCAGCGGACGCAGGTACAGATCCGCCGCCCTGCGCGCGCCCCAGTAGATCTGGATCGAGCGGCGCGTACCCAGCGCGATGAAATGCTCGACGATCGCCTTGATCGGCGCGAAACCGGTGCCGCCGGCCATGAAGATCATCGGCCGCTCCGAATCCTCGCGTGCGACGAAGGTACCCAGCGGGCCCTCGACGCGCAGGTGCTCGCCCACCTGCAACGTATCGTGCACCCAGGAAGTGAATCCGCCGCCGACGACATGCCGCACGTGCAGTTCGATCGCACCATCGGGCTGCGGTCCATTGGCAATCGAGAACGGCCGCCGCTTGTCGTCGGCCAGCAACACATCGAGGTACTGACCCGGCAACCAGTTCAGCCGCGCTCCGCCGTCCAGCGGCGACAGGCGCAGCCCGGTGACGTCCGGCGCCAGCGCCCATTTCTCTGCCACCACCACGTCGAGCTGGCGTCGCGTCACGTCGTGCACCGAGGTGACTTCGCGCGCCTCCAGCAGCAGATCGCTGGTCGGCACCGCCTGGCACAACAGCACCGCGTGATGCGCCAGGGCGTCGGCGTTCAATGCCAGCGGCGGGTTGCGCGGATACTCGCAACGCCCGCGCAGCAGGATCGCCTTGCAGCTGCCGCAGACCCCGGCGCGACAGGAATACGGCAGCGCCACGCCCGCCCGCTGCGCCGCTTCCAGCACGGTTTCGCCGGCGGCCACCGGAAACCGGCGACCGGAGGACTTGAGGGTGACGGTATGCACCATGCACATTGTCGCGGCGATGAGAGCGGACAACAATGCGGGTTCGACCCGAAGGAATCAACGATGAGCATCTGGAAACAGCCGGCCGACCTCGCCCGCATCAACGCCTGGAGTGCCAACACCATGATGGAGACGCTCGGCATCCAGCTCACCGCGATCGGCGACGACTGGCTGCAGGGCACCATGCCGGTCGACCACCGCACCCACCAACCGTACGGCCTGTTGCACGGCGGCGCCTCGGTGGTACTGGCCGAGACCCTGGGCAGCACCGCCGCCATGCTCACGCTGGATCCGGAAAAGGAACTGGCGGTGGGCCTGGAGATCAACGCCAACCATGTCCGCGGCGTGCGCAGCGGCGTGGTCACCGGCACCGCGAAGGTGCTGCACCTGGGCCGCAGCACGCAGGTATGGGAGATCCGCATCGAAAGCGAGGAAGGCGCGCTGGTATGCATCTCGCGCATCACCATGGCGGTCGTCCCGGCACGCGTCGTGGGGCCGCGTTGATGGCTGCGCCGAGCCGGCACCCGCCGCTCACCTCGACCCGCTCCCCGCCGGGGAGCACAGGCGAACGCACGAGGCGCGGCCCGTGTTGAGCACCGACACGCCGTACGCCCGGCTCACCCCCGACCTGGTGCTGGATGCGATCAGCGCCTGCGGGCTGTGGCCGGACGGGCGCCTGATGGCGCTGAACAGCTACGAGAACCGGGTATGGCAGGTCGGCCTCGAGGACGCCGCGCCGGTAATCGCCAAGTTCTACCGGCCGGGCCGCTGGAGCGATGCGGCGATCGTCGAGGAGCATACGTTCGCGCAGGAACTGGCCGACGCCGAACTGCCGGTGGTCGCGCCGCTGGCTTTCGAGGGACACACCCTGCTGTTCCACGAAGGCTTCCGTTATGCGCTGACCCCGCGCCGCGGCGGCCGCGCGCCGGAACTGGAAGCGCCTGATCAGCTGCAGTGGCTGGGCCGCCTGATCGCGCGCATGCACGTGGTCGGCGCGCGCCAGCCGTTCGTGCATCGCGGCCGGCTCGATCGCGACAGCATGGTGCGGCAGCCGGTACAGGCCGTGCTCGCAGCGACCCTGCTGCCGACGTCGCTGCAGACGAATTACCGGGCGGCGGCCGCGCGCCTGGACAGCGCCATCGCCGCACGCATGGAAGCGCTCGGGCCGGTGCGGCAACTGCGCCTGCACGGCGACTGCCACCCTGGCAACCTGCTGTGGACCGACGCCGGCCCGCACTTCGTGGATTTCGACGACGCCCGCACCGGGCCGGCGGTGCAGGACCTGTGGATGCTGGCCAATGACGACCGCGCGATGGCAGCGGTGCTCGAGGGCTATCGCCAGTTCCGCGACTTCGACGACACCGAACTGATGCTCATCCCGGTCCTGCGCGCGATGCGCCAGCTGTACTATGCCGGCTGGATTGCGGCCCGCTGGCACGACCCCGCCTTCCCGGCGGCATTCCCGTTCGCGGCCGAATCGCGCTGGTGGGAACAGCACATCGCCGATCTGCACGAACTGGCCGATGAACTGGAATAATCCACGCCTCGCGCAGGGACGCCCCCTGCCGTTTAGACCGTTTTCCTTCCGGAGTCCTGCATGCGCAACATCTTCTTCCGCCTGATCGGCATCCTCGAAATCGCCGGCGGCCTGTACGGCATGGCCGCGATGCTGCGCCGGCTGCTGCCGCTGGGCTCGCACGACAGCATCGTGGCGCTGATCGGGCTGGCGCTGTTCGGCTTCGTGCTGGTCGCCGGCGTGCTGCTGCTGGAAGGCAGCGAGAGCGGGGTGCGGCTGTCGCGCTGGGCGCAGCTGTTGCAGCTGCCGCTGATCGCCACGCCGGTGTTCAGCTATGCGCTGCACAGCGGCGCGTTCGTCAACGTGTTCGCCACCCTGCAGACCGCGCCGCGACTGGGCATCGACTGGCGCCTGGGCTCGCACGGCTTCGTGCTGGCGGTGGCCGGCCCGGCGGTATCGCGGCTCGGCATCAACCTGCTCGCGCTGCTGTCGTGGCTGCTGTTGAAACTGCGCTGAGCCGCGCACCCTCTTTCGTTCATCCACGCAAGCGAGGCAGACCATGGCACGCCCCAGTTTCATCGAGCTGCCGGCCAGCGATATCGCCGCGGCAAAGACGTTCTACGCCCGCGCCTTCGGCTGGGAACTCACCGAGTTCGGCCCGACCTATGCCTGCACCATGACCGGCGACGTCGACATCGGCCTGCAGGGTGACCCGGCCGAGGCCACCCACGCACCGCTGCCGGTGATCGCGGTGGACGACCTCGAGGCGGCACTGGCCGAGGTCATGGCGGCCGGCGGGGACATCGTCCGCCCGATCTTCGCGTTCCCCGGCGGGCGTCGCTTTCAGTTCCGCGACCCGCACGGCAACGAGCTGGCGGTGATGCAGGCCGACTGAGGCATGCGCTGAACACGCGGTCGATCCGGTGAAACGGGGCGCGCACGCTATCATGGGCGGATGAACTCAACCGACCAGCTGCCCGCGGCATCCACCCTGCCCGTCATTCGCCTGAAGTCCGACCGCAATCCCGGCCATCCCTGGGTGTGGTCGGCGCAGTTGTACAAGCCCGAGCAGAAGCTGCCGCCGGGCAGCCTGGTCGAGGTGCAGGATGCCAAGGGTCGCTTCGTCGGTCGCGCGTTCTGGAACGGCCACGCGCGCATCGCGCTGCGGCTGCTCGGCAACGATGCGGCCGAAGCGATCGACGCCGACTGGATCGCCGCCCGCATCGCCCGCGCCGTGCAGCTGCGCCGCGAGTGGCTGCAGCTGGACCAGGTCAGCGACGCCTGGCGCGTGGTGCACAGCGAGGGCGATGGCCTGTCCGGCCTGATCGTGGATCGCTATGCCGACATCCTGGTGATCGAGTACTTCGCCGCCGGCATGTGGCGCTTCCGCGAGGCGATCCACGCCGCCCTGCTCGGTCATTTCCCCGGCGCCCGGCTGTACTGGTTCGCCGAATCGCACGTGCAGAAGCAGGAGTCGTTCGACTGCCGCAGCCCGGACGTGCCCGAGGCGGTCGAAGTGCACGAGCACGGCCTGCGCTTCCGCGCCGCGCCGGGCTCGGGCCACAAGACCGGCTTCTTCGCCGACCAGCGCGACAATCGCAAGCGCTTCGCCGAGCTGGCCAAGGGCCGCCGCGTGCTCGACCTGTGCTGCAACGCCGGCGGTTTCGCCGTGCATGCGATGGCGGCCGGCGCGCGCGAAGCGGTCGGCGTCGACCTCGACGCCGGCGTCCTGGAGATCGCCCGCGCCAATGCCGCCGCCAACGACGTCGCGGTGACGTTCGAGCAGGCCGACATCTTCGACTGGGTCCGCGCCGCGGTGGCGCGAGGTGAGCGCTATGACGCGGTGGTCCTGGATCCGGCCAAGCTCACCCGCGACCGCAGCAAGGTGATGGACGCGCTGAAGAAATACTTCGCGATGAACCGCATGGCGCTGGACATCATCCCGCCCGGCGGCCTGCTGCTGACCTGCTCGTGCACCGGCCTGGTCGGCGAAAGCGAGTTCCTGGAAATGCTGCGCCGGGTCGCACTCAATGCCGGCCGCGAGATCCAGGTGCTGGAAATCGGCGGCGCCGGCGCCGACCACCCGTTCCGCACCGACGTGCCGGAAGGGCGCTACCTGAAGGCGGTGTACTGCCGGGTGGACTGAGGCTGCTTCAAGCGCTGCGCGGCAGGTATCCACGCAGCGACGCGGCATCGAACGGCCCCGGCTGCGCGATCAGCTCGCGCGCGGCGTCCACCTGATCCCACACATTCCACAGCAGCACGCCACGCACGCGACCGCCGTCGAGGTAATACACCACGCCTTCGCGATACGCTTCGCGCCAGTCCTCGACTATTTGCAGCCGGCTGTCCAGCAGGCCGACCGCCTCGTAGCCGAGGTCGAACAGATCCGAGTAGAAGAACGGCAACGTGATGTAATCGCTGGTGATCCCGGCCATCGCGAGGCCGGCGTGCCGGCCCATGCCGAGCGCGGCGTCCTCGTGTTCCACGCGCAGCCGGCGGCCCAGTGCCGGGTTGTGGAAATTCGCCACGTCGCCGGCGGCCCAGATGTCGGGATCGCTGCTGCGCAGCTGCGCATCGACCACGATGCCGTTGTCCACGAGCAACCCGGCCTGCTCGGCCAGCGCGGTGTTCGGCTCCACACCGAGACCGGCCACCACCGCCTCCACCCGCAGCACTTCACCGTCGGACAGCTCCAGCTCCACGCCGCCGTCGGTGCGGCTGCCACCGACCACGCGGACCCCGCTGGCCAGCGTCACGCCGTGGCGGCGGTAGTACTCGTCCAGATGGTTCGCCAGCCCGTCGGGATATCGTCCGGCGCCGATGGAGGCGCCGGGAAACAGCAGCGTCACCTTGCAGCCGATGCCGCACAACGACGCCGCCAGTTCGCTGCCGATGAAGCCGCCACCGACCACGGCGATATAGGCACCGGGCCGGGCGTAGCGGCGCAGGGCCTGGTAATCGTCCAGCGTGCGGAAATGGATCGCCCGTTCGCCGCCATCGAACGGCAGCCGCCGCGGCGTGGCGCCGGTGGCCAGCAGCAGCCGGCGATAACGGTAGCTGTCGCCGCGGTCGTCGCGTGCCGTGTGCGCGGCCCGATCCAGTGACTCGACACGGCGCCCCAGGTGCAGCACGGCGCCACTCTTCACCGTCCCCAGATCGATCTCGGCCGTCGACTTGTCGCCCTTCCACAAGGCCTTGCTCAGCGGCGGCCGCTGGTACGGCGGCGCCGCCTCGTCACCGACGAGGCCGATGTCCGCCGCCGCATCGACCTCGCGGATCGCCCTGGCGGCCGCATCGGCGGCCATGCCGCCGCCGATGATCAGGTAATCGTGGATGTGTTCCATGATGCCCTCCCGAGCCGATGAGTCGCTCGATGATGCACCGCCTTTCGCGGCGGCAAAGTGAAATCCGGGTGCAGCCGACGAGACGGCTCGACGTACACTGGATGCATCGACCCGGGAAAACGTTCCATGCCGCCCAATGAAATCCTGCTGATCATCCTCGTCGTCCTCGCCGCGCTGGTGCTGCTGTTGCAGGTCATGCTGTTGCTGCGCGGCCGCGGCGACGCCGGGGTCAGCGCCAGACTGGATGCGCTGAAGGACGACAGCGCCCGCATCGAGCGGGCCGTACGGGAAGAACAGCGTGCCGGGCGCGAGGAGCAGCAGCAGGGCTTCGACCGTTTTCGCGGCCACCTCGGCGAGCAGCTGGCCGGGATGTCGCAGCAGCAGGCCGAACGCATCGACGGCTTCAGCCAGCGCCTCGGCCTGCTCACCGAACGCACCGATACCGGGCTGCAGGCACTGGCGCAGCGACTGGCCGAGGACGCGCGCAAGAGCCGCGAGGAGACCACGCTGGCGCTCAACCATTTCGGCGAACAGCAGCAGCAGCGCCTGGCTGCGCTCACCGCCGACCACGAGAAGCGCATGGGCGAGGTGCGCGCCACGCTGGAGGCGAAACTCGGCGCGATCCAGCAGGACAACGCGGCCAAGCTCGAACAGATGCGCGCCACCGTCGACGAGAAACTGCACGCCACCCTGGAAACCCGCCTGGGCGAATCGTTCAAGCTGGTCTCCGATCGGCTGGAGGCGGTGCAGCGCGGGCTCGGCGAGATGCAGACCCTGGCCATCGGCGTGGGCGACCTCAAGCGCGTGCTGACCAACGTGAAGAAGCGCGGCATCTTCGGCGAAGTCCAGCTGGGCGCGCTGCTGGAGGACATGCTCACTGCCGAGCAATACGCCTCCAACGTGATCACCGTGCCCGGCAGCAACGACCGCGTCGAGTTCGCGATCCGCATGCCCGGCCAGGACGAGGGCGAGCACGTCTACCTGCCGATCGACGCGAAGTTCCCGGTCGAGGACTACCAGCGCCTGCTCGACGCGCAGGAGATCGCCGACGTCGAGGCCGCCACGCGCGCCGGCAACGCGCTCGAGCTGCGCGTGCGCGAGGAAGCCAGGCGCATCCACGGCAAGTACGTGGCACCGCCCCACACCACCGACTTTGCCGTGCTCTACCTGCCCACCGAAGGTCTCTACGCCGAGGTGATCCGGCGCCCCGGGCTGTTCGAGAACCTGCAGCGCGAGCACCGCGTCACCGTCGCCGGCCCGACCACGCTGAGCGCGCTGCTCAACAGCCTGCAGATGGGTTTTCGCACCCTGGCGATCGCCAAGCGCAGCAGCGAGGTGTGGAAGATCCTCGGTGCGGTGAAGACCGAGTTCGGCAAGTTCGGCCTGGTGCTGGACAAGACCCGCAAGCAGCTCGACGCCGCCCGCAACAGCATCGACAGCGCCGGTGTGCGTACCCGTGCGATCGAGCGCAAGCTGCGCGACGTGGAATCGCTGTCGGGCGAGGCCAGCCAGCAGCTGCTGGGGGATGCGTCGGCACTGGATGAGGGTAGCGAGGACGATCTCGAGGTTTGAACGTCGATTGACCCCGAACGCCGCGGCGCGACGTTTCACCCCATGCATCGATCCCCGATGCATGCCGGAGTCGCCCGATGAAAACCCTGTTGCTCACCCTGACCGTCATGGCCGGCCTGGCCCACCCCGGCGGCGCTGCCGCCGCCGGCCGATGGGTCGACCTCGGCGTGTACGACCGCACCAGTCAGCGCGCGCTGCCGGTCTACCGGCACGATGGGCGCTACTACATCGCCGGCGAGCCGGGGCATCGCTACCAGCTCAGCCTGCGCAACCGTTCCGCTGCCGACCTGATGACCGTGCTCTCGGTCGACGGGGTGAACGTGATCTCCGGCGACACGGCGGACTGGTCGCAAGCCGGCTATGTGCTGGCTCCCCACGAAGCCACCGACGTGCTGGGCTGGCGCAAGAGCCTGGCGCAGGTCGCCGATTTCGTCTTCGCGGATTTTGCCCGGAGCTACGCGGTGCGCACCGGCCGGCCCGATAATGTCGGCGTGATCGGCGTGGCGGTGTTCCGCCGGCAACGGGTTTATCCACCGCCGATGCCTGCCGCGCAAGCCGACGAGGCCCCGGCTCGCGCGGGCCAGCTGTCCGCGCCGCCGGTCGAGACGGGGATGGCCCGGCCCGGCGCGGCTTCGTCGCGAGATGCGTCCATGACCGAGGCGACCAGGGCACGCGCCGACGGCCCGCTCGGCACCGGCCACGGTCAGCGCGAGGATTCCCCGATCAGCATGGTCGATTTCGAACGCGCCTCCAGCACGCCCGATGAGGTGATCACGCTGTACTACGACACCCGCGCCCACCTGCTTGCCCAGGGCGTGCTGCCGGCACCGGTTCCGCGCACGCCGCAGCCGTTCCCCGACCATTTCGTGCCCGATCCCTGAACGGCCGGCGTGGCGTGCCGGATGCCGCGATCCGCCAAGACTCGCGGCAAGGCTTGACGCATTCGCTAAACTGGGGGAATCCGCAGAACCGAAGGAAGCTCCATGAGCGATCAGCGCGACGTCAGCCAGGAACAAGCCGAAGAGGCCGTGCGCACGCTGCTGCGCTGGGCCGGCGAGGATCCGGCGCGGGAGGGTCTGCTGGACACGCCCAAGCGGGTGGTCAAGGCGTACCGCGACTGGTTCTCCGGCTACGCCGAAGACCCGGCCGACTATCTCAAGCGCACCTTCAAGGAGGTCGAAGGCTACGACGAGATGGTGGTGCTGCGCGACATCGAGTTCGAGAGCCACTGCGAGCACCACATGGCGCCGATCATCGGCCGTGCCCACGTCGGCTACCTGCCGACCAACCGCGTGGTCGGCATCAGCAAGCTGGCCCGCGTGGTCGAGGGTTATGCGCGCCGCTTCCAGGTACAGGAAAAGCTCACCGCGCAGATCGCCCAGTGCATCCAGGAAACCCTGCAGCCGGCCGGCGTGGCGGTGGTGATCGATGCCAGCCACGAATGCATGACCACCCGTGGCGTGCACAAGCGTGGCGTGTCGATGGTGACCAGCCAGATGCTGGGCACCTTCCGCGACGACGCCCGCACCCGTGCCGAGTTCCTGCAGTTCATCGGCATCCACGGCGGCAGCCGCTGAACGTGGGCAAGGGTCGCAACGCGCGGGTGCTGACCCTGCTGTTCGCGGCCTCGGCGGTCCATGCGCAGGACTCCCGCGCCGACTACCTCAGGCAGTTCGACAGCAACGGCGACGGCAAGGTGAGCGTCGCCGAATATGTCGCCTACATGAGCCGTGGCTTCGAAAGCATGGATCTCGACCGCGACGGCATCCTGGAAGCCGGCGAACTGCCCGGCGGCCGGGGCCGACCGATCACCCTGAAGGCATATCAGGGCAACCTGCGCCGCCAGTTCCATCAGCTCGACCGCCATCACCATGGCTACCTCGACGCGCGGGAGCTGACCGCTCCACCCCGCTGAGTGCCGCCGCGGCGGATCAGTCCGCCGCCGCGGTCCTCGCACGCTCGATCCCGACCCGCGCATACAGCTGGGGCATGCGTGTATCGCGGCGGAACGGGTCCATGATCGGATTGACTCCGAGCGTGTCCAGGTGACGCGCGCGTTCCCGCTCGGCGCGATCCAGCCACGCGAAAACCCGTTCGGTGTCACCGAGGCCCGCGTACACCTGCGCGAGGTCATAAGGCGGCACGTAGTGATGGCGTGAACGTTCCAGCAACGTCGCCAATTGCGCCAGCGCCTCGCCCTGCCTGCCCGCCGCCGCGTGGGTCCAGGCCACCAGCCACGATGCACCGTCATCGCCGAGCAGTTCGTTGGCGCGTTGCGCACTGGTCGCGGCGGCGGCGTGTTCGCCATGGAAGGCCAACGCCTGCGCCAGCCAGTAGTGCGCCATCCAGAAATGCGGCTCGCGCTGCAGCGTGCCACGCAGATGCTCGATCGATCGTGTGTACTGGCGATCCCAGTGATACAGGAAGCCCTCGGTCACATCGATCGGCAACGAGGTCGGGTCCAGCGTGCGGGCGTGCCGGATCTGCACGAATGCCTCGTCCGGTCGCCCCGCGGTCATCAGCAGGATCGCATAGCGGTGATGGGCGTTCACGCAGTTCGGATCGAGTTCCAGCGCGCGTCGGTAGGCCAGCTCGGCGCCCACCCAGTCGCGCTCGTATTGCACCAGCGTGTGCCCCAGTGCGTAGTGCGCCACCGGCAATTGCTCGTCGATCGCCAGCGCCTGCAGCGCCGCCTGGCGCGCCGGCTGGCCGACCTCGCTCGGCGGCCGGGCGCCCATGACACCCTGGATCGTGTACACGTCGGACAGCCCCGCGTGGGCCAGGGCATAGCCCGGGTCGAGCGACAACGCCTCCCTGAAATAGTCGACTGCCCGTTTCAGTGCGGAGGGCGAGCGCTGCTCGACGAAGAACCGCGCCAGCGCGTAGCAACGCCAGGCCTCGGGGTGCTCGGTGTAGCGCCGGGTCAGCCGGATGCGCTGGTCGTAGGTCAGGCGCAGGGCCAACGCCGCCGCGGCCTTCTTCGCGACCGCGTCCTGCAGGGCAAACAGGTCGTCGGACTGCGCATCGAAGATGTCCGCCCAGTGCTGCCGGCCTTCGGCCACGTCGAGCAGACGCATGCTCACCCGCACCCGGCGCTCCGATTGCTGGACGGTCCCGTCCAGCACGGCATCCACGCCCAGCCGCCGCCCGATCTCCATCGGCTCATGCTGCCGCCCGCTGAACCGGCTCACCGCCGACAGCGGCCGCACGGCCAGCGCGGCAAGACCGCTGAGCCGCGTGATCAGGGTGTCGGCCAGGCCCATCTCGAGCGCTGCATCCTGCCGCGGCGGCAACAGCTTGAAGGGCAGTACGGCCAGCGTACGCAACGGCTTCGGGACCGTCGTCGCCTCGGCAGCCGAAAGCACCTGCACCGGCGCGACGAAACGGTAGCCGCGCCCCGGCACGGTCAGGATGCAGCGATGCTCCCCGCGCCGCTCGCCCAGGGCCCGACGCAAGGCCGAGATGGCCTGGTCGAGATTGTTCTCCTCCACCACGCGTGACGGCCAGACCGCCTGCATCAGTTCGTCCTTGCCGACCAGTTCGCCGCCACGCCTGAGCAGATGCAGCAGGGTGTCGAAGACCCGTGGCGTCAAGGCAATCGACGCACCGGCGCGGGACAGGACGCGGCTGGCCTCATCCAGGCAGAACTCGTCGAACGCATAGCGGGTCACGGTCACCCCCGGGGTCGCGATGCCGGCTTTCAGAAATTTTCAGGTCGATTCTAAGGACTCCAGGGCCCGGCGGCGCAAAAGATGCGGATACGGCAATCCTGCGCCGCCCCGACAACCTGCGAGGTCCACGTCATGAAACTGCACCGCCACGGCAAATCACTTTTGACTGCAGCCGCGCTGGCTGCGTGCATGAGCCTCGGCTCCGGCGCTGCCGCCGCCGGCATCGACGGCATGCCACCGTCCTGGCTGCCGACAACCCTCCGGCTGGTCGGCGTCTGGGACGTCAGTGTCACCTTGCGCAATTGCGTCAGCAAGCAGGCGCTGGCGACGTTCCCGGCCACGAACCAGTTTTCGGCGGACGGCAGCGAACTGGAATTCGGCGTCAAGACGCCGCCGTCGAGCCGCTATCCCAGCCTGGGTACGTGGCACTACATCGGCCCGAACCGGTACACGTCGGCATTCCGCTTCTTCCGCTTCAATCCCGACGGCAGCTATGCGGGCACCCAGGAAGTACAGCGCACCATCACCCTGGGCATCGACGCCAGCCATTTCAGCACGGTGGCCAGCGTGAGCATCTACGACACGCAGCACCATCTGCTGCAGAGCGGCTGCGCCACCGAGACAGCGACGCGCCGCTGAACCGTCGATCCTGCCGCGCGCGGGGCGACCCGCACGCGGCTCAGGCCGAGATCGCCAACCGTTCGGAGCGGTACAGCTGGATCGTGACCAGCACTGCGACCAGCGCCGCCAGCAGGCTGCCGGCCAGGCACAGACCGACCTGCGCCGCGCTGACGCCGTCGCCGCGCAGCAGCTGCATGATGCCCAGGTTCTGGCCCAGCAGGGGCACGGCATACATCCACGCCTGCGCCTTGATCGGCATGAACGACAGCACCGCGCTGGGAATGATCGGCACCAGCATCAGCAGCGACAGATAGGTCTGCGCCTCTCGATAGCTCTTGGCGAAAGCCGCCACCATCGACTGCAGCGCGGACAGCAACAGCACCAGCGGCAGCAACAGCAGCAGCACGTAGGCGGCGAAGTGCAGGCCCAGATCGATCTCCATGCCGATCTTCTCGGCCGGTATGAACTGCCCGACCATGGCAAAAGCCGACAGGCTGATCAACAGGCTGGCGGTGGAAAACACGCCGATCGCGGCCAGCTTGCCGCACAGGATCCTCCAGCGCGGTACCGGATTGGCGAACAGCGGCTCCAGCGACTGCCGCTCGCGTTCGCCCGCCGTGAGGTCGATCGCCAGGTACATGCCGCCCATGAAGATGGTGATCACGAAGAAATACGGCAGCATCGCGAACATCAGTACCGCGCGCGATTGCGGCGTGGCCTGGTCGCGCCTGGCCACCTGCAGCGGCCACGCCGTCGCCGGCGACAGGCCGCGTGCGACCAGCCGCATCGCGCCCTGCTCCCGCGCATAGTTCTCCACCAGTCGGGTCACCCGTTCCACCGAGGTGCCGGCATCGCGCTGGGACGAGTCGTAGAACAGCTCCACCTGCACCGGCTCGCCCTTGCGCCAGGCCTTGCCGTAATCGGGGGCAATCCGCAGCACCACGTCGGCATCCTGCTTGCGCACGGCTCGTGCCGGATCGGCCACCGCTGCGCCCGGCACCACCCCACCGGCCTTCAACGCGTCCAGCAGGTTCGGCGCGTACTCGGCACCGATCACCGGCACCGGCAACGGCTTCTCGGCCTTGTCCAGTTCGCGGTTGAGAGTGAAGTTGATCAGCATCACGAACAGGATCGGGCCCAGCAGCGGGCCGGTGAGAAACGCGCTGATCAGGGTGCGCCGGTCACGCAGGTTCTCCCGCACCTCCTTCAGGAACACGGTGAGGATGGCGCGGGTGCGCGGGGGCCTGGGTGTGATGGCGTTCATGCGGCCAGGCCCTCGTCGCTGCCGATGATCTTCACGAACGCATCCTCCAGATTGCTCTCGCCGGTCTGCGCGCGCAGCGCATCCGGTGTGTCGTCCGCCACCACGCGGCCGTGCGCGATCACCACGATGCGGTCACACAGCGCGGCGACCTCCTGCATGATATGGCTGGAAAACAGCACGCAACGGCCTTCGGCCTTCAGCTTCGCCATGAACTGGCGCAACGCCCGCGTCGCCATCACGTCGAGGCCGTTGGTCGGCTCGTCGAGGATCACGTTGCGCGGGTCGTGCACCAACGCACGGGCAATCGCGGTCTTCACCCGCTGGCCCTGCGAGAAGCCTTCGGTGCGACGCTCGGCGATGTCGCCCATCTCCAGTGCCTCGATCAGCGCGTCGCGACGGCGCTTCAGCAGATCCTCCGGCAGGCCGTGCAGGCGGGCGAAATAGTCGATGTTCTCGCGTGCGGTGAGCCGCTTGTACAGGCCACGGGCATCGGGCAACACGCCAAGCTGGCGGCGCACGCCCAGTGGGTCGGTCGCCGCGTCGATGCCGTCGACCAGCACCTGGCCGCGATCGGGCGCCATCAGTGTGTAGAGCATGCGCAACGTGGTGGTCTTGCCGGCGCCGTTGGGGCCGAGCAGGCCGGTGATCTCGCCGTCGCGGGCGCTGAAACTGACGCCGTCGACGGCCTTCACCGTGCCGAAGGCCTTGTGCAGATCCCTGACCTCGATCATGGCGTGGCTCCGTTGAAGTCGATGAAGATCGGGGTGGGTCGCAGGCGATCCAGGCAACTCGCGTCCAGCGTTTTCGGGTCGAGTTTCTCGACGAAGCGCTGGATCAGCTGAGGCGTGCAGCCGGCCGCCATCACGCTGTGGGCTTGGCCCTTGAGCACCAGCACCCGGGCGTTCGGCAAGCCCCTGGCGACCTCCTCGGCGTAGCGCGGCGGTGTCACCGGATCGTACTGGCCAGCCAGCAACAGCACCGGCTTGTCGGTCTTCAGCGGCGCATGGAAGTCGGCCGGCCGGCTGCCCCGGGGCCACACCGAGCAGACCGCCTTCAGCGCATCGGTCATGTGCGTGCCCAGGATGGTGTCGGCGTCCTGCGGCCGCGGCTTGAGCAGGTCGATATCCTCGCTGCAGATCACCGAATACTGCATGCCGCTGCCCATCAATTCGGCCAGGTCACTGGACAGGATCTTGGCCTGGCCCAGCAGCGGGCCGACGTCGCCGTGGGCGGCCGCATCGATCGACAGCGGCAACAGCGCCGCGGTCTGCGGGGTGTAGGCGAACATCCGCACCACGCTGGCCAGCGCGTTCTCGTTCAACACCCGCTTCACGCTCCGATAGCTCTGCGGGTCGCGGAAACTGACCTGGTGCGGGTTCGCGCGCAGCGCATCGCGCAGCTGGTAGAGCGTCTGGTCGGGATCACCGAACTTCTTCCGGCAGGCCGGCTCGGCGGTGCAGCGCGCGAACTGCGCCTTGAGCGCCTCGTCGAGGTTGCGCGCGAAGTCCTCGCCCAATGCCAGCGAGTTCGGCACCACGCTGTCCAGCACCACGCTGCGCACCGCCTGCGGGTAGTGCATCAGGTACTGCTGCGCCATCCGCGTACCGTAGGACACGCCCAGCAGGTCGAACTGCGGCGACCCGATCGCCTTGCGCACATCCTCCAGATCCTGTGCCGCGATCGTGGTGGTGTAGTAGCGGGGATCGGCGCGACCCTTCAGTTGCTGAAGACAATCGGCGGCGGCGCGGCGCATCTTGTCGGTATCGAAGGCGGTGTCGTCGCCCGCCGGCGTGCTCTCGTCGGAATCCTTGCAGGTCAGCGCGTTGGAGCCGCCGGTACCGCGCTGATCCAGCAACAGCACGTCCCGATGCGCGCGCAGCGGCTGCAGCACCCCGGCCACCGAGCCGGCCGAGTCGGTGGCCGCCTGACCGGGCCCGCCGGCGAGGAATACCAGCATGTCCCTGCTCGCCACCTGGGCGCGCGAGCGCAGGATCGCCAGGCGCAGCTTGATGATCCGGCTGTGCGGATCGGCGCGATTCTCCGGCACCGGAAAGTCGGTGCACCACGCCGCGGTGCTGAGCCCGCTGTTCGGCTGGGCCAGTTCGCATGCGCTGAGCGTCAGCGAGCCCAGTGTCCAGCGGGCCGGCTCGATCGCGAGCGCCGGGCCGGTGACCGTCGTCGCCGAAGCGGTCGGCGCTGCATCATGAAAGCGGAACCAGGCCAACACGGCCAGTCCCGCGATCAGCGCGCCGACGCGAAGCTTGCCACGTCCATTCAAAGCCATGCTGTCATTCCTCACCCGGTACAAAAATCGATTCGATCGGACGGCCGAAAAGCCGCGCGATCTTGAACGCCAGCGGCAGGCTGGGATCGTACTTGCCGGTCTCGATCGCGTTGATGGTCTGCCGCGAGACGTCCAGCCGCTCGGCCAGATCCGCCTGCGACCAGCCCTGATCACCGCGCAGTTCGCGCACGCGGTTATTCATGGGCGGGCGCCGAAGCCATGCGTCGGCCGGGCATCACGACGCTTCGTGGTCGCCACGCCGCTGCCGGCGCCAATGCAGGATCGCCAGCAGCAGGCCCCATGCCGCCAGCGCCGCGCCGATGCCGCACAGCATGCCGAGCTGGTAGTCGCGCATCCGATGGCGCCCGAGCCAGGCGACGGCAGCGAGCAATCCGGCGATCAGCAGCAGCCGCCAATGCGAGGCGGCCCCGTCGCTGCACAGCACAGCGCCCCCGCCACCGTAGCGGCGACTGGCCCAGCCACGCCCCACTGCATACATCACCACCAGGGCAGGCCAGATCCAGATCAGGACCGCGCCATCCAGCTTGACGATGCCGGCTGCCGCCAGGAACCCCCCGGTCAGACTGAACGTGCTCACCACGGTCGTCGCCACGGCCAGGCCGATCAGGTGGATCCGCTGCTCCAGCTCGTCGCTGCCCTGCACCAGCCGGACCATGGCGCGCACCACAAAAAGCACCGGCACCACCGGCAGCAGGGCCAGCACGGTCGCCAGCAGCCGGCTTTGCACCTGCGGCAACAGCGGCCACAGGAAAAACATGATCAGCACATAGGCCGCGATCGCCGGCCAGAACTCACGCTGGTAACGCCGATGGAGCTGACGAACCTGACTCAAGGGACTCTCCGGTTGTATGTCAAGGACACTTGACAAATCGAGCTTAATCAAGCGTCAGCCTCATGTCAAGTTAACTTGACATTTCGCAGCAAACGCGTGATCCAAGTCTCACTTCAATGGAGGAATTGTGATTTCTATGTTAATAAAGGTGACGCAGTTCGCACTTTCCCGATGACAGTTTTTGTCAGGTATGTCCTACAACGCTACAGATGCCGGTCGCCATCTGGAGCCAGCGGATTCTGGGAAGTCAACCCCGATGCCCGCGAAATCGTTTACATGATATTTGGCATGCAGCTTGCTTTAACTCCTGCCAAAACCTGCTATGAACCGGGCTGCTAACGAAACAGCCCTCAAACAACTTCAGCCTTCCAATCAAGAATCTCCACCCAATTAGGAAAGAACGCATGAACAAGACCCTGCTCTCCGCCGCCCTGATTGCCAGCTTCGGCTTTGCCGCCTTCGCTCCGAGCACCGCACGCGCCTCCGACGGCACCATCACCATCAATGGCCAGGTCAACGCAGCAACCTGCACCGTGGCCGTCACCGGCACCTCGGGCTCCACCGTGACGCTGCCGACCGTAGCCACCACGGTGCTCGGCGCTGCCGGCAACACGGCAGGCCAGACGGCCTTCAGCATCGGCTTGACCGGCTGCAGCTCTGGCGTGACCAAGGCCGCCACCTATTTCGAGGCCGGCCCGAACGTCAACGCCGCCGGTCGTTTGAACAACAGCGGCCTCGCCTCCAACGTCAACGTGCAGCTCGTCAACAGCGATGGCACTACACCGATCGTCATCGGTTCGGCCGCCCCGAGCAGCGGCGTTGGTTCTTTCGCGGTGAGCGGTGGCACCGCCACGCTGAACTATTTCGCCCGTTACTACGCCACCGGTGCCGCCGGTCCCGGCGACGTAGCGACCAGCGTCACGTTCTCGATGGTCTACAACTAAGCGCCACCCCGGGCACCATCTCGAGCCATCGAGATGGTGCCCGATCGCTTTGATCAACAGTTTCCCTTGAGGTGCTTCCGATGAAGAATTCAGTCTGCGCCGTGGGCGCGGCTTTCCTCGCGATGTGCCTCTGCATCTCGGCTGCTGCACACGCCAATGTCCTGATCGCCGGTACCCGGGTAGTCTTTCCGGCCAAGGATGGTGAAGTCACGCTGCGGCTGACCAACGACAACACCAAGCCCGCGCTGGTCGAGGCCTGGATCGATCGCGGCGATGTGCACTCCACGCCGGACAAGGTCGACACGCCGTTCCTGATCACGCCACCGCTGTTTCGCATGGAAGCGCACAAGGACCAGAGCCTGCGCATCATCTACATGCACGGGCGGCTGCCTGCCGATCGTGAGTCGCTGTTCTGGCTAAATGTGCTGGAAGTCCCACCCAAGCCGAGCGGCCCGCAGAGCGCGGACACGAATTTCCTGCAACTTGCGATCCGGTCGCGGCTGAAGCTGTTCTATCGCCCCGCTGATCTGCAAGGCGATTCGACGAAGGCACCAGCTCTGCTGACTTTCAAGGCTGCCGCTGACGACAAGGGTGTCGCGCTGCTGGTGCACAACCCTACGCCGTACTACCTCACCTTCGCCGACCTGACGGTGGATGTGGCGGGGACGTCATACGCAGCAGACACCGGCATGGTCGCGCCGATGGCCGACCTGCGCCTGTCCGTGCCGAAACTCAAGCAGGCGCCGGCTGCCGGCACTCCCATCCACTTCAACACGATCAATGACTACGGTGCCCTAGCGCCGCTCACGGCCACGGTCACGCCGTGACCCCAAGGCATGCCAGCGCCCATGCTTCGTTTGCATATGGCGGCTCCGCCGCCTGCAAGCGCGGTGTGCTGGGCGTGGCCATTGCCTGCGCACTTCTCGGCTGGATCCCGAATTGCCGGGCGGCCGCCTCGGCCTCGGCGACGGCCGCCACTGCCGATGGCAGCGGTCCGGTTGAAGCCGAATTCGACCGCAGCATGTTGTCCGGGGCGGGGCAGAACACGACCGACCTGTCGCGATTCGAGCGTGGCAACCCCGTGTTGCCGGGCACGTATCGGGTAGACATCTATCTCAATGACCTCTGGGTCGGCCGCAGCGATGTGCGCTTCGCCGCCAGCAAGCCGGACGCAAGCGCCACGGCATGCATCAGCAACACGCTGCTGGAGCAGCTCGGTCTGCCACTGGACAAACTGTCCGGCAAGCAGCGGGCCGCACTGGCCAACCCCGACTCGTGCGCGGACTTCGAAAGCCTGATTCCCGGGGCGAGCCTGACATTCGATCAATCCGGCCTGCGGCTCGACGCCAGCGTGCCACAGGCGTGGCTGGGACGTCGTCCGCGGGGTTACGTAAGCCCCGAAAACTGGGACGCCGGCGTGCCGGCCATGCTGCTCAACTACAACTTCAACAGCTATCGCAGCAGCAATGCCGGCTTCGCCCAGACCTCGGCCTACCTCGGCCTCCGGGCGGGCGTGAATCTGGGCCTGTGGCACCTGCGTGAGGATTCGGCGCTCAACTGGCAGTCGGGCGTAGCTGGCCAGCCTTCGCGTCGGCAGTGGCAGAACATCGACACCTACGTGCGTCGTGATCTGCCGGCCTGGCATGCCGCGCTTACGCTGGGGGACGCCTATACCAGCGGTGACCTGTTCGACAGCGTCCGCCTGCGCGGTGTGAGCATCGCCACCGATGACCGCATGCTGCCGAACTCGCTGCGTGGCTACGCTCCCACCGTGCGCGGCGTGGCCGAAAGCAACGCCAAGGTCAGCGTGCGTCAGAACGGCGTGGTGATCTACGAAACCACCGTCTCGCCGGGACCGTTCGTCATCGATGATCTCTACCCGACCGGCTACGGCGGTGATCTGCAGGTCACCGTCACCGAGGCCAACGGGCGGGTGAACACGTTCTCCGTCCCGTTCGCCTCGGTGCCACAGCTCTTGCGCCCGGGCGTCTCCCGCTTCAACGTCGCGCTCGGCCAATTGCGCGATACGTCCATGCTGCACACCCCGCTGCTGGCGGAGACCACCGTGCAGCACGGCTTCACCAATCTGCTGACCGGCTACGCCGGCCTGGTCGGTACCAGTGGTTATTCCGCAGCCCAGATCGGGACCGCGCTGAACACACACTATGGCGCATTCGCGATGGACCTGACCGCCGCACATACGGTCATCCCGGGTCAGTCGAGCCTGACGGGCCAGAGTCTGCGATTGAGCTACAGCAAGATCCTGCCCGAGACCAACACGTCATTGACCGTGGCCACCTACCGCTATTCCACCAGCGGTTACCTGGGATTGCGCGACGCCATGCTGGCACGCGACTACGCGCGTGGCGGCCTCTACCCCGCGGGTACCGATCCCTTGCTGCTGTCGCAGCTCAACGGCGGTGCTCCGACCAACCTTCCCGGCGTGCTGACTCCGGCCCAGCGCAACCTGCTGCTGGGCAGCAGCGGACTCGACCCGATCACCGGGCAGCTTGATCGCCAGCGCAGTCGCTTCGACCTCACCCTCAACCAGCAGCTGGGCACCCGCGGCGGCGCGTTGTATGCCAGCGGCTCCGCCCGCGACTACTGGAACCGCACCGGTACCGACCTGCAATTCCAGCTCGGCTACAACAACCGCTTCCATCGGCTGAGCTACAGCATCTCGGCCACCCGCGTGCGCGACCTCGACCAGCATTACCGCAACCAGTATTTCATCAGCTTCTCTCTGCCCCTCGGCGAGCGTGCCTACGCGCCGAACCTCACCGGCAACCTCAATCGCGACGACAGCGGCCGCGCGCTGGAACAGCTGTCGGTCAATGGCAGCGCGGGCGTCGACAACCGTTACAACTACGGCGCCACTGCATCGCATGGCGACGGTGCCGGCACCGCGGCCAGCATCTACGGTGGCTACCGTGGATCCTATGCGCAGCTCAATGCCAGCTACGGCAGGGGCAGCGGCTACTCGCAGGCTTCACTCGGTGCATCCGGCGCCATCGTGGCCTATCCGGGTGGCATCAGCTTCGGCCAGTCGATCGGCGATACCGTCGGCATCGTGATAGCGCCGGATGCAGCCGGAGCCCGGGTCAACAACACGGTAGGATTGCGGGTCGACCATTCCGGCCATGCGCTGGTGCCCTATCTCACGCCCTACAACCTCAACACGGTGGAGCTGGATCCCAAGGGCATGCCGCTCAATGTGCAACTGGAGGCCACCAGCGCCCAGGTGGCACCCTACGCCGGATCCGTGGTGATGTTGCGTTTCAAGACCAAGGCCGGGCGCATGCTGATCGTGCAGGTACGCATGGCCGATGGCAACGCGGTACCGTTCGGCTCCGAAGTGGTCAATGCCGGCGGACAGGTACTTGGCGTCGTCGGTCAGGCCGGACACATCCTGTTGCGCGGGGTCGGCGACGCCGGCGCACTGACCGTGCGCTGGAAGAACGACGCGGGCGTCGCGCGCGCATGCTCGTTCGCCTACCGGGCAGCACCGGCGACGGCTGCACCCGGTTCGAGCGGCTACACGACGGTCAACGCTACCTGTCAGATGACAACTCCCACAATCGCCACGGCCGACCGAGGGCAGCCATGATCCATACGAGCCGATGGTATCCAGCGCCGGCAGAAGACGGTGGAATTCCCGGCAGGCATCCGCCTGTCGGATATGCTTACGCCGTCGTCCTGGTGCTGGTACTCATGCTGGGCATGTGCGAACGAGCCCATGCCGACTGCAGTTTCAACGGCAACAGCAGCACCGGAACCTACTTCGTCACCCTACCCACGACGATCACCGTCGATCCCAATGCTGTCGTAGGGGACACGATTTACACGTCGTCACCCACAGGCATCAGCCCAACCGTCACTTTCAAATGCAGCGGCAGCGGCAATGCATGGGGGCTGCAGAATATCGCCACCGCCAACACCCCGCCCAAGAACGTGAACCTGTTTGAAAGCGGCGTGGCTGGCGTGGGCTACCGGATCTTGCAAAAGGGCAGCTACATCTACCCCTATCCCTATTTCAGCCTGGATGGCAGCAAGTCGTGGCAGGAATCTGACGCGGTCACCATCGAGTTGGTCAAGACTGGCACCATCAACAACGGCAGCCTCTTGCAGACGGGTCAGCTCGCCAGGTTCCAGGCGGGCAGCAGCACCGGCCAGATCACCGACGCCGTCATCCAGATCACCAACACCACCACCTTTGTGGCGCCGGCCTGCACGGTAACCACAAAGAGCATCACCGTCACGCTACCTGCTGTTTCGAACGTCAACTTTTCTGGCGTGGGCTCGGTCGCTGGCACCACGCCGTTTGCGATCGGCCTGACCTGTTCATCCGGCACGACATTGCGAATCCAGCTGGATTCACCTGCAGCCGTTGCAGGCAAGCCGGGCGTCATCGCCCCATCCAGCGGGGGGGCCAACGGAATCGGCGTGCAATTGCTGGACAGCACCGGCACGGCGGTGAACTTCGGCAGCGCGCAGACCGTCGGCGCGACTCCGAATGGCAATCTCTCCGTGAATTATTTTGCTCGCTACTTCCAGACAGGCACCCCGGTGGGAGCGGGGGCAGTCCAAGCCAGCGCGACGTTCACATTGTCCTATCAATAAGCCACGCCTGATCCCGCCCCCTAGTCGTAGGTTTGGGTGACCAAGCGGGCAGCCGCAATATCGGCGCCACCTTCCTTGACATAGCCAGCGAAATATCGCAGCAGACGATCCGGCGTTTCGGTTGAAAGATGCGTAATGTTCAGTGTGTAGGCCTGCGGAGCCACAGAGGTAACGCCAGAGGCGCCAGCACAGGCAACCCGAGAGGGCGCCGGAACCGCGCTCGCCATATCGAGATTCCGCTGGTCGACATGACAGGTGGGTTCAACGATGGCGCCAGAAAATATTACCCGGCCATCCGCCGCCCTGGCGTTCAAGGCAACAAGGCTCAGTGCAAGCGCACATCCCACCAGGCTGAAGCTGAAAAACGGACCTGTCATACCGTTCACCTCTTGAGGTGCACTCCGCAGATTGCGGGGCCTCATGAGTGGCTCTCGGCCGGTTCGGTACGATCTTGACGGGGCTGGAGCCACCGGCTCTCGGTAATGAGACGGAGGTCACACTATGCGGTGATATCCGGACGCTGGGCCGCGGTCAGGCTCGGTCTCCGGGGACGCCCATATAGGCGCGCAGGACGTGAAACGGCCGTGATCAATCGCCAGACAGGCACCCGCGATTCCGTGACAGGCGGAACCAGCGGGCTGTCAATGGTATCGGCGCTGCCGGACCAAACTTGATCAACGCGAGCTGATGTATTTCTCGCGACGGATCTGCGGTACCGGCAGGCCGAACTCCTTCAGCGTGGCGAACGCCGCGTCGACCATGTTCGGGTTGCCGCACAGGTAGGCGATGTCACGCTCGGCGCTGGGGCCCAGTTCGGCCAGCACGTTCTGCACGTGACCACTCCGATCGGTGGAACGTGGCACGGCCCGCGCCTGGCGGCTGAGGCAGCCGTGGAAGATGAAGCCGGGGTGGCTCTGCGCGAACGCCTCGAACTCCTCGCCATACAGAAGCTCGCCCTCGTTGCGTGCGCCATACAGCAGCACCACTTCGCGGCCCCCGCCGGCCAGCAGCTTCTCGATCTGCGGCAGCATCGCGCGGTAGGGCGTGACGCCTGTGCCGGTGGCCAGCAGCAGGTAGCGCGGGTGGGTGTCGGTCGGCTGCAGGCAGAATCGACCGTACGGGCCGCTGGCCTCGATGACGCCGCCATGCGGCAGTTCCCCGAGCAGCCTGGTCGCCGCGCCGCCTTCGACATAACTCACCGCGATCTCGATGCGTTGCACCGGCGAGCTGCCGTCGCCGACCGTGGCCACCGAGTAGCTGCGCTTGGTCGCGGTGCCGTCGTCGTAGTGGAAGTGGACCTGCAGGAACTGGCCCGGCTGGAATGCCAGCGGCTGGCCGTCGACCCGCTCGAACACGAGGTGACGCACCGCCGGGGCGAGCATGAAGCTGTCGACGAGACGGAGCTGGAAGTGGTCGGCCATGGGGGTTCCCGGAACGGTGCGTGCGCCGGGCAGGGCCGGACGAAAGGAGACAGCCCCGTATAATAGGCGGCTTGACCCCCACGGTGCAGCCCATGTCCCCCACCCCCGCGCTTGTCGTAGACAATCTGCGCAAGACCTACAGCAATGGCGTCGAGGCCCTCAAGGGCATCAGCCTGACCGTTGAACCCGGTGATTTCTTTGCCCTGCTCGGCCCGAACGGCGCCGGCAAGTCCACCCTGATCGGCATCCTGTCCTCGCTGGTGAACTCCACCGGCGGCGACGCGCAGGTGTTTGGCGTGTCGGTCAACAAGCAGCGCAACGAGGCGATGCGGCTGATCGGGCTGGTGCCGCAGGAGATCAACTTCAACCAGTTCGAGAAGCCGTTCGACATCTGCGTGAACGAGGCGGGCTTCTACGGCATCCCGCGCAGGATCGCCGCCCAGCGCGCGGAGAAATACCTGAGGGAGCTGCGCCTGTGGGACAAGGCGCATCACCAGGCGCGCGAGTTGTCCGGCGGCATGAAGCGGCGCCTGATGATCGCCCGGGCGATGATGAACGAGCCGAAGCTGCTGATCCTGGACGAGCCCACCGCCGGCGTCGACATCGAGATCCGCCGCTCGATGTGGCAGTTCATCAGCGGCATCAACGCGGCCGGCACCACGGTGATCCTGACCACGCACTATCTGGAGGAAGCCGAGCAGCTGTGCCGCAACATCGCGATCATCGACCACGGCACGATCATCCAGAACAGCACCATGAAGCGCCTGCTGGCAACCCTGGACGTCGAAACCTTCGTGCTCGATCTGGCCGAGACGCCCGCCACGCTGCCGACCGTGGCGGGGATCACCCTGCACCGTATCGACGATCACACCCTGGAAGCGGAGATGGCGCGCAAGCAGGATCTCAACACGCTGTTCGCCGCACTCACCGACTGCGGCATCACGGTGAACTCGATGCGCACCAAGACCAACCGGCTGGAGGAGCTGTTCGTGCGACTGGTCGAGAACGGTCGACTCGAGCCGGCACGCCAGGAGAAAACCGCATGAGCACCTCGACCAACCTGGTGGCGCTGTACACCATCACCCGTCGCGAAATCATGCGCGTGGTGCGCATCTGGACGCAGACGCTGATTCCGCCGATGGTCACGATGACGCTGTATTTCGTGATCTTCGGCAAGCTGATCGGCAGCCGCATCGGCAGCATCGAGGGCGGCTTCACCTACATGCAATACATCGTGCCGGGGCTCGTGATGATGAGCATCATCAACAACAGCTACGCGAACATCTCCAGCTCGTTCTTCGGCGCCAAGTTCCAGCGCTCGGTGGAGGAAATGCTGGTGTCGCCGATGCCGAACTGGGTGATCCTGACCGGCTACGTCACCGGCGCGGTGGCGCGCGGCCTGGTGGTTGGCCTGCTGGTGCTGCTGATCGCGCTGTTCTTCACCAGCCTGCAGGTGGTGCACCCGCTGATCACCTTCCTGTCGGTGCTGCTGGGCGCCACCATCTTCGCCCTGGCCGGCTTCGTCAACGCGGTCTACGCGAAGAAATTCGACGACATCGCGCTGGTGCCGACGTTCATCCTGACCCCGCTGACCTACCTGGGTGGCGTGTTCTATTCGGTCAACATGCTGGGTGAGCCGTGGCAGGCGATCTCGCGGATCAACCCGATCCTGTACATGGTCAACGCGTTCCGTTTCGGCGTGCTCGGCATCAGCGACGTGGGCATCGGCACCGCCTTTGCGGTGATGCTGGCGTTCGTCGTCGGACTGTCGCTGATGGCGCTGCACCTGCTCAAGCGCGGCATCGGGCTGCGGTCCTGAGCGCAGGAAAGAGTGGAGAGGAGTGAGAAATGAGTAAAAGCTCCAGCCCGCCTCGCTTCCTACCTCTCGTTTCTCACTCCTCTTTACTCACTGCTGCCCCATGCGCGTAAACAAGTACATCAGCGAGGCCGGCCTGTGCTCGCGCCGCGAGGCGGACGAGCTGTTGCTGGCCGGCCGCGTCACCATCAATGGCGAGGTGGTCACGACCGGCGCCAAGGCGCTGGACGGCGACGAGGTGTGCGTGGATGGCGAGGTCGTGCGCATGCGCCAGCTGGCCGCCACGCCGGCGGCGAAGAAGGCCGTCTACATCGCCCTGAACAAGCCGGTCGGGATCACCTGCACCACCGAGAAGAATGTCGACGGCAACATCATCGATTTCGTCGATCATCCGCAACGGATCTTTCCGATCGGACGGCTGGACAAGGATTCGGAAGGGCTGATCCTGCTGACCAGCAACGGCGACATCGTCAACGAGATCCTGCGCTCGGAGAACCACCACGAGAAGGAATACCTGGTCGGCGTGAACAAGGCGGTCACCGACGAGTTCCTGGCCGGCATGGCCAGGGGCGTGCGCATCCATGGCCAGATGACCCAGCCTTGCCGGGTGCGCCGGATCGCCAGGTTCGGCTTCTCGATCGTGCTGACCCAGGGCCTGAACCGGCAGATCCGGCTGATGGCCGCCGCATTCGGCTACCGCGTGACCCAGCTGCGCCGCGTGCGCATCGACAACGTGAAGCTGGCCCATCTCAAGGTCGGCCAGTGGCGCAACCTCACCGAAGCGGAGCTGAAGGGCCTGCTGCCCGGTCGCAACCAGTGGTGACCGCGCGTTACGCCGCCGGCAGCGTCTGCAGATCCCAGCGCGGATGGACCTCCACCGAGGCATCCTGATGCTGGCCACTGGCCAGCCGGATCGCGCCGGCCAGGGCGATCATCGCACCGTTGTCGGTGCAGAAATCCAGTCGCGGAAAGTACACCCGGAACCCGTCCTTCGCCGCTGCCGCGGCCAGTTCGCCGCGCAATCTGCGGTTCGCGCCGACCCCGCCGGCGATCACCAGGCGGCTTGCCCCGCAGGCCTGCAGGGCGCGGCGGCACTTGATGATCAGGGTGTCGACGATCGCCTCCTCGAACCCGCGGGCGATGTCCGCGCGGGTCTGGTCGGCCTGGTCTGATTGCTGCCAGGCCAGCAGGACCTGGGTTTTCAGGCCCGAAAAACTGAAATCCAGCCCGGGCCGGTCGGTCATCGGCCGCGAGAAGCGGAACGCGCCCGCACGCCCCTGTTCGGCCAGTCTTGCCAGCGTCGGCCCGCCGGGATACGGCAGCCCCATCATCTTGGCGGTCTTGTCGAACGCCTCGCCGGCGGCATCGTCCAGCGTGTCGCCGAGGATCGTGTACTGCCCGATCGCCTCGACCTCGACCAGCATCGAATGGCCGCCGGACACCAGCAGCGCCACGAACGGCGGTTCCGGCGGGTCGTCCTCCAGCAGCGGTGCCAGCAGGTGGCCCTCCATATGGTGCACGCCGATGGCCGGCACCCCCAGCGCCCAGGCCAGCGCCCGCCCCGCGGACGCCCCGACCAGCAGCGCACCGACCAGTCCCGGGCCGGCGGTATAGGCCACCCCGCCCAGATCCTGCACGGTCAGTCCCGCCTCGGCCAGCGCCTCGCGGATCAGCGGCAGCAGCTTGCGCACGTGATCGCGGCTGGCCAGCTCCGGCACCACCCCGCCGTAGTCGGCATGCAGCTTGATCTGGCTGTACAGCGTATGTGCCAGCAGGCCGCCGCCCGGCGCCGCCGGCTCCCAGCGCAGCAGCGCCACGCCGGTCTCGTCACAGGACGTTTCGATACCCAGAATCGGCTTGCGCTGAAGGGACTTTGAAAATTCTTTGTTATCCACGGTATAATTCGCGGCTCACCATATTTGACTGTCCTGCAACCGCGGGCAGATTACCACTCGGAGTTTCCATGCCCAACGTAAAAGTTCGCGAGAACGAGCCGTTCGAGATCGCTCTGCGTCGTTTCAAGCGTACCTGCGAAAAGGCCGGCGTGCTCGCTGAAACGCGCAAGCGCGAGTTCTACGAAAAGCCGACCCAGGAGCGCAAGCGCAAGCGCGCCGCCGCCGTGAAGCGTCACCTGCGCCGCCTGTCGCGCGACGTCTCGCGCAAGGTCCGCCTGTACTGAGTTTCCCCTGATCCGGCCGATTCGGCGGATCCAGCGGCGCTGCGGCGCCGCCTGCACAGGAAACGCGGTCGGCGCGGGTTCTCGCAGCCACCGCAAACTCTCGGATTCGAACCGGCCGGTGTTGTCCCCAGGGACAACGCCGGCTTTGTCGTTTTCGTAGAATGGATACTCCGCCCGCCTCCCCCACTTCAAAGGCTCCCGCCATGACGCTCAAGCAGCAGCTCACCGAAGACATGAAGAACGCGATGCGCGGCGGCGAGAAGCATCGGCTGGGTGTGATCCGGCTGATGCTGGCTGCGATCAAGCAGCGCGAAGTGGACGAGCGGATCGAGCTGGACGATGTGCAGATCCTCGCCACGCTGGAAAAGATGCTCAAGCAGCGGCGCGATTCGGTCAGCCAGTTCGATGCCGCCCACCGCGAGGACCTGTCGGCGATCGAACGTGCCGAGATGGCGGTGATCGAGACCTACCTGCCGGCCAAGCTGGACGAGGCGGAGATCGACGCCCTGATCACCGCCGCGATCGGTGAAACCGGCGCCAGCTCGCCGCGCGACATGGGCAAGGTGGTGGCGGCGGTGAAGGAAAAGGCCGCCGGCCGCGCCGACATGGCCGTGGTCTCGGGCAAGATCAAGGCACGCCTGGCGGGCTGAGCTTCGGGTTCCGCGCAACGCCGGCAGAAACATCGGCAACCACTCCGTCAGCAGGCGGAACGCCCAGGGCTTGCCGGCCGGCAAGCACGGCGCCGGCAAGCTCGACCATGCATCGCGTTCACACCGGCTTGGTTACAAAACCTCCTCGACTCGCTGGATCTACCCCGCGCGAGCGATCATCGCGCAGGAGAAACACATGCTGAAGTGGGCCATCGTTTTCGCCGTCGTTTCGCTGATTTCCGGCTGGCTCGGCTTTGGCGGCGTTTCCGGCGCCACCGCCACGATCGCCAAGGTGCTGTTCGTGTGCTTCGTGATCCTGTTCGTGCTGGCCATGCTGGCCGTGATAGGCGTGTTCAGCATCGTGCTCTGACCGACCCGTCACGGATCGCGCAGGCACCACGCCGCGGACAGATAGTCAAACCCCGCCGGCCCGGAGCGGTGGCTGGGTGGATCCGCGCCGCCCAGTGCCTGGAGCAAGGCCGATCCGACCATCGCATCCCGCCCCGGCCGGAATTCCGGCCCAGGCTGGTGCAATCCGGTCGAGCCTCCCCGGCGGCAACCGACTAAACTAGCCCCCTTATGCGCGGCCTCATTCCCGACAGCTTCATCGATGAACTGCTTGCCCGCGTCGACATCGTCGACGTGATCGAGCGGCGCGTGCCGTTGAAGAAGGCCGGACGCGAGTGGACCGCATGCTGCCCGTTCCACAACGAGCGCTCGCCGTCGTTCTCGGTCAGCCCGGCCAAGCAGTTCTTCCACTGCTTCGGCTGCGGCGCGCACGGCAGCGCGATCAAGTTCGTGATGGACTACGACCGGCTGGAATTTCCCGATGCGGTCGAGGAACTGGCGCAGACGGTCGGCCTGAAGGTACCGCGCGAAGGCGGCCGCGAGGCCGCTCCGCGCGAGGACAAGACCGACCTGTACGCACTGCTCGACGGCGCCGCCAGCTGGTATGAGAGCGAGCTGCCGCGCAACGCCGAGGCCCAGGCCTATTGCCGCAAGCGCGGTCTCGACGCGGAGACCATTGCCCGTTTCCGCCTGGGTTGGGCCCCGGCCGGCTACGACGGCGTGATCAAGGCGCTGGGCAACAGCCCGCGGCGGATGGAGTTGCTGAATGAGGCCGGCATGGTCGCCAGCAACGAACGCGGCAGCAAATACGACCGCTTCCGCGAACGGCTGATGTTCCCGATCCTCGATCGACGCGGTCGGGTGATCGCCTTCGGCGGCAGGGTGCTGAGCGCGGAGCAGTCGCCGAAATACCTCAATTCGCCGGAGACCCCGCTGTTCCACAAGGGCCGCGAGCTGTTCGCGCTGTGGCAGGTCAAGCAGGCCAATGCGAACCTGCTGCGGATCGTCGTGGTCGAGGGCTACATGGACGTGATCGCCCTGCACCAGGCCGGGCTGCCGATCGCGGTGGCCACGCTGGGCACCGCGACCACGCCGGAGCACACCGAGGTGCTGTTCCGCGCCGCGCCCGACGTGGTGTTCTGTTTCGACGGTGACCGCGCCGGCCGCGCTGCCGCCTGGAAGGCGCTGGAATCGGCCCTGCCGCGACTGCGCGACGGACGCCAGGCGTATTTCCTGTTCCTGCCCGATGGCGAGGACCCGGATTCGCTGGTGCGCAAGGAAGGCCGGGAAGGCTTCGAGAAGCGCACCAAGGAAGCGATGCCGCTGTCGGACTACTTCTTCAACGAGCTGTCGCACGACGTGGACATGGCCAGCCTCGACGGTCGCGCCCGGCTCGCCGAACGCGCCCGTCCGCTGATCGCGAAACTGCCCGATGGCGCGTTCCGCGACCTGATGGCGCAGGAGCTGGAAAAGCGCAGTGGCGCGCGCGCCATATTGCAGGCCGATCCGGCCGCCCATCGCGCGCTGCAACGGCCGGTGGCTGTGCAGCGCAGCCTGGTGCGCAGCGCGATATCGCTGCTGCTGGCGCAGCCGGCGCTGGCCGATCAGGTCGAGAAGCCGTATCGCTTCCTGCGCCTGGACAAGCCCGGCGTGGAGCTGCTGGCCGAATTGCTCGACATCGCGCGTTCGCGCCCCGGCATCAACTCCGCCATGCTGGTGGAGCATTTTGCCGAGCGGCAGGAGTATCCCTCGCTGCAGAAGCTGATGGCGACGATCTCGGTGGGGGAGCCGGAAACCCAGCGCACCGAATTTCTCGACGCCCTGCTGCGGATGGAGGATCAGGCGACCACCCAACGCCGTGACGCCCTGCACGCCAAGATGAGCCAGGGCCCGCTGGACAGTGCCGAAAAGGCCGAACTGCGCGAACTGCTGGCAGCCCGCAACCGGTCGCCGGCCGCTTCGGCCTGATCCCGATGAGCCGTCACCGCCCGAGCGACCTCGCAGGTCATCCTGCCGCGCATCCCATCCACCGTCATCCTGCTGTGGGATCATGTCCCGCTTCGACCGGGCAGGTTTCGCCAGAGGCACCAGGATCTTGATGGATCTGCTGCAACACCTGATCACGATCTTCGCCGAGAACGGGTATATCGCGGTGTTCATCGCGCTGATGATCTGCGGTGCCGGACTGCCGCTGCCGGAGGACATCACCCTGGTCGCCGGCGGCGTGATCGCCGGGCTCGGCTACGCCAACGTGCACGTGATGTTCGCGCTGGCGATGTTTGGCGTGTTGCTGGGCGATTCGGCGATCTTCCTGCTCGGTCATCACTACGGCGCGCGCATCATGCAGTGGCGTTTCGTGGCCCGCGTGCTCACCCCGTCGCGCTACGCCAGGGTGCAGGACAAGTTCCACCGCTACGGCAACCGCATGCTGTTCATCGCGCGCTTCCTGCCCGGCATGCGCACCACCGTCTACCTCACTGCCGGCATGACCCATCGGGTCTCGTTCCTGCGCTTTCTGCTGCTGGACGGACTGGCTGCGCTGATCAGCGTGCCGTTCTGGGTCTACCTGGGCTATCTCGGGGCGGACAACCACGAATGGCTGGTGACCTGGATCCGTCGCGGCCAGACCAGCCTGTGGATTCTGGCCGGCGTGCTGCTGCTGATCGTGCTGGTGTCGTGGTGGCGCCATCGCCGCCGGGCCCAGTGCGAGCAGGATTGAATCGACGACATGGGGTGGGGTCGCTGGCGTCCGGACAACTTCACGCTGAGCCTGCTCGCCACCGTGGCGCTGGCCTCGCTGTGGCCGTGCCGGGGCGAGGCGGCGCGGGCCTTCGACCTGATCACCGATGCGGCGATCGCGCTGCTGTTCTTCCTGCATGGCGCCAAGCTGCCCCGGGCCGCGATCATGCAGGGCATGAAGCACTGGCGGCTGCACCTGTGCGTGTTTGCCAGCACGTTCGTGCTGTTCCCCCTGCTCGGGCTGGCGTTGCGGCCGCTCGGTCATGCGCTGCTGACACCCGAGCTTTACCTGGGCGTGCTGTTTGTCTGCATGCTGCCCTCGACGGTGCAGTCCTCGATCGCGTTCACCTCGATCGCCGGCGGCAATGTCGCCGCGGCCGTGGTCAGCGCCTCGATGTCGAACCTGCTCGGGATCGTGCTGACCCCGCTGCTGGTCGGCCTGTTGCTGGCCAGCCACGGCGGTGGCCCCTCGTGGCACGGCGTGCTGTATATCGTGCTGCAACTGCTGCTGCCGTTCGTGCTGGGCCATGTCGCGCGGCGCTGGATCGGCGGCCTGGTCGATCGCCACAAGCCGCTGCTCGGACTCACCGATCAGGGCACGATCCTGCTGGTGGTCTACAGCGCCTTCAGCGCCGCGGTGGTCGGTGGCCTCTGGCGCGACACGCCGCTGTCCGCCCTGCTCGCGACCCTGGCGATATGCGCGCTGCTGCTGGCACTGGTGATGCCGACGCTGACCTGGGTTGCGCGACGGCTCGGCTTTCGCCGCGAGGACGAGATCGCGATCGTGTTCTGCGGCTCCAAGAAGAGCATGGCCAGCGGCATCCCGATGGCCAGGGTCCTGTTCGCCGGACACCTCGGCGGCCTGGGTGCGCTGGTGCTGCCGTTGATGATCTTCCACCAGCTGCAGTTGCTGGTGTGCGCGGTGGTGGCCCGGCGCTATGCGGCGCAGGGCCTTCAACCCGCACTGGAGGACAGCCGTGAAGCCGACTGAGCCGATGCCCTCGGCAACGGTTACAGCCAGCGGCCGTAGCGCCGCATGTAGATCAGCTTCATCAGCTGGGTCAGCACGCTGTAGCTGACCAGGGTCAGCGCCAGCCAGGCGAAGTACACCAGTGGCAGCGGCGCCATGCCGATCTTCGCGCCCAGCGCGCTGGACGGAATCAGCATGCCGATGACGATGATCGCCAGGGTCAGTCCCAGCACCGGCGCCGCCGCGACGCTTTGCAGGAACGGGATCTTGCGGGTACGGATCATGTGCACGATCAGCGTCTGCGACAACAGGCCCTCGATGAACCAGCCGGACTGGAACAGCGACTGGTGGGCCGGCGAACGGGCCCCGAAGTAGTGCCACATCAGCCAGAACGTGGTGAGGTCGAAGATCGAGCTGACCGGACCGATCCACACCATGAAGCGGCCGATGTCGCCGGCATCCCACTTGCGCGGCTTGCGCAGGTATTCCTCGTCCATGCGGTCGAACGGGATCGACAGCTGCGAGATGTCGTACAGCAGGTTCTGCACCAGGATCTGCAGCGGCAGCATCGGCAGGAACGGCAGGAAGGCGCTGGCCACCAGCACGCTGAACACGTTGCCGAAGTTCGAGCTGGCCGTCATCTTGATGTACTTCATGATGTTGCCGAAGGTGACCCGGCCCTCGATCACGCCCTCCTCCAGCACCATCAGGTTCTTCTCGAGCAGGATGATGTCGGCCGACTCCTTGGCGATGTCGGTGGCGGTATCCACCGAGATGCCGACGTCGGCATCGTGCAGCGCCGGCGCATCGTTGATGCCGTCGCCGAGGAAACCCACGGTGTGGCCGAGCCGCTGCAGCGAGCGCACCACCCGCGCCTTCTGCAGCGGCGACATCTTGGCGAACACGGTGACCCGCGCCACCAGCGCGTCCAGCGCGACGTCATCGAGTATCTCGATGTCCCGGCCCTGCACGGAATCGGTGACATCCAGCCCCACTTCGCGGCAGATCTTGCGGGTCACCGCCTCGTTGTCGCCGGTGATCACCTTCACCTCGACCCCGTGCTGGTGCAGCGCGCGGATCGCGGTGGCGGCCGAGTCCTTCGGCGGGTCCAGGAAGGCCAGGCAGCCGACCGCGATCAACCCGCTCTCGTCGGCCACGCCGTAGGCGCTCGCGCGCGCCGGCTCGCGCCGCACCGCCACCACCAGCACGCGCAGGCCATCCTCGTTCAGGCGATGGGTCATCGCCTTGATCTGGTGACGGCGCTCGTCGGTCATCGGCTCGACTATCCCGCCGCTGCTCGCGTGGCTGCAGATCGCCAGCATCTCCTCCACCGCGCCCTTGCAGATCAGCAGGTGCTCGCCGGCGCCGTCGGCGACCACCACCGACATGCGCCGGCGCTGGAAATCGAACGGGATCTCGTCGACCACCCGGTAACGCATCGCCGCCGCTTCGAGGTCGCGATGCGCCAGCACCGCCTTGTCCATCAGGTTCTTCAGGCCGGTCTGGAAGCGGCTGTTGAGATAGCCGTATTCCAGCGCCTCGCCGGACTCCTCGCCGTCCAGGTCGAGATGCCGCTCGAGCACGATCTTGTCCAGCGTCAGCGTGCCGGTCTTGTCGGTGCACAGCACGTCCATCGCACCGAAGTTCTGGATCGCGTTGAGCCGCTTCACCACCACCTTGCGCCGCGACATCGCCAGCGCGCCCCTGGACAGGTTCGCGGTGACGATCAGCGGCAGCATCTCCGGGGTCAGGCCCACCGCCACCGACAAGGCGAACAGGAACGCCTCGGTCCAGTCGTGCTTGTCCAGGCCGTTGATCAGGAACACGATCGGCACCATCACGGCCATGAAACGGATCAGCAGCCAGCTGACGCTGCTGATGCCCCGGTCGAAGCTGGTCTGCACGCGCTGACCGGTCATGCTGTGTGCCAGCGAGCCGAGGTAGCTGTGCGCGCCCGTGGCCAGCACCACCGCCGTGGCGGTGCCGCTGACCACGTTGGTGCCCATGTAGCAGACGGTGGGCAGATCCAGCGGATTGCCGTGGCCGGGAGCGTCGGGCGGCACGCGGGCCGGAGCCGACTTTTCCACCGGCAGCGATTCACCGGTGAGGATCGCCTGGCTGATGAACAGGTCCTTGGCGCTGAGCAGGCGCAGATCCGCCGGCACCATGTCGCCGGCGCCCAGGTGCACGATGTCGCCGGCGACCAGCTCGACCACCGGCACCTCGATCTGCTCGCTGTGCCCGTCGGAGGCCCGCCGGGTTACCGTGGCGGTGTTGCGCACCATGGCCTTGAGCTGTTCGGCCGCGCGCGAGGAGCGGTACTCCTGGGTGAAGCTCAGCAACACGCTGATCGCCACCATCACCGCAATGATGATCGGCCCGGTGAGGTCGCCGCGATCGGTGAACAGCTGCACGCCGGCCAGCACCAGCAGCACCACGATGAACGGGTTCTTGAACGCACGCAGCAGCTGCAGCGACCAGTGCGGCGGCTTTTCGCGCGATACCTCGTTCGGGCCATCGCGGTGCAGCCGTTCGCTGATCTGCCCCTCGTCGAGGCCGTGCGGCGCGGTATCCAGCGCCGCCAGCAGCGACGCCGTATCGCGAAACGCCTGCTGCACCACCGCGGCCGGCACGGAGCGGGAGCCGCTGTTGCCCGCCATCCTGCCGACGGATGGGTTGGAAATCTTGCTCATGCGTTGCTTCCGTATGCCGGATGGCTGCTGTCGCGAAGCGCTGGCGGCGTCAGCCCGCCCTCACCTTACAAAGTCGGGTCGCCCGTGCGCCCATGCCTGCAACCCCGTCGAGGCGGGGGAGGCCAGTTGTTGCGGCGGATGGATACGACCATCAGCGGCCGGAGCCCATCCGCCGATGGCGGACAGCCTTGAGGAACGACGCCGGCTCGCGCCGCCGCGTCGATACACCCACGGCGGTCACGCGCGGCAGCTCGGTTACCGCCACGGCGCTGTCGTCGTTGGCCGACCTGGCCAGCGGCGCCGGCACGGTCACGTTGAATGCGCACGGCACGGCGGCACGCCGACCGGAGGCGGCACGCATGCCTGCAACGCACAGGCGGGAAAATTCGCGAAGGAGCTTCATCGGCCCATCTCCTCGTAACGACGCCATGGGCGTCGTCGGAGGTGGGCCGGACTTTCCCCTAGTTCAGGAAAGCACCAGCCGACCGCAGGCGGTCGCCGCAGGCGTTCAAGTTGTTGTGCGGCGCCGGCACCCGAAGCGAGCGGATGTCGACGTTGCGACTAGGGTAAACGTCCATATGCCTTGTTTTGTCAGGACTGGGAGCCCACCGGCACAACGCGCCGGAGGGCGCGCGCATTGTCGTGCTGCGTTGCGGAACTGTCAACGCCGGCACGCGCGAAAGTTCCTGCGCGATCGCGGCGGCCATCCGGCGGTTCAGATGACCTGCCTCAACAGCAGGCTCTGCTGCACCATCGGTTCGACCAGCCAGTGGTCGAACAGCAGGAACGCGAACAGCGCCATCAGGTACACGATCGAATACTTGAACACCTTCATCGCGAACCACTCGTCCGGCGGATTCAGCAACCGCACGGCGTAATACAGGAAACCCACGTCGAGCACGACCGCGCCGCCGAGGTAGATCAGCCCACTCATCCCGGTCAGTGCCGGCAGCAGGGTCACCAGCACCAGCAGGATCGTGTAGAACAGCACGTGCCAGCGGGTATAGACCACGCCATGCGTCACCGGCAGCATCGGCACCTGGGCCCGCGCGTAATCGTCGCGGCGAAAGATCGCCAGCGCCCAGAAGTGCGGCGGCGTCCACACGAAGATGATCAGGCACAGCTGCAGGGCGAACGGATGCAGGTGGCCGGTCACCGCGGTCCAGCCCAGCACCGGCGGGATCGCCCCGGCGAGTCCGCCGATCACGATGTTCTGCGGCGTTGCCCGCTTCAGGTACGCGGTGTAGACCAGGGCATAGCCGATCAGTCCGCCAAACGTCAGTACCGCGGTCAGCGTGTTGACCAGCAGCACCAGCACCAGCATCGAGGCGATGCCGAGCAGCACGGCGAACACCAGCACCTGGCGCGGCGTCAGCGAGCCGGTGGCCAGCGGGCGCCGCGCGGTGCGCGCCATCAGCTTGTCGATGCGCTCGTCGATCAGGTGGTTGAACGCGGCAGCCGAGCCCGAGGCCATCCAGATGCCCAGCGTGCCGAACACCAGCGCCCGCCACGGCGGGATGCCCGGCACCGCCAGGAACATGCCGATCACCGCACAGAACACCAGCAGCGCCACCACGCGCGGCTTGGTCAATTGCAGATATTCGCGAAACGTATCCATTCAACGTGGCTCCAGCGGCAGGGACATCGACTCGTCACGCCGGATCTGCGTGCGCGCCAGGGTGGCCAGCAAGGTGAACAGCAGCAGCGCGGCCACGCCATTGTGCGCGGTCGCCACCGCCAGCGGCAGCCCGAAATACACGTTGCTGATGCCCAGCAGCACCTGGCTGGTCAGCGCCAGCGCGATCGCGAAGCCGAAGCCGCGCAGGCCCCGCCGGGCCAGCTTGTATGCCAGCCAGCCGAGATAGCAGAACACCACCAGCGCGCCGAGCCGGTGCGCCAGCTGGATCGCGCTGCGCGCGGCCATGTCCAGCACGCCACCTTCGTAGTTGACGCCGATCCCGCGCCACAGCACGAAACCCTGTCCGAAGTCCGTCGGCGGCGCCCATTGCCCCAGGCACTGCGGGAACGAACCGGGGCCGTAGCCGCAGGCCAGCGCCGCGTAGTTGGCCGAGGTCCAGCCACCCAGCGCGATCTGGCAGAACAGCAGCACCAGGCCGACGACCACCAGCCGGCGCAGATCGGCCAGGCGCCCGTCCGCTGCCGCCACGCCGGCGAAACGCAGCGCGGCGTAGGCCAGCAGCGCAAACGTGGTCATGCCGCCGAGCAGATGCCCCATCACCACGATCGGCTTCAGCAGCAAGGTCACCGTCCACATGCCGAGCATCGCCTGGAAGATGATCACCGCCAGCGCCAGCACGCAGACCCGCCATGCGCCGGGTCGCGGCAAGCGGATCGCGGCGAGCAGCGGCAACGCGATCGCGCACACCGCCAGCAGCGACGACCACCAGTGTTCCCCGCCCATGTACAGCCCGACCCCGACCGCCGCAAACGCCGCACCGAGCAGCACCGCCAGCAACGCACCGCGTCGGCGCCAGCTCGCCAGCAGCGCCAACGCCAGCACCATCATGCCCAGGGTGCCGGCGAGGAACCGGTGGACCTGCTCGCGCCATGCCTTGTCGGCCTCGTAGGGACGATCCGGAAAGGCCGCGTCCGCATGGGCCACCGCCTGCGCATGCTGTGGCCAGCTCACCTGGCCATAGCAGGTCGGCCAGTCCGGGCAGGACAGGCCGGCATTGGACAGCCGCACGAACGCACCGAACATCACCAGGCCAAACGCAAACACCGCGGCAAGCACGGACAGGCCGCGCAGGATCCTCAACGCGCGCGGCGAGCTCACTTGATCACCTTGCGCAGGTCGCGCAGCAGGCCGGCCGCATCGAAGCCCGCCGGGTAGAACGACAACGCGGTGCCATTGGACTCCACCAGCACGGCACTGACGCTGTCCGGCGTCGCCGGCCGGTAGCGGGCCAGCTTGCCGTCGACGTCCCGACCCAGCTGCCAGTAACTCGCCATCGCCGTGCGATCGGCGGCATTGGCCGGCGGCGTGCCGAGGTAGAGCAGGCGCAGGCGTGACTGGTTGCGGCTGAGCATCACGCGCGCCTTGGCCATGGCGGTCAGTGTATCGAGGCAGCGCGCGGCGCAATCCGGCCCGGCCAGCGCCAGCAGGGTCATGCGCGGCTCGCTGTCGCGCCACGCATACGCCTGACCATCCGCCAGCTGCACGCGCAGCTGCTCGTCGACGAAATTGCGCTGCGGCACGATCGGCTGGCCATTGCCCTTGGCGGAAGGTTGCCAGCCGCCATAAGTGAGCAGCCCCGCCACGATCATCGGCGCGGCAAACACCAGCGCGATCAGCAGCAGGTACAGGCGACTCTTGCGCAACGACTTGGACTCAGCAGTATTCATCGGGACTGTTCATCGGGCAGGGTGGGCAGGCATGGATCAGGGCCGGCGTCGGTCGCGCTTGCGATGCAGCACCAGCAGGATCACCACTGCCGCGAGCGCAAACGAAAACCACTGGAACGCATAGGCTCGATGCCGTGCGGGCGGCATCGAGGAAAGATCGAGGGTGCGTACGCGCACATAGATCGAGGCCGGATCGGCGTCCAGCGCGAGTACCCGCGGATACAGCGGACGCCCCAGGTCACGGGCGATTTCCGCCGGCGCCAGGAAGATGCTCGTCTTCGGCCAGCGGGTCTGCCGGGCCAGTGCATCGCCGCCCATTTCGAAACCGGTCGGCGGCGGCGGCACGTACAGGCCCTGCAGCGTGACTTCGCCGGTCGGCAGCGGCGGCAACTCAGGCGCCTGGTCGGTGCCGTTGCCGGGGAGAAAGCCCAGGTCGACCAGCAACAGGGATTTTTGCCCGGGCAACGCGAACGGCGCGAATGCCTCGACCCCGCCGCGTTCGTCGTGTTTCGGGTTGTCCAGCAGATACAGCCGATCGACCAGGTAGCGGCCCGCCACCCGCACCCGCGGAAAACGGTCGGCCGGCGGATTGGCAGCCACCTTGGTGAAGTCCTGCAGCGGCGCGGAGGACGATGCGGCATAGCGCCGCAGAAGCGCCTCCTTGAAGTCGGCGCGGTGCAGCTGCCACACCCCCAAACGTATGAACAGCAAGGCGCCAGCCAGCGTCAGCAGCAGCGCCCACCATGTCGGACGTCGAAATCCGCTCACGCTGAACCACCGCCGGCGGTGGCTATACTGCCCATGTCAAAGTGGATCGGGTGCGTCACGTGGAAGCCATTTACAAAATTGCGCTGGTGGTGGTGCTGCTGGTGGTGATCTTCAGCCTCGGCCAGGCGCTGTACTTCATGATGACCGACAAGGACGACGACAAGCGCACCGTGTGGGCGCTGACCCGTCGCATCGGCCTGTCCCTGCTGCTGATCGCCATGGTCGCGTTCGGTATCTGGATGGGTTGGCTGCATCCGCACGACATCGGCCAGTGATTGTACCGGCTGCGCCGCCGCGGCGTCCCGGCCGCGACATATTGCGCGCAGTGGAGAGCATCTCCGCGCACGTTTGAGACGATCGCCGCAACAACAAGAAGCCCGCCAATGGCGGGCTTCTTGTTGCGTCCGTGTCCCGGCTCTCGAGCAGGACCTGCCACGAGTGGCCGGTCCTGCTCTTCGCGAAACGGACGTCGCGTCAAAGAATGTAGACGAACATGAACAGGCCCAGCCAGACCACGTCGACGAAGTGCCAGTACCAGGCCACCGCCTCGAACGCGAAATGGTGATCCTTGCTGAAATGGCCCTTCGCCACGCGGAACCAGATCACCGCCAGCATGATCGTGCCCAGGGTCACGTGCAGGCCATGGAACCCGGTCAGCAGGAAGAACGTGGAGCCGTAGACGCCGCTGTGCAGGGTCAGGTTCAGCTCCTTGTACGCCTCGATGTATTCGTGCGCCTGGAAGTTCAGGAACAGCGCACCGAGCAGCACGGTCAGGCCGAGGAAGACCAGGATCCTGCCGCGATGCCCCGCGCGCAGCGCATGATGCGCGATCGTCACGGTGACACTGGAGCTGAGCAGGATCAGCGTATTGAGCAGCGGCAGCCCCCACGCCGGCACCGTGCTGAATGCACCACCGACATGCTGCGGGCCATTGCCGCCGTTGGCGCCCCACGAGGCGGCGTAATCGCTCCACAGGAACTGATGGGTCAGCACGCCATGGCCTTCGCCACCGATCCACGGCACCGAGAACATGCGGATGTAGAACAGCGCGCCGAAGAATGCGCCGAAGAACATCACCTCGGAAAAGATGAACCACATCATGCCCATGCGGAACGAAGTGTCGACCTGGTGGTTGTAGTCACCGGCCAGAGACTCGTTGATCACCGAGCGGAACCAGCCGAAGAACATGCCCAGCACACCCAGCACGCCGACCGCGAGCACGGTTCGGCCAAACCCGGCATCACCGGGCTCGGCATTGAGCCAGTGCGCGGCGCCAAACACGGTGGTGAACATGACCACCGCGGCCACGAACGGCCAGTAACTCCTGGCTGGAACAAAGTAAGCGTCGTGCTGCTGACCCATGGTGAGACCCCGTGGATTTCTCTTGATGACTTTTGCCCCGCCGGATAGCTCGGGGAACTGCATGCCGGTCGTACCAACCCGAGCGATTGAAGAAAACGCTTGCTGCCGCGTTGCTGCTATTTCATCAGCACGATCTGCACGAACGACAACAGGAAGAAGAACGCCACCACCACCACCAGGATCGTCACGGTGCGCCTTACACCGCGGCGGCTGGCTTCACTGACCTGGTCTGTCGTCTGTTGCGTCATGTCCACCGGCTTCGTCTGGATGTTGCCCCGACCAGCGCTGGCCGGGGCAACGGAATGAGTGTCAGGCATGCACGTTGCCGTGGGCCAGCTCTTCGTCATGGATGATCGGCGGCACGTCGAAGGTGTGGTGCGGCGCCGGCGACGGTACGGTCCACTCCAGGCCCTTGGCGCCTTCCCAGACCCGATCGGTGGCCTTCTTCTTGGAGAAGAACGCGCAATGGATCAGCAGGAACAGGAAGATCAGCTGCGAGGCGCCGAACAGGAAGCCACCGATCGAACTGATCATGTTGAAGTTGGCGAACGCGACGTTGTAGTCGGGAATGCGTCGCGGCATGCCGGCCAGGCCCAGGAAGTGCTGCGGGAAGAACAGCACGTTGACCCAGATCACGCTGTTCCAGAAATGCACCTTGCCCCAGAACTCGCTGTACATGTGGCCGGTCCACTTCGGCAGCCAGTAGTAGGTCGCCGCGATGATCGCGAACAGCGCACCGGTCACCAGCACGTAATGGAAATGCGCCACCACGAAGTAGGTGTCCTGGTACTGGAAGTCGGCCGGTACCAGCGCCAGCATCAGGCCGGAGAACCCGCCGATGGTGAACAGGATCACGAACGCGATGGCGAACAGCATCGGCGTCTCGAACGTCATCGAGCCACCCCACATCGTCGACACCCAGTTGAACACCTTCACGCCGGTCGGCACCGCGATCAGCATGGTGGCGTACATGAAGAAGATATCGGCGCCCAGCGGCAGGCCCACCGCGAACATGTGGTGCGCCCACACGATGAACGAGAGGAACGCGATCGAGGCGATCGCGAACACCATCGCCTTGTAGCCGAAGATCGGCTTGCGCGCGAAGGTCGGGATGACCTCGGAGATGATCCCGAACGCGGGCAGGATCATGATGTAGACCTCGGGGTGCCCGAAGAACCAGAAGATATGTTGATACAAGACGGGGTCGCCACCGCCGCCCGGGTTGAAGAAGCTGGTGCCGAAGTACTTGTCGGTCAGCAGCATGGTGACCGCACCGGCCAGCACCGGCATCACCGCGATCAGCAGGAACGCCGTGATCAGCCAGCTCCACACGAACACCGGCATCTTCAGCAGATCCATGCCGGGCGCGCGCATGTTGAGGATCGTGGCGATGATGTTGATCGCACCCATGATCGAGCTGATGCCCATCAGGTGGATCGCGAACACCACATAGGCCAGCGAGTCGCTCTGCAGCGACAGCGGCGGATACATCGTCCAGCCGCCGGCCGGGCCACCGCCTGCCATGAACAGGGTGGACAGCAGCAGGGTGAAGGCGAACGGCAGGATCCAGAACGACAGGTTGTTCATGCGCGGCAACGCCATGTCCGGCGCACCGACCATCAGCGGGATCATCCAGTTACCGAGGCCGACGAAGGCCGGCATGATCGCGCCGAAGATCATCACCAGCGCATGCAGCGTGGTCATCTGGTTGAAGAAATACGGCTGCACCAGCTGCAGGCCCGGCTTGAACAGCTCGGCGCGGATGACCATCGCGAAACTGCCGCCGATGAAGAACATCGTCAGCGCGAAGATCAGGTACAGCGTGCCGATGTCCTTGTGGTTGGTGGACATGCACCAGCGCTGGAAGAAATTCTTCGGCGCGCCGTGGTGATCATCATGCTGATCATGGGTGGCTGCGTGGGACATGGCCTTGCACCTCTAACCTGTTATTGAATGCGACTGCATGGAACGGCGTGAACGGCGTGGATCAGCCCTGCGCGCGGTTGACCGGGGGGGTGACGACCTGGGCGGAAGCGGGTGCCGCGGCAGTCGATGCCGGCGCCGGCGCCGCAGCGGGTGTCGCAGCAGGTGCCGCCGACGTCGCTTCCTGCTCGGCCAGCCACTTCGCGAAGTCGGCCTTGGACTTGGCCACCACCACGATCGGCATGAAGCCATGATCCTGGCCACACAGCTCCGCACACTGGCCACGATAGGTGCCAGGCGTCTTGATGTTGGTCCAGGCGGCGTTGACGATGCCCGGAATCGCGTCGAGCTTCCAGCCGAGCGCCGGCACCCACCACGAGTGGATCACGTCGCCGCCGGTGATCACGAAGCGGATCTTGGTGTCGACCGGCACCACCAGCGGCTTGTCGACGTTCAGCAGGTAGGTATTCTCGTCACCCACCTTGACCGCGTACGGGTCCATGCCCGAGCCGAGCTGGCGGGTCTGGTCGCTCTGCGTGTCGAGCTTGGACATGAAGCCGACCTTGTCGATCGGCTTGCCCAGGTAGCTGACGTAGTCGTAACGCCACTTCCACTGGTATCCGGTGACCTTGACGGTCATCTGCGAGCCGGTGGTGTTGGCCCACGAGGTGAGTCCGCCGGTGGCCAGGTAGGCCAGCACCACCAGGATGATCACCGGCACGGTGGTCCAGACGATTTCCAGCTTGGTGTTGTGCGACCACTTCTCGGCCACTGCCCCGCGCGATTTGCGGAAGCGGAACATCGCGATGAACATCGCACCGAAGACCAGGATGCCGATCACCACGCAGACGCCGAGCGAGATGTTGTTGAGGTGGTACGGCACGTCCGACCAGGTGCTGGCGCCACGCTCCATGTTCAGCTGCCAGGGTCCGGGGGCGGCCTGAACCACACTGCCGAAAGATGCAAGGACGAAGCTCGCCGCTGCCATGAATGATCGCCTGATACCGCCAGATGTCATGTCTTGCACCTTTGTTGAACCTGTTTGCGTGGCTGTCCGTTGAAATCGGCCAGCAACACCTTGAGTTTCTTCGACAGCTCGACGCGCTCCTGTTCCGCCAGGAACTCGCCGATCTCCAGATTACGGCCATGCGATGACAGCAGCAGGCGTTGGTGACCATTCCCCGCCTCCAGCAACACGCGCACCCAGTACGACGGGAAACGCACGCAGCGCCGGCTCGGCAGCAACCGCACCTCCAGCGACGATTCGTCGAGGGTGATGCGCTCACTGCGGTCGCCGGCCCGCCAGGCCACGCCCAGGGCGTAGCTGATGGCGGCGGATTCCACCAGGGCAAACAGCGGAGCAAACACGTTCCCCTGCCACGCCCCCAGTCCTGCCGTTGTCAGCGCCAGAGCCACCAGAACCATGATCAATCGACGCAACCCGCGCCGGCTGAGCGCGCGATTGGGCTTGAGCCACATCGTCACGCAGGGCAAGCCGGCGGTAGCTGGTCGAAGCACGATCATGGGGATCCGGCGTGCCTGGAACGTCGGAATGATAGGCTGCGGCGAGGCGTCGGGCAAGAATGTCGCATCCGGCTGATCTGGATCAAGGCGATTGGGCGATCCGTCACGCGACGTACGGATGCGTGTGGGCACGGCCACCGCGTACAATCGCGCGTTCACTTATCGCGCATGCAGTGTCCCTGCCGAAAACCCCCGTGACCCAGCCCATTCTCAGTCCCGAACTCCCCACCGACATCACGCCGGCACGTGCGCGCATCACCGCGGCGTGGCTGCGTGACGAGACCGAAGCGGTCAACGACCTGCTCGACCAGGCCGACCTGCCGCCGGACGAACGCGAGCTGGTGATCGAGCGTGCCGCCGCGCTGGTCTCCCGCGTTCGCTCGCGCGTGAAGGACCAGAGCGTGGTCGAGTCGTTCATGCGCCAGTACGACCTGTCCAGCGAGGAAGGCGTGCTGCTGATGTGCGTGGCCGAGGCGCTGCTGCGCATTCCCGACAGCACCACCGCCGACAAGCTGATCCGCGACAAGCTGGGCGACGCCAACTGGCGCAAGCACCTGGGCCGCAGCGAATCGCTGCTGGTCAACGCCTCCACCTGGGGCCTGATGCTGACCGGCCAGCTGGTCAACCTGACCGACGGCACCCATCAGGATTTCGCCGGCGCGCTGCGCCGGCTGGTGACCCGCATCGGTGACCCGACGATCCGCGTGGCGGTACGCCAGGCCATGCGCATCATGGGCTACCAGTTCGTGATGGGCCGCACCATCGGCGAGGCTCTGGATCGTGCCGCGAAGAAGGAAAACGCGCCCTACCGCTATTCGTACGACATGCTCGGCGAGTCGGCGGTCACCGCGCGCGGTGCCGAGCGCTACCAGCAGGATTACCGCAACGCGATCGCCGCGCTCGGCCAACGCGGGCCGTTTGCCAGCCACACCGATGCTCCGTCGATCTCGGTGAAGCTGTCGGCGCTGTTCCCGCGCTACGAAGTGGCCCAGCGCCAGCGTGCGCGCCAGGCGCTCACCGAGAAGCTGCTGGAGCTGTCGCAGCTGGCGATGAAGCACGGCATCGCGCTGTCGGTCGATGCCGAGGAGGCCGACCGGCTGGAGCTGTCGCTGGACATTCTCGGCGACGTCTTCAAGCATCCCTCGCTGGAGGGCTGGAACGGCCTGGGCATCGTGGTGCAGGCGTATGCCAAACGCACCCCGTTCGTGATCGACTGGCTGGTCGAGACCGCGCTGGCCGCCGGGCGTCGCTGGTACGTGCGGCTGGTCAAGGGGGCCTACTGGGACGCCGAGGTGAAGCGGGCGCAGGAACAGGGCCTGGCCGGCTACCCGGTGTTCACCCGCAAGCCGAACACCGACGTGTCCTACCTGGCCTGCGCACGGCGCCTGTTCAATGCGGGCTCCGAACTGATCTACCCGCAGTTCGCCACCCACAACGCCCACACCATCGCCGCCGTGCACCACCTCGCCCAGGGCCGGGTGTTCGAGTTCCAGCGCCTGCATGGCATGGGCACCGACCTGTATGCCGAGGTGATCGGCAAGAACAGCTTCAACGTGCCCTGCCGCGTCTATGCACCGGTCGGTTCGCATCAGGACCTGCTGCCGTACCTGGTGCGCCGCCTGCTCGAGAACGGCGCCAACACCAGCTTCGTCAACCGCGTCGTCGACGAGAGCCTTTCGCCACGCGAGCTGGTCGCCGATCCCTGCCAGACCGTGCGCGGCTTCGACTCCATCCCGCATCCGCGCATCCCGCTGCCGGCCAATCTCTACGGTGAACTTCGGAAGAATTCCATGGGCGTCAACTTTGCCAACGACAACGAACTGAATGACCTCGCCGCGGCGGTCAACGCCCAGCATGGTCCATGGACCGCCGGCCCGCTGGTCCCGGGTGCCAGCAGCGGCGGCGCCACGGTCGAGGTCACCGATCCATCCGACCGTCGCCGCGTCATCGGCAGCTACGTCACCGCCGACCAGGCCACCGTGGACCTGGCGGTGGCCAACGCAGCCGCCGCACAGGAACGCTGGAACACGCTGCCGGTGGCCAATCGCGCCGCCATGCTGGAATACGCCGCCGAGCAACTCGAGGCACGCCGCGGAGAGTTCATCGCGCTGTGCGTGCGCGAGGCCGGCAAGAGCCTGCCCGACGCGATCGCCGAGATCCGCGAGGCGGCGGATTTCCTGCGCTACTACGCCACCATGGCGCGCCGGCTGTTTGCCGAACCCGAGCAGCTGCCCGGCCCGACCGGCGAGACCAACCAGCTGTTCCTGGGCGGCCGCGGCGTGTTCGTGGGGATCAGCCCGTGGAACTTCCCGCTGGCGATCTTCGTCGGCCAGGTCAGCGCCGCGCTGGCCGCGGGCAACACCGTGCTGGCCAAGCCGGCCGAGCAGACCAGCCTGATCGGCTACCTCGCCACCCAGCTGCTGCACGAAGCGGGCATTCCGAAGGACGTGCTGCAATACCTGCCCGGCGACGGCCCCACCGTGGGCGCCGCCCTGACCCGCGATCCGCGCGTGGCCGGCGTGGTGTTCACCGGCGCCACCGAGACCGCCTGGGCGATCAACCGCGCGCTGGCCGCGCGCAACGCCCAGATCGCCGTGCTGGTGGCCGAGACCGGCGGCCAGAACGCGATGATCGCCGACTCCTCGGCGCTGCCCGAGCAGATCGTCAAGGACGTGATCGCCTCGGCGTTCCAGTCCGCCGGCCAGCGCTGTTCGGCCGCGCGCGTGCTGTACATCCAGGAAGACATCGCCGACAAGGTGATCACCATGCTGGCCGGCGCGATGGCCGAGCTGAAAGTCGGCGATCCGGGCCTGCTCTCCACCGACGTCGGCCCGGTGATCGACGAGGACGCCAAGGCGATCCTGGTCGCCCACGCCGAGCGGATGGACAAGGAGGCGAAGAAGATCGCCGAGGTGCCGATGGATCCGGAGCTCACCGGCCACGGCACGTTCTTCGCGCCGCGGGCGTACGAGATCCCCTCGCTGTCGATGCTGCATCGCGAAGTGTTCGGCCCGGTACTGCACCTGATCCGCTTCAAGGCCAGCCAGTTGAAGGAAGTGGTCGACGAGATCAACAGCACCGGCTACGGCCTGACCCTGGGCATCCACAGCCGCATCGACGCCACCGTCGACTACATCAGCCGGCATGCGCGCGTCGGCAACTGCTACGTCAACCGCAACCAGATCGGCGCCGTGGTCGGGGTGCAGCCGTTCGGCGGCGAAGGCCTGTCCGGCACCGGCCCCAAGGCCGGCGGTCCGCACTACCTGCTGCGCTTTGCCGGCGAACGCACGCTCACCATCAACACCACCGCCTCCGGCGGCAACGCCTCGTTGCTGACCATCGGCGAATAAGCCCCGGACCGATGCGCCGGCAGGCGCATCGGCCCCTGCAGCCATCCCGATGTCCGCTGCATCGGGCTATGCTGCGGGCTCAGACGTGGGTGAGATGACATGACGACCGACAACGCATCCGATCTCATCGCGCAGCTGCAGTCGATGCGCGCCGCGCAACGACGGCAGCCGATGCCGGATTGGTCCACCCGAGCCATCCGCCTGCGGGCGCTGGAGACGATGCTGCGCGACAACCGCGCCGGCATCACCGAAGCGATCAACGCCGACTTCGGCTGTCGCCCGCGCCAGGAAACCGAGCTGCTGGAACTGTTTCCCAGCCTGTCGGCGATTCGCCACGCGCTCGCCAAGGGCCGGCGCTGGATGAAGCCGCGCCGCCGCCTGGCCGACCTGCTGTTCCTGCCCGGTCGCACCGAGCTGCGGCCCCAGCCGCTGGGCGTGATCGGCATCATCGTGCCGTGGAACTACCCGCTGTACCTGGCCGTCGGGCCGCTGGTCGACGCGCTGGTCGCCGGCAACCGCGCGATGGTGAAGATGAGCGAGTTCACGCCGCGCTTCTCGGCCCTGTTCGCCGACCTGGTCGGGCGCTATTTCGAGGCCGACGAGATCGCCGTGATCAATGGCGACGCCGCAGTGGCCCAGGCGTTCTCGTCGCTGCCGTTCGACCACCTGCTGTTCACCGGCTCCACCACCGTCGGCCACCACGTGATGCGCGCGGCCGCGGCCAGCCTGACCCCGGTCACGCTGGAACTGGGCGGCAAGTCGCCGGCGATCGTCGGTCCGGGGGCGCGCTTCGAGCATGCGGTGGAGCGCATCATGCTCGGCAAGCTGGTCAATGCGGGACAGACCTGCATCGCGCCGGACTACGTGCTGCTGCCGCGGGCGCGCGTCGCCGAGTTCATCGAGACCGCCCGGCGGATCGTCACCACGATGTACCCGCAGCTGGCCCGGAGCACCCAGTACGCCAGCATCGTCTCCGATCGCCAGTACCAGCGCCTGGTCGCCCTGCGCGATGCCGCGGTGGCCAGTGGCGCCCGGGCGCACGCGCTCGGCGACGCGGCGGACGACCCGGAGCGCCGGCTGCTGCCGCCGCAACTGCTCAGTGACGTCGACGACGACATGAACGTGATGCAGCAGGAGATCTTCGGCCCGTTGCTGCCGCTGCTGCCGTATGACTCGCTGGAGGAGGCGATCGCCTATGTGGCGGCGCATCCGCACCCGCTGGCGCTGTATCTGTTCGAGCAGGATCGCGCGCTGATCGACCAGGTGCTGGCCCAGACCGTCGCCGGCGGCGTCAGCGTCAACGACACGCTGTATCACATCGCCCAGCACAACCTGCCATTCGGTGGCGTGGGGGCCTCCGGCATGGGCGGATACCACGGCGAAGCCGGTTTCCGCACCTTCACGCACCTCAAGCCGGTCTTCCATCAGGCCCGCTTCAACGGCGTCGGCCTGCTCAATCCGCCCTACGGCGCACGCTTCAGGCGCATGCTTGAACTATTCTTGAAGCGCGGTTGAACCGGCGGCTCCGAACCGCCGCGGTCCCGCCGCACTGCTGTTACCCTCACGAACGCCGCGGGGCCGCGCCCCGTCAAGCCTTCCCAGCAGGTGCCGCCATGCCTTGTTACGTCTATGCCAGTCTGCGCAAGATCGACAGCTACGTGTGGCTGGCGCAGCGCGACGGGTTCGATGTGTTGCCCGAATCGTTGCTGCTGCTGCTGGGCGAACTGCGCTTCGTGATGGAAGTGCACCTGGACGAAGCGCGCAAGCTGCCGGTCGAGGATGCCGAACAGATACTCGAGCATCTGCGCACGCAGGGCTGGCACCTGCAATTGCCGCCCCAGGAGACCCTGGCCACCGCCAACCATCCGGTCTACACGCACTCCCCGCAGAGTGATCACGACGACTGACTCGCACCTCGCCGGTGCACGCTGTCCCCATGGTTAACACTTGGTTACCGTCTGCCATGCCAACGATTTCTATACTGTCGCCATGAACCAGCCCAAATCACGTCGCCGCCCCCCCTTGCTGCAAGCGCTTGCCTGGTTCATTCCGGGTCTGCTCGCGGTCGCCGTCGCCGGATCGACCACCCATCCGCTGACCCTGCTGCCGTTGCTGCTGGCCAATGCACTGACCATGGCGGCGATCTGCCACGCGATCGGCTTCGATCCCGAACCGCGTTTCGGCCGCACCGTGCTGCGCCGGGGCGCCGCGCACCTGGTGATGTTCAGTGGCTACGCCGCGCTGGTGTTCCTGCTGGTCGCCTGGCCGATGCTGCAGTTGAGCCAGACGCCCAGCCTCAGCGCATCGCTGCTGCTGGCCGCGGCGCTGGTGCTGGCGCTGGTGGCGCTGTGGCGGTTGTGGCCGGCGTTCGGCCTGGTGTTCGTGTGGGACGACGCCTATCCGCAGCAGAGCGATGGCTCGTGGATATTCACCGCAACCTTGCGCAGCATCGCGTTCGGGCGGCATCTGTCGCGCGAGGAGCGTTTCTTCAGTCATTTCCTGCCGGCCGCCTTCTCCCTGCTGGTGCTGGCCTTCGGCGCGATCGCACTGACCGGTCTGGTCGGCATGCTGCCGTCCGAGCTGCGCATCGCGGCGCTGGTCCTCTACGGCTTCGTGCTGCTGCCGCTGGGCTGTCTGGTCATCGCCAACCGGACGCTGCGCGCCTTGCTCTGCGAAAAGCACCGGCCACGCCGGCGCAGCGACCTCGGACCGCCGTCGGCGAGCACTGCGGCCCATACCCCGCGTCCGATATTGAGCGAGCAGGAACGCACCGCCGGCAGCCCCGAACAGGCCGCCTCGCTGCTGGCGGCCACCCGGGATGGGGATATCGAACGCGCGCTGGCCCTGCTCGAGGTCGGTGCCGACCCCAACACCGCACCAGCCGACGACGAGCGTGACCAGCGCCCGGTCCTGATGCTGGCCGCGCTGCTGCCCGACACCCGCCTGCTGCGCGCCCTGATTGCCAGGGGCGCGGACGTGAATCGCGCCAGCGGCGGCATCACCCCGTTGCTGGCGGCCACCCGCGACAGCTGGCACGGGCGCGCCGAGGCCGTGCTGACCCTGCTCGCCAACGGCGCCAGCCCGCTGGCCACCGACGGCGATGGCAATACCGCCCTGCACGGCGCCGTGCTCAGCGGCGAACCCGGCGTGGCGGCGATGCTGCTGGATGCTGCGGCGCCGATCAACGCGCTGAACCAGGCCGGCATCAGTCCGCTGGCCAGCGCCTGCCATGCGGCCAACTGGCCACTGGTGAAATTCCTGCTGGAACGTGGCGCCAAGCCGACGCCCGCCGAGGGTGAGCCCGCGCTGGTGGCCGCTGCCGGCATCGCCGACGACGACGCGACCGGGGTCAAGCTGCTGCTGAAGCACCGTGCCGCGATCAATGCCGTCGATGCACGTCATCGGCATGCCTTGCTGAGCGCCGCCGCCGAGGGCCACGAGCAGATCGCCCGGGTCCTGTGCGCCGCCGGCGCCGACGTCAAGCTGGCCGATCGGCACGGCACGACTGCACTGATGGAGGCGGCGCGTGCCGGCGCCAGCGGTATCGTGCAACTGCTGGCCGAGGCACAGCCCGATGCGCGGGTGCGCGATCAGCACGGTCGCGACGCGCTGACCCTCGCCTGCCAGTCGCCGCATGCCGACGGCGAAACCGTCGGTGCCCTGCTGGCACTGGGTGCGGAACCGAAAACGCCGGGCAGCGATGGCCGCAGCGCGCTCGATCACGCCGCCGCTGCCGGCCGCTGGGATCTGGTCGCCCTGCTCGATCCGGATACCCCGCTCCCGACCAGCCTCAGCCAGGATCTGCTGGCCGAAGGCGCCGATACGCCGCGGCACCTGCTCGACGCGCTGCGCTTCGGGCACTGGGCGATCGTGTCCGGTTTTGCCGAGCGCGTACGCGAATGGCCGCAACCCCAGCTGGCCCAGCTGTATCTGGATCTGGCCGCACCGGGTCTTGCCGCCGGTCGGCGCTGGCTGCTCGACCACGGCCTGGATGCCGAGGCGCGGCTGGAAGCGCCGCAGGTGGATGACGCCGAAACCGCCGAGGCCCCCGTGCTGCCGCCACCGGGCCGGCGCCTGTTCGACGCCTTGCTGCAACAACTGCCGGATTCGACCGAAGCGTTGGAGGATCTGCTGCAAGCCGGCGCCTCGCCGGCCGGCGCCGGCCTGCTGGCCCTGGCATTGTCGCGCCTGGGCGCCGCCGCCCAGGGCGCGGCGTTGCCGTTGAACCTGCTCGAACGCGGCGCCGACCCGTTCGGACCGGATGCGCGCGGACGCACGCCGCTGCATCTGGCTGCGATCAACGGGCAAAGCGAACTGCTGCATGCCCTGCTGGCCCGCGGCTGCGATCCGAACGCGCGCGACCGCGACAACCGAACGCCGCTGTTCGCCGCGCTCGAACACGGGGCACAGGCGTTGCCGCTGGTGCGTGCGCTGATCGCCCATGGTGCCAACCCGGAAGCAACCGATGCCAACGGTGAAACCCCGTTGGGGCTGGCACTGGAACACCCGGCGGTGGAGCGCTGGCTGGACTGGCGCGACTGGCCGCGGCCACACCGTCCGTTGCGCCCCAGCGACCTGCCGGCCGCTGCCGCCGCCGGTGCGCTGGCCACGGTACAACGCCTGCTGGAACTGGGCTTCGCCGTCGATACCCAGGATGACCAGGGCGCCTCGGCCCTGCTGCGCGCGTGCGGCGCCGGTCATCGCGAGGTGGCCGCCTGCCTGCTCGAGGCCGCCGCCGATCCCGCTCTGCCCGCCCGCAGCGGAGTGACTCCGCTGGCCGCCGCCGTCGCGGCGCGACGCGAAGCGCTGGTCGCCCTGCTGCTGCAACATCGGGTCGCCGTCGATCAGCGCCTGCCGAACGAGGCGACCGCTCTGATGGTGGCCGCGGCGATGGGCTATCCGGACATCGCCGAACAGCTGCTGGATGCCGGCGCCGACGTCAACGCCGTCGACGCCGCCGGCCGCAGCGCGCTGCATGCCGCGGCGCAGTTCGGCTTCGAGCACAACGACAGCCTGCGCGCGCGGCGCCAATTCGACGGCCTGCTCAAGCGCGGCGCCGACGTCAATCGCGCGGACAACGAGGGCAAGACACCGCTGCTGCTGCTGCTCGGCGCGCAATTGCCTCCCGGCAGCGACTGCGATGCCACCCACCTCGGGGCTCTGGTGCCGGTACTGCTGGAAGCCGGTGCGAAGGTGGAGCATGCCGATCAACGCGGGGTCACCGCCTTGCATGCCTGCGCCATGCATGCGCTGCTGCCGCCGGCACGCGTGCTGCTGTCGCGCGGCGCCGATCGCCATGCCGCCGACGGCTTTGGCCGTACCGCCGCCGATGTGGCGCGACAGCTGGGCTTCATCGACATCGCGCATGAGCTGGCCGCCCGTGTCGGTGCGATCCCCAGTGTGCGGCAGACCCTGCGGCAACCGGCCCAGCCGGCCGACTGAGCCGGCTGCGCGGATCAGTCCGGGCGCACGGGCTCGGCCAGGTCTTTTTCGCGGGCACGTTCGGCGCCCGGCTCGGCATCGGCCTCGAACAGTTGCTGCAAGTCGACCAGCGCATCGCGGGTGCTCTGGATCAACTTGGTCTCGTCGTCATAGACCAGCGCCTGTTTCTTCAGCAGATCCTCGTCGTAACGGCGGAAGCGCTCGACCCGGTCGGCCGCCCGCTCCGGCGAAAGACCCAGCGCCTCCAGCGTCTTGCGGGTCATCTTGAGACTGGAATGAAACGTCTCGCGCACCGGGTCATCCACCCCCATATCCATCAACCGGAACACGTGCTGGCGGTTGCGTGCGCGCGCCACGATCTTCAGGTGCGGGTAGTGCCGCCTGACCAGTCGCGCAGTGCGCAGGTTCGCCTCCGGGTCGTCGGTCGCCAGCACGAACACCTCGGCCCTGGCGGCCTGCGCCGCGCGCAACAGCTCCGGCCGGCCCGGATCGCCGAAGAACAGGTTGATGCTGCCGAAGCGGCGCGAGACATCGACCTGCTCGGCCGAGTGCTCCAGCGCCACGAACGGAATGCCCTGCGCGCGCAGCACACGGGCGATGATCTGGCCGACCCGGCCGAAGCCGGCGATGATCACCCGCGGCGTATCGGCGTCGATGTCGTCGAACTCGCGCCCGGGCTTGCGCGGATGCACGTTCAGCGCCTTCGCCGCCAGCACCACCAGCAGTGGGGTCAATGCCATGGTCAGGGTGATCGCCAGCACCAGCGCGTCACGCTGGCCCACCCCGATCAGCTGCTGCTCGGCCGCCTGCCTCAGCACCACGAAGGCGAACTCGCCGCCGCAGGCCAGCAGCACGACCAGGCGCAGGGTATCGGAACGGTTGAGCCCGCCCAGCAGGCGGCCCAGCGGCCACAGCAGCAGGCCCTTGAGCAGCAGCAGCGCCGCCACCAGGCCGAAGATCAGGCCCGGCCGGTGCAGCAGCAAGGACAGGTCCATCGACATGCCGACGCTGATGAAGAACAGGCCCAGCAGCAAGCCCTTGAACGGCTCGATATTCGATTCCAGCTCGTGCCGGTATTCCGAATCGGCCAGCAGCATGCCGGCGAGGAACGCCCCCAGCGTGGCCGAGACCCCGGCCAGCTCCATCAGCCAGGCGACCCCCATCACGACCAGCAGCGCGGTGGCGGTGAAGACCTCGACCGAGTCGGCACGGGCCACGAAACGGAAGACCGGCCGCAACAGGTAACGACCACCCGCCACCACCGCCACGATCACGCCCACCGTGCGCAACACGCCGAACAGTTCGAAGTTCTGCGCGTTCGAGGACGCCAGCAGGGGCACCGCGGCAATCAGCGGAATCGCGGCCAGATCCTGGAACAGCAGGATCGAGAATACCTGGCGCCCGTAGGCCGAACCCGCTTCCTTGCGCTCGGCCAGGATCTGCAGGCCGAATGCGGTAGAGGACAGCGCCAGGCTGCCACCGACGATGGCCGCGGCCTTGCCGGTGAGGCCGACCAGGAAATATGCCGCGGCCCCGATCGCCACGCAACTGGCCAGCACCTGCAGCAGGCCGGTACCGAATACCGAGCGGCGCATCACCCACAGCCGCTGCGGCGAGAGCTCCAGACCGATCACGAACAGCATCAGCACCACGCCGAACTCGGAGATCGCGGCAACCCCGCCGGTCTCGCTGACCAGCCCCAGCAGTTGCGGGCCGATCACCACGCCGGCCAGCAGGTACCCGAGCACCGCGCCGAGGCGGAACCGCTTGGTCAGCGGCACCGCGATCACCGTGGCGAGCAGGAACACCACCGCGGTCTGCAGGAAATGATGGCTGTCCACGTGCGCCGCTCCGATTCGGGAAGACGGATTATTCCACGCGAGCGGTGATCGCACGGCATGCACCGGCGATTTCAGTGGTCGGCCCCAAAAATGGATCAGGCCCGCACGAGGCGGGCCTGATCTGCAGCGGGCGGAGCGTCGGGGAAGCGCCGATTATTTCTTCGGCACGTCCTTCAGGCCCCGGTTCTCCAGCATCGGCTCGATGCTGGGTTCCTTGCCGCGCCAGTCCTTGTACATCTTCGCCAGCTCCTCGGTGTTGCCGCGCGACAGGATCATGGCGCGGAAACGGTCGCCATTCTCGCGGGTCAGGCCGCCATGGTCCTTGAAGTCGACGAACGCATCGTCGGCCAGCATCTCGGTCCACAGGTAGGCGTAGTAACCGGCCGCGTAACCGTTGCCCCAGATGTGCTGGAAGTAGCTGGAACGGTAGCGCGGCGGCACGTAGCTGAGATCGATGCGATCCTTCTTCAGCGCGGCAGCCTCGAACTTGTCCGCGTCCTGCAGCGGCGCATCCGCACCCAGCGTATGCCAGTTCATGTCGAGCAATGCGGCGCTGACCAGTTCGGTCATGTCGTAGCCCTTGTTGAACTTGCCGGCGGCCTTGATCTTGTCGACCAGCACCTGCGGCATCGGCTCACCGGTCTTGTAGTTCTTCGCGTAGTGGGCGAACACCTTCGGATCGGTCGCCCAGTGTTCGTTGAACTGCGACGGGAACTCGACGAAATCGCGCGCCGTGTTGGTGCCGGACAGGGTCGGGTACTGCTCGTCGGCGAACATGCCGTGCAGCGCATGGCCGAACTCGTGGAACATCGTGATCACGTCGTCGAACGACAACAAGGCAGGCTGGCCGGCGGCCGGCTTGGTGAAGTTGGTGACGTTGAAGATCACCGGCTTGGTCCCGAGCAGCTTCGATTGCGCCACCAGATTGTCCATCCAGGCACCGCCACCCTTGTTGTCGCGCTTGAAGTAGTCGGTGTAGAACAGCGCCAGCGACTTGCCGTCCTTGTCGAACACCTCGTACACGCGCACGTCCGGCTGGTACACCGGAATGTCCTTGCGCTCCTTGAAGGTCAGTCCGTACAGCTGGTTCGCGGCATAGAACACGCCGTTTTGCAGCACATCGTTAAGTTCGAAGTACGGCTTGATCTGGCTCTCATCCAGGTCGTACTTCGCCTTGCGCACCTGCTCGGCGTAGAAATTCCAGTCCCACGGCTGCAACTTGAAGCTGTGCTGCTTCAGCGCCTTCTGGTCCTTGTCGATCTGCGCCTGGATGTCCTTCGCCTCGCGGTTGGCGCGAGCCGTGACCGCCGGCACCAGCTGCTGCATGAACTTGAGCGCCGTCTCCGGCGTCTTCGCCATCTGGTCGTCCAGTTTCCACGCCGCGTAGTTCGGGAAGCCCAGCAGCTTCGCCTGCTCCGCCCGGACCTGCGCCAGTCGCTCGATCGTCTTGCGGGTGTCGTTGGCGTCGCCCTGCTCGGCACGGTTCCACGACGCCTCGAACAGCTTCTGACGCGTGCCGCGATCGCTCAGATCCTGCAGCTCGGGCTGCTGGGTGGTGTTCTGCAGGGGCAGCACGTACTTGCCGTCCAGCTTGCGATCCTTGCCGGCCTGGATGGCCGCCGCGATCTCGGCATCGGACAGCCCGGCCAGCTTCGCCTTGTCATCGATCACCGGTGCGGCGGCCTTGGTCGCGGCCAGCAGCTTGTTGGTGAAGGCGGTGCTGAGCGTGGATTCCTCCTTGTTCAGGTCCTTCAGCTTCGCCTTGTCGGCATCGGACAGCTTGGCACCGGCATGCACGAAGTTCCTGTAGACCACCTCGATCAGGCGCTGCGACTCCGGATCGAGCTTGAGCGTGTCGCGCTGGTCGTAGATCGTCTGGACACGCTGGAACAACTTGCTGTTGAGATAGATCGCATCGCGGTGCGCTGCCAGTCTCGGCGCTTCTTCTTCCTGTACTTTCTGCAACGTATCGTCGGTGTTGGCGCTGGTCACCGCGCCGAACACCATCATCACGCGATTCAGCATGGCGCCGGATTTCTCCATCGCCACGTAGGTGTTGTCGAACGTCGGCGCATCCGGGTTGTCGGCGATCTTCTCGATCTCGGCCAGCTGCCGCTTCATGCCCTCCTCGATCGCCGGCTGGTAGTCGGCGTCGGTGATCTTGTCGAACGGCGGCGCCTGGAAGGGCAGCGTGCTGGCCTGGAAGAACGGGTTGCTGGTCATGGCGGCGGCCGATGCGGCGGTGCTGGCGGCGGCCACCGAGGCAGTCGTCGCGGGGGAGGTGGCAGCCCCGTTCGGCTGCTGCGAGCAGGCGGCCAGGACCATCGTGGTGGCAATCACTATCGGGCGGAGACGAAGCATGGAGTTCCCCAGGTGGTAAGCCCGTCATCGGGCACGGAAAGTCGGAACCTCTGACTGTACCTATCCGGCAGCCACTTTCCAAACAGCCACAAAGTTCCCCGGACGAACGAAAATATCGCGCCTCGCGGCGCGAGGGCGTGCTCAGGCCGCGCGCAGGTCGCGCAATTGCCATGCCCCGCCGATCAGCAGATGCAACCGGTGTCGCACCACGCTCATCGGCAGGTCGGTGAGCAGGTCCACCTCGGTGTGCAGGTCGGCGACCCGGGCGGTCACTTGCGCGGCCGGATCGACGGCGCCCAGGCTGCTTTCCACCGCGTCCGGATCCGGCTGCGCGGCGCGCCAGCGCTGGAACAGGCCGTCTTCGCGCAAGGCCTGCCGCAGCGTCTCGGCGAATTGGTCCGGACCGGCACCGTCCCAGGCAAACCGCGGATCGTCCCCGCGCGCCTGGGCCAGACTGGCGATCGAGATGTAGTAATGGTTGCGTGCCATGTAGCCTCCGCCGGGGCGAGAATCGAAACCTATCCAAGCACAACCGATGTGAAACTCAGTCCAGCTCCGCCAGCGCGGACGACAGCCGCGGCGCCGCCTGCGACGGCGCCATCCCATGCGGCAGTACGCCGAGGCAGGGCGCCGGCAACAGCTCGGCCAGGGTCGCCAGGTTTTCTTCCACCGCCGCCATCGCCGGATCGATCGTGTTGCCGATCCAGCCGACCAGTCGGCAGCCATCCGCCACGATCGCCCGTGCACTGAGCAGGGCATGATTGAGACAGCCCAGCCGCAATCCGACCACCAGGATCACCGGCAGTTGCCACTGCTTCGCGATGTCGGCCGCAAACAGGCCCGGCGCCAACGGCACCAGCCAGCCGCCGACACCTTCGACCACCACGGTGTCGTGCGCCGCGCGGAGCCGATCGAAGGCCGTGCGCAGGGGCTGCAGGGTGATCGTGACACCTTCCCGCGCGGCGGCCAGATGGGGTGACAGCGGGGCGCGAAGCGCCACCGGATTGATCCACTCGTACGGTTGCGGCGCGCTGCCGGCGGCCTGCAGGGCCAGCGCATCGTCGTTGCGCAGCCCCGCCGGCGTATCGACGCAGCCGCTGGCCACCGGCTTCATGCCGCAAACGTGGCCGCCCGCCGCGCGCAGCGCATGCAGCAGCGCGCAGGCGGCATGCGTCTTGCCGATGCCGGTGTCCGTGCCCGCAATGAAAACCGCGGCCGTCATCGCGTCCGCACTCGGCAACCGGTGGGTATCAGCCTGCCGGCGCGGCCGAACCTTGCTCCATCCATGCCCGTCTCCCTGACCGCTCGTGCGGTCGTGAACGACCATGTTCGGCGCGGGGCGGCAAGACCGCAAGTACAACCCGGCCACGGTCGCGGCGGCATTTAGGAAATTCTTAGGAAACCCGCAGCGAGTTTTTAGGAACCCGCTCCGGGCGGGCGGCCTAGACTGATTCCCCCGTGCTCCCGCGCACCCCACCCAACGACAGACCTCCCATGCAAAGTTCGTCATCTCTCGCCGTCGCGACGCAACCGGCCGCCGCGCGCTACAACATGTACGGTTTCATCCACAAAGCCCTGCGTGCCTTCATGAGCGACACGCTCACGCGGCTTGGCCGCATGGACGTCATGGATGCCGAGGACGTCGCCGCCAGCCTCGGGCAGACGCGCGACCTGCTGCATTTCTGCCGCGCGCACCTCGAACACGAGAACCGCTTCGTCCACCCGGCGCTGGAGGCGCGTGAGCCGGGCTCCACCCGGCGGATCGCGGGCGAACACGTCCACCACGAGGACGACATCGAGCTGCTGCTGGGTCGCGTCGACTCGCTGGAGCGCCTCGACGACGACGCAACTGCGGCCGGCGCGGCGGCTACCCGGCTGTACCGCGACATGGCGGTGTTCGCCGGCGGGAACTTCGAGCACATGGATTACGAGGAACGCGAACACAACGCGACGCTGTGGGCGCACTACAGCGACGCGGAACTGCAAGCCATCGAAGGCGCACTGGTCGCCTCGTTGCCGCCGGAGACGGCAATGCTCTCGATGCGCTGGATGATCCCGGCGATCAGCCACGCCGAACGCGTGCAACTGCTCGGTGGCATCCGTGCCAATGCCCCGGCCGAGGTGCTGTCGGGCGTGCTGAATCTGGCACGGGCCCGGCTGGACGAGCGCGACTGGAGCCGGCTGGCCGCGGCGCTGGAGTTGTCACCGGTCGGGGTTGCCTGAGGACGCTGGATCAGGACCGCCCGCCGGCGGATACGTCGAGCAGCTGCAGCGGTCGTTTCACGCACAGGCGGAACCGACCTCGTCCGGTCTTCTCGATGCGCACGCAGGCGGCGCGCTCGACCAGCCGGCGCTGCAGCAGGATCAGCCGGGCTTCGAGGTTGTCGCTCAGATCCGGCAACCGTATGCGCGGATCGACGCGCAGCTCGCGGTTGCAGAACACACTGCGCTGTCGTTCGACGTGGTCGCGCAGCAGCGCCCACAGGATCGCTCCGGCCACCCCCTTGATCAGGTAATCGTCGCCGATGAACACGCTGTCGTTCTCGGCGTAGTGACGCACGCTCACCGGCACGCCGGCGAGCGGAGAAGCACACTCCCCCGCGTTCACCGGCTCGCCCGCCGCCTCGCCGTCGTCGCGGAACAGGTTGATCGCCAGGCCGAGCTGGCTCGCCAGTGTCACCAGCGCGTCCTCGTCGTCGTAGGTGAAGCGCAGATCCTGCGGACTCTCCACATACAGCACGCCATGCAGGCGGCGGCAGGCGGTGATCGGCACCGCCAGCTGGCTGCGGGATTCGGCCAGCCCGGGCAGTGGAATACCGGTTTCCAGCTGCGCGGCCGAGTCGCCCTGCGAAACGGCGTCGCGGATGGCGCGGCCGTAGGCGTATTCGCCGGTCATGTGGGCGATGCGGATCGGGGTCCCCTCGCGCGCGGCGACCCCGATGACGCCCTCGCCCAGCGGAATCTCCGAGCCGATGCCGGAGGACTCGTAGCCGCAGCTGGCCAGCGTGAACAGCTTTTCGCCGCCACCGTCCAGCAACAGGATCATGGCGTGCCGTATGTCGAAGTCATCCTGCAGCGAGCGCAGCGTCGCCTCCATCAGGCTCTCCAGGTCGACCGCTCCCGCCAGCCGCTGCGCACTTGTCCGCAGCGCCGCCAGCAGGCTGCCGCGCGCGGGCGGCGGCGGAAGCGCGGCGCCTGGCAGCAGCTCGATCGCCAGCACCCGATAGACATCCGAGCCCTTCAGGCGGAACACCCCGCTCATGCCGGTATGCGAGGCGATGCCGGCGAGCTTTGCCCGCATGCGCTCGAACAGCGGCCCTTCCATCTCGGTGCGCAGATAGTGCAGCGACAGGCGGTACATCGCCGCCGTTCGGGGATCGATCAGCAGCAGCCGGGCCTGCGGATTGGCAAGGATGTTGCGCCGGGTCTTGTTGAAGAACTGGAAGGACAGCGCGAGGTGCTCGCCATCGATGTATTCGATCTGCGACAGGTAGGCCACATTGGGCGTGCCATCCGGCGCGCAGGTGGCCATCACCCCGGGGATGCTGCCCTCGAGGCATTCGCGAATCGCATCCAGCGCGGGCTTCATGAGGCCTGTGGCAATGGCATGCCCGCCTCGGGGCCCGGGGTCTGCACGAACGCGGTGCCGAGCGTGAATTCGATCGAGACCATCTCGCCGGTCGCCCCGGCAAGCAACGCCCGGGTCATCACCTCGCTGACCCCGATCCGCGCCAGCTCCGTCACCATCGCGTCGCGATAGGCCGCGATGCGGGCCGGATCACCCCGGCGTAACGGCACGATGGCGGCATCGTCGCCCTTGAGCTGAAGCGAGCGATGGCTGCTCGGCTCGGTGAACACCACCGCGATGCGCCCATTCTGGCGAAGATCGGCAAGCAGTTCGACCGCCTGGGCGGTCACCACGAAGAGGCGGATCGTGCGTCGGTCGCGTGCCACCCGGCAACCCTGTGCGCGCACCAGATCAGGCCGATTGCCCGCGTTGCGCGCGGACACGATGATCGAGACACCGCCGGCGATGAAACGGGCGTTGTCCGCATCGATGACCGTCGGGGCGATGGTCGAGGGCATGAGTGGTCACATGCTGGGCATGGCCCCGAGCTTACGACGACGGCAAACCATCACGCCATAGCGGGCGGCAACGGTCTGCAGCGATCGCCCCGGCACGTCAGATCGACCGGGCCGCCCGGCGCCGACGCATAATATGCAGCTTGTTCCCCGGGTCCCACACCATGTTCGAAGTCAAATCGACAACCTACGCCAGCAAGCGCGAGCACTACGACGACCTGATGCAGCAGGCCCGCGGCCTGCTCGCCGGCGAGCCCGACCTGATCGCGAACGCGGCGAATTTCAGCGCGCTGGTCTACCACAGCCTGCCCGAGCTCAACTGGGCCGGCTTCTACCTGTTCGACGGCAACGAGCTGGTGGTCGGCCCGTTCCAGGGCAAGCCCGCCTGCATCCGCATCGCGCTGGGTCGTGGGGTCTGCGGCACCGCCGCGCAGAGCCGCGAGACCCAGCTGGTGCGCGACGTCAACGCGTTCGAAGGCCACATCGCCTGTGACGCCGCCTCGCAATCGGAGATCGTGGTGCCGCTGGTCACCTCCGACGGTTCGCTGCTGGGCGTGTGGGACGTCGACAGCCCGGTCATCGACCGTTTCGACGAAGACGACCGCGCCGGCATGCAGGCGCTGTGCGCGGTGTTCATGGAAGCCGTGCGCGGCTGACCCGGTTCGATTTGTGGGAGCGACTTCAGTCGCGATGCCTCTACTGATCACCGGTCAAGAGCATCGCGACTGAAGTCGCTCCCACGGAAACATTCAGCGTTCGTGCCCCTGATGGGCCCCTTCGCGCGGCTGCCGCAGCAGGCTCATCACCGCCTGCCGCGCCTCGTCCACGCCGGTGCCGGCCGAGGAGGAGAATATCTGGGCGGTGGCGTGCAGGCCCTCGGCCGCGAACTGCTTGCGCAAGGCCGCCAGCGCCTGGGTCGCCTGGCCGCGCGAGAGCTTGTCGGCCTTGGTCAGCAGCAGGTGACACGGCAACTGGGTGGCGAAGCAGAACTCCAGCATCAGGCGATCGAATTCCTTCAGCGGATGGCGGATATCGACGATCAGCACCAGCCCGCGCAGGCTGCGGCGCTGGTGCAGGTAGGCGTCGATCTCCAGCTTCCAGTGCTCGCGCATCTCCAGCGGCACCTTGGCGTAACCGTAACCGGGCAGGTCGATCAGGCGGATGTCCAGCGGCGGCTCGCCGTCGACCTGAGTCGGCGGCGGCAGGCTGAACGCCACCATCTGCTGGGTGCGCCCGGGCGTCTTGGAGGTTCGCGCCAGCCCCTTGTGATTGGTCAGCGCATTCAGCGCGCTGGACTTGCCGGCATTGGAGCGACCGGCGAACGCCACCTCGGCACCCTGATCGGCGGGCAACTGGCTGATGCGGTGGGCGGCAAGCACAAACTGCGCGCCTTGCAGGGGATTCGACATGGGAATGGTTTGACCAGGGTAGAGTGGCACGTGATAATTCTGGGGTTTCTGCCTGCTGCAGCCGTCGTGGCTGCCGTCATTGGCAGTCTTAGCAAGTCTCTCGGGAGTCAAGTGTATGAGTTTTCGGTCCGCTGGTTTTCGGCCCGCTGTTCTCGGGTCCGCCATAGCCCTCGCGTTTGCACTGTCCACCAGTGCACTGATGGCACAGGAAGCCCAGCCGAAGACCGATGCTCCGGCAGCGGCTGCCACCGTGGCCGGCCCGGCGAATGCGGCCAGTGCTGCACCCGCCGCTGTGGCAGCCGAAGCGGCAGTCAAGCCCGGTGATGCCACCGCGGGACAGGCCAGGGCCGCGGTCTGCGGCGCCTGCCACGGCATGGATGGCAATTCCAGTGACGCGCAATATCCGAAACTGGCCGGCCAGAACGAGCAGTACATCGTCCGCCAGCTGACCAGCTTCAAATCCGGCAAGCGCCAGAATCCGATCATGATGGGCATGGCCTCCACGTTGTCCAGCCAGGACATGCGCGATGTCGCCGCCTACTTTTCCAGCAAGACGCCGCTGCCCGGGGTCGCCGACCAGGCGCTGGTCGAGCGCGGCCAGACGCTGTTCCGCGAGGGCGATGCCACGCGCGGCATTCCCGCCTGCATGGCTTGCCACAGCATCGACGGTCGCGGCAATCCGGGGGCGATGTACCCGCAACTGACCAGTCAGCACGCGCAATACGTCCAGGCCACGCTGAAGGCCTGGCACGACGGCACGACCTGGGGCGACGACGCCCACGCGCAGATCATGCCGGCGATCGCGAAGAAGCTGGACTCCGCCGACATTGCCGCGCTGGCCAGCTACGTCGAGGGCCTGCACAGCGCCGACCCGCAGCCGGTCGCCGCCACGCCCTGACCATCAACCGCGCGCCGGCCATCTGGTCGGCGCTGTCGGTTTTACGTCCCATCGATTCGAGGTCCGTCATGTTGAAGCGTCTGCCGATCCTGTGTGCCGCCCTGCTCGCCCTTGCCGCCTGCAGCCATGACAGCGACACCGGCGGCGCCAAGCCGGCCACACCGAGCGCTGCCAGTACCGCCGCCGCTCCCGCGGCGAGCGGCAGCGTGGCACCGGCCAGCACCACCACGACAGCCGCCGCCGCGGTAGCCGCCAGCGTGGCAACCGCTCCGGCCGCCAGTGCGGCGCCGGCGGTGACCGCCGCGCCATTCGTCGACGATGGCAAATGGGTCGCGGGCAAGAACTATTTCGTGATCGATCCGGCCCAGCCGACCAGCCATCCCGGCAAGATCGAGGTGACCGAGGTGTTCTCCTACGGCTGCCCGGCGTGCAATGCGTTCCACTCCACCGTGGACCGGATCGCCAAGAGCCTGCCGGCAGGCGCGGTGATGAACTACCTGCCGGCCTCGTTCCGCCCGGACGAGAACTGGCCGGTGTACCAGCGTGCGTTCTACGCGGCGCAGGTGCTGGGTCTGGTCGACAAGACCCAGGATGCGATGTTCGACGCGGTCTGGAAGAGCGGCGAGTTGTCCACTTACGACCTCAAGGGCAGCGGACTGAAGCCGAAGGAAGCGTGGCCGACGATCGACGACATCGCCAGGTTCTACGCCAAGTACGGCGCCGATCCCAAGGAATTCGTCGGCATCGCGAACTCGTTCACGGTCAACACCCGGATGAAACGCGCCGATGACCTGATCAAGGCTTACGGGGTAACCGGCACGCCGACCATCATCGTCGACGGCAAGTACCGGCTGGACACCACCTCGGCCGGCAGCTATGCGCAGACGATCGAGCTGACCCAGTGGCTGGTGGCCAAGGAAGCGGCCGGCAAGTAAGCCGGTTCGGTCAATCTGCCCCACCCGGTGGCCTCGTGCCCGCCCTGCGAAGAGAAAGCCCCATGTTCAAGCGATTCGCCCGTCTGCACGTACTCACCCTGCTCGGCAGTTTGCTGCTGGCCAGCGCCTGCACCGCACAACCCAGTGCGCCGGCACCGTATACCGAGGGCACCGAGTACGTCACCCTGCCCGGTCCGCACCAGCGCTACAGCAGCGCAGGCAAGGTGGAAGTCGTCGAGGTGTTTTCCTACGGCTGCATCCACTGCGCGCAGTTCGCGCCGGTCGCCGAGAAGCTGCGCAAGCAGCTGCCGGCAGGGGTGCAGTTCAAACTGATGCCGGCGCCATTCAGTGCGGAGTGGCTGCCGTTTGCACGTGCCTACTACGCGGCCCAGCAGATGGGCGTGGTCGACCGCACCCACCTGGAATTGTTCGTCGCGAAGTTCTCCCAGCACTATCCGATCAACTCGATGGACGAGCTGGCCGATTTCTACGCCCGGGAAGGCGTCGATCGCGCCGAATTCATGCGCATCGCCACATCCGCCGAGACGACCGCGAAGTTGAAGCGCGACCTCGACCTGATCCGCAAATGGCAGGTCGACGGCACGCCGACCCTCGTGATCGACGGCAAGTACCGGGTGACGACCGTCCATTCGCATGACGAGATGGCCGCGGTGGCGCTGTGGCTGGCCAAGCGCGAACTGGCCGGCAAGTAGCTCGCCCGGCAGCCGCGGCGTTGCCGGCCTGGCGGCTGGCGCGCCGTTCACATCCGCGGGATCATGCTGGCGGTAGTGTGCGGCGCATGCCCGTGAGCGCCAGCATCCCTTTCCCCTGCAGTGTGTTGCGATGACCCGCGCCGCGAATCCCCAAGCCGTCCCCGCCGAGCGCCACCTGCGCCTGCTGAGCTGCAACATCCTGGCCGGCGGCAGCGTGCAGCGCTACAGCGAGTACGTCACCCGCAGCATCAGCGCGGTGCTGCCCGGTCGCAGCAAGATGGACAACCTCGACCGACTCGCCGAGGTGCTGCCGCAGTTCGACCTGATCGGCCTGCAGGAAGCCGATGCCGGCAGCCTGCGTTCGGGCTTTCTCAACCAGACCCGTTATCTCGCCGAAACCGCCGGCATGCCATTCTGGAGCCATCAGCCAAATCGGCCGATGGCCAAGCTGGCGCACTCGGCGAATGGCCTGATCAGCCGGCTGGAACCGCATTCGGTGCTGGATTACCCGCTGCCCAGCCGGATCCCCGGCCGCGGCGCCCTGCTGGCGCAGTTCGGCGAAGGCGACAGCGCGCTGGCGGTGATGATCGCGCACCTGTCGCTGAGCGCCCCCGCACGTGCCCGTCAGCTCGGTTTCATCGCCGAACTGTTGCAGGACTTTCCGCATGCGGTGCTGATGGGCGACCTCAATACCGAACCGCACAGCGCGGAGATGCGTCACCTGTTCGCCAAGTGCAACCTGCAGCCGCCGACCCAGCCGACCCTGACCTTTCCCAGCTGGAAGCCGCGCAAGGCGCTGGATCACATCCTCACCTCGCCGGCCATCCAGCTGGACAAGATGTGGGCGTTGCCGCAGGCATTCTCCGATCATCTGCCGCTGGCGGCGGAAATCCGGCTGCCGGCGCATGTCGGCGGCAAGCCGTTGCGGAATCGCCGCGGATGACGATGCGGATGACGATGCGGATAGGGCGCATGGCGCTGCCCTGGCTGCTGCTGCTGGCGATCGGTGCCGTGGCCGCCGCACTGCGTTACGGGTTGATCGAATCCAGCACGATCGGGCAGCAATGCGCCGCCATCCGCAGTCCATGGTGGTGCACCTGGCGACAGGGGCTGGTGCTGGGTTTCCTGCACAACGTCTACGGTATCGCCGCGCTGGTCGCCGCCGCCATGTCCTTGCTGTCGAGGCGGCTGTGGCTGGCCTGGCTGGCGGCTGCCCTGGGGGTCTTCGCCTTGCAGCTGTATTGCGTCGAGAGCGGGGCGCTGGCCTGGCTGGTCGGTTGCCTACGCCTGCTGCGCGCACAGGCGAACGCCCGCATGGCGCCAGTCGAACAGCACCGGCAAGGCCAGCAGCAGGTTCATTCCCAGCCATAGCCACGCCACCGGCGTGAGGCCCGCCTCCTGAACCACCACGATCGCGGCGAGCGGAGGCAGCCACAGCGCCAGGAAGCGCTCCTCCAGCGGCGGCATCGGCACCTTGCCCCGGTCGGACAACCAGCCGGCCAGGGCATAGCCGGCGCAGGGCAGCATGAACAGGCCCAGCGGAAAATCCCGGTAGCGGCCGTCGAATACCAGCAGCAATCCGTAAAAGGCCAGCGCGAACAGCCAGCCCAGGCGCAACCGGGGCAGCCACCCGGCGAGCGGCATCCGGCCGCCCAGCCGCGCCGCGATCCAGCGCGCCAGCAGCCCTGCCGTCAGCAACGCCAGGACACAGGCGACGGCGGACACCGTCCATTCCCACCGATCGCGGCAGGCGAACAGCATCTGCCGGAACTGCCACGCCAGCGCACAGCCACTGGCCACACCGGCCAGGCCCAGTGCGGCCCAGCCGCGCCAGCCGATCCAGCGCCGCCGCCGGGCGCCGACCAGCACGAACAGCCCGGCCACCGCCAGGCCGGCCAGCCAGCCGGCCCACCAGCGCGGCTCCTCGGTCACCGGTCCCTGCATCGAAAACTTCGGGCGCGCATGGGCATCGAAGATGCCCCAGTAGCCGCCGGCCGTGCCTTCCTGCGCACGCTTCCACGGCTGGTCGAATGCCTCGATCACGTTGTAGGGCATGTTCACCGTGGCGGCATAGCGCAGGAACTCGCGCAGGTAGCGTGCCTCGTTGACCACCCCGGCGCTGGCCGCCTGGCGTGGCCGGCCGGCACTGGGCCAGCCGGTTTCACCGATCATCACGCGCCTGCCGGGAAACGCCTTCTGCACCCGGGCATACACCGTGGCTACATGCTGCACCGCGCGTTGCGGCGACACCGGCGTGTCCTCCCAGTACGGCAGGATGTGGATGGTCAGGTAATCGACCGAATCGGCCAGTTCGGGATGGCGCAGCCAGAACTCCCACACGTCGGCATAGCTCACCGGTACGCTCACCGCCGAACGCACCGTGTGCAGGTAGCCGGCCAGTTCCTTCGCCGACAGATCGCCGCGCAGCAGCACCTCGTTGCCGACGATCACGCCGCGCAACACCTGCGGGTAGCGCTGCGCGGTGGCGATGCCGAGCTGGATCTGGCGGGCGTTGGCCTCGCGGTCGCCACCCAGCCAGATACCCAGCAAGACCTTCATGCCGTGGCGCGCGGCAATCTCCGGTACCGCGCTCAGACCCTGCCCCTGCGAGTACGTGCGCACGCAATCGAAACGCTGCGACAGCACGCGCAGATCCTGCTCGATGCGTTCGGGACTGATGAACGCGTTCGCGTCCAGCGGCGTCTCGCCCGCGTAGCGGAATGGTGCATACGACACGCAGGCGATCCGTGCCGAGGGCGCATCCGGCAAGGCCACCGGCCGGCCCACCGACCACCACCAGTACGCGCCGGCCAGCGCGCAGGCGATCAACATCAGCCACGCCCACCCCTCACGACGAAAATCGGGCGCAGGTGTTGACGACATGCCGGTACCGTGAATGCTGAGGAATCAGCGTGCCAGCTTAACAGGGCACCCCACACCCTCACCGTATCTCCACAAGCTGGCCGGAGCCATCCACTACACTGCCCGGCGTACCCCATGCAGGAGCTTTCATGTTTGTCTGTGGCCCACCACGGCGCGTCTGGTTGACCTGTCTGCTGCTGGTCGGCGGCTGGCTGCTGGGCGGTACCGGCGCGCACGCCGCCCAGCCCGACGACGCCCGGCGGGCGGCGTTCAAGCAGGCCTATGCGGCCGCACGCCAGGGCGGCAGCGCCTGGCAGGCGCTGGCCACCGGACTGCGCGACTATCCGCTGTATCCGTATCTGCAGGAAGCCGCGCTGGAGCACGACATCCAGCAGATCGACCGCGCCACGGTGGAGTCGTATCTCACGCAATACCCCGACTGGATTCCCGCAGCCGATCTTCGTCGTGCCTTCCTGCTGGAACTGGCGCGGCGGCAGGACTGGAGCGATTTCCTGGCGATCTACCGGCCCGGGCTGGGCGACGCGCTGAGCTGCGATGCGCTGCAGGCACGACTGGCAAACGGCGAGCGCCTGGATTTCGACAAGGACCTGGCCGCGCTGTGGGCCAGGCCGAGCCTGCCCGATGCCTGCGATCCGGTACTCGCCGCCGCGCATGATCAGGGCCTGCTGACCCGTGACCGCCTGTGGATGCGCATCGATCGCGCCGCCGACGCCGGCCAGGCCGGCACCATTGCCAGCCTGGCCGACTGGCTGCCGGCCGCCGACGGCATTGACGCCAAGCGGCTGGCATTGGCTTTGAGCGACCCGGCCACCGCGCTGGCGACGGCCACCAGCTGGCCGGACACCCGGCGAGCCCGGCAAGCGGCCACGCTGGCACTGGTACGGATGGCCCGCCGACAGGCCGACAACGCCGATGCGGCGTGGCAGCAGCTGCGGGCGCACCTCAGCTTCAACGAACAGCAACGCGACCGGGTCCTGCAGGCACTGGCGCTGTTCCATGCCACCGATTTCGATGACCACGCACTGGCCCGACTGATCGCACTGCCGGCGGCAGCGCAAACCGACGCCACCCGGGAATGGCGGGTACGGGTAGCGCTGGCGCGACAGAACTGGAGCGCGGTGCTGGCCGGCATCGACGCCATGCCGGCCAGCCAGCAGCAGGACGGCGAATGGCAGTATTTCCGCGCCCGCGCGCTGGCCGCGCTGGGCCGCAGCGGTGATGCCCGGCAGCTGTTCCGCGAGCAGGCCGGGAATGCCACCTTTTTCGGATTCCTCGCCGCCGATCGGCTCGATCAGCCCTATGCGATCTGCCCGCTGACCCTGGCCGACGACCCGCAACGCGAGCAGGCATTGCTGGCCAACCCCGGACTGTTGCGCGCGTTCGAACTGTACGCGGTCGACCTGCCCGAACTGGCGCGGCGCGAATGGACACGGGCCCTGCACGGGGCCGATGAAGTCACCCTGCGCATCGCCGCCGATCTCGCCAACCGGCGCGGCTGGTACGACCGTGCCGTATTCACCCTGAGCAGCGGCAACGCGTTGCAGTTGTACGACCTGCGCTTCCCGCTGGCCAGCCAGGACGGCCTGGTGCCGCAAGCCCGCCAGGCCGGCATCGAACCGGCCTGGGCCTACGGCATCCTGCGCGCGGAGAGTGCCTGGATGAGCGATGCCCATTCCGGTGCCGATGCCCGCGGCCTGATGCAGCTATTGCCCGACACCGGCGAACTGGTGGCCAAAAGCAACGGCCTGAACTGGGGCGGCGGCGACACGCTGTACGACCCGACGGTCAACATCGCGCTGGGCACGCGTTACCTGGCGCAACTGGCCGCGCGTTTCGACGGTTCGCCGTGGCTCGCCAGCGCCGCCTACAACGCCGGTCCGAACCGGGTCGACCAATGGCTGGCAGCTCGCGGCACGCTGGCACCGGACCTGTTCGTGGCCACCATCCCGTTCAAGGAAACCCGCGAATACGTGGCGCGGGTGATGGCATTCAGCGTGATCTACGATTGGCGCCTGCACGGCGCGGCAGTCCCGCTGGATGTTCGCATGGGCGCGATCGGCCAGCCGTATGGACTGCCAGACGCGACGACCGTGCGGCGCCCGATCAGCTGTCCGGTGGCCGCGCCGGCAACGGCTTCCAGCACGGTCGGCGCATCACCGTAAACTCTTGTTTCGCCCAGGATGGATTCACATGGCCGCACAGCAACTCGTCATACTCGGCGGCACCGGCTTCGTCGGCAGCCATCTGGTGCCGCGACTGGCCGCCGACGGGCACCGCATCGTGCTGCTCAGTCGCAATCGCGAACAACACCGCGAGCTCGGTGTATTGCCCGAAGTGAGCGTGCGCAGCGCGGACATCTATGACGACGAGGTCCTGCGCCGCCAGCTCGCCGGTGCCGACGCGGTGATCAACCTGGTCGGCATCCTCAACCCCCACGGTCGCCACACCTTTCAGCGGGCGCACGTGGAATTGACCCGTCGCCTGATCGCCGCCTGCCAGGCCAGTGGTGTCGGGCGCCTGCACCAGATGAGCTCGCTCAAGGCGGGCCAGGGCCTGTCGCATTACCTGAAGACGCGCGGTGAGGCCGACGCGCTGGTCAAGGCCTCGACGCTGGACTGGACGATCTACCAGCCCAGCGTGATCTTCGGCCCCGGCGATGGCCTGGTCAGCCGATTCGCCGCGCTGCTGCGGCGCATGCCGCTGCTGCCGCTGGCGCGCGCCAAGGCTCGGATGGCACCGACCTGGGTCGGCGACGTGGCCGAGGCGATCGCTCGCTGCGTCGCGGGCCACCCGGCAGGCCGGCGGCACAGCTTCGAACTCTATGGCCCCGAGGTATTCACCCTGGGCGAGATCGTGCGCAAGATCCGCGACGGCGCCGGTCTGCGCACGCCGATCCTGGCGCTGCCCGACGGCCTGGGCCGGCTGCAGGCGCAATGCGCCGAACTGCTGCCGGGCAAACCTTTTTCGCTCGACAATTTCCGCTCGCTGCGCACCGACTCGGTCGGCAAGATCGACGGCTACGCGGCACTCGGCATCGTGCCGCAACCGTTCACCGCATGGTTGCCGGCCCTGCTCAATGCCTCGCCACGACAACGCCGGCTGGACCAGGCCCGTTCGCTGCGGCGCTGACCCCCGGCAGGTTCAGCTAACCGTATCGCCGGAACTCAGCAACGCGCGCAGCCGGTCCAGGTTTTTCCCGTACAAGGCGGCGCGCTCGCTGTCCCGCCGCAGCAGCTGGCCGGGGGACATGCTGCCGGCGCTGGCGTCCTGCTTTCGATGGAATTCCACGCAGGCCGGGGCGAAGGCCAGCCCGCAAAAGTCGAGCAGGCGGCGCACCTGACCTTCCGGATCGGCCTGCCACGCCTCGTAGCCATGGTCGGTGAAGCGCGTCGGGAACAGCCGCTGCCAGTGACGGCTGAGCCGATCGTAATCGCGCCAGTAGCTGACCATGTGATCGAGGTCGTAGGTGAACTCGTAGCCGCTGGCGAACAGCTGGCGGTAACAGGCGAAACAGTTTTCGAACGCGTCGCGCCGGCTGTTCACTACCCGCGCCCCCGGCAGCATCGCCAGCGCCGCACCCACCAGTCGCCAGTTGTGCAGGCTGCGATCGATGAAGCAGGGCTTGCGCCGGCGCCAGCACTCGGTGCGCGCAAGGTAGTCCCGCCCCAGCCGCGACCAGTCCGCCGCCGTCGCCGTCTTCGCCCACTGCCGCAAGGGTCGCCCCTGACGCACCGACTCGTCGTTGATGACCTGCTGCAGGTCGGTCAGGTCGCCGGCGGCGGCCATCTGCGGATGCGCCGCCAGGACCTGTTCGGTCAGTACCGAGCCGGACTGCGGCAGCGCCACGACGAAGATCACCTGCTCGCCCTGCGTCGGATCCGACGCGCCGTGCGGGGGCGTGGCGAACGCACCGATGAGGGCGTCCACCTGAGCACTGGCCTTCGCGGGACTCCAGTTCAACTGCCGATGTTGCAGTGAATTGGCTTTGTACAGCGCGCGAAAAGCGCCGTCATAGTCGGACTGGTCCTCCAGCGCCTTGACCAGCGCGAAGCCGAGAGCGACGCGCACCGGGTGGGTCGCACCGGGCTTGTGCAAGGCCTTGCGCAATTGCACGACATCCTCCTTGCTCAAGCGCTCGGCATCGAGATCGGCCAGCCCGCCCCAGGCAATCGGCTGCCCCGGCTCGCAGCGCAGCACTTCGCGATAGTTCGCACTGGCCTGCGTCACCATGCCCAGCGCGGTTTCCGCCTGCGCCAGCAGGACCCGCGCCGGGACGTGATCCGGGTCCACATCCAGTGCACGATGCAGTGCGGTGATTGCCCCGGCGGGACGCCCCTGCAGCATGTAGACCTTGCCCAGGTTGAACCACGCCGGTGCGAAATCGGGCGCGAGCGCGCAGGCCCGTTGCAGGTAGGGTACGGCGGTGGCGAATTCACCATCGGCATACAGCGCGGTCGCCAGATTCATCTGGACCATCGCGTCATCCGGCGCCAACGCATGCGCCCGCCGCAGCAGCGTCACCGCCTCCGCGTAGTCGCCGCGCAGATGCAATACCACACCCTGCATCCGCAATGCCTCGGCGCAGTCCGGTTCCAGCGCAAGCACGCTGGTCAGCGCCACTTCGGCCGTTTTCGGGTCCAGCCTGTCCAGCGCAACGGTCGCCGTTCGCAGCAGGCCTGCCGCTATCGGCGACAAGCCCGCGGCACGATCCTGCATCAGCGGATGAGGCTGTTTTGCCGCCATGATCGAAAATCTCACCTGCCCGCCAGTGTCCGAACATCAGCTTACGTGAGCGTGCTGGCGGCATAAAGCACGTTGTCGACCGGCCTGATTGCCATCGCTTCGCCCACAGCTGTGGCGGTGCGCGTGGCAGAATCCGCGTATGCACATCTATCTGGTTGGCGGCGCGGTCCGTGACAAATTGCTGGGGCGGCCGATCGTCGATCACGACCACGTGGTGGTCGGCGCGCTGCCGGAGGAGATGCTGGCACTGGGCTACCGGCCGGTGGGCAAGGACTTCCCGGTGTTCCTGCATCCGCGTACGGGCGAGGAATATGCGCTGGCACGCACCGAGCGCAAGACCGGGCGCGGCTATCACGGCTTCGTGTTCCAGGCCGACGCCACGGTGACACTGGAACAGGATCTGGCCCGGCGCGACCTCACCATCAACGCGATCGCCGAAGACGCCCACGGCGTGCTGACCGATCCATATCACGGCGTGCGCGACATCGAGGCGCGCGTGTTGCGGCACGTGTCACCGGCTTTCGTCGAGGACCCGGTACGGGTGCTGCGGGTGGCACGGTTCGCCGCGCGGTTCGCTCCTCTGGGCTTCGGCGTGGCTGCCGAGACGATGGCGCTGATGCGGCAGATGGTGCGCGATGGCGAAGTGGATCATCTGGTGCCGGAACGGGTCTGGGCGGAAACGCGCAAGGCGCTGGGCGAGGCGCAGCCATCGGCGTTCCTGCGCGTGCTGCGCGACTGCGGCGCGCTGGCCGTGCTGTATCCCGAGATCGACGCCCTGTATGGGGTACCGCAACGCGCCGAGTTTCATCCGGAGATCGACACCGGCGTGCATCTGGAACTGGTGCTGGATGCGGCCGCACGGATCGCGCCGGGCGACGACCTGGTCGGCTTCTGCGCGCTGGTGCACGACCTCGGCAAGGCACTGACGCCGGTCGACGAGCTGCCGCGGCACATCGGGCACGAGCATCGCGGCGTCGCGCCGCTGCGTGCACTCGCCGCGCGGTTGAAGGTGCCGACCGAACACGCTGCACTGGCCGAGCTGGTCTGCCGCGAGCACCTGAACGCGCATCGCGCGTTCGAGCTGAAACCGGCCACGCTGCTGAAGTTGCTGACCGCGCTGGATGCGCTGCGCCGCCCCGCACGACTGGATGCCTTCCTCGCCGCCTGCGAAGCGGACAAGCGTGGCCGGCGCGGCCACGAGCACGACGCCTACCCGCAGGCGAGTTACCTGCGCGAAGCCCGCGCGGCGGCCGCGGCGGTCGATGCGGCGGGCTTTGTGGTGCAGGGACTGGCCGGCCCGGCGATCGGCAAGGCGATGGAAATCGCCCGGATCGCGGCCATCGGTTCGCTGAAAACTAAACATCCCCCAAGCTGATCCACGGTATAAAGCCCGGTCCGTCCCGCCTGTCGCGGGCAACCGTCGATCTCAATTGTTTTGCTGGAGTTACCCGTGTCGAGCGCCTTCACCCCGACCTCCCCCCTGCGTCAGCGTTTTCGTCCGCTGGCATGGCTGGCGATCACCTTCCTGTCGATCTCGTTCGCCACCCGGGTGGTGCTGCTGCTGATGTCCGGCCGCGAGGTCGCGCACACCCCGCTGAACCTGCTGTACGCATTCGGTGTGGGCCTGGGCTATGACCTGGTCACCTTCATCTACGTGGCATGGCCGATGGTGCTGTTCCTGTGGCTGGTACCGACGCGGTCCGGCGCACTGTCACCGCTGCTGCGCTGGCTGGTGTACGCGTTCGGCGTGGTCCTGGCCTGCGTGCTCTGCGTGGGCGCGCTGCACCTGAAGTACCACGCCAGCCTCAAGGTCACCTGGCCGGCGATCCTGCCGTTCCTGTTCATTCTGCCGCTGGCTGCGTTCACTTACACCTCGCGCGTGGGCCAGTGGGTGCTGTACGGCTTCGGCCTGCTGCTGCTGTACGGCCTGCTGTTCGTGGCGGCATCCGAACTGGTGTTCTGGAACGAGTTCAGCGTGCGCTTCAATTTCATCGCGGTGGATTACCTGGTCTACACCACCGAAGTGATCGGCAACATCCAGCAGTCGTATCCGATCGGCAAATGGCTGGCCCTGCTGGTCCTCCTGGCCCTGGTGATCTTTGCCGTCGGCAAGCGTGGCCTGCGCGCGCGCGACGACGGCAGCCGGCTGTGGCAGCGCGGCAAGGTGGTGCTGCTGTGGCTGGTGCTGACGATCATCTCGGTGGCCGCGGTCAACGGCGGCATGAAGGACCGTACCCACAACAACTACGTCAACGAACTGGCCGGCAACGGCATCTATCAGTTCTTCGCGGCATTCCGCAGTTCCCATCTGGACTACGCGAAGTTCTATCGCACCCTGCCCGACGAGCAGGCCTATGCGCGGCTGCGCCAGCTGCTGAATACGCCGGACGCCACCTTCATCAGCAGCGATCCACGCGATCTCACCCGCGAGATCCGCCACACCGGCCCGGAGAAGCGCCTCAACGTGGTGCTGATCAGCGTCGAGAGCCTGTCCGGCGACTACCTCGGCACCTTCGGCAACAAGGAGCACCTCACCCCGTATCTCGATTCGCTGGTCGACAAGAGCGTGTTCTTCGACAACCTCTACGCCAACGGCACGCGCACGGTGCGCGGACTGGAGGCGCTGGCGCTGTCGGTACCGCCCACGCCGGGCGATTCGCTGATCCGCGAACAGCACAACGAGAAGCTGTTCTCGCTGGCCGATATCTTCAACGATCGCGGCTACCGGTCGGACTTCGTCTACGGTGGCTACGGCCAGTTCGACAACATGAACTATTTCTTCGCCAACAACGGTTACCGTGCAGTGGACCGGCGCGACATCCCGAAGACCGCCACGATCCACGGCGAGAACGTCTGGGGCGTGGCCGACGAGGATCTGTACACGCTGGCGCTGGGCCAGATGGACCAGATCCACGCCGAGGGAAGGCCGTTCTTCCTGCACATCATGACCACCTCCAACCATCGGCCGTACACCTTCCCCGATAACCGGGTGAAACAGCCCAACCACACGCGGGCGGGCGCGGTGGCCTACACCGACTGGTCGATCCAGGACTTCATCCGCCGCGCGCGCACGAAAGCGTATTTCGACAACACGGTGTTCGTGATCACCGCCGACCATTGCGCCTCCAGCGCCGGCAAGACCAGCCTGCCGATCAACCGCTACCACATCCCGCTGTGGATCTACTCGCCGGCGAACTTCAAGCCCGAAAGAGTGGAGCGGCTGATGGGCCAGCTGGACATCCCGCCAACCCTGCTGGGCATGCTCAACTTCAGCTACCGCACGCGCTTCTTCGGCCACGACTTGTTCCAGCTGCCGCCCGCACGCGAGCACGCGTTTCCCGGCACCTACGAGAAGCTCGGCTACCTGCAGAACGATGTCCTCAGCATCCTCGAGCCGCAGCGCAAGCTGGAGCAGTTCAAGCCCGATTACGCCACCGGTGATGCGACGCCGGTCACCCCGGTGAACGAGGGCCTGGTCGATGACGCCGTGGCCTACTACCAGGTGGTGAGCGAGCTGTTCAAGCACGGCCAGCTGGTACACCGGGCGGAAGACTCGACCCCGGTGCAACCGCTGCCGGCAGCCGCCAGCTCGGCCCCCGCGCCGGCAACGTCGGCGGCGCTGCCGGCAAGCGCCAGCAGCTCTCCGGGCGTGCATTGATCTACCCCCGACGCGGCCATAGGCGGCGTCGGGGAGTTCCGGTCTACAGCCGGCCGCCCTGGTCGGCGGCGAGCAGTTCGGCCGGCAGCGCCAGCGTATCCAGGCCACGCGCCAGCAGCATGGCCTGGAATCGCTCGCCCATCTGCTCGGGCAGCATCAGTTTCTTCACCTGCTGGGCCAGCCGATAGCCGCCATGCTCATCGGTCGCCTGAGCCTGCGCCTGGGCAAATACCTCCTGCAGGCCGGCGCCGATCAGGAACTGCGCCTGCGGCAGGTACGCTGCCACGGCGAAGCCGGCGCTGTTGCCGGCTTCGGCCAGCGCGGTGAAATCGACCGAGGCGGTGAGGTCGTTCAGACCCGGCAGGTACAGCGGATCGTTGTGCGCGTGGTGGCGGTAGTGCGCCATCAGGGTGCCGTCGTCGCGCTCCGGCAGGTAGAACTCGCGGCGCACGTAGCCGTAGTCGATGAACAGCATCACGCCGGCACTGAGCGAACCGGCCACGGCCTGGATCCAGTACGGCAGCTGCGGCAGGATTTCCGATCGGTAGCCGTCGGCGAACTCGCTACCCAGGTCCCGCTCGACATGGCGCACGGCACCCGCCACCAGCGCGTCGGCCGGGCGATCCACCCGGACCAGCCGTCCTTCGTCGTCCTGCGCGACGTATTCCTCGTAGACCTCGCCATCGCGCATCGCGAAACGGGTCGCCGGCAATGCGTCGATCACCTCGTTGGCGAACAGCACGCCGTGCCAGTCCTGCTCGGGCGGGCGATCCAGCCAGCGCACGCGTGCATTGAGTCCGGATGGCAGGTTCGCACGCAGGCGTTCGCGCTGGCGTTCGCGCAGATCCGCGCTGGGTTCCAGGATCAGATATTGCCGCGGCAGCGTGCCGCCGGCGGCGAGGGCCTGCAGCGCGGTCTCGGCGAAGGCACCGCTGCCGCCGCCGATTTCCAGAAAATCCGCTTCGTCGCCCAGCGCCGCCAGGGTGGGCTGCAACGCACGAACCACGCAGCGGGCAAACAGCTCGCCCAGTTCCGGCGCGGTGACGAAATCGCCGGCGGCGCCGAACTTGGTGCGCCCGGCGCTGTAATAGCCCAGTCCCGGCGCGTACAGGCAGCGCTCCATGTACTGCGAGAACGGCAACGGCCCCTGCGTGGCGATCAGCTCGCGCAGCAGTTGCAGCAACCGGTCGGAGTGCACACGCTCGTCGGCGCTCGGTTCGGGAAAGCTGGATCGCATCGGTCATGCCGTCGGTGAAAAAAGCGCGGCAAGCATAGCGGATGGGGTGCTTCGGGCAGGTGATCGGCGCCCTCTCCCATGGAAGGAGTGGGCGCCGGGCCGCATCAGAAGTCCTTCTGCAGACTCAGGTACACGCCGCGTCGCGGGCCGTATTGCGGCGCGCCGACGCCGATGCCGCTGCCATCGCGCAACTCGTACGTGCGATCCAGCGCGTTGAGGACGGCCAGTTGGGCATGCAGCTTGTCTGAGCGCTCGAACGCGAAGTCGTGCGACACGTTGAGATTCAGCTGGAAGTACGCCGGCAACGAGGCACCGTTCGGTACCGCACCGTCCTTGCGCAGTCCGCTGCCGAACAGGTAGTCGGCGCCGACCCGGGTGCGGTCATTCAGCGCGTAGTTGACGCCGCCGGACGAGGTCAGCTTCTGGTCGTGGTCGAGGAAAATGTAGTGATCCTGGACGTAGGCCAGATCGTCCGGTGCGAAGTTGTACTGGCTGGTGATGATGCGCTCGCCGATCGCCTTGCCCAGCGACGCATTGACGTACGCCGTCAGCGGGCCCCGCGCATAGTTTGCAGTCAACTCCAGTCCTTTTACGCGGCCCTTCGCGTAGTTGAAGGTGGAGTAGACCAGCGCCGAGCCGAACTGACCTTCGTCCTGCAGGCGCCGCACCTTGCGGTAGTAGGCGTCCACGCCCAGCGTCCAGGCTTGCCCGACGTTCTGCGAAACACCGACGTCGAAATAGTCCGAACGCTCGGCCAGCGGCGTGTTGTTGCCATGGTCGGGTACCGCGTTGGTGGTGCCGTCGAACCTGGCGATGTTCGAACTGGCGATCATCTCGGTGGCCGGTGGCGTGAAGTAGCGCGAATAGCCGCCATGCACCACCGTGCTTGCCGTCGCCTGCCAGACCAGGCCCAGGCGCGGACTGAGCTGACTCTCGGTGCGTGCCAGCTGGTAGCGGTCGCCACGCAGGCCGTAATTGAGCGTCCAGTTCTCGCCGATGCTCCATTCGTCCTGCACGTAGGCCGACCAGGTCCTCGCGGTGAGTCGGCTGCTGTCGAGGATGTTGATCGGCGTGGTACTGACCTGGTTGCCGCCGGCATCGGCCGGGAACACCCACGCATCGTTGCCGCTGACGGCCCGCTCGAAGCTGCCGTAAACACCGTAACGCAGTGTGTGGTTGCTGCTCAGCGGGGTGGAAAGATCCGCCTGCAAGGTACTGGCCCGGTTGCTGCGGGAGACCGCCGAGGCGACCCCGTTGAACATCAGCTCACCGATCCGGTCCGGCGTGTATTCGAGACTGCTGTAGCGCTGGCCGAGCGACACCTGGTAGTCGGTTGCGCCCATCTTGCCTTGCAGTGCCAGCACGCCGAAACGGGTGTTCTCACGCTGCTGCTCGTTGAGATCAGCCGAGTTGAAGTCGACCGTGTCGAGATAGCCGAATTGTGGCGTCTGCCCCGGGTTGTCTGGAATCTGGAAACGGTTGTTGGCGACGCCGAACAGCAGGCTGAGGCGGGTATCGTCGTCGATCAGGTAGCTGATGTCGCCGAAACCCTTCGCCTGATGGGTGCGGTCATGGATCGGCTTGCGGCTGGCGGTCGGATTCTCGATGCCCGCATCGTTTTCCATGGTGTTGCCGGTGAGGAACCAGCTCCAGCGATCGTCGCTGCCCCAGACCGACGCGTTCGGATTGAGCGTGCCGTTCGAACCCCCGGTGATGCCCACACTGCCGCCGTTGCCCAGCGAACTGCCGCTCCTGGTGCTGATGTCGACTACCGCCGCCGTACGCAGGCCGTATTGTGCCGGCAGCGCGCCGTCGAGCAGCTTCACGCGCTGGATCGTGCGTGCGTCCAGGCTCTGGCCGAAGCCGCCGATGGATTCGGGAATGATCACGCCATCGATGCGGTATTGCAGGTTGGCGTGATCGCCGCGCACATGCAGGCCGCCATAGGAGTCCTGCACCACGCCGGGTGCCTGCAGCAGCACCTGGTTCATCGGCGTGGCCGCGCCCAGCGCCAGCTGGCCGATCGCTTTCTGGTCGATCACGTACTGGCTGCTGCCGGTTTCCGGCGATAGCGCATTGCGCGCCTGATCCAGCGCGGCCGATACCGAAACCGCTCCCAGCTGCTGCACCGGGGCGGGCCGTCCTCCCCCGGCTGTCGGCGCGTTCATTTCGAGGGACGGATCGGCGGCGTGGACAGGGCTCGTGCCCAGGGCTACGGCCAGACCGAGTGCTATCAAGGAAGGCTTCATGGTGATTCCAGCAGGGCGGAGGAGAGTTTGTAATGTAATGTTATAACATTACATTTACAGTGTCTCCGCGGCCTCGGCCAGAAGTCATGCCCGCCGGCGAACCGTGACCGTGCACGCACCGGGCACCTCATTGAGTCCCGCTTCACGCAGCTCCCCTAGACTGCAGGGATCCCCAACGCGCCCGGCGTACGCTCGCCACCCGGAGCCATGCATGACCCAGTCCAGCCAGCAGCTACCCGCCGTCATCATGCCGCTCGAACATGGCCGGATCACCGCGGCGATCCTCGATTTCGTCAGCGAGGTGCCGGACAGCAAGGTCACCGGCAGCGGGAATCCCGCCAGCGAAGCACGGCGGCTGGCCCACCGCGCGGCCCGGCGCGCCGCGCTCACCGCCGGCTCGCTGGCGCTGCCGCCGGGGCCGCTGGGCTGGCTGACGCTGCTGCCGGAGCTGATCACGATCTGGAAGATCCAGGGCCAGATGGTCAGCGACATCGCCGCGGCCTACGGTCGCCACGCCATGCTGGGACGCGAGCAGATGATGTGGTGCCTGTTCCGGCATACCGCCGCGCAGGCGTTCCGCGATCTGGTGGTGCGCATGGGCGACCGCCTGATATTCCAGCGGATGTCCTACGGCGTGGCCCAGCGGGTGGCGAAACAGGTGGGTGTCAAGCTCACCCGGCGCACGCTGAGCAAGGGCGTCTCGCGCTGGCTGCCGGTGATCGGTGCACTCGGAGTCGGCGCCTATGCGTATTACGACACCGGCCAGGTCGCCGACACCGCGATCGCGATGTTCGAAGGCGGGATCGCGATGGCGGATACGCCGACCGACCGGGCGATGCCGGCCGCCGAGGAGGCCACCCCCGGCACAGTCGACCCGACGCCGCACGCGCCGAAAGCGGCCTCGTGAACTCGCCCCGGCACGCACCATGGGGTGACGCACCGGAGCCTTTGCGGCAAGCTTCCCGCTGGATCGCCGCGGAACCCGCCCCATGAAGTCACGTCACGATCGACCCGTCGCGCTGATCACCGGTGCCGGTCGCCGGGTCGGCGCGGTGATTGCGCGCACCCTGCACGCGGCGGGCTACGATCTGGCGCTGCATTACCGCCGTTCCGCCGATGACGCCCGCGCGCTGGCACAGGAACTGGAACGCCAGCGCAGCGGCAGCACCCTGCTACTGCAGGCCGAACTGGCCGACATCGACGCGCTGCCCGCCATGCTCGGGCAACTGCTGTCGCATTACGGCCGGCTCGATGCTCTGATCAACAACGCCTCGGCGTTCTACCCCACGCCGCTGGGGACGGCGACCCCGCAGCAGTGGAACGAGCTGTTCGCCTCCAATGCGCAGGCGCCGTTCTTCCTCAGCCAGGCGGCGATCCCGGCGCTGCGCGAGGCGCGCGGCGGCATCGTCAACCTGCTCGACATCTATGCCGAGCGGCCGCTGGCCGAGCACCCGATCTACTGCATGGCCAAGGCCGCCCTCGGGGCGATGACCCGTTCGCTGGCCCTGGAGCTGGCGCCCGAGGTGCGGGTGAATGGCGTGGCCCCGGGAGCGGTGCTGTGGCCCAGCGACGGCAAGGCGTACGTCGATCAGCAGGCGATGCTGGCGCGCACCCCGCTGCAGCGTGCCGGCACCCCCGACGATGTCGCCGGCGCGGTGCTGTGGCTGCTGCGCGACGCGCCGTATGTCACCGGCCAGGTCATCCACGTGGACGGCGGCCGCACGCTGTCGGTCTAGCAGATTGCCCGGAACGCAGGCCGCGCCGGCTTGCCGCGACATCGCGGTGCCGTGGCGATCACGCCTGCCACGGCTCGAGCCGCAGCGGCTCGCGCTCCACCGGAAACGCCGCCCACAGGTCGGCCATGCGCTCGCCGCTGAGCGGATGCCGCAGATCCGGCGCGATGTCCGCGATCGGCTTCAGCACGAAGGCATGCTGCAGCTCGCGGCGCGGAATCTGCAGATGGCCCGGCCCCTCGGTGACCAGATCGCCGTAGAAGACGATGTCCACATCGAGCGTGCGGTCGGAGTAACGCGGCACGTCGCGGCGGCGACCATGGCGATCCTCCAGTGCGTGCAGCCAGTCGTTGAGTTCCCGCGCGGACAGCTCGGTGTCCAGCCCGACCGCCAGATTCACGAAATCGGTACCGTCGAAACCCACCGCGCGGCTGCGGTAGACCGGTGACACAGTGATCGCGCCGAAGCGCGCGCGCAGCTCGCCGACCGCCGCACGCAGGTGGGTTTGCGGCTCGAGATTGGATCCCAGGCTGAGGTAGACCCGCTCCATCGGATCAGGATCCGGTTTGCCTGACGCCGCCGCGATCCGGCGATTCCTCGCGTGCCGCGGCGACCGCCGCCAGCCCCGCCCGCACGTCCCGGCCGGACGGCTGCTGGAACAGCGCCAGGCCGAACTCAGGCAGCAGCGCGAGCAGGTGATCGAAGATGTCGCCCTGGATGTTTTCGTACTCGGCCCACGCCGTGGTCGTGGTGAAACAGTACAGCTCCAGTGGCACGCCCTGCGGCGAACTGGCCAGCTGGCGCACCATGCAGGTCATCTGGCGATGGATCTTCGGATGCTGGCCCAGGTAGGCAGCAACGTAGGCGCGGAAGGTCCCCAGATTGGTCAGCCGGCGGCGGTTGACCGCCTGCTCGCCGGCCTCGCCGAGCCGGCGGTTCCACTCGTCCAGCTCACTGTGCTTGTGGCCGAGATACTCGTCGAGCAGGCGGAACCGCCGCAGCCGGGCCAGCTCGTCCTCGTCCAGGAAATGCACGCTGGTCGCATCCAGATACAGCGCCCGCTTGATCCGGCGGCCACCGGACTCGGTCATTCCGCGCCAGTTCTGGTAGCTCTCCGAGATCAGCTTCCAGGTCGGCACGGTGACGATGGTCTGGTCGAAGTTGCGCACCTTGACCGTGTACAGGGTGATGTCGATCACGTCGCCGTCGGCGCCCGCACCCGGCATGGTGATCCAGTCGCCCACCCGCAGCATGTCGTTGGAGGCGAGCTGCACCCCGGCCACGAAACCCAGGATGGTGTCCTTGAAGATCAGGATCAGCACCGCCGACATCGCGCCCAGGCCCGACAGCAGCAGGCCCACGCGCTGGTCGGTCACCGTGCCGATGATCACCAGCGTGCCGATGAGGAACAGCGCCAGCTTGACCAGCTGCATCAGCCCCTTGATCGGCCGCTGGCTGCCGGTGGGCGTCTGCTGGTAGAGCGATTCGACCGCCGACAGCGTGCGGTTGATCGCCATCACCACGAACAGCACCATCAATGCCTGCGCCACGTTGCCGACCAGCCGCCCGGCATGCGCGGACAGACCGGGCACCAGGCCCACGCCGAACTGGATCACCACCATCGGCACCAGCCGCGCCAGCCAGCGGAACACCCCATGCTGGAACAGGGCATCGTCCCACTGCCAGGTCGTACGCTCGGCAATCGTGCCCATCACCCGCAGCAGCACCAGCCGGGTCAACACGCCCGCCAGCCACGCCATCAGCAGCAGACCCAGGGCACCCATCAGGGTCGCCATCCCGGGTTGCTGCAGAAAGCCGGATATCCAGTCCATGCCGCTCTCGACTCCGCTCACTGTGGCCGCACGCCACGCTCGATACGCACGCCCACCGCGCGTGCGCCGCGCACCGCACCGGGCTTGGACAATTTCAGGCGTACCCAGCCGACCCCGAATTCCTCGCGGATGATCGCCGCGCAGCGCTCGGCCAGCGTCTCGACCAGGCCGAAGCTGGAATCACCCACATAGTCGATCAGCCGTTTCGACACGTCCTTGTAATTGAGCGTGAGCGCGATGTCGTCGCCGGCTGCCGGAATCGTGTTGTCGAACGCCATCTCGATGTCGAACGACAGCGTCTGGCGCACCCGCCGCTCCCAGTCGTAGATGCCGATGACGGCGTCGATACGCAGATCCTCGATGAAAACGATATCCATGATGGTGGTCACTGAGACGATAGCGGTACAGGGTCGACGAGCTGGCGCACGGATGCAAGTCGCCATCGCGCGGTGCGGCCAGGAGCCGATGAGGCAACTGTCTGGCCGCAGACGACGCTTGACCGGCAAGATTTTCAAGAGTATATATTTAACTATTACTTTAAATGATTAATTATCCATGGCTGTCGATCGCATCTTCGAGGCCCTCGCCTCCCGCCCGCGCCGGGAAATCCTGGCCTATCTGTCTGCGCAGGAGCTGAGCGCTGGCGAGATCGCCAGTCGCTTTGCGATGAGTGCACCGGCGATTTCGCGGCATCTGTCCGTGCTGGATGCCGCCGGGCTAGTCACCAGCGAGCGCCGCGGTCAGTTCATCGTCTACAAGCTCAACAAGGACAGTCTGGTGAATACGCTGACCGGCTTCGCCTTCGAGATCTGCCCCACCGCCGGGCCGCTGAAGCGCGAGTCGCGCAAGCTGGCCACGAAAAAACAGGGCGCCTGAGCAACGCGGCATCCGCACACCGGGGAATTCGATGGCAACGCAGGCAAGGCGGGTTCAAACCTTTCCATCAACGCACCTCCCTTCGTCATCAGGCGGCTTGCCGGTGGAAGTCTCGCTGATTGCGCAGCTCGGGCATGGAGCCGGCGATCAGCTGTTTGCCGGCGCACTGGCGCGGCAGCGCGCCCACGCTGACTTCATCGACGAACTGGATGAACCGTCCGCCCGGCTCGGCGGCACGGATCTTTCGAAGGGTGACGCCACATCGCTGTACTCGTTTGCAGTGGGCGCGAAAGGCCACCCGTTCCATCGCCATGCCGGCCATCGCGTGTTTACCGCCATCTCCGGCAGCGGTGGCGCGCAGCTACGCTTCTCCACCGCCTCGCCTTCGCAGATCGAGCAGGATCCGCACAGCTTCATCCAGGCTTTGCGCCATATCAACATTCCGCCGGATTGCCTGTTCACGGTCCGCTTCGGCGGGGACACCTGGCACCAGTTCGCGCCGCTGGCGAAGAACTCGCTGCACCCGGCGTTCTTCGCGCTGTCGTGCCACACCAACGAACTCGGCGGCGAGTTGCCGGACGGGCTGCGCGCACAGGTGCTGGCGAATGCGGCAAGCATTCCCGCGCTGACCGTGCTGCTGCCGACCGCGGTCAGCGACCTGCTTCGCGACACGCCCACCGATCACCTGAATGTGCCGACCACCTGCCTGTCGCTGGGCGCGTTGCCGGGTACCCTGCAGAGCCTGTTGTGCAAATCCGCACGCTGCGCCGCCGGCCTGCTTCGCGGCGCATGGGCGGCCTGGCGACGCACGACCGGTTTTCTCGGCGAGAGTGGCGTCCAACTGCCGATCACGCAGCTCGACGACCTGCCCGCCGGCTCGATGCTGGCGCGGCAATTGGCTGACCGGCCGTACCAGCATCAGGACATGTTCCTACTCACGCTCGATGGCAAGGACGTCGCCAGCACGAGTGCCACGATCCTCCTGAGCCAGCTATTGGAGGGCTTCCTGCGCAATCCGCCCACCGGGGTCTCGCGCATGATGGCGCTGCGCAACCTGCTGGTGAAGCCGATTGGCCTGCGCACCTCGCCACTCGGCTGCCCGGTGTCCTCACTGCTGTCGCCGATCCGGGACGGCGTGTTCGATCGGCGCTATCCCGTGCTCGATCAGCTCATCGACGGCAACGACCGCCGCGCGCAGGTCGTGCTCGGCGCCGACGACAAACACCTGATCTTCCGCTCCTGCGTCGGCGTCCATGTACTCGACGGAAACCGCGTGGAGGTCACCCTGGGCACCCGGGTGCATTGCAGGAATCTGTTCGGACGCTTCTACATGGCGGCGATCGACCGCATCCATCGCTCCTACATCGCGCCGACGATGTTGCGCATGGCAGCGGAGCACGCATTTCCGCTGGCCGAGTCGGCCAGCGTATCGCGGCAGGCCATGGTTCCCAACTTTAGTCATGGCGGATAGAGGCTGCGCCATGGCGAGCGCACCAGCCCTACCGCAGCAACGCAGCGGCTTAGATGCGATCATGCGCGGATGACCGCCTTCAGCACGCTTCCACTCAAACCCGCCCTGCTCGCAAGTCTCGAGAGCCTCGGCTACACCACCATGACGCCGGTGCAGGAGCAGAGCCTGCCGCCGATGCTGGAAGGTCGCGACGTGATCGCGCAGGCGCAGACCGGCAGCGGCAAGACCGCGGCGTTCGGGCTGAGCCTGCTGCAGTCGCTGGATGCCGACACGATCCGGCTGCAGGTGCTGGTGCTGTGCCCGACCCGCGAGCTGGCCGACCAGGTCAGCAAGGCGATCCGCAAACTGGCCGCGAACATCCCCAACGTGAAGCTGCTGACCCTGTGCGGCGGCATGCCGCTGGGTCCGCAGCTGGCCTCGCTCACCCACGACCCGCACATCGTGGTCGGCACCCCCGGACGCGTGCAGGAGCATCTCAAGCGCGGCAGCCTGCACGGCGGCGGGATCAAGGTGCTGGTACTGGACGAAGCGGACCGCATGCTCGACATGGGCTTCACCGAGGCGATCGACGACATCATCGGGCGCATCGCCAAGCATCACCAGACCCTGCTGTTCTCGGCCACCTACCCGGACGAGATCCGCGCGGTGAGCCAGCGCGTGCAGAGAGACCCGGTGGTGGTCACGGTGGACGCACCGCGGGAGGAGCAGCCGGCGATCGAGCAGCAGTTCATCGAGGTCGAGCAGGCCAGCAAGCCCGATGCGCTGGCGCAACTGCTCAGCGGCGAGCGCGGCCAGCACGCGCTGGTGTTCTGCAACATGCGCCGCGAAGTGGATGCGGTGGCGCAGGAACTGGATCGCCGCGGCTTCTCCGCGCTGGCACTGCATGGCGACATGGACCAGCGCGACCGCGACGAGGTGCTGGTGCGTTTCGCCAACCGCAGCTGTGCGGTACTGGTCGCCACCGACGTCGCCGCGCGCGGGCTGGACATCGTGGCGCTGCCGCTGGTGATCTGCTACGACATCGCGCACGACCCGGACACACATACCCACCGCATCGGCCGCACCGGACGCGCCGGTGAGTCGGGCCTGGCGATCACGCTGTGCACGCCGCGCGAACGACCCAAGGCCGGCAACATCGAGGAGCTGCAGGGCACCCCGCTGGCGTGGCGACCGCTGAAGCTCGCACCACCGCGTGGCAAGACACTGAACCTGGCGCCGATGAAGACCCTGGTGATCGACGCCGGGCGGCAGGACAAGCTGCGCCCCGGCGACATCCTCGGCGCGCTGACCGGCGACGCGGGGCTGCAGGCCGGCGACATCGGCAAGATCGACGTGTTCGCCACCCGCGCCTACGTGGCGATCAGCCGGGCGCTGGCGAACAAGGCGCTGGAACGATTGCGCGCCGGCAAGATCAAAGGTCGGAATTTCCGCGTGCGGCCGCTGGCCTGAGTCCGCGCCGTCCCTCCGCTGCCACATTGGCCCGATGCCCCTTATGCGCCACCTGATCGCCACCGTTGCCCTGCTCCTCTGCGCGACCGCCACCCGGGCGGCGGTCCCGATCTATGGCTACAAGGTCGTGAACGCCTATCCGCACGACACCTCGGCCTATACCGAGGGCCTGTTCTACCGGGGCGGCTATCTGTATGAGAGCACCGGCGAGATAGGTGAATCGAGCGTGCGCAAGGTGCAGCTGGAGACCGGCAAGGTAGTGCAGCGGCACGACGTTCCTTCACCGTATTTCGGCGAAGGCATCGTGGACTGGAAAAACCGGCTGATCCAGCTCACCTGGAAGAGCGGCACCGGCTTCGTCTACGACCTGGAAGGCTTCAAGCTGCGCCACACGTTCAGCTACCCCGGCGAAGGCTGGGCGCTGACCCGCGACAGCCGGCAGCTGTACATGAGCGACGGCTCGGCGGTGCTGCGCATCCTCGACCCGGATTCGCTGGCCACCACCGGCAGCATCATGGTGATGGACGACGGCGTGCCGGTGACGAATCTCAACGAGCTGGAATGGGTCAACGGCGAGATCTACGCCAACATCTGGCTCACCGACCGGATCGCCCGCATCGACCCGACCAGCGGCCACGTGCTGGGCTGGATCGACCTCACCGGCCTGTTCGACGTGAACCGGCTGGCCGAGCCCGGCGAAGACGTGCTGAACGGCATCGCCTGGGACGCCGTGCACGATCGCCTGTTCGTCACCGGCAAGCGCTGGCCGCAGTTGTTCGAGATCAAGCTGGTGAAGAAGCCCGGCCGCTGACCGCGCGAGCGGGATCGGGATCGGCTACTTGCGCAGCCAGTGTGCCGCGCCGCGGCCGGCAATCAATCCGCTGGCGAAGCAGGCGGTCAACAGATAGCCGCCGGTGGGCGCCTCCCAGTCCAGCATCTCGCCGGCACAGAACACGCCGGGAAGCGCGCGCAGCATCAGGCTGTCGTCCAGCGCCTCCAGCCGCACGCCACCGGCGGTGCTGATCGCTTCGGCGATCGGTCGCGGTGCGCGCAGTTGCAGCGGCAACGCCTTGAGCCGGGCGGCCAGCGCCGCCGGATCGGCCAGCGTGGGCTTGTCGACCAGCTCGAACACCAGCGCGCACTTCGCCGGATCCAGCCCGGCGCGGCGACGCAACCAGTCGCCGATGCTGTGCTTGCCGCGCGGCGCGGCCAGCCGTTCAGTCAGCACTGCCCCGGTGTAACCGGGCACCAGATCCAGCAGCAACGTGGCCGCGCCCCGCTCACGTATCTGCTCGCGCAGCTCGGCGCCGATCGCGTAAATCAGGCTGCCCTCGATACCGTATTCACTGAGCACGAATTCGCCCTGGCGAGAATGGGCCATGCCCTGACGGTCGACCCAGTGCGCCACCACGGGCTTGAGCGGCGCACCGGCAAAGCGGCTGCGCAGATGCTCGCTCCACGTCAGCTCGAATCCGCAATTCGCGGGCTGCAGCGGCGCGATGTCGACCCCACGCTGTTGCAGCGGACCCACCCAGCCGCCATCGGAGCCCAGCTGCGGCCAGCTCGCGCCACCGAGCGCGAGAATAACCGCGCTGGCCGGGATCACCCGGGCGCCCTGCGGCGTGGCGAAATGCAGGGCATCGTGCGCCTGCCAGCCCAGCCAGCGGTGGTGCATGTGGAATGTCACGCCGGACTCGCGCAGGCGGTGCAGCCATCGGCGCAGCAGCGGAGCCGCCTTCAGGTCGGCAGGGAAGATCCGGCCGGAACTTCCCGCAAACGTTTCCACACCCAGGCCCTGCGCCCAGGCACGCAGCGCATCCGCGTCGAATGCATCCAGCCAGACTCCCAACTCGGCTCGCCGTGCGCCGTAGCGTTCGACGAAACGCGCCGGCGGCTCACTGTGGGTGAGGTTGAGCCCGCCCTTGCCCGCGAGCAGGAATTTTCGCCCGACCGAGCCCATGGCATCGTACAGATCGACGGCAACACCCGCCGCGCAGGCAGCCTCGGCTGCCATCAGGCCAGCCGGGCCACCGCCTATGATGGTCAGTCGTGTCGAAGTTGCATGGGTCATCGCGGCATGGTCGCATGCCGCAGGCGCGGAATGAATCGACGGCCGCGGTCGATCAGCGAGCGTCACGCCCCTGGGCCCATCGGCAACGTCGTCCAAAGGTACCGACACCACTCCGACGGGGCGACGGGTGCATCACGCCCGGCGGGTCCGTTGAAAACGTTTTCCCGGTTCATATTTCACGACATTAATCCCGCCGGATCGACGCCGTCGATATTAATGACACGGATATTCGTGTCGAATTATGCAATAACCGGGTTCCGTGTTTATTTGCGTTATAGCGCAATATGTTTCGAAACAGTCAAGATACCGGAGACCGTATCCCGATTTCGATCCGCCCCGGCAATCCCGGGGAAATCCTTCAAGTGCCTGATCGGAAGAATGTATCGGAGCGTGGCATGGCTATCCCACCGCGCCGGCCATGGCGCAACTCTCGACCGGCCGCGCCTGGCGCAAGTTGCTGCGACGAGAAGGACAGCGCCGAGCTGTCTGTGATTTCGATCACCCGGTATTTCGAAAAGTCCTATTGACGGTCTCCGAGATCTCGACATAACGTCCGCGCATTCGTTCGATCGGGATATTGGCGAATGACCCTTGAAGGACGTCCACATATTTCCTGGCGTCCAGAAAAAAACGACTGTGCCTTGCTCGATGGATGAATGGGGGCAGCCACAGGCACATACAGGGTCGCAAGCAGGATCGTTCCACAAGCACCACCTGTTGCCGCGACGATCGCGGCATTTTCATATGAGGCCAGTCCGGCCTCATACGGGTTCGTTTGTCCTGAAATTTTATGGGGAGTCATATGTCCAGGTACTTGAAACGCAATCTGTTGAACGTCTTCGCGGTCTCCGCGTTGCTCGGTCTGACCGCGGGGGCGGCCATGGCCAGCAGCGGCAGTGAATTGGCGCCGCAGACACAAAACCCATATGCGCCGGCTTACGGGCATGCCTATCGTCACGGCGCGGTTCCCACCCGCGAAGCCCACGGCCGGATGAAGCAGTACCAGTCGCTGCATGCGGCCTCGACCGCCGCGGCTACCGGTTCGAAGACGCTCAGCTACGGCGGCGGCGTGGACGGGATCGGCGTCACCAGCGGTACGCCGAAGGTCTACATCGTGGTCTACGGCAGCCAGTGGGGCACTGCCGGCACCGACGGCAGCGGCAACACCACCGTGTCCAACGACCCGGTCGGCGCCGTGCCCTACATGCAGAAGTTGTTCAAGAATCTCGGCACCGGCAGCGAGCTGTGGTCGGGTGTGCTGACCCAGTACTGCGATGGCCCACTGGTCTCCAGCGGCGCCACGTTCTGTCCGTCGGGCGCCCCTCACGTGGGCTATCCCACGGGCGGCGCGTTCGCCGGCATCTGGTACGACAACTCGGTCTCCTCACCGTCCAATGCCACCGGCGCACAGCTGGCGCAGGAAGCGATCAAGGCCGCTCAACATTTCGGCAACACCACGGCCGCGTCGAACCGCTACGTGCAGTACGTGATCCTGTCGCCGACCGGCACGCACCCGGATGGTTTCAACACCTCGAGCGGCCAGTTCTGCGCCTGGCATGACTGGAATGGCGACCAGAGCGTCAGCTCGCCGGTGGGCGATGTGGCATTCACCAACATGCCGTACGTCTACGACATGGGTACCAGCTGCGGCATGGGCTCGGTCAACGGCAACACCGCCCAGGGCAAACTCGACGGCTTCTCGATCGTCGAGGGCCACGAGTATGCCGAGACGGTCAGCGACCAGAACCCGGCAGGCGGCTGGACCAATCACGTCAGCGGCTCGGCCAGCAACGGCCAGGAAAACGGTGACGAGTGCGCCTGGATCAGCTCCGGCCAGGGCGCCACGGCGAACGTGGTGATGGGCAGCGGCACGTTCCCGATGCAGAGCACCTGGTCCAACGACACCAACGAGTGCGACATCTCGCACCCGATTGTCGGCGGTGGTGGCGGTGGCAACGTTCCGCCGGTAGCGAACTTCAGCGATACCATCAGCGGACTCACGGTGAACTTCACCGACAGCTCCACCGACAGTGACGGCAGCATCGCGTCGCGCTCGTGGAACTTCGGCGACAGCAGCACCTCCACCGCTACCAACCCGAGCCACACCTATGCCGCGGCCGGTACCTACAGCGTGGCGCTGACGGTGACCGACAACAGCGGTGCGACCAACACCAAGACGCAGTCGGTGACGGTCTCCAGCGGTGGCGGTGGCGGCAACGTGCTGCAGAATGGCGTGGCATTGACCGGCCAGGCCGGTGCGACCGGTGCCCAGCTGTTCTACACCGTGGTGATCCCGGCGGGCGCCAGCAACCTGGTGATCTCCACGTCCGGCGGCACCGGCGACGCGGATCTGTACACCAAGTTCGGTTCCAACCCGACGCTGTCCAGCTATGACTGCCGTCCGTACATCACCGGCAACAACGAGAGCTGCACCGTGGCCTCGCCGCAGGCAGGCACCTACTACGTCATGTTGAACGGCTACGCGGCGTTCTCCGGCGTCAGCATCAAGGCCACCTGGTCCACCGGCGGTGGTGGTGGTGGCAACGTGCTTTCGAATGGCGTGGCCGCAACCGGCCTCAGTGCCACCACGGGCAACTCGGTGGCCTACACCATGGTCGTGCCCGCAGGCGCCACCAACCTGAAGTTCGTGATTTCCGGCAGCAGCGGCGACGCGGACCTGTACGTCAAGTTCGGTTCGGCGCCGACCACCAGCAGCTACGACTGCCGTCCGTACCTCACCGGCGACAACGAGACCTGCACGATCTCGAACGTGCAGGCCGGTACCTACTACGTGATGGTGCGTGCCTACCAGAGCTACTCGGGCGTCAGCCTGACCGGTAGTTACACCCCGTGACCTTGTAGCACCGGGGGCGCGCAAGGATGCGCGTCCCATTCTGCCTCAAGCGGGACTGCGACACCGGCGAACTGGATCGTGTACCGGAGCATGAAAGCCCGCTCGATGATCAATGCCATCAGCGAAACGAGGGCCCGGTCGGCAACGACCGGGCCTTTCCGTTTGCCTCCACCATGGCGACATCACGGGTCGACGCGCGAACCGGCCGGGAAATTGCCATCCTCACCGACGGTCGGCTTTCCGCGCCGGACAGGGACGAGATCATCGATGCTGCCGGGTATGCAAACCGCCATGCCCATTGCATCCTCGCGGGACTGTCCCGAAAACCGGCGAATCCGCGCATGGTCATCGACGGATTAACCTGCCAGTCCATCTGGACATTATCAGAATCGCAATTTATTGCGTTTTTCGAATACTCCACCGCGACCATCCCGATTCTTGCCGATTCGACGGCGGCCTGAATCAGATCGTTGATTTCATGGCAATAGATATTCGACACAAGCCCGGTCAGGACCCGCGGGGGCACGAATTACCACGGATTAACTGCCCGACATTTCGTGATCGGCATCACTTGTTAATGAAAAAATTCCTATTGACGAAAATCGAATTTCAACTCTATGGTCCCGAGTCCGTTGGTGCCAGGCTCGACGGATGATGCTGTGGCGAACCGATCGGATCGGTATCTCACAGCGATCTCAGGCATGTTTCCCCAGGAGCGGTTTCCACCGACGGATTGAATAAGCGCAGAAATATGGGGCCGCTTGAAATGCCTGGCAACACGGACGTCGTGCTGATCGCGACGTCCATGGCACGGGTCGATCCGGCCCAACTCGCTTCATCATGTTCTGAACATCCATGGGGAGTCATATGTCCAAGACCATCAAGAGCAGCCTGTTGAAAGCCTTCGCCGCCTCCACGCTGCTCGGCCTCGTCGCCGGTGCCGCCGTGGCGGGCAGCAACAATGAATTCGCGACAGGGCAAAACCCTTACGCACCCTCCTACGGGCATGCCTATCGCCATGGCGCGGTTCCCACCCGGGAAGCGTTGGGGCGCATGAACCAGTACGGAGCGTTGCATGCCGCCAAGCCAGGTGGCGGTGGCAGTTCGCAGACTCTCAGCTACGGTGGTGGTGTGGACGGCATCGGTGTTACCAGCGGCACGCCGAAGGTCTACATCGTGGTCTACGGCAACCAGTGGGGCACCGCTGGTACCGATGCGAGCGGCAACATGACCCTGTCCAACGACCCGGTCAGCGCCGTGCCCTATCTGCAGAGGCTGTTCAAGGGTCTTGGCACGGGTGGCGAGCTGTGGTCGGGTGTGATGACCCAGTATTGCGACGGCCCCGGCGTTTCCACCGGCGCCACTTCCTGCTCGTCGAGCGCCGCGCATGTCGGCTATCCCAGCGGCGGCAATCTCGCCGGTATCTGGTACGACAACTCGGTTGCCTCGCCGTCGCAGGCCACCGGCACCCAGCTGGCGCAGGAAGCGCTCAATGCGGCCGCCCACTTCGGCAACACCACCGCGGCGTCGAACCGCTACGTGCAGTACGTGATCCTGTCACCGACCGGCACGCATCCCGATGGCTTCAATACCTCCACGGGCCAGTTCTGCGCCTGGCATGACTGGCAGGGCGACGGCTACGGCGTCACCTCGACGGTCGGCGACGTGGCCTTCACCAACATGCCGTATGTCCACGACATGGGAACCAGCTGCGGTCAGAATTATGTCAACAGCGGCGTGCAGGGCGCGCTCGATGGCTTCTCGATCGTCGAGGGGCACGAGTACGCCGAGACGGTGACCGACCAGAACCCGGCCGGTGGCTGGACCAACCACGTCCGTGGCTCGCGCAGCAAGGGCCAGGAAAACGGCGACGAATGCGCATGGCTCAGCTCGGGTCAGGGGGCCTCGGCGAACGTGGTGATGGCCAACGGCAGCTTCGCCATGCAGAGCACCTGGTCGAACGACACCAACGAGTGCGACATCGCGCACCCGATCGTCCTGTAACGGCAAGTTCGCAGCAAGCGGATCCGGTGCCGGCGCGGACCGTGATCCGGCAGAAGGGCACAAGCGCAATGGCCCGGTCGGCAACGACCGGGCCATTGTCGTTTGCCGGGCCAAGGTGGATGGGCGGCTTCACATCGTCATGCCACGCGACCGATCGGTCGAGGCGGCCCTGACCGTCCTGATCGGCCTGCCGTCGATCAGGACGATGCCGCAGTATGCCACTGATTTACAAGGTATTCCTGCCTTGCACACTCCCGTCACGCGACCGGGTATTAAATATTTGTTGTGACTTCGGCGATGTCTCCCCAGCGGCATGTCGACGTTCCGCCCTCCCTCTCTCTCCACCCACCATCGAAACCGACAGACCGACAGCACTCGCTGCTTTATTCGAGTGGGTAAAGAGCACGCGCGGGATTTACTGCCCCGTGAACTGGAACGCGGGCAGCACCCCGCCACCATGAAACGCCGGCCGGTGGAGCCCAAGCAACGCTTCCCGTTCTGCCGACACCACCAACACGTTTGCCTCCGGGGTGATACGCCAAACGGAGATCGACGAGCACCGCGTGCACCTGCTGACCCAGCAGGCAAGACGCTGCCGCGACCCTGCTCCCCACACCTGAGGCGACCCCATGAAGAAGAAACTCCTGCTCCCCCTGCTAGGTTCCGCCATGGTGGCGTGGCTGCCGCTGTCCGTCGCGCGCGAAGTCGTCGTGTTGCCGGGCGTGGTTGGCACCGTCGGTGTCACCAGCGGTGTCGATACACAGGGACCGGGAACCCTGCTGGTCGGCAACCAGGACATCAACACGGGCAATGATCCGGGCGGCGCGATCACCACCGATGCGGCCAACACTGCCAACATCCAGTTCAACAACAGCTCGACCGTGACCGGCTTTGTCGGCACGACCGGCTCGACGTTCCTCAACATATCCGCCGGCACCAATGCCAACACGGTGACCTTCAACGGCCCGGTCTACTCGACGACGTTCTCGGTGGCCGGCACCGGCACGGTCAACTTCAACGGTGGCTTTACCAGCAATACCGGCTCGAGCATGGATTTCGCCGGTGACGGCTTCATCAATGTGGCGGCGGGCCAGACGGTCAAGGCGGCCATCACCAACACGGCCGGTGCCAGCACCGGTACGCTGACGCTCAACAAGGACAGCATCCTGGACGGAGCCGTCGGCGCCGCGAGCGGCCTGAAGCAGATCAACGTGGTCGGCGGCAATGCGCTGATCACCGGTCAGGCCAATGCCGCCAGCTACACGCTGGGCACGAACACCCTGAATGTCGCCGGCGCGTTCGCGATTCCGGTGGCGGGCACCATCAACACCACGATCTACAGCGAGTCGCTGTACGGCAAGATCGTGCCGGTCGGTGCCGCCACCATCGGCAATGCGCTGCAGGTCAATGTGACGGTCACCGGACCGATTCCGGTCGGCAGCATATTCAACATCGTCGACGCTCAAAGTGGCACCGACGGCAGCACGGTGACCGCGACCAGCAACACCACGCGCTACGCGTTCTCGGCAGCGCCGACCACCCACGGCCAGGTACAGATCGTCACGACGCAGATTCCGCTCGCGGACGTCGTGGCCCCGGTCGGCAACCCCACCGCGCCGGTCATCGCACCGGTCGTCGATGCCCTGCCGTTGGTTCCGGTAACCGCACCGCTGTTGACCGCGATCACGCTGCTGCCGGATGCACAGCAGGTGGCCGATGCGCTGGCGCAGCTGCAGCCCGGCGCGGCCAGCCTCGCGGCGCCGCTGGCCAGTTACCGTGTCACCCAGCAATTCCAGGGGTTGTTGAACTCGCATCTGGAAGGGGCCGCGTGGCCCTGCAGCGAGAACGATCAATCCGATGACCGGAATGTGCCGAAGAGAGAGGATTCCTCCACCTGCCAGCCCGCGCAGAAGCGCTCGCAGTTGTGGGCCGCCGGGTTCGGCTATGCCGGCCGCCAGGAGGACCGCGACGGCTACGAGGGTTATACCGACAACAGCTCCGGCATGCTGCTGGCGTATGACGTCCCGCTCGGCCAGGCGACCACGGCCGGTGTCGGCATCCGCTACGCCAACACATCGCTGGAGGGCAGCAGCACGCTGAACCATGGCAACATCAAGTCGCATCAGGCGATGGCCTATCTCGGCTTTGCGCCAAACAGGTCGTGGTTTGCCAACGCGTCGCTGGTGTACGGCGAGGATGACTACTCGACTACGCGGAACATCGCATTTCCTGGTTTCAGCGCCCACACCGGCGCCCATTACACCGGGCATCAATACACCGCTTCCGCCGCCACCGGGTATCACTTCTTCCTGGGTGATGGACGGACCACGATCACCCCGATGGCCACGCTGCAATACACCCACCTGAAGACAGCCGGTTACACCGAAGCCGGCAACGCCGCCATCGACCTCAGGGTCGATCCGCGAAGCTACAACTTCCTGCAATCCGGCCTTGGCGTGAAATTCGCTCGTGACATCAGCACTTCCAACACCACGATCATCCGCCCGGAAGTGCACGTCAACTGGCTGCATTCGTTCCACGGCGACGCGATGCGCGATACCGCGACGTTCACCTCCGGCGGGCCGGCATTCACCACCACCGGTGTGGCGTCGGAAAAGGATCTGTTTGATGTGGGTGCCGGCGTCATGCTGGCGGGCAACACGACCTGGTCGGTCGAAGGCGTGTACGACTACCAGTGGAACCGCAGCTACAAGGCGGGCCAGGCCATGCTGAAGTTCACCCTGCATCTGTAAACCGAGCTGCAGTCAGCCGATGTCGCGACCCGTCGCGCGTCGGTGAAACCAAAGGCCCGAACGGCGACGTTCGGGCCTTTTTTTCTCGCCGCATTCCATGGCGGATCAGTCCTCGCCGCGGCGATATGCAGGCGCCGGGAATTGCGCGCGATGCGTTCCGGCGTCCCGCGGCCGCGCGGCCGCACGCCATCCACGGGGACGTTCCGGTTCGACCATCACCCATGGCGTCGTTGTATCGTGGTGATCCATTGCAGAGGGATGTCGACCGATGATTCGAGCCATGCGAGTACTGTCCTTCACCCTGCTGGCTGCAACCGGGGCCAGCCAGGCGGCACCGGCCGTGCCTCACGAGCAGCCGGCACTGCACCGGCTGGCCGGCGCCCCCAGCGAGGCGGAACTGCGCGCCACGATCACCCGGCTGGTCGGTTTCGGCACCCGGCATACGATGTCGGATACCCGATCCGACACCCGCGGCATCGGTGCGGCGCGGCGCTGGGTCAAGTCGCGCTTCGAGGCGATCTCGAAGGATTGCGGCGGCTGCCTCGAGGTGGTCACGCCGTCGCAGGTATTCAGCGGCGAGCGCCTCGACCGCCCGACCGAGGTGATGGACGTGGTCGCCATCAAGCGCGGCAAGGGCGACCCCGGCCGCGTGATCGTGATGAGCGGTCATCTCGATTCGCGTGTCTCCGACGTGATGAACAGCCACAGCGACGCGCCCGGGGCCAACGACGATGCCTCCGGCGTCGCTGCGCTGATCGAGGCGGCGCGCCTGCTCTCGAAGCAGGACAACGATGCCACCCTGGTATTCGCCGCGCTCTCCGGCGAGGAACAGGGCCTGTACGGCGGCAAGGTGCTGGCCGACTATGCCGTTGCCCGGGGCTGGCAGGTCGAAGCCGATCTGAACAACGACATCATCGGCAACAGCCGTGGCCAGAACGGCGTCCTCGACAGCACCACGGTGAGGGTGTTCTCCGAAGGCACCAAGAGCAATGAAACCCCGACGCAGGCCGCCTATCGGCGCTATCACGGCGGTGAAGTGGATTCGCCCTCGCGCAATCTCGCCCGCTACATGGCGACCCTCGCCGACGCCTACCTGCCGGATCTGCGGGTGAGGATGATCTATCGTACCGACCGCTTCGGCCGCGGCGGTGATCAGGTCGAGTTCCTCAAGGCGGGCTTTCCGGCGGTGCGCGTGACCGAGGCGCACGAGGACTACACGCACCAGCATCAGGACCTGCGCACGGAGCATGGCGTGCGCTACGGCGACACGATCGCCGGGATCGACTTCCGCTATCTGGCCCGGGTCACCGCGCTCAACACCATCACCATGGCGGCGCTCAGTCGTGCGCCGGCAGCACCGACCGGGGTGACCGTCGAGGGCGCGGTGGCGACCGACACTACGCTGCACTGGAACAAGCAGCCCGCGGCCGCCGGCTACCGCGTGCACTGGCGCGACACCACCGCGCCGCGATGGCAGTACCGGCGCGCGGTCGGCGATGTCGACCACGCCGTGCTTCACGACGTGGTGATCGACGACTGGTTCTTCGGCGTATCGGCAGTGTCGACCGATGGCTATGAAAGCCCGGTGGCGTTCCCCGGTTTCGCCGGCAGCTTCGAACGCTCGCCGGCCGCGGCGGCGGCATCCAGATAGCCCGGAACAAGGGCGGCCCCGGCGGCCCTTCAGCGACCCGGTGCGCGGTCGACCGCCTCGGCCTGCCCCGGCGCATCGCCCTCGCGATGGAACACGGCCAGTTCGGGACAGTGCAGGCTGAAGCCCTGCGCGCCGTTGATCCCCAACGCCGTCAGCGCCTGCACGGTCTCGGCATCGGTCACCCACTCCGCGACCACCGCCAGTCCGAGGCGGTGGCCGATGTCGGTGACGGCCTTGACCATCAGATGGCTGACCGGGTCGGTCAGCATGTCGCGCACGAAACTGCCATCGATCTTGAGGATGTCCAGGGGCAGGTTCTTCAAATAGGTGAACGAGGACATGCCGGCGCCGAAATCGTCCAGCGCCACCTTGCATCCGGCCGCGCGCAATCGCTCCATGAAGCGCACGACCTGCGACAGATTGCGCACCGCCACCGTCTCGGTGATCTCGAAGCACACCCGCGACGGGGCGACCCGATAGTGTCGCAGCCAACCGATGATCAGGTCGGCCAGCGCCTCGTCCTCGATGCTCGCCCCCGAAAGATTGATCGCCGCCATGCCCAGACCCGCACCCGCCGGGTGCAGCTGGTCGAAATGGGCCAGGGCCGTCTCGATCACCCAGCGGTCGACCAGCGGCATCAGGCCGTAACGCTCGGCCGCGGGCATGAACACGCCGGGCACCACCAACGCACCGGACTCGTCGCGAAAACGCAGCAACAGTTCGATGCTGGGCTGGCCGCCGGCAGCCAGCGGCAGCGGCCAGATCTCCTGGTAGGTCAACATCAGACGATGCTCGTCGACGGCCCAGCGCAGGCGATTGGCCCATTCCATCTCGCCGCGCCGACGCGCGGTCTCGTCGTCGCGCTCGGAATAGAAATGCACCCGGTTGCGACCCAGCTCCTTGGCCATGTAGCAGGCGGTATCGGCCTGGGCCAGCAGGTCCTTCATCAGCAGTCCCGGGCGATCGATCATCACGCCGCCGATGCTGGCGCTGATGGTGTAGCTGCGCTGCTCCCAGATGAACACGTAGCCATCGATGCATCGCCGCATCCGCTCGGCCACCTGCTCGGCGGCGGCGCGATCGGCCACTTCGGCCACGAGTGCGCCGAATTCGTCGCCGCCCAGCCGCGCCAGCACGTCGGCCCCGCGCAGCTGCCTGCGCATGACGTTGGCCAGCTGTGCCAGCAACTGGTCACCGGCGAGATGGCCGGAAGTGTCGTTGATCAGCTTGAACTGATCGAGATCCAGATACAGCAGCAGGGAAAGTGGCGACCCCGCGCTGCCCGACTGCAGCGCACCCTGCAGTCGATGCTCGAACGCGCGCCGGTTGTACAGTTCGGTCAGCACGTCATGGCTGGCCTGGTGACTGAGCAATTCGGTCAGCTGGCGCTGTTCGCTGATATCGCTGGCCACCATCAGCAACTGGCTGTGCCCGCCCAGCATGACCCGGGATATCGCCACGCTGGCCCAGAAACGAACGCCGTCGTCATTTTGCAGCAGGGCGTCGACCCTGCCGCATCCGCGGGTATCCGGGTCGCGCAACTGCATGTCCAGCAGCGGATCCTCGAACAGGTTCGGCAGGGTGTGTTCCAGCAGGCGCTCGCCCAGCCGATCGCGCGCGGCGCGGTTCGCGTAGGTGATCTGGCCGGCATCGACCTCGGCCAGCAACACCAGCGCCGGCAGCAGCTCGTTCAGGGCGCGAAAGCGTTCCTCGCTCTCGCGATAGCGGCGGCTCATGGCCCAGCCCAGTTCCAGCGCGCGCTGACGGGTACTCACCACGGAAAAGACCAGCAGCGCCAGCAGCACGCTCGCCAACAGGCCGGCCGCGGCATTGGACTGACTCCAGTCGATCGCCGCCGGTCCGGAGTCCAGCGGGCGCATCAGGACGCTCCACACGCGCCCGCCGTAGGCCAGCTGGCGCTCGAAGCGATAGCCTGCCGTCGGCATGGCGCGGTCCGATTGCGAATCGAACAACAGCGACGGGCTGCCGTCGGTGACATCGGTGATCCGCATATGCAGTTCGTGCTTCACCTGCGCCGGCAGCAGGTTGCCGATGAGGCGGCCTGCCCGGAATGACACCGCGATCGAACCAAGCGCACGGCGACGCCGTTCGGCGATCGTGCCGGGCGACTTGCCGGGGCTGAAGATCGGCAGGCGCATGGTGATGCCGTCTTCCAGCGCGATGGAGGTGCTCTGCTGCACCAGGCGGAACGGTCCCGACATGGTGGGCTCGTCGCTATCACGCGAAGCCAGCAGGCCGCTGAAATTATGTGGTTGCGCCGCCACGTCGAGTCCGCTCAGCGCCTCGTTCCCCGGCCCGGGCTCGACCCAGCGGGTGACGTAGTGTTCGCCGTCCGCACGCAGTTCGCGCGGCGCGTACGCCAGCGCCAGCAGGCTGGGAAACTGCTGGCGGGGCCGCAGGTTGGCGTAAAAGTCGGCGAACTCGCTCCGGCTCACCTTGTCGGACGCGAGGAACAGGGTCTGCATGGCACGCAACATGGCCCCGGCCGTTTGCAGCCGGGCCTCCAGGGCCAGATAGCTCTTGTCGGCCAGCTCGTTGCGAACGAAGGTCTTCTCGGCCTCCTGGTGGCGGCGCTGCTGCTGATGCAGCACCACCGTGGCCGCCAGCCCCAGCAGCAACGCCAGCGAGCTCCACAGATACGCACTCAGCCGCCATGGCGAGGGGCTCGGAACGGCGGGATCGGTTTGCTCGCGGCTTCCGGCCGACATCCGAACAAGGTTCTTGAAATCCTTTTTCTCTGGCAAGGGATCCCCCCACGCAACATCGTAGCGTTCGATCCTACCCGCAGACGCCGGAAATAGGCGTGAGCAAGGCACAGCGCCTGGAAGGTCCACACGGATCGGCAAAGGAGTTGCAGCAACGGCCTGATGGGCGAACCTGCCTCCTGGAGGCTCAGTGCCGTTCGCGCGGTTTCGCCCGATGGGTCGGCGTGGCGGTCCAAGGGTCGTCCGGCCAAGGATGGCGTGGATACCGACCCTTCAGCTCCTTCTTCACCTGCGGATAGGTGCGCTCCCAGAACCCCTTCAGATCCTGCGTCACCTGGATCGGTCGCCCCGCCGGCGAGAGCAGGTGCAGGGTGACCGGAATGCGACCGCCGCCGACCCGCGGGGTGTCGGCCAGGCCGAACAACTCCTGCAACTTGACCGCCAGTACCGGCGGTTCGCCTTCGCTGTATTCGAGCCGCCGCGATTGTCCGCTGGGCACCACCACGGTCTCCGGCGCCTGCTCGTCCAGCAGGCGGCGCTGCGCGTGGTCGAACAGCGCCATCAAGGCCTGCGACAGCACGTCCGCGCCCAGCGCATCGAGTCGATGCTTGCCGTGCAGCCAGGGCGCCAGCCAGTCATCCAGCGAAGCCAGCAGCGCCGTATCGGAAACGTCCGCCAGGCCAAGCTCGGGCATCCACGCCCGCAGCGCCAGCATGCGCGTGCGCAATCGGCGCGCCGGTCCACTCCACGGCAGCGCGTCGATGCCCCTGGCGCGTATCGCGGCGAGCAGACCCGGCAAGGCATCCTGCGGCTGCACCGGCACGCTGTGGCGCTCAAGCACGATGGCGCCGAAGCGCTGTTCGTCGAATGCCTCGAGTGCACCGCGTGCGTCGTTCCAGCGCAAGGTGCGTTCGCGGACGAATTGCGCGGGATAGTCGCGCTCGAGTACGCGCGGATCCAGCGGCGCCGCGGCCAGGATGAGGCTGTCGCGCGCCTCGTGGCGAAGGTCCAGCGCGACCAGCCACGGCTCGCCGTGCAGCGCGGTGTTCTCGTGCAGGCGTGCCCCGCGGCCACTGGCCAGCGTATATCGCAGCGGATTGCCGTCGTCACGGCGGGCGACGCGGTCGGGAAACGCATGCAGCAACAGCTCGCCCACGCTGTGGCTGTCCGGCATGCCGCTGGCGGCGCTGCGGACGTCCAGACGTCTGCGCCAGCCCTTGCTGGCCTGCTCGATCGCGACCAGGGCACCGGTATCCACCTCGCCGCGCACCGGCACGCCACGACGATCGCGCCAGGCATGCAGCGCGGCCACCCGCACGCGAAAATCATCGCTGCGCGCCTGTCCGCCACGCAGCGGCGAGCGCGCCTCCATCAAGGCCAGCAGGTCGGCGATCAGCGCGCGCAGTTCGGTCGGGGCACGCAGCGCGGCGGCAGCCAGCCGCGGGCTGGCGCCCAGCTCCAGCATCTGGCGACCGAGCGCGGTGATCCGCCCGTCGGCGGCGAGCGCGCCCAGCCGGCCCAGCAAATCGCTCGCCTGCGCCAGTGCACCGGCCGGCGGCGGATCCAGCCAGCGCATGCCGGCCGCATGATCCGGCGCCACACCCCATGCCGCCAGTTCCAGCGCCAGCGCGGACAATTCGGCCTGGCCGATTTCGGCCGTGCGCGAAGGCTCCAGCCGCCGGCTCTGCGGCCACAGCCGATACGCTGTACCTGCCGCCACCCGGCCGGCGCGACCGGCGCGCTGGTCGGCCGAGGCCTGCGAAATGGCGACGGTCTCCAACCGGGTGAAGCCGGAATTCGGATCGAACCGCGGCTCGCGCGCCAGCCCCGCGTCGATCACCACGCGGATGCCGGGCAAGGTGATGCTGGACTCGGCCACGTTGGTCGCCAGCACGATGCGTCGCGTGCCTGCGTCGGCCGGGGACAGCGCGGCTTGCTGTTCGGCCAGCGAGAGTTCGCCGTGCAGGGCCAGCACCTCGACATCGTCGCGTAGCAGGGTCTGCGACAACACCGTCTGGCTGCGCGCGATCTCGCGCCGGCCGGGCAGGAACGCCAGCACGTCACCCTCGCTTTCCTCCAGCGCCTGGCGCGCAATGCGCGCAAGCTGATGTTCGATGCTCTCCTGTGTCCGCGCCGGCGGGTGCTCGATCCGCACCGGGAAGCTGCGGCCGGGGCTGGAGATGCGCGGCGCCTGCAGCCATCGGGCGATGCGCTCGCCGTCCAGCGTGGCCGACATCAGCAGCAGGCGCAGTGCCGGTCGCAAAGTGTCCTGCACATCCAGCGCCAATACGGCGCCGAGATCGCCAGCCAGGTGACGCTCGTGGAATTCATCGAACACGATCGCGCCGATCCCGGCCAGCTCCGGGTCGGCCTGGATCAAGCGGGTCAGGATGCCTTCGGTGACCACCTCGACGCGGGTCGCGGCACCGACCTTCGATTCGAAGCGGATGCGGTAACCGACCGTCTGGCCGACCGCCTCGCCCAGCTGTTGTGCCATGAACTGCGCGGCCGCGCGGGCCGCGATCCGGCGCGGCTCCAGCATCACGATCTTCTGTCCCGCCAGCCACGGCGCATCGAGCAGGGCCAGCGGCACCTGGGTGGTCTTGCCGGCCCCGGGCGGCGCCTCCAGCACCAGCCGCGGATGCGCGGCCAGTGACGCGAGGATTTCCGGCAGCAGCGGGGTGATCGGAAAGGCGGGCGTGGCGGCGGTCATCCGCAGGATGATAGCGGCTGCCGCGGACGGCCTTCGCCTGGCCTCACCTCGCGCGGCTGCCGCCGGCACAGTGCTCCCGGCGTCAATGGGAAGCGGGAGACACCCCCGACGCAGGCTTGCCGGTCGTCCGCAACGGTGCCAGCGATTCGAACTTGCTCTGGTACTCGTCGGTGATCTGTTTGGCATCCTCGCCGCCGCGGATCACCCGCGGCGTGATCAACACGATCAGCTCGGTGCGGTTGCGGCTGCGGCTGGTGCTGCCGAACAGGCGACCCAGCCACGGGATCCGGTTCAGTCCCGGGATGCCGGTATCGGCGGTCCCTTCGGCCTGCTGGATCAGGCCGCCGAGCAGCACGGTCTGGCCGCTCTGCACGGCAACCTCGGTGGCCAGCTCACGCTGCGAGATGGTGGCATTGCCGTTGACCAGCGCCACCGACTTGTCGACCTGGCTGACTTGCTGGCCGATGTTCATGTAGACCAGGCCACCGGGATTGATCCGCGGCTGCACATTGAGGATCACCCCGGTATTGATGTAGCTGACCTGGTTGTAGCTGGTGGCCGTGCCGATCCCGGTATTGACGCTGGTCTGGTTGATCGGGATCTGGTTGCCGACCTGGATGTGCGCGGTCTGGTTGTTCATCACCACCATCGAGGGCGCCGACAGCGTCTTGGTATTGCCGCTGGTCTCCATCGCGTTCACCGCGACCTGCAGGTTGTTGTTGAGGAACGAATAGAAGAACGGCTGGCCGGTGAAGGTATTGCCGCCCTGACCCAGCGCGATCTGGCGCGGGTTGCCGGGATGGCCCGGCACGATATTGCCGCTGCTGTCGGTGGTGCTGCCGGCCAGCCCCTGCAGATACCACTGCACGCCGAACTTGAATTCGCCGGTGAGGTTGACCTCGAGGATGCGGGTCTCGATCTGCACCTGCAGCGGCACGTTGTCGAGCTTGCGGATCGCCGCCTTGATCTCCTCCCATTGCGACGGTCGCGCCCGCACCAGCAGCTGGTTGTTGCTGTCCACCGAACTGATCTTCACGCTGCCGTCGCTGGAACTGAACTGCTGGTCGGCCGCCGCACCACTGGCGTTGCTGGCCAGGCTGGCGCCACCGACGCCGGAGGCGCTGCCGCCCATGCCGGCCGCGCTCGGCCCGCTGCCGTCGCGACTTTGCTGACCACCGCTGCTGCCGAAGCCGGAACTGCCGGAAGCACCGTTGAGCCCGCCGGCCGCGCTGCCGAAGCTGCCCGCGGTGCTGCCCATGCTGTTGGCGCTGGCGTTGTCGGCACTGCCCAGGGTACCGCCGCTCAGGCCCGGCCCGACCTGGCCGCCGTTGTCGCCGCTACTGCCGCCGGCACCGTTGGTATAGATCCGGGCCAGGTATTTGGCCAGGTCGGAGGCCTTGATGTTGCGCACGTCGTAGACGAACAGTTGCGGCTCGTTGCCGCCGCCGCGGTCGATCCGGGTGATCCAGTCACCGACTTCCTGCAGGTATTCGGGCTGGGTGCTGATCACCACCAGCGCGTTGGTGCGCTCGATCGGGATGAAGCGCAGCATGCCGGCCAGCGGGGTGTCGCCGTGCACGCCGAACATCCCGTCCAGCTTGGGCATCAGCTCGCCGACGTTCGCGTACTGCAGGTTGAACACGCCCACCGACATGCCACGCAGCCAGTCGACGTCGAAGGTGTGCACCATGCTCTGGTAATTGGCCAGCTCCTCGGGCGTACCGGACATCACCAGCAGGTTGCGCGCCGGATCCACCAGCAGCACGGCATCCTTGCGCGCGAACGGCTTGATCAGCTTCTGCATCTCGCTGGCGGAGATATAGCGCAGCGGAAACAGCCGCGCCTGCAGCCCTCCGGCCGGTGCGCTGGCACCGAGGCTGGGCACCAGGTTGCCAGCCACGGCATCCTTTTCCGGCATGACCACGTAGCCGCCCGCGCGCTTGACCAGCGCGTTGTGCGTCCACGACAGCAGCGTTTCCAGGATCGGCAGGGCCTGGCTGGCGTCCACCGGCTCGGACGTGGAGAACGAGATATTGCCCTGCACGCCCGGCACGATCGTGTAGTTCTGCTTGAGCAGGTCGCCGAGGATCGCCTTGACCACCGCCTGCACCGGCTGGTTCTCGAAATTGAAGGTCACCGCGCCGGCGCCGGTCGCCGCCGGGCGTGGCGTGCGCAACGCCCCGGGCCGGACGAAGCGACCGCTGCCGCGGCTGATCTGCGATCCGGTCACGGCGCTCTGACCACTGTTGATGTCGTTGTTCAGCGGCAACGGCGCGGGCGGTGGATTCTGCGTGCCGGCCATCGCCTCGCGCTGCAATGCGCCGTCATCGTGCGGCTTCGGCAGGCTGGCGCAACCGGTCAGCCACACGGCGACGGCAAGCGTGGCGGTGCGCAGAACGTGCTGGGTGAGCGAGTGACACATGGATCAACGTACTCCTTCGTTGGCCGCAGCAGCATGTGCAGCGCGACGTTTCTGGATGCTCTGGCGGAGCCGTTCGATGGCCGATTCCGCGGGGCGGTCTGGCGGCGCCTGCTTTGCGGGCGCCGGCTGCCGCAGCGAGCGCATGCCTTCGCGTCCGCCGGGACGCGCATCCATTTTCTGTGCCCCCTCCCCACCGGCCTGCACGCGCATCATGGCATTGCCGACCGTCGCATTGCGCGGATTCTGCGCGTCGCTGCGGTCCGGTTTCGGTTCGTCGATCGGCGCACCGGCCGGCAGCTTCAGTTCGGTGCGTCCCGCCGAGGAGTCGAACAGGGCCGAGCGCGGGTGCACCTCCACCAGGGTCACGCTGCCGTCCGGCAACGACTCGCCTTCGCGCAGGCGTACCTCGGTGTCGCCGTTCTTGCTGTGCAGCAGGGCCATGCGCAGGCCGGGAGTGAGAATGATGCCGGTCAGTTCGAGATCGCCGAGGTTGCTGTCGCCGTCGGCGGCATAGGCCACCGGTTTGCGATCGGGAGTGAACAGCGGCTTTTGCCAGATCAATGCGAACTGCTGCAACGGCTGCGGCTGCGGCAGGTCGGCCCGATTGCCGGCCGGTGGCAGCGGTGCGAGTGGCCGCGCCCTTTCCCAGTGCACGCCGCGGCCGATGCCGCTGAGCAACAGCAGCAGCAGCGCGCCCAGCAGCACGGCGACGCCGGCCAGCAGCGGGGTCAGTTGACGCTGGTTGGCGGCGTTCATGGCTCGACCCCCGCGTCATCGGGCAACGCTGGTGCGGCTGCGGTACGCGATGGACGAACGTAGCCGGACAGGGTGAACTGCACTTCCAGCGGGGCCGCGTGACTCTGCTGCGCCGCCACCGGATTGCGATAGATGCTGAGGTCGTCGACGAACAGGTACGGCGTACCCTGTTCCAGCGCCAGCAACACGGTCGCCAGCGGCTCGACATCGCAACTCAGGCTGATGCTGACGGCGGCCTTGCGATAGGGCTCGCCGGGGCTGGCCGGCGGATTCGGCAGCGGCATCTTCTGACTCACCAGGCAACGGCCACCCGTGGTGCTGCTGCCAACCACATCGACCACCCGCTGCATCAGGTCGGCCGCCGCGGTGTTCGGATCGTCCGCCGCCAGAAACGCGCTGCTGGCGGCCTGGCCCGCACCAAGCGCGGCGAGGCGTTTCTGCAATTCCGGTTTCTCGGCGATCGCCGCGGCGTAGCGGCTCTGGGTATCGCGCAGCTCGGCCATCTCGCTGCCGATCTGCTGCAACGGCGCCACGAACCACCAGTGCAGCAGCACGAAATAGCCCAGCAGCAGGGCTAGCAGCAGCAACACGATGGCGGCGATCCGGCTGTCCCGTGGCTTCAGCGCGAGCGGCTTGAATGCGGCTGTCCTCATGGCGCACCAGTCCGGTTCGTGGATGTCGACGCGGCGGGCTTCGAGCCGCCGGCGGTCGGCTGCTGCACGCGGGCGGTCAGATAGAAACGCTCCTTGCCGGTAGTCGGATCGGGCTGGATGCTGCCCTGGAAGCTGGCATCGGTGATCAGCCGCGAGTCCTTCAGCGCATCGAGCAATTTCGCCGCCTGCGGGCTTTGCCCCTGGAAACCGATCTGACCCGTGTTGTCGACGCTGAAGCGCTCCAGCCACGCACTGTCCGGCAGGCGCAGGGTGGCCTCCTGCCACAGGCTGATCATGCTGACGGTGTTCTTCTTGCGCTGGACCAGGAAGCCCGCCGCACCGGCGTTGTCCTGCAGTTGCTGGCGCAACGCGGCCACCTGCTGCGCCTCGCCGCGCATGCTCTCGACCTCGCTCCGCATCTGGCTCAACGCTGCCTGCCGGTTGTGCAGCCACTCGCCGAGCACCAGCACCAACAGCAACACACACGCACCGGCCAGCAGCAGATTCAGGCGCCGCCGTGGATAACTGCGGCGCGGCGCCTGCTCCGGCGGCAGCAGGTTGACCCCGAGCCGTCCATCGGCCATGGCCAGATCCACCGCATCCACCGAAATGCCCTGCGCGCGCAGGCGGGCCAGCAGCGGATCGAGCGTGACACGCGTCACCACCACCAACTCGACGTTGAGGCGGCCGCCGGTCGCCGGCTCGGCCAGCTCGCGCACCGCGTAATACACCTGCGCCACATTGAACGGCGTCTGCCGATCGATCTCGAACGCGGCCACCTGCAGCAGGTTGTCGCGCGCCGCCCGGGGCAACGCCAGCGTTCGCCGCAACACCACGGCGGCCGGCAGCAGCAGCGCCAGGCGCAGGTCCTCGCGATCCACCTTCTGCAAGGCGGCCACCAGCGCGTCCGGTCGGGCATGCCCTTCGACCGCGGCAGCTTCGACGCCATCGTCCCAATCCGCCAGCAGGTCGCCGTGGCCATTGCGGCGCAGCGTCCACTGCGCGTCGATGTGCTGCAGCAGATACCAGTCCGCTCCGCTGCCGAACCAGCCGCGCCAGCGCCGCGGCAGCAGATCACGCAGCTCGCCGCCCCACCAGCCCAGGAATCCCGGCATCGGCGAAGCACGCCAGGCACGGCGCAGGCGATCCATCAGCGGTCGCAGCGACTGCGTTGCCGTACTCATTCCGCCTTCCCCTCCTGCCAGCGCAACACCACGTAGGGCTGTGCACCGGCTTGACCTGGTTGCGCACGAATCGTGGCGCGCACCATCGCGCTGGTACCGTCGGCCAGCGTAGCCTCGGACTGGATACTATGCGTCGTTCCATTGTTGAGAGCCAGACTCGGGTCGTTCGCGTTTTTCAGCCGTGCAGCCTGAATCGCCTGCTGCTGCTCCGGCGTCATCCCCGGAATCGCCGCCAGCGCCAGCGGTGGCGCGCTGTTCGGATCCGGCGTCTGGTTGCCGGACCAGACCGTGACCACCGGGGCCACCTGCCGGTAGATCGCCGGCGTCATGCCAAGCACCATCTGCAGTTCCTCGACGCTGGCAAACGGACCGTGGCGCGGACCGTAATCACGCCCTGCCGCCAGATACGCGGCATCGCGTTCGCCCGGCGTGCTGGTCGGATCCGGCGCGCTGCGCCAGTCGATCACGCTGGCTGCCAGCAATTTCGCCTTCGGCACGGGCATTCCCACCTGCCGGAACAGGCCCAGCAGCACCTCGGGCGTGGCCGTGTTCAGATCCACCTTGCCACCCTCATTGATGGCCGAGACCTTGATGGTGGCGTGGTCGTACTGGAAGGTATAGACCCGCCCGTCGCCGACCCAGCGGCGGCGGACCTGCGGATCCTGCAATTGGTAGAACGCGCGCATGACGCCCGCCTCGGCCGCGTAGTGCGCCCGGGTCTCGGCAAACTGGTAACGCGCCTGCAGGCCCTCGGTCCGCGCCAGTGCGGCATAGCCGCCCAGCAGGATTGCCAGCAGCGTGCACGCCCACAGCACCAGCAGCAGGGCGACGCCGCGCTGACCGGCGCGCCGTGTCGGTGGCCGCCTCATCGCAGCCCCCCGGGATTCAGGCCCATCCGCGGCGCACCCGACGGCACGCTGGCACTGGCCGGGTTGGCCCGCAGCGGCACATCCAGCTGCGGCCAGCCCACGTTGCCATCCGGTTGCAGCCGGATGCTCACCAGCAGCGGCAGCAACGGCCCTTCGGGCCACGCCTGGGACCACGGCAGCGCCTGCCCCCTGGCATCGACGCCGCGATAATTGAAGCCGCCGCCATGAATGTGGTCGAGCAGCACCTGCGGATCGCCCAGCGGCCGGAGTGGCCGTCCATCCGGTGGCAGCAGGGCCAGACTCAGTTCCAGCCGCAACTCGCCGTGGCCATCGTCGACCAGTTGCAACTGCTGCAGCTGCGGCCCCAGTTTGCCCAGGTAGCCGGGCAGCGGCGCGACGTAGCGCATCTCCCGCGCCGAGCCCTCGAAGTAGATCGGCTCGCCCTGCGCGGTGGTGCCGATCGGCTGGGTCATGCTTTGCGCCAGCTCGCGCCGCAGGAACTGCTGGGCCGAGCGCACCTGATCGAGGCGCTCGATCACGGCCGTGCCCGAACGCACGGAGTGGGTGGCGGTGCGGATGCCGGAATACACGCCGACCAGCAGCAGCGCCAGCAACACCAGCGAAGCAAGCACCTCCAGCAGGGTAAAACCGGCGGCGCGTTTCATCGGCCGGCCTGCGCATTGCCGGGGCCACCCGCACCGAAGGAGGGGCCACCGAGTCGCAGCGTGCGGAAGTGTGCCGAACGGGGATGTGCGGGTGGCCCCCACAGCACGTCCAGATCCAGCTGGTACAGCTGCAGCGGCGCATCCGGCGTTGTCGTCCCGGCCTGGTTCCAGGGTGTCACGTCGAGCTTCCAGCGAAACCGCCGGTCGAACCGGCCCGAGCTGCTGCCCGGCCTGACCACCTCGCCCACGAACGCGCTGTCGAGCAGGCTGCGCGCCCACATCGCCGCCTCGCTGTGTTCGGCGGCGTTGTGGGTCAGGCTGATCGAGGCCCCGGCCACCTTCATCAAGGCGGTGAACGCGATCGCCAGCAGCATGATCGCGGCGATCACCTCGAGCAGGCTGAAACCCCGCTGCGGCCGGGAGCGGATCATCGCGCCGCCACCGTGTCGACCACGCGCACTTCACCGGTCAGCCACGACACGTTGACATGCCATTGCCGCTTGCCTCTCTGCAAGGTGATGCGCCCGCCGGTGGAACTGCCGTCGGGGAAAAAGCGGATGCGCCCGGTGTGGTCGTTCGGCCGGTCCTCTTTCGCGCTGGTGATGCTCACGCGCAGGCCCTTGGGCAGGCGCACGTCCCGCTGCTTTACATTGCGATAGCTGTTGGCACGGGTGTCCACGTCGAAACTCTGCTCCTGTCCGCGCACGATCGCCTGCGCCCGGGTCGCCCGCAAGGCGCCCGCCAGCTCGCTGCTGGCCGCGCGCACCCGCGCGCTGGCCAGGCCCTGCGACACCGAGATCGAGACCGCCGCCGCGGCGATGCCGATCAACAGGATCACCGCCAGCATTTCCAGCAGGGTGAAACCATGGGCGCGCGCGGCTTTCATGCTTACTGCCAGTTCCCCACGTCCTTGCTGTAACCGTCCCCGCCCGGCTTGCCGTCCTGGCCATAGAAGATCAGGTCGAAACTGCCGTGCTGACCCGGATACTGGTAGCCGAACGGGTGACCCCAGGGATCCTTCAGGCCGGATGACTTGGTATACGGGCCCTGCCAGTTCGTCGCATTGGCCGGCTTCACCAGCAGGTCTTCCAGCTGTTGTGGCGGGGCGCCGTTGTCGAGCGCGTAGTTCTCGATCTTCTGGCTCAGCGTGGTCAGTTGCGCCTTGCCCGCGCCGTACTTGCCCTTGTCCACGTTCTTGCCGACCTGGGTCACCACCACCGCGCCGATGATGCCGATCAGCACGATCACCGCGAGCATTTCCAGCAGGGTGAAGCCGCCGTTCGAGCCGATACGTCGTGGTTGCCTGTACTGCATCTGGATCACCTCGGGTTTGCGAAAAATCATGGGTCTATTGAATGTTGCTGGTCAGGCTGAGCAGCGGCAGCAGGATCGCGGCCATGATGATCGCCACCATCACCGTCATCACGATGGTCAGCGCCGGCACCAGCGCGGCCAGCAGACGATCGATCGCGCGCTTGGACTCGAGTTCAAACGTGTCGGCGACTTTCAGCAGCATGGTGTCGAGCTGACCGGCTTCCTCGCCGACCTGCACCATCTGCATCGCCAGGCGCGGAAACAGTTTCGACTGGCCCAGCGCCAGGCTCAGGCCGGAGCCGCCCTTGACCTGTTCGTGCGCCGTGCTCAGCGCCGTGTCCAGCGCCAGATTGGCGGTGACCTGGCGCGCGATGGTCAGCGCGCTCAGCAGCGGCACGCCATTCTTCAGCAGCGTGCCGAGCGTGCGCGCGATCCGCGCGGTCTCCACCTTCAGCAGCAGCGGGCCGACCAGGCGCATCTGCAGCAGTCGGGTATGCCAGGCCAGCCGCAGCGCGGGATCGCGCAGCCGGGCGCGCCAGCCGAACAGGCCGCCACCGAGCAGCAGCAGGATCAGCCACCACCACGACTGCAGCGTGTTGCCGAGCAGCAGCACCGCCTGGGTGATCCACGGGATCGGTACCTGCATGTCCTCGAAGATCGGCACGAACTGCGGCACCACATAGGCCAGCAGCAGGATCAGCGAGCCGAGCACGCCGACCATCAGGAATGCCGGATAGATCAGCGCATTGACGATGCTGCCGCGCAGGGCCTGCGCCCGCTCCAGGTAATCGGCGAGCCGGCGCAGGGTTTCCTCCAGCGAGCCGCCCGCCTCGCCGGCGCGCACCAGGCTGACATACAGCTTGGGGAACACGCCGTGCTCCTCGTCCAGCGCCGAAGACAGGGTATTGCCGCCGCGCACCCGGTCGCGCACGCGCTCGATCAGTTTCTTTGCGTTCTCGCCCTCGGGCAGCTCCAGCAGGATGCTGAGGGCGCGATCCAGCGGCTGGCCGGCACCGAGCAGGGTCGCCAGCTGATGGGTGAACTGGGCCAGCTGGTCACCGTTGAACGGCCCGCGCTTGAACAGCGCGGCCAGGCCGCTGCCGCCGCCGGCACCGTCGGCCGGCTGCGCTTCCAGCGGGGTGTGTCCCTGATCCTGCAGGCGGCCGATCACTTCCTCGACACTGGCCGCCTCCATCTGGCCTTCCAGCGTCTCGCCGGCTTCGCTGACGGCCTTGTAGCGGAACTGGGTCATCGGGTTGCAGCCAGCCGCGACGCAAGGACGGGCCTGTTCCTCCTCTCCCCCCAGGGGAGAGGATCGAGGTGAGGGGCGGGTGCTCGCGGGGAATCGTCACGAGCGAGTGCTTCAGTTGGCGCGAATCCCGCGAGCACCCGCCCCTCACCCCTGCCCTCTCCCCGCAGGGGAGAGGGTATTCCCGCGCATCTCAGCCGTGAGGCGGCGTGCCGATCAGCCTTCCTGCGTAACACGCAGCACCTCCTCCAGCGTGGTCACGCCGGCCACGGCCTTGGCGATGCCGTCTTCGTACATCGTGCGCATGCCCTCGGCGCGGGCCTGCTTCTCGATTTCCCCGGCGTCCGCGCGCTGCATCACCAGTCGCCGCAGCGGGTCGCTCATGGTCAGGAATTCCAGGATCGCGCGGCGCCCCCGGTAGCCGGTGGGATTGGCCGCACTGCTGCCCGGCTTCCACAACCGGATCGGCCGCTCGTCGGTGTATTTCTCCAGCTCGAACTGCGCCACCACCTCGGGCAGCGCCTCGTACGGGATCGCGGTTTCCGGATCGAGCCGGCGCACCAGCCGCTGCGCCAGGATGCCGTTGATGGTGGAGCCGAGCAGGTAATCCTCCACGCCCATGTCGAGCAGCCGCGTGATGCCGCCGGCGGCGCTGTTGGTGTGCAGCGTGGACAGCACCAGGTGACCGGTCAGCGCGGACTGGATCGCGATGCGGCAGGTTTCCAGGTCGCGCATCTCGCCGATCATGATCACATCCGGATCCTGGCGCATGATCGAGCGCAGCGCGCCGGAGAAATCCAGCCCGATCTGCGGCTTCACCTGGATCTGGTTGATGCCCTCGAGCTGGTATTCGACCGGATCCTCGACCGTGATGATCTTCACGTCGGGGGTATTGATCTGCGACAGCGCGGTGTACAGCGTGGTGGTCTTGCCCGAGCCGGTCGGCCCGGTCACCAGCAGGATGCCGTGCGGCTTTTCCAGCACGTCGACGAAGCGCTGCTGGAAATTGTCGGTGAAGCCGAGCGACTCGAAGTCGAACACCACCGACTCGCGGTCCAGGATACGCATCACCACCGATTCGCCGAAGCTGGTCGGCACGCTGGACACGCGCAGGTCCAGCTCCTTGCCCTGCACGCGCAGCTGGATGCGGCCGTCCTGCGGCAACCGGCGCTCGGCGATGTTGAGCTTGGCCATGATCTTCACCCGCGAGATCACCGCCGCGGTGGAACTGGACGGCGGCGCTTCGACTTCATGCAGCACGCCGTCGATGCGATAGCGCACCTTCAGCCGGTTCTCGAACGGCTCGATGTGCACGTCGGAGGCGCGCTGTTCGACCGCGCGCTGCAGGATCAGGTTGACCAGCCGGATGACCGGGGCCTCGGAGGCGAGATCGCGCAGGTGCTCGACGTCGTCCTCTTCCGCCGCGCTGCCGTCCAGGTTCTCGACGATCGTGCCCATCGCCGAGCGACCACTGCCGTAATAACGTTCGATCAGACCGTCGATTTCCGAACGCAGACCCACGCGCAAGGCCACCGGGCGCCCCGCCGCCAGTTCCACCGCCTGCAAGGGATAGGGATCGGCGGGATCGGCCACGATCAGGGCAAGGCCGGCGACCTCGTCGAGCACGGGCACCACGTGCTGCTGCTTGAGAAAGCGCAGCGACAGTTCGAGGTCGGCCGGCGGCAGTTCCGGCGCATCGCGCGCGGACAGCAACGGCACCTGCAGCAGCTCGGCCCAGGCTTCGGCGAGGTCGCGCTCGGACACCAGGCCCAGCCGCGCCATCAGCGCGGTCAGGGTGCCTTCGCTGGACTCCTCGTGCAATCGACGGGCGCGCCCCAGGTCGCTGTCCTTCAGACGGCCGCGCGCCACCAGCCACGCACATACCTCCGCCTCGCGATCGTTGCCGTTCGCGTCCGACCCGCCAATCGCCGGCTCAATAGCTGCCGACATCCTCCACCCCGCTCGATACGTGCCAACGGCGTCATCGCGCCCCTTCCACGAGACGATGAGCGCCATAGTTATCACATCCGGCCGGCGACACGCGAATGTCCCCGGAGCTTGGCCCGCATGCCGTTCATGTTCCGCATGGCCCTCCATTGTGCCGGGTTGGCCGGCGATACAGGCGATACATCGCCTAGGAATATTTCCTGTATTGCGTACGTACGAGAGATTCACGCCGAAGTTCCGTTCAAAACTGCCGGCCTGTTCGCAAAGTCATGCGCCGGCGCCGGGTATCACTGACATGCAATTACGCTGTCATGCGCGATTGCTAGGTTCCGGCGTTGCATCCAACGAAGGGAGTCTCGTCATGCTTTGCACTCGTCGCGCCGTGGGGATGGCGCTGTGTCTCTTTGCGGCCTCGCTGCCCGCGCTGGCCTCCGATCTCACGATCAGCAATTTCCGCGTGCGCGGTCCGGCCGGCGGCAATGACGAATTCGTCGAATTGCACAACGGTTCGGGCGCACCCGTCGATGTGGGCGGCTATGCCCTGCTCGCCTCCAACGCATCGGGGACGACCGGCAGCCGCGCCACCCTGCCTTCGGGCACATCGATTGCGCCGGGTTGCTACCTGCTGCTGACCAACCGCGCCAGCAGCGGTTACTCGGGCGGTGTCGTCGGCGACGTGGGCTACAACACCGGCGTCACCGATACCGGCGGCCTGGCCATCGCCGACGGTTCCGGCAACGTGATCGACCAGGTCGGCCTGAGCAGCGGCTCGGCGTATGGCGAGGGCACGCGCCTGGCGTCACTCGGTTCCAGCAATACCGACCAGTCCTATGCACGCCGCAGCGACGCGGCGGGCAACGTGCAGGACAGCGGCGACAACGCGGCCGATTTCACCGTGCAGGCTCCATCGGTACCGCACAACAGCGCCAGCACCTGCTCCGACGTGGGCCTCAGCGTGTCGGTGGCGGACGCCGCGGTGCCCGAGGGCGACGGCGGCACCACCGCGCTCGGTTTCAGGCTCACCCTGAGCAAGCCGGCGCCGGCCGCCGGGGTGCAGGTGCGCTTCACCACCGCCGATGGTGCCGCCACCGTGGCCGACGGCGACTACGACGCGCTGGACCAGGTGGTGACGTTCGCCGCCGGTGACACCGCGCAGACGGTCACCGTCACCGTGCACGGCGACACCCGGGTCGAGCCGGACGAGGATTTCGCGGTGCATCTGAGCGAGCCGTCGAACGGCCTGAATATCGCCCGCGGCGATGCCATCGGCGCCATCCTCAACGACGATGCGGCGGAGGCGGAGATCTTCCAGATCCAGGGCGACGGCGCCGCTTCGCCATTCGTGGGCCAGCCGGTGATCACGCGCAACAACATCGTCACCAGTGTCGGCCCCGGCGGCTTCACCATGCAGACGCCGGACCGCCGCGACGACCACAACCGGCTGACCTCGAACGGCGTGTACGTGTTCACCGGCGCGGCCCCCCAGGTGACCGTGGGTGATGCGGTCGACGTGCGCGCCACGGTCGCCGAGTACTACGGTCTGACCGAACTGACCCATGCCCTGGTAAGCGTGGACAGCTCCGGCCACCGCTTGCCGCGCCCGGTGATCTTCGGCCGCGACGTGCCGTCCACGGATCCCGCCCACCTGTCCTGCGGCACGACCAATTTCGAGTGCTTCGAGGGCATGCGCATCCTGGTGCTCGACGGTATCGTCGACCGGGCCAACCAGCGCTACGGCAACGACCCGTTCGCCGAAGTGTTCGTCAGCGCCGACGGCACCCGCTCGCTGCGTTCGCAGGGCGTCCCGTTCGGCACCTTGCCGTCCGACATCCACTCCGGCGTGTGGGACGGGAACCCCGAGGTGTTCGAGATGGATGCGGACGCGCTGGGCGCCGTCCCCGCCGGCACCGGCATCGATGCGGGCGCGCGCTTCATTGCCGACGGCGTGATGAGCTACAGCTACGGCGACTACGACTTCCAGCCGACCAGGCTGCGCATCCTCGACGCCAATCCGATGCCGCGCCCGGTGCACGACTCACATGATCCGCACGCGCTGCGCTTGGGCAGCCTCAACATGCTGCGCCTGTGCGACACGGACGGCGGCAACAGCCAGTACGAGTGCGGCGACCACGGCACGCCCGGCGAAGCCGATTTGAAGCTCAAGCTGCAACGCCTGTCCGCCTACATCGGCGGCGTGCTGAAACTGCCCGACGTGCTGGCCGCCGAGGAAGTGGAAAGCCTGCCGGTACTGCAGCAGCTGGCCGACCAGCTGGCCGCGGACTACCACATCACCTACAGCGCCCACCTGGTCGACGGCCACGACCCCAGCGGCATCGACGTGGGTTTCCTGGTGCGCACCGACCGCGTGCGGGTGGACCAGGTGACCCAGCTCGGCGGCGATGCGACCTGGGTGGATCCGGGCACCGGCCAGTCCACCTACCTGCATGACCGCCCGCCGCTGTTGCTGGAGGCCACCATGCTGGATCGCCGCGGCTTCTCGTTCCGCCTGATGGCGGTGCACCCGAAGTCGCGCATCGGCGTGGACAGCGGCGCGGACGCGCCGCGCAACCGCGCGAAGCGTTTCGAGCAGGCCAGGGACATCGCACAGGACGTGCAGAAACTGCAGACCGACGCCAGGTCGACCTACGAACCGCTGGTCGTGCTGGGCGACTTCAATGCCTACCCGTTCACCGACGGCTGGGTCGACGTGGTCGGCGCCATCGCCGGCACCTACGACGACAGCGCCAACCAGCTCGACCTGGGCGGCAACATCGTGCGGCCGGCGCTGTGGAACGCGGTGCAATCGGTGCCGTCGAACGACCGCTACTCGTTCCTGTTCACCGAACAGCTGGGAGAAATCCAGGGCTACCAGCGCGCCGGCTCGTTCGACTCCGGTCGCGACGTGCCGGTGGCGCAGGTGCTGGACCAGGCCCTGCTCGACCGCCAAGCGCAGCGCTGCTTCCGGGGCTTCGAGTACGGCCGCGGCAACCTGGACGCACCCGACCAGACGCAGGACGATGCGGCCGCCGATCCCGGTATCCGCAAAGCCATCGGCGTGTCGGATCACGACGGCTTCGTGCTGGACCTGTCCTGCCCGGGTCACGCTCGCCACCGCCGCTGAGCGCGACCGAGCCGCATGCCATGAAGGAGGCCCGCCCGCGATGGCGGGCCTTTCTCCCTGCAACGCGACACCCGGTCATCGGGGACCGCGGCGATGCGCCGGCTGCCCGCCACGGCCGGCGTCTGCGAGAATGACGGGTCGGCATACGGAAGACCCATGCAGTTACTCGATATCGGCGCCAACCTGACCCACGAATCGTTCCAGCACGACCTCGACGCCGTGCTCCAGCGCGCGCTGGCGCACGGCGTCACGCGCATGCTCGTGACCGGCGCCTCGCGCGACGGCAGCCGTCATGCGGTGGCACTGGCCGAGGCCCACCCGGATCGGCTGTTCGCCACCGCCGGCGTGCACCCGCACCATGCGATCGACTACGACGACGCCACCGACGCCGAGCTGCGCGCGCTGGCGCAACATGCCGCCGTCCGCGCCGTCGGCGAGACCGGGCTGGACTACAACCGCAACTACTCACCACGCGAGGTGCAGCTGCAGGTGTTCGAGCGGCAGCTGCAGATCGCGGTGGACCTGGGCAAACCGGTCTTCCTGCACCAGCGCGACGCGCATGCCGACTTCATCGCCATGCTGCGGCGCTATCGCGAGCGGCTGCCGGCCGCCGTGGTGCACTGCTTCACCGATACCGGCGAGGCACTGCGCGACTACCTGGCGCTGGACTGCCACATCGGCATCACCGGCTGGATCTGCGACGAACGTCGCGGCACCCACCTGCGCACACTGGTGCGCGAGATACCCGCGAACCGGCTGATGATCGAGACCGATGCGCCCTACCTGCTGCCACGCACGGTGCGGCCGCACCCGCCGCACCGGCGCAACGAGCCGATGTACCTGAAGCACATCTGCGAGGAAATCGCCCGCGACCGCGGCGAACCGGCAGCGCTCACCGCGGCGAACAGCACGACCACGGCCGAGGCGTTCTTCGGCTTGCCGGCCCTCGCCGCGGGCACCCCCTAGGGCGGCGACCGGCACGTGCGCCGGTCGGCTGCCGTCATTCAGCGATCACCCGGATCTGGCCGGGCGCCAGCCCGTCCAGCGCATGTTCGCCGACGCGCACGCGGATCAGCCTCAAGGTGGGAAAGCCGACTGCCGCGGTCATGCGGCGGACCTGGCGATTGCGCCCCTCGCGCAAGCTGAGGCTGAGCCAGCTGGTGGGGATCGCCTTGCGAAAACGCACCGGCGGGTCGCGCGGCCACAACCAGTCCGGTTCGGCGGCGAGCACCGCCTCGGCCGGCAGGGTCGGGCCATCATTCAGCGACACGCCCCGCCGCAACGCCTGCAGTGCCGCCTCGTCGATCGCACCGTCGACCTGCACCAGGTAGGTCTTGGCCTGCTTGTGGCGCGGGTCGGTCAGCCGATGGGCCAGTGGGCCGTCGTCGGTCAGCAGCAGCAGGCCCTCGCTGTCCTGATCCAGCCGTCCGGCCGCATAGACGTCTTTTTGCCGGACGAACTCGGCCAGCGTGCGACGACCGCCCGCGTCGGTGAACTGGCACAGGACGCCGTATGGCTTGTTCAGTGCGATGAGCATGGTGCGAAGGGGGCGAGGGACATCAAGAGCTACTTGATGTCCTGCATCCCCGGCGGGCTCGACGCCGCCACGGCGGGCGCCTCCGGCTTGACGAAGCGCAGGGTCATGCGGTCGGATTCGCCGATCGCCAGATATTTCTCGCGATCCTTGTCACCGAGCGTCAGCGTTGGCGGCAGGGTCCATACGCCTTTCGGATAATCCCTGGTGTCCTTCGGATTGGCATTGATCTCGCTGCTTTCGTCCAGCGTGAAGCCGGCATCGGTGGCCAGCTTCACGACGTACGCGGTGGGCAGGTAGCCGCTCTGTTTCACCGCCGCCAGCGACGAGCCCTCGTCGGCGCGATGATCGACCACGCCCAGCACGCCACCGGGCCGCAACACGGCAAAGAACGCCTTGAACATCGCCGGCGCGGTACCGGCCCCATCCTTACTGGTGGCGACCCAGTTGTGCACGTTGCGGAAGGTCAGCACCAGGTCGGCCGAACCGGGCGGGCCGAACACCGGCGCCTGCGGATCGAATTCGACGATCCGTGCCTTGCCGTAGTGCTCCGCGTCGGCGGCAAACTTGCGATGCAGGGCGCTGTCGTCGCGGCGCGCCTCGCCATCACCCTTGGCCGCCTGCACCGCGGCAATGTAATGACCGTTGTCGCGCAGCAGCGGTGCCAGGATCTCGCTGTACCAGCCGCCACCGGGAGTGATATCGATCACCGTCTGATCCGGTTGTACGCCGAAGAACTGCAAGGTCGCCTTGGGGTGGCGATACACGTCACGCGCACGATTGGCCGGCGTGCGCCAGCTGCCTTCGATCACGCTGTCCAGTTGCCCGGCGGTGAAATCGCTGGCGCTGGTCGGCGGCACCAGCGTGTCGGCCGGCTGATCGGTCTCGACCGTCGCGGCAGGTGCCTGCCGTGCGGCCACGGCCGTGGGCAGCCCCAGCCAGCCGGCGAGCAGCAACAGCGCGGCCAGCGCTGCGCCAAGACGAGTGGTGTCGATCCCTGTTGTTGTCAGGTGCTTCATCGTTGACTCCCTGGCGTGTATGCCATCCAAGCGTTACGCAATATGACCGGGCCGGTGTGCAGGTCCGGTGGATGCTTCGGAACGGTCGCGGGCAGACCGGCCTGATGAAGCGCTCTTCCAGCGTCGGGCAAATCGTGGTCCAGCTGACCGCGCAGGCGACCGAGCGCCCTGGATGCGCCGGCGCCATGCCAAAGCGGTCGTGCGGGTGGCGCCGGCAGGACGCAGCCGGCAGCGTGCGCCCATTCTACAGAACTGCCGCAGGGCAATACGTCACCGGCTGCAACCCCGCGGCCTTCTCAGTAGTGGATCACCGACCGGATCACCTTGCCCGCGTGCATCAGCTCGAACGCCTCGTTGATCCGCTCCAGCGGCAACACCTCGGTGATCATCTCGTCGATCCTGATCTCGCCGGCCATGTAGCGATCCACATAACCGGGCAGTTGCGAGCGGCCCTTGACCCCGCCGAACGCCGAACCGCGCCAGACCCGCCCGGTGACCAGCTGGAACGGCCGCGTGCTGATTTCCTGGCCTGCGCCGGCCACGCCGATGATGATCGATTCGCCCCAGCCCTTGTGACAGCACTCCAGTGCCGCGCGCATCACGTGCACGTTGCCGATGCACTCGAACGAGTAATCCACGCCGCCGTCGGTGAGATCGACGATCACCTGCTGGATCGGGGTGTCCGGGTAGTCCTTCGGATTGATGAAATCGGTGGCGCCCAGCAGCCTGGCCATCTCGAACTTGGCCGGGTTGGTGTCGACCACCACGATGCGCCCAGCCTTCGCCATCACCGCACCCTGCACCACCGACAGGCCGATGCCGCCCATGCCGAACACCGCCACCGACGCACCCGGCTCGACCTTGGCGGTATTCAGCACCGCGCCGATGCCGGTGGTGATGCCGCAACCGAGCAGGCAGACCTTCTCCAGCGGCGCGGCCTTGTCGATCTTCGCCAGCGAGATCTCCGGCAGCACGGTGTACTCGCTGAACGTGCTGGTGCCCATGTAATGCAGGATCGGCTTGCCGCCGATCGAGAAGCGCGAGGTGCCATCCGGCATCAGGCCCCTGCCCTGGGTCACGCGGATCTTCTGGCACAGATTGGTCTTGCCGGACAGGCAGTATTCGCACTCGCCGCACTCGGGCGTGTACAGCGGAATCACGTGGTCGCCCACCTGCAGCGAGGTCACGCCCTCGCCCAGCTCCTCCACGATGCCGCCACCTTCATGGCCCAGGATCACCGGGAACATGCCCTCCGGATCGGCACCGGACAAGGTGAAGGCATCGGTGTGGCAGACCCCGGTCGCCACGATGCGCACCAGCACCTCGCCCGCTTTCGGCCCGGCCACGTCGACCTGTTCGATCGACAGCGGCTTGCCCGCTTCCCAGGCAACGGCGGCGCGTGACTTCATGGTTCAACTCCTGCTGGCGGGTCTGCAACGAACCGTGATGATGACGCGTGCGGCCACGATGCGAAACCACGCTATCCCACGGTCGTGTCTTCGGGCCGGAACGCCAGCATCTGCTGGCGGTAGTCGCCCGCCTCGTCCAGCAGCCATTCGCGAAACAGTTGCAGGCCGCGATGCTGCTGCGAGCGTGACGGATACACCAGCCAATAAGCCTCCTCCACGCGCAGGTAATGATTGCCCAGCACCTGCAGGCGCCCGGCGTCGATCATCGACTTTGAAGTCACCATCCGCCCCAGCGCCACTCCGAGACCTTCCAGCGCCGCATGGCGCAGCGCATCGAGGCTGCCGAACTGCGCAACGTAGCGCTTCGGTCGGCTGCCGCCGAAACCCTCGAACCAGTCGTTCCAGCGGGTCGACGGCGCCGGTTCGCCAAGCAAGGGCCAGCGCGCCAGGTCGGATGGATCGGCTCCACCCATCGCGGCGACCAACTCGGGCGCTGCCACCGGCGCGATCCACTCGCCGAACAGGCGCTCGCTGTGCAGGCCGGCCCATTCGCCGCGGCCATAGCGCAAGCCCGCGTCCACCGGCTCGCGCTCGAAATTGACCAGCGTCGAACCCGAGTGCAGGGTGAGTTCCAGCTCCGGGTGGGCCGCCACCAGGCGCGGCAGCCGCGGCACCAGCCAGCTCGACATGATCCCGGGACTGGCGCTGATCGTGAGTTCTTCATCGCGGCGCACCCGATACCGGCCCAGCGCCCGCTCGATGCCGTCGACGTGCTCGCCGACCGCTTCGAGCAGGCTGCAGCCTTCCACCGTCAGCTTCACGCCGCGGGGGCCACGGTCGAACAGCCGCCGCTCCAGCCGCTCTTCCAGCTGGCGCATCTGGTGACTGAGCGCACTGACCGTGAGGTTCGCCTGCGCCGCGGCGCGTGAAAGATTGCCCTCGCGGGCCACCAGCACGAACTGCTGCAACAGTCCCAGCGGCAACTTTCCCATCTTGAATATTCCTCAAGTCTGACTTGCGAATATATCGCTTTTTGGCGAGCTGGCGCCCGCGTACCTTGAGCGCACCCCAAACCACGTGCTTCCGAAGGAGGCGCTCCCATGACATCGCTCTGGAAGGATCTGCTGTTCCTGCATGGCCATCTCGTCCGCAAGGAAGACCTGACCTGGCGTCGCGATGCGGCACCCGAATCCGCCGCCCCCGAGGCCACCCCCCGATCATCGCCGCCGGCACCGTCAAAAGCACCGTCAAAAGAACAGGGCGCCGCCGCCTGCGCTTGATTCCGGCGCGGGTCGCAACCACCTCGGACGGGTAGCCGTTCACCACCCGGGGTATCGCCATGCAGACACGTCCACTCGGCAACTCGCCGCTTTCGATCGCCCCGCTCGCCTTCGGTGGCAACGTGTTCGGCTGGAGCGTCGACGAGAAACGCTCGTTCGAGCTGCTCGATGCGTTCGTCGACGCCGGCGGCAACCTGATCGATACCGCCGACGTCTATTCGGCCTGGGTGCCGGGCAATCGCGGCGGCGAGTCGGAAACCATCATCGGCAAGTGGCTCAGGCGCAGCGGCAAGCGCGAGCAGGTGGTGATCTCGACCAAGGTCGCCAAGTGGGTCGAGCAACCGGGCCTGTCGCCGACGAATATCCGCCAGGCGCTGGACGGTTCGCTGAAACGCCTGCAGGTGGACTGCATCGACCTGTACCAGGCACACGAGGACGACGCCAGCGTGCCGTTGGCGGAAACCCTCGGCGAGTTCGGGCGGCTGATCGAGGCGGGCAAGATCCGCGTCATCGGCGCGTCCAACTACAGCGCCGCCCGCCTGGCCGACGCGCTGGCCGTGTCGAAACAGCACGGCCTGCCGCGCTACGAGAGCGTGCAGCCCGAATACAACCTGGTCAGTCGAACGGGTTACGAGAAGGAGCTCGAGCCGCTGATCCGGCGCGAGAACCTGGGCGTGATCAGTTATTACGCGCTGGCCAGCGGCTTCCTCACCGGCAAGTACCGCAGCGAGGCCGACCTGGCCAGGAGCAGCGCCCGGGGCGGCGCGGTGAAGAAGTACCTGAACCCGCAGGGTCGGCAGGTCCTGGCCGCACTGGATTCGGTGGCGGCCGCGCACCGGGCCAGCCCGGCGCAGGTCGCGCTGGCCTGGCTGATGGCCCGTCCCGGCATCACCGCCCCGATCGCCAGCGCCACCAGCGTGGCCCAGCTGCACGAGCTGCTGGGTGCCACCTCGCTGCAACTCAGCCACAACGAGATAGCGCAGCTGGACCTGGCCAGCGACTGAGCGGGACGGGCGCGGATCCGCGAGCGGCGGTTACTCGGGCGCCTCGACCTGATAGCCCTCGGCCTGCAGCGCGGCCAGGTAGCCGTCCGTTTTCAGCAATTCGTCGATCGGCAGGATCGCCAGGGTCTGCGCGTTGCCCGCCAGGGCCGTCCGTGCGGCGGCCAGCCAGACCGCCTGCTGCTTCGCCGGCACATCGTCGAGACCGAGCGTATGCGCAAACCCGGCGTCGGCGAGCGCCGCCACGCAGGCATCCCGCCGCGCGCTGTCGGGCAGCGCGCGCAGCGCCGGCAGATCGCCGGTGGCCCAGGCATTGGCGCGCGCCTTCATCGCCGGCATGTCCTGTTCGATGCTGTCCAGCGTGCGGATGAAGCAGGTGACGTCACGCGGTGCCGAGCGCTTGAATGCCTTGATCGCCGCCCGTGGATTTTCGATGACCACCTGGTAGCTGGTCGGCACTTCCTTCACGCCATAGCGCTTGGCCAGGGCATCGATGCCGGCCTGGACGCCACCGGTCCGGCTCAGGCCATTGGCCTTGATCGCCTTGCGGTACAGCTCCTGCGCCGCGAAGATCGGCCGCCAGCGCTCGATGCCGCGATCGGCACCGATGTACTCCTGCTTGAGCACCTGCCAGCGCGCATACACCGGCGGCGGCAACAACTGCTGCAGGGTCGCGCCGTCATCGTTCTTGCGCGCGCTGTAGGCCGAGGGCAGCAGGAACAGCTTGCCGAAGAATCCCACGTCGGCCTTGAACTTCACCGACGGCGCCAGCAACACCTGCTGCGACTGGCCGATCACCTGCTCCAGCTCGTGCGAGCGCCATTGCATGCCGCGCGGCAACGGCGACAGCGTGCCGAGCACCCACAGCACGTGCTCGCCCTTGCTGACCTTCCACAGGCCCGGACCCGGCTGCACCCCGCTGACCACCACCGCGGGAAGATCGGCCACGACCGGCGCCGCCGCACCCGCCGATTGGGCGAACGCAGGCGACAGTCCGACCTCGGCGAACAGGAGAACGGCAAAAAAGCGGGCAACAGGCAGCAGGCGCATCCGGTGACTCCATCCTCGACAGCGGCCATTGTGGCAGGGCGTTGCTGACCCGCAGGTGGCCCGGACTCAGGCGCTCAGCCTGGCCTCGGCCGGATACGGCGCCACGTCGACATATTCCCCCGCGCGCAGGCGCGCCTGCATCGCGCACCACCACTGCGGATCGAAGATCTGCGGATGCGCCGCGCACAACGCCTCGCGCAGGCGCGGCGGCACGCCGAGGAAATTGACGAACAATTCGGGGAACACGTCCGCCGGCGCGGCGTACAACCACTCGCCCAGCGGTCGCGTCTCGTCCTCCTCGCGCATCGGCGGCACCGCACGGAAGCGGCATTCCTCGAGCAGGCACAGCTCGTCGTAGTCGTAGAACACCGCCCGGCCATTGCGCGAGATGCCGAAGTTCTTCAGCAGCAGGTCGCCCGGAAAGATGTTGCTGCCGGCCAGATCCTTGATCGCCTGGCCGTAGTCGCACATCGCGCGGCAGGCTTCGGCCTCGCCGACCTCGCGCACATACAGGTCCATCGGCCGCAGCCGGTGCTCGACGTAGCAATGCGCGATCACCAGCTCGTCGCCTTCCACGCTCACCGTGTCGGCACATTCGGTCAGCAATTCGTCGCGCAGCAGCGGATCGATCTGGCGCAGCGGAAAACGCAGCTGGCGGAACTCCTGGGTATCCACCAGCCGGCCCGCGCGATCATGGCGGAACACCAGCCGGTACTTCGCCTCCACCTCGCCGCGCGTGGTGTCCTTCGGCGCGGCGAAGCGGTCGCGGATCAGCTTGAACACCACCGGCAGGTCGCGCAGGGTGAACACCGCCATCACCATGCCGCGCTGGCCGTCGGCAGGCACCAGCCGCTCCTCCGCATGGATCGCCAGGTGGCCGAAGACGCGACGGTAGCGCTCGGTCTTGCCCTGCTTGGCGCGACCCAGCACGGTGTACAGCTCCTCCAGCGGCTTGTGCGGCAGCAGCGCGCGGACGAACGCCACCACCGCACCGACGTTGTCGATGTCGGCATGGAAGTAGCTGCGCGCGTAACCGAACAGGATCGAGATCTGCGCCCGCGCGGTGAGCAGCGCGTCCACCCGCACGCCGTCGTCGGCGTGCACCAGCGCGATCACCAGCGGATGCCGGCGATGACCGCCGCGCAGGCGGCCGACCAGGTAGGCCCGGCGCTCGCGATAGAACACCGCCTGCAGGATGTCGATCGCCTCGATCGCCAGCACGCCCATCCCCGGCAGTCGCGCCGTGAGCGTCGATGCCAGTCGCGCCGCACAGCCGGCGCGGTCGGCGTAGGCGAAGCCGGCATCGGCCAGCAGGCGGTCGCACAGCACCGTCAGGTCGCCGTCGGCCCGGTAGCACTGATGCGCGGCCGCGTCGCTGCCCTCGGTATAGGGCTCGCGATCCAGTACCACGAACTCCAGCTCCGGCGCCACCCCGCGCGTGTGGAAATGCCGTCGCGAGAGCGAGTTGAACCAGGTCTTGTACAACTCGCGATCGGCCAGCGCGGCGACCTGCTGTTCGTAGGCCTGGCGCAGCGCGATCCACAGCGCACGCGAGCGCAGCCGATCGTCCAGCAGCACATCCAGGCGCCCCTGGGTCTCGCGGATGCAGATGCCGTACAGATCGATCCGCGCCCGCGCATCCACCCCGGCCTGGCGCCAGTCACGCCGTTCGAAGCGCCGGCGCGCACGCCGGGTGATGTCGGCGAAACGCGCGTTGTAGTCGGCGAACGCATCGACCAGCAGCGCCGCGGCGGCAACGGCCTGCGGGTCCACGGACACAGTGGTGATGGCGCCGACCTCCATGCCGGCAAGTCTAGCGGGTACAAGGGCGCCGCGACGTCCTCACGCGGAACGTTTGCAGGTCCCGCCGCCGGTGGGATAATCGACCGGTTCGCGCTACTGGCGCTTCGGATGGTCACCATCGGGGATCGCGAACGCCGTACGAGCCGCGCGCCTGGGCATCTGCCACCCCCCTTCCCAGGATTGCCCCATGCCTGAATCCTCCAAACTGCTCGCCTTCAGCTTCATCTCGCTGGGTCTCGTGCTGACCCCCGGCCCGAACATGCTGTACCTGATCTCCCGGTCCATCTGCCAGGGGCGCGCGGCCGGCCTGATTTCGCTCGGTGGCGTGGCGCTGGCCTTCGTCCTGTACATGTTCAGCGCCGCGCTTGGCATCACGGCGCTGCTGTTCACCGTACCGCTGGCCTACGACGCGTTACGCCTGGGCGGTGCGCTCTACCTGCTCTATCTCGCCTGGCAGGCCGTCCGGCCCAACGGCCATTCGCCGTTCCAGCTGCGCCAGCTCGACCGCGACCGTCCGCACAAGCTGTTTGCGATGGGCTTCCTGACCAACCTGCTCAATCCCAAGGCAGCGATGCTCTATCTCTCGCTGCTGCCGCAATTCATCAGCCCGGGCCGCGGCAGCGTGCTGATGCAATCGGTGACGCTGGGCACCACCCAGATGGCGATCAGCCTCTCGGTCAATGCACTGATCGTGCTGCTGGCCGGCTCGATCGCCAGCTTCTTCGCCGACCGGCCTTCGTGGCTGCGGGTGCAGCGCTGGCTGATGGGCACCGTGCTTGCCGGATTGGCGCTGCGCATGGCCACGCAGGCCCGACGCTGACCACCGCGACCACCTGGCGACGCCCCCGCACTCAGCCGCCCCGACGACTCTGCCCGCGCGCTGACGCGCACTCCCGCTCGCGACTGTAACGGCGCGCCTCCTCCAGCAGCCAGCCACGGAACGCGAGCAGCGCGGGGTGCGCCTCGGTCCGCGGCGGGTACACCAGATAGTGGGCGAACTCGGCGCGCAGCCGGCGGGTGCTCAGCAACACCAGTTGCCCGCTGTCGACCAGCGGTCGCGCCATGGTCAACCGGCCGAGCGCGACGCCGATGCCCTCGATCGCGGCGCGATGCAGCGTCTCGGTGTCGTCGAAGTAGGCCACGTAGCGCGCGGGCGGCGTGCCGCCGAAGGTGCGGAACCACTTCGCCCACACATTCTCCGGATCGCGCAACAGCGGCCACTGCGACAGCTTCGCCAGCGTCGGGCGGCCGAGCCGGGCGATCAGTCCGGGGCTGGCGATCGGGGTCAGCCAGTCGTCGAACAGGTGTTCGGCGCGCAGCCCGGCCCACTCGCCCGGACCGAAGCGCATCGCCGCGTCGACCGGCTCGCGCTCGAAATCGACCAGCTGGGCACTCGACTGCAGGTTGAGCTGCAGCTGCGGGTACTGCGCCACGAATGTCGGCAACCTCGGCAGCAGCCAGCTGGAGGCCACCGAGGGCATCACGCTGAGGGTCAGCACGTCCGACTGCGGCGTGCTGAACTGCCGCAGCGCGCGATCGATCGCATCGAACTGCGGGCCCACCAGCTGGAGCAGGTGCGCGCCGTCCGGCGTCAGGTCGACACCGCGCGGCCCGCGCACGAACAGGCGCCGGTCGAGACGTTCCTCGAGACCGCGGATCTGGTGACTGAGCGCGCTGACACTGAGGTTGAGCTGCGCCGCCGCCTGCGTCAGATTGCCCGCATGGGCTGCCAGCACGAATCCCTGCAGGGCACTGAAAGGCAGTCGTCCCATATTGAATCCGCCTCAAGGCAGGCTTGCAAACATGTCGCTTTTTGGCAGCCTACGCCGGTCGTACCGTAGTCGTCACCCGGTAGCGGGATGAACACGAGGGCCACGACCATGCTGCTCTTCACCCTTCCATTCCTGATCATGTCATCGACGAAACCCACCCTGGCGGCCGGCACCGACGGCGTGCAACCCACGCCCCGCAGCCTCCGCCCGGCAATCACCGCCGAGATCGTGAACCCACCGCCCACGCCCCGCGTCGGCGGCCTCGACCACTACATCGACAGCCGGCTTGCCGGCGATCGGTTCCGTATCCACTGAAGCGTCCGCCGACAGCGCCGCGAAGCTTCCCGTGCGGCAAACGAAACGGCCCGCCAGGGCGGGCCGTTTCATCGGGAACCGGACCCGCCGGTTACATCGCCGCGATCAGCGCATCGCCGAACTCCGAGCACTTCACTTCCTTCGCGCCGTCCATCATGCGGGCGAAGTCGTAGGTCACCGTCTTCGCCGCGATCACCTTGTCCATCGCGCCGATGATCGCGTCGGCCGCCTCGTTCCAGCCCAGGTGGCGCAGCAGCAACTCGCCGGAGAGGATCACCGAGCCCGGGTTGACCTTGTCCATGCCGGCGTACTTCGGCGCGGTGCCATGGGTCGCCTCGAACACGGCGTGACCGGTGACGTAGTTGATGTTGCCGCCCGGCGCGATGCCGATGCCGCCCACTTCGGCGGCCAGCGCGTCGGAGATGTAGTCACCGTTCAAGTTCAGCGTGGCGACCACGTCGTATTCCTTCGCCCGGGTCATGATCTGCTGCAGGAATGCATCGGCGATCACGTCCTTGACCACGATCTCCTTGCCGGTCTTCGGGTTCTTGAAGGTCATCCACGGACCGCCGTCCAGATCGACCGCGCCGAATTCGTTCTGCGCCAGCCCATAGCCCCAGTCGCGGAACGCGCCCTCGGTGAACTTCATGATGTTGCCCTTGTGCACCAGGGTCACCGAACGGCGATCGTTGTCGATCGCGTACTTGAACGCGGCGCGCACCAGCCGCTCGGTGCCTTCCCGCGAGACCGGCTTGATGCCGATGCCCGAGGTTTCCGGGAAACGGATCTTCTTGAAGCGATCGGGGAAATGCTCCTGCAGCAACGCCATGAACTTCGTCGCCTCCGGCGTGCCTTCGGCGAATTCGATACCGGCGTAGATGTCCTCGCAGTTCTCGCGGAAGATCACCATGTCGACGTCCTCCGGCTTCTTCACCGGCGAGGGCACGCCCTTGAACCAGCGCACCGGGCGCAGGCAGGTGTACAGGTCGAGCTGCTGGCGCAGCGCCACGTTGAGCGAACGGATGCCGCCACCGACCGGCGTGGTCAGCGGGCCCTTGATCGAGACCAGGTAATCGCGGCAGGCCTGCACGGTTTCGTCGGGCAGCCAGCTGCCGGTCTCGTTGAATGCCTTCTCGCCCGCCAGGATCTCCATCCAGTGAATCTTTCGCTCGCCGCCATAGGCCTTGGCCACGGCAGCATCGAGCACGCGCACCGAGGCGCGCCAGATATCCGGACCGATGCCGTCGCCTTCGATGAACGGCACGATCGGGTTGGCCGGCACGTGGAGCTTGCCGTCGGTGATGGTGATCTTGCTGCCGTCGGCGGGCGGGGTGAGCTTGGATGCAGTCATGAAAGTCTCCAGCGAAAAGGTCGTGGCCATGGACATGGCGTTGAGCCAGGGAAAAGGCAAGCCAGCCATTTTCGCCGGAATCGCTCCGCTTGACCAATCGGGCACGGCGGCGGACATCCCGCCGGCAGCCGCAGACGCCGCCGCAGCCGTGCAGCGGCGGCATGCGAGAATGGGGATTGCCCTGCTTCTGCTCTTCCCCGACTGCCCATGATTCCTGAGCGCCTGCACCAGCTTCTGCAAGATGCGAGCTGGGCATCGAATTTCGACGAACGCAGCCTGCAACGGGCCACCGACTATGCGCGGCGGCAGCGGGTGACCTCGCTGCAATTTGTCGGGAGTGAGGATGACGATGCCTGCGTCCTGAATGGCATCGTCCGCGGCAGTGCGAAGCTGCCCTATCGCTGCCGCATCGGGCTGCGCGCGCAGGGTGAGGGCCTGCTCCTGAGCAGTGACTGCAGTTGCCCGGTGAGCGCGAAATGCAAGCATGCCGGCGCGATGCTGCTGATCGCCGCGAACCTGCCGCCGCCTTCCTGGCCCGGTGCCGGACTGGCACCGAAGCCCGCCGGCTCGTCGTCGCGTAGCGCACGGCAGTCCGCCGGCACGGTCCCCGGCCAGCCCGCGCCGCCGTGGACGCAATGGCTGCACCGACTCGACGCCCGGCCCGTCGGGGCGATACTCACGGCCCGCGATGATCGCCGGTTCGGGCTCCTGCTGCGCGGCAGCGAATCCGGTGAGCGGCTGCTGGCCAACCCGGCCTGGCTGCGCCCCGGCAAGACCAGTCGCGCCGCGCTGGTCGAGCCGCGGCGGCTGCAGCTGGACCGCCACGCCGGGCCGGTGCCGGCCCCGGCCGGCGGCTGGCCGGCGGAAGTCGGCAGCGCGCTGGCCGTGCTGCTGCACGATCAGACAGTCAGGCTCGCCGGCCAGCACTGGACGGCCATCCACGCCATCCATCAGGAACAGGCGCTGGAAACCGTGCTGGCGCGGTACCCGGTCTATTTCGAACGCGGCGCGGCGCCGCTGCAGCGCGGCTCGACCCTGCCCCTGCAGCTGCGCTGGGACAGCCTGCCCGACGGCAGCCAGCGACTGGTCGGCACGCTCGACGCGGACGAGCCGGCGCGGCTGCTGCGCGGCGCCGGCCTGTGGTACGTGCTGCCGACGCGGCAGATCTACGGTCGCGTCGATGGCGACCCGCGATGGCTCGACGGCATGGCCGACGCACCGCCGCTGCCGCCCGAGCAGGTCGACGCCGTGCGCCAGCAACTGCAGCAGCGCGAGCCCGACTGGCCGATCCCGCTGCCCGAGCCGCGCGGACCGGTACAGGTCATCCACGCCCGTCCGACCGCCGTGCTGCAGCTGCACGCGATCGAGCTGGCGATCGCCGCGCGTACCGGCCGGCGCATCGCCACCGCCCTGGGTTGCGGCCGGCTGTCCTACGACTACGCCGGCCACCTGCTGCCGCCCGCCGCCGATGACGCCCCGGCTGAGGTGGCCCGGGTCCTGCACCAGGGCCAGGTGCTGGAGATCGTGCGCGACCCGCTCGCCGAAAGCGCCGCCGGCGAACAGCTGGAGCGTCTGGGCATGGTCGAGGCCGGCATCTATGCCTGGGAACAGGGCATTCGCCGCCACACGCTGGACGACAACGACTTCCTGCTGCAGCCGCACGAACGCCAGCCACCGCTGCCGCCCGGCGAGTGGCGGCCGGTACTCGATCGACTGGTCGAGGCCGGCTTCCGGATCGACTACGCCGCCGACTTTCCGCGCGACGAACTGGTCGAGATCGACGACTGGCACGCCGAACTGCAGGTCAGCGGCAACCAGTGGTTCGAGGTCTCGCTGGGCGTGGATGTCGGCGGCGAACGGATCGACCTGCTGCCGGTGCTGCGCCGCCTGCTGGCCGACCCCGGCTTTCCGCGACAACCGCTGAAGGGCGAAAGCCGCAATGCCAGCTGGCGCGTGCTGCTGGATGGACAGCGCAGCACCGAGATACCGCTGAGCCGCCTGCGCACGCTGATCGAACCTCTGCTGGAATGGCTCGAGGGCGAAGGCGAGCTGCGCCTGCACCGCAGTCAGGCCCCGGTGCTCGCGGCGCTGGACGAACACCTGCACTGGCGCGGCGGCGAGCTGCTGCGCGCGCATCTGCGGGCCCTGCAGACAGCGCAACGCAGTGCCGATGCGCCACCGGGTTTCCTCGCCACGCTGCGGCCGTACCAGCGCGACGGCCTGGCCTGGCTGGATGCGCTCGGTGCGGCCGGCCTCGGCGGCATCCTCGCCGACGACATGGGCCTGGGCAAGACCGTGCAGGTGCTGGCACACATCCTGGGCGAGAAACAGCGCGGCCGGCTCGAACAGCCGGCGCTGGTGGTCGCGCCGACCAGCCTGGTCGGCAACTGGCAGAGCGAGGCCGCGCGCTTCGCCCCGGCGCTGCGGGTGCTGGTGATCCACGGCGCCGCGCGCGCCGACCGCTACGACGAGATCGCCGCGCACGACCTGGTCATCACCACCTACCCGCTGCTGCCGCGCGATCGCGAGCAACTGCTCGGGCAGCGCTTCGCGCTGCTGGTGCTGGACGAGGCGCAGGCGATCAAGAATGCCAACAGCCAGGCGGCCCGGGTGGTGCGCGAGATCCCCGCCACACGGCGACTGGCGATGACCGGCACGCCGCTGGAAAATCATCTGGGCGAACTGTGGGCGCAGTTCGACGCGGTGGAGCCCGGCCTGCTGGGCAGCCAGCGCGAATTCACCAAACTCTATCGCACGCCGATCGAGAAGCACGCCGACACCGATCGCCAGCAGCGCCTGAACCGCCGCATCGGCCCGCTGCTGCTGCGCCGGCGCAAGGACGACGTGCTCACCGACCTGCCCGCCAAGACCGAGATCGTGCGCACGCTGGAACTGGAGGGCGACCAGCGCGCGCTGTACGAAACATTGCGCCTGGCCCAGCACGAACGGGTGCAGCAGGCGGTCAGGGATCGCGGTCTGGCGCAGTCCGGCATCATCGTGCTGGACGCGTTGCTGAAACTGCGCCAGGCCTGCTGCGACCCGCGCCTGGTCAAGCTGGACAGTGCCCGGAAGATCACCGCCAGCGCGAAGCTCGACGCCCTGCTCGAGCTGCTCGACGGCCTGCTCGACGAAGGTCGCCGGGTCTTGCTGTTCTCGCAGTTCACCGAGATGCTGGGGCTGATCGAGGCGGCGCTGGAGCAGCGCGGGATCGCCTTCCAGACACTCACCGGGCAGACCCCGGCGCAGCAGCGCAGCGCGCTGGTCGCACGCTTCCAGGCCGGCAAGGTGCCAGTCTTCCTGATCAGCCTGAAAGCCGGCGGAGTCGGCCTCAACCTCACCGCTGCCGATACCGTGATCCATTACGACCCGTGGTGGAATCTGGCCGCCGAGGCGCAGGCCACCGACCGCGCCCATCGCATCGGCCAGGACAAGCCGGTGTTCGTCTATCGACTGATCTGCGCCGGCACGGTGGAGCAGAAGATCCAGGCGATGCAGTCACGCAAGGCCGAACTGGCGCGTGCCGTGCTGGAGGGCGGCGGGGCGACCACGCAGTTGCGCTTCGACGAGACCGACCTGGCCGAGCTGTTCGCGCCGCTGTGAGCGGCGACAGCCGGGGCGCGACCGCGTCGCGTCCCGGCTGCCTCGGGCATCACCGCAACGAACTTACTTGATCGTGAAATCCTTGCTGGCCACTTCGTTGCCGTTCAACGTGATCTCGACCTTGTAATTGCCGGCCGCAAAACCGCTCGGCTTGCTGATCATGAAAGCCGTGGTCTGCGGACCCTTCGCGTCGAGCACCTTGCTGTCCTCGTGCACGACCGTACCGTCCTGGTAGCTCCATTTCGCCGCCAGCGTGGCGTTGCCGCTGCCGCCGGTCTCGACCGAGGCGTAGACGGTGTCCTTCGGTGCGAAGCTGGTGCCGCTGGCCAGGATGCGGTTGTTGGCATCGACGGTCGAGCCCAGTTCCAGTGCGTTGAAGCTGACCGGGGCCGTTTCGCCGCTCATCGCCATCGCGGCGGTCGCCGCCGGTGCGGGTGCCATCACCGTCGCGCTCGGTGGCGGCGAGGCCGGCGTCGTCGAGGTCGATTCTTCTTTCTTGCCACAGGCGCTGAGTGCCAGCACGGCAGCGAGCGAGGCGGCAAGTATCAGGGGTTGGCTAGTCGTCTTCATGAAGTTTTCTCCTGCTTCAGGTCTTGGCCGGAATCTGCAACCTCCGGCCGGGCTTGATCCGATCAGGACCGGTGAATGGATGGCGGAAACGCATACGACTCGCTGGCGGGATTTCCCAACGAACGCATCTCCGTCTCGTGGAGCAGTGATAGCCACCCCCCGGTTAACGCCTTGTGAGTGTCGTTCGGGACCATTCAGCTAGCGCCACGCTTCCCCGCGCGCGCCCTCCCGGCCATGAGGTCGCCGGGTCAGCCGGCGCCGCTCCCGAGCAGCAGGATCTTGCGCTGGCGCCGCCGCGCACTCCACGCCTTGCGTCGCTCGGCCAGGCACGAAAAGATCACGTACAGCGCGGGGGTGCTGAGCAGGGTCAGGCTCTGCGAGATCAGCAGGCCGCCGATCAGCGCGATGCCGAGCGGGCGACGCAGCTCGGAACCTTCGCCCAGGCCGATCGCGATCGGCAGGGCAGCCAGGATCGCCACCATCGTGGTCATCATGATCGGGCGGAAGCGCACGAGGCAGGCGTCGCGCACCGCCTCGAGCGGGCTCCGGCCGTGCTCGCGCTGGGCGACCAGGGCGAAGTCGATCATCATGATCGCGTTCTTCTTGACGATGCCGATCAGCAGCACCAGCGCGATCTGTGCCACCACCGACAGCTCGGTGCCGGTCAGCCACAACGCCAGCAGCGCGCCGACGCCGGCGGCCGGCAGGGTCGACAGGATCGTGACCGGATGGATCAGGTTCTCGTACAGCATGCCGAGCACGATGTAGACGGTGAGCACCGCCGCCAGCACCAGCCACAGCATGCCGCTCTGCGATTGCTGGAAGCGACGGAAATCGGCGCCCACGTTGAGCTTGATGTCGCCGGGCATGCGCATATTGCTGGCGGTGGACTGGATGACCTGCAGCGCCTGGCCCATGCTCACGCCGGGCGCCAGATTGAAGCTCAGGTCCATCGTGGTGTACTGGTTCTCGTGGGTGATCTCCGATGGCGCCAGGCCGGATTCCTGGCGGGTGAAGGCGGCGATCGGGATCATCGGACCCTTGCTCGACTTCACGTAGATGCGATTGAGCGCGTCCGGCGTGGCGGTCTGCGAGGGCAGCGCGTTGACCACCACCTTGTACTGGTTGATGTCCGAGTAGATCGTCGAGACCTGGCGCTGGCCGAAGGCGTCGTACAGCGCGCCGTCGACCGCGCCCACGGAGACGCCGAGCCGGGCCGCCTTGTCACGGTCGATCACGATGTTCTGGCGCAACCCGGCCTCGTCGATGTCGCTGCCGACGTCGCGCAGCATGGGGTTCTTCTTCAACTCGGTGACCAGCTTCGGCAACCAAAGCTGCAATATGGCGAGGTCGTTGCCCTGCAGCGAGATCTGGTATTGCGCGCCCTGGCTGGTACCGCCACCGCCGCCGCTGGGCAGGTCCTGCACCGGGCGCAGGCGCAGGTTGAGGTCGGGGTACTTGGCGGCCTTGGCGCTCAGCCGCGCCAGCACCGCGAAGGTGTCGTCCCGGCGGCCCTGGGCGCGGGTCTTCAGATCGATGTTGAACGCGCCGCTGGTGCCTTGCCGGCTGCTGCCCAGGCGCGAGCCCACGGTGGCCACGTCCGGATCGGCCAGCAGCATCGCGGTCAGCCGCTGCAGGCGCTGCTTGCTCTCGGCGAACGAGACCGTGGCGCTGGAACTGGCGCGGCCCCAGATCAGGCCGGTGTCCTGCTGCGGAAACAGGCCGGTCTTGACCACCGTGAACAGATAGAACGTGGCGACGATCAGTGCCAGCGGCGTCAACGCGAACAGCAGCGCATGGCGCAGCGAGAAATCCAGCGCGCGCCGATACACGCGCAGCATGCCGGCATGGAAACCGTCCAGTGCCACGGCGAGTTTCGACGGCGGTTTTTCCAGCCGCGGGCCGCGCCCGCGATGGCCGCTGAGGAAGCGCCCGCACAGCGCCGGGGTCAGGGTCAGCGACACCGCCGCCGAGACCACGATCGCCGCCACCAGGGTGACCGCGAACTCGTGCATGAACATGCCGGTGATGCCGCCGGCGAACAGCAGCGGGATGAATACCGCGATCAGCGAGGCGGTGATCGAGACGATGGTGAAACCGATTTCCCTGGCGCCGGCCAGGGTCGCCTGCATCCGCGTCATGCCGTCGTCGATGTGCCGGATGATGTTCTCGATCACCACGATCGCGTCGTCCACCACGAAGCCGATCGCGATCACCAGCGCCAGCAGGGTGAGGTTGTTCAGGGTGTAGCCGAGGATGTACATCACCACGAATGCGCCGGCCAGCGACAGCGGCACGGCCACCGCGGCGATCAGGGTCGGCGCGAGCCGGCGCAGGAACAGCGCCATGGTCAGGATCACCATCGCCAGCGAAATCAGCAGGGTGGCCTGCACCTCGTGCAGCGAGGCGCGGATGGTCGGCGTGCCGTCGAAGAACGGGGTCAGCTCGGTGCCCGGCTGCAGGAAGTCGCGCAGCTCCGGCAGCTGCGCCCTGACCCGGTCCACCGTGGCGATGATGTTGGCGTCGGCCTTCTTGTAGACGTACATCAGCACCGCCGGCTTGCCGCGGAACCAGGCCGCCTGGTACGCATCCTCGGTCCCGGGGTAGACGTGCGCCACGTCGGACAGCCGCACCGGCGTGCCGTTGTGGCCGGCGATCACCAGCTGGGCGAATTCCGCGGCCGTGTGCAGCGCGGTGGTGGCATCCACCGACATGCGGGTCCTGCCGTCGGTAAGGAAGCCTTCCGGCGAGGTCACGTTGGCCGCGGTCAGCGCGTTGCGCAGCTCGTCCGGCGAGATGCCCATGGCATTCAATGCACGCAGGTTCACGTCGACCCGGATCGCCGGGGTCGCCGCGCCGGCGATCTCCACCGAGGACACGCCCGGCAGCTGGCGCAGCCGTTGCGCCAGCAGCGAATCGGCCACGTTGTAGAGGTCGCCCGCCGACTGCGTGTCGGAGGTCAGCGCGAACGCGATGACCGGGTCGTCGTTCGGGTTCGCCTTCTGGTAGCTCGGCGCGCCGTTGAGGCCGCTGGGCAGATCCGGCACGGCGGCGTTGATCGCCGCCTGCACGTCGCGCGCGGAGGAGCTCAGGTCGGTGCCGGTGTCGAACAGCATGAAGACGAAGGTGCGGCCCTCGGAACTGTGCGAACGCATCATGCTGATGCCCGGCACCTGGCCCAGGTGGCGCTCCAGCGGAGCGGCGACGGTCGAGGCCATGGTGCCGGCATCGGCGCCGGCCTGGCTGGCCTGCACGAAGATCGCCGGGAACTGCATGTTCGGCAGCGCCGCCACGCCGAGCAGGAAGTAGCTGATCGCACCGGCTACCAGCAACCCGATCGCCAGCAACGAGGTGCCGATCGGGCGGCGGACGAACGGGCCGGAGATATTCATCGATCGGGGGGAACCGGAAGGCAGGCGGCGTGCCGCAGGGACTGGGGACGGATCATCCCACCCTCAACGCATCAGCGCCAAAACGGTTGATCCGCCCGCGCCGCCGGGCTCGGGCGCCACCCCGCCGGCGAGATCACGCCACGCTCTGGTTCGCCACCCGCAGGGCGCGCTGTTCGCGCCGCGCCGCCAGCCATTCGGAGAAACGCTCCATGTACAGATAGATCACCGGCGTGGTGTACAGCGTGACCAGCTGCGACAGCAGCAGGCCGCCGACGATCGACACGCCCAGCGGACGGCGCAGCTCGGAGCCGATGCCGCTGCCCAGCGCCAGCGGCAACGCACCCAGCATCGCCGCCGCCGTGGTCATCATGATCGGGCGGAAGCGCAGCAGGCAGGCACGGCGGATCGCGTCGCGCGCGCTCAGCCCGGTGCGCCGCGCCTCGATCGCGAAGTCGATCATCATGATCGCGTTCTTCTTCACGATGCCGATCAGCAGCACGATGCCGACGATGCCGTCCACCGACAGGCTCATGCCGCAGATGATCAGTGCCAGCAGCGCGCCGACACCGGCCGGCGGCAGGGTGGAGATGATCGTCAGCGGATGGATGTAGCTCTCGTACAGCACGCCCAGCACGATGTAGATCACCACGATCGCGGCCAGCAGCAGCAACACCTCGTCGCCCAGCGAGGAGGTGAACTCGGCCGCCTTGCCGACGAACTCGCCGCGCACCTGCGGCGGGAAATTCTGCTGCGCCTCGATCTGGTGGATCGCCGACACCGCATCGGACAGCGAATAGCCCGGCGCCACGTTGAACGACAGCGTCACCGCCGGCAGCTGCTGCTGGTGGCTGATCACCAGCGGCGCGCTGGTCAGCGTGGCACTGGCCAGCGAGGACAGCGGGATGGTGCCGCCGCCGCCCAGCGCGATGCCGATGTTGCCGGTGCTGCCGATGCCGGTCGGCGTGGCCGAGTTGCTCGACTGCACCTGGCCGAAGCTGGTCGCATTGCTGCCGGTCAGCGCGCCCGAGCCGTTGCCGCGCACGGTCAGCTTGTTCAGCAGGTCGTCGCTGGAACGGAACTCCGGCGCCACCTCCAGCACCACCCGGTACTGGTTCAGCTGGGTGAAGATGGTCGAGATCTGGCGCTGGCCGAACGCGTCGTACAGGGTGTCGTCGATGCTCTGCACCGGCACGCCCATGCGGCTGGCCTTCTCGCGATCGATGCTCAGCTTCAGCGCGTTGCCGCTGTCGGCGAGGTTGTTGTCGACATCGGCCAGCTCCGGCCGCTGGCGCATCGCCTGGGTCATCCGGTCGGCGTACCCGGCCAGCTCGGCCGAGTTCACCTCGGACATCGCGTACTGGTATTCGGTCGCCGAGACGGTGCTGTCCAGCGTCACGTCCTGCACCGGCTTCAGGTACAGCGCCACGCCCGGGATGCTCGCCACCGTGCGCTGCAGCCGCGGCAGCAGCTTGTCCAGGCCATCGCGGTCGCCGCGGTCCTTCAGCACGATGCTGAGCTGGCCCTGGTTGAGCGTGGGGTTGATCGTGCCGGCGCCGATGAAGGCCGCCACCCCGGCCACCGCGGGATCCGCGCGCAGCGCTTCGGCGACGGCGCGGGTGCGCTGCTCCATCTGCGGGAACGCGATGTTGTCGTCGGCCTGCACCACGCCGGTGATCAGGCCGGTGTCCTGCTCCGGCAGCAGGCCCTTGGGAATGGCGATGTACAGGAACACCGTCAGCACCACGGCCGCGCCGGCCACCAGCACGGTCAGGCGCTGGTGATCGAGCACCACGTCCAGCGTGCGCGCGTACAGATCGACCGTGCGCGACCACACCGTCCGCTTGCCGGCCGCGGCGTGGCGCTCGTGCGCGTCGTCGCCTTCGGGCAGCTGGTCGGGCCTGAGCAGGTAGGCGCACATCATCGGGGTCAGGGTCAGCGAGACCAGCATCGAGATGCTCACCGCGATCGTCAGCACCCAGGCGAATTCGTGGAACAGCCGGCCGGTGACGCCGGGCATCAGCAGCAGCGGCAGGAACACCGCCACCAGCGACACGGTCAGCGACAGCACGGTGAAGCCGATCTCCTTCGCGCCGATCTCGGCCGCCTCCTTGCCGTCCTTGCCCTGCTCGATGTAGCGCACGATGTTCTCGATCATCACGATCGCATCGTCGACCACGAAACCGGTGGCCACGGTCAGCGCCATCAGCGACAGGTTGTCCAGCGACATGCCGGTGAAGGACATCACCCCGAACGTGCCCAGCAGCGACAGCGGCACCGCCACCGACGGGATCACCGTGGCCCACAGCCGGCGCAGGAACACGAAGATCACGCCGACCACCAGGAACACGGTGAGGATCAGGGTGAACTCGACGTCGTGCACCGAGGCGCGGATCGTCACGGTGCGGTCCGCGAACACGTCCAGGTGCACGTCGGCCGGCAGCGCGCTGCGCAGCTCCGGCAGCACCCGGCGGATCTGCTCCACCGTCTGCACGATGTTGGCGCCCGGCTGGCGACGGATGTCCAGCAGCACCGCCGGCTTGCCGTTGGCCCATGCGGCGAGCTGGTCGTTCTCGACGCCGTCGACGACCCTGGCCACGTCGGCCAGCCGCACCGGCGCATTGTTCTTGTAGCTGATGATGGTGTTCTTGTACTCGCTGGCATCGGACAGCTGGTCGTTGGTGCCGATCGAGTAGCTCTGCGTCTTGCCGTTCAGCGTGCCCTTGGGCGCGTTGACGTTGGCCTGGGTCAGCGCCGAGCGCACGTCCTCCATGGTCAGGCCGAGGTTGGCCAGCTGCGCCGGGTTGACCTGCACGCGCACGGCCGGACGCACGTTGCCGGCGATCGAGACCAGGCCCACGCCCTGCACCTGCGACAGCTTCTGCGCCAGGATCGAGTCGGCCAGGTCGTTGACGTCGCGCAGCGGCCGGCTGTCCGACTGCAGCGCCAGGGTGAGGATCGGCGCATCCGCCGGATTGACCCGGTTGTACACCGGCGGGTACGGCAGGTTGCCCGGCAAGGTGCCCTTGGCCTGGTTGATCGCCGCCTGCACGTCCTGCGCCGCGATGTCGATGTCCCGGTCCATCGCGAACTGCAGCACGATGGTGGACAGCCCGGCCGAGGAGTCCGAGCTCATCATGTTCAGCCCGGAGATCTGCCCCAGGTTGCGTTCCAGCGGCGTGGTGACCAGGGTCGCCATGGTGGTGGCGCTGGCCCCCGGGTACTGGGTCGTCACCACCAGGCTGGGCGCCTCGATTTCCGGCAGCGCCGATACCGGCAGCTGGCGGAAACCCAGGATGCCGAGCAGCAGCACGGCCACCATCAGCAGCGAGGTGGCGATCGGTCGGCGAATGAAGAGGGTCGAGAATCCCATGGCTACCTGTACACCTTCGATTGGATCGGGCTTGATTGGATCGGCCTTGATTGAATCGGCCCCGATTGAATCAGCCCGGTGAAATCGGTCCTGATGGAATCGGCCTTCCGTGGATCGGCAGCGCCGTCGATGCGAGCACGGCGCGAGAGTCAGTTCATGACGGCGGCGCGATCCGTACCTGCATCCGCGCCGTCGCCCCGACGATCAACCGTGACCGTGGCGGCCACCGCCCTTCTGTCCGTCCTTCTTGGCTTTTTCCAGCTCCGCCGCGGTCGGCACCGCCGGCACTTCGCCGGGCTTGAGCGGCTTGACCTTGCTGCCCGGCTTGAGCCGGAACTGGCCTTCGGTCACCACGCTGTCGCCCACCTTGAGGCCGCTGCCGACCATCACGTGGCTGTCGCCCACTTCGCCGGCGACCACGATCGCCTGCATCTTGACCGTGTTGTCGCCCTGCACCTGATACACGTAGTCGCCGTCCGGGCCGCGCTGCACCGCCTGCGACGGAATCACCAGGCCGCCGTCGACGGTGTTCACCAGCAACTGCACGTTGACGAACTGGCCCGGCCACAGGGTGTTCTGGTCGTTGCTGAACTCGGACTTCAGACGGAACGTGCCGGTGGTGGTATCGATCTGGTTGTCGATCACCTTGAGCACGCCGCCGCTGGCGATCGGATGCGCATCGACCCGGTCCAGGGCGGTGACCTGCAGCGGCAGGCCGCCCTGCGCGGCGCGGCGCACCATGTCCAGATTCTGCTCCGGCAGAGTGAACATCACATTGATCGGGTGCAGCTGGGTCAGCGTGACGATCGAGGTCGAGGTGTTGACCACGTTGCCCGGGTCCACCGCGCGGATGCCGGCGAGGCCGTCGATCGGCGAGCGGATCTGGGTGTAGTCGAGCTGCACCCTGGCGTCGCGGATCGCCGCATCGTCGGCCGCCACGGCCGCCTGGTACTGGGCCACCGTGTTCTTCTGCGTGTCGAGGTTGACCTTGGCCACGTACTGGCTGTACTGCGGATCCTGCGAACGCCGATAGTTGCTGCGTGCAGTCGCCAGCAGCGACTCATCCTGGTTGCGCTTGCTCACCGCCTGGTCGTAGCTGGCCTGGAACGTGCGCGGGTCGATCTGCGCCAGCACCTGGCCCTTCTTCACCGGTCCGCCTTCGGTGAAGTTGATGCTCATCAACTGGCCGGCCACCTGCGGATTCACGGTCACGGTGTTGAGTGCCTGCACGGTGCCCAGCGCGGTCAGATACACCGGCACGTTCTGCTTGACCACCGGCACCACGGTGACCGGCACCGGCGGCGTGGCGTCCTTGCCGTCCTTGCCCTTGGCCGCGGTCTGCGACGAGGCCGTGCCGGCCGGCTTGTGCAACAGGCGAAAACCGACAAGCGCCAGCACGACCACTGCCACCACGATCAACGTGATCTTCCAAAAACGCGACATGTAGAACTCCTGGACTGAACGGTGCGGTCGACCGTCACTCGTAATGACGCAGCATGCGTCTTCGATATGTCTGGCGTTTGTCGGGGGCCTTACCGCCCATGGCTCTTCCGACAAGCGCCGCTGGAGGAAAGCATAGGGGCAGTTGAACGGATTTGAACAATGCCGGTTGACACGGGTGAGCCATGACCGATGGCAGGGTTTGCCGCCCGCGCGGGCGCGATCCGAGGGCCCGTGCGGGTTGCACCGGCGACAGCCGGCTGCATCCCGGGTCGCCCGGCCGACCTGAAACTTGCCGCGCGCTTCGTCTATAATCCGCGACTGGTTGCCTGCCCGGCCCACGGCGGCGTCGGACGACAAGCGGCAACCATGTCGTACACCGAAGGTACGGCACCCACATGCCGGGATGTATTTCGCCAGACCGGTACGACAGAACAGGCAATCAGGCGGGTCGGGGCAGCCATCGTGGCCGTCCGCCCCGCCCACCGACAGGAGTACGTGCGTGAGCGGTTCCATTACCAAATCCGATCAGAGCTTCCTGCGCCAGTTTTCCATGATGATTGGCGGCCTGGCAGTGCTGACGGTGGTGCTGATCCTCTCGGCACTGGCGATCTACTCGCACGAACCGAAGGAAACCAATCCGAACGAGCCGGCCAAAATCGCCGAACGGATTGCCCCCGCCGGCGCCGTGTACGCAGGCAACACCGGACGCGCCGCGATGCAGGCCGCGGCCGAGGCCGCCAGCAAGGCCGCAGCCTCGCAGGTCGCCTACGGCGGCACCACCGACGGCAAGGCGATCTACGATCACCTGTGCACCAGCTGCCACACCGCGGGCATCGCCGGCGCGCCCAAGCTGGGCAACAAGAGCATGTGGGGCCCGCGCATCGCCCAGGGCCTCGACGTCCTGGTCAAGCACGCCACCGAGGGTTATCACGGCCCGGACGGCTACTTCATGCCGCCCAAGGGTGGCAACCCGGCACTGACCGAGGCGCAGGTCAAGGCCGCGGTCAGCTGGATCGTCGGTCAGGCCAAGTAAGCCGCGCTTCGATCAAGTCAAACCAACGCCGCCTTCGGGCGGCGTTTCGTTTACCCCTTCTCCCCCGCGGGGAGAAGGTCGGGATGAGGGGCCGGTGCTCGCGCGACACCCCACTCACACCACCTGCACCTCAACCCAATCCCGCGCAAACTCCTGCAACTGCGGAAAGAACGCGTCGAAGTGCTGCCGCAGCGCAACCTCCCGCTGTACCAGCACCGGCAACGCCGAATCCAGTGGATTGGCCCGGCTCAAGCGCTGCCCGATCCCCGCCAGTGCCCGTCCCAGCATCGCGCGGTCGGCATAGCCGGCCGGCAGGTCGTGCGCCTCCATGTAGTCCCGAAAGCGCCGCAATGCCGGTGGCAGCAGCGCATCGTGTTGCCGCAGCAGGTCGCGCAGCTCGGACGAGCGGCGCTCCAGCGATCCGCCGCTCCAGCGGGGAAAGTCCCGCGCCAGGCAATGATCGAACCACATGTCCAGCAGGATCCCGGCATAACGCCGGTACGGCGAGGGCAGGCGCGCCTTGGCGGCCAGTACCTCGGGGTGGGCGTCGGTGTAGACGTCGATCGCGCGATGCAGGCGGATGCCGGTGATCACCCGCGACGGAAAGACCGCCGGGTCGGGTTGTCCATGCACGAAATCGCCCAGCATGCCGCCCAGCTGCAGCTCGTCGTCGTCGCCGGCCAGCAGCGCATGCGCCAGATGGTTCACCGGCACGGCCCCGGCGCGGGCCACAGGCGGCGAACGCGCCCGGCGGTTATCATCGTGCCCATGAATGTCACCGAGCTCCCCGCCGACCCTGCCGGCTTTCCGGATGTCGCCGCCAGTTTCATGCTCGACGGCCCCGCCGGCAAGCTTGAAACGATCAGCGAAGTCGCCGCCCCGGCCGGCGCCCGCCGCGGCGTGGCCGTGATCTGCCATCCGCTGACCGTCGAAGGCGGCAGCATGCACAACAAGGTGGTGACCATGGTCGAGCGCGCGCTGCGCGAATCCGGCCTGGACACCGTGCGCTTCAACTTTCGCGGGGCCGGCGCGTCCTTCGGCAGCTACGACAAGGGCCACGGCGAGCGCGACGATCTGGCTGCGGTGGTGGCCTGGGTCCGCCGCGTGCGGCCGCACGATGCGCTGTGGCTGGCCGGCTTTTCGTTCGGCAGCTATGTGAGCATCGCCCAGTCCGTGCCGCTGCACGCCGATGCGCTGATCAGCATCGCGCCGCCGGTCGGGCGCTGGGAGTTCGAGCCGATCGCGCTGCCGGCCTGCCACTGGCTCGTGGTGCAGGGCGAGGCGGACGAGGTGGTCGATCCGCAGGCGGTGTTCGACTGGGTCGACACGCTGGAGCCCAGGCCGGAGCTGGTGCGCATGCCCGATACCAGCCATTTCTTCCATCGCCGGCTGATGGATCTGCGCGGGGCGATCAAGCATGCGGTGCGCGGCTGGTTGCCCGCGCTGCGCGGCCAGCCCGGGGCAAGCAGCGAGTAGCGGGGCGCGGCATCCATCCCTGTCTCCCCGACCGTCGTCCGCGACGGCCTCGTGCCCCTCCCGCCCCGATCCGCGACCATGCCCGAAACCACGCTAGCCCCCTCTGCCCGTTACCACGAAGGCGTCGCCGCGCATCGCTGGGAGTCCGATCCGACCCAGCTGGCGCTGCTGCCGGAGCTGGACCGCATGCACGCGGCCCTGTGCTGCGAGCCCGCCGCCGAGAACGGCCTGTTCGGCCGCCTGAAGTCGCTGCTCGGCAGCGAACCGCCCGCGCCGGTCGCGGGCCTGTACCTGTGGGGCACGGTCGGGCGCGGCAAGACCTTCCTGATGGACCTGTTCGCCGCCAGCCTGCCGCACGGCGTCGCGTTGCGCCGGCACTTCCACCGCTTCATGGGCGAAGTGCACGAGAGCCTGCGCGAACTGGGCGATCGCCAGAGCCCGCTGGTCGAGGTCGCCGCCGGCCTCGCCGCACGCTGCCGGGTGCTCTGCCTGGACGAGTTCCTGGTCAACGACATCGGCGACGCGATGATCCTGGCCAACCTGCTGGAGGCCCTGTTCGCGCGTGGCGTGAGCCTGGTCACCACCTCCAACACCGCGCCGGCGAACCTGTACAAGGGCGGCCTGCAGCGGGCCCGCTTCCTGCCCGCGATCGCGCTGATCGAGCGGCGCTGCCACGTGGTCGAGATGGCCTCGTCGCACGACTGGCGGCTGCGCGCGCTGACCCAGGCGCCGGTCTACCTGACCCCGCCGGGAGCCGAGGCGCACCGCACGCTGGAGCGCACCTTCCTGCACCAGGCCCGCGGCCCGATCGAACACGACGGCACGCTGCGCATCAACGGCCGCGACATCCCGTTCCACAAGCGCGCCGACGACATCCTGTGGTTCGAGTTCGCCGCCCTGTGCGAAGGTCCCCGCGCCGTCGCCGACTACATCGCCCTGGCCCAGGCCGGCGCCACCGTGATCATCGCCAACGTGCCGCAGTTCACCGTCTACAGCGAAGACGCCGCGAAGCGCTTCGTGCAACTGGTCGACGAGTTCTACGACCACCACGTCAAACTGGTGCTGTCCGCCGCCGCCCCGATCACCGAGCTGTACGACGGCGAACGCCTGCGCGCCGAATTCGGCCGCACCGAATCCCGCCTGATCGAAATGCAAAGTGAGGACTACCTGGCGCTGGAGCATCGGGGGGAGTGAGGGGTGGTGGGTGCGACGGGCGCGAATGACGGCTGGGCAAATTGCTGAGGGCAGAAGTCGACCCTAATCCGTCCTTCAACACGCCCAAAGCGAACGTCCGCTTTAGGCTACAGGGGGAGCGGTGAGCGCCGGCATGCGACGTATCCTTTCGCTTACGTCGAATCTATTCAAGCCGGAGTTGAAGTAGCTCTGTGCTTTATTTTAGAGCTTGTGCCGCCCGATAATTGGGCAGCTTGGCCAGATTGGGCCGACCATTAGTGTGTGTGTCCTGGCACGGGTGATTGCAACGCGGAGTATCTTGCGGCTTCGGTGATACGGGGGCTCATCACCCCACCACACGAACGACGACACCATCTGCTCGCCGTTGTGCCGTCCTTCCCGGACGACGATGACACCATCGAACTGCTTGCCTTTCGACTTGTGGATCGTCATCACTTGCACACCGGGCGGGTCATCGACGCCGCCAAGAATCTGGTCTTGTGCGAGAGCCAGGTCGAGCACTTGACGTGCGCCCGTGTACTTCCCATCACGCGTCCAGACGGCTCCAAGTCCTCCGCTGATACGCTTGCCGCGATTGAAGGCAATCAGGTAATCCAGGTTCTTCGCCGCCTCCGTCAAGTGCGCGTCGCCGGCTGCGCGCAACGCGATCTTGACGCGAGTCCAGTCCTTCGCCGGATCGCCTGAGAAACTCTGGGTCCGCAGTCCGTCCAAAACACCCAGCACTGCCTGAACGAACTTCGCTTTCGGCACCTTGCCAGCCTGGACCGCCAACGCCCAGACTTGCCATTGCTTCGCGGCTGCCAGACCGTTAGCCCGTTTTGCCGTAGCAAGAAGATCAAGAGCTGTTGCAAGATCGAGCATCCGATCAAGCTCTCGCTTGGGTTCAAGCAGGAACGCCGCGAAACGCGCTGTCAACACGGCTTCGGCCTCATCGAATGACAGCTTGTGTCGAACTGGCTTCGGTGTCGCGTTCAGCGCCGCCGAAATCTTGGCCGCCGAATCCCCGGAATGGGTAAGGATGGCCACGTTCTTGCCGTACTTACCGGTTGACTTCCTGATGGCTCGCTGCAGCATGCCGATGGACATTCGCATGATGGCGCTCAGCGTCCTCAGCTTGGGGTTGTAGGCGAAGGCAGAGACGCCGACATATGGCGACCCGCGAACTTTGCCGAGCAGAACGTCCTGTCCGAAGATGGCGATCTCGGTACCGCTGCTGCGGTGGTTCTGCGCGCCGAGGTCGATCTCCAAAGGATTCAGCGACTTCTTAATGGCCACGATCCGCTCTGGACCAATGCCGGGAAGGTGGTCGAAAATCTGCTGTTCAAGGTCCGCCAGGCAGATCACCTGCGCAGCAGGTGCCAGCAACTCGATGCAGCGCCAGGCATGTTCGTTGGTGTCCTGCGCCTCGTCCACGATGATCAATGGGTGACGTTGAGTGATGAGGCGGCGGACGTGCGCGCTGCGTTCGAGCAGCTGCGCCGCGTTGGACGGGAAGAGGTCGAAGGCAATCAGCCCATCCTCCCGAAACAACCGATCGCGCTCCTGCAGCCAAGCTCGCCATTCCAGGTTCTCTTCCTTACGATCCTTCGTCTTGATCATCCCGTACTTGGCTTGCTCATCCTGCGGCAGCAAGATGCGCAACGACTTCGGTGCGCCGAGCAAGTAGGCGTGCGCCGACAGCAGCGTCCAGAAGAAGGAGTGGAAGGTCTGCATGCTCAGCATTCCGCGCTGCGCCTTCGGCACCTCGATCCTTGCGGCCTCGCCGACGCGAGCGACGGCAGCCTTGGAAAAACTCAAGAAGAGGACGGACTGACCGGGGGCCAGCCCATCGCTGATGCACACGACTGCCTTTTTCAAGGCAATCGTAGTCTTGCCACTTCCCGGGCCACCGATGACGAGGGCGTGCCCCTTGCAGTCAAGGAGCTGCTGGCGAAGGTCGCAGACCTCCATCGGCGTCTCTTCGCTCAAGCTCAGGCAGCCGGCAGCACGGCGCCGACTTCTGCGGCGGGCTTCGCGGGCATCACCGCCATCGCGACTTCAACAGGAATGTCGGCCGGCTTCGGGAAGGCCGCGTACACCTGTTTCAAAAATCCCGTCACCGTCGGTGGCAGCTCGGCTACCGTGCTGCCTTCAAAGAGTCTTGCAGCCCAACCGGCGCCCTTGCTGCCGTCCAGTGCCGACCGAGCCAACTTCTTCAGGTCCGCATCGACAGGACGCATAGCGGGAATCGTGAAGTTGCCGTTGTCACCAGTCATCCGAAGATCGTCGAGGAAAGCCCACAAACGATCGAGCGACATCTCGCTCACTATCAGCGCCTCGAAGCCTGTGTGCGCATGCTCGCAATCCACGTCGAATGCATCGGTAAACAGCTTCTTCTTCTCCGGTGGGCGAGGCATCGAGTCATAGAACGAGAACGTCTTCAGACCAAGCGCCTTGAAGAAGGTGCCGAACTTCGGCATCGACCCCTCGCTCTCCGCGTCGAAGAACGCGGCGCCAGCGATGTCGAGCGGCTGCAGCGACGCGTCGCTCTCTTCCAGCTTTCTGGCCGCCACCGGCAACGCGTGAAACTCCGTCAGGCCCTCAACGACGATGGCGCCCTTGCCCAACATGCATTCTGTTAAGCCGCGCCGCGCAAACCGCTTAAAGTCATTGCCTTTGAGGCCGCCCGCATCGGACACCTTCATGGCAGTGACGCTGGAGTCGGGTCCGCGCGACAAGAGTAGGGTTTGTTCCGGCTCGAAGCGCTCGATGACATACGGTGAGTGCGAAGTCGCAAATGCCTGCGTCGTGTTGTGGAGCAGGTAGTCCGCGATACGGCGCTGCGTATGGGGCGGCACCGCAATCTCGGGCTCCTCCATCGCGAAAATGACCGACGCCGGCTTCAGCTCTGCGATGAACGACAGAAGAGCAAGCACCAGGACATTCAGGGTGCCGGTGCCCACCTGCTGGAATGGCACCGGCGTCTGCTCCTTGGACATCGACAGGAAGAACGCCATGGTCTTGCGGAGATGCTCACGCGTCAGCTGGGACACGTGCAACTTGGTCGTCCTGCCATCCACGTCTGACGCAATGTAGCGTCCGAGGCGCGCTTCGATCGACTTCAGGACGGGCTGCAGGTGAGTAGCATCCTTCTCGATATCCAGGTTGCGCAGGCGTTCGATTGCCTTCTCCCAGAGGCCTGCGCGTGAGCCTCTGAGTCGAAGGATGACATCGAGCAGCGAGCCTCGCTCCAAGCTCAAGGCGCGGGAGCCTGTCCGAACCGCACGCAAATACAGGAAACCGAACAGGCGCTTGACTTCCTTGCTGACCTTGTCCAGCTCGCCGGGCTCGCCGTTCGGACTGTGCGAATAGCAGGTCTTCGCCTCGAACTCGTCCTCTTCCGGGTTGTAGACAGCCTCGGTCTCCAGGCGCAGGCAACTCACGACCAAGGGAGGGTTTGCGGCGTCGGCCTCACCTTCGTTGAGGGTCCGCCTCTCAGTCGAGTGCCAGAACTCAAGGTGCTGACCGCATCGGTTCTCGACTTCGGGGCTGATGTCGACGAGCACGACCTCGATCTTGATCGGCACGGGCGTAGGCTCTTCGCCCTCGATCGCCGCGGGAGCCAGGTAGTGCGCGTTGTGGAAGTCGAACTCCTCGACTGGCGGGAACTTCGATATGCGATCTGGCCCCAGCACCAAATCAAGCGCTTCGCAGATCGTGCTCTTGCCAACGTTGTTCGGGCCGACGATTAGGGCGTGCCCGTTGAAGTGCAGCTCGGCGCTCTTGATGCTCCGAAAGTTCGTGATCTTCAGTCGTACGACTTTCATTCTTGTTCGTCCTTGTCTGATTCTCGGTACACATCGGGGCATGTCCGCGGAGTGTGTGCTGCCGCAGAAGATCATTCTGTGCAGCGATTGAGCTCACGCCGGCGGGCGATCGATTGAGTAGTTGATGTTAGCCCCTGTTTTGCATTCTCGACGAGCGAGGACGGCGAACTAGGCTTCTGGCATGACAGACTCAGAAGCGGACGGTCGGATCCTTCACAGCGACCGTCGGCTCCTGGCCGATGACGGACCCAAAAATCAGGGTTTAGAGTGCACTTTCATTGAGGCCGGGTCCTTCGGAGGTCGCCCCCAGCCGGTTTCGATCCCGGCTCGCCTCCTGTCAGTCAACCTCTACGCCACGCCCTCCCTTCGCCGACAGCCACATGCTGCCGTCTCTGGCATCGTTCCAGTGCCCCTCACGCCCGGCTGTCCGCCGGACGAGAGGGCGCTACCTGTCGCCTGGACGCGCAACGGAGCTTGTGCGGGACGCAGGCGATCTCATCAAACCGATACGGAGATCGTGATGTCACAGAACCTGATTTCGCTGGCCTTGACGGCCGACCAGTTGACCGCCATCGAGGGTGCGTTGGTGACGCTGGAGCAGAACATGAGCGGGCTGATCGCACTGCAGCCGGCGCAGCGCCGCACACTGATCAAGATGGGCGACAAGTCCGAGGTGTTCTGCCGGCAGACGCTGAAGCTGCTGCAGCAGAACCCGCAAGTGGTGCCGCCCAGCCTCAGCGTGGACGAGGCGCAGGCGGATCTGGCCGCGTACGACCAGATCGGCACGTTCCTGTTGCGGCTGGCCCGGCTCAGCGAGCGCGCCCAGGACACCTCGACCGCGCTGGGCAGCGACCTGATGAGTTTCGCGCTGGAGGGTTACGGGCTGCTGCGGGTCAGCGGCAAGAACCAGGGCCTGGAAGACCTCCGTCGCGAACTCGGCGCCCGCTTCGCCCGCGGCGCCGCCCACACCACGCCCGAAGCGCCCCCCGTCACCGCCTGACGACCGCAGGCCACACCTGAGCGGCCGACCCCACGGCCCGGTGCCTGAGCCAAACAGCCTCATGCACCGGGCTTTTTTGTGCGCGCCCCGCCGCCGGAGCCCGGCGCGCGACCCAGCGAACCGCAACACCCGAGCTCGCCGCTCGACCCGCCGTCCGACGAACCCGACCCGCCACCCGTTTCGCTCGGCCGCCCGGGCTTTTTGCTCGACCCGCCACCCTTTTTGCTCGACCCGCCACCCTTTTTGCTCGGCCACCCGAGCTTTTTGCTCGACCCGCCGACCTTTTTGCTCGACCCCCCGAGCTTTTTGCTCGACCCGCCGAGCAGGTGAGCCTCACGCGCCGAGCTTTTTGCTCGACGCGCCGAGCAATTTTCTCGGCCGCCGAGGCTATTTTCCTCACGCCCCGAGCAAATGGCTCGGCCACCCGAGGTTTTTGCTCGACCCGCCGAGCAGATGAGCCCCACGCGCCGAGCTTTTTGCTCGGCCCGCCGAGTAATTTTCTCGGCTGTCGAGGCTATTTTCCCCACGCCCCGAGTCCGCCCGCCCACCCGCCGGGAAAATTGCTCGGCGGGCGAGGCTATTTGGCCGGGCACTGGAGCTCGGAGCACAGATCAGCGTCTGACGTACTCCCGGGACAGGGAAACATCGACCCCGGATGCCCCCCGTGAACCAACGCGCTGGTAGAGCACCGGCTTCAACCCAAGCAAGCAAGGTGCGCTGCGGCGTCCGATCCGATGGAACACCGTTTTGGACATGGCCACTCTCCAAGCGGATGGAGACCATCAACCGTGCCTAGACCACATCATAGAAAAGCGGGTAGCCGATAACAGCTCTTGCGCGCTCGATGACGCGCGGGCAGTCTCGGCGGGCAGAGATCGACCCCATAGCAGACATGAGCAACAAGGAATCCGTTGAGTAGGAAACCTAGGTAATGGATCAAGCCACCCGAACCTCTTGGAAGACGTTGCCACCGCCTGATAAGCGGGAGCCCCTTATGGTGCCAGAGATATTTACTGATGCCACAGGTGATCGGATGAGAGGTGGTCATGTCCCAACGGATATGGACGATAGGTGGTTTATCTATTTCGAAGGTGGCTGGCTGCACTTCCATCGTAGTTGGACGGGAGCACACATCTTCGCCTTGCTATTGGACGGCTGCCCTGCGGGTGTTCGGATCATCGACGGTTGGGCTAATCGGAATCCTGCACAATATCGACCCCAGGGCATCGAGCAGGACCGGCAGATGGTTGTGAGGCTCATTCACAGTTACTTCGGTCAATAGTCGACAGGTCCGCTTGCGACCCATAGCGGACGATTCGAGAGCCGTATGCAGTGTTAGTACGGGTGTGAATTCGATCCGCCGCGGAATTTCGAGTAAGTGCTGGCGGAAAAGGCCGATGCCGTCTCCTTCCAATCCTGCTTTGGCACCATGAATTCATGAGGTTTCAGTGATTGCCGCCCTGGCCATGTGCTTCAGTGATTAGCAGGAGCAGCTTGCGTCCAGCATAGCGCTGAATCGACCTATTTCCGACCGGCCTCGTGCCAAGCTACTGATGCTGCTAGTCTAAATCCGCCAACCGGACTCGGCAGAGGGGAAGCGGATGATCAGGCAAGGCAGCATCAGAGGATTGGGTACTCACGTGAGGGCGCATCGCGCGGGTTCACGTCTTGTGGCCGCATCACGTATAACTGGGGCAATGGTTGCTCGGCTGGTGGAGGCCGGCTTTGCTGAACCTATAGATGAAGGTCAATCTGTATTGCCTTCGTCTCACTTGGGTCGAACCGCAGCCTTCAATGCAGAAGGACGTGACGAAGTCCATCGAGACGAGCCGATGGAAACTGTCTACAGGCATGTTGAATGGACTCATGATCAGTGGAACGGTCCTTACACGGAAACGGTGACTGAAGTCATTGAGCGACCATATAAACGGTACCCGCGGACTTTCATCCAGCCGCCGTCAGTCGAATTGACGACGCGCATGTCGGCCACTGGTCAGTTGTTTGTGTGTGGGCCAGGGCGCACGCTTGGGCGACACGACGACGCCCTTGTGCACGATGTAAATCTCGTCTTGGATGTGTGTCAGGAGTGCGAAATACTGTCCGACGATCTAGTATCGCCCATCAATGGCAACCTTAGACGGCTTAACTGGAGTGTTCTTCCCCAGGGTCATTATCCGTGGGACGTTCTTCAATCACACATGAGACCAGTGATTGATCGTTTAGCTGATCAGGCAAGACCGGTGATCGAACACCGATTGAAAACCGTCTCCCAATATCCGCACCGATTCGTCGCAATTGGAAATGCAGGTTTCTCTGGGTACGTAATATTTGGCTATCCTCAGCTAGGTATCTTTGTGCTTGAGTGCACGCATGAGGGAAATGCCACATACGTTTTTGGACAGGATTGGGAAGAGCTATCTCAAATGACCAAAGCGGAAATTCTTCGTGGCGACCTCCAGTTGCATCGTCTTATCCATGTGCAAGGATGGCGTCACCAACTCGCCAGCGTTATGCGCCAGCATGGTTACCGATCAGCTTAGTCCTGGCGTCATGCAGCAGCCCAGCGAAAGGAAGCCTCAGCCCTTCTGGCTGGAACGCTTTCGGCCCCGGGATTTACGCAAATAACATGTCCGCTTCCGACCCATTTCATATGGTTTGCACAGTTGATTCGTTGGGACAAGTTGTCAATGGAAAAATCCAATTCGATGGCATCAAATCCGAAGGACCGAGCCTTCTCATTTTCGCGCAAACGCGGCGTCGTGTGGGTTTGCGATCTCGTCGGGTCGTCGCGCTATCTCAACGATGATGACTCGGCGCAAGAATTGGAGGAGTTCCTACCCCGTCTCTACCGTACATCCGCCATCATGGTCGAGGCAGCTGGCGGCGTATTCGTAAAGTGGACTGGCGATGGCTTCTTGGCATGGTTCGAGACGCCGCTTCATAGGGACGTGGGGCGGATCGGTTCTAAAGTATTTGAGGCAGCGTTTTATCTTACCGTCTTAGTTAACCTGACGCAGTTGGGGGCCGCGCCTAAGAAGAAATTCAGGCTAAGGCACGGCGTAACCTATGAGAAAGATGCTCTCGTAACACTAATTGAACAGGAAAACGGAGTGCAATCAATCGACCTTATAGGTCGGGATGTAGTGCTTGCATTTCGCCTCTCGGGAATCCAGTGCGACTTTCCTTGCATTGTGACGCAGGGTGATCTTGCGGAAGCTCATAAAAGCTATCGGCCATCGCATATAAAGTTCAGTCGGTGGAAGCCGAGTCCAGAAGACCGCCTGAAATTCTTCAAGGGCGAATCACGTGGAACGTCTTCCATCTTCGTGTCAGGAGGCAGAAAGAAGCGAAACATTTCTGCTGGCACAGCGTTAAAAGAGGCGAGACAAGCTATAGCCGCAGCCGAAGGTAAGCGCGAACCAAAATATTCTTTTGAAGATGTATGGGAGAGATTTGACCCAGTTTTTCTCAGTGGTCCACCATGGTGTAGTGAGGTAATGGCAGAGTTTCTCCGCTTTACCATGGAGGATCTGTTGCTGCCGCTGAAGCAAATTGTCGCTCGCATTGAGCAATCTGAAATTAGCGATAAATCGATTCCGAAGAAGGAAGCTGAGACTAGTAAGATTTAATTCAAGCAGGTACCTTTTTCACCTAGGATGAATTTGCGTGTTGGATTCCAGTTCTTGGCCGATCTGGGTCATTTCAGACATGCCAAACGTGGCAATCAGATCCATCTTCCTGGACCGTGGCACCAGTTACTACACGGCACACCTGGCCGCATCGTTTTCGCCAGATCACGCCGCCAGCCGATGCTCGTAATACGGCCGCGCGCGGTCGTCCAGGATCGCGTACAACGCGGCGAGATTGCCGGGATCCGGACTGAGCCACGCATCGACGTGCTCCGGCTTGATCGGAATGATGCATCGGTCATGACCCGCGGCTGCAACCTCAGGGGGTGGTTCGTCGGTGATCGCCGCGAAAGAGAACAGGTCCGCGCCGCCATTGTCTCCCTTGGAGATGTTCCAGAGACACGCCACCAGCATCTCCTGTGGTGGCTGAGGATCGAATTCGAGTATGACGTTCTCCTCCTTCTCCCCGGCGGCCAGCTCTCTTCCCTCCATCTTGTGGCGGGAGACGTTCTCGTAGAACCGGGTCACGATCATGATGGCGTGACGGTGGCCGAACAGCTTGCCCCACGACTCCTCCAGCTTGTCGCGGCGCGCGTTGTAGGTGCCGGGATATTTCCTCTCGGTCACTTCATTCCAGCCCGGCAGGCGACATTGATAGCGCATGGGCACCACGATCCGCTTACCTTCCTTCTCGATCATGACCGGGGCATAGCTTCCCGGAAATATGCGCGAGTCCCGATCCACCAGCTCCACACGTTGCAGGTCGTCGAGATTGCGTTGGGCGGCCTTGATCTTGTTCGTGGCGATGCGCTGATCGTCAGCGGCCTTTTTGGTCGGCCTGGAACCTGCCAGCACCGCCTCGGCCTTTTCCAGTCGCGCGGTTTGCGTGCTCAGCTCGGACTTATACCGCTCTGCCTGCTCGCGATCGGCTTCCGCTACCAGCTTGGCCAGTTCGAAACCATCTTCGTCTTCCGGCTTGCGGAAGGCCTCGCGCATGGCCTTGGGGATCTTTGTCCACTGACCGTCCTTGCGCTTCTCCCAGAACAGCTCGACGAAGCGCTTGATGCTGATAATCGCGCCCCATTCGCGTACGAAGTGGCGGTAGTCAGCCTTGACCTGAGCTGAGTAGCACATGGCGGCACCATTGGCTGGTCAGAGTGCTGAACTTACACCGAGCAAGGATGAACGGTAGCCGTTGCAGGTTTGATAACGCCCGTGCCCGCTGCGGCGGGCAAATGTAACGTTCGGAAACTTTGCTTGCAGGACGCCTCCGTGTCGCCCGTTTTCTAAGTCGGTAACGTTGCATGTTGATCGCCCGTTTCTAGCCTAACTCAGACACCCGCAACCTTGGAAAGTCCCGCTCGTAGCGGGACTTTTTGCTCTTGGCTCCTAGGCTCTCGTCGCCGCGCAGCGGTGGCGCACCGAGTGCGCGCCACGATGGCGCGCTGCTCTACCCGGGGCCCCTGTGCGGCGGTGAGGTGGGGACGATAGGCCCGCAGGGGAGTCGACAGGGATGTCGGCTCCTTTTCGCCCGGACAGGAGTCCGGTCGAAAAGCCCGGCCCCGCCTCACGGACTTGCCGGGCATGGATGCCCGGCAAGCGCCAAGTGGGGTGTCGTTTTCTCTTGGTTACTTCTCTTTTGGACAAGCAAAAGAGAAGTAACTCGGGCCGCGCAGCGGGTCGAAACGCTCTTGCTTTCTGGCTCTGCAAGACGCCGGAAACCACGGAGCTACCGCCATGCCAAGCCCAGCGACGAAAGGTCACCGCGCCAGCGAACAGGCTTCGCGTGCCGGTAGCCATGCCCGCAGGATGTGCCCCTCAGCCGGCCGTCAGGCGACGGCGGATGCCGATTCCGTCGAACGCGGCGCACTCGACCCGGCGCTTCTCCGGGACCCAGTCTCCGAGCCCCGCCTCGGCAAAGGCAAGTGACGCGCAGCGGCATAAGCCTGCGAAAAACGACCCAGGAAACTGCCTTCGGGCGCCACCGGTCGGGCTGGCGTGCCGTCCTCCACCACGGCGGCGACGGGCGGGCGCGTGCCGGCGGCAGCTTGGCGGGTGGTCGCCGTGTCGAGCGCCCGTGTCTCTGCCGCAAGCTGCGCACAGGCGTTTTCCACCTTGATGGTCAGCGCCCTCTGGCACTGGGCATGCCGCAGCAGGAAGCGGATCGCCGACTCCTGCGGCGAGTGTGTGGCGGTGATCGGTTCGATGACTTCTTCCATGGCGACTTCCCGATAGCGAGCCACCCGGTGCGGCTCACGGGGGCGTGAGCAGGTTTCGTGCCAAATCGCGGATCGTCGGAGTGGACGCACGGAGGCCGGCACCCGCCGCCGCCCCGCCGATCGGCCGGGCCGCACGCGCGATCGCGAGGCATCGAGCCGGTGGCCATGCCCTGCCCGCCCGCCGCGGCACACGCGCTACCATCGGACCCTTCTACCGAAGGGGATCGCTCATGCACCGTACTGCCATCATGCTGGCGCTTGCCGCCGCAGCCATCGCCCCGCTGCATGCGGCCAGCGTCGAGACGGCGCCGCAACTGGCGCAACAGGAAGTGGCGCAGGTCACCGCGTGGCGGCGCGACATCCACCAGCATCCGGAGCTGAGCAATCGCGAGGTGCGCACCGCGGCGCTGGTCGCCGCCGAATTGCGCAAGCTGGGGCTGGAAGTGCATACCGGCATCGCGCATACCGGCGTGGTGGGCCTGCTCAAGGGCGACCTGCCCGGACCGCGGCTGGCGATCCGCGCGGACATGGACGCGCTGCCGGTGACCGAGGAAGTGAACCTGCCGTTCGCCTCGAAGGCGACCGGCGAGTACCGCGGCAAGCCCACCGGCGTGATGCATGCCTGCGGCCACGACGCGCATACCGCGATGCTGCTGGGCATGGCGCAGGCCCTGGCCGGGATGAAGAAGCAGCTGCACGGCTCGGTGCTGTTCGTGTTCCAGCCGGCCGAGGAAGGCGCGCCCGCCGGCGAGCAGGGCGGTGCCTCGCTGATGCTGAAGGAAGGCCTGTTCCGCGACTTCAAGCCCGATGCGATCTTCGGCATGCACGTGGTCAGTTCGCTCAACGTGGGCACGGTGGCGGTGCGCCCGGGACCCACGATGGCCGGCTCGGACTGGTTCCGGATGGTGGTGCACGGGCGCCAGACGCACGGCGCGATGCCGTGGAACGGGGTCGACCCGATCGTCACCGCGGCCGAGATCATCAGCGCCGCGCAGACCATCGTCAGCCGCAAGCTGGACATCAGCGCGCAGCCGGCGGTACTCAGCTTCGGCATCGTCGAGGGCGGCTCGCGCTACAACATCGTGCCGGACCAGGTCGAGCTGCAGGGCACGCTGCGCACGTTCGACGCCGGCATGCGCCAGCAGGCGATCGACAATCTCAAGAGCATCGCCGGGCACATCGCCGCCGCCAACGGCGCCACGGTGGAAGAGCAGATCCCGGTCGGCGACAGCAACCCGATCCTGATCAACAATCCCGCGCTCGCCGCGCGGGTCCGGGCCAGCATCGGCAAGGCGATCGGCAGCGAGCACGTGATCGAGGCGAAGCCGTGGATGGCCTCGGAGGACTTCGCCTATTTCGCACAGGCGGTGCCCGGCGTGTACTTCTTCGTCGGCTCTACTCCGCAAGGGCAGGATGCCTCGAAGGCACCGTCCAACCATTCGCCGAAATTCTTCCTCGACGAGGGCGCGCTGAAGATCGGCATGGAGGCGATGCTGCAGGCCAGCCTGGATTATCTCGACACGCCGGCGTCGTGAGCGGCGCGTGGCGCGCATCCTGATCCCGCTGCCGCGCCGCGACTTCGATCCGTCCGAGGTCGCGGTGAGCTGGCGCACGCTGCATCGCGACGGCCACGGCGTGGTGTTCGCCACGCCGGATGGAATGCCAGCGGAAGCCGACGAGCTGATGCTCAGCGGCGTCGGGCTCGATCCATGGGGCTGGTTGCCGGGGCTGAAGCGGCTGCGCGTGGTCGGCCTGTTGCTGCGGGCGAACGCCGATGCGCGGCGCGCCCACACGGCCCTGCTGCAGGATGCCGCGTTCCGCGCGCCGATGCGCTGGGACGCGCTGGAGGCCGCGGCATTCGACGGCCTGCTGCTGCCCGGCGGGCATCGGGCGCGCGGCATGCGCGAATACCTGGAGAGTCCGACGCTGCAGGCGCTGGTCGCGGCGTTCTTCGCCGCCGACAAACCGGTCGCGGCGATCTGCCACGGCGTGCTGCTGGCGGCGCGCAGCCGGGCGGCGAACGGGCAGTCGGTGCTGCACGGCCGGCGCACCACCGCGCTGACCTGGGCGCTGGAGCGCAGGGCCTGGGTCACCGCGCGAATCAGCCGCTTCTGGGATCCGCACTACTACCGCACCTATCGCGAATCGCCGGATCAGCCGGACGGCTACCTGTCGGTGCAGCAGGAAGTGAGCCGTGCGCTGGCGGCGCCGGACGACTTTCTCGACGTGCCGCGGGATGCGCCCGACTACCGGCGCAAGACGAACGGACTGGCCCGCGACAGCGACGCCGATGCGGCGCCCGCCTTCGTGGTGCGCGACGGCAACTATCTTTCGGCGCGCTGGCCCGGCGACGTGCACCGATTCGCACGGGAGTTCTCGGCGCTGTTTGCCGCGGCGGCGTCGCCGGGAATCACATCGCCGCCGCGCTCTGCTGCGCCTGCTGGAAGCGCCGGTGATGGATCAGCAGGCCGCTGAAGTAGACGATGTAGTAGCCCACCAGCAGGCCGATCACCAGCATGGTCAGCGGACTGGACGCGTAGCCCATCGGCGGCATCGGCGCTGCGGATCCCCCGGTCGCCGCCAGCGCCGACGCCTGCTGCATCCCGGGCCACAGCACCAGCAGGCGCCAGCCCAGCCGGCCCAGCAGCAACACGGTCAGCAGCGCACCGATCCAGGGGTTCGGCAGGTAGCAGTCGCCCTTGACCGGGTCGGCCGCAAAGCGGGTCAGGCGCAGGCCGAGCAGGCCCAGCACGCCGCCGAGCAACACGCCGCCGAACAGGCCCTCGGCCAGCGCGATCTGGTGGAACCCGCCGAGCGCGAGCACGCCGCCGATGATCGAGAACATCACGATGCGGAAGATCATCCGCTTGCGCTGGATCGGCTGCCGGCCGAACGAGCGGCTGACCCGTCGCCAGATGATCCAGGCCAGCAGCGGCAGCATGATCAGGTAGTTGGTCAAATGGGCGGGCATGGGCGTAATCACCTCGATGAATTGCGGTCAGCTTAGTCGAGTACGCCGCCACTGACGACTGACGTTAGTCACCCGTCAGCCGCTCGCCGGTCGTCAGTCCTCGCCCAGCTGCTGCGCCAGCGTGCGGGTGCGCTCGGTGACGAGGTTGCCGGTGTGCAGGGTCGACTTGCGCTCGATCAGCATCAGGCAGCATTCCTGCTCGGCCACCGGATTGTGCCGGACCCCCTTGGGCACGACGAACATCTCGCCTTCGGCGAGTTCGACCGCGCCGGTCTCCAGCTCGATGCGCAGGCAGCCGCTGAGGATCAGGAACAGCTCGTCCTCGTCGTCGTGGCTGTGCCAGCCGAACGTGCCCAGCACCTTGGCGACCTTGACGTAGCTGTCCTCGAGTTCATCCACCACCCGCGGCGACCAGTACTCGGTCAGCGCCGCGGCGAGGGCTTTCGGTGAGCTGACCTTCGGCATGCCGACTCCGTGCTACTTCGCCTTGCCCTGGTTCGCCACCGCGGCCATCTTCGCCGCGATCTCCTCCGCATTGCCGAGGTAGTAGTGGCGCAGCGGCCGCAGTTCGTCGTCGAATTCGTACACCAGCGGCACGCCGTTGGGGATGTTCAGCTCGACGATCGCCTCGTCGGAGATGCCGTCCAGGTACTTCACCAGCGCGCGCAGCGAATTGCCGTGCGCGGCCACCAGCACGCGCTGGCCGGCCCGGATCGCCGGGGCCAGCACCTCGTGCCAGTACGGCAGCACGCGGGCGACGGTGTCCTTCAGGCATTCGGTGTCGGGGATGTCCTTCGGATCGAGCGTGGCGTAACGCGGATCGTGCACCGACTCGTTGGCCTCGCGCGCCAGCGGCGGCGGCGGGATGTCGTAGCTGCGGCGCCAGATCTTGACCTGGTCCTCGCCGTACTTCGCCGCCGTCTCGGCCTTGTTGAGGCCGGTCAGCGCGCCGTAGTGGCGCTCGTTGAGACGCCAGTCGGTGAGCACGGGCAGCCACATCAGGTCCATCGTGTCCTGCACGCCCCACAGCGTGCGCACCGCGCGCTTGAGCACCGAGGTATGCGCCACGTCGAAGCTGAACCCCTCGGCCTGCAGCAGCCGCCCGGCCTCCTGCGCCTCGGCCATGCCCTGCGCGGTGAGGTCGACATCGGCCCAGCCGCTGAACCGGTTGTCGAGGTTCCACTGGGACTGGCCGTGGCGGATCAGGACGAGCTTGTGCATGGTGACGTTCATCGGCATGGGACAGACCGCGAATGGTGATGGCCGGCCCCGCCAGCGTCAAATGCCGCCCCTGCCACAGGTCACGCTAAACCGAACTCCCGCACGGTGCATCCTATGCACTACCCATCACTCACGGAGCCTGCCATGCGTCGACTCACGACGATTCTCATCCTCGCCACGCTGGCGCTCGGCCTGCCGCTGCTGGCAGCCGCGCACGATGGCGACATCGACAAGGTCAACGGCTCGGTGCGGGTCGAGGCCGGCCAGCAGGCGGGCGACGTCAGCACGGTCAACGGCGCCGTGCACGTGGAGAACGGCGCCAGCGTGCACAAGGCCAGCACGGTGAATGGCGCGGTCGATCTGGGCGACAAGGCGCAGGCCACCGAGCTGGGCACCGTCAACGGTGCGATCAGCCTGGGCAGCGGCAGCCGGGTCAGCGGTGAAGTGAGCGCGGTCAACGGCAGCATCCACCTGGATCGCGGTGCCGATGTCGGCGGCAAGCTCGGCAACGTCAACGGCGCGATCGTGCTCGACGACGCCCATGTCGCCGGCGGCATCCAGACCGTCGGCGGCGACATCACGGTCGGCGCGAACTCGCGCGTCGAGGGCGGTATCCTGGTCGACAAGTCCAGCGGCTGGTTCCACTTCAACAGCCACACGCCGCTGGTGGTGATCGGCCCGCACGCGGTGGTCCAGGGCACCCTGGAATTCAGGCGCGAGGTGGTGCTGAAGGTCAGCGACAGCGCGCAGATCGGACCGGTGAAAGGTGCCACCGTGGTGAAGTTCAGCGGCGCGAACCCGTAAGGCCCGGATACCTTGTGGGAGCGGCTTCAGCCGCGATGCTCCTGCTTTTGGATAGTCCGGAGCAGGAGCATCGCGACTGAAGTCGCTCCCACACGATTCAACATCTACAGCCAGTCGCGCGGCTTCAGATACGCGGCCAGCTTCGCTTCGGCCGAGCCGGCTTCGGGGGTGTACGCATACTCGAAACGCACCCGCGGCGGCAGGCTCATCAGGATCGATTCGGTGCGTCCGCCGGACTGCAGGCCGAACAGCGTGCCGCGGTCGTAGACCAGGTTGAACTCCACGTAGCGGCCGCGCCGGTACAGCTGGAACTCGCGCTCGCGCTCGCCGTACGGCGTGTCCTTGCGCCGCTCGACGATCGGCAGGTAGGCCTCGAGGAAACCTTCGCCGACCGCCCGGGTGAACGCGAAACAGCGCTCGAAACCGCCCTCGTTGAGGTCGTCGTAGAACAGGCCGCCCACACCGCGGGTCTCCTCGCGATGCTTCAGGTAGAAATACTCGTCGCACCATTGCTTGTAGCGCGGATAGACATCCGCGCCATACGGCTCGCACAGGTCGCGGGCCACCGTGTGCCAGTGCCGCACATCCTCATCCACCGGATAGAACGGGGTGAGGTCGAAGCCGCCACCGAACCACCACACCGGTTCCACGCCTTCCTTGCTGGCCTCGAAATAACGCACGTTGGCGTGGCTCGTGGGCACGTGCGGATTCTTCGGGTGCAACACCAGCGACACGCCGGTGGCGATGAAGCTTCCGCCGGCCAGTTCGGGCCGGTGCGCGGTGGCGCTGGGCGGCAACTGGTGGCCGGACACGCGCGAGAAGTTCACCCCGGCCTGCTCGAACACCGCGCCGTCGCGCAGCACGCGGGTACGCCCGCCGCCGCCGGCCGCGCGTTGCCAGGCGTCCTCCTCGAAACGCGCGCCGCCGTCGGCCTGCTCGATCGCGGCGCAGATGCGGTCCTGCAAGCCGCGCAGGAAGGTTTCGGCAAGATCGGCTTGCTGGCTCATCGTGTCACCCGTCGATTCAATGCGGTGAGCTTAGCAAGCCGTCCCCCACGGCGAATGCGGCGGGACGCCGCAACCGCTTCACCGCGCCGGCAGCTGCCGGCGCGGTGACTGCAACGGATGCCTTCAGCCAGCCGCGGCGGCGCTCGGCGGCGGCGCGGCGGCGGAAACCAGCTCGAGGTCGCGGCCGATGTCGCCGCTCAGGTAACGCATCCACCCCATGTAGTTGACGTGGATCAGGCGCTCGCCGTCCCTCTTCACCTTGTACTTGAGGTTGGTGCTGTCGACGTAGCTGATCTTGACCTGCTGCGTGTCGAAAGCGACGTGGATGCTGGCGGTGTAGTCGTTGCCGGTCAGCCTGGCATCGACGCCATCGGCCTGTTCGGCGGTCACCGCCCAGCCACGACCGACCAACGCGGCCTTGACCGCCTTGTTCACCTGGATCGCGCTCATGCCGGCGGGCACCTTGATCGGCGGCGGGTCGATCAGCGGGGTCTGGCGAAACGCCATGGTCAGCAGAAGCAGGGGCAGCAGCAACACCAGCAGCCATCGTGAGCGGGGCATGGTCTTCATCCTGAATACGCCGGCGACGCGCACGGCGCGGCGAAGTGTGCCGTGCCCGCGGGCGAGGCACAACCCGCAGGCGTTCAGCTGATGCGCGCGACCATGCGCCGGTGCCCGATCAGGCCTGCCCAGCGCAGACCGAGGTCGATCCACATCAGATAGCTGGCCTCGAGCAGCAGCCGGCCGAGATAGCGCCGGTCGCGCGGCAACACCGGCTCGGCCGCGACGGGCACCCCGGTGAAGCCGAGTCGGCGCGCCAGCAGCAGGCACCGGGCCAGGTGATAGCGGCTGGTCACCAGCGCCACCGGCGGCAGCCCGGCGCCGCCGGTCTGCGCCTGCAGCAGACCGCGTGCGTGGCGCAGGTTCTCCAGCGAATCGACCGAATCCTGTTCCAGCTCCACCCGCACGCCGGCGGACAGATCATGCTGCTGCAGCCAGTCGTGGCCCGCGGCCGCCTCGCTGCGCCGGCTGCCGCTGCAGCCACCGAGCAACAGCAGGTGCCCGGTCTGGCCGGACCGGGTCAGGCTCAGCGCGCGCTGCAGCCGCTGCCGGTACTCGTGCTCCGGGGCATCGTGTTCGAGCCGGCGACCGAACACCAGCGCGATCATCCGCCGCGGCGGCACCAGCGGACTGCGGGCGGCGACCCGGCAGACATGGATCAGATAGGCGAGCCAGACCAGGCCGCCGCTGAGCAGCAGCGCCAGCACGGTGACCAGCGCCGCGTGCAGCACGTCGCGATCGCGCAGGTAGCGCCATTGGCGGGAGGGGAGGGACGGGTTCGACGGCACGACGCAATGAATCGCAGGGAGATGCACCAGCTTACCCGGCTCACGCCCTGTTCGCGGCACCTTCATGCCGCGCTGGCGACGATGTCCTCCCGCCTGCCGGAAACCCCGGCCGCAGGCTAGGCAAGCTGCAGCGCGACCGTTAGGCTTTCGAGATGCCCATGTTGATGACACCCCTCGCGGTCACCGCGTACACCGCCACGTCCGCGATGGGTAGCGGTCTGGCAGCCCAGATCGATGCCCTGCGGCACACCCGCAGCGGACTGCGCCCGAACGACATCAGCAGCGCGCCGCTGGACTGCTGGATCGGCCGTGTCGAGGGCGTGGAAGCCGTTGCCCTGCCCGCCGCGCTGGCCGACTGGGCCTGCCGCAACAACCAGCTGGCCTGGCTCGGGCTGAACCAGGACGGCTTTCTCGACCGCGTGGCCGCCGCGCGCGCACGCTATGGCGCCGGACGCGTCGCGCTGCTGCTGGGCACGTCCACCGCCAGCATCGGCGCCACCGAGGAAGCCTATCGACGGCTCGATGCCGAGGGCCGCTTTCCCGACGACCTGCGGCGCCCGGCGATCCACGCGCCGCATTCGCTGGCCGCCTTCGTCGCGGCCGCACTCGAACTGACCGGCCCGTGCCTGACCCTGTCGACCGCCTGTTCGTCCAGCGCGAAGGTGTTTGCCAGCGCCGAGCGGATGATCCGGCTCGGCCTAGTCGACGCGGCGGTGGTCGGCGGCGTCGACACGCTGTGCGACAGCGTGCTGTTCGGTTTCAATGCGCTGGAACTGGTCTCCTCCGGCCCCTGCCGCCCGTTCGATGCAGCGCGCGACGGCATCTCGATCGGCGAGGCCGCCGGCTTCGCCCTGCTCGAGCGCGCCGCGATGGCGGCGGACGCGCCGCAGCTGCTCGGTTATGGCGAAGCCAGCGATGCGCATCACATGTCCACGCCCCATCCGGAGGGCCTCGGCGCCGAGCTGGCGCTGCGCGACGCGCTGGACCGTGCCGGCCTGGACGCGGCGCAGGTCGACTACATCAACCTGCACGGCACCGCCAGCCTGAAGAACGACGAGGTCGAGGCGGCCCTGGTCAACCGCACGTTTCGGGCCCGCACGCGGGCCAGTTCGACCAAGGGGTTCACCGGTCACACGCTCGGTGCCGCCGGCATCGTCGAGGCGGTGATCGCGTTGCAGGCGATCGAACACGGCCTGATTCCCGGCAACCTCGGTGGCGACTCGCCCGATCCGGGCTGCGGTGCGCCGTTCGCCTGGCACAACGAACAGCGCCAGGTCGACGTGGCGCTCAGCAACTCGTTCGGCTTCGGCGGCAACAACGCCTGCCTTGCATTCGCCCGCGCGGGGTTTGTCGCGTGAGTACGCTGCGCGTCTACGTCGAAGGCGTCGGCCTGTGGTCGCCGCAGCTGGCCGGCCTTGCCGCGCTGCAGGCGGTGCTGGCCGGCACCACGCCGGAACCGCCGGCGCCACGACCGGCCGCGGCACTGCTGCCGCCGAACGAACGCCGGCGCGCGCCGGTGAGCGTGCTGCTGGCGATCGAGGTGGCCGGCCAGGCCGTGGCGATGAGCGGCCAGGACGCCGCCACGCTGGCCTGCGTGTTCGCCTCCTCGCACGGTGACCAGCCGATCACCGACTACATGTGCGCCACGCTGGCGCAGGCGCCCACCGAGCTGTCGCCGATCCGCTTCCACAACTCGGTGCACAACGCACCGGTCGGCTACTGGACCATCGCCACCGACTGCCACGCGCCCTCCACCGCGGTGGCGGCGCAGCGGGCCAGCTTCGGTGCCGGGCTGCTGGAGGCGGTGAGCCAGGTGCTGGCCGAGCAGCGAAGCGTACTGCTGGTATGCAGCGACACCGATGGCAGCGGACCGCTGCGCCAGATCACCGGCTGCAGCCAGGCATTCGGCTGTGCGCTGGTGCTGGCACCGCAACCGGGTCCGTCGACGCTGGCCCGACTCGACCTGCACATGGGCGCCGATTGCGCCGATACTCCGTTGCAGGAGCCGCTGGCGAGCTGGCGCCTTGGCAACCCCTCGGCCGCCAGCCTGCCCCTGCTGGCCCTGCTGGCCGGGACCGATGGCCATTGCGCGCTGGCCGCCGCCGACACACTGGGATTGCAGATCGACGTGGCACGCATCGACAGGGAGCAAGTCATTTGAACACCGCCGCCGCACGCTGGTGCGTGCTGATCCCCTGCCTCAACGAAGAGGCCGCGATCCAGTCCGTGATCGAATCCGTGCTGGCGCTCGGTGCGCCCGTCATCGTGATCGACGATGGCTCGGACGACCGTACGCCGGAGATCGTCGCCGCCTTGCCGGTCACCCTGCTGCGCCACGACGAACGGCAGGGCAAGGGCGAGGCCCTGCGCCGGGGATTTCGCGAAGCCGTGCGCCAGGGTTACGACGCGGTGCTGACGATGGACGGCGACGGCCAGCACCTGGCCAGCGACATCCCGCGCATCGTGGCCGCGGCGATGCAGTATCCCGGCCATATCGTGATCGGCGCGCGCCTGCTCGATCGTGCGCAGCAGCCGAAAGGTCGCCGACGTGCCAACGCGATCGCCGACTGGGGCATCTCGTGGGCCTGCGCGCAGCCGATCGCCGATACCCAGAGCGGCCAGCGCTGGTATCCGCGCGCGGCGCTGGACCTGGTCGACCTGCCGGCCGAGAACTTCGTGTTCGAAGCGGCGATCCTGATCGCCGCTTCGCGCGAGAAGCACCTGGGTGTGGTCTCGGTGCCGATCGCCTCGCGCTATCACGGCGACTTCCGGCTCAGCCATTTCAATCCGGTCGGCGACGTCACCCGCATCACCCTCTACACGATCGGCCGGGTCATCCACTACGGCCGGATCATCGCCAGCTACCGACGCTCGCGTGCCGCGCCGATCATCGTCGACGGACACGACCAGACCGCCGAACCGGGGATGACACCCGACCCGTCGTGAACATGCCCACGCATGAGGTCGTGATCCTCGGCGGCGGCCTGGCGGGCCTGTGCCTGGCGCTGCAATTGCGCGGCGAGTTCCCGGACATGGATATCCTGGTGCTGGAGCGGCTCCGCCATCCGCTGCCCGCGGCCGCGCACAAGGTCGGCGAATCGACGGTGGAGATCGCCGCGGATTACTTCGACAACACGCTGGGCCTGCGCGACCACATGGATACGGCGCACATCCGCAAGTTCGGCCTGCGCTACTTCTTTTCCGACGGGCGCGACGACATCGCGAACGTCACCGAGCTGGGCGTGAGCCGGATCCTTCCGATACCCAGTTACCAGATCGACCGCGGCGTGTTCGAGACCTTCCTGGGCGCCGAGGCGCGCCGCCGCGGCATCGGCTTCCGTGACGGCGCCACGGTCAAGACCTTCAGCGTCGGCACGCACGGCGCGGCGCACGAGGTGAGCTATGTCGATGACGCGGGCGAGCATCGGGTCAGTGCGCGCTGGCTGCTGGATGCCTCCGGCCGCGCCGCCCTGCTGCGCCGGCGTTTCGAGCTGACCATCGACAACGGCCACCACGCCAACGCGGTGTGGTTTCGCATGGACACCCGGCTGGACATCGACCGCTGGAGCGACGATGCCGACTGGCACGCTCGCTGCACGCCACCCGAACGCTGGCGCTCGACCAACCACCTGATGGGGCCGGGCTACTGGGCCTGGCTGATCCCGCTGGGCTCGGGGGCACATTCGGTGGGCATCGTCGCGGATGCGGCGATGCACCCGCTGGACGGCATGCGCGATTTCGAACGCGCGCTGGGCTGGCTGCACGCGCACCAGCCGGCGATGGGCCGGGCGATCGCCGCCGAGCGCGACAGCCTGCTCGATTTTCGCTTCCTGCGCGACTACTCGCACAACAGCCGCCAGCTGTTTTCCGCCGACCGCTGGGCGCTGACCGGCGAAGCGGGCAGCTTCCTGGATCCGTTCTACTCGCCCGGCAGCGACTTCATCGCGATCGCCAACACCTACATCGTGGCGCTGATCGGACATGACCGGGCCGGCCGCAGCATCGCCCCGTACGCGCACTTCTACGAGAAGCTGTACTTCTCGTTCTACGAGAACACGCTGGCGCTGTTCCGCGATCAGTACCCGCTGTTCGGCAACGCCGAGGTCTTGCCGGCCAAGGTCACCTGGGACTACGCCTTCTACTGGGGCGTGCTGTGCCAGCTGATGTTCCAGCGACGGCTGACCGATCTGGACCTGCTCGGCGAGATGCGCGCCGAGCTGGAGCGCGCGCAGGTACTCAACACGCGCATGCAGCAGCTGTTCCGCCACTGGCATGCTGCCAGCGCCGGCACCAGCCGCCGCGAAATGCTCGATCAGACGGCACTGGCCTGGTTCGCCGAGCTCAACCGGGGCCTGCACGACCGCCTGGACGATGCCGGCATCCGCCTGCGCCTGCGCGACAACCTGCGCCTGCTGGAAGGCCTGGCCGACGCGCTGACGTTGCAGGCCACCGGAGCCGACGCGCGCCTGCAGGCGCCATGCTCCGGTCAGCGGCAACCGCCGCTGTTCCGCGCGGCTTGAGCCTCCGGGCCGTGCGGCGCGGCGACGCGTGGGTCAGGCCATGCCGCCGTTGACGCCGATCACCTGGCCGTTGATGTAAGCCGCCGCATCGCTGCACAGGAACGCGACCAGTGCGGCCACCTCCTCCGGCTTGCCGGCGCGTTGCGCGGGGACGATCTCGCGGATGCGCTCGGGCGGGAAATCCTCGCCGACCATCTTGCCCTCGATGATCCCCGGCGCCACCACGTTCACACTGATGCCGCGCGAGGCCATTTCGCGTGCCAGCGACTTGCTGGCGCCGTGCAACGCGGCCTTGGCCGCGGCGTAATTGGTCTGCCCACGGTTGCCGACCACCGCCGCCACCGAACTGATCGACACGATGCGGCCGAAGCGCGCGCGCGCCATCGGCAGCAGCAGCGGCTGGGTGACGTGGAAGAAGCCGTGCAGCGACACGTCGATCACCCGATGCCAGGCCGCCTCGGACATGCCGGCCATCGGCATGTCCTCGTGCACGCCGGCATTGTTCACCACGGCGTGGATCGTGCCTTCGGCCAGCAGCGACTCGAGCGCGGCACGACTGGCGGCGGCATCGGCCACGTCGAACGCCACCGCCTGCGCGCTGCCACCCGCATCGCGGATCGCCGCCGCCACCGCCTCGGCGCGATCGAGCCCGCGATTGGCGTGCACGATCACGTGGTAGCCACCGTCGGCCAGGGCGCGGCAGATCGCACCGCCGAGATCACCGCTGCCGCCGGTAACCAGCGCGCGTCGTGCAGTTCGGGGTTCGGACATGGCGGACTCGCTCGATCAGCTGGCTGGATGGATGACCGCGGCACGCCCGCTGGCGAGCAGCCGGCCACGATGCTCGACGCGAAACGCATACTGCGCACCACTGTCGTCGGCGTAAAGGCACTCGGCATGGACGTCCAGATGGCCGTCCAGCCGGTCCACGTATTCCTCGAACAACTGCACGTCGCGCAGGCTGACCAGCCGGCCGGGGCGCATCGCCTCGCTACCGCCCGCGCGCGCCCGCAGGGCGCCATGCACGGCCATCGCCTGCGCGCCGTATTCGGCCAGGTGCACCGCGTGCAGGCCATCCGCGCCGCGCAGCGGGTGGTCGCTGCGGGCGTGGCCGGCGCTGGTCGCATGGATCGTGCGCTCGTCCCACGCCTGCACCGCATCGAGCAGGCACATCGTGCCCGCGTGCGGAATCAGGTGCGCCCAGTCAGTCTTCGGCAGCATGCGCATGCGGCGCCATCAGGATCGAGAGGCAGAAGTGGAACGCCACGCCCAGGCTCACGGTGAGACCGATCGCGCGCAGCACCGGGATCGTGGCCCAGGCCAGCATGCCGAACACCAGCAGGGCGGACAGCACGCACACGATGGTGGCGTGCAGGGTGCGCCGCTGTTCGGCCGGGTCGCCGGTATCGCGTTCGAAGAACAGGGCGTAATGCAGGCCGAGGCCGCCGGCGAGGATCAGCGCCACGAGGTGGAACAGCGAAATCTCGATCCCGGCCAGCCGCTCCACCGCCAGCACCAGGAAGGTCGCCAGGGTCATCGGCGCCAGCACGTGCCAGGCGCGGCGCGCGCTGCGCAGCGCGAACGTGATGGCCAGCACCAGCAGCAGGCTGGCGACCAGCAGCGCCTGCAGGATGCGCGTGCGGTATGCCGCCACCAGCGATTCGGAGGCCGCCTTCAGGTCGAGCAGGCGCACGTTGCCGCCGCTGTCCGCGCCCAGCGCCTGCAGCGCCGCCACGTCGTGCACGCCGCTGATCGTGCCCAGCCCGAGCCAGTGGCCTTCGCGCTTCACCAGCATCGCGGCGAGCCGCTGGCCCAGTGGCGTCTGCGCGTAGCGCTCGGGGGTCAGCGGCGGCAGGCTGCGGGCCGTCTGCACGTCGTCGAGGAACGGCTCAAACAGGTCGGCGCGGAATGGCAGGCCCTGCAATGCGGCATTCAGTTCGCGCTGCAAACTGGCGCGATCGGGCAGCTTGCGCTGGCGCGCCTGCTGCAGCGCCACTGACGGCAGGTAGCGCGACGGCAATTCCAGCGCATCGACCGCATGGCTTGCCACCAGTGCATCGACCCGCGGCTGCAGTTTTTCCGACAGCGCCAGCACGCCCTGCTCGGTCGGTGCCTGCAGCACCAGCAGGTAGCGCACATCCGGTGCGCCGAGTGCCTCGCGCAGGCGGGCGTCGTGTTGCAGCATGGCCGGCGGCAACGGGGTCAGCGCGGCCAGGTTGTTCTGCCAGAATGGGCCCGGCGCAAGCGCCAGCATCAGCACGATCGCCAGCGCCACCAGCAATGGAATCCAGCGCGGTCGCGGCAGCCGGTCGACGAATCCGCGCGCCTTGATCAGCCAGCGCATGTCGGCCACGTCCCGCACCCGCCGCGGCAGCAGGTGCGGCAGCAGGTAACGCGTGCTGAAGCCGGCCGCCAGCAGGCCGACGATGGTGAACACGGCCAGCTGTTTCAGCCCGTTGACGCCGGATGCGTAGAACGCCAGGTAGGCGATGCAGGCCGAGGCGATCGCGGTCAGCAGCAGCGGCCATAGGGCGCGCACGCTCTGCACCGCGTCCTCGCCGGCGCGACGATGGCTGAGCACCCGGATCGGATACTCCTGCGCCACCCCGAGCAGGGTGAAGCCGAATGCCAGTGTGATGCCGTGCACCTCGGGAAACGCCAGGGTCAGCGCGGCGATGCCGGCCAGCGCGGCACTGGCGATCGGCAGCGAGGACAGCAGCAGCGAACTGAAGCTGCGATACGCCAGCAGCAGCAGGGTGATGAAACCGACGGTGGAAATGCGCCCGATCCAGTCCGCCTGATGGCGCGTCTGCGCGCCGATCACCACGCTGAAGTAACCCGGCCCGCTGAGATCGAGAGTGGCGCCGGCACTGCCCGGCAGCGCATGAAAGGCCTGCCGGATGCCGTCGATCGCCAGTTGTTGCGCGCCCGGATCGAACCCGGCGGCCACCGTCTGCACCAGCAGCAGGGCCTCGTGTCGGGGGGTGAACCACACTCCGTCGTGCAACTCGGGCGACTTCGCCGGCGCCCAGTGCTCGGCCAGCTTCAGCATCTCCAGCGTGGGGTCGCGCGGCAGCAGGCCTTTCAGCAGGCTGGCCGCGGGCGAGGACAGGTCGTCCAGCCGCTGCTGCAGCTGGTCGCCGAGATAGGCCTCGTCCAGCGGTTGCGTGTCCAGCGTGGGCGAGAGCAGGTAGCGATACGGCAGCAGGTGGGAGTCGAGTGCGCCCAGGTCGAAACTGCCGTTGACTACCTGGCTGTAGCGCGGGTCGTGCTGCAACGCCTTGACCAGGCCCTGGCTCAGCGCCGCCAGCCGGGCATCGGGCTGGCCATTGATGGACAGCAGCAGCAGGCGCGAACCCGGCCCGTCGCCGACCTGTTCCATCAGCAGGCGCTGATCCGGCGTGGTCGGGGCCGGCATGAAGCTGCGCAGGTCGGTGCTGATCTTCAGGCGCTGGCTGACCATCCAGCCGAGTCCGGCCAGGGCCAGCAACCACAGGATCAGCAGCGCCGCCCGGCCGCCCCGCCGCATGGTCAGGGCGTGCCCTGGCACAGTGCCTGCAGGGCCTCGCGCGTGGGTTGTGCCGGCATCTTCGCGGCCAGCGGGCCGAGCAGGTCGACCGCCAGATCGCCGTCGGCCTCCTGCATGTGCATGCAGCGCGATTGCGCCGCATAACCATCGATGCTGATGCTGGCGACGGTCTTCGCCACGGTCGCGTCACGCGGCGTCAGGGTCAGCGTCCAGGCGCCGTGCTCGTCGCCGGTCTGGCGGATCTCGAACGCCTGCTGCAATCGGGCGGCATCGCCGCTGAGCAGTGCCACGAAACTGTCCAGCAACACCTGCAGCTGCGGCGCGCGCTTCAGCGAGAAGTGGCGCGGACGCTTGCCGTCGCGTTGCTGGGTCACCTCGCCATCGGCGATGGTGGCGGTCTCGTGCTGCGGATGATCGACGCGGCGCTGCAACTGGTTGCCGCCCAGCCACGACAACTCGCCGGACACCACCAGTGGGCGATCGAGCACCTGCAGGAAGCGCGCTTCGGCAAAGGCGGTATGCGCCGGTGCCGGCTGGCCCAGCGCATCGATGAGGTTCTGCCCGACCGCGGTGGACGCGATGGCCGGTGCCGCGGACGGCTCAGGCGCTGACGCGATCGCCCACAACGGCAGCAACAGCAGGGCCAGCCACAGCAGGCGTGTCTTGCCAGAAATCATAGAAGTTGAACCAGTTGTAGGGAGCGACATGGATGTAGTGTTCCAGGCGTTGCGCGTAACGGGCGATCAACGCGTCCAGTGCCGGACCACGGTTGTCTCGCGGGATCTCGACCCGATCGCTCATCGGCTCGAAGACCAGCCGATAGCGATTGCCGCCCAGATACAGGCCAAAGCACAGTACCACCGGCGCCTGCAGCACATGCGCCAGCAGCCACGGGCTGATCGGGAACGGTGCCGGCGAGCCGAGGAATTCGGTGCGGCGCAGGACTTCGTGGCCGCGCCCGCGGTCGGCCAGCATCGCCACCACCGCGCCGCTGCGGCAGGCCTCGGCCATCGCCAGCGCGATGGTGGTGCCGTCCTGCGCGGCGTCGATCACGCAGTTGCCGATCTCCGGCGCCAGCGCCTCCAGCAATTCGGTCATCGCCGGGGTTTTCTGCTTGTCCAGCACCACCCGCAACGGCATCTCCGGACGGCGCGCGCCGATCGCCCGCAGCGCCTCGAAACTGCCCTGGTGCGAGCCGAACAGCAGCACCCCGCGCCCCAGCGCGACGCGCTGCTCGAGCAGTTCCAGCCCCTGCGTCTCGATCTCGAAAGGCCTTTCCCCATGCGCCAGCAGGAAGATCCGGTCCAGGATCGTGGCGGCGAAACAGTGGATGTGACGGATCACCTGCCAGGGCGTTCCCGGCCGGCCGAACACGCGCTGCAGGTACTGCCTCGAGGCCAGCCGCTCCGGCCCGCGGCGCAGATAGAAATACAGCGTGATCGGGTACAGGCAGAGTCGACCCAGCCGGCGCCCGCCGTACAGCGCGATCGTGCGGATCAGCCAGATCGCGAAACGTCCACCACCCTCGGGGCGGCTTTGCCAGTGCTCGTGGTTGCTCATGCCGTTCCCTCGACCGTGCCGCGCGCCAGCAACAGGCCGTCGCGCTGGATCTCGAAGCGGATGCGCGCGGCACCGGCCTCGCGCAATTGCAGCAATGCCCGCTGATCCGGCAACAGCGGCGCCATGAATTTCGCCTCCAGCACGCGCCCGAGCCGCTGGCCGCGCCAGGCGCGCAGGCCCAGTGCCACCTGCTCCAGCAGGATTACGCCCGGCACCAGCGGCTGACCCGGAAAATGACCGGGCAGGGCGGGATGTCCCGACTCGATGCACACCGTCCGCTCGAAACCGCTCATGACGCCACCGCTCCGTTGCCGCGCACCAGCTGCGGCCAGTGCAGCGCCAGTCGCAGCAGCATCTCGCGCAGGCCGGGATGATCCAGGTGCCGCAACCGCCAGCGGCGGTAGCCATACTCGAGCAGAAACGCGACGCCCAGTAGCACGTAACAGCCCAGCCGCAGCCAAGCCGCGGCCCAGCGCTCGGGCACCCGAACCGGTGCGGCGAAACCGAAACGCGCGAGCAGGCCGCTGTGGTCGGCGCACAGCAGCAACACCAGCAGCAGCAGCGCCTGCGCTGCCAGCAACAGCGTCCAGAACCAGGTCAGCTGGCGAGCGTAACGGGCCACGCCGGGCAACTGCAGGCGCCCGGCGCCCTCGATCGCCACGATGAAGCGCGCCACCAGCGGCTCGGACGTGCCCAGCGTGCGACCGAACCAGCACGCCAGCACGGCATTGACCAGCACCGGCACGGCTTCCAGCAACAGGCCGGCCAGGCCATGCAGCGACAGCAGCAGCAAGCCGGACAGGCTCGCCAGCCAGACCGCCCAGGGCAGCGGCCGGCGCGCCGCCAGACGCGGCAGCAGCAATACCGTCAGCAGCAGGGCCAGCGCCAGTAGGGCGAAGATCTGTCGATGTGTCACGGCGCCGGCAATCGCCAGCAACGGATAAGCCAGCAAGAGCAGCAGGGCAGAACGCCGGGCCGCAAGCTCATGCGCTTGGGAAAGGGATGTCATGCCGGCTCCCGCCAGGGCTCCGCCGAAATCGCGAGTTTGCCACCGGCGACGGAACATGGCGTGACGAAAACGGGATGCGCGCGACGCTGCACCGACAACCTCAGCTGGCGCGATTCTGCTCGACGTGCTCGGACAGGGTGCGCAGGCTGGTGAAGATCTGCCGGTTGTCCGGGTTGTCCGAGCGCAACTGGAAGCCGTAGTGCTTGGACACGGCCAGTGCGATTTCCAGCGCATCGATCGAATCCAGCCCCAGCTCGCCGCCGAACAGCGGTGCATCGGGCTCGATCTGATCTGCCGTAACGGTCTCGAGATTGAGGCACTCCACCACCAGGGTGGCCAATTCGTGCTGTGCCGCTGTCTGTTCTGCCATGCTCGATTCCGTACGCTGAATTCATTGCCTCCCCCCGGTGGCAGTGGTCGCGGAGTGTAACATAGCGGCCTTGTCGTTCCCGGTTACAGGCAATGATTCAGGGATGTGAAAACCAGCAAATCCAGGCACTGGCACGTCGTGCGCCCCGGGTCGCCTACCGCGTGGCGAACGCGGTGGCGGCACTGGCCGAACCCGGCACGCTGGCCTTGTTCGGCTTCGGCGCGGGCAGCGCGCGACCGGACGATCCGCGCTGCGTTCAGGTAGCGCTGGAAAGTTTCGATGCGCCCGCTCCGATGGAGCAGTGGCAGGTCGACGCGCCGGTGGACTATGGTACCGACGGCGCCCTGCGCTGGTCGGCCGGTGGCGGTTGGCTGTTTGCGGCGATCGAGCTGGATGAGCGCGACCACGGCGGCACCACCGCCACGGCGAAGTCGGCCTACGAGCAGTTGCACCACTTCGTGGCGGCCCGCGGTGCGCAGCACGTGCTGCGGGTGTGGAACTATCTTGGCGCGATCAACCGCGGCGAAGGAGATGCCGAGCGCTACAAGCACTTCTGCGATGGTCGCGCCGCCGGCATGGGTGATTTTTTCGCCGAGGGGTTCCCCGCCGCCACCGCGATCGGCCATCACGGCGACGTCCATCGGCTGCAGGTCTACCTGCTGGCCTGCGACCAGCCCGGCTGCCGGGTGGAAAACCCGCGCCAGATCAGCGCATGGCGCTATCCGCGCCAGTACGGCCGCACCCCGCCCAGCTTCGCCCGTGCGATGGTATTGCCCGCACAGGATGCGCTGGCGATCTCCGGTACCGCGGCCGTGGTCGGCCATGCCTCGGCACACCTGGACGACCTGGATGCGCAGCTGCACGAGACCCTGACCAACCTCGAGGCGCTGCTGGCCAGCGCCGGCATGGCCGCCGGCTTCGACACCCAGTCACCGCTGAAGGCCTACGTCCGCCATGCCGCCGACGCCGCTTACGTGCGCGAATTCCTGCAGCATCGCCTGCCCGGCGTGCCGGTGCTGCTGCTGCACGGCGACATCTGCCGCAGCGAACTGCTGGTGGAGATCGACGGCTGGCGCTATGCCTGAGGGCGAGGAACGAGTGGAGAGGAGTGAGAAACGAGGGGGAGCATGAGCTGGATCGCCTTCCCTCTTTTCTCGCTCCTCTCCACTCACTTCTGCTTCAAGGGTCGCTTCCAGCCGGGGAAGGTCTGCTGCCGACCGCGCGCCACGGTGAGTTCGCCCGGCGGGGCATCGTGGGTGATCACGGAGCCGGCGCCGATGGTGGCCTGGGCACCGACCGTCACCGGCGCCACCAGCGCGCTGTTGGAGCCGATGAACGCGCCGTCGCCGATGCGGGTGACGAACTTGTTGATGCCGTCGTAGTTGCAGGTGATGGTTCCGGCGCCGATGTTGACGCCGCGACCGATCTCGCTGTCGCCCAGGTAACTCAGGTGATTGGCCTTGCTGCCTTCGCCGAGGTGCGCCTTCTTGATCTCGACGAAATTGCCCACGTGCACGCCACCATCGAGTTCGGTGCCCGGGCGCAGCCGCGCGAACGGACCGATGCTGCAGGGGCCGTGGGTGACCACCCCGTCGATGTCGCAGTGCGCATGCACCACCGTGCCGGAGGCCAGCTGCACGTCTTTCAGCCGGGTGAACGGGCCGATGCGCACGTCGTCGCCGAGCACCACCCGGCCTTCGAGGATCACGTCGATATCGAGCTCGACATCGCGCCCGGTCTCGACGCTGCCGCGCACCTCGATGCGCGAGGGATCGACCAGTCGCACGCCGTCGGACAGCAGCGCATGGGCGGCGCGGCGCCGCCAGGCTGCCTCCAGCTCGGCCAGCTGCAACGGGCTGTTCGCCCCCGCGGCTTCCACCGGATCGGCGCATTCGACGCTCCGGGCCGGGCGCTGTTCCCGCGCGGCCATGTTGAAGATGTCGGTGAGGTAGTACTCGCCCTGCGCGTTGTTGCGGTCGAGTCGGCCGATCCAGCCGCGCAGCGCGCCGGCCTCGGCCACCAGGATGCCGGTATTGACCAGCTTGACGGCCCGCTGCGCCTCGTCGGCATCCTTCTCCTCGACCACCGCCTGGACCTTGTCGTCGCCGTCGCACAGCACGCGGCCGTAGCCGTGCGGATCGGGCAGCCGGGTGGTCAGCAGGCTGACGCCGCCTTCGGCCGCGAGCAGTTGCTGCAGGGTGGTCACCCGGGTCAGCGGCACGTCGCCGTAGAGCACCAGCACCCGCGTGCCGTCGGGAATGGCCTTGAGCGCCTGCTCCACCGCGTGGCCGGTACCCAGGCGTTCGGCCTGCTCGACCCAGCGCAGATCCGACTGCCCGGCAAACGCCGCCTGCACCTGTTCGCCGCCATGGCCGTGAACGACATGGATGGCCTGCGGCTGCAGCGCGCGCGCCGCGGCAATCACGTGCGCGAGCAGCGGGCGACCGGCCAGTGGCATCAGTACCTTGGCCCGGTTCGATTTCATGCGCGTGCCGGCGCCGGCGGCGAGGATGACGACGTGGAGGGAGGTCTGGTTCATGGGTATCGGCCTTGGCGCGTCGCGATGAAAAAGCATACCAGTCCGTTCGGCGCACACGGTGGCGGAATAGGGCTCAGGACTTCGCGGCCGCGGCGGAAACCGTGGCCTTCCCGGCATGGCACTCGAAGCGGAACACATAGGCCAGGCTGAAGGGCCTCGTCTCGCTGTCCACCACATGGCTGTTGCCTTCGGCATCGGCGGCCCAGCGGCTGATCAGCAGCGGACTGAATCGCCACTGCAACGCCGCCGCGCTCACCGCCGCAACGAAGCGGTGCCGCGCGGTTCCCGCCTGCGCTTCATCCGTCACGCGGACCTCGCGGACCCCACCGGACTTGTCCACGATCAGCAGCGCCTGGATGTTCACCGGTGGCGGGCATGCGGAGAGCTGGTCCGCGGGATAGACCGGCCTCACCCGATCCGCCAGCACGGGACCGCTGGACACTTCACCCAGGGCCAGCCGATAGCGCCGGGTGCCGGGTGGCACGACCGCATGCCAGCTTGCATCACCGCTCGCGGCGGGAGGCAGTGGGCGTGGCGGCGTGGCGGCACAGCCGGTCAGCAGCAGCACGGCGATCATCGGCCGGCACCGGCGTGCTCGTTGCGTCGTCATCAGCGCTCATCCCGAAGCCTTCCTGATGGCTGCATCCTGCCCACGCAAAAATGCCGGCGCAAGGCCGGCATCTTCTTCGGTTCCCGCGAGCGTCCGCGAGAAAGCCGTCAGTGCTTGAGGTTCTTGCGCATGCGCTCCAGCGCCTGCAGCTGCGCCATCGCCTCGGCCAGCTTGGCCTGCGCTTCGGCGATCTCCATCGCATCGGTGCGATTGGCGAGCGCCTCTTCCGCTTCCTTCTTGGCGCGCTGGGCCGAGGCCTCGTCCAGGTCGGCCGCGCGGGCCGCGGTGTCGGCCAGCACGGTGATCACCTGCGGCTGCACTTCCAGGATGCCGCCGGAGACGTAGAACTGCTGCCGCTCGCCATTGGCCAGCAGCACGTCGACGTGGCCCGGCTTGAGCCGGGTGATCAGCGGCGCGTGGCGTGGGGTGATGCCCAGCTCGCCCAGCTCGCCGGTGGCAACGACCATCGTCGCGTCGCCCGAGAAGATCTCGGCTTCGGCACTGACGATGTCGACGCGTATGGTTTGGGTCATGACTCAGGTTCCGGATTCGTGGGGCGACGGGCGGACGCGATGTCCGCCCGCAGGATCAGGCCGCCTTCTTGGCGCCCATGTCCTCGGCTTTCTTGATCGCCTCGTCGATGCCGCCGACCATGTAGAACGCCTGCTCCGGCAGGTGATCCACATCGCCGTCGACGATCATCTTGAAGCCGCGGACGGTCTCCTTCAGCGGCACGTACTTGCCGGGCGAACCGGTGAACACTTCGGCCACATGGAACGGCTGCGAGAAGAAGCGCTCGATCTTGCGCGCCCGCGACACGGCCTGCTTGTCTTCCTCGGACAGCTCGTCCATGCCGAGGATCGCGATGATGTCCTTCAGCTCCTTGTAGCGCTGCAGCGTGCCCTGCACGCGGCGGGCCACGTCGTAGTGCTCCTGGCCGATCACCAGCGGATCGAGCTGGCGGCTGGTGGAATCCAGCGGATCCACCGCCGGATAGATGCCCAGCGACGCGATGTTGCGGCTCAGCGTCACGGTCGCGTCCAGATGCGCGAACGTGGTCGCCGGCGACGGATCGGTCAAGTCATCGGCCGGCACGTAGACGGCCTGGATCGAGGTGATCGAGCCGGTCTTGGTCGAGGTGATGCGCTCCTGCAGCACGCCCATTTCCTCGGCCAGGGTCGGCTGGTAGCCCACCGCGGACGGCATGCGGCCGAGCAGCGCGGACACTTCGGTACCGGCCAGCGTGTAGCGATAGATGTTGTCCACGAAGAACAGCACGTCACGACCCTTGCCGTGCTCGTCCTTCTCGTCGCGGAAGTACTCGGCCATGGTCAGGCCAGTCAGCGCCACGCGCAGGCGGTTGCCCGGCGGCTCGTTCATCTGGCCGTACACCATCGCGACCTTGTCGAGCACGTTGGAGTCTTTCATCTCGTGGTAGAAGTCGTTGCCCTCGCGGGTACGCTCGCCCACGCCGGCGAACACCGACAGGCCTTCGTGCGCCTTGGCGATGTTGTTGATCAGTTCCATCATGTTGACGGTCTTGCCGACGCCGGCGCCGCCGAACAGGCCGACCTTGCCGCCCTTGGCGAACGGGCAGATCAGGTCGATCACCTTGATGCCGGTTTCCAGCAGGTCGTTCGCGGCAGCCTGGTCGGCATAGCTCGGCGCCTCGCGATGGATCACCCACTGCTCCTGCTCGCCGATCGGGCCGGCTTCGTCGATCGGCCGACCCAGCACGTCCATGATCCGGCCCAGGGTCTGCTTGCCGACCGGCACCTTGATGCCTTCGCCGGTATTGCGTGCCTCGAGGCCGCGCTTCAGGCCCTCGGTGGAACCGAGCGCGATCGTGCGCACGACGCCGTCACCGAGCTGCTGCTGCACTTCCAGCGTGATCTCGGTACCGTCGATTTTCAGCGCGTCGTACACCTGCGGTACCTGATCGCGCGGGAATTCCACGTCGACGACCGCGCCGATGATCTGAACAACTTTGCCCTGGCTCATGCTGATAGCTCCGGATGAATCTCTTTAGGTTTGTTGCGGCGCCGCTACGCGTCGCCATGATTTGTTTGTCAAAGCGCCGATCAAACCGCCGCGGCGCCGCCGACGATTTCCGAAATTTCCTGGGTGATCGCGGCCTGACGCGCCTTGTTGTAGATCAGCGTCAGTTCGTCGATGACCTTGTTCGCATTGTCCGACGCGCTCTTCATCGCGACCATCCGCGCCGCGTGCTCGCTGGCCAGATTCTCCAGCGCCGCCTGGTACACCACCGACTCGATGTAACGACCCAGCACGTGCTCCAGCACGGTCTGCGCATCCGGCTCGTAGATGTAGTCCCAGTCGTGCGTCTGTTCCAGCTTGACGCCGGCGTAGGCCGACTCGCCCGCCGCCTGGTGCGCTTCCATTTCCGCCGCCACCAGCGGCAGCGGCAGCAGCGCATCGACGGACGGCTTCTGCGTCATGGTGTTGACGAAGTCGTTGTAGGCCAGGAACACGCGATCCAGCCCGTTGGACGAGTAGGCGTCCATCATCACCTTGATCACGCCGATCAGCTGCTCGAGCTTCGGCTTCTCGCCCAGATGGCTGACGCTGCCGATCAGGTTGACGCCGTTGAGCCGACGGAAGAACGAGATCGCCTTCTGCCCGATCGCCACCACGTCGACCTGCACGCCCTGCTTCTGCCATTCGGCGATGGCCGGCAGCAGGCGACGGAACAGGTTGGAGTTGAGGCCGCCGCACAGGCCGCGATCGGTCGACACCACGATGTAGCCGACCCGCGCCACGTTGTCGCGCTGGGTCAGGAACGGATGGCTGAAGTCGGTGCTGGCCTGGGCCACGTGCGCGATCACCTTGCGCATCGAGCGCGCGTACGGACGCGAGGCCTTCATCAGGTCCTGCGCACGACGGATCTTCGCGGCAGAGACCATTTCGAGCGCGCGCGTGACCTTGCGCATGTTCTGCGTGCTCTTGATCTTGGTTTTGATTTCGCGTCCGCTGGCCATGCTCTATCCGCTCGTTATGCTCGCTGGTGGGAAGATCGCATCGTCGCCGATGCGCGCCCTTCCGATTCGCCTGCTCTTTCGATCAATCCCGCCCCGGCGATTACCAGCTGCCGGTCTTCTTGTACTCGTCCAGCGACGCCTTGAAGGTGGCCTCGATGTCGTTGTTCCAGTCGCCGCTGACCACGATCTGCTTCATCAGCTCGGCATGGTTCTGGTGCATGAACGCGTGCAGGCCCTTCTCGAACGGCAGCACCTTGTTCACCGGCAGGTCGTCCAGGTAACCCTTCTCGGCCGCGTACACCGACAGCGCCAGCTCGGCGATCGACAGCGGCGAGTACTGGCCCTGCTTCATCAGCTCGGTCACGCGCTGACCGCGGTCGAGCTGGGCGCGGGTGGCCGGGTCCAGATCCGAGGCGAACTGCGCGAACGCAGCCAGCTCGCGGAACTGCGCCAGCGCGAGCTTCACGCCGCCGGACAGCTTCTTGACGATCTTGGTCTGCGCGGCACCGCCGACGCGGGACACCGAGATACCGGCGTTCACGGCCGGACGGATGCCGGCGTTGAACAGGTCGGTCTCGAGGAATATCTGGCCGTCGGTGATCGAGATCACGTTGGTCGGCACGAACGCCGAGACGTCGCCGCCCTGGGTCTCGATGATCGGCAGCGCGGTCAGCGAGCCGGTCTTGCCCTTCACCGCGCCGTTGGTGAACTTCTCGACGTACTCCTCGGACACGCGCGAAGCGCGCTCGAGCAGACGCGAATGGAGATAGAACACGTCGCCCGGATACGCTTCGCGACCCGGCGGGCGCTTCAGCAGCAGCGAGATCTGGCGGTAGGCCACGGCCTGCTTGGACAGATCGTCGTACACGATCAGCGCGTCTTCGCCGCGGTCGCGGAAATACTCGCCCATCGCGCAACCGGAATACGGCGCGACGTACTGCAGCGCGGCCGACTCGGACGCCGAGGCGACCACGATGATGGTGTGCGCCAGCGCGCCGTGCGCTTCCAGCTTGCGCACCACGTTGGCGATCGACGAACGCTTCTGGCCGATCGCGACGTAGATGCACTTAACGCCGGAATTCTTCTGCGCGATGATCGCGTCGATCGCCAGCGCGGTCTTGCCGGTCTGGCGGTCGCCGATGATCAGCTCGCGCTGGCCGCGACCGACCGGGATCATCGCGTCGACCGACTTGTAACCGGTCTGCAGCGGCTGGTCGACCGACTTGCGCCAGATCACGCCCGGCGCGACCTTCTCGATCGCCGAGCTCAGCTTGGCTTCGATCGGACCCTTGCCGTCGATCGGGTTGCCCAGCGCGTCGACGACGCGGCCGAGCAATTCCGGGCCGACCGGCACTTCGAGGATGCGGCCGGTGGTCTTGGCCGTATCGCCTTCGCGCAGGTGCTGGTATTCACCCAGCACCACCGCGCCGACCGAGTCGCGCTCGAGATTGAGCGCCAGTGCAAACGCGTTGCCCGGCAGCTCGATCATTTCACCCTGCATCACATCGGCCAGGCCGTGGATGCGCACGATGCCGTCGGACACGCTGATGATCGTGCCTTCGTTGCGTGCCTCCGCGCCGAGCTTGAACTGCTCGATGCGGCTCTTGATCAGTTCGCTGATCTCGGACGGATTCAGTGTAGTGCTGGACATGATTGTCTATCCCGGAATTGAATTCTTTTTTGAAAAGTCCGGCCATGGATGGCCGGTCCTTTCTCTTCGCGAAACGGACTTCGCGTGAAACTAACTGATCAGGGCGCTGGCCAGCTTGGCCAGGCGTCCACGGGCGGAGCCATCAATCACTTCACTGCCGGTGTCGATCACCGCGCCTGCCAGCAGCGAGGCATCGACCCGGGTCTCCAGTTCGATCTCGCGCTTGAAGCGACGCTTCAACGACGCCTTGAGCTGCTCGGCCTGCGCCGCGTCCAGCGCCATCGCGCTGGTCACCTTGACCAGCAGCTGCGACTCGGACTCGCGCTTGTAGGCTTCGTACAGCTCGGCCACTTCCGGCAGCAACGCCATGCGGCGCTGCTCGGCCAGTTCGACCAGGAACTGCCCGAACGGCGCATCCGCCGCGATGCCTTCCGGCAGGTGCAATGCCACCAGCTGTGCCGGCGGCACCCGCGGATCGTTGCCGAAACCGGCCACCTGCGGATCGGCGGCCACCGCGGCGGCAAACGCCAACGCCTGCGACCACGCATCCAGCGTACCGGCCGCATGCGCCACTTCGAAGGCGGCGCGGGCGTAGGGACGGGCGAGGGTGATTGCCTGGGCCATGGATCAGATCTCGGCCGCGAGCTGGTCGAGCAAGGCCTTGTGCGTCGAGGCATCGACCTCGCGCTGCACGATCTTGCTGGCACCCTGCACCGCCAGCGCGCCGACCTGCTCGCGCAGCTGGTCACGGGCACGCTGCGCCATCGAGGCGATATCGTCCTGCGCGGTGGCCTTCAGCCGGTTGATTTCGCTGATCGCTTCGCCGCGGGCCTTGTCGATGATCTGATTGGCCTGCTGCTGCGCACGGTCGATGATCTCGGTGGCCTGCTGACGGGCCACCTTGATCTCGGCCGCCACTTTCACGTCGGCGCTCTTCAGCTCCGCGTGCGCGCGCTCGGCGGCATTCAGACCCTCGGCAATCTTGACCTGCCGCTCTTCGATGGCCTTGTTGAGATGCGGCCAGATGAAGTGGACGCAGAACCAGATCAGGATGGCGAACGAAATCATTTCGCCAATCAAGGTCGCGTTGAAATCCATCGCTGCGTTACCTGTAAATACGGGATGAAACGGACACGGACATCAGTACATCCGTGCCGGAGAGGCGGTGGCGCCGAAGCGCCACCAGCGGGCTCAGCCTGCCACCAGCTTCGAGAGCAGCGGGTTCGCCACGGCGAAGTACATCGCCAGCGCCACGCCGATCAGGAACGCGGCGTCGATCAGGCCGGCGAGCAGGAACATGCGGCCCTGCAGCAGCGGCACCAGCTCCGGCTGACGGGCAGCGGCTTCAAGGAACTTCGAACCCATGACGCCGATACCGATACAGGCACCGAGGGCACCGAGGCCGATGATCAGGCCCAGCGCGATGGCGGTGAAGGACTGCACTTGAGCAATGTGAGCGATGAGTTCCACGACGGTCTCCTGAGAAATTGAAACTGGATAGTTGAATGGGTTGAAACAGGTGCTGCGAAACGGGAATCAGTGGTGATCGTGCGCCATCGAGATGTACACGATCGTCAGCACCATGAAGATGAAGGCCTGGATCGAGATGATCAGGATGTGGAACAGACCCCACACCGTGTAGCCGATGATGCCGGCACCATACAGTGCCCAGCCGGCCACGCCGGCGCCGGCGCTGAACAGGCCCGCGATCAGCATGAACACCAACTCGCCGGCATACATGTTGCCGAACAGTCGCATCGCCAGGCTGACCGGCTTGGACAGCAGCTCGACCACGTTGAGCAGGAAATTCGGAATCCACAACGCCGGATGCTTGCCGAACGGTGCGGTGAACAGCTCGTGCATGTAGCCGCTGAAGCCCTTCGCCTTGAAGCTGTAGAAGATGATCAGCACGAACACCGTCAACGACATCGCGAACGTCATGTTGATGTCGGCGGTCGGCACGGCGCGGAAATGACCCACGCCGAATTTCTCGGTGATCCACGGCAGCAGGTCGACCGGCAGCAGATCCATCGCATTCATCAGGAACACCCAGATGAACACGGTCAGCGCCAGCGGACCGAGCACGCGGCGATCGCCATGGAACACGTCCTTGACCTGGCCGTCGACGAACTCCAGCACGATCTCGACGAAGGCCTGACCCCGCCCGGGCACGCCTGCGGTGGCCTTGCGTGCCTTCAGCCAGAACCACAGGCAGAACAGCACGCCCAGCACCAGCGACACGGTGATGGAGTCCATGTGCACGGCCCAGAAACCACTCTTGCTCGCATGCGGCGTGAGATGGGTCAGGTGGTGCTGAATGTATTCGGTGAGTCCGCCATGTGGCTCGCTTGCCATGTCTCAACCCTTGAATCTGAACGCCAGCAGATAAACCGCGTAGGCAGCCACCAGCCCCGTGATGGCGGCCAGCGGCGGCAACTTGTAGTGAAACAGGATCACGACCAATCCCCCGACGATCACGATCCATTTCAGGATCATTCCCGTCAGCAGCCGGCTCAATGCCCAGCCCGCGCCGCCGATGCCGCTGAAAAACCGCGCCGAGAACAGCGCGGTACCCAGCGCCACAATCGCCGCACCAGCAGCAGCCGACACCGCCTCCCGACCTCCCAGCGTCAGGAATGCGAGGCCGGCCAACACTGCCGCAGCAAGCTGCAGCAGCATGATGCGCAGGGCGAGACGTCGACCAGAGGCTAGACTATTGAGCAAGTAACGTCTCCGCGCGGCCTGCACCAGGCGGCACCGACACAGTCACCGGCCACGATCCAATCCGCAAAAGTATATCAGTGCGCCACTTCCAGCGACAAGCCGTGTGGCCTGCAGGATCGTGTCCTGCCGCACGAAAAGTCAGCGCGCGGTCAGGCCGGGCAACGCCTCCGGACCCTCGCATGATTTTGCGAGAGCGCACGCAAGCAGGGCCGAACACCTGGTTCGGCCCTGCCTGTTCGCGATGGAACGCGAGGATACCGCTGAGTTACTTGGCGGCAGCCTTCTTGGCGGAAGCCACCGGCGCCGCAACGGCGTCGTTGGCAGCCGCGGCCTGCTCCTGCACGAGCGCATTCAGCGACTCGGCCGTCTTCTGGGTGATCGCGAGGACTTCCTGCGACACGGCAACCGCACGCTCGGCGTTGTCGCGGCTCAGGCTGCTGCCCTTCTCCCACAGGCTGCGCAGACCGTTGATGTCGCGCGCTTCCATCGCTTCGGCGACGAATTCGGCGGACACCTTGCTCTGCTGCTCGAACGCCTTGAGCTGCAGCTCGGCGACCGTCTCCAGACCCTTCAGTGCCAGCGAATGTGCCTTGAAGGCGCTATCGGTGAACTGCTTGGTGAAAGCGAAAAGCTGATTGTTGAGTTGCTGATTCATGACGTTGTCCTCGTTGAGGATGGGGTAGTGGGATGCACTCTAACAGCATTTTTGGTGCAGTGCAATATATTTTGCAACGAGACGATCCGTGTTCAACACAAGTTCATTGAAAACACATGTTTATGACATGCGTATGAATTGTGGCGGCGCGTCAAAGACGGCGTCGACCGACGCGATCCGGCATCCGCCCGGCCCGGATCGCCGGCGCGTCCGCCCCTGGCGGACGGTGCGCCGATCGCGCCCACGTCGCTGCAGCCCCGGCCGGCACGGTGCGGCTGGGCCAATGGAAATCACCGGGAAACGGGCAGGGATTCGGCGAGGCCAGTCGCGCGTCGGCCGCCCTCATCAACCGGGCAAGACGGTGGCTAGGCGCCGCGGTAACGGCATCCGGAAGTACAGGTCTCGTGCACGACCACCTCCGACAACAGCGGCAGCCGCGGCTTGAGCCGATCCCATATCCAGATCGACAGCCGTTCGCTGGTCGGATTCTCCAGGCCCTCGATCTCGTTGAGATAGTGGTGATCGAGTTGGTCGTACAGCGGCTGGAATGCCGTCTTCACGTCGGAAAAATCCATCACCCAACCACTCTCCGCGCCGAGCTCGCCACGCAGGTGGATCTCCACCCGGAACGAATGCCCGTGCAGACGGGCGCACTTGTGCCCCTCGGGTACGTGCGGCAGCCGATGCGCCGCCTCGAGCGTGAAGACCTTGAATATATCCATGGCGGCATTGTACAGCCGGGGTTCCACTGCCGCGGTTCAACGGACCTCTTTCAGGTCCGGGCCCAGCCGATGGACCTTCCCGGCCGGATGCGCAGGCTCACCCGGTGGTGCTTGCCGTAGCGCACGACGCAGGGGCCGCCGCGTACCGAGCGCAAGCCAACCTCGACCAGCCGATGCGCGTTCCAGCGCATGCTCAACCGAAAGCCCCGCGTGCGTGCAGTCCACTCGCCTCGCCTTGCGACCAGGCCGCCGGCAGCGACGCGGTCAGCGCAAACAGCGGCTGCACCAGCTCGCCCAGGCCAGTGGCCTCGGCCGGCCAGTAGTTCATCTCGGTGTAGACGTTGGTGTGGTGGTCGCCGTTCCACGGCGTACCGGCGCCCTCGGCCCACAGGCAGTTCGCCGGCGGGCCGCCCCGGCGCGAGGAGGAGATCAGCAGGTAGCAATTGCAGCCAGGAGCCTGCCGGACTTTGACGGCCCGGCCTGCGGACCCGTCTGCCCGGTCTACAATCCGGTGCCATCCATCACGGAAACGACAGCCGAATCCGGTCCACTCCAGGCCGGCGCTCCCTGATGTTTCAGTTGATGGGCGGCATCATCCCAGATCAGCTTGGTGAGCGAGTAGTTGCCCTGCTCGTAGCCGTAGGACTTCCCGTCATCCCGGAAGAGCGTAAAGCCGCCATCCGCGCCCGGATATACCTTTACCGACACGATCCGCTGCGTTTGCTGGGCGCTGCCGTCGTCCTGCCCCAGCGGCACGACGCTTCCCGCCTTGACAAACAGCGGCAGCGTATCGATGGGCGCATCCACCTCGACCGTCTGCCCGCCGTGCAGTCGCTGGTTCGTCCAGTAGTTGTACCAATCGCAGCCTGTTGGCAGATACACGCTTCGACGGGTGGCGCCCTGCTCCGTGACCGGAGCGACCAGAAAAGCTGGCCCGTACATGTATTCGTCGGGGATATCCGCAACTTTTGGATCATCCGGAAAATCCATGAATAGCGCTCGCATGTACGGCGCGCCGGTCCGGTAGCTGCGATAGGCCACCGAATACGTGTACGGCAACAGCTGGTAGCGGAGCTTCAGGTATTTCGCCAGGATCGGTTCGGCTTGCTTGCCGTAAGACCATATTTCGTTGTGATTCCTTTCCCCGTGTGCACGCATCACCGGCTGAAACACGCCCCATTCAAACCAGCGGACGAACAGTTCGGGATAGTCCTCGTAGTTTCCGATCGTATCGCGCGCGTCGGAACCGGCGATCAAAGGCATATGCGCCGCATGGTAGTCGGCTGGGATGATCGGCGAAAAAAAACCCCCGATATCGGTGTCCCAGTAGGGCAAGCCCGTCGCGGTAAAGTTGAGCCCTGCCGGAATGGATCGCTTGAGCATGTCCCAGGTCGCGAAAATATCGCTCGACCAGAAGACGGTGCCGTTGCGTTGCGCCCCAAGGTAGGCCGCGCGCGCCAGGATCATCGCCCTTCGGCCATTCCCGAAATCGCGCCGGAATCCTTCGTACACCGAGGCGGTATGAAACAACGGATACACGTTGTAGAAGCGTGTGCCCGAGCCGATCCAGAACATGTCGTTCGACGGATCGATGTCGGGCTCCGTTTCGTCGAGCCACACATAATCGAAGCCGTACCGCTTTATGTAGCGGTCGTGGATCTCCCGCCAGAACCACCTCGCCGCATCGGGATTCGTCGTGTCTATATTCGGTCCGATGACCGCCTTGAAGCCCCCCGAGTCCGGTCCGCCGTTCCGCGTATGCACCAGCCAGCCTTTGCGTGCGAGCATGTCATAGAACAGCGATCCCTTTGAAAAGTGCGGCCACACGCTGAGCAGCGTGTCCACCCCCATCGCATGCAACCGGCGATTCATGCCGGCGGGATCCGGCCAGCGCTTTGGGTCCAGATCCAGATTTCCTTGCCTGGTCATGTTGAGAAAATCGACCACCATCACACCCAGCGGCAGATTCTTCCGGTGGTACTCATCGGCAACGGCCTGGATCTGCGCCTGCGTCGAGTAGATCGCCTTGCTCTGGATATAACCGTAGGCCTTCCTGGGCAGCAGGTGGGTCACCCCCGTCAGCAGGCGGTAACCTTCGTAAATCTCGTCGGCGCTGTCTCCTGCAATGACGAAATAGGAGACCCGATCGCCCACTTCCGATGACCAGGCGTTCTGGCCGTTGAAGCCGAGTTGTATGGTTGTTTTCGATGGGTTGTCCCAAACCAGGCCGTAGCCAAAGCTGGACACCATGAAGGGAACGCAGACGTTTTCGCCGCCCAGCGCGGAATAATCGTGCCAGCAACGAATCTCATGGTCGCGCAGGTCCATCCATCCCTTCTGCTGCTGTCCGAGCCCATAGTAGTGCTCGTCGGCAGGCGAATCGAACGTGGCGGCAACGCGAAAACCCCTTGCGCCAGCGTCCGCCTGCGCCACCTCCGGCTGTTCGGGTGCCATGGTCCACGTGCGCATGCGCAACAGCGTCTTGCCCTCGGCATTGGTGACCCGCAGCGCGTCGTTGAACGTACCTCGATCATTCCATCCTCCGAAGTACTTTTCGCGCAGTTGCTGGTTAAGCGTGTCCAGGGGCATGCGCTGCGGGAGTTCGTCATGCGCAAGGTCGCCGGACGCCACTCGCACGACCATTTTCGCCGAACGGAAAACGTCGCCGCCGGCCGCATCGCGCGTATGCGTCCATCCGTGGGCCGAGGGTTTGGCCTCAAACCCGTATCCGGGCGGACTCACCACGGCCGCCCGATCTACACCCAGCGTTACCCGCAAGATGTTCGGCGCATAGGGTTCGAGTGAGATGGTTCTTCCGTTCCTCTGCAGTACGAAAGGGGCATCCCGGGCAACCGCAGTGCCGTTCAGCGACACGCTCAAGAGCAACGCGCAGAGTCCGCCCGAGAGTGGTTTCCTCATCATGCAATATCCCACCCCGATCATTCGGCCGATGCCGTTTTGAAAATCCATCACGCTTGAGCTTCGCACCGCGGCTTTACCTCCGATGTTCTTCTCCCGTACCCCACGGGAATGCGCTGAACCGTTGCCGTGCACTTGAAATCGACCAGGGTGTCCGACACGGCCTGCCGTTCCAGGACACCTGTGACGTGATGGCAGAGCACGATTTCATCGCGCCGCCGAGAGCTTCGGCCCAGGACGTTCGGTGTCGAACGGATCAAGCGCGCAACGCATAGTCGGCATGTGGCACGGGCACGCACCAACACCTGGCGATGCCTCACCGCACCGGTCTCATGGACAGGAGCGCGCACCCGTGCGCCGGCAAGTCGAGGGACAGGCGTGCGGATACCTTCCGCGGCTGGCCGCTCCAGAGGTCGCGGGCGTCGTAGCTGCCGGAAGCCAGGCCAAGCTCGCCCCATGCTGCATGCAGCGAAACGGGCTTGTCGTCCAGATTGAAGATCGCCAGGTAGCGCTCGCCATCGTTCCGGCCCGACGCCACCCAGACGCGCACGTGATCGAATCCTTTCGGCAGGCGGGTGACTGGATGATTGTCGCGGCTGCTCTGGTCTACGGCGATCACGTCCTTGTTGGTGATCAGCGCGCGCGTGGCGGCGTCCAATCGGGTCAGGTTGGCGCCGAGGATAAGCGGTGAGCGCGCGATCGCCTGCAAGGTCAGCAGTGTGCGCTGCTCGTCCGTGGTCAGGCGCGAAGGGCGCGCCGGGCCGAAGCCTGGATGCGGCGCGAGCGTGCCGATCGGCAGCATGTCCGCATCCGGCCAGTGGCCGTCGCGAGCCCGGCCTGCCCATGGCGGCAGGCGATCGAAGAGGTTGCTGATGCCTGACGGGAAGGTATCGGTGGGGTGGTCATGCACGAACGACCAGCCGTCCCAGACATCGTTGGTAATGCGCCACATCTGACCGTACCGGCGAATCTCCGCGGCGTGCGACAACTGCGTCGGGCCGGGCGACAGGCTGAGCACGATCGGCCGGCCGGTCTTGCGGATCGCCGCGGCAATCTGGCGGATCTCGCTGATCTTGTAAGGGTGGTCGGCAATGCAATCGACCTTGAGGAAGTCCACGCCCCAACGCGCATACATGGCGAGCATGGCGTCGTAGTAGGCCTGGCCGGCGGGCGTGTCGCGCACGCCGTAGTTGCTGTCGTCCCAGGGGCAGGTATCTGCGGTGTCGGCGAACTCCTTTGCGTGGAAGGCGGAGCCGGCGACAGGCAGGTCCGCCGCCACGGCCTGCCTGGGCACGCCGCGCACGATATGGATGCCGAACTTCAATCCTTGCGCATGTACCCAATCGGCCAGCGGCTTGAAGCCTTGCCCATCGGCAGCGGAGGGAAAGCGGTTGAGCGCGGGAACCAGCAGGCCGTGTGCATCGATGGCGTAGTCGCGGGTCGGCAACTTGTCGGCGAATGGATTGCGCATGTACCAGCCCTGGTCGATGACGACGTAGGTCCAGCCGTAACCGTGCAATCCGGCGAGAACGCTGGCGTTCGCCTTGAAATCAGCCTCGTCGATAGTGAACCCGAACGAGTCCCAGCTGTTCCAGCCCATGGGCGGGGTAGGGCTGACTTCTTTCGCCGCCGCCATGCTGGCCATGGCCAGCATCAGGATCAGCAGCACGGATCGCGTGCGTTTGGGCATCGGGCTTGCTCCAAGTAGGCATCTCGCTCCTTCACGTGCGCAAAGGAGCCGGGCGTTGCGGCATGACGCCCGGGCGTCAGTTGGTGGACGTTCCGCAGATGATCCCGCGGCCGCTGTTCGTGCCCGGGTACACCGTGCCGAAGCTGCGCGGGCCGCCGGCCGCGCGCGACACGATTGCATGGCGCTGGCACATGACCCGGAGCATCAATCGCCCTCCCTCGGAGAACTCTATACGCGATGCCCGGTACCCGGTATTGCGAAAAACGTCAGCCCCGATTGCGAAAATTGAAACTGCGCCGCGGCGATCGTCACGTGGCTGACAAGTCGGTGATGACCGTCACACGGCGTGCGTGGGGATGGTCCCCCTCGGGACCGTCGTTGTGGGTCTTGTCGTCGCTGCACGGCAGCCCTGCTCACCCTGGCTTCGAGGTCGGCCCATGCTTCCTTTCGGTTTTTCGCAAAGACCGGGGCCAGCCAGCAAATCACCCGCTTTTCGTTTTACCAGTGAGTGATTGGTGGTCCTGGAAGGCGCTCTCCCCATCTGGCTCATCATCCCCGCGGCCGGGTCGAGGCCGTCGGTCGGGGCTGGATATGCTTGAAGTCCATCAGCCCCATGCCGGCCATCCATCGCGCCAGCAGCGCAGGCCAGATGCTCAGCAACCGATCGTGTTGGCCAAGGCCGGTGCCATGACCGCCTTCGCGAAAGATATGCAATTCAGCCGGCACATGGTGTCGATGCAACGCCAGGTAATAATCGACACTGTTTTCCGGTGGCACGGCGGTGTCCGCATCGGTCGCATAGATGAAAGCCGGCGGGGTCTGGTCCGTGACCTGCGTCTCGTTGGAGAGAAGCTCGACCATCGCCCTTGGCGGATGCCGGCCGAGCAGATTTTCGCGCGACCCCATGTGGGTGAGATCCTTCCTCATCGTCACCACCGGATAGGCGAGAATGGTGAAGTCCGGTCGCGCCGAGACTTGGGCGATGGCATCGTTGCCCAGCGCCGTACCCGGCCCAAAATGCGTCGACACGGTCGAGGCCACGTGGCCGCCCGCCGAGAAGCCCATGATGCCGATGCGGTCCTTGACCAGATGGTAAGTATCGGCGTGATCCCGCACCCAGCGCATCGCGCGCCGCCCGTCGTCGATGGGCTGCGGATAGCCATGATCCACACCATGCCGGTACTGCAGCACGAAGGCGGCCACGTGATGCTGATTGAACCATTGCGCGACCAGGGTGCCCTCCCAATCCACCGCCAGATTTTCATAGCCGCCGCCCGGACAGATCACGACGGCGGTGCCGGTGGGATTGGAGGCCGGAACGTAGACCGTCAGCAACGGCAACTGTTGTTGACGCACCCCATCAGGCGGTGATGTTCCCGACCACAAAGATACGGTGGTGGTGTTCGCGTGCCCCATCGAAGCGATCGACAACAGCGCACCCAACGCGCTCAGTTTCGCCCGCAGCGACAAGCCGCTCGCCTTGTTGTTGGCCGCATGTGGTTTACGCAATGACATGATGGAAACCTGAAAAGATGGCGGGCGTCGAACCCGATGATGGTGGCGATTGCGCCGGCGGCCAGTCACGACGAATCGGCATCGGGGGATGGCGGACTCGATGGTGAGGCGCAACGCGTTTGATGGAATGGTCGAACACGTCTTGTGGCGCCATGTGGTCCAGCCGGCTTCCCGAAACTCCCCGGGAACCTGTCGGCGAGCGGAATCGTTTCATGGCTGACCCGTGCGGTTGGAGTGAAGGCCGGGCATGACGATCCGCAACACATAAGCCGCGGCGCCGGCCGGCCGTTCGGGCAGGCGCACATGCAGGCCGTCGGCCTGCTGGCTCGCCTCGACGGCCTTGCCGTCGGCCAGCAAAGCCACCCCGCCGACGTGATCGGAAGGCTTGATCGAATGGATCACCGCCTCACCCCTCGCGGGCCAGCCCAGTTCGATCGCGTAGAGCACGCCCGGACGCGTGGTGAAACGAAAATCATCGGCGGTGTAGGGCCTGGTCTTGGTGTCCTGGAATGAGCCGGTCGCCACCGCGGTCGGCCCCTCGCCAAACACCCGCCACGGCGTGGTGTCGTAGATCGCCGTGCCGTTGAGTTTCAGCCATTGGCCGACGGCGAGCAGCACGGCACTCTCGGCTTTCGGAATGGTGCCGTCCGAACGCGGGCCGATGTTGAGCATCAGGTTGCCGTTCTTGCTGACCACATCGGACAGCAGGTGGATGATGGCGGTCGGCGTCTTGTACGTGTCGCCCTTCACGTAACCCCACGACTTGTCGCTGAGCGAGGTGTCGGTCTGCCAATGCCGCGCCTGGATTCCAGCGAGCTGACCGCGCTCGATGTCGAGCACGCCGGAACCCGTGGGGAAGTCGCCGAGCTTGTAGTTCACCACCACGCCAGCGCGTGTCGCGCCCTCGTTGTAGTAGTACGCCAGCATCTTCGGCAGCGTGTTGCGAAAGGCCGGCTGACCTATCCACCAGTCGAAGTAGACCAGATCCGGATGATATCGATCCATCAGCTCGGCAGTGCGTGCCAGCCAGTCGTCCAGAAACGCCTGCGAGACGCAGGTCCAGTCGCCGGCCAGATCATCGTCGCGGCCGCTGGGCAATACCCGCTGCTCGGCGGGCCCATAGAGACCGGCATAGCGCGGGTCGTTGACGTCTGACGCGAACTGCCGCCCGCCGCCGAAGAACCAGTCGTGCTCGGCGCGGTGCGACGATACGCCGAAGCGCAGCCCCTGCGCGCGCACTGCCTCGGCGAGCAGCCCGATGATGTCCTTGTGCGGTCCCATCTTGACCGCCGTCCAGTCCGACAGCTGCGAGTCGTACATCGCGAAACCGTCGTGATGCTCGGCCACCGGCACCACGTAGCGGGCGCCGGCCGCCTTGAACAATTTTGCCCACACGTTCGGATCAAAACGCTCGGCCTTGAACATCGGGATGAAGTCCTTGTAGCCGAACTTCGACTGCGGGCCATAGGTGGAAATGTGATGCTTGTATTCAGCGCTGCCCTGCTGATACATGAGGCGCGAATACCACTCGCTGCCGAACGCCGGCACCGAGTACACGCCCCAGTGGATGAAAATGCCGAACTTCGCGCTGTCGTACCAGGCAGGTGAGCGGTAGCGCATCAGCGACGTCCAGTCGGGGCGAAAAGGTCCGTGGTTCATGCCCACGGCCACCCTGGCCAACAGGGCGTTCCGCGCCGGTTCGAATTTCGCCGTGGCTTGCTGCCACGCCAAATCGGCGGCTTCCGGCGACAGTGTGGCGGCAGTAGGTGCCGTCGACGACGGCGCCTGTGCGGCATGCCCGGGCACCAGGATCGCGGCGAGCAACACACCACAGAAAATCAGCGATCGCTTCATGATTGACCTCCTTCGATTCGCGAAGACAGCGTGCGCTGCGGAAATAATCCACAGTGCCCCCTGGTCGGCGACGCTGTACCGCAACGCACCACCAGGGCGCACCGGCGCATCGTCGTCGTGCCGGGCATGTCCGTTACCTAACGACCGATCTCGCGCAGTGGCTTGCCCGCCATCAGGTTGCGCTCGATCTGTTCCAGGGTGACGTTGCGGGTTTCCGGGATCAGCGCGAAGGTGATCAGCAGGAACACCAGGTTGAGTGCGGCATACAGCCAGAACGTGGCGGCGTTGCCGATGCCGTTGAGCAGGGTCAGGAAGGTGGCGCCGACGATCATGTTGGCGACCCAGTTGGTGAAGGTCGAGCAGCCGATGCCGAAATCGCGGCCCTTGAGCGGCTGCACTTCCGAGCAAAGCGTCCAGATCAACGGGCCGGCGGACATCGCGAAGCCCACGATGAAGGTCAGCAGCATGACGACCGTGAACACCTGCTCGGCGTGCGTGGCGATACCCAGATGCATCATTGCGCCGACCACGCCCAGGCCCGTCGCCATCGCACCGAAGCCGGTGTACAGGATCGGCTTGCGGCCCCAGCGATCGACCAGGCCGATCGCGATGAAGGTCGCCAGCACGTTGGTCAGGCCGACCACCGCGGTGAACCACATCTGCGCGCTGGTGGCGTAGCCCATGTCCTGGAATATCCGCGGGGCGTAGTACATCACCACGTTCATGCCGGTGAATTGCTGCATCACCTGCAGCAGGATGCCCAGCCCGACCGAGCGGCGAAAATTGCGGTTCTCCCGGAACAGGTGCCAGCCCTTCTGCGGCGTCCGCAGCTGCTCCTCGATGTCGGCCACCTCGCGCGCCACCTGGTCGCTGTCGCCGCGCAACCGCTGCAGCACGTCGGCAGCCTCCTGCCGGCGACCGCGCATCATCAGCCAGCGCGGGCTGTCCGGCAGCACGAACAGCCCGAGCAGGAACAGCATGCCGGGGATCGCGATGATGCCGAGCATCCAGCGCCAGTTGCCGCTGTAGCTGAATGCGGTATCGGACAGGAACGCGACCAGGATGCCGATCGTGATCATCAGCTGGTACAGCGAGATCATCGCGCCGCGGATGTATTCCGGCGCAACCTCGGCCAGGTACAGCGGCGCGGTGAACGTGGCGATGCCGATCGCCAGGCCCAGCACCAGTCGCGCCGCGACCAGCGTCTCCGGCGACCAGGCCAAGCCGCTCAGCAGCGAGCCCAGCACGAACAGCACCCCGCCGAGGATCAGCGAGCGCTTGCGGCCCAGCGCGGCGGACATCCAGCCCGCGCCGAGCGCACCGATGGCGGCGCCCAGCATCATCGAGCTGACGATCCATTCGATCATGTGATCGGAGATCTGGAATTCCCTCTGGATGAACTGGGTGGCGCCGGAAATCACGCCGATGTCCAGGCCGAACATCAACCCGGCCAGCGCGGCCAGCCCACAGGTGAACACGATCGTCGTCTTCTGCTGCACGGCGATCGGCGTTTCGGCAATGGCGTTCATTGGATCTCTCCGGATTCGGCATCGGCTCGGCAGGACGACCGTCCGCACGGGTGGGCGGTCGTTGCATGGGATGGAGGCGCGACGGCGATCACGGCGACGGCGCCGACGGGGTTTGCGGCACGCGCCCGGGAGCGCCGGCAAACCGCGCTTCACCGACGCCGCATACACCGACGTCGACCGCGAACAGCGCGCCGGCCAGCGGCTCCGCGCGCAGGCCGTCGGCGGACAGGCCATCGCGGGCACTGGTGATGTAGAGCGTGTCCAGCGCCGGGCCGCCGAACGCCGCGCGGGTGGGTTGCCGGGTAGGCAGGTGCACGATGCTGTCTTCGCTGCCATCGCGGCGATAGCGGACCACGCGCGACATGCCCCACTGCGCGTTCCACAGGCCGCCGTCGGCATCGACCGTCGAGCCGTCGGGCTCGCCCTCGATGCCGGCCAGATCCACGAACGTGCGCGCGGGCCCCAGGCTGCCGTCGGCGCGGTAATCGCAGCAATGGATCCGTCGCGTGGGCGAGTCGCAGAAGTACAGGGTCGCGCTGTCGGGACTGAAGGCGAGGCTGTTGCTGATCGCCACCGCAGGCAGCGGCAGCCGCTCCAGCACGAGGTCCGCATTGAGCCGGTAGAAGCCACCGATCGGCAGCCGCGATTCACCGTCCGGCGGTTCGTGCAGGGTGCCGAACACGAAACGGCCCTGGCGATCGCAGACGCCGTCGTTGAGCCGGGTCGGCAGATCGGCCTCCACCGCGACGATCGGTTGCAGTTCGCCGCGTTCCGGATGGAAGAACGCCAGGCGTGACGCCAGCCCCAGCAGCAGCCAGCCGTTGGTTTCGCACAGCGCGAAGGAGGCCAGCCGTTCGGGCAGGGGCCACTGGCGGGTGCCGCCGTCGTGCGGTGTATACCGCCACAGCGTGGCCGCGTGGATATCGGTCCAGTACAGCGCCTGTTCCCGGGGACACCACAGCACGCCCTCGCCCAGCTGATTGCCCGCCGCGAGCACGGGCCGGGCCTGCAGCATCGCGCCGCTCACACCCAGCCCCCGTCGACGATGAAATCCCTGGCGGTGATCATGCGGCTGTCGTCGGCCGCCAGGAACAGCGCGGCGCGTGCCAGATCGTCGGCCATCACGTGGCCGGGCAGGCATTGCGAGCGAGCGATCTCGGCCTCGCCTTCGGCATCCAGCCACAGACGCCGTTGTTTCTCGGTAATCACCCAGCCGGGCACCAGGCAGTTGATGCGGATGTACTGCCGCCCCAGCTCGCGCGCCAGCCCGGCAACCAGGCCGTGAATGGCAGCCTTGGCCATCGTGTACATCGGGTAGCCGCCGTTCTTGATCATCCAGCTGATGGAACCCAGGCAGATCACCGAACCGCCACCGAGCGCCTGCATGTCCTCGCGCACGGCCTGGATCGCGAAATAGTGATGGCGCAGGTTGACCGCCACGTTGGCGTCGAAGTCGGCCGGCGTGGTCTGCGCAAACTCGTGGCGCAGGTCATTGGCGGCATTGCTGAGCAGCACCGCGATCGGCCCGATCGCGGCCCGCACCCGCGCGACCGCCTGGCCCAGCGCCTCGAGATCGGTCAGGTCGCAGGCGACGAACAGCGGGCGGTGAACGACGTCGGCAAGACCCTCGAGCAATGCCTGCGCCGCGTCAGCGTCGACATCGAGAAACGCCACCCGCGCGCCCTGTCGCGCGAAGTGCTCGACGAAGCCGGCCCCGATCCCGCTGGCACCACCGGTGACCAGCACCGTGCGATCGGCCAGGCTGGGATAGCGGGCGTACGCGGTGGCCTGCATCGTCATCGCGCTCACCACTCCGCCACGCTGCCGTCGTCATGGCGCCACAACGGATTGCGCCAGCGGTGACCGACAGCGGCGCGCTCGTCGACGTAATCCTGGTTGACCGCGATGCCCAGGCCCGGGCCGTCGGGGATGCGCACGAAGCCCTGCTCGTAGGCGAACACGCTGCGATCGTCGAGGTAGTCGAGCAGGTCGTTGTCGGCGTTGTAGTGGATGCCCAGGCTCTGTTCCTGGATGAACGCGTTGTGGCACACCGCGTCCAGCTGCAGGTTCGCCGCCAGCGCGATCGGCCCGAGCGGGCAATGCAGCGCCAGCGCCACGTCGTAAGCCTCGGCCATCGCCGCGATCTTGCGCGTCTCGGTGATTCCGCCGGCATGCGAGGGATCGGGCTGGATGATGTCGACCCCGCCCATCTGCAGCACCCGCTTGAAGTCGTAGCGCGAATACAGCCGTTCGCCCAGCGCGATCGGCGCGGGCGAGATCGCGGCCAGCTCGGGCAGCGCCTCGAGGTGATCGGACAGCACCGGCTCCTCGATGAACATCAGCTTGTACGGCGCCAGCTCGCGCATCAGCACCTTGGCCATCGGCTTGTGCACGCGGCCGTGGAAATCCAGGCCCAGGCCGATGTCCGGGCCGACCGCCTCGCGCACCGCCTGCACGTTGGCCAGCATCCGCTCGACCTTGGCGTGGCTGTCGACGTATTGCAGCTCCTCGGTGGCATTCATCTTGACCGCGGTGAAGCCGCGCGCCACCGCCTCGCTGGCGGCACGCGCCGTGTCCGCCGGGCGGTCGCCGCCGATCCACGAATAGACCCGGATGCGATCGCGCACCGGTCCGCCCAGCAGCGCATGCACCGGGACGTCGAGATCCTTGCCCTTGATGTCCCACAGCGCCTGGTCGATGCCGGCGATCGCGCTCATCAGGACCGGCCCGCCGCGGTAGAAGCCGCCGCGATACATCACGTTCCAGTGATCCTCGACGTGGCGCGGGTCCTTGCCGATCAGGTAGTCCGACAGCTCGTCGACCGCGGCCGCCACCGTGTGTGCGCGGCCCTCGAGCACCGGCTCGCCCCAGCCGCTGATGCCGGCATCGGTGTCGATGCGCAGGAACAGCCAGCGCGGCGGAACGGCGAAGGTGGTCAGGCGGGTGATCTTCATGGCGTGGCGCCGTGCGGCAGTGACGCCCACGTCCGCACGAACGCCTGCGCCCGACGACCGACCTCGACGGCGTCGCGGCCGGGCGCGTACAACGCCGAGCCGAGGCCGAAGCCGCTGGCGCCGGCGGCGACCCACGGCCCCATCGTGTCCGGCGAAATGCCGCCCACCGGCAGCACCGGCAGCTCCGGCGGCAGCACCGCGCGCCAGGCCTTGAGCACGTTCGGCGAGGCCTGCTCGGCGGGAAACAGCTTCAGCGCGTCCGCGCCCGCAGCGATGGCGGCAAACGCCTCGGTCGGCGTGGCGACCCCCGGCACGCAGAGCAGGCCGGCGGCCTTCGCCGCGCGTATCACCGCGGTGTCGGCGTGGGGCATCACGATCAGGCGACCGCCGGCGGCCGCCACCTCATCGACCTGGCCCGGCGTCATCACGGTGCCGGCGCCGATCAGGCAGTCGCTGCCCAGCGCATCGACCAGGCGGCGGATGCCGAGCAGCGCTTGCGGCGAATTGAGCGGCACTTCCAGCACGCGGAAACCTTCCGCTGCGATCGCCTCGCCGATGGCCGGCGCTTCGGCCGGAGTCAGCCCGCGCAGGATCGCGATCAGCGGCAGCGGCCGCAGCCAGGGCGCGATCATGGACGGGCTCCGGCGGCGTGGTGGGGCGACAACGAAGTCAGGCCGGCGGCGCGCCCGATCTGCCACAGGCCCCGCGCGGCGGCGGCCTGCGGCGGCAGCGCCATGCCCAGTTCGAAACAGCTCGCGGCGGCCGCGTAACGTCGGCACAGCGCGGCGTTGCCGATCAGCTGCAACGGCGTGGCGCGGTCGATGCGACCGGCGGCCAGGGCACTGCGCAGCTCCTCGCCGATCAGCAGGCCGGACAGATAGTCCGGTACCGCCAGCGCTTCGAGGGTCCCCGCCAGCACCAGCGCACGGGCGGAAAACAGCCGGCTCAGCGCGCCGGCCGCACCGCTGTCGCGCGCGGCCTGAACCCCGCGCCGGAACGCGTCCTGATCGGACGGCGGATCTTCCCCGGGCAGGCCCGCGGCCAGGATCGTGTGATGGCGCAACGCGGCGTACAGCTCGCCGGTCATCGCCGTGGCGAAATCCACCACGCAACCGTCGCGCACCGTCACCCACTTGCTGTGGGTCCCCGGCAGCAGCAGCGCCGAGCTCGCCGCCAGCACCGGCTGCAGCGCCAGCGCGCCGAAGATCTCGGTCTCCTCCCCGCGCATCACGTCGGCGGTCACGGTGTTGCGCAGCCCCGGCACCAGATGCACGCGTCGCCCGGCGGCGCTGTCCACGAAGCTCAAGGCGCCGGCCACCGCGGCGAGATGGGCGGGCAGGTCGACATACGGCACTTCGCGCCAGCCGCCCCGGCTGCCGACCATGCCCGAGGCCAGCACCGGACACGCCGGCCAACCGGCCAGCACGTCGTCCAGCGCCGCATCGAAGCCGCCGGCCGGCAGCTGGCGGATCCCCCAGTCGCGGCTGCGCAGCTCCAGCACCCGACCGCTCTCATCCAGCAGATAGGCGCGCAGGCTGGTCGTGCCCCAGTCCAGGCCGATCAATTCCGCTCGCGGCAAGCAGACGTTCATTGCGCTGGCGGCTTCCTGTGGACGCTGATCGCCGCGCCGCGGTAGTCGACGTCCTGGGTCGCCGGCGCATCGAAATCCACTGCCGTGGGCGTGGGGCCGGAGATCCAGCGGATGTTGAAGTGACGTTGCGCCGGCATGCCGGGATAGCTGCCCTCGCGCGGGCCGATGTGCAGCGTGCCGCTGGCCTCGTCGTAGCTGAGGGGTATGCGCGAGTACGCCCCGTGCTCGTAGTCGTAGGTGGTGCCCTGATCCTGGTACAGCGAGAACGAGCCGTCGGCGCCGGTGTAGATGGTCAGGGTGATCGGCGCGTCGGGCTTCTCGTGGGTGTACTGGATCGCCGGGCCGGTCGGCACGATCGCGCCGGCGCGCACGAACAGCGGCATCCGCGCCAGCGGTGCATCGGCCTCGATCGTGACGCCACCGTCGTAGCGCTTGCCGGTGTAGAAGTCGTGCCAGGCGCTGCCGGCCGGCAGGTAGACCTCGCGGCTGCGCGCCTGGTATGCGGTGACCGGCGCGACCAGGAAGGCCGGTCCGAACATGTACTCGTCGTTGATGTCGCGCACCTTGATGTCGTGCGGGAAGTCCATCACCAGCCCGCGCATGATCGTGCCATCGCGAAAGTAGGTGTCGCCGGCCAGCGTGTAGATGTACGGCATCAGGCGATAGCGCAGCCGGTCGTACCAGGCCAGCGCGTCGTAGACCTCGGAGCCGACCGGCGCGAGGTTGAAGATCTCGCGGTACACGCCCTGCCCGTGCGAGCGGAACAGCGGCATGAAGCTGCCGAACTGGAACCAGCGCAGGTTGAGCTCGCGCCATTCCTGCAGGTTCTTCGCGTCGGGCTTCTCGTAACGTGCCTCCAGCGCATAGCCGCCGATGTCGGTGGTCCAGTTCGGCACGCCCGACAGCGAGAAGTTGATGCCCGCCGAGATCTGGTCGCGCAGGTTGCTCCAGCGCGCCACCACGTCGCCGCTCCAGCCCGCCGCCGCGTTGCGCTGCTCGCCGGCGAACATGGAGCGGGTGAGGATGAACACGCGCTTGTCCGGGTAGCTGTCACGGCTGCCCTGGTAGACCGCGCTGGTCGTCATCAGCGAATAGGAATTGAAGAACGCCGCACCCGGCCCTTGCGCGGTCGGTCCCATCAGCAGCTTGCGCTCGGCGATGCTGGTGTTGGAGGTGATGTCCGGCTCGGTGGCGTCCATCCACCACGCGTCGATGCCGAGGTCGCCCAGGTTCTCGCGGATCTGCCGCCAGTAGATCTGGCGTCCCTCGGCCGAATACGGATCGTAGAAGGAGTTGAGGTAGCCCGGGCCGACCCAGTCCCTGGTGCCGAGCTCGACATTGCGCCGGTACATCGCGCCCTTCGCGTCGAGCTCCTGGTAATTCTTCGTGGTCGGATAGAACTTCGGCCACACCGAGATCATCAGGTTCGCGTGCTCGGCATGCACCTGGTCGATCATCGCTTTCGGATCGGGGTAGCGCGACTCGTCGAACCGGTGCGAACCCCAGGCGTCGTCCTTCCAGTAGCGCCAGTCCTGCACGATGTTGTCCAGCGGCAGCTTGAGCTCGCGGTAGCGCTTCAGCACGCCGAGCAACTGCGCCTGCGTTTCATAGTGGTCGCGGCTCTGCCAGAAACCGTAGGCCCAGCGCGGCAGCATCACCGACTTGCCGGTGACGTCGCGATAGCCGGCGATCACATCGTCCAGGTTGTTGCCGTCGATGAAGTAGTAGTCGACCGCATGGCCCAGTTCGGAGGACAGCGACAGTTCGTTCTGCTCGGCAGCGGGCAGCGGGTCCTGGTGATCGAGCGCGATGTAGCCCGACTGCGGTGTCCAGTCGATGCGGATCGCATGCTTCTCGCCGGGTTTCATCTGCACGAAGAAGTTGCGGTACCACGGGTTCCAGTTCTGGCGCCAGTCATCCAGCACCAGCTTGCCGTCGACATACAGCTTGAAATAGCCGCTCGCATACAACCGGAACTTGTGCAGGCCGGCGACGTCGGATGCCACTTCGCCCTTCCATTCCACCGTCTGACCCGGACCGCCGGTGATGCCCTTGGCGTCGATGAGCTCGGCGGGCCAGCGCTTGAGATCCTTGATGTACTCGTAATTGACCGCGGATTCGTCGCGGCTGAGCTTGAGCTTGCCGTCGACGTAGTAGTTCGCGGTGAAGCCGCCGGGCTTGCCGTCGGCGTCGAACAGCTTCAGCTGCTGGTCGAGCATCTGGTACGGACGCGGATCGCCGAAGCGGGTGATCGAGTTGTTGTCCCACAGCAGGCCGTAGTTGCGGCTGGAGACCACGAACGGAATGCCGATGTCCATGTTGTGCTGGGCCAGCTCGACGTCCTTGCCCTTGTAGTTCATCGTGCCCTTCTGGTGCTGGCCCAGGCCGTAGAACGCCTCGTCGTCGGGCGAGGCAAACTGCTGGCGCACGGCGTAGAACGACTGGCCCTGCACGGTTTCCGGGGTGAAGCTGCGCCCCTTCGGCTGCTCGGCGAGAATCAGCTTGCCGTCCTTGCCGAAAAAGGTGACGGCGCCGGTCGCGGTCGCCACATCGGCGGTCAGCTCGGCCGTCTTCAGGCGTACGTGGCCGGTCTCGCTGCTGGCAGTGAAGTGCGGGTCGCCACCGGTCTTCACCGCCATCAGGCTCTTCGGCAGATCGAACGACCCAGCCGGGATCGCGGTCACGTGGATGATCTTGTCGCTGACCACCTGCAGGCGCACCTGCTTCGCGGCGCCGCCGACACCGACTATCACCCCGTCGGCGATTTTCTGGAATGTGGCCTGCGGTGTGGCGGCATTGGCCGGCGCCTGGGCGCCTGTCGGATCGGCATGGCTGCTGCAGCCCGAGATCAACGCGACGGTCAGCGCAGCGGCCAGCATGGGGATGGAAAGGCGATGCATGATTCAGTCTCCCAGGGTCAGGCTGGCTGACAGCGGTGTGTGGTTGGAGGCGTCGCCGACGTAAACGGTGAAACGACCCGGATCGACCTGCCAGCCATGCTTGCCGACGTCGTAGTAGGCAAACGAACGTCGGTCCAGAGTCAGGCTGACGTGGGTGGTCTGTCCCGGTTTCAACTGCACCTTGCGGAATGCCTTCAGCTCGCGTGCGGGCCGCGCCAGCTTCGCCGACGGATCGCCCACGTAGACCTGGGCCACCTCGGCGCCATCGCGCAAACCGGTGTTGGTGACGTCGAACGAGACGGTGACCGTATCGCCGACCTTCGCCGATGCCGGCGACACGCTGAGCTTGCCGAACGCGAAGCTCGTGTACGAGAGTCCGTAGCCGAATGCGAACAGCGGCTGCGGCTTGTCCGGATACGTCGCATACCAGCGATACCCGAGGAACACGCCCTCGCCGTATGTCACCCCGGGATTCGTGCCGGCGGGATGCGCCGGTGCATCGTAGAAATCATGGGTGGGATTGTCCTTCCACTCGCGACCGAAGCTGATCGGCAACTTGCCTTCCGGCGTATGCGCACCGAACAGCACCTCGGCGATCGCGCGACCGCCTTCCTGGCCCGGATACCAGCTCTGCAGCAAGGCCGGCACCTTGTCCAGCCAGCCGTCGGTGGCATACGCGTCGCCGGAGTTCACGGTCACGATGGTCTTCTTGTTCACCGCGGCCACCGCCTCGATCAGGGCGTCCTGGCCCCACGGCAACTGGAACGTGCGATCGAACGCCTCGCTCTCGGAAGTGGGATCGAAACCGACCGCGACCACCGCCGCGTCCGCCATCGCCGCCATCTTGCGCGCGTCCGGCGAGATCAAATCGTCCAGCGCGATCACGCCCAGGCCCATGCGGCTGTAACTCACGTCGGGCCGGTAGTCGAGACGGATCGTCACTGGCTTGCCGGCCGTCAGATCGAGCGTGGCGTACAGCGGCGCCTGGCCTTCGCGCTGCGGCTGGCTGATCACCGGCTTGCCATCTACCAACAAGCGGTAGGAATCCAGGCTGGCCGCCGCGGTGAGAAACAGATACCTGCCGCTGTGGGTGGGCACGAAGCTGCCGCTCCAGCGAATGCTCTGGCGCTCGGTGGCCGGGGTGGTCCACAGCTCCGGCTTCCACTGGTCGACGTGCTCGTCCGTCGCGGTCGCGCCGGGCTTGCCCCGGAAATCGGCGTTGGCGAACGTCTGCCGCTGCAGGCCCTTGCCGCCGTCCGGGCTGACGAAGCTCGACTGCTTGAAGACCTCGTCCGGCGAGGGCAACCCGCGGCTGTACAGCACGCGCACCTTGTCGCCGAGCTGATGGGTGATCCCGCTGAGCACGCTCTGCGCCTCGAACGTATCGACGTGCGAACTGCCGCCGGCGCTGCTGATCGCGGGGAAGGCATTCGGACCGATCACCGCAATGGTCCTGATTTTCGAGGCATCGAGCGGCAGCGCGTGATGCGCGTTCTTCAGCAGCACCAGCCCCTCGCGCGCGGACTGCAGCGCCACCGCGTCGCTGACGAGGCTGAACAGCGGTTGCGACAACTCCTTCTGCGGGCGGTCGAGAAAACCGAAGCGCAGCGCGGTGCGCAGGATCCGGCGCACCTTGTCGTCGAGTACGGCACGCGACAGCTTGCCGTCCTTCAGCAGCGGCAACAGCCGTTGCGGCGACATCGCCTCGGCCGAGGGCATCTCCAGGTCGAGCCCGGCGTCGAACGACTTGATGCCGTCGTGGGCGGCGCCCCAGTCGGACATGAAGATGCCGTCGAAGCCCCAGTCCTGCTTCAGGATGTCCTCGCTGATCGCATGGTTCTCGCTGAGATAGTCGCCATTGACCAGGTTGTAGCTGCTCATCACCGCGCCGACGTGCGCCTGCTTCACCGCCATCTCGAACGCCGGCAGATAGATCTCGTGCAGGGTGCGTTCGTCGATGCGGGTGTCGAGGTGGCGGCGGTCGTATTCGGAATTGTTCGCCACGAAATGCTTGATCGTGGCCACCACGCCCTGGCTCTGGATGCCGTCGATGAAGCCGACCGCCATGCTGCCGGCGAGGAACGGATCCTCGCTGTAGTACTCCATGTTGCGGCCGTTCTGCGGTGCGCGATGGATGTTCGCGCCCGGGCCGAGGAAGAAGTTCACCCCGCGGGCGCGCGCATCGCGCCCCATCGCCTCGCCCACCCGCTGCGCCAGCGCCGGGTCCCACGAGGCGGCCAACCCCACGCCGGCCATGTAGGCCGTCGACGGACCCACCGAGCGCACACCGAACGGGCCATCCGACATCTGGAGACGGGGCAGTCCGATCGCCGGCTCGGCGCGGATGAACATGTTGTCCTCGCCCCCGATCAGCTCGACCTTCTGCGTCAGGCTCAGTTTCGCGAGCATCATATCGACGCGGTGCTCGATGGCCGGCGAGTCCGCGACCGGACCCGTCGGAGCGGGCGGGGCGGCCTGCACGGCGCCGCTCGTACCGAGGCAGAGCAGCAGGGTCAGGCAAAGTGGCTTCAAGCGCATGCGGTACATCCCTTCAGTACGTCGCCAGCGTGACCCGCAGGACCTGCGGCTGGCTGGTGAAATTGAGTCCGTAATCGGTCTGGTCGCCGTTCCACTCGCGCACGAACTGCCACTGGCCGTCGACGTCGTAATGGCCTTCCTCCACTCGTTCGAACAGGAAGTGCTCGCCGTCGTGACCCTTCGGCGGCAGGAAGTTGACCCGCGCGTGGTAGCCGGTGACCAGGTATGTGTTCTTGCCGAGTCGGGCGATCAACACGCCGCCCAGCGGCTGCGCGTTGCCCGTGGGCGCATCCATGCCGAACTGCGGCTGGCCGTAGCCGACGTGCACGCGCCAGTCGCCCAGGTCCAGCGTCTGCTCGTGGGTCTGCTCCGGTTCGGCCACGCCCCACACCTTGCCTTCGAAGCTCAGCCCGGCGATCAGGCTCTGCATCGGCGCGATCAAGGCGTAGTTGGCGGCGAACGGCTGGATCGTGTCCGCGTCGATCACCCGCGCACCCAGCGGCCAGTTCGAATACTTGGTGTAGTCGATGCCGAACGGCGAGAAGCCGATCGCCTGATGGCCCAGCGCGGCGAACAGGTAGCGCGCGTACGGCAGGTCGTTGCCGGTTTCGCCGACGAACAGCGGGTTGTCGGCGCGCGCGTAGCGGTCCAGCACGGTGGTGTATTTCGCGTACTCGCGCATGTAGATGTCCGGCGCCAGCAGGTCCAGCGACGGCGCCGCCGCGCGCCAGATGCCGAGCACGTTGTCGGTCGGCCCGCCGCTGGCGTAGCCGCCGGGCGGCCCCGGATGGAACGGGTCGCGCAGCGCCACGTTGGCGTACATCGGCAGGTCGTAGACGGCCTTGCCCGCGGCGGCGACCTGATTGATGTAGTGCGCGACCGCCCAGGCGTAGGAGAACTCCGCCGCGTCCTTGCCGTAGACCTGCTGCCAGCTGCCCGCCGGCTTGCCGGTCTTGTTCCGCACGGCCGCCGGTACCGGCGACTGCAGCAGGCGGTCGCCGGCTGCCGAATGATCGCGGTCGCTGCCGTAAGTGCCCGACTCGTTCTCCACCTGCAGCATGATCACGGTGTGGCGATCGCCGTCGAGCTGGCGCAGATGCGTCATCAGCGCCACGAAGGCGGCGCGATCGGCGGCCAGCGTGTTCGCGCCGAACGGCGACAGCGAATTGAGCGAGCTGCCGTCCTTCTTCAGCACCCGTGGAAAGCGCCGGTTGTCCAGCTTGACCCAGGCCGGAGCGTAATTCGGGCCGTTGTTCTTCCAGCTGGCGAACCACAGCAGCACCAGCCGCACGTCGTGTTCGCGCGCCTGGGTCACCAGCGTATCCAGGAAGCTGAAATCGAACCTGCCCTCGACCGGCTCGATCTGCTCCCACGCGATCGGCACCTGCACCGTGTTCGCGTGGATCGCCTCGATCGCCGGCCACACCTTGGGCAGCATCGCCGGCCAGGCGCTGGAGTTGTTGACCTGGGCCGACAGCATCAGGAACGGCTTGCCGTCGACCAGCAGCTCGTGGCGACCGTGCGCGCTGACGATCTTCGGCGGCGGCGTGGCAGCATGGGCGAGGCCACTGCCGGCGAGGACGACGGCAAGCAGCGCGGACGACAGGCCGCGGCGAAAGAGGGACGTTGGCATCGGGATCACCACGAGTCGGTGCGGAATGGCGAGGCCGGCAGGCCGGCGGCGTTGACGAGGTTGGCGTCGACCGGGTTCTCGCTCCAGCCGTAGCGCACCGCGACGGGTGCGCCGACGTCGGCAGCCTGCACCACCACATCGTCGCCCTCGATGCGTGCCCGCGCCGGATGGAAATGCCGGTCGGCGCCGGCGATGGTGAAGCCCGCCAGCGCCTCGCCGCGCGCCCGCAGCGCACTGCCGGCCGTGGCGAAGTGCAGCCGGATCGCGGAGTTTTCCACCGTCATCGCGCGGTATACCGGGCCGCTGTACAGCAGCGACTCGCCATAGACCACGTGGCGCGCGGCCAGCGCCAGGCGATGGCCCACGGCCTGCTTGTTGGTGGGATGGATCGTGTCCGGATCGCCCACGTCGATGGTCACCGCCTGCGCCGTATGCGGCAGCACCAGCGCGGCGGACTGCGACTCGCGCAACATCGCCCAGCCACTGGTGGTGGCGGTATCGGCGCCCTGCTTGAAGTTGGCCAGCTGCACCCACAGGAACGGCAGGTCCGGCTGGTCGAAATCGCGCCGCCACTGGCGGATCAACGCCTTGAACTGGTCGCGATAGACGAAGGCATCCTCATCGGCCGTGTTGGCCTCGCCCTGGTACCAGAGCACGCCGCGCAGCGACAGCGGCAGCAGCGGATGGATCATGCGGTTGTACAGCAGGGTCGGTATCTGGTTCTTCTGCTCGGTCGCCACCAGCCGAACCGCTTCCGGGCGGAACAGCCACGGCCCGGCAAGGCGGCGCGGCTGGCCGCCCGCCGGCTGGATCGCGAGATCGGCCGGTTCGCCATGCACGCCGCCACCCCCGCCCAGGTCGTCGACCCGGATCGCCAGCGTGTTGCGCCCCGCATGCAGCGCGGCCGGCGGCACGCGATAGTGTCGCAGGTGATTCCAGGCATTGTCGGTCTGGCCGATCAGGGTGCCGTTGACCCAGCTGAAATCGGAGTCGTCGATCATGCCCAGATCCAGCGTCACACCCTGCGCCGCTTCGGCCGCGCTCACCGTGAAATGGGTGCGGTACCAGGCGACCCCGTCCATGCCGTCGTAGCCTTGCGACTCCCAGAGGGCCGGCACCGCGATCGGGGTCCAGTCGTGTTCGTCCAGATCGGCGGCGGCGTAGCGCGCCTGATCGGGGTCGGCTCCAGTCGCCTCCAGCACGCCCGTCCAGCGCGCCAGGCGCTGGCGCGTGCCGGCCATCAGCCTGGCCTGGGCAGCGTTCTCGCGCTGGATACGCGCCTCGATCGCCGCGGGCTTCACACCGGCCGTGGCCGCATCCATCCACGGCTCGATCCGGCTGCCGCCCCAGTTGTCGTTGATGATGCCGATCGGCACGTGCTGGTCGGCACGGATCTCGCGGGCGAAGAAATACGCGACCGCCGAGAACTGCGCCGCGGTGTCGGGCGAGGCGGCGACCCAGTGGCTGCCCGGCAGATGATCGGCAGGCTGGGTGCTCCAGCTGTCGGGAATCTTGATCTGGCGGATCGCGCCGTCGGTGGCGTGGGCGATTTCGGCGACGGCGTTGCGCGCCTTGTACAGCTCGAACTCCATGTTCGACTGGCCCGAGGCGAGATACACGTCGCCCACCAGCAGGTCGTGCGACACGGTCTCGTCGTTGCCGCTGCGCACGCTCAGCGTGAACGGGCCACCCGCGGCATGCGCCGGCAGCCGGGCGTGCCAGCGACCCGCGGCGTCCGCGCTGACGTCGGCCTTGCTATGGTCGAACTGCACCCGCACGCGGGCCCGCGGCGCGCTCCAGCCCCATACCCGCATCGGCTGGTCGCGCTGCAGTACGGCACCATCGCCGAAAATCAGCGGCAGCTCGACACGCGCCTGCGCGGCCAATGGCACGGCCAGCAGCAAGGCGACGAGACAGCGAACGGGGAGTGAGTTCGTGCGAATGCGATTCATGGTGTCTCCGTGTGCGTGGACGCGGCGCTGCCCGGGCGGGACACGGCCGGGTCGCCGTAGAAGATCCCGCGCCCGCCGGTGGCGAAATACACCCGGCCGAACCGGCGCGGGTCGCCGGTGACGTGACCGATCTCGCCGTACCGGTGGGTGTCGTCGTTGATCCGCAGCCAGTGCGCGCCGCTGTCGGTCGAGCGGAACAGGCCGCGCCGGCCGGCCACCTTGCCGGCCAGGAACAGGGTCGGCTCGTCGCGCCCCGGCGCGGGCTTGCCGAAGCCCAGCGAGTCGGCCGCATCGATCGTGCGGCTCTGCCACAGCACCGTGCCGTCGGCACGCCCGTGCACCACACCGGCGCGCGCGCTGATCAGGTACAGCTCGCCCGCATGGCCTGGCAGCGCATACGCCGTCGCGTCGGTGGGACGTTGCGGCGGCTGGTAGGACGCGTGGGCGATCGCATCGAGCCGGCCACCGATCGGCGCGAAATGCAGCCCGCCGTCGCGGCTGACGAACAGGCCGCCACCATGCAGGTCCTGGGCATAGAAGCGCTGCGGATCGACGCGGTCGGCGAACACGCGCGCCGCCTTCGGCAAGCCGTCGGCCGCGCGCCAGTGCCGGCCCCAGTCGTGCGTGATGTAGCCGTTGCCGGCATCGTGCGGAAACCACAGCGCGCCGCGACCGCCGGCGGCGACCGCGATGCTGCCCTCACCCTGCCCGCCGGGCTCGCTGGCGAACGCGCGCCAACTCTTCGCACCGTCCAGCGAGTACGCGGCGCGTACCGCGCCGGACGCATCGCGGATGCGCCCGGTGCGCACGACCACCTGCGGTGCCTGCCCGGCCACGTCGATGCTGTAGCCATTCGCGTAGCGCGGCGGCGTAGCGAACTGCAACGGCGCGACATCGAGATCGTCATGGCGGAAGCCGTCCAGGTCGCCGACCGCGCTGAGCAGGTGCGCCCCCGCGGCGGGACTGGCCAGACCCAGCGGCACGGTCTCTTCCAGGTTGGTGTCCTGGAACCACCAGTCCACCGTGCCGCCGTGGTCGAACGCGCGCATGTTGCGCGAGGCCCAGATGCCGTAGCCGGTGACGAACAGCACGTGGTCCGGATCGAATGGATCGATCGCGATGTCGCTCATCCAGTGTGGGTGATGGTCGCGCGTCCATGGCGCATTCGAATGATCAAACGAGGAGCGCGGGAATACCGCGGCCCAGTGCCGGCCACCGTCGGTGCTGCGGTAGATCTCGTCGTACGGCGTGTAATGGCAGAACGTGGTGGCGAGCAAGATGTTCGGGTCGTGCGCGTCCACCGCGACGTCGCCCCAGCCGAAGCCGCTCGGCTGTCCGTGGCGGGGGATCGGCGTGATGTCGGTCCAGCGCCCATCGGGCGGGCTGAACTTCCACACCGCGCCGTCGTGCATCTGGTCCGGCCCGGGCTCGTCGCCATAAGTCAGGTAATAGTTGCCATCGGGCCCGGGCGTCATGTGGCTCGGGCGCAGGCCGGTGGGCTGACCGGGCACGGCGCTCCAGTGCGCGCCGCCATCGGTCGAGCGGAACAGGCTGGTCTGGCGCGTGGACACGCCGGCATACAGCACCGGCGTCGGCCGGCCCGGCTTTCCGCTGGCCGGATCGAACACCACGAACACGATGCCGATCGACTGCCGTCGCCAGCTGTTGGCCGCGGTGGCGGCCAGCGACGTCGCCACCGCCGGAAAGCTGCCCACGCGCGCCCAGTGCGCCGCGTGATCGGCACTGCGCCACAGTCCCGCCGTGCGCGAGCCGAGGAACAGGATGCGGCCGTCGTTCGGATCCACCGCCAGGCGCTCGCCATTGCCGCGGCCCAGTTCATTGCCGCCCAGCTTGAACGGCAGATCGACCCGCTGGAACGTGCGGCCGCGATCGTGCGAGCGCAGGACCGCGGCGTTGCCGGTGGCGGCGTTGGTGTACGTGCCGGCGGCCAGATAGACGCGGCCGGTGTCGTGCGGGTCCAGCGCGAGGCTGTCGATGCCGTCGAGGTTGCTGTCGTCGGCACCGAGCCAGTCGGTCAGCGGAATCCATCGCCGCGTCGGCTCATCCCAGCGGTAGGCGCCGCCGACGTCGGTGCGTGCGTAGTAGAGCCCCTTCTCCGTCGGGTGGAACACCAGCCCACTGACGTATCCGCCGCCACCGATGCGCACGCTGTGCCATGCGTACGGAACCCCTTGCGCAGCGACTGGCAGCGATACCAGCAGACAGAGCATCAACAGGCAGCGGGAGCCCAGACGAACAAGGGCGCTTTTCGTTGGAGGGCGCATCATTTCGTCAGCAGCGGTGATGCCGAACCGGTCGTTCACTTGATTCCCCTCCGACGATGGTTTGCTGACTGCAAGGATTGAACATGCCGACCCGCTCACCAGCGATGGCCTGGGTGACCACAGCGTTCCCGGGATGGGCTCGTCCATGCGCGCGACCTGCCTTGCCATGAAGTGCGCGAAACGGTCCGAACGGTGCAAGGAACATGCTCCGGTTGCGGGCGCAGAGATGCAATTACAAAATCAGCCAGATCGACTGGCGTTTCTTCTTTTGCGCTTGCCGCAATCGGCGCTCGTTTACTCTCATCGAACGCTTGCGACGGCACGCGATGAGGCTTCGCACGAGCGTGCTCTCGACAAGCAGGCCTTGCCCGCGTTCCTCTTTCTCCGCTGCCATTCGCGGCTGAAGTCTTCAACGACGCCGCGCGGCATGGCGGCATCGTCGCCGCCATGCCGCGCACGCACGGTACCGCTCAATCACCATGTGTCTTCTGCAAGCTGGCGCTTCTCGTTGACTGCAGCCAGGCGTAGGGACCGAACGTGGCACCGATGAAACCGCCTGCCGTTGCGGCGCTCAGCAGGCTGGCGTCCAGCCCCCGCCGCAGTACGTGCCAGCCGCCTGCGTTGACGGCGTAAAGGACGTCCAGGCGCGGACCATCCACCTTGAAACGGATGGAGACAGCGGTGGTCTTGCCGGGCAAGTCGACGTGGCCGAGCGCGACACCCGCAAGCGGATCGTCCTTGCTCGCGCGCCGATCCAACTCCAGCACGTCGCCCGACTCGTGGCGGACGAGGCCCGCCGCGTAGAAATGGGTTTCGTTCTGCAACATGGCGAGTCCCGCCTGTTCGCCGGGCTCGAGCCCGCGCACATCGAACCGGGCATCGATCGTGGCCCGGTGATGCTGCAGCCGATGCGCCACATAGGCCGGCTGGGCGGATGTGTCGTCGCCCAGCGGCACCGCTGAAGGCTGGATGCGAAGGCCTTCACTGCCGGTGGCAAACCAGCGCCTGCTTGGCGGGTGCAGCGTCATCCACTGCATGGGCAAGCTCGGCGCGCGGAAGCGCTCGGTCCAGTGGAACGGCCCGTTCATCGGCACCGCTTGCGCCTCGCGGGGCAAGTCGGGTCGCTGTTCCACCAGGGGAACCGACTTGCCGTGCGGCAGGATCACGGGCCAGCCGTCGTGCCATGTCAGCGGCAGCAGAAAGGTCTCGCGGCCCAGGTTGTACTGGTTCCCACGATAAGGTCGCGTTCCCAGGAACACCGCCCACCAGGATCCGTCCTGCAACTCGACCAGCTGCGCATGCCCCGTCGACGTCACCGGATGCGGCCGGCCAGGCGCAAGGTCACGCTGGGTCAGTATCGGATTGCCATCCCACGGCAGGTACGGGCCGGTGATCTTGCGGCTGCGATAAATCATCTCGGCATGCTGTTCGCCGGTACCGCCCTCGGCCGTGTTCAGGTAGTAGTAGCCGCCATGGCGAAACAGGTGCGGGCCCTCGACATATTGCGGCTGGGTGGCGGGATTCGCGCCGCCATCCACCAGCACCTTGCGCGGTCCGATCAACTTCATCGAGGCGAGGTCGAGTTGCTGGATCCAGATCGCGCGATGCCCTTCGTAGCGGGGCTTCCCCTCAGGCATGCCGTTGTTCACCACCCACGCGGTGCCGTCCTGGTCGAAAAACAGGGAGGGATCGATCCCTTCGAATCCCAGCCAGACGGGGTTCGACCACGGCCCGGCGGGATTCTTCGCCGTGATGAGGTAATTGCCCTTGTCGCAATAGAAGCAGGTGTTCGTGATGTAGAACGTGTCGCCGTAGTGGCTGATCGAGGCGGCGAACAACCCGCCGGTCAATTCGCCGTGGCCGTAATGGATCTGGTCGGGCCGGTCGATCGCATTGCCCAGCTGCGTCCAGTCGACCAGATCCCGGCTGTGGAAGACCGGAAGCCCGGGAAAGTAGCCGAACGTGGAGTTGACCAGGTAGAAATCATCACCGACCCGGGTGACGGACGGATCGGGGTAGAAGCCCGTCAGCACCGGATTGCGGTATTGCGTCGGCGACGGCACCGGGCCGCCATCGTCGCCGCGATAGCTGATTTCCTTCACCACGACGGATGCGGCAGCCATTTGGCACGCCAGCGTGCAGATCACCCCAAGCATGAATCGTTTCATTCCGCTTCCCTCATGTGTGCTGGATGACCGCGCGGGATACCACCCGACCGACCCCATCGCGTGGATACATGCATGCGTATCTGCCCACACGCCCTACGCGCTGAACATGCCGGAACGCGGCGGGTTTCTTCCGGCGCCCGGCAAGGCACCCAACCCTGGATGCCCCGCCCCATGCCGGAACCCCGATCGACTGCTCGGGCACTGCACGATCAGAACGTCGCGCGCAGCGTCAGTGCATAACGGGTGTCGTTCACGTACCAGGAAGTGATGTGCTTGCCGGATGCGTTCTGATACATGATCGTGCGCTGTTCGGCGTTGTTGAGGTTGTTCATCTCCAGGCCGAGCTTCACGTGTTCGTTGAACGAGTAGAAGATCGAACCGTCCAGCTGTCCGTAGGCGTCGGCGAATACCGGCAGCTTCCACGGAATGTTGTTGTCGGTCCCGTTGTAGCCGTTCGGACCGATCGACAGCAGATACTGGCTGCGCCAGTTGTAGGCCAGCCGGATTTGCCACGGACCGTGCTCGTAGAAGCCGGCGACATTGAGGGAATCCCTCGACAGGCCATCCGCCGGGAGGCTGCCGTACCCGGAACCATCCGTATCCACCGGCACCGCCGTGGTGTCGTTCGGCACATGGGTCCTGCTGCGGATGTAGGTGTAGTTCGCCGACATGCCGAAGCCCTTGACCGGCAGGAAATCGAAGAACTCGTTCCAGCCGATTTCCACGCCATCGATCGTCGCCTTGCCGACGTTCACCGGACGGGTGATCAGATACTGATAGTTGTTGCCGTCGACACCTGGATACGTCACGAACCGCGACTCGTTGCGGAAATAGTCGCGTATCCCCTTGTGGAAGAAGTTGACCCAGGCCATGCCGCCGCGGTCCGGATCGAAATACCACTCCAGCGACAGATCGAACTGGTTCGCCTTCATCGGCGTCAGGTACGGATTGCTGTTGGAATTGCCAGTCAGGGTCAGCTTGTCGAGCGGCAGGGTGGTGGTGCCGGGCGGCGGCGTATAGCCTGACAGCACGTCGGCATTGAGAATCTGATAGGCCTGCATCTGGCTGAAGTCCGGCCGCGCAATCGCCTTGGAAAAGGCAAACCGCGTGATCAGGTTCGGAGCGAACTCCCACTTCAGGTTCAAGCTGGGCAGGATGTCGGTGTACTCGTTGCGGGCGTTGATGGGAGCGGTCTGGCCTGCGCCCAGATAGGGCGCCAACGGCTGGTTGGGAAACACCAGAAAGCCTTGGCCGGCATTCGTGGTCCTCACCGCACGCACGCCGACGTTGCCGCTCAGATGGGCATCGTCCACCCCGAATTCGAGCATGCCGTACGCCGCGTAGGTCTTTTCGTGCTGGACATTGGTGTGCGCAGCATCGAGCACCGTGTTCTGGTACGTGCCGGCATAGCAGCAGGTGTAGAACGGATCGGCGGCGGCGTGGATGTCCTGGTAGCTGGTCGGGTAGCCCAGCGCGGTCGACAGCAGCGGTGCATAGAACGCACCGGGTATGCCGGCGCCGCCCTTGTAGAAATTGTTGAACTTGTCCAGGTGCACCAGGCTGGTATTGACCGTGCCGTTCAAGTCCAGGCCGGGCAGCGGAACGCCGCCGGGCAACGCCCAATATTGCATCCAGGTCTGGAACACGGGCTTCCAGTTGTAGCCGGTATCGATGTTGTTGGCATAGCGGTTGGTCAGGCGCACGCCTCCCTTCAGCCCCTGCACGAACCCGTCGGCGAAGCTGTGATCGATGTCGGCGCGCCAGGCCAGTTCTTTCGCATAGTTCTGAACCTGGTGATCCATGGTGAACCCCCAGTAGTAATTGGCGGGGTCCCCGGTGAAGGCGGAATCGACGCCGATGTGCGGCGGGCTGCTGCCGTTCAGGGCGACGTCGATGTAGGGCACGTTCGTGCCCAGGGCCACCGTGGAATCCAGACTGTTGGTGGTGGCCCTGACGAACTGCAACGAACTCGTGACTTCGGTGCTCGTGCCCAGCCGCCACTTCATCCCGGTGGAGAAGTCCGTGGTCTTGGAGTGGCTGCTGGATGCGCGGATGTCGGTGCCCATCGGCATGCCGCCATTCTGCGTGAGGCGACCGGACTGGAACACGCCACCATTGATTTCGCTGGGCTGGCTGGGATCCACCATCACCTGCGTCGGGTCGTTGCTCACGAAGATCGCATCCTCGTCCCAGACTTCGTGGTATTTGCTCTGGAACGCGGTGGCGTAAAGGTCGAGATTGTCGCTGGGACGCCACTGGAAGGCCATGTAGGCGCCATCGCGCTTGCGATCGTAGAGCAAGGTGCGCCAGTCGGCGCCGCGCGGCACCCAGGTGCCGCCTGCGTTCTTGAAGAACGGACGCACGAACAGGCCATCGGTACGCGTGGCCAGGCGGGAATCGGCGAGATCGACGAGGAAGCCCATTTCGCCGAGGCTGGTGTGCCAGCGATTGCTGTAGAGCACCGAGGCGGACGGCTTGTACTTCTTGACGAAGTTGCCATAGTTCTCGCTGACCGAAGCGGCGACCTTCTGGCCCTGGAAGTCGAAGGGCATGAAGGTGCGCAGGTTTACCGTGCCGCCCAGGCCGCCCTCGATCATCGCGGCCGTCTGGTTCTTGTAGACGTCGACGCCGGACATCAATTCCGACGGCACGTCCTGGAAGCTGAGGGCACGCCCGCCGTTGGCGGAGAAACTGTCGCCGCCATTCAATTCGGAACGCACCTGCGTGAGGCCGCGCACCTGCACGCCATTGCCTTCGGCAGAGAAGTGCTCCGGATCGCCCTGGGAGATGAAGTGGTCGATGGTGACGCCGGGAATGCGCGACAGGGTTTCAGTGACGCTGCGATCCGGCAGCGCGCCGATGTCCGTGGCGGATAACGAATCGACGAAGGTGTCGGCGTCGCGTTTGATGTCCTGCGCCTTCTCGACCGATGCACGGATACCGGTCACCACGACCTCGCCGAGTTGGGTCGCTGCCTTCTTCTGGTCCGCCTTGGCCTTCCTGGCGGCGACCTTCGACGGGACGGCCTGGTCCACGCCCTGACTGCCGGCGGCGGCGGACGTGGCCTGCTGTGCCGATGCCTGTGCCGGCAGGTAAAGCATCGCCACACTGATCGCAATGGCCATGGAAAGACCCGTGCGCCGCAGCTGCGCGGATCCCTGTTGCCGAACACTGTTGCTGGACCGATCGTTCACCTGTTGCCCCTCCCATGATTGTTCGCTGACCGCGGGACTTTCACCGCGGGCCGGCGCATCGACGATGGCTTCGGCTGCAACGGCATACCCCGGGTGACTCTTGCGGACGCACCACCCGTTTCTCTCGGAAACATGCCATACGGTCTCGGCGATGCGTTACGCGTTGCATGCTGCGGTGGCGGGTGCGGGGGCGCAATTACGAAATTGTCCAGCGCGGCTCACGTTTCTTCTTTTGCGTTCGCCGCAAAACAGCGACGATTCCGGTCGTTCCGTGTGCGCGTTCGCTCGGTGGCGATGCACCGACGCGATCGCGCCTGGGCGCGTACGGGCAAGCCGGCACACGCGTCGATGAAGTCGCGATCACGCGCCGGCACTGAAGAATCCGGGATCGCGCGAGTCGCTGTCGTGATCGCGTGCGCAGCACGCGTGCGCGCGCCGGTCGGCGGAGGCGGCCGCAGGCACTTCGGGCGGGTCGTGCTGCATGCCAGCAAAACGGCGATGACGCGATGCGGGGGAGCCGCTGCCGGTGCGGTTCGCCGGCAGCGGAGTCGGACCCTCGCGACGACCTGCCCGCAGGCATGGACGTCGATCATCGAGGGGCCCGGCCGTTCGTTCAGCCCGGGTCGATCGCACGATAGGTGAAATCGCGCAGAACGATGCTGCCTTCGCCGGCGCTGTAGATGCCGATCCTCAAGCTGAGAAATTCTCCGAAGACATTGTGGTGGATGCCGGAGACTTCCATGCGAAGTCCGTGCAGCGTCCAGGTCTTGCCGCCGTCGTGCGAGTAGTGGAACGTGATGACGTTGCGGTCATTGGTCAGGCGTATGCGCACGCGGGAGGTCGAGATCGGCGAACGCATCCAAGCCAGCTCCGCGGCGTACTCGAAGGTCTTCAGCGCATGCGGCGAAAATCCGATGCCGACGAACGCCTTCGGGTTGTAGAACAACAGCAGGCCGCCCTCGGCCTGGCCGACAAGCTCCAGGGTGACTTCCGCGACGTAGGCGCGATCCCCGGGCAGGCAGGTCAGTGGCATGCTGTCCGCCGGCGAGCTTCCGCTGGCGTCCAGGTGCAGTCCGTCCGGTCGATAATGGACCCGCCCCATCTCGTCCGGCCGGGGATGGTGAAGGCTCCACTGCACACCGAACTTGTCGGCGGAGAAGTCATCCGACAACGCCTGACCCGAGGGCCCGTTGCGGCCGCCTCGTGGCTTCGGCAAGGGTCGCGAGAGATCGCCGCCGGTGGCCCGGAACCAGCCGTCGGCGGTCCATTCCATCGGCTCCAGCAGGGTTTGCCGGCCCAGGGTGCGGAAGCCGTTTTCGTAGCCGTGATACACCATCCACCAGTCGCCACCCGGTCCTTCGACCAGGCTGGCGTGGCCGCGCGACCACCAGGGCTCGTCCACCGACTGCGTACGCACCAATGGGTTATGCGGGCAGTTCTCCCAGGGGCCATGCACCGACCGTGATCGCGCCGCGATCACCATGTGGCTGGTGGGTGGACCCGCGGTGCCGCCCACGGCGCTGACCAGATAGAACCAGCCACCATGACGGAGCAACTTCGGTCCCTCGGGGGCAAAGTCCTCGACGACCCAGTCCTGCGGATAGCGCCAGGGGGTATAGGCATGTTCGAGCGTGCCATCCGTGGCCAGGCCGTCGTCGGTGAGCCGGATCATGCGGATGCCGTTGACGAACAGGTAGCGCTTGCCGTCCTCGCCCACCACATGCCCCGGATCGATGCATCCGGCGATCTTCAGGTCGATCGGGTCGCTCCATGGGCCGACGATCCGGTCCGCCCAGATCACATGGATCGACCAGCCCGCGTCGCCCACACTGGCGGGGATGTAGATGAAGTAGCGGCCTGCGTGCTTGCACAGGTCCGCCGCGAAGACGTTGCCGAGCGGCTTGTTCAACGCAGCCGTCAACGGCGCCCAGTTGAGCAGATCGGTGGAATGCCAGATGACCAGGCCGGGACACGCCTGGAACGGCGTGAACGTCATGTAGTAGTCGTCGCCGTCCTTGAGGATGGTCGGATCGGGATGATCGCCCGCGACAATCGGATTCAGGTAGGTTCCATCGCCCAGATCGGCGCGACGCTGGCCTTCGATGCCGGGCCGCCAGCGCGTCGCCTGCCCCTGACCGGAGCCACGCGCGACGGGGGCGGCTGCCTTGAGCGAAAACGGTGCGGCTGCCGCACCCACCAGCATCATCTTGAAGACGTCTCGGCGGGACGTATCCACCATGCTCGTCACCCCGGCATCTGTTCGAGTTCCTTGCCGTTGGTTTCGTCGACGTACTTGAGCACGAAGACCACCGACAGCAGCGCGGCGAGGGCGTAGATGCCGTAGGCGCTGGCCAGGCCGATGCCGGCAAGCAGGATCGGGAAGGTGATGGTGATGAGGAAGTTCGCCGTCCATTGCGCCGCGCCCGCGGCCGCCAGTGCCGAGCCGCGGATCTGGTTGGGGAACATCTCGCCCAGCATCACCCACATCACCGGGCCCCAGGAGACATTGAAGAACACCACGTAGGCATTCGCCGCCACCAGCGCCAGCACGCCCATGGGCCCGGACAAGGCCAGCTGGCCGCCGGCGCCCGTGCCCGCACTGGCGAACGCACAGGCGACCACGGCCAGGGTCACCGTCATGCCGGCCGAGCCGATCCACAGCAGCGGCTTGCGTCCGATCCGATCGATCAGCATCAACGCCACCAGGCAGGCGCCGATGCTCAGCGCCCCGGACAGCACGTTGATCAGCAGGGCGTCGCTCTCGGAAAAGCCCACCGCCTGCCACAGCACGGCGCCGTAGTAGAACACCACGTTGATGCCGACCAGTTGCTGGAACGTGGCCAGGCCGATGCCGACCCAGACGATCGGCCGGATCCGGCGGCGGGCCTGGTCGAACAGGTCGCGCAGTCGCGGGCGGTGGTCCGCTGCCAGCGAACCCTGGATGTCGCTCAACGTGAGCCGCGCCGTGAACTCGCCGTAGAGGCGCGTCAACACCTGCAGCGCCTGCTCCTTGCGACCCTTGGCCACCAGATAGCGCGGACTCTCCGGAATGCCAACCAGCGCCAGCAGGAACAACGCGGCCGGAATCATCTCGATCCAGAACATCCAGCGCCACGCCTCGAAGCCCCACCACAAGGGATTGACCGACGACCCGGCGATGCCCGCCAGCGCATAGTTGCTGAGGAAGGCGGCGAACAAGCCGGAGATGATCGCGATCTGCTGCACCGTGGCGAGCCGGCCGCGATAGCGCGCCGGCGACACCTCGCTGATGTAGGCCGGCGACATCACGCTGGCCGCACCCACGGCCAACCCGCCGATGATCCGGTAGATCACGAACGCGGTGGACGCCCCGGCGATGCCCGAGCCCCAGCCGGAGACGACGAAGCACAGCGCCGCGACGATCAACACGCTGCGGCGGCCGTACAGGTCGGCCATGCGTCCGGCAAAGAACGCACCGACCGCGCATCCCAGCAGCATCGAGGCGACATTGAAGCCGGTACCGAAGGAATCCGCGTGGAACGCCTTCTGCAGTCCCTCGACGGTGCCGTTGATGACGCCGCTGTCGAAGCCGAACAGGAAGCCGCCGATGGTGGCGACCAGGCTGATCAGCACGATGAAGCCGGTATTTTCGCTGCTCTGTTGTTGTGTTGCGACGGCAACGTTCATGCCTGTTCCCCTGGATAGAGTTTCTGCGTGACCGACAAAGAATCGACTGTACCAGCGCGACGGATCCGGCCTGGCTTCACGCCGCGTGGCCGCGGCCGTCCACCGCGGGATCGTCGCGGCGCAATCCCTTCAGCCGCGCGTAGAGTTCGCGAAACACCGGCTGGCGCCGCGCGAGATAGTCCTGGTGGCGGTCCATGTGCGGTTGCAGCACCTGCAGCAGCGGCGGTGGCGGGCAGGCGGCGGCGGGGTCCTCGTCGCCGTCCACTGCCATGCGCGCCAGACGCGCCGCGCCCAGCGCGGGACCGACGTCGCCCCCGCTGTGCAGCTGCAGCGGTCGGCCGAGGATGTCGGCCAGCATCTGCAACCAGTACGTGCTGCGCGTGCCGCCACCGATCACGCTGACCGGCCCGGTGTCCACGCCGGCCGCCCGCACCGCCTCTATGCCGTCGAGCAGGCCCAGGCCGACGCCTTCCAGCACCGCATGCACCATGTCTTCGCGCCGCGTGCCCGGGGTCAGTCCATAGAACAGCCCGGCGGCATGCACGTCGTTGTGCGGCGTGCGCTCGCCGCTGAGGTAGGGCAGGAACCAGGGCCGCTGCGCCTGCATCGGCGCGGCCTGTGCGGCCTCCAGCATGCGGCCGACGCCGTCATAGCCGCCCCACCGCGCGGCCACGTCCAGACAGCTGGCGGCGTTGAGCATCACCGACATCAGGTGCCAGGTATCGGGCAGCGCATGGCAGAAGCTGTGCACCGCCTGTTGCGGCAGCGCATGGAAGCCGTCGGACACCGCGAAGAACACGCCGGACGTGCCCAGCGACAGCATCGCCTGACCCGGCCGCACCACACCCATGCCGACGGCGCCGGCCGCGTTGTCGCCACCGCCGGCGGCGATCGCCACCTCGCCCATCGACCAGCGTCGCGCCAGGTCGCCGCGCAGGTAGCCGGTCACCCGCGAGCCTTCCGCCAGGCCCGGCATCTGCGCCTGGTCGAGGCCGCAGGCGGCCAGCATCGCCGGGCTCCAGGCGCGCCGCCCCACGTCCAGCCACAGCGTGCCGGCCGCGTCCGAGGGATCGCTGACGAAGTCGCCGCTCAACCGGTAGCGCAGGTAATCCTTGGGCAGCAGCACCTTGTCGATGCGCCCGAACAGTTCCGGCTCATGCCGGCGCAGCCACAGCAGCTTCGGCGCGGTGAACCCCGGCATTGCCAGGTTGCCGGTGATCGCACGAAACGCCGCCACGCGTTCCAGCTCGGCACACTCGGCCTCGCTGCGGCCGTCGTTCCACAGGATCGCGGGACGCAACACCTGCCCCTGCGCGTCCAGCAGGGTCGCGCCATGCATCTGCCCGGTCAGTCCGATCGCCTCGATCGCCGCGGGCGCCAGCCCATGCTGCACGGCCTGCAGGATCAGCTGGTCCATCGCCGCCCGCGTGGCCTGCCACCACTGCTCGGGATCCTGCTCCGACCAGCGCGGATGGGGCTGCGACAACGTCAGCGGCGCGGTCGCGCTGGCGCGCAGCGTGCCGTCGCGATCCAGCAGCACGGCCTTCACGCCGGAGGTGCCCAGGTCGATGCCGACGAACATCAGTGCGGCCTCCCGCGCGGGCACACGGACGGGTGCATGCGCTCAGCCATGGATGAAGCGGGTGACCAGGTTCTCCAGCCGCTCCTGCTCGCCGCTGACGTGGCGGGGATTGAACTGCTGCGCCAGCGCCTCGTCGCTGACGCTGGCCAGGCTGCTTCCACTGGCCATGATGCGCTGGCCCAGTTCGCCGTCCCAGGCGGCGTAGCGCTGCGCCTTGAGCTCGCCCAGCAGGTCGCGCTCCAGCATGCCGGCGGCGCGCTGCAACGCCAGCGCCAGCACGTCCATCGCGCCGATATGGCCGTGGAACAGGTCCGCCGGGGTGTTGCTCTGGCGGCGCACCTTGGTATCGAAATTCAGGCCGCCCTTGCCGAAGCCGCCGGCCTTGAGGATCTCGTACATCACCAGCGTGGATTCCTCCACGCTGTTGGGGAACTGGTCGGTGTCCCAGCCGTTCTGCGCATCGCCGCGGTTGGCGTCGATGCTGCCGAACACGCCCAGCGCGATCGCGGTGGCCACCTCATGGTGGAACGAGTGCCCGGCCAGGGTCGCGTGGTTGCCTTCGATGTTGGTCTTGATCTCGCCTTCCAGGCCGAAGTCCTTGAGGAAGCCGCAGACGGTGGCGACGTCGTAGTCGTACTGGTGCTTGGTCGGTTCCTGCGGCTTGGGCTCGATCAGGATGTCGCCGTCGAAACCGAGCTTGTACTTGTGCTCGACCGCCATGTTCATGAAACGGCCCAGCTGCTCGCGCTCGCGCCGGATGTCGGTGTTGAGCAGGGTGTCGTAGCCCTCGCGTCCACCCCACAGCACGTAGTTCGCCCCGCCCAGGCGCCGGGTGGCCGCCATCGCGTGCGACACCTGCGTCGCCGCATAGGCGAACACCTCCGGCTGCGGGCTGGTCGCCGCTCCGGCCGCGTAGCGCGGGTGGGAAAACAGGTTGGCGGTGCCCCACAGCAGCTTGATGCCGGTCTGCTCCTGCTTGCGCTCGAGCACGTCCAGCATCTGCGCGAAGTTGTTCACGTACTCGCGCAGGCTGCTCCCCTCCGGCGCCACGTCGGTGTCGTGGAAGGTGTAGAACGGCGCGCCGAGCCGGGAAAAGAAATCGAAGGCCGCGTCGGCCTTGGCCAGCGACATCGCCATCGCGTCGCCGCCGGTCTGCCAGGGGCGCTCGAAGGTGGGCTGGCCGAACATGTCGGCGCCCGGCCAGACGAAGGTGTGCCAGTAGCACACGGCAAAGCGCAGGTGTTCGGCCATCGTCTTGCCCAGCACGCGCCGCCCGGCGTCGTAATGGCGGAAGGCCAGCGGCTGCTCGCTGTCCGGCCCTTCGTAACGCACCGGCGCGATGGAATCGAAATATGACATGTGACTTCCTCAAGTTGAGCCTGTCGGGACACGGCCGGACCGGTGCCGCCGCCCCGTCCGGCGGCCTGTCCCGGCCGCCGATGACATTTCCTTTCGCATGGCCCGCGTCGGCGCGGACCACGACCTGCATTCCCGAGTCCCCGTGCCGCCGCGTGGCCCGCAACCGGGCCGGGCCGGTTGCGGCGACGAACGCCCGCGGATCGAGGGTGTCGAGGGCGCTGCCGCCGCCGACCTCGGGTTCATGCTGCGGCGAGGGCCGGGACCGCGCAATTACGATATTGCCCAGAGCGACTGATGTTTCTTCTTTTGCACCCGCCGCAAATGCCCCTGTGCCCCCATTCACTCGTGCTAGCCTCGGACAGGAAACCCGGGGGTATTCCGGGCGATGTTCGACTTGTCCTGGATCAGGCGTGACGGAATGGCTGCCGCGCGCCCCGGCAACCACACGGGCGCTTCTCATGGGCACTCCACACGGCGTACATCGCATTGCCCTGCTGTTCAATGCGAACAAGGTCTACGATCGCCAGATCATCGCCGGGGTCGGCGCGTACCTGACCTCGACCCGCGTCAGCTGGGATCTGTTCATGGAGGAAGACTTCCGCTGCCGGCTCACCGGCCTGGCCGACTGGTGCGGCGACGGCATCATCGCGGACTTCGACGACCCCCAGGTCTGCGCCGCGCTGCGCGAGGTCAACGTGCCGGTGGTGGCGGTGGGCGGCTCCTACACCGATGCGTCGCGCTACCCGGAAGGCCTGCCCTACATCGCCACCGACAACGCCAAGCTGGTGCGGCTGGGCTACGACCACCTGATCGAGCAGGGACTGGAGAACTTCGCGTTCTACTCGCTGCCGGTCGGGCCGGCCCACCGCTGGGCGGAGGAGCGCGAACGCCTGTTCGGCGAGATGGTCGCCAACGACGGCCTGACCAGCTTCATCTATCACGGCCATGCCACCAGCGCGGCGGGCTGGAGCGAGGCGACGGACGCGCTGATCGCCTGGCTGAAATCGCTGCCCAAGCCGGTCGGCGTGCTGGCCGCCACCGATGCGCGCGCGCGCCAGCTGCTGCAGGCCTGCATGATGGCCGACATCCCGGTGCCCGACGAAGTCGCCATCGTCGGCATCGACAACGACCCGCTGGCGCGCATGCTCTGCCGCATCCCGCTGACCTCGGTGCAACAGGGCACCGAGGAAATGGGCCGCGCCGCCGCCCACCTGCTGCACCGCATGCTGCACGGCGCGAATTGCAGCGACACCCGCGTGCTGGTGCCGCCCGAAGGCCTGCACGTGGCGGCGTCGAGTCTGCATCAGACCGTGCGCAGCCCGTACGTGATGCGGGCGCTGCACTACATCCGCCAGTACGGCTGCCTCGGCATCCGCACCGAACAGGTGGCGAATTACGTGGGCGTCTCGCGCTCGCTGCTGGAAGAGCATTTCCGGCGCAGCCTCAAACGCAGCGTCCACCAGGAAATCCTGCGGCACAAGCTGGAGATTGCGCAGGACCTGCTGCGCAGCGGCGAATCCGCGATGACCGATATCGCCGTGCGCTGCGGCTTCACCTCGGTGCAATACCTCTACACCGTGTTCCGCCGCGAACTGGGCTGCACGCCCAAGGCGTTCCAGGAAAGCCAGCATGGTGAGGTGGTGCACTGAGTCGCGCGGGGTGCGGGAGGGCGCTGCGCACACGGGGAGCAACGTGACCGGGTGAGTTGGCCGGCCAAGGCGCTATCCTTTTCGGACGCCGAGAGAGGCGCGACCTGCCGGATCCACCTTGTTCGACCAACCCATCGTGATGCTCGATTTCGAGACCACCGGTCTGAGCGCCGCCGGCGGCGACCGCATCACCGAAGTCGCCGCCCTGCGCATCGTCGATGGCGTGGTGACCGAGCGCTACGTCACCCTGATCAATTGCGGTGTGCGCATTCCGTCCTTCGTCACCGCGCTGACCGGCATCTCCCAGCGGATGGTCGACAACGCCCCACCGGTGACGCAGGTGCTGCCCCAGCTGCTGGAGTTCATCGGCGACGACGTCCTGGCCGCCCACAACGCCAGCTTCGACGCCCGCTTCCTGCTCGCCGAGAGCGAACGGCAGGGCCTGTCGCCCCGCCACCGCGGCCTGATCTGCTCACTGAAGCTCGCCCGCCGGATGCTGCCCGGCCAGACCAGCTACAAGCTCGGCGGCCTGGCGCACGCCCTGAACATCACCTACCGCGGCAGCGCCCATCGCGCGGAAGCCGACGCCGAGGTGTCGACGCGGTTGCTGCTGCATATCGGCGACTCTTTATGCCATCGGTATCGCTGCCAGGCGATCGCCCCGGGATTGCTCGAGGCAATCAATCGGCAGAGTGCGGCCAAGGTGCCGCAATTTTTGAGTCGCAGTTTTGGGGCAGTCCGCTGAGGGCTTTACGCCTGAACGCGGACACTTCCGGGAAGGCCTAGGATCGGTGAATCAGAGCGTGATGGCCACCTGATGCGTCGGATGATCAACAAGATCGACACCGTGAACGTCAACGGCCGGGCCGAGCGCAAGTGTCTGGTCCCGCCTGGTTCCGGTAGTCCCCGAAGAGCACGGCGAGCTCCTGGAAGCACCTGTCATCGGGGGTGATGGCGGCAAGGACTGGCGGCGATGCCGCCAGTCGGGTGGCCGCGGTGACGCACGCGGCAGTCGAGCAGCGCCGAGGCGCAACAACTTTTCGACGTCGCGGCAACCTGCCGGAACAGACAATGCGCCCACGTTCCCTGACGACACAGGAGCTCGCCATGACCCACGCCGACAAGCTCAAGGGCAACAGCAAAAACGCCTCCACGCCGACTTCGGCAACGTCGGGCACAGGCAGACGCGCCGGCCGCTCATCGTACAAGGCCGAGGATGTGATCCGCCGAGCCACGCAGCCGGAGGGTGGCGTGGGTGGCCAGAGCGGCACCGGTCAGCGGCGACCGCATCACGCCGTCGACGAGGCATCAGGCAAACAGGCCACGCAGTCGCCGACATCCAGAGAGACCGAGCTGCCCGAGCCGCCCGCCGGGCCGGGCTATCAGAGCGGCGGCCGCGGGATGGACCGCGAACAACGCGTCGCCGAGCGCAAGCGGCGCGAGAGCGGAGCGGGCAAGATGATGGACCAGGGCCCCGGTCTCGACCCGCCACCCGGCGCGCCTTTTCGTCCCCGGCACTAGGCCGGGCGACGCACGCGACGAAGGGGGTCAGCATCTCGCTGCCCAAGGGGATAAGTGAACCTGACCCGGCGTTGAGCGCGGCCAAGGTGCCGGAATTTTTGAGTCGTAGGTTTGCGGGTATCGGCTTCGAGCAGCTGCTGCGCGTCAGCGGCCCGGACCTGAGGTTATGGGTGCTCTCGAATGATTGCCATAAATGCCCTATGGCAAGCCATTCTTGCTGGCACGAGTAAGACACCTACCGTCAAATCTACCGTCAGCGGGACGGGGCTGTCTTTCGCTACCTAACCAAAGACCACGACCATTAAACACCCGCCAGACAGCGGAAAAGGTCGGCACCCCTCATTTCACCTCCAAAATCGACATCAACCACGACCTGTCCGTCGCGCCGAACCGCAGTTTGCAATTGTGCCTACACCTCCTCCTCGAGCGCTTGTCCTTGCTCACGAAGCCAGACACGGGCCTCTTCCACCTTCGGTACCTGCGCTCGCACCACGTTCCAGAATCGTGCCGTATGGTTGGCCTCGATCAAGTGAGCGAGTTCATGTGCGATCACATAATCTATGACGAAGGTAGGAGCTTTGATCAAGCGCCAGTTGAAGTTCACACTATCTTTTATTGTGCAGGAGCCCCAGCGGTAGCGGTTGTCAACGATACGGGCGCGCTGAAACTCAACGCCGAGGGATCGGGCGAAACTGGACACCCGCGGCAGGATCTTTTCATTGGCTCTCGCGATGTACCACTCGCGCAGCGCCATCTTCCGCTTCGCCACTTTCGACGCAGGCACCAAGAAACGCTGGTTGAACTGGACGGCGTCAAGTCCTGCGGCGACCACCTCAACGCGGTACTGCCGGCCGAGATACAGCGCAGACTCTCCGTTGACGAGCTCCTTGCCCGGAGGGTGGGGCAGGTCACGGTACTTCCGCGGATCCTTGCGCTTCTCGAAGATCCAGTGCCGCTTTGCCTCGACGACCTGACGGATGGCCTCGTCCGTCGCTCCCATTGGCGCATGCACTACAACCGTACGGTCGCGCTCAACCACAATCGTAAGCTTGCGCCTCTTTCCGGACCGTTGGACTGTGTAGGCAAAATCCACGCGTACTACTCCGCAAACACGATGATGTCGTTGTTCTTCTCGGCGATCTCCATGACGCGGCTGATGATGTGTGCCCGCTGTTTTCGCAGGCTGGGCATCGACTCGAACTCAGGCGCGAGTAGAACGTTCTGGATCTCTGCTTTCAACTTGTTGCGCGCCGGGATGCTTTCCCAGAACCCTCTCAATCGCAGCTCGCGTTCGACGACGAGGAACACCTTCTGCGTCAGGTCGACCAGGTGGCCGACTGCATCTTCCTCCGTCATGCCATAGTGCGCGGCGGCTTCAGCAACCGTCTTTGCTTCGATTTCGCCCGAGCCAATTCCTATCCCGAACAGCTCACGCTTAAACATCCGGAACAGAGGCATCTGCTTCTTGCGGTGTAGCCCGTAGGTTGGTTCCTGGCTTGCACTGATGATCCGCTGCCGGAGCTGCTCCAATTCCTCGTAGATCTTGTTCCAGTTGTCACGAAACTGTTCGAAGATAGTCGCCAGGGCTTCAGCGAAGGAAGCCTGAAGCTCCGGATCATCATTGAGGTCGACGTCGAGGTGGTGGCGGATGGCATGCTCGATCTCGGCCGCCTTAGTCTTGGTTCGCCGCTGCCCACCGACGTTTTTCTGAAAGTCCTCATCGAGGATCGAAATCGGGGGAACTTTGACATCAATGCCCCGAGACTCAAGATGGGCATCCGTGATTGCACGAAGTTTCGCGGGGATCCCTTTCATGCTCAGCCGCTGGTCGCGGAAGTGCTTCCCGGCGAGGACATTGATCTCGACTAGCGCCTGGTAGTCGCCCATGAATTCAAGCGCTTGGCGGGCAGGGAACAGAAGATTGAGCGCCTTGGTAAGCCGCTTGAATGCGAGCATGAACTCAAAGCGAATGTCCTCATCGTAGAACACGTCGTAGAAGGCATCGTGATCGCCCATGTCCGTGAGTCCGTGCTTCTGGAGCAGAGCCATCACGGCGGCGTGAGCGTCCCGAAGTTCCTGCAACTCTTCGTCGGGAAAGCTCAGGGCATCAACGATTTCCTTCTGCTCGCGCTCATCGTAGGTGTCGATTGCCTTCTTGAGGTGATGGCCGATACCGACATAATCCACCACGAAACCCTTGTCCTTGGACTCGCCGCCCACGCGGTTCACGCGAGCGATCGCCTGCAGCAGATTGTGAGCGACCACGACCTTGTCTAGATACATCACCTGCTCGACCGGCGCGTCGAAGCCGGTCAGTAGCATGTTGTTGACAATCAGGATGCCCATGTCACCGTTGACACCATCCTCCTCGCCTCCAAACGACATCTTGAAGCTCTTAATGCTCGCTTCGTGTCTGGAAGAATCAGAGTATTCCTTGAGATGCGGCAGATCGTTATGGCGGCTGGAGATCACCACGTCTGTCTTCATGGCCCTGAGCCGGTCAATGTCCAGCTTGTGTGGGTTGGCCTGCTCCAGTTTCGCGACCGCCGCCACGAGCGCCGCGTCCAGATGTTTCTTGTAGCGCACGGCTGCCTCACGTGAGGTCGCCACTACTTGCGCCTTGTAACCGTTGGGGAACACGTGCGTGAGGTAGTGCTCCACCATGTCTTTGGCCTTGGCCTCGACGGTGGGCTCTGCTTCGAGATAGGCGCCCCGCGACCCATAGCCGAGGATGTCCAGACGCTCTTGCAGGTTGTAATCGCTGAACACATCCTCGAACGCCGCGTCCATCCCGGCCTGATCGGGAACCTCGGCATTGTGCGTGCGGCCTTCGTAAACGATCTCCAACGTCACACCGTCCTCGATGGACTGACGCATTGTGTACTTGTCGATGTAGTCGCCAAACACCTGTTCGGTCTTGTCGATCGGCGTGCCGGTGTAGCCTATCTTGGCAGCGTTGGGGATACCCTTGTCGAGGTTGGCGCCAAGCAGCTTGTACTGCGATCGGTGGGCCTCGTCGGTCATGACCAGGATGTTGGGGCTGGCGTTCAGCTCCGGGAAGGTCTCGGACAAGTCCGCCTCGCGGAACTTGTGAATCATGGCCATCACCAAGTCGGAAGTGTCGGCCGTGAGCAGTTCCTTGAGCCCCTTGATACTGTCGGCCAGCTTCACGGAAAAGCCGATGCTCTGGCTCGTTTCGGAAAGTTGCTGTTCCAACTGGGTGCGGTCGGTGACGAACACGACCTTCCAGTGCGAGAGTTGCGCGTGGCGGTACATCTCCCGGACCATGAACATCATGGTGAGCGATTTGCCGGAGCCCTGTGTGTGCCAGATGATGCCGCTGCGCTCGCGAGGGTTGTGGCCTTCAAGTAGCCGCTTCACTGCCAACTTCACTGCCCGGAACTGCTGATAGCGACCGACTACCTTGATTGTCTGACCTTTGTCATTCGTCGAGAAAAGCGTGAACGTGCGAATCAGGTCGAGCAGGTTGTCCAGATCGAGCATGCCGGCGACCAGACGCTGCTGGTCGTTGGGGCTGCCTGAGCCGTGGTCCAGCTCGTCCACGGTCCGTGGATAGGGATCGGCCCACCGGTAAAAGTACTTTTCGGTGTGTGTTGTGATGGTGCCAAACTTCGCTTCCTGCCGACAGGTCGCCACCACGAACTGGTTGTAGTAGAAGAGCGGCGCATTTCCCTCCCCCTTGGCCCCGCGCTGCTCGCTGTAGCGCAAAAGTTGGTCGATCGCCTCGGGAATCGCGTCGTTGACCTTGGGCGACTTGCACTCGATCACGACCACCGGGAGGCCGTTAAGAAAAAGCACGATATCGGGAATGATGTGGTACTCGGTGCCGAGGACGCGCAGCTTGAACTGGCAGATGGCGATGAAGCGGTTGTTGTCGCGCGCCATAAAGTCCACGAATCGGACAGTAGGGCTCTTGTCTCCGGTCTGACGATTCTCGCTGACGCTGGTGTTCTCCAGCAGGAGCTGGAACAGATGTTTGTTGTTCTCCAGGAGGCTAGTGCTCGGGAAGCTCGAAGTGAGTTGCTTGACGACCTCCTCGGTCTGGTCGTCTTCAAGCCACGGGTTGATGAGCTTGAGCCTCTCGCGCAATACCGGCAGTAGAACGGCGTCGGTGAAGCTCTCGCGATATGTGTCAGCCGGAGTCTGCTTTTGGTCCGTGAGGTCAATGACCTCCCAACCTAGGCCAGCGAGTTGATCGAGCAGTGGCTTCTCAACGTGCTGTCGCTCGTCGAGCTTGATGTGTTTCGGAGTCTCGCCCTGGAGAGTCATTCAGGAACTCCTTCGTCGGATTCTTCGCCATCGGCGCTTCCGATAAACAGAAGTTCCTCCCGTGCATGATCATCCTCGAACCGGACGTCCCAGCGCTTCTCCATGAATTTCAGCAACCGGATTCCACGTTCGCGAATCTCATTGGGTCCCCAATCCTCGCAATGGGAGACTTCAATTTCAGAGTGCGAGCCGTCTGCGTAGCCGTTGCGAAGCTTGGTGCCGTCGTGGTTGCACTTGGCCTTCTTTTTTTCAACGAATGCGTCGTTCTGCAACGAAGAGTTGATCGCTGAAGAAAGCAGCAGCAGGTTACCCAGGCTATTGAGATGCGCTTCTCGCTCTCGCTTGCGAATGCCCTTGAAAACTGGCTTCCACGCCGGAGTTTCAGATTGCGGATAAATGTGCTCGATGGAGATTCTGTCCTTTGGTGTCTTGAGCAGATCCGACCAGTCGACCTTTTTCTGGCGACTGCTGGATAACAGGCTCAACTCGTACTCATAGAGAAAATATCGCAAGCCGGACCATCCGTAGTAGCCCTGACCGTTCTCGAACTTTTTCTGAAGCAGAAAATAAAACTCATCGGCATCAAAGTGCCCCTCGTCCGCGAAAGTGAAGCCCATCTGATTGCGCAGGCGCTGCTTCAGTTCAGCCAGATCCATATCGCCACGGTCGATTGCGCGAACGGCATTGCTGAACTCCGAGCTGCGATAATTCGAACGGGTTTGGGTCAACCGGAATACCACGAAGACAAACCGCTCGATCTCTTTGAAGATGCCGATACGCTGGCCGGGATCATCGTATTTCTTCAGGATCGCCATCAATAGCGGGCGGAAGTACGCCATACCCAGCCGATTCAGGCGTTGAAGCCATTCTGTCTCTTTACGCGTCAAATCTTCTGACATCGCTGGGTAGAACGTGCGGAACCAGTGAACTGATGAGGCCTTGAGGCTCTTGACGTAATCGCGAATCTCGTTCGGTCTTAACTCGGCCACCATCACCAGTTCTCTGGCCTCAGTGGCTTCGGTGATCTCGAGAGCGTTCTCGTCGTCGATGTCCTGATCCGCCTCTGACGTCTGCTCCTCAGCTTCCTCCAGTTCCACAGGTTGGACCATCTTGCGATGAACACGCTGCGGCGTGAACTGCTCATCCAGCAGGAACTTGATGTAGTCTCGCCCCGTCTGGCGCGAGAACTTGAAGTACATCATCCAGTGGGCTCGCAGAAAATCATCGTCGTTTAGGGGCTTCGACTTGTTGCGCCCCAGCTGGAAGTAGACCTCTTTCCAAGCGTCGTTGACCAACTCCCGAAGGTCTCGGCGTTCCGCAGGGTCCAATTCCGCGTCGGTGTAAAGGGTCGTGAGGTAGATCAACCGATTCTTGAGTAGCTCCAGGTCAGACAGTGCCTTGCCACGGTTGTTCATGGTTTCGAAGGCGACGAACACATCGAATTCGTCCTTGATGATGTACTCGTTGAACAGGAACCGCTTGGTCAACGTGCGATAAATATTCTGCAGGCCCTCGATCCCTTGCTGCTCGTGCCACGCCCGCAGTTGCTCCATGAAGTAGCGCTTGCCATTGCTGAGGTTGAGGGTATAGAACGTCTCGCGCACCGTGCCGCCGCCCGTTTCGCCTAGAATCCGGTACCGCATGTACTCGTAGCTGGGGTTGTCGACGGTGTAGCCGAACTTGTAGGTACGAAAGGCGTCGCCGGCCGGTTTCACTTCGAACAGAAACTTACTCTCGACGGCCGCGATGCTGAGCGTGTCGGTCAGGTAGATGAGGTTGTCTGTCAGGCCCTTGTTTTCCGGCAAACTGCGAAGCAGCTCGTTAAAGGCCTGCAGAAACAGAGTAAAGGTCGTCAGACGCTGCTGCCCATCCACGATGTGGTAAAGCTTGTACGAGTGATCGTCGACCAGCCAAAACTCCTTCGCGTCCTCGTGGACCTCGCTGACCGGAATCTCCTTCAACGTCAGTACACCGGTGTAGTGTGAGCGACCATCGGGCAGGTTAATCAGGTCCTCCCAGAAGGCGTCCAATTGTTCGCGTCCCCAGGCGTACCCGCGCTGGTAGTCGGGGATGCGGAACAGCTTTTCCTTGAAAAGACTGTCGAGTGATTTGGGTTCGTCCATCACAATCCTTGGTTGATCAAAATGACTCGGCAATCAGGCGCTTCTCGATGTGGCCGCACTCATCAAGGCGATGTTGCTTACTTGTGGTCGATTCCGTGCCGATGGCAGCTTGTCCAACTACTTAGCTTGCAGCGGGTGCGATCCGAAGTCGTCGGGGAGATCGTCAAGCCTTTCGCGACACCTGAACGTCAGCGTGACCTCGCCAGTGGTCTTCCGTGTTGACCAGTAGCTTCCCCTCAGCGTCTGAGCCGGCACCCCAATGATCTCGAAGAGCATCGCGCCATCATGTGGCTGACTACGATCTTGAATCAGAACCGACGGCACACTCGTATAACAATAGGCCAGCTTGCGTACTTGCTCGTCATTGTCGATCCAGAAGTCGGCGCAATAGCTGCGGCTAGTCATCTCAGCCGTGCGCATCACGGAGCTGATTCGGCCAAACGTCTGCCGTATCGTCAGCAGTGCCGGGATCGGCCCGGGAACCTCTCCGGTATCCGGGTTCTTCCAAGTCGTTTGAAGGGACCCCTGCCAAGTGCCATCGAGGCAAGGAAAAGGTACAAGCCAATTGCGAAAGATTCGCCACTTCCAGGCGTACAGCACGAAAACCATCCATATGAAGAGCAGAATGGGTACTGTCTTGTAGGCGATCTTCAACGCACTCCAGATATCGTTAACTTCTGCCCCCGTTGCGAGCGCAACGGAGACGAAGCAAACGGCGAAGAGGCCGAATATGAAGAACGCGAATGGTTTGACCTTGATGTTCTTCATTGGTATCCAATGTGATTCCATGCTGCTTGCAGGAATTCATTCGCTTCCCGACGTGTCCATGGTTGGACAGAACGGAAAAGGTACTTCAGCTCGTTGACCTCACCCCATTCCGAGCAGTCCTCATCCTTTCGCGTGCGGCTCCACAAATCCGCAAGTACGTGTCGGACGATCGCGGTGTACGAATCCTTGCTGAAAGCATCGACGTCAGCGTTCCAGACAAGGCACTCGATCAGGAACGATGACGTCTTTTTGGCTATGGCGACATCTTCGTCCCGCATCTTGTCTCGCAACCGCTTGAGGATGCGGATCACGCGCTTGTACTTCCGACCGGTTGCAGTGTTCCGATTCACGCCGTTGTTGTAGGTCTGCTCCGGCCAGTTGATGATCCGCTCACCTGAGTCGGGGTCAAAAGCGACGCCGGACAGATAGTGGTGGCTACCGTCGGCATTCGTCTGCCCCGTGTACCGGCGATACTCGAGCGTCGGGACCACATCTGCATCGATACGATACGTGTTTGCGTGTACGTCGAAGGCCTTGTTCCCACGCGTGACGCCACCTTTGCCGAAATAGTCCACCAAGGCTTTCTGGACCATGTTTTTGAAATCAGCGAACGCCATCGTGCCGGGAATGTTCCCGGCGGCTTCGCGAGACATGCCTTCTGGATAATGATCGAAGAAGGTTGCGTTGTAGCGCACGCTGATATCCACGTCGCTGTTCTGCCGGACGTTCGTGCGAGCTCTATACGAGCCTTGGGCGAAAACGGAAATGTCGAGGACGGCAAGCTGCGCACTCGCCTTGATGGCCTTTCGTACGGCCGTCTCAGCGTTGCTGCACTTGTCAGACTCGGTTTGACCGGGTCCTTTCGACAATGACGTGAGGTTGTTTTCGGAAATATTCACGCGCCGACCTCCTCCTTCTGGCTCTGCAAGAGTGCGGTGACCCGACGATCCCCCGTCAGCAGATCGTGCATCAGACCGGCCTTCACAGACTTCAGTTTGTTGAGATGCTTCCGAGAAGCATTGAGGACCTCATTCACAGCCGCGATGCGAACTGCGATAGCCCGCTGCTCATCTAAATCCGTCGGGAACGCGGCGGGGATTGACCGAAGATTGGTTGGATTGATGTTCACTTGCTGAACAGCCGGCGTGGCTTGCCGGCGCATAGCGATCTGAACTCGATCCGAGTTAAGCCAGAAATTAAGCATCTCGGGTAGCAGTTTGTCCGGATGCGGGTTCAGCCGAACGAGGTACGACGCAAAGGTTGCGCGCTCGATCTGGCCTCGCCAGATGCCAGTTCGGCCAACGTGCTCCCAGCTATTCGTCCGATTGAAGAGCACATCACCGTCTTTCAGCCATAAATGCTCGGGCACGGGAGCGTCAGTGAACTTGAGGTCAGATAGTTCTGCTTCACCATTGAGCAGATTGTTCATGCGCAACACGGGAGAACCAAATTCGCCGAGCGATGTTGAAATCCCGTAGTCGGCCGAAGGAACAAACACCGCCAAGGACGCACTTTCCCACTCCACCGGAATCCGACCGAGTGGTGAGTCCTTGAACTCGTGAGTCTGCTCGGAGCGGAGGTTGCCGTGCTCGTCAATGCCGCAGGTTAACAGTTCCTGCGTCAGGCCGGTCTTGATGCGCTGCCGTTTGGCGATGAGCACCTCGGTCTGCTCAATCGCCCGATCCACCGTCGAAAGCACCTCGGCGATCTTGGATTGTTCTGCTTTATCACTTGGTAGAACCACCTCGACCTTAGCCAGAGACGATTTCGAGATCTCTGCGAAGGTTGTACCTTCACCCAGTTGCTTTAGGCGGGGGACAATCGCCGTGACAGCGTAGTAGATGAACTCGGAATGATATGAATCATGCAATGCAATGCTCTTGCACCCCTGGTTTGTACAGAAGGGGGCGGTCGGGATCGCCACATAGCCAATCGGCGCTCGCGAGGACAAGACGATCGAGCCGGCCGGCAACAGGGGCGCGGAGCAATTGCGAAGCCCTCGCTCTGTAATGTGCTTCGCTGAGTCGTAGAGGTAGGGAGTATTCAGACGACTGAGATCAGTCGGCGTCACCCACACCGTAGCTCCGTTCCAGTACTCCTTCCTGGAGGAAGATGGTGTCGATCCGGAGCACAGCTCCCCAAGTTGGCTCAATCGGCGGCTGGTCCATCCAGGCGGAAGTGTCATGAAAGGTATCCCAATGCGTTCTGGAAGCCACCCAGTGTGGTGAGCGTAGCCGCTCGTTTGATCTCCAGTGCGTCCGCGGCGATGGCGTATTTCTCCCAAAGATTCTCCACCGCCCGCACCAGCACTCGCTTCTCTGCGTTGAGGTAGCGATCGAGTTCGTCGCGGGCGATGTCGTAGATCTTCTTCAGGATCAGGCGGCGGGCATCGTCCTCGCTGATCTGGCCGCCGACCGCCTTGAGCACCGCATCGACCTGCGCGAGTCGGGCGTTCAGTGCCTCCTTGTCTTTGCCGAGCGCAGTGATGCTCTTTTTGTCGGTCTTATTCTTGGGATCCAGTTTGGCGAGGTGAGCATCCGCCTGAACCATCAGCTGGTCGGTCGCTACCTTGAAGTCGTCGGCCCCGAGGCGCTTGAGTTCGAGTTTGAACTGCAGTTCGCTCTGCTCTTGTTTTTGTTCCGCCTTGGCATCCTTGATGCGCTTCTCGATCGCCTTGATGACCTTGTCCTGGTCGGTGAGGTTCTTGAGTTCCTTCTTGGCGGACGCCCCGGTACTCCCCTTCAAATCGTCGATGAGTGCCTTGAGGGCTTTCTTGATGACGGTGGCGGTGACCTTCTCATCTTCGTCGGGCTCGTAGGCGCAAACCTCTTGGGCGACCTCGACCGCCTCGGCCAGTTCTCCCTGGGCTCCGGCGATAATGCCGTCCAGCGTCTCGATCGCGTCCGCTTCTACCTGGAAGTACTCGGCGATGAGGTACTCATCCGGGATCAGGGAGTGGTGCCAGCCGGTGGAGGCGATGGTCTTCAGGTCGTAGCGGATCTGCTGCCACCAGTTGACGAAGACGCCCGCACTCTTGAACTCGTCGAGCACACCCAGCGGCACCAGTTTGGCCTTCAGAGCGATGATCAGCTCGTGGCGAATCTCGGGCATCTTCTTGCCGCCATTGCCTGCGTGCTGGAGCTGGGCAAAGCCGATCTTGTCGGCTGACCACCATGATTCGAGGGCATCGTGGTGTCGGGCAAGAGTGTCCACCAGGGCCGGGGCAGCTTCGAGCGTAGTCTTGATGGCGGGCTTGGCGTCGATCGACTTACGGAAGGCGAGGTAGCCGCTGCGCTCAGGCTCGAACAGCGAATCCGGGTGGATGCCGAACTTGGCGAAGTCGTCCGTTCGCGCGGCAACTTCCGCCTCGGGGATGCCGCCAATGAGATGGGCCTGGACATCCTCCGGCTCGGGGTCGGGCGTGTTGTCCACGTAGCGGCGGATGTTGAGGTTGTAGTCGTGGGTGTCCACGATTTCGGATTTCAGCACTAGGCGTGAGTATTTGGGCAGCTCGCGCTTATGGGTGAAGACGAAATCAATCTTCTCGATGTCCTCGGGGCGAAGCTTGTTCTGGTTTTTACCCTCGGCGTACTCGCGATCGGCGTTGATGAATAGGATCTTGTCCTTGAGTGCGTCGGGTTTGCTCTTGTTGCAGACCAGCACGCAGGCAGGGATGCCGGTGCCGTAGAAGAGACCAGGCGGGAGACTGACGATGGCCTCGACGCAGTCGTCGTTGATGAACATCTCGCGGATGAGCTTTTCCTTGCCACCACGAAACAGGACCCCGTGGGGCATGACCGTCGCCATCCGGCCGTTGGGCTTGAGGCTCGCCAGCATGTGCTGGACAAACATCAGGTCGGCTTTCTTGCCTGACTCCGGGCACCACTCGCGGAAGCGCGTGGGAAACTGCATGGTTGCGCGGCTGTAGTTCTGCGAGAACGGCGGGTTGGCGAGCACTCGGTCAAACTTGCGAACCTGCCCGTTGTCCAGGATGAGCGGATTCTCCAGCGTGTCACCGTTCTCGATCGTGAAGCGGGTGATGTTGTGGAGGATCATGTTCATGATGCAGATTGACCAGACCGTGCCGTTGGAGTCCTGGCCATAGAGCGCGAGGTCGTCAGCATTCTGGCCCTGCTCGTCCACGTACTGGTGCGCCTGAATGAGGAAGCCGCCGGAACCAACCGTGGGGTCGTAGATGGTGTTGCCAGCCTCCGGCTGGGTGAGTTGGACGAGCAAGCGGACGACCTCTCCGGGCGTATAGAACTCGCCGCCTTTCTTGCCGGCACTGTCGGCAAAGAATTTGATCAGGTACTCGTAGGCGGCACCGAGCAGGTCGGGGAACTCGAAGTTGTCGTTGACCAGGACGAACCCGGGCTGACTGAAGTGGTCGAGCAGGTCCTTCCACTTCTGATCCGGGATCTTGGTCTTTCCCTTCAGTGCGTTGAAGTTGATATTGTTCTTCAGCACGCCGGCAAGCGCATCGTTCTCGTCCTCAATGGCCGCAATGGCTTTGTTGAGCATGTTGCCGATGTCGTACTTGAGGTCCTTCAGGGCCGGCACGAGATCGCCATTCTCGTCCTTCCACGATGCGTACCAACGGGCCCTGGCGGGGACAAAAAAGGTCTCGCCATAGGAAGTCTTGTCTTCGAGCAACTCATCGACGAGTTCCGGCTGATCCCTGAGATGCGCGAAGGTCTGCTTGCGGAGCTTCTCGCGTTTGAGATCGAACTCGTCGGAGAGCCGCTTGAGGAACAGCATGCCAAAGATGAACTCTTTGAACTCTGAGGCGTCCATCTTGCCACGCAGGATGTCAGCTGCCTTCAGGAGAAAGGACTCGAGCTGGGCGAGGGTAATTTTTTCCGTCTTCAAATCAGATTCTCATGGTTTATGTGGCAGCTGGTTGGCGATGCCGGTCAAGTTGTGTCGGACGCACGGTCAGTTTTGCTGGTAATTATTGGTTAAGAAGCTGGCAGTGTGCAGCTGCGGCAGGAGCAGCGCGAGGTTTGCAAGTGTTTCGCCCGTTGGCGTTTCGCCTGCGCGGGTAGCGGTATCAACTGACATGGCGAAAGCCCGTTGATTTCTATGTGCTTTTCGTACCAGTCATAGCGATTTCAGACAGCGAGACGCTTTTCCTCCGTCCGCGCACATCTCACTACCTAATCCATGAGTCGGTGGGCGATCCTCAAGCTCTCAGCTGAAGAGTTCGCTGATCACCTCACGGATGCGGTCGCGTTCCTCTTCCATGGTTCGACCCTCACGCTCGATCATCCTGTGAGCTTCCTCGAAGGCGCCACGCGCCTGGCGAACGGCTGGAAGGATAGGCACAAAAAAACCCGCTTTTATGCGGGTTTCGGGGTGTTTTTGGGTCTTGCTGAGGTGCCTTGGAACAGGCAAATGGTGGCTATGGGTGGACTCGAACCACCGACCCCAGCATTATGAGTGCTGTGCTCTAACCAGCTGAGCTACATAGCCTTGAAGGATCCCGACTGGCCGGATCGGAACGATACGGGCGGGGCGCGGAAGTGTAGTGGTCCAGCCCGTCTGGTTCAAGTGCGCGGCTTGCCGCGGCTTCACGGGCTGTGGTTGAATCAGGTGCAAGACTGGATGCGGTCTTGCCGGCAAACCACGCCGCGCGACTCCAGGAGGCGACATGATTGATGTTGATGGCTACCGTCCGAATGTCGGGATCGTACTGCTGAATGCAGACGGCCGGCTGTTCTGGGCGCGCCGGATCAATCGTGACGGCTGGCAGTTCCCGCAGGGCGGCATGCGCACGGACGAGACCCCGCTGGAGGCGATGTACCGCGAGCTGGAGGAGGAAACCGGGCTGGCCGCGCACCACGTGGAGGTGATCAGTGCCACCCACGGCTGGCTGCGCTACCGGCTGCCGCATCGCTATGTGCGGCACCATCAGCGGCCCACCTGCATCGGCCAGAAGCAGGTGTGGTTCCTGCTCAAGCTGGTCGGCGGCGAGGAGGCGCTGAAGCTGGACGCCTGCGACAAGCCGGAGTTCGACATCTGGCGCTGGGTCGATTTCTGGTATCCGGCGGCCCACGTGGTCAATTTCAAGCGACAGGTGTACGAGCGGGCGCTGCGCCACTTCGCGCCGCTGGTGGAAGAGCTGTTCAGCGTGACCCTGGGCACGCTGCCGCCACGCGAGGATGCCGGCGTGCCGCCGACCGGGCCCGGCAACGGCCGCGAGGCGGCCTGAGCGGAACGCACCGTTCACGTTTGATTGTTGACAATCATTCGCATTCGCGTTCTCATACGCTCATGTATATCTGCATGTGCAACGCCGTCACCGATCACGACATCCGCCGCGAAGCGGCCGCTGGCGTGCATTCGTTTGCCGAACTGCAGGCGCGTACCGGCTGCTCCGACTGCTGCGGCTGCTGCGAGCAGGAAGCCCGGGCCACGCTCGACCAGGCGGCGTCGCAGGTCCGTTGCCAGCTGCCGCTGGTCGCCGCCTGAGCCTTTCCCGTCGCCCCCTGACCCTGCGCTTCGCAGGCGGCGTCCCGCGTGGACAGCCGGTCGGCGCGCGGCGCGTTTCGTCGGCGGGCGGGCGATGTTTGTATAGTCTGCGTCTGCGCTGTCCGCCGATCGGAGAAAGGCCATGAAAGGTGATGCCAAGGTCATCGAGTACCTGAACAAGGTGCTCTACAACGAGCTGACCGCGATCAACCAGTACTTCCTGCATTGCCGCATGCTCAAGGACTGGGGTTACCCCGAGCTGGCCGAGCACGAGTACAAGGAGTCGATCGAGGAGATGAAGCACGCCGATCATCTGATCGAGCGGATCCTGTTCCTCGACGGCCTGCCGAACCTGCAGCACCTGGGCAAGTTGCGCATCGGCGAGAACGTGCTGGAAACCCTGCAGGGCGACCTGGACCTCGAGCTGGCCGCGGTGAAGGACCTGCGCGAGGCGATCGCCCACAGCGAAGGCGTCGCCGACTACGTCAGCCGCGACCTGTTCAAGGCCATCCTGCACGACGAGGAAGAACACATCGACTGGCTGGAAACCCAGTTCAGCCTGATCAAGGACATCGGCGCGGAGCGCTACCTGCAAAGCAAGATGCAGAGCTGATCCGGCCGCCCGCCGCGGCGCATGAATACAGGGCCGGAACGCGCAGGGCGTGCAGCCGTTCCTTGACGCTTTCGTCACGTCGGGGCTATACCTTGGGTTTTCCCCGGAACGTCCCCGCATGGCTTCACGACCACCGCCGCGCTTTGTCGTGCGCCGGCACGACGACGTCTCCCATCGTTGGCGGCGGCTGTGGTGGGGGTTGGCCTGGCTCGGCAGCCTGCTGTTGCTCGGCCTGATTCTTGGCGCACTGAGCCGGCGGATCGTGCCGATTGCCGTCGATCATTCGCAGCGGCGCGCCCTGCTCGGCCAGATCGACGACCTGAAGCAGCAGGTGGCGAACCTGCGGCGGGCGGCCCAGGTCAACGAGGTGGCCACCCGCGCGCTGCGCGGCACGCTGGCCCAGCGCGAGGAGGAGCTCAGCGGCCTGCGCGCCGACCTGGGTTTCTATTCGCGCCTGGTCGGCGGCGATGCCCAGCGCCAGGGGCTGAAGCTGCAGGAGGTCAAACTGCAGCCGATCACCGGTTCGCACGGCTGGAACCTGACCCTCAGCCTGACCCAGAACGCGAAACGCGGCGACGAGATCACCGGCGATGCCACCATCAGCGTCGAGGGCCTGCGCCACGACAAGGTGGTGACCCTGGATTGGCCGGCACTGGGCAACGCCACGCAGAACAGCGGGCTGCCGTTCCGTTTCACCTATTTCCAGCAATTGCAGGGCACCATCGTGCTGCCGGCGGACTTCCGCCCCACGCGACTGCGTATCCACATCCAACCCGCCCGTGGCGAGCCGGTCAACCGCGCCGTCGCATGGGCTGCCGCACTGAGCGGTAACATCACTACCGCCGAGGGAGACCGCGATGCTCAACCGTAGACGTAACGATCGCAACAACCGCAGCCCCGAAACCAGCCTGATCGCCCGCGGCACGGTGATCCGGGGCGACCTGCGCTTCAGCGGCGCGCTGCACCTGGATGGCCGCATCGAGGGTGCCGTGCTGGCCGATGGCGACGATGCCATGTTCACGCTCAGCGAGCACGGCCAGGTCCAGGGCGAGATCCGCGTGCCCAACGCGGTGATCAACGGCCACGTGACCGGCGACGTTCACGTCAGCGTGCGGCTGGAGCTGGCTGCGCTGGCGCGCATCGACGGGGATCTGCGCTACCACACCCTGGAAATGGCCGCCGGCGCCCAGGTCAACGGGCGCATCTCGCGCCAGGCCGAGGAAGCCCAGCGCGAGCTGCCGGCCCCGGCAAACGACGCCTCCGCCAGCGATGAACTGGACGAGGCGGTACCGGCCTGAAGCGCTATGCTTGCGCCTGTCCGTCACGCCCCCATCTAGAAGACCATGGAAACCATCGTCGCCATCCCCGATTACCGCAGCAGTGGTGCCCCGCTGCTGTTCACCGCCGCCGCCGCGCACAAGGTGCGCGAGCTGATTGCCGAAGAGGGCAATCCCGCGCTGAAACTGCGCGTGTACATCAGCGGCGGCGGCTGTTCGGGGTTCCAGTACGGTTTCACCTTCGATGAGGCCCAGGCCGAGGACGACTTCGCGGTCGATCGCGAAGGCGTGACCCTGCTGTGCGATCCGCTGTCGCTGCAGTACCTCACCGGTGCCCAGATCGACTACGCCGAGAATCTCAGCGGTTCGCAGTTCGTCATCAGCAACCCGAACGCCAAGACCACCTGCGGCTGCGGCTCCTCGTTCTCCACCTGAGGAACGGTTCGATGGATCGAGCCCAGCTGCCGCGACCCAACACCTTCGCCGGACTCAGCCTGATCCTCGACCGGATCGCCGAACGGCGCGATGAATCCGGCTGGATCGCCGAACAGGGCCGCTCGACCGCGGCGCGCTACCTGTTGCTGGACGCCGCCGGCGAAGCGTTCCTGCGCCGCGACGACGAGCTGCTGCGCTGGCTCGGCAACGACGAACGCGAACGCTGGCTGGGGGACCTGCCCGCCACCCTGCTCGGCATCGCCGATCAACGGCCGTACTTCCTGCTGGTGCTGGACGACGCCGACGACCTCGCCGCGCTGGAAAGCGCACTCGACGCGCGCCGGGTGAGCCTGCGCAGCGCCGGCCTGCAGCTGCCGGCGGACGAGGCCGGCCTGTTCGCCTACGCCAAGGGCCTGTCGCACTGGCAGCGCGAGACGCGCCACTGTGCCCGCTGCGGCACGCCGTTGCGGCTGGTCGCCGCCGGGCATCGCGCGCAATGCCCCAACCCGGACTGCGCGCGGCTGCATTTCCCGCGCACCGATGCGGCCGTGATCATGCTGGTCGAGCACGAGGGCGCCTGCCTGCTGGGGCGCCAGGCCAGCTGGCCACCCGGGCGCTACTCGACCCTGGCCGGTTTCGTCGAACCGGGCGAGTCGCTGGAAGACGCCGTGCGCCGCGAGGTGGCCGAGGAGTCCGGCGTGATCGTCGACGAGGTCCGCTACCACTCCTCGCAACCGTGGCCGATGCCCGCCTCGCTGATGGTCGGTTTCTTCGCCACGGCGTTATCGCGCCGCATCGATCGGCGCGACCACGAGCTGGAGGATGCGCGCTGGTTCACCCCGCAGCAGATTGTCGACGGCCTCGCCGACGGCAGCTTCCTGCCGTCCCCGGCGCTGTCGGTGTCGTACCAGTTGCTGGCGCACTGGCTGCAACAGCGCGCCGGGCTGGAACTGGACCGCCTGGTCGCGAGCGTCGAGGCGCGTTGATCCGCGCCCGGCGCGGGGCGAACTTCATCGGGTTGTTCCGGTCACAGCTGCTCGAAGCAGGGGAGCCCGATGACGCAGGAACGCATGGCACGGCACAGCGGCACAGTCCGGACTGCGGCATGGCGCGACGCGCTGTACCGCGGCGCGATCCTCGGACTGGTAGCCGGCTGCCATCTGGCGGCGCTGGTGTTGCTGCTGAGCCACTGGCCGCAGGGCCGGGCCACTCCTCGGGTTCGCGAGCGCGATGACCCCGACGCCACGCGACTTCGCCTGATCCTGCTGCCGTCGGCACCCGTCGCTCGCACCGCGGCCGCGCCGCCGCTTCAACCGCGCCACCTGCCCTTGCCGGCCCGGCGATCGGCGCGAGTACTGCCACACGCTCCGCCGCTCGCGGCAACCAGCGGCGTGTCACCGCTACAGCAGGTGCAGCCGACGGTACCGGATTACCGGCCGGGCGATTTCCAGGCACGCCTGCGCGACGCGCGACGCCCGTCCCTGCCGCGATTGCCCGGCTCGGACCTGCCCAGGGTCGCGGGCCTGCGGCTTCGCCCGGTCTCCAGCACGCAGACGTTCGTGCAGCGGCTGACCGCATCGACACGCTGTTCCGCCGAATATTTCAAGATGCATGCAAGCGCAAACCAGTTCGTCACCGCCCAGTTGATGGACCGCGCTCTCGAGGCCGACGGCTGCGGCCCGCACACCGACACCAGCGCGGCCAGCGAATCCATCGACGCGATCACGCGCCGGATCACCGGCGATCCCTGACGACTTCACCGGATCGGGCCGATCCAGGCCTGCGATGCGGCTGGCCACTCGCATACAATGTAGCCACTGTCCGCGAGTCCGATTCCATGGCCATCCGTCTGCTTGTCGCCCTCATCGCCCTCGGCTTGTTGCATGTCGCCCCGCAGCTGGCGCGCTGGCGCGGCGATGGCCTGTTCCGGCGCTGGGTCGCCCAGCTGGCGGATACCAGCGGTGCCGGGCGGGTGCTGCTCGCGCTGTTGTTGCCGGTGGCCGCCTGCCTGTTGCTGTCGTGGCTGTTCGCCCGCACGCCGGCGGGTGCGCTGCTGCAGCTGCTGTTCGCGCTCGTCGTGCTGCTGTACTGCTTCGGCCCGCGCGAATTCGAGAGCGACCTGGAAGCCATCCTGCACGCTCCCGACGACCCCCGGCGCGAAGTGGCGGCGCAGGCGCTGGCCGACGATGGCCGCACGATCGCGTGGAATGCCCCCGAACTGGGCGTGGCCATCGCCTACGCCGCCCTGCGCCGGCGCTTTGCCGTGCTGCTGTGGTTTTTCCTGCTCGGTCCCGCCGGTGCGCTGCTTTACCGGCTGGGGCAGACGCTGGGCCGCGACGACGCGCTGCTGCTCGACGGCGGCAGCCGCACGGTGGCGCGCTACGTGGCCAATGCGCTGGACTGGCTGCCCGCGCAGCTGCTGACCTTCACCCTGGCCGTGGTCGGCCATTGGGAGGCGGTGATCTCGGCGTGGCGACGCTGGCACAGCCAGGCCGCGCCCACCAGCTGGTACGGCAGCGGCCCGGGTTTTCTGGGCGCCGCGGCGCAGGCCGACGTGCTGATCGACATCGAGGCCGGCGACGGCTATGCCGAGGAATACAGCGACCCGCTGGCCGAGTTGCTGCGCCTGCGCAGCGCGCTGCTGCGCGCCTTGCTGGCGTGGCTGAGCCTGGTGGCCCTGATCGTGATCGGCGGCTGGGTGAGCTGACGGCCGATCCGCGCGGCATCGCCGCGCGGTGGCTCAGGCCCGGTCGCCGCGCAGTTCGCGCACCCGCGCCTCCAGCATTTCCATCGAGACCTGTCCGGGCGGCACCGGCGCATCCACCACCAATTCCACCCGCGCCCGAAAGCGGCGCGGCAGGCGCCCGCGCCCGAGCATTGAATCGCGCCGGCTCCAGACGCTGCCCCACAGCCCGCACAGCGCCATCGGCAGCACCGGCACCGGCCGCCGTGCCAGGATCTTTTCCACGCCGGCCCGGAACGGCGCAATCTCGCCGTCGCCGGTCAAGCCGCCCTCGGGGAAGATGCACACCACCTCGCCGGCCGCCAGCGCGGCGTCGATCGCATCGTAGGCCTGCTGCAGTACCTCGGGATCTTCCTTGTAGCCCGCGATCGGGATCGCCTTGGCGGTGCGGAACACGAAGCTCAGCAGCGGCGTGTTGAAGATCCGGTAATACATCACGAAGCGCGCCGGCCGGCGCAGGTTCGCCATCAGCAGCAGCGGATCCATGAAGCTGACGTGGTTGCACACCAGCAGCACCGGCCCTTCCTCGGGCAGGTGCGGCATGCCATCGACACGCACGCGGTACAGCGTGTTGACCAGCACCCAGGTGATGAAGCGCATCAGGAACTCGGGCACCAGGGTGAAGATGTACGCCGCCACCAGCACGTTGAGCAGCGCGTCGACCAGGAAGATCCGCGCCGCGCTCATGCCCAGCCGGCCCAGCAGCAGACCGAACATCGAGGCCAGCACGATCAGCAGCGCATTGAGGATGTTGTTGCCGGCGATCACCCGCGACAGGTGCGAGGCAGGCGTGCGCGACTGCACGAACGCGAACAGCGGCACCACGTAGAAACCGGCGAACACGCCGATCGCGGTGAGATCGAACACGATCCGCCAGCTGCCGGCGGCGTGCAGGAACGCCCACCAGTCCAGCCCCATGTGCCCGGCCGCGCCGGGCCGGGCCAGGAACAGGTCGATGCCGAACGCGGTGAGGCCGAACGCGCCCAGCGGCACCAGCCCGATCTCCACCCGCTTGCCCGACATGCGCTCGCACATCAGCGAGCCGATGCCGGTGCCCAGCGAGAACAGGGTCAGCACCAGCGTGTTGACCGAGCCGTCGCCGCCCAGGTTCAGCTTGGTGTAGATCGGCAGCTGCGCCACCAGGACCGTGCCGAAGAACCAGAACCAGGAGATGCCGAGCACCGCGTTGAACACCGCGCGGTCGCTGCGGGTGATGCCGAGCACGCGCACCGTCTCGCTGAACGGATTCCAGTTGAACTCGAGATCCGGAGCGGTGGCCGGCGCCGGCGGAATCTTTCGACTGCAGGCATAGCCGGCCATGGCGATGCCGATGGTCGCCGCCGCCGCCGCGTACGGCCCGATCCCGGCCAGCAGCATCAGCGAGTTGCCCAGCACCATGCCGATCAGGATCGCCAGCTGGGTGCCCATCTCGACCATGCCGTTGCCGCCGACCAGCTCCTCGGGCTTCAGCGCCTGCGGCAGGATCGCGTACTTGATCGGCCCGAACACGGTCGAATGCATGCCCATCATGAACAGCACGCCCAGCAGCAGCACCAGGTTGTGGGTGTGGAAACCCCATGCGGCCAGCAACATCGCGGCGATCTCGAACAACTTCACGTAGCGGATGATCCGGGTCTTCTCGAATTTTTCCGCCAGTTGCCCCGCGGTCGCCGAAAACAGGAAGTAGGGCAGGATGAACAGCGCGGGCGCCAGGTTGGTGTACAGCGAGATCTCGCGATCCGGCAATCCCATCTGGAATGCCGCCAGCATCACCATCGCATTGCGGAATGCACTGTCGTTGAATGCCCCCAGCGCCTGGGTCCAGAAGAACGGCGCAAAGCGCCGTTTGCCAAGCAATCCGAATTGGCTCATGCGATGTCCTGTGGGGAAAGTACGCCTCGAACAGACGGCGGCGCCCTGCGCCGGACTGACGTTAGCAGTTGCGGGCCGTCCGGCAAAAGCCCGGAAAGGCGGGTGAAACTCTGGTTCTGCCACTCTCTGGGGGAATCGTTGTCAACCGCGTCTCCGACGCGACGTTGAAGCGCGCGGAAAACCCCCACTTCCACCAGCGAGTGAAACGACCCCAACGAACCGGCGCAATATACCGATGCAGCAGCTGCTTCGCATTTTTTTGCCATCCGCTGGCGCAGTATTTTGCATAATTTGACGCAGCCCCTCTCTATCTTGTCGCGGCCACCCCCATGAGCATGCAACAGTCCACCCCCTCCACCACTGTCGGCGGAAGCTTCTCCGATCGCATCAGGTTGCTGATCCAGCGCGTGGGCAGCGCCACCGAAATCGCCCGCATGTGCGGTTTCTCCGAAGGCGTGGTGCGCAGCTGGCGCGACGGCAACACCGACCCCTCGCGCGCCCGCTGCGTCACCCTGGCGCGGACCCTCGGGATTTCACTGGTCTGGCTGGTGGCCGGCGAAGGCTCGATCCAGCTCGACCCCTCCGTGAATCTGCAGGACGACCAGTACAGCAGCGAGATCGTGTCGACGCAGCGACCCCGGGCCCGGCAGCAGGGTTCGGTGACGTCCATGCCGCTGCATGCCCAGGCCAGGAGCCTGGACGCCCAGCGGCTGAACCGGGCGATGCAGATCCTGCAGTCGGAACTGGATCTGGCCGACAGCCGCCTGACCCTGGCGGACAGTACGGACCTGTTGACCGAGCTGTATGAAATCCTCGGCCCCGGCGGCATCAATGTGGATACCGGCGCGATGATGGCGTTCAATCGCCGTCTGGGCGAACGGATCCGCCGGGATCGCGCCACCGCCTGAATCGGGCGCGACGCATGAAAAAAAGCGGCAGCCCTTCGGCTGCCGCTTTTTTTTACAGGCCGCCGAGGCTCAGAGCACGGCGATATCGGCGATCGCGCTGAACTGCGACTTCAGCTGCCCGAGCAGGGCCAGTCGATTCGCGCGAACGGTCGGATCGTCGGCGTTTACCAGCACGCTGTCGAAGAAGCTGTCCACCGGCGCCTGCAACTGCGACAACCGGGCCAGCACGCTGGTGTAGTCGCCGGCCGCCAGCCCCTCGGCGGTGTCGCGCTTGGCCGCGGCAAGCGCATCGGCCAGTTCGCGCTCGGCCTCCGACTCGAAATGCGCCGGATCGACCGCATGGCCGATCGCGGGTGCGCCGGCTTCTTCGGCCTGCTTGCGCAGGATGTTCGCGACGCGCTTGTTGGCCGCCGCCAGGCTGGCCGCTTCCGGACGACGACCGAATTCGGCCACCGCGCGCAAGCGCCGATCGAAGTCGGCCAGGCTGCCGGGCTCCACCGCCAGCACGGACTCGAACTGCGCGTTGTCGAAACCCTTTTCGGCGTAGTAGCCGCGCAGCCGATCGAGGATGAAGTCGTACAGTTCGTCGACCAGGATCGCCCGCCGCTGGCCCGCGTTGAGCGTGGGCGGCTTGCCGTCCTTGCCGGGCTTCAGGCCCGACAGCAACGCCGCGTCGGGCAGCAGTTCCAGTGCCTCGACCAGGCTGCCGCGCAAGTCCAGCTCCATGCCGGCCTCGATCAGGGTCCGCCCCAGGCCCAGCGCGGCACGCCGCAGGGCGAACGGATCCTTGTTGCCGCCGGGCTTCATGCCCACCGCGAAGATGCCGGCCAGGGTATCCAGCCGCTCCGCCACGGCCAGCACCTGGCCGAGCTTGCCAGCGGCGATCGCATCGCCACCGAAACGCGGCTGGTAATAGCTGTCCAGGGCCTCGGCCACCTCGGCCGACTCGCCATCATGGCGGGCGTAGTAACGCCCCATCACGCCCTGCAGCTCCGGAAATTCGCCGACCATGCGGGTCAGCAGATCGCATTTGGCGAGCGCGGCGGCACGCGTCGCGAGGGCGGCGTCGACGCCGACCCGGTTGGCGATGATCCGGGCCAGCTCGGCGACCCGTACGCTCTTGTCCCACTGGCTGCCGAGCGCCTGCTGGTAGGTGACGCCCTTGAGCTGTTCCTGATAGCTGGCCAGCGGGGTCTTCAGATCCTCTTCCCAGAAGAACTTGGCATCGGCGAAGCGCGGACGAATGACCCGCTCGTAGCCCTTGCGGATCTCCGCCGGATCCTTGCTCTGGATATTCGCGATGCCGATGAAGTGCTCGGTCAGCCCGCCGTCGGCATCGAATACCGGCACGAACTTCTGGTTCGCCACCATCGTGGTCACCAGCGCCTCGGGCGGCACGCTGAGGAACTCGCGCTCGAAGGTACAGGCGATCGCGACCGGCCATTCGGTGAGGTTGGCCAGCTCGTCCAGCAGCGCATCGTCCAGCTGCGGCACGCCACCGGTCTGTTCGGCGGTCTCCGCGACCTGCGCGCGAATGCGCTGACGGCGCTCCTGCGGGTCGGCCAGCACCTTCGAGGCACGCATCGCGTCGAGCCAGCCATCCGCGTCCGCCAGGTGGACCGGCTGCGGGTGCATGAAGCGATGGCCGCGCGACTTGCGACCGCTCTTCAGGCCCAGCACCTCGCCGTCGACGATTTCAGCTCCGTGCAGGATCACCAGCCAGTGCACCGGCCGCACGAAGCTGTAGTCATGATCGGCCCAGCGCATCGGGCGGGGAATCGGCAGTGCCTTCAGCGCCTCGTCGACGATTTCCGGCAACAGCGAGGCGGTCGCCTGACCCGGCTTGACGGCACGCCAGACGAACCACGCACCCTTGTCGGTCTCCAGTTTCTGCAACTGCTCGACCGTGACGCCACAGGACTGCGCGAAGCCGAGCAGCGCCTTCGACGGCTGGCCCTCGGCATCCAGTGCGGCGCTCAGCGCCGGACCGCGGCGTTCGATCTGCTGATCCGGCTGGGTCGCCGCCACGCCCGGCACGAAAACGGCCAGCCGACGCGGCGAGGCATAGGCCTGGGCCAGATCGAGGTCGGCCGCAATCCCGCGTTTGGCCAGCCCGTCGCAGATGCCGCGCAGGAAGGCCGCGGAAAGCTCATCCAGGGCCTTCGGCGGCAGCTCCTCGGTGCCCAGCTCGATCAGCAGTGACTTGTCGGCATTCATGCGGCCTGCTCCTTCACGTGTTTGGAAGGTGTGTTCTTCAGACCCGGAAAACCGAGCTTTTCGCGTTGTGCCACGTAGGTTTCGGCCACGCCGCGCGACAGCGTGCGCACGCGCAGGATATAGCGCTGGCGCTCGGTGACGCTGATCGCACGGCGCGCGTCGAGCAGGTTGAACGTGTGGCTGGCCTTCATCACCTGCTCGTAGGCCGGCAGCGGCAGGTTGGCGGCGATGAGCTTGCTGGCTTCGCCCTCGCAGACATCGAACCAGCGCAGCAGCTCGGGGACGTTGGCGTGCTCGAAATTGTAGGTGCTCTGTTCCACCTCGTTCTGGTGGAACACGTCGCCGTAGGTGACGGTGCCGCGTGGGCCCTCGGTCCAGATCAGGTCGTAGACGTTGTCCACGTTCTGCAGGTACATCGCCAGCCGCTCCAGCCCGTAGGTGATTTCACCGGTCACCGGTCGGCATTCCAGCCCGCCGGCCTGCTGGAAGTAGGTGAACTGGGTCACCTCCATGCCATTCAGCCAGACCTCCCAGCCGAGTCCCCAGGCGCCCAGTGTGGGCGACTCCCAGTTGTCCTCGACGAAGCGCAGGTCGTGGACCAGCGGATCCAGGCCCAGCTCCTTCAGCGAGCCGATGTACAGCTCGAGGATGTTCTCCGGGTTCGGCTTCAGCACGACCTGATACTGGTAGTAATGCTGCAGGCGATTCGGATTCTCGCCATAGCGGCCATCGGTCGGCCGCCGCGACGGCTGCACGTAAGCGGCGGCCCAGGGCTCGGGCCCCAGCGCGCGCAGGAACGTGGCCGGATGAAAGGTGCCGGCGCCGACCTCGGTATCGAGCGGCTGCAGCAGGACGCAGCCCTGTTCCGCCCAATAGCGGTTGAGGGTCTGGATCACATCCTGGAAGGTGCGTGCGGACATGGCTTTCCGTGACCTTGGTTAAAGCGCGTTAGTATAGCCACAGCTTGCTTTTCCACTGGGCGCCGGTCGGAATAGCCTTGTTTCGGAGACCCCTGGATGGCCGCATCACCGCAAATCGCATCGCTGCTCGGCCGACGTGGCCGGCTCGAACTGGACGAGCTGCTGGCGGCGCTGGTGGTCGACGGTTACCTGCTGGGCGAAGACGCCAAGCAGGTGCGCATGGGTGCACGCGCCGGACGCAGCACGGTGGAATTGCATCCGCTGGTGTTGATCGCCAATGCCAAGCTGGCCAATCAGCGCGAACCCGGTCGCCCGTTGAGTCTGGAGGGGCTGACCGAATGGCTGGCCGGCCATGCCGGACTGCCGTACCTGAAGATCGATCCGATGAAGATCAATGTCGCGTCGGTGACCCAGGCGGTAAGCCATGCCTATGCCAAGCGTCACCGGATCCTGCCGATCGCCGCCACCATCGGCGAAGTCACGTTTGCCACCAGCGAACCGTTCGATGCGGACTGGGCGCCGGATCTGGCGCAGATGCTGCGCCGGGACATCAAGCGCGTCGTCGCCAGCCCGGTCGACATCAACCGTTACCTGCAGGAATTCTACGGCGTCCAGCGCTCGATCCAGATGGCGCAGGATGCCAAGACCGGCAATGACAGCTCCGCCGCGATCCTCAACTTCGAGCAACTGGTCGAACTGGGCAAGAGCGGCGAAGTCGGCGCCGACGACCGCCACGTGGTGCATATCGTCGACTGGCTGCTGCAATACGCGTTCGAGCAGCGCGCGTCGGATATTCACCTGGAGCCGCGCCGCGAAACCGGCTACATCCGTTTCCGCATCGACGGCATCATGCAGAAGGTGTTCGAGCTGCCGGCCCCGGTGATGACCGCGGTGACTGCCCGCATCAAGATCCTGGCCCGCATGGACGTGGCCGAGAAGCGCCGGCCGCAGGACGGTCGCATCAAGACCCGCTCGGTATCCGGTCGCGAGGTGGAGCTGCGCATCTCGAACATGCCCACCGCGTTCGGCGAGAAGGTGGTGATGCGCATCTTCGATCCGGATCTGGTGGTCAAGGACTTCGCCCAGCTCGGTTTCTCGCCCGGCGAGAGCGCCAACTGGCGCAGCATGGTCGAGCGTCCGCACGGCATCGTGCTGGTCACCGGCCCGACCGGCTCGGGCAAGACCACCACGCTGTATTCCACGCTGAAGCACCTGGCCACGCCCGAGCTCAACGTGTGCACGGTGGAAGACCCGATCGAGATGGTCTCGCCCGAATTCAACCAGATGCAGGTGCACGCCGCGATCGACCTGGATTTTGCCGCCGGCGTGCGCACGCTGTTGCGGCAGGACCCGGACATCATCATGGTCGGCGAGATCCGTGACCTGGAAACCGCGCAGATGGCGGTGCAGGCCTCGCTCACCGGCCACCTGGTGCTGTCGACCCTGCATACCAACGACGCCCCCAGCGCGGTCACCCGCCTGCTCGATCTGGGCGTGCCGCACTACCTGATCCAGTCGACCCTGACCGGCGTGGTGGCGCAGCGCCTGGTGCGTACCTTGTGCCCGCACTGCAAACGCGCGACGACGCAGGACCCACAGGCCTGGAACGTGCTGACCCACGGCTGGACGATTCCGGTGCCCGAGCAGGTGTTCCAGCCGGTCGGCTGCCTGGAATGCCGCAATACCGGATTCATGGGCCGCACCGGCATCTACGAGATGATGAAGCTGTCACCCCGCTTGCGCGGGCTGATCTCGGCCCAGCTCGATCTGAGCGGCTTTGGCCAGGCGGCGCTCGCCGAGGGCATGCGGCCCTTGCGCATCTCGGCCGCCGACCAGGTGGCTGCAGGGCTGACCACGGTGCAGGAGATCCTCACCGTGCTGCCGCCGATCGATGCATTCGACGATGCGCAGCCCTAGAGACGTTCCAACCAGCAGCGATCGATGCCCTGAATGAAGCCCGTCCTGATCATCCGAACCGGCCGCGCGCCGGACGCCATTCGCGCACGGCATGGCGACTTCCCGCATTGGTTCCGACTGGGCGCGGGCCTGCAGTTGCACCAGCTTCGGGTCGTCGACGTGGCCGCAGGCGAAGCGCTGCCACCGCCGCGGGAAGTGGCCGGCGCCATGATTACCGGCTCGGCCGCCATGGTCACCGAACGCGCGGCCTGGAGTGAACGCACGGCCGGCTGGATTCGGGACGCCATGGATGCCGCATTGCCGTTGTTCGGCGTTTGCTACGGCCATCAGCTGATGGCGCATGCGCTGGGCGGACGCGTCGACTACCTGCCGGGTGGACGCGAGATCGGCACCCAGCCGATCGCACTGATGCCCAACCTTGCGCACGACCCGCTGACACTTGCGCTGCCCGCCAGTTTCCGTGCACACACCACGCACGAGCAAAGCGTGCTGGAACCGCCACCCGACTCGACCGTGCTGGCCCGCTCGGCCCGTGATCCGCACCAGCTTCTGCGCTATGGAACAAACGCGATCAGCGTGCAATTCCATCCGGAATTCAATGCCGAGGTGATGCGTGGCTACATCCGGCGCAAGCACCACGACCTGCGCCGCGAGGGGACGGATCCACGGCAGGTCTTTTCTGCCGTGGCCGCTACCCCGATCGCGCGGCGGTTGCTGCGGCACTTTTCCCGCCTGCACGGCTGGAATGCCAGCTCGAGCTAAGGCCGGCCATCAACCGCGCAGGCGGCGCGCGATCGCGTCACGCGAAAACAGCGCAAACACCAGTCCGAACAGGAAACCGCCGATGTGCGCCCACCACACATAGGCCCCATAGCTCGGCCCGGCATAGCTGAACAGCAATTGCAGCAGCACCCAGATGCCGATCAGCAGAAATGCCGGCACGCGTACAAATTCCAGATACAAGCCCAGCGGCAGCACGAGACCGAGCCTGGCCCGCGGGAACAGGGCGACGTACGTGCCCACCACCGCCGAGACCGCGCCGCTGCAACCGATGATCGGCAGACGCACGCCCTGCAGTGACAGCGCGCCGATCAGGTTCGCCACGATCCCGCCTACCACGAACAGCAGCAGGAAGCGCAACGAACCGAGGGCGCGCTCACCCGGCAGGCCGAAAATCACGAGGAATAGCAGGTTGCTGAGCAGGTGCAGCCAGGTCACGTGTATGAACAGGGCGGTGAACAGCCGCAGCAGCGCGGGATCGGTCAGCTGCGGCAGCAGTGCCTCGTGCGGATCGAAGATGTTCGCCGGCACCGTGCCCCATTCCAGCAGCAGCGAAATGCGCTGCAGGGAAGGGGTCATCGCCAGACCGACAAAACACACCACGCACAAGCTGACGATCAGCAAGGTCGCCCAATGCCAGCGCGGGCGCCGACGCGTTTCGACGTGAACGAACAATTACCACTCCTCGGACGCCGACGGAATCGCGGCGCTCATCTCATCATAGGTGATGATGGAACGGATGCGTGGGCACGGGTGCACGGCTCCGGCACCAAAGAAAAACCCCCACCGTTACCGGTGAGGGTTGTTCAGGATAAAGCCCCTGGCGGTGACCTGTTGCAGCCTGCGATCGTCGATCGCAGCAGCAACGGCAAACGCCATAAAGACGAAGGCCTCCCCGGGTGGGGAGGCCTTCTTGGATAAAGCCCCTGGCGGTGA
>NZ_JBHSNF010000005.1:0-229665 GCF_042657065.1 Rhodanobacter ginsengisoli
CATCCGATCACACGGAACCACCAAAATGGCCTCGTCGAACAACGCGATTCGACTGCCGCCGTTTTGGCCGTCTATCCGTTCGCGAAAAGGACTTTTTCTACAGCCTCAACGCTGGAGTTAAGCGGCGGCGAAGCCGTCCGCCTTGAACGAAATGTTAGGCAGGGTGCGGGCTGAGCTGCACACACTAAAGCCTACCCAGCAAGAGTGATCCTCTTGACTGAAGCAAGAAAGATGAATTCCAGCTGCTTTTTGGTCTTTACCTGAATCCAGTGATCATTGGTGGCAACAACCTTTCCCTTCACCGAGTCCGTGAGCCCCGCGAATATTCCTAGGTGTACCACAACGTCCTTACCATGTAGTTCGGTTAGCACTAATACTCTCCGGTGTGTACAAGCGAATTGTCGCGAAATGTGATTGGTGGTACTTCAATAAGCTAGGGGTGTTTTCTCCCTGCCTAACGCTGGAGTTAAGCGGCGGCGTAGCCGTCCGCCTTGAACGAGATGTTAGATGGTGAGTACGGACTCACGAGAACCACCACATGAACCATCGCATGAAAATCGTGCCCCACCATAAGCTGCAGAAAAGCCCTGCGGCGATGAACACATAAATTGGTGCGGCGCCGCTCCTGTAGCCAGTCGCGGCGTCGTAGAAAAGCCACACGAGCGCAGCTGCCAACGCTACAACAAGAACAAGCCCGACCAGCCACTGCCAAGGCTTGACGGAGAACGCGGGCCTGTTGGGAACACCAATGGACGGAATTGACCGACGGGAATTGCGGACAAGTACCAGACCTCCAAATATTGCCAGCAGCCCAACTGATCGAATTGCGAAATTGTGTTGTCCATAGAAGATGCAGGCCGCCGCAAAGGCCAACAACAACGCTTGCGAGGCGAGGGAGAGTGCCCGTTTTAGTTTGGGAGTTGCCGCCATGGTTCTCTTGCCTCATGTGACGGAACATCTAACGCTAAGTAGACCCCGAAAGCGGGGTGTTGCACGGAGTATGCGTACCTTGGCTGAGGCCGTACAAGGGAAATTTTCTATCCAGGTTCAAGCTCTTGCGTCGCCGCGTAGCCCGAGGGCGGCTGATGAGCTGCGGTGTTATCCGACACCTTTGAGGGTGTATGAGTTACGCAGGCAGAAGTGAGGGTGTAACGGGGGCGAAAATGCTGCTGTTCAGGCGCGTGCCGGCTGGATGCGGCTCGAGGGGTTCTGCCATGCCGGCGCGGACGCATGCTTGAATGAGGTTGGCATGCAGAAGGGGCACGCCGAACCTCATCGATCATGTGGTGCGTCGACTGGTCGAGTTCGCCGTCGAAGCCGGACATTGGGTATCTTGGGGAAGTACTAGAATCACCGCCCGGACCGCCGGATAGGTATCGGAAGGTACAGTCGACCTGTTTCAAGGATGCGTCCATGATTGCGACCGCTGTTCCAGTTCAGAGGGCCGTGCAAGGCCACCGGGGAAGTGTCATGCCGGTGCTCGTGATTGCCGTGCTCTTCGGCGCAGCCCATATGTTGACCAACGGGCAGTACGGTTTTCATCGGGACGAATGGCAATTCCTGAGCGATGCACGGCATCTGGACTGGGGCTTTGTACCGTACCCGCCCCTGACCGCGGCGCTGGAGTTCCTGGGCCTCAAGATGTTTGGCCTGTCGCTCGTGGGCCTGCGATTGTTTTCGGTGCTCGCGCAGGTCCTGGTGATTCTCGCCAGCGGCCTCATGGCGCGTGATCTGGGGGGTGGGCGGCGGGCGCAGATCTTTGCCGCGATCGCGGTGGCGCTGTCGCCATTGCCGATGTTCGAGGCGACGGAATTCCAGTACTCCTCATTCGATCTGTTGTGGTGGGTGCTTCTCGCCTGGTGCGTGATTCGTCTGCTGCGTGACGATGAGCCGCGCTGGTGGTTGGCGATCGGCCTCGTCGCCGGCCTCGGCCTGCTGACCAAGTATTCGATCGCGTTCGAGCTCGTCGGCGTGCTGGTGGGGGTACTGCTCACCGACGCACGGCGCCATGTCACGACCGGCTGGTTCTGGGCCGGGGGCGCCATCGCACTGCTTGTCTTCGCTCCGAACCTCATCTGGCTGATCAGGCACGACTTCGTTTCCTACCATTTCCTGCAATCCATCCACGCGCGCGACGTGCATCAAGGGCGCGCGGACGGCTTCCTGCGCGGTCAGTTCCTGCTGGACGCCAACCTGTTCGCCGCGCCTGTCTGGCTGGCGGGCCTGTTCGCCTGCTTCAGGGATCGCCGCTATCGCATGCTTGCCTGGATGTATGTGGTGCCGCTGCTGCTGTTCCTGTTTGCACAGGGTCGCGCCTATTACACCTGCGGCGCCTATCCCATGCTTCTGGCCATGGGATCCGTTGTGGGCGAGCAATGGTTGCGCACCCTGCGTCCCGCATGGCGTGGCGGGATCGCCGCCCTGATGTTTGCCGGCGTCTTCGCCATCGGCATCTATGCGGCGCTTCGCATCGTACCCATCGCATCGAGCGGCCCGTTGCGCGACTTTGCGCTGCGGAACAACGGCGACCTCCGCGAGGAGATCGGCTGGAACGAACTGGTCGCGCAGGTGGCAGTCATTCGTGATGCCTTGCCTGCCGAACAACAAGCCCATCTCGGCATCGCCGTGGGCAACTATGGCGAGTACGGCGCCATCGCCCTGCTCGGTCCACACTATCACCTGCCCACGCCGATCACCACGATCAATTCCGGATGGCTGCGCGGCTATCCCCAGCCGCCGCCCACCACGATGATCGTGCTGGGAAGTTCGCGCGAGCGCGCGGATGAGCTTTTCACCGGCTGCCGCGTGGCCGGCCACACGGCCAACGCCCTGGGCGTGCTCAATGAGGAAAGCCGGGACCACCCCGACATCTTTGTATGCGGCCGCACGCGCAAGCCATTGAGCGAGCTTTGGAAGCACGGGCCGGATTTTGGGTGAGTTGTCGCACAACCTGGCAGACGCCCGAAGGTAGGCACGCTGTTGGAGATGTCCGCCATGAATGGCGGACTCTGCCCTTCGCAGCGTGTCCGGCCCTCACCGGGACCGCCGGGGACAGTCCTCGGCCCAAGGCGCGCATGACGGACGCCGACTGTCCTGTCCCGAAAGAAGCGACCTACTTCTTTTTCGCCGCGCGACCGGCAGCGGCCTTGCCTGCGGTCTTGCGCGACGTCACCCGCTTGGGCTGACCCGACACGGCCCTGGCCCTGACGGGCGACTTCGAGGGCGACGGCTTGACCGCCGCCGGCGCGGCTTTCGTGGACGCTGCGGGTTTCTTCGCAGCCCGCTTTTTTGCCGGTTTCGCGACCGGCGCGGCCTTGGCGGCCTTGGCTCGCTTCTCCACCGGGCGGCGCGTGGTCACCCCGGCTTCGATCACCACGGAGGGAGTCCGGGGAACCCAGGCACTCTGGAACTGTTCGACCATGTCCCGGAAAACCTGGCTTTGATTCAACATCATCTCGAACAGGTCGAGGTGCTTCAATTTGTCCTTCTTGCCCGCTTTGTCTTTGCTCACAGCTGCGCTCCTCAAGTAGTGGTTTCGATAAACCCGCCGTCACGTTCGCAACGTCGTTTGCCTTGATCGCATCCCTGCCGGCGGCCGTTTGATCGCCACCGATCACGTGCGCGACGTATCGACCCGCAGACGCCGTCTGGAGTGTATAGAGAAACATGAGGCGGTGAGCACCCCCTCATCTGGTGAGGGTTCCACGTCGTTGACCGACCCAAAGATCGCGCTCCGGGCCCCAAGCCTGTCCCGGAGAACCCGGAAAGCGTCGAATCGGAGATCGGCCCGCGTGTCATGGCTTCCGGCTCTGCCAGGCAGACGGGAGCGCAGGGATGGGAAGCGCTGGCCCGTCCATATTCGCGGTCCAGGATATTTTCTTCCCGGCCGGTCATTCGAGGCAGGGTCGGAAGCGTGGCCGAGCGACACGAGCTGCACACGCGATCGCGTGTGCAGCCGGCTTGATCAGAAGCTGTACTTGACGGATGCGCCGACGCCGTAGTCGGGGCTGCCGTCGGAAAAACCACCGAGTACATAGGTCTGCAGGCGCAGGCTTTGGCTCACCTTGTAGTTCCAGTAAGCGGTGAGTTCGCTTTGCGATGCGCCATCGGTGGCGATCTTTTCGCGGTAGTAGTAATACGCGCCGATGCTGTTTTTCGGGCTCAGCTTGTAGCCGGCTCCCACGCTCGCGTTGAAGCCGTTCTTGAGCTGGATGTACTGGGAGCTGCCGTATTTCATCCAGCCGACTCCGCCGAACATGGTCCAGTCGCCGGATACCTTGTAGGTATCGAGCGAGAGACCGTAGTCGTTCTTGCCGGTGCCCAGCCCCTGGCCCGCATCGGCGGTGCCGAACTTTATCTTGCCCGTGAGATCGAGCCCGAACGATCGGTCGGCGCTCGAAAACAGCTCATATCCGGCCGAGGCCGTGATGTCGCCCAGGCCGGAAGCCGAGCCGGTGGTGGCGGTGGTCGTCGGCACGCTGCCCCCGTGGCCGCGCCCCTTCGGGTTGCCGTTCTTGACTTTGCCGACCCCGGGAATCACGTCGCTTGCGCCACTGATATCGATGTATGGCACAACGAGCTTGAACGTCCAGCGATCGGTTTCATAAGCCGCCGTCAACGGCACCGACCAGATGTCGGTGGTGGTGCTGGTACCGTATTTTCCGCTGCTGTAGTTGGCGCCGCCGGTGACGCTGAACACCCCAGCCGCATCGGTTTGGGCGGCATGTGCCGCCGGAGCACCGATCAACAGCAGGCCGCCGGCCATGACCCAGTATGGTTTGTTACGCACGATGAGAATTTCCCTGCAGGACCCACGTTATCGGGCCTGGCATGCCAGGCCCGTGCCTAAAACGAACCACGAGACTCAGCCGCCCGGACGGCCTGCATGATCAGGGTGATCGGGGTGCTCCGGGCGATCGGGGCGATCCGGCCTGGATGGGCGATCCGGGCGATCCACTTTGCCTACGCTGTCCGGCCTGCCCGCATGGCCGGCGCTGTGGCCCTTGGCGTCGGCAAGCTCGACCTTGTCGACCTTGCCGTTCGCATGCGCGCTGGCGTTGCCGGTCGCTTTCGGCGACCGCATCACGTCACCCAGCTTGAAACCCATGCTCTTGGCAATCTGGCCCCAACCCTCACCGGATGCGCGCTCGGCCAGGACACCCTTCAGGTCGACGCTGGTGCCATCGGCCATCGTCAGCGTGCCGCCATTGAGCGCCGCCTCGATCTCGGCGGCAGTCGGATCGGTGATTCCCTGCTGTGCCAGGCTCGCCTCGGCCAGCGACAGTGCGATCTTCACGTTGCCAAAACCCATCTTGCCGGTATCCGGCTGGAACGTGGTCTCGGTGGTGGTCGAGGTGCCGTCCGGGTTCTGGGTCACCTCATCGAGTGTGATCGCCGTGCCATCGCGCAGCCCGGTCACCAGCGCCTGCGAATTCGTGTCCGAACCGGCGAAGCTGGTGAATTCGCCGCCCAGCCGGGTCGTCTCCTGACCGGTGGCCGGGGGAGTGGTCGTGTCGGGCTGCGCCATGGCAGGCGAGGCGGCCAGCGCGGTAAGCAGCGCCGCGCAAACCAGTGAACGCGTGAGTAGGTGGGTTTTCATGGATAGCTCCCGAGACGAGTGATGGCGTCTTGCCAGTGAGGTAACCGCAGCAGGCATCCGCTGCATGCTCCAGAAGTTCCAGGACGACGCGCCGGGGATGATCACCACGACATCATGGCGAAACCGGTGCGTCGACAGAGGACGGATATTGCGCAATACACCAGTGAGTCTGGCGTGAGTGAGCCCCAACGGGTTCACCGAAACAGCAATTTCGGTTCCCCGTCATGGACGGCCAATCAGTGGCCCAGCACGATGTCGGTGATGATCCCCGTGGCAACCGCAATCAGGATCAACTGCCCGTCATCGTCGCGCACCCAGCGATAGCCACGCTCCGGTTCGCGCAGGTGATAACGTCGATAGTCGGTGACGTAGTACTCGCGTGAGGTGTAATAGCGCTCGGGGAGGCGCTCGCCGCGGCGAAACGCGTGCTTTTCCCAGCCCCGATGGCGACCGTTGTCATGCCGCCCCTGGTCTTTGGGGTTGTTGCCCCTGACCTCATCGTATCCGTCACGGTCGCCGCGATCCGGGCCGTTATCGACCCAACCTTTGTCGTGCCCGTGTCCGTGCCCGTGTCCCCGATCACCGGGAGGATCAGCAAATGCGCCGGCGCTGGCCAGCAGCAGTGCGGCGGTGGCGATGACCAAAAATGGACGTTTCCGATTCATGTGAGACTCCCAGGGAGATCTGGCGAAGGCGAACACCCAACAGCGACGACAGTGGGGTACACGAGCTGAATGCACGCCATCCGCGAAGGATGAGCCTTTACCGCCAACCGTCAATCAGCCGCTGACGGGATTGCCGAGCGGATCACAGAATAGGAGGGCATGAACCCCTGTCGGCTCACCCGCCGAGCCGATCGCCCCGATCGGATGGACGAAGCCGATGGCATGGGTGCGAATGCGGGTGGATCGGGTCCGGCCTGACTTATGTCGTGACAGGCGTGGGGCATCACGTTGGCGGCGAGCATGAACTGCACGCCCATGGCGGTCGAAACATCGGGCTGCTGGCCTGCGGGAACCCCGGCGTGGCCACGCCCATCACCATCGGCCCAGGCATGCGCTGTCGCTTGCGCTCCACGCGATCGGCGAACAGGGTGCGCAGCAGACCGGTCGCGTGGGTGAAGTGGAAGCCCCCTCGGCGGGCATCAGCCATCCATGGTCAGCGGCAGGACTTTCGAGCCATGGATGCCCACCGACTGCCGTGCCAGTCCGTCCCGGGCGACGAATGCCGCGCTTTCACGTGCGCCGCTCGACGCCTGCTGCAGGGTGATGCTGCCTTTCAGGCGGTCGTAGTTGGCCAGGAACAGTTCCATCAGCCGGGGGTCGAACTGGCCACCGGCGCCCTGGCGCAGATAGGCGAGGATTCTCGCCTCCGGCCACGCTTCGCGGTACTCGCGATCGGAGCCCAGCGCACCCCATACGTCGACGATGCTGACGATGCGCGCGGCCAGCGGAATCGCTTCGCCGGCCAGCCCGCGCGGGTAGCCGAAGCCATCCCAGCGCTCGTGATGGGCATGCGCGATGTCGATCACGGTGGACGAGAACGCCGCCTGCTCGAGCAGGTCGCGGCCGATCTGCGTATGCCGCCGGACCAGCGCCGTCTCCTTGCTGCTGAGCCGAGTCTGCTTGCCCAGATTGGCCTCGGGGATGGCCAGGTTGCCGACGTCGCGCAACATCGCCCCCACCTTCAGTTCGCGCAGCGCCGGCCCCCGCACGCCGGCCAGCGTCGCCAGCCCCACCACCATGGTGGCCACGCGGTCGGAGTGATCGTCGAGATCCTTGCGACACATTTTCATGAGGGACTGCAGAATCTGCAGCAGGCTCTCGCGATCACTGCCCAGCGGCCGGTTGGCCGACAGCAGCTCGGGCAGGCGGCGCTTGATCAACAGGTACAGCAGCAAGCCGCCGCCGATCACGAACAGGCAACTCTTGAGCGTCATCGCCATCGGCAGATCCGGCGCCTGCACGAGGCTGACCAGGACACGGTCGGACAGCGCGACGGCGGCGGCGGTCAGCACGATGCCGACGAGGATGGTGTGAAATTTGGGGAGCACGGTCATGTGGGTAGCCCGATATGTGTCGATGAGGAGCTTCTGCTCCATGGCGTCGGTCTGGCTCTTGCAGACGTTCCTTGTCGTCGGAAGTGACACTGAGCGACGCCGACTCATCGCGATTTGTCACAAGTTGCTTATCCCTGGCCTGCGTCTGAGCGTATGGCTCCGGCTCATGCCAGCTGTCGCACGCGTACGTTCGATCGAGCCCGGGCCATCACCCGGTTGAAGCCTGGCGACCCGGCTGCTTTCGACGTCCGCGCCTCGATGGCTCGTCCGCTTCGTCCGGGACAGGACTGGAGCTGCAGCATTCGAGCCAGCGACGAGCCCTGTAATGTGATGGAGTGCGCAGTTTCTGCATTCGGATGCGGTGGGCTCGGGCATCGGTCGCCCCGGCAGAGGGCCCGCTCCTGCATGCCGAGGTGACGCAGGACGCGCGCTTCCTGCTCGAACTTCACATCTCCGGCGACCATGCATGGCGCCGGCAATCTGCGTCATCGGGCGCTGGCGAATGCGATGGCACGGGCGATCGCGTTGCTCCGGCGGGTGCGGCTTGCAGGAATTCGGTGGTCACCGGAACGCAAAAAGGAAAGGAGCCCTGCGGCTCCTTTCCTTTTCCGGTCCCGCGCTCGCTGATGGATCAGCCCGAGAAATACATCTGGAATTCCAGCGGATGGGTGCTGGCGCGGTACCTGGTGACTTCCTTCATCTTCACTTCGATATAGGCATCGATGAAGTCGTCGGTGAACACGCCGCCGGCCTTGAGGAACTCGCGGTCCTTGTCCAGCGCTTCCAGCGCGGCATCGAGGCTGGAACACACCTGCGGGATGTTCTTCTCCTCTTCCGGCGGCAGGTCGTACAGGTCCTTGTCGGCCGGCGCGCCCGGGTCGATCTTGTTGATGATGCCATCGAGGCCGGCCATCATCAGCGCGGTGAACACCAGGTAGCCGGACTGCATCGGATCGGGGAAGCGCACCTCGATACGGCGACCCTTGGGGCTGGCCACGTACGGGATGCGGCAGCTGGCCGAGCGGTTGCGGGCGGAGTAGGCCAGCATCACCGGCGCCTCGAAACCCGGCACCAGCCGCTTGTAGCTGTTGGTGGTCGAGTTGGAGAACGCGTTGATCGCCTTGGCGTGCTTGAAGATGCCGCCGATGTACCACAGCGCGGTCTGCGACAGGCCGCCGTAGAGATCACCGGCGAACAGGTTCTCGCCGTTCTTGGCCAGCGACTGGTGCACGTGCATGCCGCTGCCGTTGTCGCCGACCAGCGGCTTGGGCATGAAGGTGACGGTCTTGCCGTTCTGGTGCGCCACGTTCTTGACCACGTACTTCATGGTGATCAGCTCGTCGGCCTTCTTCACCAGGGTATTGAACTTGACGCCGATCTCGCACTGGCCGGCGTTCGCCACTTCGTGGTGATGCACTTCGACGGTCTGGCCCAGCGACTCCAGCACCTTGCACATGTCGGCGCGCAGATCCCCCAGCGAGTCGACCGGGCTGACCGGGAAATAGCCGCCCTTCACGCCCGGACGGTGGCCGGTGTTGTTGCCGTCGTACTTGTAGCGCGACGACCACGCCGCTTCTTCCGAGCCGATCTCGTAGAACACGCGGCCCGGGTCGTTCTGCCAGCGCACCGAATCGAAGATGAAGAACTCCGGCTCCGGGCCGAAGAACGCGGTGTCGGCGATGCCGGTGGACTTCAGGTAGGCCTCGCCGCGCTTGGCGATCGAGCGCGGGTCGCGGCCATAGGCCTGCATCGTCGACGGCTCCAGCACATCGCAGTGCAGGATCAGCTGCACGTGAGCACTGAACGGATCGAGGTGGGCGGTATCCGGATCGGGCATCAGGATCATGTCCGACTCGTTGATGCCCTTCCAGCCGGTGATCGAGGAGCCGTCGAACATCTTGCCGTCCTCGAAGGTCGACTCGTCGATCGCGTGGGTCGGGAAGGTGACGTGATGATGCACGCCGAGCATGTCGGCAAAACGGAAGTCGACGAATTCGACGTCATGTTCCTGGATCAGATCGAGCACTTTCTGGGCGGACATGGAGAACCTCGGAGATGGATGGCGGAACACTACGGAGCAATAGCCGTGCCATGCCATGGAACCTCGCTGGAACAGGCACTTGCATCGCGCCGCGACGTTTTCGACGGGCGGTCATGCATCATACATGGGCAAGCATCCCTGTGATTTGCACCAAGTTGCATCAACCGAAGCGGGTGCCCGCGACATGCGCGGGCACCCGCCGGGCTCAGGCCTCGTAGGCGCTCTCGCCGTGCGAGGTGATGTCCAGCCCTTCGCGTTCGGCCTCGTAGGGGACCCGCAAGCCGAAGATGGCCTTGACCACCAGATAGGCCAGTACCGATACCGCGCCGCTCCAGACCAGGGTGATGCCCACGCCCAGTGCCTGTACACCAAGCTGGTGCAGGATCGAGAAGTCCGCCGCGCCGGTACCGCCCAGCGAGGCCGCGGTGAACACGCCGGTCAGCAGCGCACCGACGATGCCACCGATGCCGTGCACGCCGAATACGTCCAGCGCATCGTCGGCACGCAGGATCTTCTTCAAGCCGGTGACGCCCCACACGCAGCACACGCTGGCCAGTGCGCCGATCGCCAGCGCGCCCATCGGACCGACCGTGCCGCAGGCCGGGGTGATGCCGACCAGCCCGGCCACGGCGCCGGACGCGCCGCCCAGCATCGAGGACTTGCCCTTGCTCACGCCCTCGACCAGCAGCCATGCCAGCACCGCCGCCGCGGTGGCCAGCAGGGTATTGATGAAGGCCAGTGCCGCGCCGGAATTGGCTTCCAGGTTGGAGCCGGCGTTGAAGCCGAACCAGCCCACCCACAGCAGCGCCGCGCCGACCATGGTGAAGGTCACGTTGTGCGGCTTCATCGGCTCGCGACCGAAGCCCACCCGCGGGCCGATCAGGTAGGCGCCGACCAGGCCGGCGATACCGGCATTGATGTGCACGACCGTGCCGCCGGCGAAGTCCAGCGCGCCGAGGGTCAGCAGGTAACCTCCCGGGCCCCACACCATGTGCGCGATCGGCAGGTAGGCGAAGGTGAACCACAGGGCCGAGAACAGCAGCACGGCGCGAAAGCGCATCCGCTCGGCGAACGAGCCCACGATCAGCGCGCCGGTGATGCCGGCAAAGGTCGACTGGAATGCGATGAACACGTATTCGGGCAATTTCACCGTGGCGGTGAACGTGTCCGCCAGGCTGTCCTTGGTCACCCCGTGCAGGAACAGCTTGCTGAAATCGCCGATGACGGCGTTGCCGCTGTCGAACGCGAGGCTGTAGCCGTAGACCACCCACAGCACCACGATCAGCGAGAACACCGTCATTACCTGCATCAGTACCGACAGCACGTTCTTCGAACGGACCAGGCCGCCGTAGAACAGCGCCAGCCCGGGCACGGTCATCAGCAGCACCAGCAGGGTGGAGGTGAGCATCCATGCGACATCGCCCTTGTCGACGATCGGCGCCGCGGCGGCCACCGCCTCGGCATGCGCCCCGGGTGCGAGCAAGAGCAGACAGATCAGCATCAGCGACGCCACCCAGGCCGGCAGGCCGGGCGAGAGGCGGAACAACAGAAGGTCTTTCATGGAAACCTCGCAGGGCGGGAATTAGAGGGCGTCGTCGTCGAGCTCGCCGGTACGGATGCGGATGACCTGATCCACCGTGCTGACGAAGATCTTTCCGTCGCCCACGCTGCCGGTCTTGGCGGACTGCTGCACGGCTTCCAGCACCGTGTCGAGCAAGCCGTCGTCCACCACCACTTCCAGCTTCAGCTTGGGCAGGAAGTCGACGACGTATTCCGCGCCGCGATACAGCTCGGTGTGTCCCTTCTGGCGGCCGAAACCGCGCACCTCGCTCACCGTGATGCCACTGACGCCCGCGCCGGTCAGCGCATCACGCACCTCGTCCAGCTTGTAGGGCCGGATGATGCAACTGATCAATTTCATGCATGTCTCCCGGTTGCGGCCGCGACGGCATCCGCCGCGGCCGGTGGATGTGTGTTCAGAACGATTTGCTGAGCGTGAGGATGCCGGTGGCGCGACCGAGGTAGTGCCCGTCGGCGTTGGTGTAACCGCTGCGCGCCGCGTTGGTGTCGTAATAGCCCAGCGCCACCGAGTAGCCGTTGGCGAAGGCCCGGGTCACGCCGACTTTCCAGTCGGTGTAGGAGAACCCCGGCGTATTCGCCACATCCTGGTGGCCCACGTGCGAATTGAAGGTCCAGCCGGAGCTGAATTCCTTGTTCCAGGACAGATCGACGTAGGCGCTGTGCTTGCTGTCGGCGAAGCCGAACAGGTTGGTGAACGCGTGCGAATACTTCAGCGAGATGCCCTTCCAGGCCAGCGAGGCGTAGGCCTCGGTGGTATAGGGCCGGGTGAATCCCGCCGGGTAGGTGCCGGGGTAGTAGTACTCGTAGAGCCCGACGTCATAACTCCAGTCGGCGCCGAGACTGCCGCGGTAGCCGGTATAGAAATCCAGTTCCACGCTGCTCGAGATCGGCGCGGCGCTGGACGAGGCATCGGACAGCCAGCTGACATTGCTGCCCCAGGCGCCGATGTACCAGCCGCTGGCATGGTCGTATTCGATGCCGGGCTGCACGGCCGGCTTGCGGTTGGTCTGCGAGAGTCCGCGGAACAGATAGTCGTTGACCACCGCCACGCTGCCCGTCACCTGACTGGCCGGGGCATCCTGCGCCGATGCCTGCAACACCGGCGCCAACACTGCCGCGCCTGCAAGGATCCACTGTGTACATCGGTTCATCGGCTGCTCCTCCGCTGGTATGGACGAAAACCAAATGGCCGTATGGACGTCCACATGGTGCGTTCGCGTTTACGCTCGCCGATCTGATCCGCCACGCGGTTCAGCTCGACCATCGAATCCCGGGCGCAGCACCGCCCGTCCCGGGCGGATCGACGGCCAGGGGAGATACACGCTGTAGCTGGGAGCAGGCCGATCGCGACGCGATCGGCAGCAAGGCATTCGGGCTCTTCCGGAGCCTGCTGCAGGACGGTTTGCGGGAACGATGCCAGACGGGCACATGGCGCTCGGGCGCACAAGCCACGGTACTGCGATCCCCCGATCACCTTGCCTGGAGAGCACGGCGGGCGCGTCGGGGACGCTGCCGCTTTCCGTGTTCCAGACTCTTCCTGCAACTTGATCCTGCCTCAATCTTTGCTGCATTGCAATAGGATGACGCGCGCCTTCTTATTGCAACTCGTTATATGCGTTGTTACGTCGAAAATGGCTTCAACCTTTGACTTTCGCCGTGCGAAACCCCGAAGGCGGCAGCACCACATGGCGCGGTGAGCGCCGGGCTGCGGGCGGAAATTTCCGCAGCGCAACGTCGGCGGATCCGGTGATCGGCGACGCCTTCGCATGCCTCGCTCGATACGCCGCGACGATGCCGACCACGTAAGCTAGGCGCCCTGTCCGCGGCCGTCGCGCCGCTCCCTCGAAGGCGCATTCCACGTGATCGATCTGCTCCACGTCATCCTGCTCGGTATCATCGAAGGCATCACCGAATTCCTGCCGATCTCCAGCACCGGCCACCTGCTGATCGCCGAGAAGCTGGGCCTGGGCCATCGCTCGGATCTGTTCAACATCGGCATCCAGGCCGGCGCCATCCTCGCGGTGACGCTGATCTACTGGAAGCGCATCTGGCAGCTGTTCACGCAATGGCGCGAGCCGGCCAATCGCGACTACCTGCTGAAGCTGGTGGTGGCGTTCCTGATCACCGCCGTGCTCGGCTTCATCGCGGTGAAGCACGGCTTCAAGCTGCCCGAGACGGTGACCCCGATCGCCTGGGCGCTGGTGCTCGGCGGCTTCTGGATGATCGGTGCCGAACTGCTGGCGGCGCGCCAGCCCGATCGCAGTGCGGTGACCTGGCGCGTGGCGATCCTGGTCGGCGTCGCGCAGATGCTCGCCGGGATCTTTCCCGGTACCTCGCGTTCGGCCGCGACGATCTTCGCCGCGATGCTGGCCGGTACCAGCAACCGCGCGGCGGCGACCGAGTTCGCCTTCCTCGTCGGCATCCCGACCATGTATGCGGCCACCGGCTACGAACTGCTGAAGGTACTGCGGGGGGGTGGCGCCGCGCACGAAAACTGGATCGCGCTGACGCTGGGCTTCGTGGTCTCGGCGATCGTCGCGTTCGTCGCGGTGAAGTGGCTGCTCGGTTACATCCGCACGCACCGCTTCACCCCGTTCGCGATCTACCGCATCGCGCTGGGCGTGGCGCTGTTGCTGCTGGTGCCGACCGGCGCCTGAGCGTTCAGGCGCCGGCGCTTTCCTCGACAGCCGCCTCGGCGACGGGCGGCGGCCGCTTGAAATGCGCCGGCGCCTCGTTGGTGCGCTCGAACAGCTCGCGCACCCATTCGATGAAGGCCTGCACGCGGGCCGAGAGATGCTTCTTCTGCGGGTAGACGATCCACACCGGCTTGCCGGTCGACTTGGTCTCGGTCATCACCAGTTCGAGCAGGCCCTTTTCCAGCATGCACGCCGCCAGCATGCGCGGCACCTGGGTGATGCCCAGGCCGGCCACCACCGCCTGGATCACCGATTCGCCATCGTTGATCAGCATGTGCGCGTCGATGTCGACCTCGACCGATCCACCCGGTGTATCGAACTGCCACCGGCGCGGGCGCCCGTTCGGATAGACGTAGTTGATGCAGCGGTGATCCTTCAGATCCTCGATGCTGCGTGGCGCACCGTGTCGACGCAGGTAGTCCGGCGAGGCGCAGACCACGTTGCGCAGGTAGCCGATCTTGCGCGCGATCAGGCTGGAGTCCTCCAGCTGGCCGACCCGGATCGCACAGTCGAGCCCTTCGCCGTTGAGGTCCATCGGAATGTCGCTCATCGACAACTCCAGCCGGATATCCGGATAGCGCCGCTCGAACTCGGCCAGCCGCGGAATCACCGCGGCGCGCCCGACCGACAAGGAAATGCCCACGCGCAGCTTGCCGGTGGGCTTGCGATTGGAGTAGTTGAGCGCCTCGGTCGCCTCGGTCAGGTCGGCCAGGATTTCCTTGCAGCGCGCATGGAACGAAGCGCCGTCGTCGGTCAGCCGCAGCGAGCGGGTCGAGCGGAACAGCAGTCGGGCACCGAGCTGGGCTTCCAGCCGTGACACGGCCCGGCTGACCCCGGACGGGGTCATCCCCAGCTGGGCGGCAGCGGCGGCGAAGCTCTTGGCCTCGACCACCCGGACGAAGGTCGAAATTGCTGAGAAGTCTTCCATTGCCCCGATCTCTGACTGATTCGTGATTGCGAGTCATGAGTGTAATGCGCAAGAAGCGGATTTTCTATACCGCCAAGTACACCTATTCTCTCGACCCTTCGCCGGGGTTGTGTGCCCGGCAACCATGGTTCTGGGAGCGCAAGATGAAAAAACAATGGATGCTGGCAAGTCTGATCGCGGCCGCCTTGCTGGGTGGCTGGTTCCTGTTGCACGGCAACGCCAGCCAGGCGCAATCCGCCGGCGCGGGCGCACCGCCCGAAGTGACCGTGGCGCAGGCGTTGAGCCGCAAGGTCAGCGACAGCGCCGAGTTCACCGGACGACTGCAAGCGGTCAATACGGTGCAGGTGCAGCCGCGGGTGGGTGGTTTCGTGGAGTCGGTGCACTTCGAGGAAGGCGCGCTGGTCCACAAGGGCGATGTGCTGTTCCAGCTGGACGCGCGCCCCTACCAGGCCGAGGTCGACCGGCTCAGCGCGAATCAGGCGCAGGCCCGCGCCGAGCTGAGCCTGGCCGAAACCAACCAGCGCCGCGCGGCCATGCTGCTGGCACAGCATGCGATCGCGCAGCAGGAAGCCGACCGTCAGGACACCGCCGAACAGAGCGCGCGGGCGCAGCTGGGCGCAGCCACCGCGGCGCTTGCCGCCGCACGCCTGAACCTGGATTTCACCCGGGTGCGCTCGCCGATCGACGGCCGCGTCAGCAACGCCCGGGTCACCCCCGGCAACCTGGTCACCAGCCAGGACGTGCTGACCAGCGTAGTCTCGGTGAACCCCGTCTACGTCTACTTCGACGTCGACGAGCAAACCTGGCTCAAGCTCGACCACCTGCGCGCCCGCGCGAAACAGGCCGGTCGCAGCGCCCGGATCGAGGCCGCGATGGGACTGGCCGACGAGTCGGGCCACCTGCATCCGGGCCGCCTCGACTTCGTCGACAACCAGCTGCACAGCGGCACCGGCACGATGCGCCTGCGCGCGGTGTTCGACAACGCGGACGGCCTGTACACCCCCGGCCTGTATGCCCGCGTGCAGTTGCAGAGCGGCGAGGCGCGACCGCGCCTGCTGGTGGATGACCGCGCGATCGGCACCGACCTGGGCAACCAGTTCGTCTACGTGGTCGACAAGCAGCACAAGGTGCAATACCGCAAGGTCAGCACCGGCCCGCTGTTCCATGGCCTGCGCGTGATCGACAGCGGCCTCGAGCCCAACGACATCGTGGTGGTGAACGGCCTGCAGCGCGTGCGCCCCGGCGCCGAGGTGAATCCGCAGACCGTGGCGATGTCCTACCGCCTCGATGCGCACGACAAGGCGCTGGTCGACGGCGCCCCATCGAAATCCGACGACGCGCTGGCCGCCACCGCCGCCGCCAAGCCGCCGCAGGGCTGAGCCCACCCACGCCGAGCCCCTGACCATGAAAAACATAGCCCAATTCTTTGTCGACCGGCCGATCATGGCCGCCGTGCTGTCGCTGCTGTTCGTGATCACCGGCAGCCTCGCGGTGTTCAAGCTGCCGATCAGCGAATACCCCGAAGTGGTGCCGCCCACCGTGGTGGTGCGCGCGGCCTATCCCGGCGCCAATCCCAAGGTCATCGCCGAGACCGTGGCCACGCCCCTGGAGGAACAGATCAACGGCGTCGAAGGCATGCTGTACACCTCCTCGCAGGCGACCAGCGACGGTGCGCTCACGCTCACCGTGACGTTCGCGCTGGGCACCGATCTCAACACCGCCCAGGTCGACGTGCAGAACCGCGTGGCGCAGGCGCTGCCGAAGCTGCCGGAGGAAGTGCAGCGGCTGGGCGTGACCACCCAGAAGAGCTCGCCCGACCTGACCATGGTGGTGCATCTGACCTCGCCGGATCAGCGCTACGACATGCTGTACCTGTCGAACTACGCACGGCTGCACGTGAAGGATGTGCTGGGCCGGCTCAACGGCGTCGGCGACGTGCAGATCTTCGGGGCCGGCGAGTACTCGATGCGGGTGTGGCTGGATCCGCAGAAGCTCGCTTCGCGCGGACTCACCACCGGCGACGTGGTCAATGCGATCCGCGAGCAGAACGTGCAGGTCGCCGCCGGCGCGCTGAACGCGCCACCGGGGCCGACCAACTCGGCGTTCCAGCTCAACATCAACACCCGCGGCCGGCTGGTCAGCGAGGACGACTTCCGCAACATCATCGTGCGCACCGAGGCCAACGGTGGCGTCACCCATCTGAGTGACATCGCCAAGGTCGACCTGGGCTCGAACAACTACGCGCTGCGAAGCCTGCTCGACAACAAGCCGGCGGTGGCGCTGCCGATCTTCGCGCGCCCAGGTTCCAACGCGATCCAGATCTCCGACGAAGTGCGCAGCACCATGGCGCAGCTGAAGCAGGACTTCCCGCAGGGGGTCGACTACTCGATCGTGTACGACCCGACCGTGTTCGTGCGCGGCTCGATCGAGGCGGTGGTGCACACCCTGCTCGAGGCGATCCTGCTGGTGGTGCTGGTGGTGATCCTGTTCCTGCAGACCTGGCGCGCCTCGATCATTCCGCTGGTGGCGGTGCCGGTCTCGCTGATCGGCACGTTCGCGGTGATGTATTTGGCCGGCTTCTCGCTCAATGCGCTGTCGCTGTTCGGCCTGGTGCTGGCGATCGGCATCGTGGTCGACGACGCGATCGTGGTGGTGGAGAACGTCGAGCGGCACATCGAACTCGGCCAGTCGCCGCGCGAGGCAACCCGCCAGGCGATGCGCGAGGTCACCGGCCCGATCGTGGCCACCGCGCTGGTGCTGTGCGCGGTGTTCATCCCGACCGCTTTCGTCAGCGGCCTGACCGGCCAGTTCTATCGCCAGTTCGCGCTGACCATCGCGATCTCCACGGTGATCTCCGCGTTCAACTCGCTGACCCTGAGCCCGGCGCTGGCCGCCGTGCTGCTGAAAGGCCATGACACCCCGAAGGACCGGCTGACGCGCGGGATCGACCGTGCGTTCGGCTGGCTGTTCCGCCCGTTCAACCACCTGTTCCATCGCGGCTCGGCGCGTTACGTCGGCGGCGTCAAGCGGATCGTCGGCAAGGGCAAGCTGGCGCTGGTGCTCTACGCCGGCCTGATCGGCCTGACCTGGTTCGGCTTCTCGCATGTGCCGACCGGCTTCGTGCCGGGCCAGGACAAGCAATACCTGGTGGCGTTCGCGCAGCTGCCCGACGCCGCTTCGCTCGATCGCTCCGAGGACGTGATCCAGCGCATGGGCGCGATCGCGCTGAAGCAGCCGGGCGTGGAGCACGCCGTGGCGTTCCCCGGACTGTCGATCAACGGCTTCACCAACAGCCCCAACTCCGGCATCGTGTTCGTCACCCTGAAGCCGTTCGAGCAGCGCCGCAGCGCGGATCTTTCCGCCGGCGCGATCGCCGGCGCGCTGAACCAGAAGTTCGCCTCGATCCAGGACGCCTACATCGCCGTGTTCCCGCCACCGCCGGTGATGGGCCTGGGCACGATCGGCGGCTTCCGCCTGCAGATCGAGGATCGCAGCGACCGCGGCTTCGACGAGTTGTTCAAGCAGACCCAGGGTCTGATCGCGGCGAGCCGGAAGGATCCGGCACTGGCCGGGCTGTTCTCCAGCTTCCAGGTCGCCGTGCCGCAGGTCGATGCCGACGTCGATCGCGAGAAAGCCAAGACCGAAGGCGTGAACCTGGGCGACGTCTACCAGACCATGCAGGCCTACATGGGCTCGCTCTACGTCAACGACTTCAACCGCTTCGGCCGCACCTACCAGGTCAACGTGTCGGCCGACCCCGCGTTCCGGCACACGCCGCAGGACATCCTGCAGCTGAAGACGCGCAACGCGCAGGGCCAGATGGTGCCGCTGGGGTCGTTCGTCACCGTGCACCAGGGCGCGGGCCCGGACCGGGTGCAGCATTACAACGGCTACCCGACCGCCGAAATCAACGGCGGCCCGGCGCCGGGCTACAGCTCCGGCCAGGCGCAGGCGGCGATGGAAAAACTGGCGAAGGACAACCTGCCCAACGGCATCAGCTTCGAGTGGACCGAGCTGACCTACCAGCAGATCCTCGCCGGCAATACCGCGATCCTGGTGTTCCCGCTGTGCGTGCTGCTGGTGTTCCTGGTGCTGTCCTCGCTGTACGAGAGCTGGTCGCTGCCGCTGGCGGTGATCCTGATCGTGCCGATGGTGCTGCTGTCAGCGATCGCCGGCGTGTGGCTGAGCGGCGGCGACAACAACATCTTCACCCAGATCGGATTGATCGTGCTGGTCGGACTGGCGTGCAAGAACGCGATCCTGATCGTCGAGTTCGCCCGCGAACGCCAGCATGAAGGCATGAGCCGGCACGAGGCGGTGCTGGAAGCGGCGAAGCTGCGACTGCGTCCGATCCTGATGACCTCGTTCGCCTTCATCATGGGCGTGGTGCCGCTGGTCACCTCGCACGGCGCCGGTGCCGAGATGCGCCATGCGATGGGCGTGGCGGTGTTCTCCGGCATGCTCGGCGTGACCATCTTCGGGCTGATCTACACCCCGTTGTTCTACGTCCTCATTCGCGCCCTGGTCGAGCGTCGCGAGGCGCGCGCGGCCGAACGCGCCGCGGCGCACGCGCTGCCGGCGCTGGAGAACCAGGGATGAAAGCCGTGCGCAGGATCGCTGCCGTCGGCATCGCCGTGGCCTCGGACATGCTCGGCGTGACCCTGTCCGGGCTGATCTACACGCCGTTGGTCTATGTCGTCATTCACGCCCTGGCGGAGCGTCGCGAGTCGCGCGCACACACCACCGCGCTGGAGAACCATTGAGATGAAATCGCTACTGAAGATCGCCGCGCTCAGCGCGGCGCTGGTAACCGCTTTGGTTCTGGCCGGCTGTGCCAGCGTCGGTCCGGACTACCACGCCGTGAAACCGGCGGCCCCGCAACTGCAGGGGCTCGACCCGGCGCAAGAGAGCACGGCGCGGTTCCAGGCCGCGTGGTGGAAGCAGTTCAACGATCCCACGCTGGACGCGCTGATCCAGCATGCCGCGGCGAACAACCTGGACCTGCGCATCGCGGTGGCCCGGCTGCATGAATCGCGGGCGCTGCTCAGCGGCGCGAAATCCGATCGGCTGCCCACGATCGACACCGACCTGAACTACACCCGCAGTCGCGGCCAGCAACCGGGCTTCAGCAGCCGGCGCAGCACGGTCACCACGTACCAGGCCGGCTTCGATGCCTCGTGGGAGCTGGACATCTTCGGCGGCGTGCGTCGCTCGGTGGAGGCGGCCGGCGCCGATCTCGGCGCCAGCGAGGCGGCCCTGCACGATGCCCAGGTCAGCCTGCTGGCCGAGGTGGCGCGCAATTATTTCGAGCTGCGCGGCAGTCAGTTGCGGCTGGATATCGCCCGACGTGACATCGAGAACCTGCACCAGACCGTGCACCTGACCGAGGTACGCCAGCAACTCGGCGCCGGTTCGGAGCAGGACGTGGCCAGTGCGAAGGCTCGTCTCAGCGCGGTACAGGCGCAACTGCCGTTGCTGCAGACGCAGGTCAGCGCCGGCGAGTACCGGCTCGCCGTGCTGCTGGGCGAACGCCCGGGCGAACTGGACGTCGACGTCTCGCCGAAGGGCTTCGCCCCGATCGCGGTGAACCTGCCGATCGGCGATGCCGGCGACGTGCTGGCGCGGCGGCCGGACGTGCAGATCGCCGAGCGCGAATACGCCGCCGCCACCGCGCGCATCGGCGTGGCCAAGGCGGACTTCTTCCCGCACGTCACGCTGGGCGGCTTCCTCGGCTTCCTGTCCGGACGCAGCAACGATTTCGGCAGCCCGTCGACCCGTGCGTGGTCGCTGGCACCGAGCATCAGCTGGCCCGGCCTGAACATCCAGCGCGTGCGCGCGAACCTGCATGCCAGCGAGGCCCGCACCGATGCGGCGCAGGCGAACTACCGGCAGGCGGTGCTGCTGGCGATCGAGGACGTCGACAACGCCGTCACCGGTTTCAACCAGCAGCGCGTGCGCGTCGATCACCTGATCGAGCAGGGCACGCAGAGCAAGCGCGCCGCCGACCTGGCCCGCGTGCGCTACCAGGAAGGCGAAACCGGCTTCCTCGAACTGCTGGACGCCGAGCGCACCCAGCTCGCCGCCGAGGACGACCTGGCCCAGGCCGAGGCCGCGATCAACACCCGCGCGGTGGCGTTGTACAAGGCGCTCGGTGGCGGTTGGCAGGCCTGCGGCGACGAGCACTGCAGCGCCGTGGCCGGGGCAGACGCCGCGCCATGAGCCGGCCGGCCCGACGCGTACCCGTGACGGCGACCGCACCGGTCTATCGCGTGGCCCTGGTCAGCGGTGCCAATCGCGGCCTCGGCTTCGAGGTCGCGCGTCAGCTCAGCGAACGCGGCATGACCGTGCTGCTGGGCGCACGCGATCTCGACAAGGGCCTGCGTGCGGCGCGCCAGCTGGCCGGTGCGCCGGGCGAGGTGATCGCGGCGCAGCTCGACGTCACGCGACAGGACCAGGTCGATACGCTGGCCCGCTGGATCGAGATCACCTACGGCCGGCTCGACGTGCTGGTCAACAACGCCGGTGGCTACTACGACCACGATGCCAGCGCCAGCGACGGTGACATCGGCGCGGCACGCGCCGCGCTGGAAACCCATCTGTTCGGCAGCTGGCGACTGACCACCGCCATGTTGCCGCTGATGCGCAGGCACGCCTACGGGCGCATCGTGAATGTGTCCAGCGGCTGCGCCGCAAACAGTTCGAGCAGTCCCCACTGCGTGGCGTACCGGACCTCCAAGTCCGCGCTCAATGCCTATACCCGCACGCTGGCCGAAGAGCTCGACGGCAGCGGGATCGTGGTCAATGCGGTCTGTCCGGGCTGGGTCGCCACCGCGCTGGGCGGCCCCGGCGGGCGGCCGGTGGAACACGGTGCCGCCGGCATCGTATGGGCGGCCTGCCTGCCGGCGCCGGCGCCGACCGGCCAGTTCTTCCGCGACGGCCAGCACATCGCCTGGTGATTCTCCGCGCGTCCGCGCCGATCGGACGTACCTGCCTGCAGGTGTTCCTGCAGATGCCACAAAACGACACGATCAGTCGCCGCATTCTGCATGCCGCCCGCCCCCGCGGCCTGCCGGCGCCGCAAGATCTCCGCCTCGACCGGGTACCGATTCCCTCGCCCGGCCAGGGCCGGGTGCTGCTGCGCACGCTGCATCTCTCGCTCGACCCCTGCATGGGCAACCTGATGAACGAGGCCGGGACGAGCCATGCCCCGGCGATGTCGCCGGGCGAGACCGCGCAGCCTTCGCTGGGGCCGGGTGGGCTGGGCATGCCCGGCTTCACCGCCCGACGTTCCGCGGCCGGAGCGCCTCAGTCGCTCCGGGCGCTGCTGTGCTGCGAGTACAACGCGTGCCAGCGGCCGTCGACGTAGACGAAGATGTCGGACGAGCGCACGCCCTGTTGGGGCCCCAGCGCCGGATCGTAGAACGAGAGGATCGCGGTATCGCCGTGGATCACCACGGACTGGCCCGACGGGTGCGCCTTCAGCCAGGCCTCGACCTCGTGCCGTTTCCTGTCCGAGTGGCGGTTCTTTTCCGCACTGGCGAGGATGGCGGCCTTCGGATGCGCCTTGCCGTCCGCACCGACGGATCGGTATTCGGGCAGCAGCATCTGGTCGAGCCAGGCCGTGTCGCCACCCAGTTCGGCCTCCAGCCAGTGCTGGTCGACCGCGATCACCGCCGCCGCGGTCCTGGCGGTTTCATCCGTGGGCGTCGCATGCACGGCCGACGCGGCCGCACTCATGATGGCCGTCATCATCGCGACAAGGCACGCCATGCCGACCTGAAGGTGATGCTGCTTGTGCATCGTGCTGCCCTCGTGCGCGGCGGGATGGCCGCCGGATCAGGTTCCACCGCGCGGCGCCGAGCCGCACCGTTCCTGTGACGAGCGCCCGAGGCGAGGGGACAAGCGGCCGGAAAGTGCCGCTTGGCGGCACGCGGGCAGGGATCGTGGCGACCGGAAACGTGCCTCGAAGCCCATCTTTCCCGAATGCCTGCTTTCCCGCAGGGGCGGCCTCAGTCGCGATGGCGCATGCGGTGCGCCGACAGGGTGCAGCCCGCTGCCGCGGCCATCGCGACCGAAGGTGCTCGTGCCACCGCGCTTGCCGACGCCGCCCCGGGAGGTTCCCGCACCGCTTGTCACGACCCGAGCGCCGATCGTCACAAGGCCGGCGACGACGGCAGGTGCGCGTGCCAGCCTGCCCGCCGCATCCACATCGACGCCGCGCCCGGCCGGCCATCGCGCTAGCGGGCAGCGGCGAGGGAGAGAGGTACATGCGTTTGACGACAACGTTCGCGATCCTTGCGGCAGCGGTCATGGCCTCCGGTACGGTCACCGCCCGCGCCGCCGATCCCGCCGCGCCGCCCACGGCGACCATCTTCGCACCCGGCACGGTTGCCGCCGCGCCGCTCGACCTCGGCGACACGGTCAACGGCGGCAAGCACAGCATGGGCGCCCAGCTCGGCCCCGATCACCGCACGCTCTATTTCTACAGCGAACGCCGCCTGTCGCCGTCGGACCCGAACGGCGCCGCGCCCCGGAACAACGGCGACGACCACATCTGGCAGGTGTCGCTGGCGCGATGGCTGCATGCACCGGCCCGCGGCGGTCGCTGACGACGCGGCCGCTCGATCCCCCTGTCCCCCGCTCTTCAAGAAGGAGAACTCCATGCGATTTGCCCCCCTGTCGCCGATCCTGTCCATCGCGCTGGCCCTGGGTCCCTGCGCGGTCGCGTCCGCGCTGCCGGCACGCGCGGCAACGGCTGCCGCCCATCCCGCTGCGGCGCCGCTCGCTGCCGGACCGTGGACCGCGGAGCACGACGCCTCGCCTGCTTTCACGCCGGACGGCGACACGGTGGTGTTCGCCCGCGGCCACGGGATCACGCGCCGCCTGTTCATCTCCCGGCGCCGGGACGGTCACTGGTCGGTACCGCAACCGGCGCCCTTCTCGGGTGGCGCCTGGATGGATCTGGAACCGACAATGGCGCCCGACGGCTCCTACCTGGTGTTCGTCTCCAACCGCCCGGCCCGGCTGGATGGCAAGCCCCTGGACGGCAACTACGAGGGCCAGTTCCTGCCCGGCCGCGGCGGCAACCTGTGGCGGGTGGAGCACACCGCCCACGGCTGGTCCTCACCGCGCCGACTGCCAGACACGGTCAACGCCGGCTCGTCGGTCTACGCGCCCGCGGTGGCGGCGGACGGCAGCCTGTATTTCATGCAGCCGGATCCGGTCACCGGCCATTTCCGGCTCTATCTCAGCCGGTTCGCCAACGGCCACCTCCAGGCCCCGCGCGCACTGCCCTTCAGCAATGGACGGCTGGCCGACTACGACCCGGCGATCGCTCCGGACCAATCCTTTATCGTGTTCAGTTCGGATCGGCCGCCCTCGACCGACACCAGCAGCGCGATCTTCGTGGCATTTGCCACCGGCGGCGGCTGGAGCGCGCCGATCCCGCTGGGACCTTCAGGCACCGAGTCGCGGCTGGATCCGGACCGCGCCACCCTGTATTTCAGCGCCGCGGACAAGCACGTCCACCGCTTCGCGCTCGCCGACTGGCTCAAGCGCCACGCCAGCGGGGAATGACGCACCTTTCCCGGGCCGCCGGCACGTTGCACACTCCGGCTTCTGGCTTCGGCGGGAGAACCTCGATGGAACCTGTCCGCGAGCGCATCGGGCTCGCACACGCTGCCAGCGCAGGGCTGCAACGCCAGGCGCTGGCATTCGGCTTCTGGACGCTGCTGGCGCTGTCCTACGCGCTCAGCGGGGGGCTGTCGTCGATCAGCGAAGGCTATCCGCCCGGATGGGCGCGTGCGTTGACGTGGAACCTCAGCAACTTCTGGTTGTGGATGGTGCTGGTGCCGCTGGTCGGCTGGCTCGGACGACGGGGCGCCGGGGGCGGCTGGCGGCGCTTCTGCCTCGTGCACCTGCCGGCCGCGCTGGCGGTGGCGCTGCTGCAGATGCTGGCCCACCTGGTGGTGTTCTGGTATCTGAGCGGGCCCGGCCGCATGCCGGTGCACACGCTGGGCCAGTACCTGCGGATGGAGTTCGCCTACAGCTTCCACCTTGCCGTGCTCACCTACTGGATCATCCTGGCGGTGCTGCGCGGGATGGAATCGCGCCGGCACCTGCGCGACGAGCGGCTACGCCGCACCCAGCTGGAGACGCAACTGGCGCAGTCGCAGCTGCAGGCGCTGCGCATGCAACTGCAGCCGCACTTCCTGTTCAACACGCTCAACGCGATCTCGGCGCTGGCGCTGGCCGACCCGTTGCAGGCGCGGCTGATGATCGCCCGGCTCAGCGACTTCCTGCGACTCACCCTGGAGGAACGCCACGCGCCGCAGGTGCCGCTCGCGCGCGAGCTGGAATTCCTCGCCTGCTATCTCGGCATCCAGCAGGTGCGCTTCCAGGACCGGCTCAGCACGCAACTCGATGTGGACGACGACACCCTTGCCGCAGCGGTACCGAACCTGATCCTGCAGCCACTGGTGGAAAACGCGCTGCGCCACGGCCTGCAGGACAAGCCCGGCGCCGGCACCCTGCGTATCTCCACGCGCCGTGATGGCGACCGGTTGCATTTGCGCGTGGACGACGACGGCCTCGGCCTGCCGCCGGCCGGCACGATGGAAGGCATCGGCCTGGGCAATACCCGTTCGCGCCTGCGCATGCTGTTCGGCGACGCGGCGGCACTCGAACTCAGCGCGATCCCCGGCGGCGGCACGCGCGCCGAGGTACGCCTGCCGTTCGCCGAGCACGTCGCATGAACCTGCCACGCTTGCGCACCGTGCTGGTCGACGACGAGGTGCTGGCGCGCCTCGCGTTGCGCCAGGCACTGGCCAGCCACCCGGAAGTGGAGATCGTCGGCGAATGCGGCAACGCCGCCGAGGCGATGCAGGCGGTGCGCGCGCTGCAGCCGGACCTGTTGTTTCTGGACATCCAGATGCCCGGCATGGACGGCTTCGAACTGCTGCACGAGCTGGCGCCGGACGGCCTGCCGCTGGTGGTGTTCACCACCGCGTTCGCCGAACACGCGCTGCGCGCGTTCGACGCCAGGGCGCTGGACTATGTGCTGAAACCGATCGATCAGGCCCGCTTCGACCAGGCCATGGTGCGCGTGAACCAGCACTGGCAAGGCCTGCACGCGGCGGCCGGCGCAGCGAGCGAGCCAGCCCCCGCCGGGAGTTACGTGCAGCGCCTCAGCGTGCGCCATGGCGAGCACATCCGCGTGCTCGCCGTCGACGACATCGACTGGATCCGCGCCGACGGCAACTACCTGCACATCCACGTCGGCCCGGTGCGTTACCTGCACCGCGACACCCTGCGCCACGTGCTGGCGCAGCTCGACCCGACGCGCTTCCTGCGCATCCACCGCGGCACCCTGGTCAACCTGGCGCGCATCCGCGAAGTGCATCCGCTGTTCAAGGGCGGTGCGGAAATCGTGTTGCATGACGGCACCCGGCTGGATCTCAGCCGGCGGTTCAGGGCCGGTGCGCGCAGCGTGTTGGGTCTGCCCTGACTGAGGTGATGGAAGTGAAGGTATGGGAACTCAAAAGCGGCTCCGTTAATGACTATGCGCCCTTGGTCTTTGCCAGCGACAAGGACGTCGCGTCGGGAATGTTCGACACCTCCGGCGCCAGCCTCTCCTGGTCAAAAAAGCCCAAGGTCGACGTCTTCGTCGAACCTGGAAAGAAGAAACCCAAACCGCTGGCAGACGTCAGTGCGCTGACGCCTGGCGCCCTGGTCATGAACGACAGGGCGAAGGATGCGCTCGAGCCCTTCCTGTCGCGCTTCGGGCAGTTCCTCGAAATGGACTGCGCGGGCGAGCCGCGCTGGTTCTACAACGTGACCAACGTCATTCCCTGCATCGACGAGGCTCGCTCGGCCAAGCGTCCGAGCGGTTCGATCGTGAAGGAGGAATTCTTCGAGGACAGGGTGCCGATCGGCGCGGCGGTGTTCAAGGATCCGCTGACAGCCGCGGCGGTGCTCTATGTCAACGAAGCGGGCAAGGCGGCGCTGGAAACCCTCATCAATGAAGCCGCCATCGTGGGCATGACCCTTGTCGAACTCGGGCCACCTCCCAGGAAGCCTCGTCCGCGCAACTGAGCGGAATGAAGCGGCATCTGCACGTGCAATCCCTCAGCGTGCGCCCCACGGCGAGCACATCCGCAAAGTGACTGCCGAGACTCAGACGCGCCGGCGGATATGATCGCGTTCCCAAGACGAGTGGAGGGCGGGTTGCGACCCTTTGCAGCCGGTTGAGAACGGCTGCTTTCGGGTAGGCCCGTCTTCAACGCTTGACATGTGGGGTTCACGAAAGGCGCAGTGTTTCGGGCATCTCCTCGATCGAGAGGTCATGGAGCAATGTGCAGAGCCCACAGTCTTTAGCTGCTTGCGGAGGGGCTTGGTCTCGCGACAGGGAGAAGTCGAAACCGACCCATTTCCGCCGATAGAGGTGCAGCAACGAGCCAGCGGTTGGCCAACGCTGGCCCAACGGATTGCATGATGGCCTGACAAGGCCCAGATGGAAGGCGGCGAGCCATTGTCCACGCAATCGCCTGTCCAGAAATTCAATATTGTTCTCAGGAGCAACGTGCTTGCTGGTTTTCAAAGGCCTGCATAGCGCAGGGCAACTCCCAGGCAGGCGCAGATCCCAAGCGTCCAGGTCATGCCAACGTGGAAGCGCAGCATGGCGACCATGGCACCGGAAGCCAGCAGCAACGCCGCAGGGTTCAACGTGGCCAGTTGCGGTACGTCGAGATGGATCACGCCGATGCTCAGCGTCCGAACGCTACCGAACAGCGTGTGCTCCATGAACCACACCGACAGATTCAGCACCACGCCCACCACCGCAGCGGTCACGGCGCTGAGCGCGGCGTGCAGTGTGCGATTGCCGCGTAGCGCCTCGATGTAAGGGCCGCCGACGAAGATCCAGATGAAGCAAGGCACGAAGATGACCCAGACCGTCAGCGCCGAGCCAATGATGCCGGCGAGCCAAGGCGACATGCCCGATTGATGCTGGAACGCGGCCATAAAGGCGACAAATTGCAACACGATGATCAGCGGCCCCGGTGTGGTTTCTGCCAGCGCCAAGCCATCGAGCATCTGTGCCGGGGATAGCCAGCCGTAACCGGCCACCACCCGTTGGGCAACGAAAGCCAGTACGGCGTATGCGCCTCCGAAGGTGACCACCGCCGTTTCGCTGAAGAACATACCTTCGCGAGCGAGCACGCTGTGGTGCCCCTGTGCAACGATCACCGCGATGATAGGTGCAGCCCACAGCAGCAATCCGATAGTGGCGGTACGTAGTGCGTGTCGCGGCGACGGCCTGGTATGGGTGGTTTGCCCCCGCAGCATCATTCGGTCGATCACATAGTCTTCGCCAGCCAGCGCTTCGGCCAATGCCGCTGGCGCGAACCACCCGGGCCGCGTTCGCCAGGCGACGCTGCCCGCCAGCGCGGCCCCTGCAATGATCAGCGGGAATGGAACCCGGAAGGCATGGATGGCCATAAAGGCGAGGACGGCCAAAGCGAGAAAGAAGCGTCCCTTCAACGCCCGGTGGCCAATTCGCATCACGGCCTCGACGACCACCGCCAGCACCGCCGCCTTCAGCCCGAAGAAGATCGCCAGAACAATCGGCAGCTGACCGACCGAGGCATAGAGCAGACTCAGTCCAAGCATCACGATCGCTCCCGGCAGCACGAACAGCAGGCCGGCAATGAGTCCGCCAAGCGTGCGATGCATCAGCCAGCCAATGTAAATGGCCAACTGGGCCGCTTCCGGACCGGGAAGCAGCATGCAGTAGTTCAGCGCATGCAGGAACCGCGACTCGCTGATCCAGCGCCGCTGCTCCACCAGTTCGCGATGCATCAGCGCGATTTGGCCGGCCGGGCCACCAAAGCTCAGCCAGCCGATCTTCGCCCATACCTGAGTCGCTTGCGCGAGGGTGATGCGCGGCGTCGATCCCGCATTGGAGATTTCAGACTGGACGTCTGTGTGGTTCTGAGGCGATGGCATCGGAGGCATCGGGGGTGACGAGCGTGAGAGCGAGAACCTGCGCCAGCGTACACTCAAAACGGTGGTCAAGATTGGTGCCAGGCAACACCCGGGCATCGTGCACTTTCCACGGTGCCGCTATAGATTGCTGCCGGTCCCGCCGACACCATCAGAGCGGATTGGGCTGTTCCACCGATCGAAAGCGTTCCTCGTGAGCGGCCGCTTCCGCCGAGGCGCCCCTGCAGGTGCGACGACGGCCGAGCAAGCTGCGATGGGCGGAGACCGCCACCTATTTCAGGCGTTCGCGGAGTTGGATAGCGACACGTGGTGGACGGGACGGTGGAGGCATGCGATGCGTCAAGGGGTGGAGTGGAGATTCCACCCCAAGGATGACCTGTCCCGGAGGCGTGTCGGGAGCTCCGCGGGACAGGACCCCTCATTGCAGATCGCCTACCGATCAAAACTGGATTTGCGCCCTGATCTCCACCACGTTGGGATCCACCGTCAAACCACGTCGGTCGCTCTGGGCGTGCACATAGTTGGCCTGCAGTTTCAGGTAGCGGTTGATGTACCAGTTCGCCCCCAGCGTCCAATCGCGCTCACGACCACCGAGTATCGGACGATCGTCGAGATCGAGTTCGCTATAGCGGATGGCCAGCTCCAGCGCGCCATACGGTCCCTTGGGTTTGATGTTGCCGACGTTGCCGCCGGAGTAGGGCCGCGATTCGCCAGTGACGACCCAGCTGACGAACGCGTAGTAGCCGCTCGCGTTGTAATCCGGGCGTCCTCCATCCGGCTTGACCGCAGCACGAAGGTATTCTCCCTGGACAGACCAGGGGCCGCAGATCCACAAGCCTTCGAGACCCGTCCGATCGATATGGTCGGTCGGGGCGAGGTTGCCCGAATCCACCAGCCTCGCCACCAGTCCGGCCTCGGGGCGAGCACGCAACCGTGCGGTCGGTGGTGTGTAGGTGCCGCGCCCGTTGGTCGTGCCGTCAGGAGATTCCTCAGAGGCGGAAACGCCCAGGTGAATCACGTCACCGGGCCGGTTGTGCGGCACCCACGCGAAGCGGGCAGCCACCATGTGCCCATCGTTGTCGCCATTGAGATCGCCGCCGGTGTAGTAGCCCGCGTTGACCAGGTAGTGTGGACGTTCCCATGCCCAGTCCAGACCGATGCGCCGGTTGGCGTAGATCGCCTGTGTCGGCAGCGCGGCCTCGAGGAACGAGGTGGTACCGGTGCTTGTGTTGCCCTCGAAGCCCACCGGTGTCTTGCTGAATCCGATCCGGAAGGCGCCCATGTCCCTGCCCAGGATGGCCTTGCTCTGCACGCGCAGGTAGGTGTCCAGCCAGGCCTTGGCCTGGAAGTCATAGACCACCGTGGCGTCATAGACGCCTTTCTTCTTCAGGTAGAAGCCGAGCTCCTTGCGCCGGTTGGCCTGTGCATCCGCAAGCCGACCACCGTCGCTCGAGAACCGGTCGACGTCGTATTGGTATTTGAGTACTAGGCCCACGTCGGTGCCGTCGTCGAAAACGTGATGCGTGGGCCAGTTGTCGGCGAAGTTGTACGTGTCGGTCTTGCCTTCGCCCGCGCTTGCCATGGTCGGGATCGCCACCAGCAAGGCGGCCATCAGCGTCGTCTCCTTCATGGGTGTTTCCCTATTCATGGTGTGCCTGCGTGGCCATCGAAGATGACCGGGGCGGCGCAGGCGCAGACCGCCCCGACGCGGTCGGCTGCCAGGCCGGCCACGGGATGGAGAAGGAAGGAATCGCGACTATCGTCGGTCAGGTGGGCGCCAGGTCCAGCGATCACGGATCACGGCGCGGTCACCGTGGTCGTCGTCGAATGGAAACGCAACGAGTCGGTTTGGTGCGACGCGTAGCAAGGCGCCCGGCTGCAGTCCCGGGCGACCGAGATCCTCGCTCGCGACATCGGCCTCCAGCGCCAGGTCGATGTCGGCGACATGGAGATCCAGATGCGCCACGCTACCGGCCAGATATACGTGCCGCAGGCGCGCCTCCCACGCCGGCTGGCCGTCGGGTACGTGCAAGGTGAGGTGCTCCGGGCGCACATAGGCGACGCCCTGACGATAGCGCCCGCCCCACGGATCGGTAGCGAGCGGCCAGGCACCGGCACGCCATCCCTGCGCCTGGCGAGCCAGCGGGATCCGGTTGGTGCGGCCGATGAACTCGCACACGAACGGTGTGGCCGGATCCTGATAGACCGCCTGCGGCGTGCCGACCTGCTCGACGCGGCCGCAGTTCATCACGGCAATGCGGTCGGCAAGCTCCAGCGCTTCCTCCTGGTCGTGGGTCACGAACACGGTGGTGAGCTGCAGCTCCTCGTGCAGTTCGCGCAGCCAGCGGCGCAGCGTGACACGCACCTGCGCATCCAGCGCACCGAACGGCTCGTCCAGCAACAAAAGCTCCGGCTCGACCGCCAGCGCACGCGCCAGGGCCACGCGCTGGCGCTGGCCGCCGGAGAGCTGGCTGGGATAGCGGTCGCCGAGCTCTTCCAGTTGCACGCGCTTCAGCAGACGTTCCACTCGCTCGCGGATCTGCGCACGCGGGGGGCGCCGGCGACGCGGGCGCACGCGCAGCCCGAACGCCACGTTCTCGCGAACGGTCAGGTGGCGAAACAAGGCGTAATGCTGGAACACCAGTCCGACGTTGCGCTCGCGTGCGCTGGCGGCGAGAAAATCCCGATCCGCCTGCATGACGGTTCCCTGGTCCGGGTAGTCCAGTCCGGCGAGAATGCGCAGCAAGGTGGTCTTGCCCGATCCGGACGGTCCGAGCAGCGCAAGGAACTCGCCTGGTGCGATCTGCAGGCTGACGTCGTCCAGTGCGGCGAAGTCGGTGAAGTGGCGGCTGAGCTGATCAAGTAGAAGCGTCATGGGGTGATCTCAGTGGCCACCGGGCGCATGAGCAGCGATCTCGTCGCTGTATCGCCATTCGAGGAAGGTCTTCACCACCAGGGTCAGGAGCGCCAGCAGGGCCAGCAGCGAGGCAATGGCAAAGGCGCCGACGTAGTCGTATTCGTTGTAGCGCATCTCCACTTCCAGCGGCATGGTGGTGGTCAGTCCACGGATGTGGCCGGACACGACGGACACCGCGCCGAACTCGCCCATCGCGCGGGCATTGCACAGCAAGACGCCATAGAGGAGCGCCCAGCGGATGTTCGGCAACGTCACGCGGAAGAACATCTGCCAGCCGTTGGCACCGAGCACGCGGGCGGCTTCCTCTTCTTCGCTGCCCTGTGCCTGCATCAGTGGAATCAGTTCACGGGCCACGAACGGCAGGGTGATGAAGACCGTCGCGAGCACCAGGCCGGGCACGGCGAAGATCACCTTCACGCCATGCGTGGACAGCCACGGACCGAACCAGCCCTGCGCGCCGAACAGCAGCACGTAGACCAGGCCGGAGATCACTGGCGACACCGAGAACGGCAGGTCGATCAGCGCGCCCAGCGCGGCCTTGCCGCGGAACTCGAAGCGAGTCATGGCCCATGCGGCCGCGACGCCGAACACAAGATTGAGTGGCACCGCGATGGCCGCCACCAGCAGGGTCAGCCGGATCGCGGCCAGCGCCTCGGGTTGCTGCAGGCTCACCAGATAGGCGTGCATGCCCTGGCGGAAGGCCTCGACGAACACCGATGCCAGCGGCAGCAGCAGAAACACGCCCAGGAACACGCTGGCCAGCGCGATGATGACGGCATGACCGAGCCGCCGTCCAGCGCTGGCGCTGCGCGACGTGCGGGCGCTCATGCGGCGCGCTCCGCCCAGCGCCGGCTCCAGCGCTGCAGCACGGCGATCAGCAGCAGCAGGATGAACGAGAAGGTGAGCATGACCACGCCCAGCGCAGCAGCGCCGGCATAGTTGAATTCCTCCAGCTTCTGCACGATCAGCAAGGGCGCGATTTCGGAGCGCATGGGAATGTTGCCGGCAATGAAAATCACCGAGCCGTATTCGCCCACCGCGCGCGCCAGCGCCAGCGCAAATCCGGTGAGCAGGGTCGGCACCAGCAGCGGCAGGATCACGCGCAAGAATGTCTGCCTGCGCGTCGCACCCAGGCTTTCGGCAGCTTCCTCCACGTCGCGTTCCAGCGATTGCAGCACCGGCTGCAGGGTGCGCACCACGAACGGAAAGCCGACGAAGACCATCGCCAGCAGCACGCCCAACGGCGCATACGCGACCTGGATACCCATCGGCACCAGCCAGCGGCCGAGCCAACCGTTCGGGGCGTAGAGTGCCGTCAGCGCGATGCCGGCCACGGCGGTTGGCAGCGCGAACGGCAGGTCGATCAGCGCATCGAGCAAGCGGCGACCCGGGAAGCGGTAGCGCACCAGTACCCAGGCCACCAGCAGGCCGATGAACACATTGATCAGCGCGGCCAGCACCGCGCCCCCGAAGCTCAGCTTCAACGCCGCCAGCGTGCGTGGCGACTCGAGCAGGTGGAGCAGACCGTGAAGCCCGATCCCGCTTGCCTTCCATGCCAACGCCGCCAGCGGCAGCAGGACGATCAGCCCCACGTACGCAAGCGCGTAGCCGAGGCTGATGCCGAACCCGGGCAAGACCCGTTTGCGCATGCTCAGTTGCCTGGTCCGATCTGGTCGAACACGCCGCCATCGGCGAAGAACTTCGCCTGCGCCTGGCGCCACGTACCGAAGACATCCGCCAGGGTGAAGGTGTTCACCTTGGGGAATTGCGCGGCGTATCTGGCGGCGATCGCCTCCGAGCGCGGCCGGTAGAAGTTGCGTGCCTCGATCTCCTGTGCCTGCGGCGAATACAGGAACTTCAGATAGGCATCCGCGACCTGCGCGGTGCCATGCGCGTCAACGTTCTTGTCGACCACGGCGACCGGCGGTTCGGCCAGGATGCTAATGGACGGCACGACGATCTCGAACTTGTCACCGTCCGGCTCATGCTTGGCCAGCAGCGCCTCATTCTCCCAGGCCAGCAGCACGTCGCCGATGCCGCGTTGGGCGAACGTGTTGGTGGCACCGCGCGCGCCGGTGTCCAGTACCGGCACGTGCTGGAACAGCGTCTTCACGAAGGCTTTCGCCTTGGCTTCATTGCCGCCGGGCCGCTTGAGCGCATAACCCCAGGCGGCCAGGAAATTCCAGCGGGCACCGCCGGAGGTCTTCGGGTTGGGCGTGATGACCTGCACGCCGGGTTTGATCAAGTCGTTCCAGTCGTGGATGCCCTTGGGATTGCCCTTGCGCACCAGGAACACGATGGTCGACGCGTAGGGCGAGGAGTTATCGGGCAGACGCTGTTGCCAGCCCTTGTCCAGCAGGCCATGGTCGGCCACGGCATCGATGTCGTAGGCCAGGGCCAGTGTGACCACGTCGGCCGGCAGGCCATCGACCACGGCACGCGCCTGCTTGCCCGAGCCGCCATGGGACATCCGGATGGTGACGGTGTCGCCATGCTGGGCCTTCCACTGGGCAGTGAATGCGCTGTTGACCGCCTTGTACAGCTCGCGGGTGGGGTCGTAGGACGCGTTGAGCAGCGTGACGTCCCTGGCCATGGCGGAAGCGGCCAGCAGGGTGCCGGTGATGGCGGACAGTACGGTGCGAATCTTCATCGTCGTGGTCTCCCCGTATCGAGATGAACGGTCAGGCTAGTGGCGCATCGAGCGGCAGGTGAAATCCCCAATTGGCATGTGGATATGCCGGAGATGTGTTTGCTTTTAGACGTCCATATGCCACTAACGTTCTGATGACGTTATCCTCGCGAAGCAGCTTGTGCACTTGATAGGTCATCGGAAGGGGCAAGTGTCTGGGCCAGTCGGCTCGCGGCGGTTCGGATTTCCGGCATGGCCGTGCACTCCCACAGGTTGCCACGCAACAACGAGCCGAGGCCGTAAAGCCCCGGTTGCACCCGGCCTTCGGCATCAAGCAACTGACCGTCCGGCCTGGCGGCGATCCCCAGTTGCAGCGGATCAGGCGTGGCCAGGCCCTCGCGCAGGAGCTGGTCCAGAAGAATGTCGCGCGCATAGGCGACGGCGGTATCCAAGCCCGTGGCCTGAATCACCCGGTCCGCCTCGATCGTGCTCGTCAGCTGGGTCGCCCGGCTGCGCACCGTGACAGCCAGCGGGCCGCGCCCGTCGACGGCGAGTACGCGGGCGGCATGGACCTGCAGCCGCCCGGATTCGATGAGCGCCTGCACAGTTTCGAATGACGCCGGTGCGGTGCGGTGGCGCGAGGCCTCCCAGACCCAGCGCAGGTGTCGCAGAAACTGACGACGCTGTGCCAGCGTGAAGCCCTGCCACAGCTTGGCGTTGACCGACCGCATGCCGTCGATCACAGCGCGCCAGTCAGTCACCGAAGGACTGGCCAGTGCGTTGCGCACCAGGCGCACCATGGACGCTGCGCCGTCACACGCAAGCAAGTCGGCATTCAGTTCATCCTGGTGCACGTACGGCGCCAGCGGCGATGCCGAATGGCGGAACGGCAACAGGCCATGGCGGGACACCGCGACCAGTTCTGCCCTTGGCCAGCGCGTGGCGGCAGAGATGAGCGTGTCGACCGCGGTCAGTCCCGTACCGATGACAAGCACGCGACGTGGCGGACTGACCGGCTCCTTCTGGTTCCAGGGATCTAGCACGTAGACGTCACTGGCCAGCGCCTCTGTCGAGGCGGTCTTCAAGGGACGAGGTGCCAGCGCGCCGATCGCCAGCACGACCGCATCGGCCATGAGCGCGTCGCCATGCTCCAGTTCGATGCGATAGCGGTGGTCCACGTCCCGATGGATCGCCGCTGCCTTCACGTGGTGTATCTGGAAGTGGGAGCCGTGGCCGTGGGCTTCACTTATGCACGCGCGCACCTGGGCCTCGATGAATTCGCCGAAGAGCCGGCGCGGCAGGAAGTCGCTGCCTTGCGCCTGGCCAAGGCAGCGGTTGGCATGCTGAAGGAAGTCGTCCTTCTGCTCGGCGAACAATCCCATGCCCGCTGCTCGCACGTTCAAGAGATGCCGGTCGTCGTCCGTAGCGTAGGCCACGCCGCGTCCTGGAGAAGCGCATCCGGTGATCCAATGAACAGTGCCGCGATGACCCGGTCTTCGCAGCAGTTCGCCGAAAACCGCGGCGCCCGCGGCGCCGCCACCGATGATTGCGATGTCAGTCATGCCAAATTCCCTGCGTTAAACGGACACCTTGCCTGCCGACTCATCGCGCGATGAGTCGCCAGCCTCGTCCCCATGGTTGGATCAAAGGTGCGCGAGCTCCAGCTCGCTGCGTTGCGGGATGCTGTCCCAAAGGCCCCCGCTATCCCGTTCGCAGCCGCGATAGGGTTCCAGCGCACCGCTGCAGGCCTGCAACGACCGCGCCGGTCGCTGCGCGGACAGGCTCCTGCAGCCGTCAGCGCCATCGCGCGGAAGCACCCCGCCAGCCGCGGGAAGCCTGTCGCGCCATCGGGCATGCGCGAACGGGCGAGCCAAGTGCACAACGTCCAGGAGGTTGCTGGTGCCGACTGTTAGCGCCATGACTGCCCATGCTCGATGGCTCAGGACAGCGGCACCGCTCTTGATGGCATCGTGCATAAACATCACCTGAACTCGTGGGCTCGGGGCTAAATCAATCATGGAGCTGGTTAAGGAATTGCTAGCGAATTGTCCGTCGTGGATCTGCGGGAGAGCAACCGCTCGGCCAGTCTCCATTCATGGCTGCGGCAAAACAGGCACAGAGCCGATTGTTGCGTCCGGGAAAGGGGCGGACTGTTCGCCGTGATGACTTGCAGTGATTCGAAATTCGTCTTACGTGCAGTGCGACGTGGGCACATGAGCATCGCTTGCGCATGAATGCCAACCACTTTGGCTCTGGTAATTGATAGTGACCACCGGAGCGCGTGAACCCCGTAGACCGCAACTGAGCGCCAAGCGATCCATCACTCGTGTCACACCTGTGTGTGGGCCATGCAGCCGGGGTTCTGCCCCGTGAACGCGAACACTTCCAAGAAGACCGATGATCGGCAACACGCCGTGGCAAGTGAATCTCCAACGTCTGCTATCGAGCAACCCGACTCAGGAGGCGACCGTCTCCTCCTGGCCGATGACGGGCATCGTCCTAATTTCGAATAGCCGTCCAATACCGTCCACCTTTTGCTCTCGCGGCGACGCGGCGGTTTCGCACCGAGTGCGGGCCAGATCGAAAGCTTTCCGGGGCGAGCGCTGCGTTGCGTGCGTCGGCGTGGATCGGCGAGACGGGATCGGCGCGATGGCGCTTCTGGTTGCCGACGGGTCCCACCGTGGGCGAACCGCTGCCGGCCAGCCGGGCGACTTCCTGCTGCATCGCGCCGCTGCTTCGCTGATTCCGCTGTTCGTCCTTCTACCCATATCGGGCATGTGCATGAACCAAAGGGGCGGTTGCGCGACGCGGTCGAACCGGTTACCCCACGTTGACAACCGCCGGTCACAGCGAATCCCCACTCATCACAAAGCGGCAGCGATGCGCCACCACCCCCGCGCAGACTCGACCGCACCCTCGCCCCGTTGAGCAATTCGCATGACCCAGCGCCCGCTCACCCTGCTCGCCCGCAGCCTGCTCGCACTGAGCCTGGCCAGCATCGCCGTCGTCCACGCCACCGACATCGCGCCCGCCACGCCGCAGATCTTCGCGCCCGGCGCGATCTCCGGTCCGGCGGGCGTGGATTGCCTGACCTTCGCGCCCGGCGGCAACACCGTCTACTTCGACCAGCAGGCGGGCTGGAACGGCTTCATCATGGAATCGCACCGGGTGGGCAACAGCTGGAGTGCGCCGCGGATCGCGCCGTTCTCCGGGCAATGGCAGGACCACGATCCGGCGATGGCGCCGGACGGCTCGTTCCTGGTGTACACCTCCAACCGGGCCGACGTGGCCGGCGGACCGGCGCTGCATGGCGGCCACCTGTGGCGGGTCGATCGCCGTGGCGACGGCTGGAGCACGCCGGTGCGGCTGCCCGACGCGGTGAACGACGCGCCGAGCATCTACGCACCCAGCGTGGCGGCCAACGGCGACGTGTACTACCAGCGACGCGACGAGCCCGAGCACGAGTTCCACCTCTATCGCACGGCCTGGCGCAACGGCCGCTACCAGCCGCCGCAGCGGCTGGCGCTGGGCGATCCGGCCGCGCATGAGCTGGACCCGGCGATCGCGCCGGACCAGTCGTTCATGGTGTTCGACGCCAACTACGCCGGCAAGGACAAGCCCGACCGGCTGTACATCGTTTTCCGCGAAGGCGATGCCTGGAGCACGCCGATCGATCTCGGCGATGCGGTGAACCGCTACGAACCCTGGGGTTCGCACCTGGGCCCGGACGGGCGCACGTTGTACTTCACCAGCAACTACACGGCGAAGGTGAGCTACCCGCGCTCGTCCGCGCAGGCTCGCGCGGACCTGGCGCGCATGCGCGCGTGGGACAACGGCAACAACCACATCTGGCGCCTGTCGCTGGCGCCGTGGCTGGCCGTTCACCACCGGCACTGATCATTCCTCCCCGCCAGCGCGACCTTCCCGCGGTCACCCAAGGAGATCCCATGTCCGCCCGCCATCTCATCCTGGCCGCCTGCGCCGCGGTGGCCATGATCGCGCCGTTGGCCAGCCGCGCGGCAGCAGCAGCCGAGCTGCTCGGCCCCGGCGTGATCTCCACCGGTCTGCAGGAGACCTCCGCGGCGTTCGCGCCGGACGGCAACACGGTCTATTTCCTGCGCTCGGACCTGGGCGAAAAGGATGACACCATCGTCTACTCGCAGCGCCGAGACGGCCGCTGGTCGGCGCCGCAGGTGGCTGCCTTCTCCGGTCGGTGGCACGACTCCGAACCGGCCTTCTCGCCGGACGGACAGCGCCTGTATTTCGTTTCCAACCGCCCGCTGCAACCGGGCGGCGCATCGCTGATGACCGGAATGGCAGGCCATCGCTTCGCCGGTACGAACCTCTGGTACGTCGAGCGACAGGGCGATGGCCGCTGGGGCACGCCGGTACACGTCGATGGCGCGCTCAACGACGGCGCACAGATCTACAACCCGTCGATCGCCGCCAACGGCGACATCTACTTCTCCGCGCACCGCGCCGATTCCGGCAAGCTCTACCAGATCTACGTGGCGCGCCGAACCGCGCAGGGCTATGCCGGGCCCGAGCGCGTCGACCTGGGCGACCTCGCGCACAACCGCATGGACCCGGCGATCGATCCGCAGCAGCGGTTTGTGCTGTTCGCCGGCGACGAGGGCGATTCGCTCGGCCGCGCCGACATCTACATCGCCTTCCGCCAGGCCGGCGGCCGCTGGGGCAGGCCCGAGCACCTGGGCGGCGACGTCAACAGCGAGGACCTGGAAAACGCGCCCGCGCTGGGTCGCCGGTTCGGCGAGCTGTACGTGTCGAGCAACCGGCAACCCGCGGTGCATTTCCCGAAGACCCGCGACGACGCGCCTTCGCTCCAGCGGCGCCTGTCCGGACCACTCAACGGTTCGCGCAACATCTGGCGCGTGGACATTTCCGACGCGCTGCGCGCGAACGGCATTGCGCCATGACGATGGAGGCGACATGAAACCCACCCACATCCTGCCCGCCCTGTTCTCCCTGCTCTCCCTGCCGGCCGCGGCCGGTGGCGCCACGCCACTGGCTGCCGCCCCGGCGCTGTCGCCGGCATTTCATGCCGGCGACACTTTCGGCACTGTCTTCTCGCGCACCATCGCCATCCAGGCGCCCGGCGTCGACGACGCAGTGCATCGTGTCAGCGGCACCGCCACCTATCGCGTGATCGACGCCGTGGCCATCCCGCCGCGCCTGCACATCGACTACCACTACGATGGCCGGCCCGCCGGCAGCGGCACCGTGGAGCTGCCGGACGGCGGCGCCACCAACTGCTTCGACGGCAAGTGCGCGCCCAACACCGACGCCAGCGGATTGGCCTACGACCCGCTGCTGTGGGGCCGGCCGTCGCCCACGCTGCGCGTGGGCCAGCGCTGGACGGTGACTATCGCCGCGCCCTGGGAGCTGGGCCCGGCCGGCCGGCAGACGGTAACCGTGGTGGCGTTCGATCCGGCCAGCCACCTCGTCACGCTGGAGCGCGAAGGCAGCGGCAACGGACCCTGGCTGGGCGATGCGCCGCAACTCACGCTGACCCGCGGCGGCCGCTCGTACAAGGTCACGCGGCGGGCCGGCCGCGCGCACTGGCATGGGCGCACCACTTTTCAGGACGGCATCGTGCTCAGCGACGAGTTGATCAGCGTGCGTGAGGTCACACTCGAGTCCGCCGAGCTCGGCCGCATCGAGGGAGTCGAGCGCCAGTACATCCTGCTCGATGCCACGCCGCGGGAGGCCGCACACTGATGCATACCGCTAACGCGGCCCACGCCGCCCGCCTCTGCCTGACCGTGGGCCTGCTGCTTGCCGGCGCCACCGTGCGCGCCGCCACGCCCGACCTCGCCGCGCTGCAGCCGGTCACGCTGGACGGCATCATCCACCCCGACAGCGACGACACCCTGGCCTTCACCCCGGACGGCAACACGGTGTTCTTCGACCGCAGCAGCGGCCCGCACAAGACCATCATGGTCTCGCACCGGGCGAACGGCCGCTGGTCCCGTCCGCAGGTGGCCGGCTTCTCGGGTCGCTGGTTCGACCAGGATCCGCTGGTCGCGCCGGATGGCAGCTACGTGCTGTTCAATTCGGATCGCCCCGTGCGGCCCGACGGCAAACCGCTGGTGCAGGACTACTTCGCCGGTGGCGTCGCGCCCGGTTCGAACATCTGGCGGGTCGATCGCCAGGGCAAGGGCTGGAGTGCGCCGGTCTGGTTGGGGTCCGTCGTCAACAACGATGTCTTCGTGGATTTCGCCAGCGTCGCCGCCGATGGCAGCCTGTATTTCATTCGCTGGGACCCGCGGGCGAAGGCGATGCACACCTGGCGTTCGGCGTACCGCGACGGCAAGTATCTGCCGCCCGGGCGCGCACGGCTCGGCGACCCCGTCGTTTCCACCCACGATCCCGCCGTGGCGCCCGACCAGTCCTTCATCGTGTTCGACTACGGCAAGGTGAAGGGTGGCCTCGGGCGCCTGTGCATCGCCTTCCGCGAGGGCGATCACTGGGGACGGCCGATCGATCTCGGCGACGCGGTCAACCGGGACCGGCCATGGGGTGCGCACCTCGCGCCGGACGGGCACACCGTCTACGTCACGGGACAGTCGGGCATCTGGCGACTTTCGCTGCTGCCGTGGCTGCACCGGCATGCGGCGGGCGGCGTGACGGACGACAAGGCCCCCGGCGGGACGCGCCATCGGACATGATGGCGTCCCGCCGGATCATGCGCGGCCCGATCCGGGCACCCGCGGTCAGCGCGAGACGATCAGCGCGAACCACTCCCAGCCGCGCACGCGTTCGCAGATCAGCTTGGCGCAGGTCAGCATCGGCACCGCCAGCAGCGCGCCCGGGATCCCCCACAGCCAGCCCCAGACCAGCAGCCACAGCAGGATCGCGATCGGACTCAGCCGCATGCTGCGGCCCTGGACCATCGGGGTGATCAGGTTGCCCTCCACCGCGGTGATTCCGGCAAAGGTCAGGGCGGGCAGGAACACTTCCAGGTTGGCATCCTTCGCGTACAGCATCGACACCACCGCCAGCACCGTGGTGGTGACGATCGCGCCCACGTAGGGAATGAAGTTGGCGAACATCGCCACCGCGCCCCACAACAGCGGATCGGGCACCTTGTACAGCCACAGCATGCCCGCGGTGAGCGCGCCCAGGCTGGCATTGATCAGCAGCGCGGTCAGCAGGTAGCGCGAGACCTCGGCCTGGAACCCGCGCACGATCGTCACCGCGTGCCGCTTGTAGGCGAAGCTGGGGGTGATCTCGACCAGCCGGCGCAGCATGGTGTCGCCGTAGATCAGGAAGAAGAACACCAGCAGCATCACGCTGAGCACGGCCGCCAGCACCTTCGGTGCGGTGGAGACCACGTCCCAGGCGCTGATCGACATCGGCGTGGACGGCGTGGTGGTGGCCCGGGAGGTGCCGCTGACCAGGGTCTGGGTGGCGCGGTTGGCGGCCTCCAGCGGCTTCGTCACGCTCCTGAACTTGGGTACGAAGCTCTTGATCGCCGACGGCGCGCCATGGAACCAGCCGATCGCCGGTTGCGCCAGCAGGCCGACCCCGGTACCGATACCGATGACCAGGCCGAACATCAGCACGCTGGCGGTCAGCCAGCGCGGCAGATGGAAGCGGGTGCCGAACGCGACGATCGGGTTCAGCGCCAGCCCGATGAACGCGGCCAGCACCAGCGGGATCAGCAGCGCCTTGGTCAGGGTGATGGTGTACATCAGCGCCAGCAGCAGCAGCGCGTTCAAGACCATCCGGATCGCCCGCAGATGCCGCCGGGTGGCGCGCGCGGTATGCAGCCGGCGCTCCAGGTGGCGCGGCAGGTGGCCCGCGGTCAGCGGATCCGCCAGGCTGCGATCGAGCGGCGGCGCCGCGTCGGTGGCACGGTCGTCGATGTCGTCCGGCGGCGGAAGCTGTTCCGGTTCGCTCATCACGGTTCGCCGCCACCGCTGTCCGCCCCGGTTTTCTTCTTCGCGCCCAGTTCGTGCGCAGCGAGCCCCAACGTGCCCAGCTCGGCAATCAGGCGCGTGCCGTAGGCCACTGCCTCGGCCAGACCGCCGCCGAGCAGCGGCGCCAGACCCGGGATGCGCAGCGGGTGCACGTTGAGACTGCCCAGCACGAAACCGGCGCCGGCCGCCGTGCCCACGGTGGTCAACGGATACTTGCGGCCGCGCGCCAGCAGCGCGGCGGCCGGCGGACTCAGCCGATGTCGCGCCGCCGTCATGCGCAACTCGGCCCGGTGCACCTTGGCGATCTGCTCGAAAACCTTCATGACCGCTCCTCTCTCCGCTTGTCCGATTCGCTCCGGGCGTCGGCGTTGTGCCCGGCGTCCCGGATCATGGCACTCCATTCACCGCGGGTGGCCGGCAGGCTCATCCAGTGCATGCAGCGCCGAAACAGCAGGATCGCGCCGATCAGGAACATCAGCTGCAGCACGACCAGCACCAGCAGCGCCCAGGTCCAGGAACCGAACCAGTCGGCCAGCAGCACGCCGATCAGGCCCAATGCGGTCAGGCCGACCCCGACCCCGGCCACGGTGGCCGCCAGTCCTGCCACCAGCAACCAGGAGATCGCGCTGCGCGCCAGCCCCAGCTCGGCGGCCAGCAGGTGCATCTGCGCCCCGAACAGCTGCTTGACCGCACGACCGAGCTGACCGATTTCGGTCAGCAACCCAGACGACGGCGGCGCCGGATCCGGCGCCGCCTCGCGAGCTGTTTCACCCTCGTCGTGCATTCCCTGCCCCCGGGTCCGCCGGCTCAGCGCCGCAGGATACGGCCGAGCAGCCAGCCGGCACCCAGCGCGATGGCGACGGCCTGCACCGGCTTCTCGCGCACGTATTCGCGCGCCTGTTCCATCCACTCGTCGGCTCGGTCGGCCGTCCTGTCATAGACCTCGCGACCTCGCTCGCCGAGATCGGCGGCCTTGTCGGTGGCACGGTGGGCGGTGTCGGCGACCTTGTCGGTGGCGTGGTGCAGGCTCTCCTCGACCTTGTCGGCGGCCCGCTCGACCGTTTCCTTGGTGCTGGACACGGCATGGGAAGTGGCCTGCTTGATGCGCTCGGCACGATCGTCGATCCGATCGTCGATGCGCTTGCCAGCCAGCTGCTCTTGGGTTTCGACTTGCTTGTTCATGGGGTGCTCCGGAAGGGAATCATTGTGGCGCAAGGCGCCTCGATATGTTGCCGTCAACTGGCGCGACGGAAGAACGCGATGATCGCCAGTATCAGGAAAATCACGAAAAGGATCTTCGCTATCCCGGCGGCGGCGCCAGCGATGCCGCCAAAGCCGAGTACGGCGGCAATGATCGCAATGACCAGGAAAACCAGGGCGTAATGAAGCATGAGGGCATCCTCTTTGATAGTAAACGGCACCGCGGCGGGGAAGACCGCGTGTTTCCATTCACCCACAACCCGTGCCATGCGGGCGTGAAGGGCGGCGCCGCGACCCTGCACGCGGCGCCGACGTCAGCTCAGCCCGCGACGGCCGGATTCAGGCTGTAGGTGCCGGTCAGCTCCGCCTCGTCCAGCACGTGCCCGGCCATCGCGGCGCGCAATGCGGCGCAGGAAAACCCCCTGACCAGCGGCAATGTGGCCACGTCCAGCGCATACACGCGAAAGTGGTAGTGATGCAGCAGCGCATCGTTCCATGGCGGGCACGGGCCGTCGTAACCCAGGTACTCGCCGCCCATGTCCGCATCGCCGGCGAACCAGCCGGTGAAATCGTTCACCCCCTGTACGCTGCCGGGCGGTCCGAACGGATCGCGCTTGCCGCGCGGAGTGACTTCGTCGCTGCAGGCGCCGGCGCTCAGCTCGCCGCATTCGGGCGGGATGTTCGCCATCAGCCAATGCACGAATTCCACCCGCGGCAACTCCGCCGGCACGGTGCGGCCCGGCTGGTTCACGTCGTCGCCCCGACTGGGCACGTCGGGGTCGATGCAGGTGAGCACGAACGAACGGGTGGCCGGCGGTGCGCCCTTCCAGGCCAGCTGCGGACTGCGGTTGTCCGACAGTGCAAACGGGTCCGCCCGCTTGCCGAACGCGAAGGTGGCCGGGATCGGCTGGCCGTTCTCGAAATTGTCGCTGCGCAGCTGCATGGGATTTCCTCCGGGAACAGGGTTGAGCTTTGTAGCCTACGGCCGATACGTCACGCGGTACACCGCGCCGGCGAGGTCGTCGCTGACCAGCACGCTGCCGTCGGGCAAGGGCTGCACGTCGACCGGCCGGCCCCAGGCGCGTTCGTTCTGCTCGAAGCCGGTGATCAGCGGCTCGTAGGACCGCACCTTGCTGCCGTCCAGGCGCACCGTCATCACCCGGTAGCCGGATTTTTTCGTGCGGTTCCACGAGCCGTGCTCGGCGATCAGGATCGCGCCGCGGTAGCTGGCCGGGAACTGCCTGCCGGTGTAGAAACGCATGCCCAGCGAGGCCACGTGCGCACCCAGCTTCAGTACCGGCGGGGTGTAGTCCTGGCAGTGCCTGCCGCGACCGAACTCGGGATCTGGGACGTCGCCCTGATGGCAGTACGGATAGCCGAAATGCTGGCCGGTCCGACGGATCTCGTTCAGTTCATCGCTGGGGACGTCGTCACCCATCAGGTCGCGGCCGTTGTCGGTGAACCACAGCCGCCGGCTGCCGGGCTGCCAGTCGAAACCGACCGTGTTGCGGATGCCGAGCGCCACGTCTTCCCAGCCGCTGCCGTCCGCGTTCATGCGGATCAGCTTGCCGTGATCCGGTGCCGGGTCGCAGATATTGCACGGCGCGCCGATCGGCACGTACAGCTTGCCGTCCGGGCCGAACGCGAGGAACTTGCCGCCGTGATGGCCTTCCGTGGGCAGCTTGTCGGTGACCGGTTCGGGCGTGGGCGGCGCATCCAGATGCCGCTCGATGTCGCGCAGCCGCAGGATCCTGCTGACCGCCGACACGTACAGGTCGCCGTCGTGGAACGCCACGCCGATCGGATCCCGCAGGCCGCTGGCGACCACCCGCACCCGGTCGGCCACGCCATCGCCGTTGCTGTCGGTGAGCGCATAGACCTTGCCGGCCCCGGACGAGCCGACGAACACGGTGCCGCCGGTACCCAGCGCGAGCTCGCGCGCGTCGGGCACCTGCCCGGAATACAGCGCGACATGGAAGCCCTTCGGCAGGCTCAGCCGATCCAGCGGCGGCGCGGCGGCGGCCGGCAGCGACAGGACGACCAGCAACAACGAGAACCAGGCACGCATCGGCGATCTCCTTCAGCGCGGGGCTCCCAGCGTATACCCGGGCAGGTGACACCGGAAACCGCAGCGCTCTGCTACCGTGGCGCCCTTGGCCAAGGGGTGAACATGAGCGAGCTGGACGATCTCACCACGCTGGTGCGTGCGGCTACGCCGTTGCTGGTGATCGAGACGGTGGACGAGCAGCGGGTGATCGAGTGCTTTCGCCACGTGATCGCCCGGGCGCTGCACCCGCTGTGGCGCTGGACGCTGACCGACGGCCTGCGCCGGCTCGACTTCGCCCAGCTCGACGGCGAGGTGGCGCCCGATGCCACCGCCACCCTGCAGGCGATCCGCGCACATGAGCAGCGCGGGATCTACCTGATGTTCGATTTCCACGGCCTGCTGGGCTATGCGATGAGCCTGCGCCAGCTGCGCGAGATCGTGCAGCGGCATCGCTCGGCCGCGCATACGGTGGTGCTGGTCGGCGCCCGGATCGAACTGCCCGAAGAACTCGAGGCGCTGGCCCTGCGCGTGCCGCTGTCGCTGCCGGACATCAAGGAGCTGGCCGGCATCCTGCGCGGCGAGGCCGCCGGCTGGCAGCGCGAACAGGGTCGCCGGATCGAGGTCGACAACGAGGCCGCACGCACCATCGTGCGCAACCTGCTGGGCCTGTCCGCGCCGGACGCGCGCCGCATCGTGCGCAAGCTGATCTACCACGATGGCGCGCTCGGCCCCAACGACCTGCCGGTGCTGATGCAGTCGAAGTTCGACCTGCTCAACCGCTCTGGCCTGCTGCACTTCGAATACGCCACCGCCAGCTTCGCCGACATCGCCGGGGTCGGCCGCGTGCGAGAGTGGGTGAGGCGGCGGCGTGCCGTGTTCCTCGATCCGTCCGCCACGCCGATGCTCGATCCGCCGAAAGGCGTGCTGCTGCTCGGCGTGCAGGGCTGCGGCAAGAGCCTCGCCGCGAAGGCGATCGCCGGCGGCTTCGGGGTGCCGCTGGTGCGGCTGGATTTCGGCACGCTGTACAACAAGTACCAGGGCGAGACCGAGAAGAACCTGCGCGAGGCGCTGGCCAGCACCGAACTGCTGGCGCCCTGCGTGCTGTGGATCGACGAGATCGAGAAGGGCCTGGCCGGCGGCGGCGATGACGGCGGCGTGTCGCGCCGCGTGCTCGGCTACCTGCTGACCTGGATGGCCGAACGCAAGGCCAAGGTGTTCGTGGTCGCCACGGCGAATGCGGTCGACGAACTGCCGCCCGAGCTGCTGCGCAAGGGCCGTTTCGACGAGATCTTCTTCGTCGACCTGCCGCGGGAAGCGGTGCGCGGCGAGATCTTCGCGCTGCATCTGGCCCGCCGCCAGCTCGAGCTCGACCGCTTCGACCTGGCCGTGCTCGCCGCCGCCAGCGACGGCTTCTCCGGCGCCGAAATCGAGCAGACCATCGTCAGCGCGCTGTACGACGCGGCGGGCACCGGCACCGCGCCGGATCAGGCCACCCTGCTCGACGCGCTGCAACAGACCCGACCGCTGTCGGTGCTGATGCGCGAGCAGGTGCAGGCGCTCCGGGCGTGGGCGCAGGGGCGTTGCGTAGCGGCGGACTGAGCGAGGCGAGACACAACGGGCCACGCGGCAGCCCGTTGTCCGGGAGGCACCGACCTCTGGCCTATTGCGTGTGGCCGTCGGGAGCTCGCACAGTGCGCCTGCCTGCCCGGAGAATTCCGCGATGCGCCTGCCGCTGCTTCCGACCCTGCTTGGCTTCTTCGCCCTCGCCGTACTCACCGGGTCCGCCGCACCGGCGCATGCGCCGGACAGCCGCCGGGAGGTGCCTGTCGCGCGTGACATGGTGCTGATCCCCGGTACTTTCGTGCCCGGCAGGCAACCGGATGGCAACAGCATCGTCCTGCGCGGCACCGAGGGCCTGATCGTGTTCGACAGCGGGCGCCATCCGGCGCACACCCGCCGCATTCTCGATCACGCCCATGCCAGTGGCTTGCCCATCGTGGCGGTCGTCAACAGCCATTGGCATCTGGACCATGTCAGCGGCAACCCGATGCTGCGCGCGGCGTATCCGCAACTGCAGGTCTACGCCAGCCATGCCATCGAAGGCGCACTCACCGGCTTCCTCGCCGACAGCCGCAAGCAGGCGGCCGCGCTGATCGCGCAACACAAGATTCCCGCGGCGCAGCTCGCCGACGTGGAGGGCGACATGGCCACCATCGACCGCGGTCGCGAACTGCTGCCCGATCATTTCGTGGAACACGATGGCGATCGGATGCTGGCGGGCCGTCCCGTGCATCTTGGCCTCGCCCGGGACGCGGTCACCGCCGGCGACGTCTGGCTTTACGACCCGCAGACGCGGGTGTTGCTGGCGGGGGATCTGGTCACGCTGCCCGCGCCGCTGCTCGACACCGCCTGTCCGCCCCGCTGGCGGGCGCAGCTGGCGACGCTGGATGCGCTGCCGTTCGTGACGCTGGTGCCCGGCCATGGTGCCGCGATGGACCACGCCGGGTTTCATCGCTACCGCCGCGCCTTCGATGCGCTGCTCGACTGTGCCGCCAGCCACGCCGGCGACGCCGTGTGCACCGACCGCTGGCTGCACGATGTCGAGGGACTGGTGCCGGCCGATCGATTCAAGCTCGCGCGCGGCCTCCTCGGCTACTACCTGGACCAGGTGCTGCACGCGCCATCCGAACGCCGGAACCGTTACTGCCCGGCGTGATTTTCCGGTTGCCGCGCCGAGACTGTGCAAGCCGGCAACGGCCCTTCCCGCCATTCGCCCTCCGGCGTGCGCAGCAGCCGTGCCTCGCTCTCGGTTGTTCCAGCATGGGTGCAGACCATGCATCGCATTGACCGCCGGCCGGTGTGCGGTGAAGCTTCATGTTTCGCTCCCCGGACTCCTTCCATGCACGAGCTGCCACCGTTCCATCTCGCGTTCCCGGTCACCTCGCTGGCCCACGCCCGCGCGTTCTACGGCGAGCTGCTCGGCTGTCCGGAGGGTCGTTCCAGCGCCGACTGGGTCGATTTCGATTTCCACGGGCATCAGATCGTGGCGCACCTGGCGCCGCAGGAAGCCCGCGCGGTGGCCGCGCACGACGTGGATGGGGACGCCGTGCCGGTGCGCCACTTCGGCCTGGTGCTTTCGATGGCCGACTGGCAGGCGCTGGCCGAGCGGCTGCGTGCGGCGGGCACCCGGTTCGTGATCGAACCGCATGTGCGCTTCGCGGGCCAGCCCGGCGAGCAGGCCACGATGTTCCTGCTCGATCCGTGCGGCAACGCGCTGGAGTTCAAGGCCTTCGCCGATCGCGCGCAGTTGTTCGCCCGCTAGGCAGGCGCCGATGGAAGCCGAAGACCTGCAGCGACTGGTGACCACGACGATGCCGTACGGCAAATACCAGGGCCGCCTGATCGCCGACCTGCCGGGCGCCTATCTGGCCTGGTTCGCCCGCAAGGGCTTTCCGCCCGGCCAGCTGGGCCGGCTGCTGGCCCTGATGCTGGAACTCGACCACAACGGGCTGTCGTCACTGCTGGATCCGCTGCGCCGGCGCTGACCCGGCGCGCCGTCCGGGCCCCGTGGTTTCGGCGTATGCTGCTGCCGACGCTGGTTCCCCGCAGCGCAAGCCACCACCGTTTTCTTTGTCCGGCCCGCGGGCCTGCACGGGATCGGCGATTCCGCTGTTCCGTGCAAGCCAGGCACCCGATGAACACCCGTCCCCAAGAATTCAGCAGCGCGGCGAGCGCACTCGCCGCCGACGGCTGGTGCGTGTTGTCGAACCTGCTGGATGCGGCGCAGACCCAGGCGCTGGCCGACGAATGTCGAGCGATGCACGACGCGAAGCTGCTGCTGCCGGCACGCACCGGTGCGGGCCGCGCCGCCTCGCCATTGCGCGGCGACAGCACGCACTGGTTTGCCGGCGGTGCGATGACGGCACCACAGCAGGCATTCACCGATCGGGTCGATGCCTTGCGCCTCGCGCTCAGCCGCGAGCTGATGCTGGGCCTGGTCGACTGCGAATCCCACTACGCGGTGTACCGGCCCGGTGCGGGTTACGCGCGGCACCTCGACTGCCTGCGCGGCAACGATGCGCGGGTAGTCTCGGCGGTGTTCTATCTCAACCATGGCTGGCTCGACGCCGACGGCGGCGCGCTGCGGCTGTACCTGGCCGACGGCTCACCGCGCGATGTCTACCCGCATGCCGGCAGTCTGGTGCTGTTCCTCTCGGCGCAGTTCGAACACGAGGTGCTACCGGCCACGCGCGACCGCATGAGCGTCGCCTGCTGGATGCGCCAGCGGGCGCTGGTGGCGCATCGCTGAATCGGCCGCCGGGGGCACGGACCCCAGCAACTCGATTTCGGCGAGCGCGCGTGCCCCGCCCGCGCGCGCCGGATCGAAGCGGAGCCGGTAATACGCATATTCATCCGGCGCGGCGACGGCAAAAGCCCGCGTCTGCCGTGCCCAAGCAAATTTTTCATGGGCACGCGTATCCAGCGTGATCCAGCGCACGCCGTCGGCCGATGCCTGCAGCCGCCAGCCGGAAGGCGCCCCGCGGGCGGCGGCCGAGGTCAGCGTGAGCAGGCTGACCCGGCGCGGCTGCGCGAACTGCCAGCCGATCGTGAATCCGCCGATGGGCAGCGCCGCTTCCGTGCCGGAATCGTTGTCGAACAACCTCGGCAGGTCGGCCAGCACCGGCGTGCTGCGCATGCTCGTTCCCGCATCGGCGGTGAAATCCCGCAGCGGTTGCGGCAGCCGCCCGGCCGGGGTGAGCGACGGCGGCAGCGCGCCCTCGTCGCTGCCCCAGTGCGACGGCTGCGGCCCCATCGTGAACTGCAGCGTGGCGCCTTGCGCCAGCAACGCATGCGGCAGGGTCAGCCGGTTCCACGGCTGGCCGTTCACGCGCAGGCTCTGGACATAGCGGTTGCGGTCGCTGACCGCGGGCGCGTCGATCACCAGGTGCCGGCCGTTCTCCAGCGCGATGTCCATGTGCGGGAAGTACGGCGCGCCGATCACGTATTCCGGCGTACCCACGCGCAGCGGATAGAAGCCGGCGGCGCTGAACAGGTACCAGGCGGACATCTCGCCGTTGTCCTCGTCGCCCGGATAGCCCTGGCCGATCTCGCTGCCGACATACAGCCGGCTGAGCACGTCGCGGACCTTGTCCTGCACCTTCCACGGCTGCCCGGCGACGTCGTACATGTAGATGATGTGGTGCGATGGCTGGTTGCTGTGGCCGTACTGGCCCATGCGCACGTCGCGCGCCTCCAGCATCTCGTGGATCGGCTCGCCATAGCTGCCCACATGGAAGTGGCCGGGGGCGGCGAAGAACGCGTCGAGTTTCGCCGCCAGCGCGGCGCGACCGCCGTACAGCGCGGCGAGCCCGGCGCCATCCTGCGGCGCGTCGAACGCCATGTTCCATGCATCGGTTTCGGTATAGTCGCCGCCCCAGCGCAACGGGTCGAAGTGGGCCTTGTCGTAGCGCCACTTGCCGGCGGCGTCGCGGCCGACCAGGAAGCCGACCTGCGGATCGAACAGATTGCGGTAGCCGAGCGCCCGCTGCCGGAAGTAGCGCGCATCGTCGGCGTAATGCGCCGCGTAGGGATCGTCCTTCGCCTGCCGCACGACCAGCGCCGCGGCGAGGTTGCCGATGCCGAAGTCGTTGAGGTAGCCGGCGGTCGACCAGGACAGCCCTTCGTCGACGCCGGTATCGGTATAGCCGTTGAAGATCGAACGCTGCAGCCCCTTGCGGCCGGTACCGGCCAGCGGACTGACCACGGTCGCGTCCTTCAGCGCCGCCTGGTAGAACGAGCGCACGTCGAAGTTGTGCACGCCTTTCAGCCATGCGTCGGCGAACGCCACGTCGGCGCTGGTGCCGACCAACAGGTCGGCGAAGCCGGGCGAGGACCAGCGCGCGATCCAGCCGCCATCGCGGTACTGCTGCACGAAGCCGTCGATCATCTCGCCGGCCCTGGTCGGCGTCAGCAAGGCATAAGCCGGCCACGCGGTGCGGTAGGTGTCCCACAGGCCGTTGTTGACGAACGGCTTGCCCTCGACGATGCGCGCGCCGGTGTGGGCCGGTGTGTCGGCCGCCACTTTGGCGGAGAACGGACTGGCGTAGCGCCAGCGCGGATGCGCCGTGCTGCCGGTGTTCTCGTACGCTTCGTTCGGATACAGGAACAGCCGATACAGGTTGGAATACAGCGTGGTCAGCTCGTCGCGGCTGGCGCCGCGCACCTTGACGATGCCCAGCTGCTCGTCCCAGGCGCGCTGCGCCCGGTCGCGCACGTCCTCGAAGCGATCGCCCGGCGCGATCTCCAGCGCCAGGTTGTGCCGTGCCTGGGCCATGCTGATCAGCGAGGTCGCGATGCGCAGGTTCACCACCCTGGATTTCGCGGTATCGAAGCCGAACCAGGCCGCGACATGGTCGCGCCCGGCACCGCGCAGGCGCCCGCTCGCGCGCACCGGCCGGTCGACCACGCCGTAGAAGAACAGCCGGCCGGCGCCGGCGGAAAGCCGGCTCTTCACGTCGGACCAGCCGCTGAAGCTGCGTCGCGACGGAGCGAGCACGATGCCGCCCCGGTCGTCGCGGTTGTCGAAGATCAACTGCGAGCGATCGCCGCGAAAGGTGAAACGGAAGATCGCGGCGTGGTCGGTCGGCGCGACCTCGGTGACGATGCCGTCGTCGAACGCGACGCGATAGGTGTGCGCCTGGGCGGTCTCGCGGGCGCGGCTGAAGCTCAGCGCCCGCGCCGCGCGGTGCACGTCCGGCGCCCCGTGGCTCGCCGCGGCCGGCATCAGCTGGAAGGTCTGCCGGTCGCCCATCCACGGGCTCGGCTCGTGCGACAGCGCGAACGCTTCCAGCCGCGGGCGATTGGCGGGCCCGTTGCGCTGCTGGTACTGGTAGATCCAGTCGGAGCCCGCGTCGGTCACCGGCGTCCAGAAGTTGAAGCCGTGCGGCATCGCCACCGCGGGGAAGGTGTTGCCGCGCGAGAAACGGTCATTCGAATGGCTGCCACGACGGGTGTCGACGAATTCGCTGGGCCGCCGGCGCGCATCGGCCACGGCCGGGCCGATGCGCAGGTCGTCGAGGTAGCCGTCGAACATGGCGGCGGGGCCGTCATGCAGCAGCACGATGCGCTTGATCGTGCGTCCGGCGGCGACCCCGCCGACGTCGATCGACAGGTCGTTCCACTGATCCGGATACAGGGTGCGCCCCTCACCCTGTGCGCGCGCCGACGCGCCGATGCGATGCTGGTCCAGCGCGCCGCGGGTGGACAGCCGGCTGCCGTCGTCGAACAGCAGATCCACCGCCACGTAGTTCGCCGGATTGCGCAGGTCGTGCGCGTTGGAACACGGGAAGAGCAGGTACGACAGCTGCGTGTCCGCCTGCACCGGCAGGTTCACCTCGAACAGGTCCGCCTGCTGCCGGCCACTGGCGCTGCCGTGATAGCGCAGCGAGTGCAGCCCGCTGAACCCCACCCCGGGTTTGGCGGTGAGCGCGGCGTCCGGCGACGGCCCCCCGACCGGCTCGACGCTGAACGATGCACCCGGGAGCGCGGCCAGCGGTGCCGGCTCGGCGAGCTCGAACGAGCGGAAGAAGGTGCGCTCCGGTGCGGCAGCCGCCGCCAGAGCCGGCAGCAGGCCGAGCAGCCACAGGCTTCGACCCAGCCATCGGGCCACATGCGATGCCGTTTCCCGTCCCGATCCGTTCATTCGCCTGCCCGCCTCGCCACGATGATGATGGTGCTGCACGCTTCGTCCGCGGGCACCCGTTTCCCACCGCCAACGACACCGGGGAGGCTCAGCCGGTCGGCGAGGACCCGTCCGCCAGCGCATTGAAGCGGGCGGCGATGTAGTCGTCGGTGTAGCTCGTCATGCCGTAATCGCGGATGAAACCGCAGTGGCCGCCATACGGCGCGATGTCCAGTTCCACGTTGGGCGGCAACTCGAGCCTTTCGAAACTGCTCACCGGAATCACCGGATCGTCCCGGGCGGTGAGGATGGTGGCCGGGATCTGCATCGCCTGCATGATGTCGCCGGCCACCGAATAGCCGTCCAGGTACTGCTGCAGCGACTTGAAGTCGGTATGCCGCAGCACCATCGCCTCGGTCAGGCCGCGCAGATGCTGGCGCAACTCCGACATCTCGAAATACTGGTGATGCGGAAACGCCTTCTGCTTGGCCTGCAGCGAGTGGCGCCACTTGCGCATGAAATAGGCCTGGTAGAACCACGGCGCGGTCTCCTCCAGCGAGAACAGGCCCTCGCCGGGATCGATGATCGGACACACGGCCAGCACGTAGCTCAGCGGAATGCCGGTGCGCGAGGTCTGCAGCGCAGCGCGCAGGGCGAAGTTGCCGCCCAGCGAAAACCCGGCCAGCGCCATCGGCCGCTTCGGCCAGCGCTGCGCGATGTCGCCGAGCGCGTGCACCACCTCGTCGATGCGACAGGAATGGAACAACGCCTCGTTGAGGCCATGGCTGTCGCCGTGGTCGCGGAAGTTCAGCCGGAAGATGTCCCAGCCGTCGGCGAGCAGGCGACTGCCGGTCTGCAGTACGTAGGTGGAATCGACGCTGCCTTCCCAGCCATGGAACAGCACGGCCAGGCCACGGGCCGGCGCGCCGGTCTGTTGCGCCGTGTACGCACCGGTCAGGCGCACGCCGCCGCCGCCGTCGACCACCACGGGCCGGGCATCCTGCAGTACCGTCTTCGCCGCGCTCGGCAACAACACGCGGCGGATGCCGCTGGAGGAGAGCATGGTCTGGATGTGACCACTGCGCAGTGGCCAGGGCGGTCGGAAATCCTTTCCGTGGGGCAGGCTCATGCCGGGCGATCTTCCAGTGCCGCGGCGATGCGCTCGCGCGACAGCTCGGCCATGCGGCGCCGCGCATCCGGGCTGGCCGCTACCGGCGCAAGGAAGTGCACCTCGGCATCCATCGGCGCCTCGCCGAGCAGGCGCACGATATTGGCCAGGAAGCTCTCCTCCTCGCGGAAACCGGCGTCGATCACGCGCCGCCCGTCGCGGGCGAAGCGCAGGCCGACCGGCTGCACCGGCACGTCGGCATCCAGCGCGGCCTGGAAGATGCGCGCGTGGAACACCTTGAGTACGCCGTTGAACCCGGTGCCGCCTTCCGGAAACACCGCCACCGAACGGCCGTCGCGCAGGCGCTCGACCATCACCTGCATCACCGAGGCGAGCGAGTGGTTGCTGCCGCGACGATGGAAGATCGTGCCACCGGTCGCCGCCATCCAGCCGACCAGCGGCCAGCCCGCGATCTCGGCCTTGGCCACGAAACAGGCGGCACGCTGGCTGTGCAGCATCTCGATGTCGATCCACGAGGTGTGATTGGCCACGAACAGCACCGGATCGGGCAGTGGCTGGCCATGCCGCACCGAGCGCAGGCCGAAGATGCGCAGCAACGTGGTCGACCACCAGCGGATCATCCGGTGCGCGAACGGCTCCCGGCCATCCTTCATCACCACGTGCTGGTTCCAGCTGAGGATCAGCGAGCACAGCAGGATGCCCAGCAGGATATGCAGCAACAGCAACGGCACCCGCCACAGGTAACGCAGGGGGCGCAGCAGGTCGCGTTCGGGGGCAGTTGCGGTGTCGATGCTCATGAGCTGGTTAGTTTAGCGTTAGTCGACGCTGGCGCGGCATCGCTGCGCTGAATGGTTGCAACTGCCTCAGTGCTCCAGCTGATTCAGCGGCAGGGACGGCGAGCGCTTCACCGTGCGCAGCACGAAGCTGGAATTGACATCGGCGACCCCGGCCGCGTTCAACAGGTGATCGAGCAGGAAGCGCGAAAAGTCCTGCAGGTCGGCGACGTAGACATGCAGCAGGTAGTCCATGTCGCCGGTCAGCGCATGGCAGGCGACCACTTCGTCCCAGCCGTTGACGTGCTCGACGAAATTCTCGATCGCCACGCTCTCGTGCTTGCTCAACTGCACCCGCACGAAGGCCTGCAGGCCCAGGCCCACCGCCTGCGGGTCGATCTGCGCGGCATACCCGGTGATGACCCGATCGGTCTCCAGCCGCTGCAGTCGACGCAGGCAGGCCGACGGCGACAGGCTGACGCGCTCGGCGAGCTCGGCATTGCTGATGCGACCCTCGCCCTGCAAGACGGCGAGGATGCGCAGGTCGGTACGGTCCAGGGTCGCCATGAGCAATCAAACTCCGATATTTGCATGTTTGACGCAATGATAGTGCAACTATCGCAGCCGGCACGCGAACAAAGCAACCTTCGTGCGGGGCATCGGCCGTAAGCTGTGAACTCGACCGGACCGCGCCTCGTCACCCCACACCGCCACGGAGTACGCCATGGAAACCACCACACCCCGCAAGGTCGAGCACCAGCAGACTGACCGCGGCTACGTGCCGGTGTATGCGACCGGCGTGGTCGAGCAGCCCTGGGCCGACTACAGCAAGACCGACCACGAGGTATGGGACACGCTGTTCAAGCGTCAGCGCGAGCTGCTGCCCGGACGCGCCTGCAGGGAGTTCATGGCCGGGGTGGAGCGTTTCGGCCTGGGCGACGGCGGCATTCCGAAATTCAGCGAACTCAACCAGGTACTGGGCGCCGCGACCGGCTGGGAAGTGGTCGCGGTGGAAGGCCTGCTGCCGGACGAGGTGTTCTTCGATCACCTGGCGAACCGTCGTTTTCCGGTCAGCTGGTGGATCCGCAAACCCGACCAGCTCGACTATCTCAGCGAGCCGGACCTGTTTCACGACCTGTTCGGCCATGTGCCGCTGCTGCTGAACCCGGTCTTCGCCGACTACATGCAGGCTTACGGCCGCGGCGGCATGAAGGCGTTCGCGATCGGCCCCGACGCGCTGATGAACCTGACCCGGCTGTACTGGTACACGGTGGAATTCGGCCTGATGAACACGCCCGAAGGCATGCGCATCTACGGTGCCGGCATCGTCAGCTCCAAGGGCGAGTCGATCTACTCGCTGGATTCGCCCGCGCCGAACCGCCTCGGTTTCGACATCGAGCGGGTGATGAGCACGCGCTACCGTATCGACACTTATCAGCAGACCTATTTCGTGATCGAGGATTTCGAGCAGCTGTTCGACGCCACCCGCCCCGACTTCACCCCGATCTACGCCCGCCTGGCGCAGGCGCCGGCGCACGCCGCCGGTGACGTGCTGGAGAGCGACCGCGTGTTCACCCGTGGCAGCCGCGAAGGCTGGGCCGCCAGCGCGGATACCTGACCGGCCGCCACCGGCACGCGGCTACGAACTGCTGCACGCCATCGCGAGCCCTAGCTGCGCGCCAGCTCCGACACTTCAAGCACCTGCGCGATGCGCATGCCATCCCAGCGATAGATCAGGTGCTGCGCCTGCACGCAGGGCGCCACCACGTCGGGGTAGAACGCGGCGACACATTCGCCGCCGGCATGACGGGCGCTGTCGAACACGAGGCCGTTCGAGCCGGCGCCGCGCAGTTCGCGGGCCAGCGCGATGCTGGCCGCATAGCTGCCCGGGTCATGTGCCGCGGGCCAACCGCCACGCAGGTCGTGCAGCCGACTGTCGAGGCTGGTCCGGTAGCAGCGCATCTGGATGTCGCAGGCCGGTTCGGCGGTGGCGGCGAGGAAGCGTTCGCGGTGATACACGGTTTCCTCGACCGCCGTGGCCACGCTGTGGGCAGCGTAGAAAACGCCCCAGCTGCCATCGGAGAAACGGCTGCCCTCGGGGTTGAGATGGGTGAACGCGGCCATGACCGGAGTCGAGCCCGGCCCGCTGATGCGGCGGTCCTGCGGCACCAGCTTCAGTGCGCCGGCCTCCTCGCGCAGGCGCGGATTGGTCATCGCCTCGATCGCGAACACCGCCTCGAGATCGGCCGGGTCGGCGATGCGGTCGTACACGCCGACCGTGGGAAAGCGACTGGGCACGATCCGATACGCGTGGGTCCAGCGGATGCGTTTGAGCGGTGGCGACTCGGTGGGCATGGCTGTCCGTCTCGACGGGGTCGGTGCACCGCGCTCGGCAGAACGGCTCGCCGGGCGATGGGGCATGGATGCTGCGCGCTGGCGGTATCGCTGACTGCGACGGCTGGCGGTGGCTGCCTCAGCCGCGCTGCGCGTCCAGGTACTGGCGCACCACGTACAGGTCGGCCACGTTGCCGGAAAGCATGCGTTCCAGCGCCGAATGGCCGCCGAACAGCGGCGCCGCATTCGGCTTGTGCAGCCAGGCATCGGCCTGCGCCGGGTCGGGGAACAGGATCTGCAGCGCCTGCCAGATCCCCAGCAGGTAACTGATCCGTTCCAGCGTATCGCGGCCGAGCGCGCCGTCCTGCTGCCGCTTCCACTTGTAGAACGTCGACTCCGGCGGGTCGCCCAGCAGCCTGCGCTGCTCGGCGACGCGCAGCTTCCATTGCTCGGCCATGCGGAAGAACGCACGCAATGCCGGGCCACCGAGATCACCGGAGGGCAACGGTTCGGGTAGCGCCTGGGCCAGCATGCAATACTCTCCACGTGAAGCTGATGTTCAATTTACTCCATGTGGAAACTATGATCAATCCTTGATCAGATGCTCCGCCAGACTCAGGATTTCGCCGCCGCCTTCTTCTCGGCGCAGTCACAACCGTAATCCGGCTCCGGGCCGCCTTCGGCGATGAAGCGGTCGATGCGCTTCTCCAGCACCGGCAACGGTACCGAGCCGGTGGCCAGCACGGTGTCGTGGAAGTGGCGGATGTCGAACTTCGCGCCCAGCGCCTTTTCCGCCCGGGCGCGCAGCTCGAGGATCTTCAGGTAACCGAGTTCATACGACAGCGCCTGTCCCGGCCAGCTGATGTAGCGATCGACCTCGTTGGCGATCTCGCGCGACGACAGCGCGGTGTTGACGGTGAGGTAGTCGATGCCCTGCTGGCGGGTCCAGCCCAGGTGATGGATGCCGGTGTCGACCACCAGCCGGCAGGCACGCCACATCTGGTAGGTGAGGTAACCGAAGCGCTGGTAGGGCGTCTTGTAGATGCCCATCTCGTTGCCCAGGTATTCCGAATACAGCCCCCAGCCTTCGCCATAGGCCGAGATGTAGCTGTCGCGGCGGAACGCGGGCTGGTCGTGATTCTCGGCGGCCAGTTCCAGTTGCAGCGCGTGGCCGGGATACGACTCGTGCAGGGTCAGCGCCGGCATGTTGTACAGCGGCCGCGACGGCAGGTCATACGTGTTGACCAGATAGACGTCCGGACCGCCGCGGCCGGAGGTGTAGTACGGCGCGATGTCGGCCGGTACCGGCTCGATCGTGAAGCGTGCCCGCGGCAGGTGGCCGAAATAGCGGGCCAGCTGGCCGTCCACCTGCTTGGCCACCCAGGCGCTGCGCATCAGCAACTCGTCCGGGCTCCTGGCGTAGAACTGCGGATCGCTGCGCAGGAACTTCAGGAACTCGGCGAAGCTGCCCTTGAAGCCGGTTTCCTGCATCACCGCCAGCATCTGCGCGTGGATTTTCGCTACCTGGTCCAGGCCGATCTGGTGGATCTGGTCGGGGTCCAGGTCGAGCGTGGTGTACTCGTGGATCTGCTGGCGATAGAACGCCTTGCCGTCCGGCAGCGCCTCGGCGGCCAGGGTGGTGCGCGCGTGCGGCACGTAGTCGTTGCGGAAGAAGGTCAGCAGCTTCGCGTAGGCCGGGATCACCTCGTCGCGAATGTGCTGCAGCGCCTGGCCCTGCAGCGCCTGGGCCTGGTCGGTCGGGATCGACGCCGGCAGCTTCTTGAACGGCGCGTAGAAGCTGCTCCGGGTCGGATCCTTCAGCTCGGCGACCGCCGCGATCGAGGCGTCGCGGCCGGTGAGCACCGCCCGCGGCACGCTGAAACCGCGCTTCAGACCCAGCCGCATGTTGGCGATCTGCTGGTCGAAATAGGCCGGGATCTGGCCCAGCCGGTCGAGGTATTTGCGGTAGTCCTCGACCGTGCGCAGGTTGTCGCCGCCGAGTTCGTAGCCGATGTCCGACCAGAATGCCGAATCGCTGTTGAACGGCATCTGCCAGTTCCTGAATTGCTGGTCGGCGACAAAGTTGCCGATCTGTTCGCGATAGATCGCGTAGTTGATCTGGTTGGCCGGCGACAACTGGGTGGCATCGACGCCGTCGAGTTGCCTGATCACGCCTTGCCAGTAGTCCAGCCGCCGCTGCTGGCTGGCCGCGTCGACGCCATCGAGCCGGGCCGGGCCCGACTGGGATTCGCCGGAAGCGCTGATGCCCGCCTGGCTCGTGCGCCAGGTCCATTCCTGCTGGTAGATCTGCCGGAATCGTGCATCGGCGTCCTGATCCGCCCGCAGCGGGCTCGCCACCAGCAGGGCGGCCAGGCCCAGCCAGATCCATCTTGTTGCAATCGTCACGACCCGGATCCTCTCGTCGTTGCAGCGTCGACCGACGCCGTGGCGGCGTCCTCGACACTCCAGAAGTCCAGTGCCGACGCCGGCAACTGGGGCAATGCCGCGCGCAACAGCAGCAGTCGCACGACATCTTTCAATCGTGCCACACGCAAGCTGATGGCACGAGCATCCAGCCAGGCGGAGAAATCCGCCAGCGCCTCCAGCACGGTGCTGTCCAGGTCGGGGGACTCCTCCAGACTGAGCACCACGGTGTGGCTGCCGGCATGCGCCTCGACCTGCTGCCGCGCCAGCGTCATCACCGCCTCGGCATTGGCGAAGAACAACGGTTGTTCCGGCCGCAGGATCAGCACGCCGGCAGGCTCGAGTGCTTGCGGGTGCGACTCGACGCTGACGTAGTCGTGGCTGTCGCCGAGCCGGCCCAGCACGCTGATGCGCGGCGTGGCGAGCTGGCGCAGCAGCATCACCAGGCTGAACGCGATCGCCGCCAGCAAGCCGTTGAGGATGCCCAGCGCCAGCACCGCCAGCACGGCGGCCAACGCCACCAGCCGGTCGCGCTTCCATTGCATGTAGGGCCGGAATGCCGAGAGTCGCCACGACTTGCTCACCGCATGGATCACGATCGCCGCCAGCACCGGCAGGGGGATGCGCTCGATCCAGCGCAGCAGCAGGGCCACCAGCAACAGCAGGACCGCCGCCGCGACCAGGCCGGCCGCGCGCGAACGTGCACCGGCGGCCTCGTTGGCCGAGGTGCCCGAGTAGCCGGCGCCGACCGGCATGCCGTGCAACAGGCCGGACAGCGCATTGGCCAGGCCCAGTACCAGCAGGTCGCGGTTGGCATCCACCCGCTCGCCATGCTTCAACGCAAACGCGCGGATGGAACCGTACGATTCGGCATACAGGATCAGCAGCAGACCCGCGGCCAGCTCGATGCTGGGCAACCACTGGTCGGTGCGCGGCCACACCGGCAACACCCACGTCGGCACCAGGTCGATGGTGCCGGTCAACGCCACCCCGTGCGGGCCGAACCAGCCGGAGGCAGCGATGCCGAGCACGATCACCAGCAGGCTGCCGGGCACCCGGCGCAACCGCTCGCACAGGAACTGCAGCAGCAACGCCGCCACCCCGACGCCGATCGCGTACGGCTGGATCCGTCCGAACGAGCGGAGCAAACCGGCCAGCAGCAAAGGCACGAAGTCGCCGCGCAGGGGCGGCAGGCCGGAGAGGTTCGGCAGTTGCTTGAGCGCGATCACCGCGGCCAGGCCGAAGGTGAAGCCGCGCAGCACCGGCCGCGCAATCATGTGCGACAGCCCGCCCAGGCGGGCGGCCCCGGCGATCAGGAAGCAACCGCCGGTCAGCAGCACCATCGTCGCCGCCACCGCGGCGCGCGTGGCGCCGTCCGGCCCGGCCAGCGCCAGCGTACCGGCCGCCAGTACCGCGGCCGAGGACGAGGTGGCCGAGACGATCGCGTAGCGACTGCGGCCGAGCAGGCCGTAACAGATCAGGCCGGCGAACAGGGCGATCACGCCCGCCTGCGGCGGCAACCCGGCGATGCCGGAGTAGGCTACCGCCTCGGGCAGCAACAGGCCCGCGACCGACAGGCCGGCGATGACATCGAGCAGCAGGCCGGGTCGCAGAATCGGCTTCGGTGTCGGCGCTGTCGCGCTCATCCGATCGCTCCACTCCAGCCGGGCAGGTAGCCGGCTTCGTGACCGTGCGCGAGCAGCACCGCCTTCTGCAAGGTGCCGTTACCGATCCTGCCCTTGCTCAGCTTGATCCGCGAACGATAGAAATCCGCCCACAGGAATTCGGCATACGGTGTGGCGTCCTTGGCGCAACCGCCGGCGTTGCGTACCCGCGCGGCGAGCGAGCGATAGGGGTCGTCGCTCAGCTCGGCGAGGCTGGCCGGGAACGCGTCGTAGCCGGTGCGGCCGCCGTGGCCGTCGTACGGGTGGGCCCAGCGGTAGAACTCCATGGTGCGCCAGAACACCCCCGGCTCCAGCCAGGAGAAATCGCGCTGGATCAGTACCGCGACCTTTTCCACCCGCTCTTCCAGCAGCGCCAGCCCGAGATGGTGATGATCGACGATGTAGACCTGCTGCCGCGGCCCCAGCACGCCGGGAAAGCAGTGCGCCTCGAGCAGCTGGCGGCGCTTCTTGCCGCCCAGCTTCTCCCACTCCGCACGCTTGGCCGCGACCTCGGCCTTGCCCACGGTGAGCTGGGTCGGTCGCAAGCTGGCCGGCGCGACCGACAACAACGGATGATGCACTCCCGACGACATGGCACGACTCCCTGCGGACTGACCCTGACGGCCAGCGTAACCGAGCCGGCCATCGATGGAGCAGGTATCGCGGCCACGGCATCGCCCGGCCGCGCGGCGATCACTTCATGCCGGTGTCGTACCCGCGCATCGCCTTCAGATAGGCATCCATGTCGCGGCCGGGGCGTTCATCGAAGCCTTCGCCGGTCTCGTCCAGCGCATCGATGCGGTCCGGCCGGAAATTGCGGAAATCCTGACGCAACCGACACCACGCGCCGAGCGTCCACTTGCCGCCCCAGAACGCCAGGCACAGCGGCTCCACTTCGCGCGTGCTGGGCTTGCCGCCCTCGTCCCGGTAGACCAGCTGCAGCACCCGGTGCGTCTCGATCGCCGCATGCAGGCGGTCGATCCGCGCGGCGAACGCCGCCTGCTGTTCGTCGCGCCAGACCGGTGCGTAGATGCGCGTGCGCTCGGAGCGTTCGCGCAGTTCCGGCGGCAGCACCGCCTCGATCTTGATCAGGGCCGCCTGGGCTTCCCGGGCCAGTTTTTCGCCGGCGAAGGCCCGCACGAATCGTGTGCCGACCACCAGGGCTTCGAGTTCGTCGGCGCTGAACATCAGCGGCGGGATGTCCGAACCCTTGCGCAGCACGTAGCCCACGCCGGCTTCGCCCTCGATCGGCACGCCGGACAGCTGCAGGTCGGCCACGTCGCGATACACCGTGCGCAGCGAGACGCCCAGGGTCTGTGCCAGCGAACGCGCCTGCAGAGCGGTACGCCGGCCGCGCAGGGCGTGGATGATGAGGAACAGACGGTCGGCGCGGCGCATCCGCACATCATCGCCGAGCGAGGCGATCGCGAACAGCGCCGAACGTCACGCCTGGCGCCGCTCATCGCATCACGCCGTCGGCAGGGCCGCCTGCGCCGCGGCCAGTTCGGCGTCCCTCGCGGCCGCGCGCTGCATCGCCGGGCGCGAGATCACCCGATCGACATAGGCACGGATCACCGGCAGTTCCGGCACCAGCTTGAACTGGGTGGTCCAGTTCAGCGCGGTACCCCACAGCACGTCGGCGGCACTGAAGCGGTCGCCGAGCAGGTACGGCCCGCGCTCGAGCTGGTCGGTCAGCGTCTTCAGCACGGTGTCGTAATCGCCGTAGCCGGCAGTCATCGGTGGCGCCGCCTCGCGCTTCAGCGAACGGTCGAGGATCGCCGGCTCGAAGCACGAACCGTAGAACACCAGCCAGCGCAGGTACGGACCGCGCAACGGATCGCCGATCGGCGGCGCCAGCTTCGCCTCGGCATACAGATCGGCGAGGTAGATGAACACCGCCGGCTGTTCGGTGATCAACGCCTCGCCGTGGCGGATCGCCGGCACCTTGCCCATCGGATTGACCGCCAGATAGGCCGGCTGGCGCTGCTCGCCGGCCCGCAGGTTCAGTGCGTGCAGCTCGTAGTCGGCGCCGAGCTCCTCGAGCAGCGCGCGGGTGCCGGCGGAGCGGCTATGCGGTGAGTGGTAGAAGGTAACGCGGGTGGACTGGGTCATCTCGAGGGCTCCGCGAAAGGTGAATCCGGCGTGCGGTTCCAGGCTGCCGCGCGACGGCCTAGTTCGACCGCCGGCGGTTGCTGCCGGTCGACCCCATCGAGGCCGGCCGGGGGATCGATGCTACGGGAATCGCCGTCGAGTCTCTCGGCTTGCCGGCTCCGAGCGGGCTCACGGTCGCCGCCGGATCGTCCGCCCGGCGCTTCGCCGGCGGGTGGTATCGCCCGTCCAGCAGCAGCCCGCGCAGATACAGCGGACGATAGGCCTTCAAGAGACGTTGCAGAAGCGTGTTCATGGGCATGACCTCACGCCGCCCGGGTTTCGCCGACGCACCACGCCGGCAGTTGCGCATGCTTGAACAGCCGGTACCAGTCCTCGCGGTCGCCGGGGCTGTACAGATCCAGCGTATGGATCACCTCGCGGGCAAACTCCACGCTGCCCAGGTGGCTGGCCGTGATCACGCCGCCATCGCTGACCGCCAGCACCGCGCTGTCGTACTGGTCGGTACCGGCATAGTCCGGCACCTGGCCGGCGATCTGGCCGGGCCAGTTGCCGGTATGCCTGCAGTCATCGAGCAGCCCCGCACGGGCCAGCGCCAGCACGCCGCTGTCGATGCCGGCTACCGGCGCACCGGCGGCATGCAGCTGGCGGATGGCCGCCACCGCAGGCTCGCCCTCACCGCGTTGCCACAGATGACCGCCCGGCACGATCAGCAGGGCCGCGCAGGCGGCATCGAGCTGGTCCAGCGACAGGTCGGGCTGCACGCACAGGCCACCCATCGACAGGACCCGCGCGCGCGAGAAACCCACCGTCTGCACCTGCCAGTCGCCGGGGCGGCGGATCTCGCACAACGCCAGCGCCGCCTGCCAGTCGGCAAAGCCTTCGAACACCAGGAAATAAACCGTATCGCGCATGTCATGTCCCTCCGTCATGGAGATGCAGCTTGCCGCCCCCCTGCTGCCAACGTAGTGTCAGCAGCCGAGCGACCCGACCGGCGGGATCGTCGTCGCGCCCAAGGCTGGCGCTGTCCTGTCCGAGCCGGGACAATGCCTGTCTCTCTATTGACCCGAAGGCCCGGACCCGACATGAAGTCCATCTCGCTGATCCAGTTCCTGATCGAGGAACGCCGTGCCGGCCACATCAACGCCGAACTCTCGCTGCTGATCGAAGTGGTCGCGCGGGCGTGCAAGCGCATCGCCGTGGCCACCAACAAGGGCGCGCTGGGCGACGTGCTGGGCATGGCCGGCAGCGCCGATGCGCTGAGCATGAACATCCAGGGCGAGGCCCAGAAGAAGCTCGACGTGATCTCCAACGAGATCCTGCTGGAGGCAAACGCATGGGGCGGCCACCTCGCCGCCTGCGCCTCGGAAGAGATGGAGGACCCGCAGCAGATTCCGGACGGCTACCCGAAGGGCAACCACCTGCTGCTGTTCGATCCGCTGGACGGCAGCTCCAACATCGACGTCAACATCTCGGTCGGCACCATCTTCTCGGTACTGCGCTGCCCGGACGACGTGACCGAACCGAAGGCCGAGCATTTCCTGCAACCGGGCACCGAACAGCTGGCCGCCGGTTACGTGGTGTACGGCCCGGCCACCGTGCTGGTGCTGACGTTCGGCCACGGTACCCACGAGTTCACCCTGGATCGCGAGGTGGGCAGCTTCACCCTGAGCCGGCGCGGCATCCGGATCCCCGAGCAGGCCACCGAGTTCGCCATCAACATGTCGAACCAGCGTCACTGGCAGGTGCCGATGCAGCGCTACATCGGCGAGTTGCTGGCCGGCAGCAGCGGTCCGCGCGGCAAGGATTTCAACATGCGCTGGGTCGCCTCGATGGTGGCCGACGTGCACCGCATCGTGACCCGGGGCGGCGTGTTCTATTACCCGCTGGACGCGAAGATCCAGCAGCAGGGCGGCAAGCTGCGGCTGATGTACGAGGCCAATCCGATGGCCTTCATCATCGAGCAGGCCGGCGGCGCGGCCACCACCGGGCGCGAACGCATCATGGCGCTGCAGCCGACCGGACTGCATCAGCGCGTGCCGGTGTTCCTGGGCTCGAAGCAGGAGGTCGAGCTGGCCACCCACTATCACCTGGAAGCGGACGGCGCGCTGGCCTGAGGCACGCAGCGGAGTCCTGCAAGAAGATCGTCCATGGCGCGCCCTGCCCACGCCATGATCCGGCCACGGACTCACCCCGTGCGGACAGTGGCCTGGTCAGCCCGGTCGCGGTGGCTGGCCACGATCCCGGCGATCCGTGCCCGACTCGCGGCGATAGCGGCCGTCGCCACGCGCTGAGCCCGCCGCCCTGCCGTCCCGCACTTGGCCCGCGCCGGCTCCGGCTGTAGCGTGACGGCTCCCCGCTGAGGAACATGCCCCATGTTGAAACGCTCACTGCTGCCTGCCTCGTTGTTGCTGTTCGCGCTGCTGCCCGGTGCGCGCGCCGCCGCTCCCGACGTCGATCCGCGCATCGAACGACTGCTGACCGAACTGGGCAAGGTGCAGCCGATCGAGGCGGTGGCGATCTCGCCGGACGGCAGCCAGCTGGCGTGGGTGATCGAGCGCGCCGGCCTGCCGTCGATCACCGTGGCCGCCGCCGACGGCAGTCACGCGCATCGCGTGAGTGCGGCGGACAAGGCCGGCAGCTGCGCCGAATCCGGCATCGCATGGGCGCCCGATTCGCGCCATCTCGCGTTCGTGTCGAATTGCAGCATCGACCCGACCAGCACCCGGGTGATGCAGAACGACATCTATCTGGCCGACACCGCCGGCCAGGGTGCCCCGGTGCGGCTGGCCCGGCTCAAGGGCTATGTCCGCGCATTGCAGTGGCGCGGCGACGGCAAGTCGCTGGGCTTCCTGTATGTACCAGGCGCCACCCGTCATGCCAGCGCCGTGGCCGCGGCCAAACCGGCCGCCGGCGAAATCGGGGTGACCGGCGTGGAGGTGCAGCGGGTAGCCAGCATCGACGTCGCCAACGGCGCATTGCACGAGCTCTCGCCGTCCAGCCTGTACGCCTACGAGTTCAACTGGTCGCCCGACGGCCGGCGGATCGCCTATACCGCGGCCGTGCCGCCGGGCGACAACAACTGGTGGATCGCCCGACTCTACGAGCAGCCGGCGCAGGCCGACGCGACCCCGGCGGTGCTGGTCGATCCCGCCCGCGCCGACAGCGGTTCGCTGCACGGGCTGCAGATCGCGTTGCCGCGCTGGTCGCCGGACGGCGCGCACATCGCCTTCATCGGCGGCCTGATGAGCGACCAGGGCGCCACCGGCGGCGACATCTACGCGGTGCCCGCCCGCGGCGGCGACGCGGTCGACCTCACCCCGGGCAACCACGTCACACCGGCATGGCTTGGTTGGACCGGGCCGCAGTCGATGCTGGTCAGCCAGATCAGCGACGGTCACAGCCAGGTGGCGGAATACGTGGTGACGGCCGGACGGGCACGCCAGCAGAAACTGCTCTTCGGCGTGCCGGCGAGCATCGGCGACGGCACCGCCTCGATGGCACTGTCACTGTCTGCCGATCACCGGCGCATCGCCTTCGTGCAGAGCTCCTATGCCGCGGCGCCCGAGGTGCATGCGGGGGCGCTGACGGATCACGCGCCGGCAGCCGTCACCGCCATCAACGCCGGGCGGAAACCCGCCTGGGGCAAGGCCGAATCGGTGCAGTGGAGCAACCAGGGCTTCCACGTGCAGGGCTGGCTGCTGTATCCGGCCGACTACGATGCGAAGAAGTCGTACCCGATGATCGTCAGCGTGCATGGCGGCCCGTCGAGTGCCGTGATCCCGCGCTGGCCCGGCGTGGGCTACGGCAGCGTGCCGTTCTCCGCGCTGGGCTATTTCGTGTTCATGCCGAACCCCCGCGGCAGCTTCGGCCAGGGTGAGAAGTACGTGCAGGCCAACCGCCGGGACTTCGGCTACGGCGACCTGCGCGACATCCTCGCCGGCATCGATGCGGTGGAGAAGCGCGTGCCGGTGGACGACCAGCGGCTGGGTCTGACCGGCTGGAGCTACGGCGGTTTCATGAGCATGTTCGCACCCACCCAGACCCGGCGTTTCCACGCCGTGGTGGCCGGCGCCGGCATTGCCAACTGGCAGAGTTACTACGGCGAGAACCTGATCGATCAGTGGATGCCGCCGTTCTTCGGCGCCACCGTATACGACGATCCGGCGGTATACGCGAAGAGCTCCGCGATCAATTTCGTCAAGCAGGTGAAGACGCCGACCCTGATCGTGGTCGGTGACCGCGATGCCGAGTGCCCCGCGCCGCAATCGTTCGAGTTCTGGCATGCGCTGCGAGCGCAGGGCGTGACCACCTCGCTGGTGGTGTATCCGAACGAGGGACACCACTTCGTCGACCAGGCGCATCAGCGCGACGTGCTGCAGCGGGCGCTGGGCTGGTTCGTGAAATACCTGCCGGCGGGCGGCTGAGCGCACCCGGCGGCGGCTCCATTCCGGCGCCACGCCGGAATGGAGCACCGATCATGACGCCGGCGGATCGCGCCGGCGCGTGTGGTTCACCGCGCCGATGATGCCGATCCCCAGCAGCACCACCACGCCGACGATGAGCCACGGCGTGGGCAGGTGCAGCATGAAGGCCCCGTAGGCGAGACCGCCGATCACGATGATCATGCCGATCAGGTAGAGCGAAAATGAGGACATCGTTGTCTCCGGGTATACCGGTCGGAGCCGCAGCGGATGCCGGGGTGGTCGGCGGGTAGTGTTCGATTGGACCCGGCCTGCCATCAGTGCCGCGTGAAGCCGCAGCGCGCGGCCCCGGTTCAGAACAGCTCGCCCTGTGGCGAGGGCCGACGCGGCGGCACGAAGCGCGAAGCATCCAGCTGCAGTTCCCGGGCACGACCGAAGCCGTGCTTGCGGCAGGCGAGCTCGAAGCGCCGGCGCAGCAGCTCGGCGAACACGCCTTGCCCGCGCATGCGGGTGGCGAAGTTGCTGTCGTAGTCGAGGCCACCGTTCATCTGTTGCACCAGGCTCATCACGTGGTCGGCACGTTGCGGCGCGTGCAGCACCAGCCATTCACGGAACAGTGCCTTCAATTCGTGCGGCAGCCGCAGCGTGGTGTAGCCCGCACAGCGGGCGCCGGCCGCGAAGGCCTGCGCCAGCACCGCTTCCATGTCGCGGTCGTTCAGCGCAGGAATGATCGGCGCCACCAGCACGCCGACCGGCACGCCGGCGTCGGCCAGGGCGCGGATCGCCTGGATCCGCCGATGCGGCGCGCTGGCGCGCGGCTCGAGCTTCGCGGCCAGCCGGTTGTCCAGCGAGTTGACCGAGACGAACACCTGCACCAGGCGTTCGCGGGCCATCGGCACCAGGATGTCCAGGTCGCGCTCGACCAGCGCGTTCTTGGTCACGAGGGTGCACGGGTGATGGCATTCGGCCAGCAGCTCCAGCGCGGCACGGGTCAGTCGCCAGCGCTTCTCCACCGGCTGGTACGGATCGGTGTTGCTGCCGATGTTGATCGGGCTGACCACGTAACCGGGCCGGGCCAGCTCCGCGCGCAGCACCTCGGCGAAGTTGCCCTTGGCGCGCAGCTTCGTCTCGAAATCCAGGCCGGGCGAGAGGTTGAGATAGCTGTGCGAGGGGCGTGCGTAGCAGTAGATGCAGCCATGCTCGCAGCCGCGATAGGGATTGATCGCCTGGCTGAAATCGATATCCGGCGAATCGTTGCGGCTGATCACGCTACGCGCACGTTCCTCGGTGACTTCGGTGCGCGGACGCGGGCGCTCTTCGTCGAGCAGCGCGTGCGACCAGCCATCGTCCTCGGCCTGGTGGCGGATGCTTTCGAAGCGCCCTTCGGGGTTGGAAGCGGCGCCGCGCCCCTTGATCCGGGCGCCCGGAGGAGCCGGCCCGCGGGTGCTCGATGGCGGTGGCGTATCGTCCATCGGTGCAGTTTGCCGCGGCTACGTCTCAGCCTGCGCGACATCCGTTGCATCGCGTGATCGGCTCCCTGCAACGCCGCCTTCCGCGGCGTTATGATGCGCCCGTCCGCCCACCGTCGGCGGTCCGTTCACCGTGCATTCGAGGCTTCCCATGCGCTGGCTGCTGCTTGTTCTCACCGTGTTCGCCTACGTGTTGTGTTTCAGCCGCCACAGCGCCGGCGCGATGGCCTGGTGGCTGCTGATTGCGGTGATCGCCACGTTCGCCACCACGCTGGCGTTCGCGCAGGCACGCATCGAGGGCAACTCGCGCGGCGACAGCCTGTCCGAATACGAGCTGCGGCGGTTGCGCGAGGGCAAGGACCCGCTGGCCCACGAGCGCGATCGTTCCGGTTCGTGAGTCGGCCGCTCAGCGCGCCGCCTCGCCCGGCGACGCCAACTCCTCGAGCATCGCCTGGCGCATCAGGTATTTCTGCACCTTGCCGGTCACCGTCATCGGGAACGCGTCGACGAAGCGCACGTGGTACGGCACCTTGAAGTAGGCCAGGTGGTGCCGGCAGTAATCCTGGATCTCCGCCACGCTGGCGCGGCTGCCTTCGCGCAGGCGGATCCACGCGCAGACCTGCTCGCCGAACTTCGCGTCGGGCACGCCGAACACCTGCACGTCCTGCACCTTCGGATGGGTGTAGAGGAATTCCTCGATCTCGCGTGGGTACACGTTTTCGCCGCCGCGGATGATCATGTCCTTGAGCCGGCCGACGATGCTGCAATAGCCGTCCTCGTCGATCACCGCCAGATCGCCGGTGTGCATCCAGCGCGCGGCGTCGATCACCTCGCGGGTGCGCGCCTCGTCGCCCCAGTATCCGAGCATCACCGAATAGCCGCGCGTGCACAGTTCGCCCGGCTTGCCGCGCGGCACGATCCGACCCTGTTCGTCGACCAGCTTGACCTCGAGCTGCGGGTGGATCCGCCCCACGCTGCCGACCCGGCGCTCGAGCGGGTCCTCGGGCACGGTCTGGAAACTCACCGGGCTGGTCTCGGTCATGCCGTAGGCGATGGTGACCTGCTCCATGTGCATCTCGCTGACCACCCGGCGCATCACCTCGATCGGACAGGGCGAGCCGGCCATGATGCCGGTGCGCAGGCTGCCCAGGTCGAAGCGGCCGAACTCGGGGTGCTCCAGCTCGGCGATGAACATCGTCGGCACGCCGTGCAGGCCGGTGCAACGTTCCGCCGCCACCGTTTCCAGGGTGGCCAGCGCGTCGAAGCCCTCGCCCGGGATCACCATGCAGGCGCCATGGGTGACGCAGGCGAGGTTGCCCAGCACCATGCCGAAGCAGTGATAGAACGGCACCGGGATGCACAGCCGATCGTGCTCGGTGAGGCGCATCGCCTGGCCGATGAAGTACGCGTTGTTGATGATGTTGTGGTGGGTCAGCGTGGCACCCTTCGGCGCTCCGGTGGTGCCGGACGTGAACTGGATATTCACCGGATCGTCGAAGCCCAGTTCCGGCTCCAGCGCATGCAGCCGCGCCAGCGCCGCGGCATCGCCGAGCGCGACCAGCTGCCGCCAGCTGCGGGTACCGGCCGCCGGGACCTCATCGAGCAGGATCACCTCGCGCAGATCCGGCAGGCGCGTCGCATTCAAGGTCCCCGGCGCGCTGTCAGCCAGTTCCGGCGCGAGCTCGCCCAGCATGTCCAGGTAATGCGAGGTCTTGAAACGGCGCGGCAGCACCAGCGCACGACAGGCGACCTTGTTGAGGGAATATTCCAGCTCGTGCGTGCGGTAGGCGGGATTGATGTTGACCAGGATCAGCCCGGCCTTCGGCGCGGCGAACTGCAGCACCACCCATTCGGCCCGGTTCGCCGACCAGATGCCGACGCGGTCTCCGCGCTGCAGCCCCAGCGCGAGCAACCCGGCGGCCACGCATTCCACCTCGGCATGGAACTGCCGATAGCTCATGCGCACGTTCTGCGCCCGCACCACCAGCGCCGGCCGGTCCGGATGGGCCGCCGCGATGCGATCGATCAATGAACCGAGCGTGTCGCCCAGCAGGGGCTGCGCGCTGGCGCCGTGGACATAGCTTGGTGCGGCAGTCATGGCAATCTCGCGCAGCCGGTACATGGACTCATGCGTCAGCATAGCGTTTGCGTGACGAGTCGCGGTCGCCGTGGCGAGGGACGGGATCCTTCCGGAAAGAACAACGCAGCGGCTTTTGCCGCTGCGTTTCCCTGGCCCGGAAAAGCTGCCCGGGCTGTCCCGCCACGATGAAACTCAGAAGTGGTACAGCGCGCTGAGGCTGACCTGGTTGCCGTTGGTGGTCTTGCGATCCACGCCATCGCTGGTGCTGTCGAGCTTGTCGTAGATCCACTCCACGCCGAGGTCATACGCGCCGCTGGTGTATTGCAGACCCAGCGCCGCCTGCCGATTCTTGAGACGACCGCTGGCGCCGTTGCCCATCCAGGCGATCACGTCCTGGGTCTTGGGCTTGCTGATTCCGTAGAACGCATTCGCGCTCCAGTTCGGCGTGAAGCTGTAACCGGCCTGCAGGAAGCCACCGGTTTCCTTGATGTCGCCGAATTGCACCAGCGCGCCGAAGATCTGACCCATGCCCTTACCCGAATACACCAGTCCCTTGAACACCCACGGCCCCGGCTTCCACTGGCCGCCGACTTCGTAGCCCACGCTCTTGACCGATGATTTCACCGGCGTCGGGGCCGTCCCGCCGACGCCCTTCAGGTCGACCTGGCTGTAATGCGCCGCCGCGTACGCCACCCAGGTCTTGTCCTGCACGCGCAGTTTGGCCTCGACTTGCGGGCGGAATCCCACATTGCCGGCGGTGAGATAGTTGACATCATTTCCGGGCCCGCTCCAGTGACCCTCGAACGCGCCGATGTCCAGCCGCCATTTGGCACCGCTGCTGCCGTGGTTGAGCTCCTGCATCAGCACCACGCCGGGAAAGCGCCAGCCCACGAGGCCCGTGCCGTACCCCAGCGGGAACGCGATATGCGAAAGCGACGACGGCGTGTTGTCCAGCGGGAACATCAGGTCCCATTGCTGGCCGATCCTCACCGTGCTGCCGCTGTCGGGATTGGTCAGATCCATATAGGCCTGCCGCAGGCGCGGCGTCGGCTGCTGCTGGCTGTAGGCACCGGTACCGTTGAAGCCGCCGAAGAAATCCATCTCGATGCGGCCGCCACCGGTCCAGTCGCCGGCGAACTTGGCGCCGCTGAAATCGAGCCAGAAGCGTGTGTTGCGCACATCGACGCCACTGAGCCTGCCACTGGAGCCTGGCTCCGGGAACTCGGCATTCTGGCCATTGCCGAAGGTGAAGCTGCGGTTCTGGCTGAATGCGGTGGCATTGACGAATCCGTGCAGCGCTACCGATACGCCCGGTGCGCTGGTGAAGACCGGCTTGGCCGGCTCGACCGCCGCTGGCGCCACGGGTGGGCTCGCCTGAGCCTGCTGCTCAACCGGCCGGCTCTCCAGCCTCTTCAGACTCTCGCGCAGCGCCTGCAGATCCGCCTGCTGCTGATCGAGCTGCTGCTGCTGCTTCTCGACCAGCTTGGTCAGCGCCTCGACCTTGTCCTGCCTGTTTGTTGACCGGGCAAGGGCTGGGGTCGCCACGGCGAGACCCATCGCAACGGCGAGCGCGCAGAACAACGTGTTTCGTTTCATGGCAGTCATCCCATTGTTGGTTGAATCGGCACTCGTCGTGCAATCGTCCCCGCCTCGACGAAGCCATTCAGCGGCGTGCCTGGCTCTGGACAGGCTACATCCGTGCCCACGGGTTCCGGAAGCGGTAATGACACGAATTTCATAAGACTTTGGTAGTACATCATCATGAAAACAAACGATAAACGCTCTTGATACCGGGCGTCGCAGTGACACTCACATGGACGTTCTCATGGACGTCCAGACGTCCATATGGCGGATCAGACTGGCGTCCGCCATGCATGCATGGCCCGTCATCGTCATGGTCGCGGGAAAGCGTGCTTCCGGGCGACCGGTCCAGTCGCTTGCGGCGGGCGGCCGCCGCTCCATCACGACCGCTCCACATCGCAAGGCCAACCCTGAGCGCCACCACGGCAACGTGGCGTCAGCTCGACGCCATCCGCCGGCTGGCCGAGGATTCCGAAATGACAGGTACCGAACTAATCATCATCTTGCTGGTGGGCGCCCTCGCTGGCTGGCTCGCTGGCCTCATCGTCCGCGGCTTCGGCTTCGGGCTGCTCGGCGACATCGTGGTCGGCATCCTGGGCGCATTCATCGCCGGCTGGCTGTTTCCGCGACTGGGCATCCATTTCATGCTGGTCAATCCGCTGGTCACCAGCATCACCTACGCCATGCTCGGTGCCGTCATCCTGCTGCTGATCATCGGTCTGGTTCGCCGCCGCTGACATCGCTGCATCAAGGATGTCGCGCCGGCAGCCTGCCGGCGCGACCTCACTGCTGCCCGGGTTCGGAGGAAACCCGGGCACCCGTGACTGACGGCCCGCTCATCGGGCAGGCGGAGCCCCGATCGGCAATACCGTGCGCTGATGCGTCTCGTTGATGACTTCCGCTGCGGACAGGTAGAACGCCAGCGCCGCAGTGATCAGGCCACCGTAGCCACCGGCCATGTGCAGCCCGCTCATGCCGGTCCAGTCGCCCGCGGCCAGCAGGAAGAAGGTGATCCACAAGGCCAGGAACACCAGCTGCAGCGCGCGAGGTGCCTTGAACGTGCCGACCCACATGTAGAAGGTGAAGACGCCCCACAGGAACAGGTACCAGCCGACGAAGCTGGCCGGTACCTTGTCGTGCAGGAACAGCACGAACAGCGCAAACGACCACCAGAAAGCGCCATAACTCAGGAATGCGGTAGCGCCGAAGGTATTGCCGCGTGGCAATTCCATCGCTCCGGCAATCATCTGCACGGTGCCGCCGTAGGCCAGCGCCACGGCGAGCACCATGTTCATCGCGTCGCCGGTGTACCAGCCGGCATTGATCATGCTCAGCAACCAGGTGGTCAGGGCGAAGCCGGCCAGGCCCAGCGGCGCCGGGTTGGCGAATTTTGTCTGTGGCTGTTCATTGCTCATTGCCCGAAACTCCCCTTTTGATGGTGATCTGGATCAGAACGAATACACCGCCTTCATCGCACCCCTGGTTCCCACCCCATCCCTTTCGATGACAGCGCACGCATGACACCACTCGGCTGAAACGACCGCACCGGCGCTTGTCGACTGGCCCGGGTGGATGCCTGATGGCAGGGAGTCCGGTCGCGCGGGTTTGGAGGTCAGGCCGAGCATGCTCATGCTGCGGCGCGACGCGCCATTCGCCATTGGTCTAATTTCGACCAAAGTCGCACGGTTCGATCGGCTCGCCTCTGCGGTGACGAGGCTACACTCGGGTGGTGTCGCGCCCCCCGGGTTCGATCATCCACCATGGCCACCCAGCCGCAGGAGACCTGTCATGTCGAAGCTCTATCCGGTCAAGCCCGAGTTCGCCGCCAAGGCCCGCATCGGCAAGGACGAATACACCCGCCTGTACGCCGAGTCGATCAGTGATCCCGAGGCATTCTGGAGCCGCATCGCGCAACGCATCGACTGGGCGAAGAGCCCGACCCGGATCAAGGACGTTTCGTTCGATCCGAAGGACCTGCACATCCGCTGGTACGAAGATGGCGAACTCAACGTCAGCGCGAACTGCCTCGACCGCCAGCTGGCCAAGCGCGGCGACAAGGTGGCGATCATCTTCGAGGGCGACGACCCGAGCGAGTCGCGCAAGATCACCTATCGCGAGCTGCATGCCGAAGTCTGCAAGTTCGCCAACACGCTGAAGCATCTGGGCGTGGTCAAGGGCGACCGGGTGGCGATCTACCTGCCGATGATTCCCGAGGCGGCGGTGGCGATGCTCGCCTGCGCGCGACTGGGCGCGATCCACTCGGTGGTGTTCGGCGGATTCTCGCCCGACTCGCTGGCCGGGCGCATCGCCGACTCCACCGCCAAGGTGGTGATCACTGCCGACGAGGGCCTGCGCGCGGGAAAGCGCATCCCGCTCAAGGTCAACGTGGATGCCGCACTGGAACGCGCCGGCACCAGCAGCGTGGAAACCGTCATCGTGGTGCGCCGCACCGGTGGCGTGGTCCCGATGCAGTCGCCGCGCGATCGCTGGTACCACGTGCTGATGGAAGGCCAGTCTGCCGACTGCCCGCCGACCATGGTCGAAGCCGAACACCCGCTGTTCATCCTGTACACCTCCGGCTCCACCGGCAAGCCGAAGGGCGTGCTGCATACCAGCGGCGGCTACCTGGTCTACGCCAGCTACACCCACGAGCTGGTGTTCGACCTGCGCGAGGACGACGTCTACTGGTGCACCGCCGATGTCGGCTGGGTCACCGGCCACAGTTACGTGGTGTACGGCCCGCTGGCGAACGGCGCGACGGTGGTGATGTTCGAGGGCGTACCGAACTATCCCGACGTGAGCCGCTTCTGGCAGGTGGTCGACAAGCACAAGGTCTCGGTGTTCTACACCGCGCCGACCGCGATCCGCGCGCTGATGCGCGACGGCGAGGCGCCGGTGAAGGCCTGCTCGCGCGCCTCGCTGCGCGTGCTCGGCACGGTCGGCGAGCCGATCAATCCCGAGGCCTGGGAGTGGTACTACCGCGTCGTCGGCGACGAGCGCTGCCCGATCGTCGACACCTGGTGGCAGACAGAGACCGGCGGCATCCTGATCACTCCGCTTCCCGGCGCGATCGCCACCAAGCCCGGCTCGGCCACGTTGCCGTTCTTCGGCATCAAGCCGGCGATCGTCGATGCCGATGGCGTCGCGAAAGACGGCGTGGCCGAGGGCAACCTGCTGATCACCGATTCCTGGCCCGGCCAGGTGCGCACCATCTACGGCGACCACCAGCGCTTCATCGAGACCTACTTCAGCGCCTATCCGGGCAACTATTTCACCGGCGACGGCGCGCGTCGTGACGAGGACGGCTACTACTGGATCACCGGCCGCGTCGATGACGTGATCAATGTCAGCGGCCATCGCCTGGGCACGGCCGAGGTGGAAAGCGCGCTGGTCGCTCACCCGAAGGTGGCCGAAGCGGCCGTGGTCGGCTGTCCGCACGACATCAAGGGGCAGGGCATCTACGCCTATGTCACGCTGATCGCCGGCGAGACCGGCAGCGACGAACTGCGCAAGGAGCTGATCGCCTGGGTACGCAAGGAGATCGGCCCGATCGCCACGCCGGATTACCTGCAGTGGGCGCCGGGGCTGCCGAAGACCCGCTCGGGCAAGATCATGCGCCGGATCCTGCGCAAGATCGGCGAGAACCTGCCCGACCAGCTTGGCGACATCACCACCCTGGCCGACCCCGGCGTGGTGAAGAGCCTGGTCGACGAACGGCTGATCAAGTGAGGAGGAATGGGTGAAGAGGAATGAGAAGTGAGTAACCGGCGGAAGCAGGCTTTACGCTGTCTCTCGTTTCTCACTGCTCATCACTCTCTGCTCGCCCCATGCCCGACATCCTGATTGCCGACGATCATCCGCTGTTCCGCGATGCCCTGCAGCGCGCCGTACTGGCTGCGGTGCCGCAGGCACGGGTACACGGCGCCGACAGCGTGCATGCCCTGCTCGGCCTGATCGAGCGGTTTCCCGATGCCGAACTGCTGCTGCTCGACCTGCACATGCCCGGTGCCCGCGGTTACTCCGCGCTGGCGCATATCCGTGGACAGTATCCCGGGCTGCCGACCATCGTGGTGTCCGGGCATGAGGAAGCCCAGGTGGCGCGACGCGCGCTGGCGCACGGCGCGTCGGCGTACATTCCCAAGTCCAGCTCCGGCGAAAACATCGTCACGGCAATCCGTACGGTTCTCGATGGCGATGTCTGGCTGCCGCCGGCCCTGCTTGACGGCCCCGGCGAACTCCAGCCCGACGAGGCCGCCGCCGCCGCGAAGATCGCCACGCTCACGCCGCAGCAGTTCCGCGTCATGAGCATGATCGCCGAGGGTCTGCTGAACAAGCAGATCGCCTACGAGCTCGGCGTCTCCGAGGCCACCATCAAGGCCCACATGACCGCGATCATGCGCAAGCTCGGGGTCAACAACCGGACCCAGGTCGCGCTGATCGCCAGCCAGCTGGCGGTGGATCAGGAGATCATGCCGGTACTGCCCGATGACGAGGATTGACGCGCTGCTTCAGCGGCGCAGCAAGGCCGTGAGCAAGGCGCGCAGCGCTGCCGGACGCACCGGCTTGTGCAGCACCGGGTAACCGAGGGCGCGCGCGCGCTGTTTCAATTCGCTGCTGCCGTCGGCCGTGATCAGCGCCACCGGTGGAAGTACACCGCGCAGTTGCCGTAGTTGCTGCGCCGCCTGCAGCCCGTCGACACCGTCGGCCAGGTGGTAGTCGGCCAGGATCAGGTCGATCGGGCCTCGGAGCAGTTCCTCGCGGGCCTGTTCCACATCCAGCGCAATGCGGCAATCGACGCCCCAGCGGCCGAGCAGCGCCTGCATCCCTTCCAGGATCGCCGCGTCGTTGTCCAGGCACAGCACGGTAAGCGGCAGCTGCTTGTCCGGGCCGCTGCGTTCCACCCGCTGCCGGCGCGCGGGCACCGAATCGCTTCGCGGCACGGTCACTGCAAAGCAGCTGCCGTGGTTGGGTTGCGAATGCAGGTCGAGCCGATGGCCCAGGATGCCGGCCAGGCGGTCGCAGATCGACAGGCCCAGGCCCAGGCCTTTCTCGCCCCAGGGCGACGGGTGCTCCAGGCGCTGGAATTCGTCGAAAATCCGCGCCCGCTGGTCCGCGGCGATGCCCGGACCGGTATCCCACACCTCGATGCGCACCTCGCCGGCCAGCCGGCGCGCGCCCAGCAGGACCCGGCCCTTGCTGGTGTAGCGCAGTGCATTGGAGAGGAAGTTCTGCAGTATCCGGCGCAGCAACTGCGGGTCGCTGTGCACCGCCAGCGTGGTCGGCACCACGCGCAGGCGCAGTCCGCGCTGCTCGGCGACCACCGCAAACTGCGCCTGCAGCGAATCGAACAACTCGCTCAACGCGAACCCGCCCACCTCCGGCCGGTAACTTCCGGCATCCAGTCGCGAGGTGTCCAGCAGTGCATCGAGCAGGTCCTCGGCGGCGCGGAACGAGGCGTCGATGCGCTCGGCCAGCCCGCTCGCTTCCGCGTCCAGCCCCGGATGCTGGCGCAAGGCCGAGGTGAACAGGCGTGCCGCGTTCAGCGGTTGCAGCAGGTCATGGCTGGCCGCGGCGAGGAAGCGCGTCTTGGACACGTTCGCGGTCTCCGCCGCGCGGCGCGCGTGGGCGGTGGCGACCAGCGCCTCGGACAGTTCGGCGGTACGCTGTTCGACGCGCTGCTCCAGTGTCTCGTTCACTTCGATCAGCGCCCGCTCTGCGTTCTTGTACGCGGTGACGTCGGTGTAGGTGGTTACATAGCCCCCGCCAGGCAGCGCCCTGCCGCGCATCTCGATCACCGTGCCGTCCGGCCGGATGCGCTGGAACAGATGGGATGAGCCGGCGCGCATGTAGTCGATGCGCTTGGCCACGTGCTCGTCCACCTCGCCCGGACCGCACTCGCCCAGTTCGGCATTCCAGCGGATCAGGTCGGCCACCGGCACGCCGACATGCACCATGCCCTCGGGGTAATCGAACAGCTCCAGGTAGCGCCGGTTCCACGCCACCAGGCGCATCCTCGCGTCGACCACGCTGATGCCCTGGGAGACGTTTTCCAGCGTGGTGGCCAGCAGCTCGCGATTGAAGCGCAGCTCCTGCGAGGCCTCGTCCATCAGCGCCATGGATTCGGCGATATCCAGCCCGCTGCCGGACAACGTTCCCATCAGGATCCGTCGCGCATTGGCCGCGCCTACCGCCGAGGCCAGCAGACGCTCGGTGTACTGGATCAGCGCGCGGTCAGCCACCTCGCCGGGCAGCAGCGGCCGGTCGCGCCGCAGGGCATAGTCGTCGAACGCCCGCGTGCTGCCGCGTTCTCCGACGATCCGTTCGGCGATCGTGCGCAGATCGGCCACTACCACACGACCGCGCCAGTCGCCGGCGCCGCTGCGGCTGGCCGGATCGGTATCCATGAACATCGCTGCGTGCAGGCGCTCCTCCAGGCTCGGGCGGAAGCGCAGGGAGACAAGGACGAGGCAGCCGATGTTGACCAGCAGCGACCAGAACGTGCAGTGCATCACCGGGTCCCAGCCACTGAGATGAAACAGTGCCTGCGGACGCAACCAGTTCCAGCCGAACGGACCATCCTGCAGCCAGTGGCCCGAGCGTAGCATCGCCGGCAACAGCAGGGTGTACAGCCAGACGATGAAGCCACCAACCAGGCCCGTCACCACTCCGCGTCGACTGGCACCACGCCAGTACAGTGCGGCAACCAGGGCCGGGGCGAATTGCGCCACCGCGGCAAACGCCAGCAAGCCGGTCGCGGCCAGGTTTTCCGCATCCGCCGCCACCCGGTAATAGGCGTAGGCCATCAGCGCCAGCCCCACGATCGCCACGCGACGCACGCCGAGCACGAGCTGGGAGAGGTCGCTGCGCTGCTCCAGATGCAGGCGCCGGATGCGCAGCAGCGCCGGCATCACCAGGTCGTTGCTGATCATGATAGACAGCGCCACCGAGGCCATGATCACCATGCCGATCGCGGCCGAGAATCCGCCGAGAAACGCCAGCAGGGCCACGCCCCGATCACCGTATGCCATCGGCAGGGTCAGCACCCAGGCGTCGGCGGTGCCATCGCGCACCAGCGGCATGTGCGCGCCGGCTGCCACGATCGGCAGCACCGCGAGACTGATGATCACCAGATACGCGGGCACCAGCCAGCGGGCGCGCCGCAGATCGCCGGCATCCTCGCACTCGACCATGCCGATCTGGAATTGCCGTGGCAGGCAGAACATCGCGCAGAACGCCAGCATGGTCTGCGCCAGGAATCCCGGCGAAAGGCCGTGGCTCAGTTGCGTCAGCGGCAGTTGCACGGTGCTGACCAATCCTGGCCCACGCCACAAGGCATAGCCAGCCAGGGCGACGAAGGCGAGCAGCTTGATCAGCGATTCGAGCGCGATCGCCAGCATCAGGCCGTGGTGATGCTCGGTCGCGTCGATGCTGCGCGTGCCGAACAGGATGGTGAACGCGGCCAGCAGCAACGCGCACCACAACGCGGTATCGGTGCCGCCGGCCGTCACCGCGCCATGGCCGAGGTCGCTCAGCACGCCGAAGGACGTCGCCACCGCCTTGAACTGCAGCGCGATATACGGCACCACGGCGATCACCGCGATCACCGCCACCAGCGCCGCCAGGCCATGCGATTTGCCGAAGCGGGCGGCGATGAAATCGGCGATCGACGTGATGTTGCGCTGCCTGACCATCTGCAGCAGCCGGCGCAGCAGACCGAAACCGAACACGAACAGCAGGATCGGACCGAGGTAGATCGGCAGGTAAGCCAGGCCATCGCGGGCTGCCGTGCCCACCGCGCCATAGAAAGTCCACGACGAGCAGTACACCGCCAGCGCGAGACTGTAGACGATCGGCCGCAGTCGTGGCTGACGCGGATACAGCGGACGGCGATCGCCCGCATAGGCGACCACGAACAGCAGCCCCACATACAGCAGCGACACCAGCAGCAGCAGCCAGCCCTGAATCAAACCGCATCTCCTCGTCAAACGACGCGTTCCCGCGAATCCCGTTCTCGGCCGGGTGCGCAGGCATCCGCATGGCGCGCTTGTGCATCGACATGGCCAGCGGCACCATGTCCGGATGACTGCCATGCACGCACAGACGCTTGCCAAGCTAGCAGAGCACCTGCGCGATGACGAGATTCATGTGTGGTGTCTCGACTATCGGCCGCAGCACGGTCGCACGCCGCTGCTATCGGTGCTGGCCGCTTATCTCGGCACCGGTGCGGAGCGGGTCGCGCTGACCATGGGCGAGCACGGTCGTCCGGCACTCGCATTCGCGCATGACCAGTCACTCGGATTCAACTGGTCGCATAGCGGCAGCCATGCGCTGATCGCCATCGGGCGGCATGTCACCCCCGGCATCGATGTCGAGCAGGTGCGCGAGCGGCCGCGGGCGGTAGCGATTGCCGAGCGGTTCTTCAGCACCGGCGAGGCGGCCGGGCTGGCAGGGTTGCCGCCGGCCGAGCGGACGCTCGCCTTTCTCGAGCTGTGGACGGCGAAGGAGGCCGTGCTCAAGGCGCTCGGGCGTGGCATCGCGTTCGGTCTGGATCGCCTGAGCGTGGCCGCTTCGGCTGGGCGGCTGACCCTGCAACTGCTGGAAGGCGATGACGTCGGCGCCTGGCAATTGCATCGGCTGGATGTCGGTCCTGCCCTGGTGGCGGCACTGGCATGGCGGGGCGGACCGCGCCGCATCCGGCTGGGCAGGCTTGCCAGCGCCGACTGATCGGCGCACTGTTTCGGGCCGGCCCGGGCATCGCGTCGTAACCGGTTGTCCCGCTGCCGGCCTTCACTGCCAGAGATTGCTCGACCGCCATGACCCTGCTCAGCGTCAACCTCAACAAGATTGCCGTACTGCGCAATTCGCGCGGCGGCCGCGAACCGGATATCTGCCGCGCGGCACAGACCTGCATCGAAGCCGGCTGCGGTGGCATCACGGTACATCCGCGCCCCGACCAGCGGCACGTGCGTCCGGACGACGTTCGCGCGCTGGCCGGGATATTGCGGGGGCGCGTGGAATACAACATCGAAGGGAACCCGTTTGCCGGCCCGCGCGGGGACTATCCCGGCCTGATCGCGCTGGCGCGCGAAGTCCGTCCGACCCAGGTCACCCTGGTACCCGATGACGACGGCCAGATCACGTCCGACCACGGCTTCGACCTGAAGCGCGATGTCGGACGACTGCGTCCGCTGGTGCGCGAGCTGTGCGAGCTGGGCTGCCGAGTCAGCCTGTTCATCGATGCCGGGATTCATGACTTCGACCTGGCGGCCGTGATCGGCGTGCAGCGGATCGAGATCTACACCGGCCCGTATGCAGAGGCTTTTGCCGACGGTCGACCCGCCGCCGCGCTGGCGAGCTGTGCCGACACGGCGCGGCGGGCACATCAGGCCGGCCTGGCGGTCAATGCTGGACACGATCTGAGCCAGGCGAACCTCGGCACCTTCAAGGCAGCGATACCGGGCCTGGCCGAGGTTTCGATCGGACACGCGCTGATTGGCGAAGCGCTGTACGAGGGGCTGGGGACGACTGTCCGCAACTACCTGCAGATCCTGCGCTGACTGCCACGCGGGCTTATCCGACGCATACAAAAACCCCCGCTCGTGGCGGGGGTTTCTGCGTGATTGCTTCGGTACAACTTGCGTCGTATCAGAAGTTCTCGGTAAAGCCGATCTTGACCAGGTTGTAGCTCTTGGCATCGGCCAGCACACGGGCCACGTACTCGTAGGCCACATTGTCGTTCGCCGCAATCTGGATTTCCGGCTGATTGACCAGGGTCTGCTGACCGATCACGGCCAGCTGTGCCTTCAGACCGAGTTCGTCCACCGGCGTGTCGTTCCAGTAGAACGCCCCGGCCTGATCGATCTTCAGATGGATCGGATCCAGGGGATTCGGTGGATTGACCACATTCGGATTCGGCTGCGGCAGGTCAACCTGGATCTTGTGTGCCAGCACCGGCGCCGTGATCATGAAGATGATCAGCAGCACCAGCATCACGTCGACCAACGGCGTGACGTTGATCTCCGACATCGGTCCACTGGTTTGGGTCGTGAATGACATGTCGATTTACCCCTTCGGCGCGTCAGTGGTCATGAAGCCGACGTGCACCATGCCCGAATCCTTCGCATCGCCGATGATCTTCTTGACGATCTTGAACTGGGCCGCCTTGTCTGCGCGAATCTGCAGTTCGGGCTGGGGCGTCTTCTGTGCATCGACCAGAAACTGCGCCCGCAACTCGGCCTCGGTGACCAGATGATCGTTGAGATACATGCTGCCGTCCTGCTTGACCGCCAGGTCAAGCGGCGGCACCAGCACCTCGGCATCCTTCGTATGCGGATTCGCCGTAGGCAGGTCGATCGTGATGGAGTGCGACATCAGTGGTGCCGTGATCATGAAGATGATCAGCAGCACCAGCATCACGTCGACCAGCGGCGTGACGTTGATCTCCGACATCGGTCCGCCGGAATTGCCACCCAAACTTACGGCCATGGGTCAATACCTCACTTCTGGCTTTCGACGCGCGAGCCGGTCGCAAAGAAGTCGTGCAGGTCGTGCGCGAACTCGTCGAACCGTGCGTAGGTCAGGCGGTTCGAGCGGCTGAAGAAGTTGTACGCGAACAGGGCCGGAATCGCGGCGAACAGGCCGAATGCGGTCATGATCAGCGCTTCACCCACCGGGCCCGCCACTGCATTCATCGAGGCGTTGCCGCTTGCCGCGATGCGGATCAGTGCGTGATAGATACCCCACACCGTACCCAGCAGACCGACGAACGGTGCTGCCGAACCCACGGTGGCGAGCAGGGTCATGCCACCCTCCAGACGCAGGCTCTCGCGAGCCACAGCCTGACGCAGCGCGCGGTCGATGAATTCCGACCGGCTCAGCGATTCGGCCAGACGACCGGTCGTGCCCGAAGTGCTCGCGGTCTGTTGGTGATGGGCCACAGCCGAGGCCGCATCCAGCGCGATCTTGGAGAACGGCTCACTCCTGGGCTGAGCTTCCAGTTCGCGAATCGCGTCCTGAGTGGAGCCATTGCCCCAGAAGCCATCGATGACCTTGTCGGCGCGTGCCTTCACCGTTGCGTTGCGGATGCCGTTGGCCACGATGAAGTACCAGGACAGGAACGACATCGCGACCAGGGTCACGAAGACGACCCAGCCGAGCCAGTCGAAGTTCTGGAGCAGGTTGCTGAAGCCCATCTGTTTCATGGCTTCGGCGTTGGTATTACCACCCAAGGCCTGTGCGGCATCGGTCGTTGCAGGAGTCTGTAGGAACATAACGCTACCCTAGGGAAGTCAAGCGTGAACTGTAACTGTAATCGACGGAAAGTTGATTACAGCTGACTGAGATTGAAGTTGACAGGAACGCGTGCGTACCCCTCAACTTTTCGTCCATTTCTGATGGTCGGATTGAAGCGCCAGTTGCGAGCGGCGTCCATTGCCGCACGATCGAGCTCCCGATAACCGCTGGAGTGCTCGACCTTGATGTCCTTCGGGGATCCATCCACCCCGACCAGGATCATCAATATCACCGTACCCTCATGCCGTTGGCGGATGGCCTGTGGCGGGTAACGGGGCTGCATCCGACTGTTATAGCTCAGATCCTGGCTGGCCGAGATGTCCGCTGGCGGCGCCGGTGGTGCTGGCGGTGCCGGTGGTGGTGCCTGAACCGCGTTCTGGGACACCTCCTGTACCGGTGGTGGTGGCGTCGGCGGCGGGGGGGTCGGCGGCGGCTTGAGCTGCTGAATGATCTTCGGCGGCGGCTGCTTGGGCGGCTCCGGCGGCGGCGGCGGTGGCGGCGGCGGCGGCGGTGGCGGCTCGATGAAGTTCACCTGGACGATGCGTTCTTTTTCTTTGTGGTTCTGATTCGGTGGTGCCATCGGCGCCACAATCAACAGAAACGCAAACGCATGCAGCCCGATCGCAACTGCCAATGCCCAGGTACGCTTCCAACTAAACGGCTCGCGCCCATTTTCTTCGTTACTTGAGGCCATCTGTCACTATCTGGAAGCTGATCAATCGGGAAACTACGTTGCCGCAGGGCGTAACCCGAAACCGTCTGAATGCATGGACGGACCTCGGGGAAAACTTGCCGCTGGGGAGACGCAGGGAAAGGTTTTCTACGTTACAACAGAGCATGACTTTTGTATAGCACTCACGGGACAGGCAAACGGACGTCCAACTGTTCCGTGAGTCCATGCGGGTCCGCCTTTACTTGCCGGCACCCAGTTTCTTCAGGCTCGCCTTCGCGCGCTCGGCTGTGTCCGGATCTTGCGCAGCCATCTTCAGGGCAGCGATCTGGCCCGACTTGCTCTTCAGGCCACGCTCGCATTCGGCAAGTATCAGGTAGGCAACGCCCTTGCGTTTCACGCCCCTGCTGATGGCCTGCTGGACCATCTTCTTGGCCTGACCGTACTCGCTTTCGGTGAGCAGCAGGTTCGCCTCCTGCAAGGCGACCTCTCCGTCCGTGGCCAGGGGGCGGGCCTTTTCATAGGCCTGCTTCGCCTGTTCGACATTTCCCGCCAGATACTCGGCTTCGCCAAGCAACAGGTAATTGCTCGCGCTAGACGTCACCACGCCCTTGCTCATCCCGTCCTTCAACACGGCCACGGCCTTGAGCGCGTCCGGTTTCGGATTGTCACTGGATTGCCCTTGATTGAAATAGAGCTTGGCCAGATTCAGATACATCGCTTCGGTCGTGAGGCCACCCTTGGCGCGGGCCTTTTCCATCAACTGGATGGCTTCCGGGTATTTTTTCGCCTGCATCAACACCACGATCGCGTTGTTCAGCACCTTCGGATCGTCGGGGTTCGCGGCCAGGCTCTGCTGCGCCAGCTTCTCGACCTGATCACCCTGGCCAGATTCGGAATAGCTGGCCATCAGAATCTCGTTCCATTGCGGATTGGGCTTGTCGGTCAATGACTGGGCCTTCTTGATCGAGGCGATCGCCTCGGGGTACTTGCCCAGGCGATACTCGTCATTGCCCTGGAGCGCGTACGACTCGGCCGTCTCCTTCTTGCCCTCGGCTCGCCATTTCGTGATGGTGTCCAGCGACGCCTGGTATTGCTTGTCGGCCTGCTGCGTTACCGCAAGCATGTATTCGAGCGCGAAATAGTCATCGTTCGGCAGCACTCCGTTGGCGAGTGCGCGCTGAATCAGCGCCTCGGCACCCGGATAGTCACCGGCGTTGTATTTCACGACTGCCAGGCCACGAAGCGCCATCGCCTGGGCGTACTTGCTCCGGCTGCTGTCGACGATTCCCTGGAGGTACTGTTCCGCCTTCGCCGAATCACCGGCGTTGAGCGCATTCAAACCTTCCTGAAGATTCTTCTGGTCCTTCGTGCTGGATAGATCGAGTTTCGGTGCAACACGGGTCGCATGCGGGTACTGCACTTCCTGCTTGCCCTTGGCCGCATCGCGCGCCAGCACCGGGCTGCTTGCCACACTCAGGAGCAGAAGTGCGCTCGCCAGCATCGTGAACCCTGGGGAATGCTTCATGGTGATCCTCGTCTTCAGGTCTCGCGCATCAAACGCCGCGGGGGGATTTCCAAGAGTAACCCGAGCCGCCCAACGATAACAAGTTGCAGTGCGGCATCAAAGATTGTTAAAAATCAATAAGTTGTCGGACCGTTTAAATCGAGGCGCACGCAACGACAGGACACAACCCGATTCCCGGTTGCTCCTGTCCACTCCCCAGAGCTGGTGCCCTCGAGGCCTTGAGCCAGCCTTCGGCCGGTGGCCACCATGTGTCTATCGTGGCGCTCACACGTCCAGGTTGGCGACCTTCAATGCGTTTGCCTCGATGAAGTCTCGACGTGGCTCGACGGCTTCACCCATCAGCATGGAGAACATCTGATCGGCCGCGATGGCATCCTCGACACCGACCTGCAACATGCGGCGGGTCTCCGGATTCACCGTTGTGTCCCACAGCTGCTCGGGGTTCATTTCGCCTAGACCCTTGAAGCGCTGGATGCTGCGCCCCTTCTTGGCCTCGTCCAGCAGCCAGTTGCGCGCCTCCACGAAGCTCAATACCCCGCGCGAGGCATTGCCCCGTCGCGCGACGGCGTCGGCCTGGATCATCCCGGCAATCTGCTGGCTGATCGCCAGGATCGGACGAAACTCGTTGCTGCTGAAGAACGGCTGCGGCAACAACCAGGTATGGCTGAGCCCATGCTGCTCACGTACCACTTCGATCGCTGCAGGCTGCTCATCACCGAGCGCCGGCCGCAATGCCAGTTTGTAGTGGGGCTTGCCCAGGCCGCTGGCGGCCAGGCGCAGAGCCGCGGCGTCCAGCCAAGCCTGCATGGCCGCCGGATCGGCCCACAGCGCCGGTTCCATCGGGGTATGTTCGAGCAAGGCATTCAACACCACGGCGTCGAAACGGTGCGCCAGTTTGGCAATCTGGTCCAACGCATGCTGATAACCGCGGAGCAGCTTCTCCAGCGCCTCGCCGGTGATCGGCGGCGCATCCGGGCTGTAAGTCAACGCCGCATTGTCGACCGCGCTGGAGATCAGGTAGTCGTTCAGCGCAGTGTCGTCCTTGATGTACAGCTCCTGCTTGCCCTGCTTCACTTTGTACAGCGGCGGCAGTCCGATATAAATGTGGCCGCGCTCGATCAGCTCCGGCATCTGTCGGTAGAAGAACGTCAGCAGCAGGGTGCGGATGTGCGAGCCATCGACGTCCGCATCGGTCATCAGGATGATCCGGTGGTAACGCAGCTTGTCCGGGTTGTACTCATCCTTGCCGATGCCGGTGCCCAGAGCGGTGATCAGCGTGCCGACTTCGGCCGACGCCAGCATGCGGTCGAAGCGCGCCTTCTCGACGTTGAGGATCTTGCCCTTCAGCGGCAACACGGCCTGGGTCTTGCGATTGCGGCCCTGCTTGGCCGAGCCACCGGCGGAGTCGCCCTCGACCAGGAACAGCTCGCACAGCGCCGGATCCTTTTCCTGACAGTCCGCCAGCTTGCCAGGCAACCCCGCGATATCGAGCGCGCCCTTGCGGCGGGTCATCTCGCGTGCCTTGCGCGCAGCCTCGCGGGCACGGGCGGCGTCGACGACCTTGGAAGCGATCGCCTTGGCTTCGTTCGGATGTTCCAGCAGGAATTCACCGAGCTTCTCGTTGACGACCTGCTCGACCACAGTCTTCACTTCGGACGAGACCAGCTTGTCCTTGGTCTGCGAGGAGAACTTGGGATCCGGCACTTTCACCGAAAGGACCGCAATCATGCCCTCGCGCATGTCGTCACCCGACAACGCAACCTTGGCGTTCTTCGCCAGGCCGGATTTTTCGATGTAGCTCTGCAGCGAACGGGTCAGCGCCGCACGGAAACCGGTCAGATGGGTACCACCGTCACGCTGCGGAATGTTGTTGGTGAAGCAGTACATGGACTCCTGGTAGGAGTCGGTCCATTGCATCGCCACCTCGACCACCACCCCGTCCTGCTCCGACGTCAGGCTGATCACATTCGGGTGCAAGGCCGTCTTCAACTGCGCCAGATGTTGCACGAACGAGCGGATACCGCCCTCGTAGGCGAACGTGTCCTGGCGCCCTTCACCACGCTCGTCCTTCAGCTCGATCGTGACGCCTGAATTGAGGAACGCCAGCTCGCGCAGGCGCTTGGCCAGGATGTCGTAGTGAAATTCAATGTTGCTGGTGAACGTTGCCGGGCTCGGCTGGAAACGCACCAGGGTGCCGCGCTTGGTCGACGGACCCACCACTTTCAGGGGATACAGCGGCTCTCCCCCCGCGTATTCCTGGAGGTGTTCCAGGCCTTCGCGGTAGATGGTCAACCACAGATGGTCGCTCAAGGCATTGACCACCGAGACGCCCACGCCGTGCAGGCCACCAGAAACCTTGTAGGAGTTCGCGTCGAACTTGCCGCCGGCATGCAGCACGGTCATCACCACTTCCGCGGTCGAGCGACCCTCGTCGGGGTGCATGTCGACCGGAATGCCACGACCGTTGTCGCTGACGCTCACCGAGCCATCGTCGCAAATGGTGACCACAACCCTGTCGCAGTAGCCCGCCAGCGCCTCATCGATCGCGTTGTCGACGACTTCAAACACCATGTGATGAAGGCCGGTGCCGTCATCGGTATCGCCGATGTACATGCCGGGGCGCTTGCGCACCGCTTCCAGACCTTTCAGTACCTTGATGTTGCTTGAATCGTAGTTGGATTCGTTGAGAGGTTCGTTCATGCGGTAACCATTTCCTGGCGCCAGCGACCCGCCCGACTCGGCGCCGTGAAGGGCCGGGCAAGGGTTATGCAATCTTGGGGATATGCAACCTTCCGATTATAGCAGGCGTGCAAAGAGACCTTGTTCCACGTGGAACACTCGGGTGGCGGTCGACTGCAGCGACTGGGGCAACTCGGTTCCGGTCAACAATACCTGGGCTTTCGCATGGACGAGTTGTTCAACCACGGCGGCCTGATGGCTCAGATCCAGCTCCGATGCGAGATCGTCGAGGCAGACGATGGGCCATTCTCCGCAGTGCTCGGCGTACAGTTCGGCCTGGGCCAGCATGCATGCCAGCGCAGCGAGCTTCTCCTGGCCTCGCGAGAGGTGTTCCCGCAGCGGCGCCCGCTCGAACACGATCGACCAATCGGCCCGATGCGCACCCAGCGTGGTATGACCCCGTGCCAGATCCCTGCCCCGCTGATCCTGCAGTTGCTGGGCGAGATCACTCTCCTCGGACCAACCCCGACGATAGCGCAGCTCCAGCGAGCCGAGTTCGGGCAGCAGGCCCTGGGTACTGGCAACCAATTTGGGTCGAAGCAGATCCAGGTAGTTTCGACGCTGTCGGTCGATCAATTGCGCCGTTTGCGCCAGCTCGCTCTCCCACGGCGCGAACAACGCTTCCACCGGCAAACCGGCCGCGCGCAGCAGGCTGTTGCGCTGTTTGAGTGCCCTTTGGTAGCGCCGCCACGCAGGAAGGAAATCGTGTTCCACGTGGAACACGCCCCAGTCGAGAAAGCGACGACGCTCTTCCGCCGCGCCGGCGATCAGCGCGTGCGAGCCCGGTTCAAAACAGACCACGGCACATTCACGCACCAATTGACCGATGGCCACACTCGATCCATCCAGTTTCGCTTCCCAGCGAACACCTGAGCGCCCAAGACCCAATCGGCAAACGCGATCATCGGCATGCCGCAGCTCTGCGAATATCGAAAGATTCGGCGCGCCGCGCTGCAGCAGCGCCTCTTTCGCCCCGCTGCGGAAAGAACGGGCATGGGAAAGCAGGAACACAGCCTCAAGCACGCTGGTCTTGCCGGCCCCGTTGGCCCCCACCAGGACGTTGATCCCGGGATCCAGCTCGATGCCCACATCCGTCAGACAGCGCAAACCGGTCAGATGCAATCGCTCCAACCTCATGCCGGAGGTACCCGCACAAAGCAACGCCGGAGTTCCTTGCGGCAACTCCGGCGCGTTCGACCCGCTCGATACACGGTCAACCCCATGCAATGAGCGTCAGAGCCGCAACGGCATGATCACGTGGCGGGAATGCTCATTGTCATCCTCCTGCACCAGGCAACTCGATTGCGCATCACGCAGGCTGAGCCGGGCCTTGTCACCGCGCAACGCCGCCAGTGCGTCCAGCAGATAACCCACATTGAAGCCCACCGCCAGATCGGAAACGTGCGTATCGGCCTCGACTTCCTCGACCGCCTCTTCCTGCTCCGGATTGTGCGCCACGATGCGCAATTTGCCTGGAGACAGCTCGAGCCGCACGCCCCGGTACTTCTCGTTGGACAGAATGGCCGCGCGCTGCAGCGCTCCGCGCAGCACCTCGCGATCCAGCGTGGCAGTCTTGTCCGCACCGAGCGGGATCACCGCTTCGTAGTCCGGGAACCGTCCATCGATCAACTTCGAGGTAAACACCACGTCGCCGCGCCGAACGCGCAAGTGGTTACGGCCAAATTCGAGTTCCACCTGGCCATCGCCGGATTCGAGCAGGCCGATCAACTCATTGACGCCCTTGCGGGGAATGATGATCTGTCGCCGGGTGGAGACCGAGCTCTGCAACTCGGTTTCCTTCATGGCCAGACGATGGCCATCGGTGGCGACGCAACGCAACGTGTGCTCCTGCAAGTCCAGCAGCATGCCATTCAGGTAATAACGCACGTCCTGGTTCGCCATTGCGAAGGCGGTACGTTCCATCAGATCGCGCAAGGCTTCTTCCGGCAGGCTGACCTTTTCCACCAGTTCGATTTCGTCGACCGTGGGGAATTCACTCGCTGGAAGCGTAGTCAGCGTAAAGCGGCTGCGGCCAGCGCTCAGCGCCACCCGATCGCCGTTGAGTTTCAGTTCGATCCGGGCGCCGTCGGGCAGGGCCCGCACGATGTCGAACAGTTTGCGTGCCGGAATGGTGATCTCGCCATCCGAAAGCTTTTCGGCCTCGGTCGTGGCCACCATCTCGACCTCGAGGTCCGTACCGGTCAGCGACAGTTTGCCGTCACCGACCTTCACCAGCAGGTTGGCAAGCACGGGCAGCGTCTGGCGGCGTTCAACCACACCAACCACCTGCTGCAGCGGTTTGAGCAGAGCTTCTCGTTGGATGCTGAATTGCATGACTTGGCTTCCCCTATACCTGCTGTTCTGTCTTTAAAAGAAGTTTAGTAGTTGTTGTAGGCTTTGTGGACAACTTTCTTTCTTTGATTTTACGTTTCAAATCATATACTTGTAAGTTTTTAGGGCTGTGGCTGGAGTGGCTGCCTGACTGTGGGCCATTTGTGGATAACTCGAGAGAGCAAACCATCCACCCATTATCCACAGCTTCAAACCCTGCTTATCCCCGATCTTCAATTTTCGCGCAGCTACCTCAACCGGTCAGCGTGCGGATCAGTTGCTCCCAGTCCTGACGCATGCGTGCGTCCGTCTCGACAAACTTGCGAATCGTCTTGCAGGCGTGCATCACGGTGGTGTGATCGCGCCCGCCGAACGCTTCGCCGATTTCCGGCAGGCTGTGTTCGGTCAGTTCCTTCGACAGGGTCATCGCGATCTGACGCGGTCTTGCCAGTGAGCGGACGCGGCGTTTGGACAGCAGATCCTGCAGTCGCACGTTGAAATATTCCGCGGTGATCTTCTGGATGTTCGGGATGGTGATCGCCTGCGCATGGGTTGCCAGCAGGTCGCGCAGGGTTTCCTCGGCGAAGTCGGTGGTGATCGGCTTGCCGTAGAAATTCGCGCGTGCCGCCAGCGTGTTCAACGCCCCCTCCAGGTCACGCACGTTGGAACGGATGCGCTTGGCCAGCAGCATCGCCACGTTCTCGTCCACCGCCACACCCTTTTCGTGGGCCTTGGCCAGCAGGATCGCGGCGCGAGTCTCGAAATCCGGCGGTTCGATCGCCACGCTCAAACCCCAGCCTAGGCGCGACTTCAGCCGTGGCTCGAGCTTGTCCACTTCCTTGGGATAGCGATCACAGGTCAGGATGATTTGCTGCTTGGACTCAAACAACGCATTGAAGGTATGGAAGAACTCCTCCTGCGTCGTGTCCTTGCCGGCAAAAAACTGGATGTCGTCGATCAGCAAAGCGTCGACCGAACGGAAGCGGCGCTTGAATTCATCCATGCTCTTGGCGCGCAACGCCTCGATCATCGAACCGACGAATTGCTCCGAGCGCAGATACATCACCTTGAAGGCCGGATTGTGTTCGAGCATCAGATTGCCGGCGGCATGCATCAGATGGGTCTTGCCCAGGCCGGTGCCGCCGTACAGAAGCAGCGGGTTGTAGGCCCGACCCGGATTCGTCGCTACCTGCATGGCGGCCGCCTTGCCGAGCTGGTTCGACTTGCCCTCGACGAACGTCTCGAAGGTGTAATGCGGGTCCAGATTGTGGTTGAAGGCAGGCATGGGCGCGGGGGCGACCTTGGCTCGCGGGGCGGCCACCGGCTTGGCGGGTGCTGCCGGGCGCGATGAATTGGAGCCGACATCCAGCCGTACCGGCCACGGCTTGCCGTTCAACTGCTGCAGCACCCATTCGATCTGCGCCAGATAGCGTTCGCGCACCGTGTCCAGGGTGTAGGAATTGGGCGCAAACAGTTGCAGGCCGTCGGCATCGTCACGCGCCTGCAATGGCATCAGCCAGGTGTGCAGGTCTTCGGCGCTCAAATCGCCTTCGAGGCGCTCAAGGCAGCGCCGCCACAGATCACTCATGAATAAAATCAGCCACAGCTTGGGCGCTTGCGCGCAGGGGATGGACTAGTCTAGCAGCAGCCTCCGCGTCACCACTGCCCACATATCCACATGAGTATCCACAGGCTGGCGTCAAGCGCGATTTGACAGTCGTGCCGGATACCCGACATACTTTCCAACCTTTTTATCCACATTCCCTTCGGAGTAAACCATGAAGCGGACCTTCCAGCCGAGCAAGCTCAAGCGCGCACGTACCCACGGTTTCCGTGCCCGCATGGCCACTGCCGACGGTCGCAAGATCATCAATGCCCGTCGCGCCAAGGGCCGCAAGCGCCTGATCCCGTAAACACCGATCCAAAACGCGGGGTGCAGGTCATGTCAACCGCCGGGCTGCCGCGCGATGCGCGGTTACGTCGGCCGGCTGATTTTGCCGCCTTGCGGACAAGCAGCGGACGCGCAGGCGGCCGCTGTTTTCATATGCGCTATCGCGACAACGGACTGGGCCATGCCCGGCTCGGCCTGGCGATTTCCAAGCGTGTTTCCAAGCGCGCGGTCGAACGCAACCGGATCAAGCGGCTGCTGCGTGAGTCGTTTCGCCGTGTTCGCCACCAGCTCCCGCCGGTCGATCTGATGGTGATGGCACGCGAACAGGCGGCGGGTATGCCGGGCCCGGAACTGCTGAGCGAGATCGAAGGGTTGTGGAAGAAGCTGCTGGCGACCAAGCCCGGGACTCCCGAACCATTGAAGCCGGCCGACGACACCAGCACAATCGTGCGTTGACCTTTTCCCTTTCTGTCCCCGCGGCGTGACACGTGTCGTGGCGTTACCCGGATTTGCTACGCGATGAATCAAACGCGCACCTTCCTCATGTTTGCCCTGCTGGCTGTGGCCTACTTTCTGTTCATGGCCTGGGAGAAGGATTACGCGCCGCCCGCGTTGCCGGCGACCACAGCCGCCACGACCAGCGCATCGGTGGATGGCAGCGTGCCGGGGCCCATGCCCGCCACGTCCAGCCCGACGGCGGTCCCCGGTGCCGTGCCGACCGCCCTCGCCGGAGCGGCGCCTGCCGAACCGGCCGCATCGCAGCTGATCAGCATCACGACCGATGTGCTGCATCTCACCGTGGACACCCGGGGTGGCAGCGTGGTGCACGCGGACCTGCTGGCCTATCCGAAGGCGGCACGGACGCACAAAACACCCAACCCGCCACCCACCGTGTTGCTGGACAACGACCCGGCGCATTACTTCGTGGCCCAGACCGGGTTGGTCAGCAGCAGCGATACCGCGCCGCAGGATCAGCCGAGTCACCTGGCGCTGTTCCACAGCGCGAAGACCACGTACGCGCTGGCCGATGGCCAGGACAGCATGAATGTCGAATTGACCTGGCAGGATGCCGCGGGCCTCAAGGTCACCAAGACCTACAGCTTCAAGCGCGGCAGCTACGTCATCGGCGTCAGTCAGCACATCGACAACGGTACCGCGCAGCCGTGGCAGGGCAATGCCTACCAGCAGTTCCTGCGGGTCGAGCCGCCGAAGTCCGGCAGCTGGCTGGAGAACTACACCAATCCGGAGATCCGCAGTTTCCAGGGTGCCGCGTGGTACACCGGCGAGAAGTTCGAGAAATTGCCGTTCAAGGAATTCAAGGACAAGAAGGATGCGCTCGACAGCCAGATCAAGGGTGGCTGGGCAGCGATGCTGCGCTTGTATTTCTTCGCAGCGTGGATTCCGCCAGCGGATCAGACCGACCATTACACGACCCAGACGATCAACCCCGACAGCGCCCAGCCCCGCTATCTGATCCGCGCGGTCGGCCCCGCGCTGAGCGTGGCGCCGGGACAGAGCATCACCAGCCAGGCGCGCCTGTACCTCGGACCGAACGTGCAGGGCACGCTCGATGCGATCGCGCCGGGGCTGGATCTGACCATCGACTACGGCATGTTCAAGGCGATTGCCGTGCCGATGCACTGGGTGCTGTCGCAGTTCCACGCGATCTCCAAGAACTGGGGCGTGGCGATCATCCTGCTGGTGCTGCTGATCAAGGGCCTGAGCTGGAAGCTGACCGCAGTGCAGTACCGCTCCAGCGCCAAGATGCGCAAGCTGGCGCCGCGCATCCAGGCACTGAAGGAGCGTTACGGCGACGACAAGGTGAAGATGCAGCAGGCCACCATGGAGCTGTACAAGAAGGAGAAGGTCAACCCGATGGGCGGCTGTTTGCCCGTGTTGATCACCATGCCGGTGTTCTACGGCCTGTTCTTCGTGCTCGAGTACAGCCTGGAGCTGCGGCATGCCGCGTTCCTGTGGATTCCTGACCTGAGCGCACCGGATCCGTTCTACATCCTGCCGATCATCTACGCAGCGGTGATGCTGGGCACGCAGTGGCTCAATCCGGTGGCGGCGGGCATGGATCCGACCCAGGCGAAAATGATGAAGGTGATGCCGTTGCTGTTCACGGTGATGTTCGCCTTCTTCCCCGCCGGGTTGTGTCTCTATTACGCGGTGAACGGCCTGGTCGGCCTGGGCCAGCAATGGTGGGTCACCCATCACATCGATCGCGAGGCGTTGCTCACCACCAGCTGAGCGAGCGCCGGCACCCACAGGAAAACCGTCAGCCGCGACCGGAGTCCCGTCGCGGCTGACTTCGTTTAGAGTCCATGCCCATGACCGATTCCGCCACCGAGACGATTGCCGCTATCGCCAGCGCGCCGGGCGCCGCCGGGGTGGGTGTGGTGCGGGTGTCCGGGCCGGCGGTGCCGGCGATCGTGCAGGCCTTGCTCGGCCATCCTGCCCAGCCGCGGCACGCGCACTTCGCCGCCTTTTGCGACGCCGCCGGTCAGTTGATCGACCGTGGCTTGCTGCTGCATTTCCCTGCTCCGGCGTCGTATACCGGGGAACACGTGCTGGAGCTGCAGGGCCATGGCAGCGCCGTACTGCTCGATCTGCTGTTGCGCCGGGTCTGCGAACTCGGTGCACGGCTGGCGCGTCCGGGCGAGTTCACCGAGCGCGCCTTCCTCAACGGCAAGCTCGACCTGGCCCAGGCCGAAGCCGTCGCCGACCTGATCGCGGCGCGCTCGCAAGCCGGTGCCCGTGCCGCGCTGCAGTCGATGGAGGGGGTGTTCTCGCGCAAGGTCGAGGCCTTGCTGCAGTCGCTGATCGCGCTGCGGGTGCATATCGAGGCGGCGATCGACTTTCCCGAGGAGGAAATCGACTTTCTCGCCGATCCCGCCATCGGCCAGCAGCTGCAAGCCGTGCGCGCCGAACTGGATGAACTGCTGCGCGAGGCGCAGCGGGGCCTGCGCCTCAACGACGGCCTGCGGGTGGCGATCATCGGTCGTCCCAACGCCGGCAAGTCCAGTCTGCTCAATGCCTTGGCCGGCAGCGACCGCGCCATCGTCAATGCCACGGCCGGCACCACCCGCGACGTGTTGCGTGAATCGCTCAGCCTCGACGGCATCGCGCTGGAACTGGCCGACACCGCCGGACTGCGCGAGACCGACGACGAGGTCGAGCGCGAAGGCGTGCGCCGCGCCCACGGCGAGTTGCTACGCGCCGACGTGGCCGTATTGGTGACCGATGCCGAGCATGCGCAGGCCGACCTCGCGCTGCTGGCCAACCTGCCGGCGCCAGTCGCCCGCCTGTTGCTGGTCAACAAGATCGATCTCGACGGCATCACCGCACACGCTGAAACGCGGGGGGATTGCCGTTGGCTGTGGGCCTCGGTGAAAAGCGGTGCCGGGCTCGATGCGTTACGCCACGAACTAAAGCAACTGGCGGGAGCGGGCAGTGGCGAAGGCGCGTTCAGTGCGCGCCGGCGGCACGTCATGGCGCTGCAACAGGTCGCCCGCCATCTCGACCAGACAGCGCACACCCTGGCCGGCAGTCGTGCCGGCGAACTCGCCGCCGAAGAGCTGCGCCAGGCACAGCGGGCGCTCGGCGAAATCACTGGCAGCTACAGCAGTGACGACCTGCTGGGTGCGATCTTCGGTTCGTTCTGCATCGGCAAGTAACGACTCGTCGTGCCCGGTATCAACGGGCGGCGGCGATTGCGCGGTGGTCCATCACCCGGCGCCACAGCGGCGGCAGCAGCGCCAGCACGAACATGGTCGCGTAGCCGGCTGGCAGCTGGGGGCTGTCCTCGTGGTGGAGCAGCGCCTGATAGCGCCGGCGTGCCTGGGCATGATGGTCGGAGTGGCGCTGCAGGTTGAACAGCAGCCAGTTGGTATAGCGCTGCGGCGCATTCCACGAATGATGATGAGTCACCCGCTCATACCGTCCGGGTGAGATCTCGCGTCGCGTCAGACCATAGTGTTCGACGTAGTTGATAACCTCCAGGGTGGCCGCGGCGATCACGCCCTGGGCGATGAAGAACAGCAGGCCACGCGGGCCGAATGCCAGCCCGAACGCGGCGAGCAAGGTCAGCCAGAGCAGGTACCAGGCGACCATTTCGTTGCGCCACGACCACGCCGAGCGGCCGCGACCGCGCAGGCGCTGCGCTTCCAGCCGCCAGGCGTTGCGCACATTGCGCCACAGCGCGCGCGGCACGAACGCATAGACCGACTCGCCCAGTCGCGCCGAGGAGGAGTCGTGCGGTGTGGCCACATGCACGTGATGGCCGCGGACATGTTCGACCTTGAAACCCTGGTAGCCCACACTGGTCAGCAGGATGCCGCCGAGCAGCGGCTCCAGCCGGCCCGGCTTGTGGATCAGTTCATGCGCCGGATTGATCGCCAGCGTCCCGCCGATGACGCCGGTCGACAGCAGCCATCCCAGCATGCCGGCCACGCCCAGCGGCAGATGGGTGAACTGCCATGTGCACCAGACCAGCGTGGCCAGCCACAGCGGCAGCACCAGCATGGTCAGCACACGGAAGAAATGCCGGCTTTCGAGCTGCGCGGCCTGCGCCGGCGTCTCCCAGTTGCGTCGCTCGTCGCCGCAGACCGCATCGATGAAGGGCACCACGCCGAAGATGAAGGCCAGTGGAAACCAGGCGGCCAGATCCAGCGGCACGCCCAGTTGTGCCAGCGAACGCGCACCCCACGGCAACAGGGCAGTGGAGAAGGCGAGCAGAAAGCCGGTATCGCGCAGGCGCATGTCGCCGATTCTAGCGCCAGGTTCCGGCCGAACGGGAGCCGGCTCAGGTGGTCTGCCAGCTCAGCCAGTTGTCGAGCTCGGTCAGGCCCGGCATACCGGCCTGCGCCCCCAGCTTGCCGACCGAGAGCGCGGCAGCGGCGCAGGCCTTGCGCACGGCTGTCGGCAGGCCTTCGTGCAGGAACACCGCCAACGCCGCGTTGAACGTATCGCCGGCGCCGGTGCTGTCGACCACCTCGACCTTGAAGCCGTCTTGATGCAGCGGCTCGCCCTCCCCTTCGTGATACCAGGCCCCTTCGGCGCCGCGGGTGAGCACGACCGGACACGGCGCGCGGAGCATCAGCTGGCGGAAGTCCTCGTCGGGATCGGCACCGAGCAGTATCGCCAACTCGTGCTGATTCGGGGTGACGTAGCGGGCCAGGCGCAGCCACTCGGTCGGCAGCTGTTGCGCCGGTGCCGGGTTCAGGATGACCGGCACGTCGAGATGCCGGCCCAGCCACAGGGTGGCTTCCACGGTTTCCAGCGGAATTTCCATTTGCACCAGCACCACATCGGCGCGCTCGATCAGCCCGTGGGCCTGCTCGACCTGCGCCGGGGTGACGCGCGCGTTGGCGGCGGGCACCACGATGATCTGGTTTTCGCCGCCGGCGATGGTGATCGAGGCGGTGCCGCTGGCGCAGTCGTCCAAGTGCGCCGTGTGGGTGAGATCGATGCCTTCAGCGGCCAGTCCCTGGCGCAGCTGGCGGCCGAACGTGTCGATGCCGAGCGCGCCGACCAGCGCCACTTCGGCGCCCAGCCGCGCCGCGGCGACCGCCTGATTGGCACCCTTGCCCCCGGGCACGGTGAAGAAGCCTTCGCCGAGCAGGGTTTCACCGGAGTGCGGGAAACGCGATGCCTGGGTAACCAGGTCCATGTTGATGCTGCCGACCACCACGATGCGCGCCATCGAGTTTCCGTTGGGCAAGGGAGCAGGAGAAGCAGCATACGCGATCACCTCCCGCACGGATCATCGGCGTGCCCTCGCGCTTGCTCTTCCCACCTCCGTCGGGCCGGCAGGACGCGAGGAGAACCCTTCCAGCCGGCGCTCCTGAAAACATCGCCGAGCCACCGGAGGCCCGAGAAGATCGACACCGGGAAGGGGCCGGCGGACGTCGAGGCGAATGGCGAAGTTGCCGCGCCGCAGGACCCGGTTTCAGTGCAACGGAAGGTTCAACGAAAAGGCCCGCCTGTTGGCGGGCAGGGATCAGGCAGAGACTGTCGGGTTCAGGCGCGGCTGATGCCGGTATCGCCCTGCTCCAGCGCCGGCGCGGGGCCGCCCACCGCCAGCAGGGACTGGGCGTAGCTGTCCTCGATACTGACCGTGGACACCTCGTCCCAGCTGAAGAACGACACCTCGCGCATCCACTCCGCGTCGGGGCTGAGTTCCTGCATGTTGAAGCCGTCTTCCTCGACGCTGACCAGCCGGCCGATGTAGCAGACTTCGGACTCGTCCTCGCTGTCCACGTGCACGCCGATCACCGGCGCCTGCGCGCCGGCGGCCTGGATCACTTCACGGATATTGTCCAGCGGGAAGCCGCGTGGCGGCCGCGGCAGGATGTGCTTCAGCGCCAGCGCCTTCTCGAAGAACGCATGGTGCTTGTCCGGCGCTTCCAGTTCGGAGATGTCGCGATGGCGCATCACGTACATGCCATCGTAAGTGACCCCGTCGCCGACCACCCACAGCAGGAAGAACTCGCGCCCGACCCCACCCACGTATCCGCAGAAGCTGCCGTGTTCGAGATCTTCGCGCCACAACCGCACCAGGCTCTGCTTCTGCTGCGCTTCGCGCAGCTGGGCGCGCTGGCCGGTATTCTTCAATTCGATAATGTTGCTCACGGCGCGGATTTTAGCAGATCCGGAAGGGACGCTTGTTTAGAGGATGTAGCGGCTGAGGTCTTCGTTCAGAACCAGACTGCTGAGTGAGTTGTCCACCTGTTCGGCGTCGATACGGTAGTTTTCGCCGGATTTGTCTGCCGCCTCGTAGGAAATTTTCTCGAGCAGGCGTTCCATCACGGTATGCAGCCGGCGCGCGCCGATGTTTTCGGTACGCTCGTTCACCTGGAACGCCACCTCGGCCAGCCGGTCGATGCCGCTGTCGGTGAACTCCAGCCCGACACCCTCGGTGGCGAGCAGCGCGGTGTACTGCTTGGTCAGCGCATTGTGCGGCTCGCGCAGGATCCGCTTGAAGTCGTCCACGCTCAGTGCGGACAGCTCGACCCGGATCGGCAGGCGGCCCTGCAATTCGGGAATCAGGTCGGAGGGCTTGGCGAGCGAGAACGCGCCGGAGGCGATGAACAGCATGTGGTCGGTCTTGATCGGCCCGTACTTGGTCGATACGGTGGAACCTTCCACCAGCGGCAGCAGGTCGCGCTGCACGCCTTCGCGGCTGACGCCGGCGTGGCCGTGGTCGCCGCGCTGGGCAACCTTGTCGATCTCGTCGAGAAACACGATGCCGTTCTGCTCGGCCGATTCCATCGCCTGCGCGCGCAGCTCGTCGTCGTTGAGCAGCTTGCCGGCCTCCTCGTCGATCAGCAGTGGCCGGGCCAGCTTGATCGCCAGCTTTCGCTGCTGCGTCTTGGCGCCACCCAGGTTCTGGAACATCTGGCGCAGCTGCGCACCCATTTCCTCCATGCCCGGCGGCGACATGATCTCCACGCCCATGTTCATCGCGAGATCGAGCTCGATCTCGCGCTCGTCCAGCGCACCCTCGCGCAACTGCTTGCGCAGTTTCTGGCGGGTGTCGCTGTCGATCGGTGTCGCTGCCGGCGCGTCGTGACTCCAGTCGGTGGCCGTCTGCCGGCGTGGCAGCAAGGCGTCGAGGATGCGGTCCTCGGCGCGATCCTCGGCCTGCGTGCGCACGCGCTTGATCGCTTGTTCGCGGGTCAGCTTGTAGGCCACGTCGGCAAGGTCGCGGATGATCGATTCGACATCCTTGCCGACGTAGCCGACCTCGGTGAACTTGGTTGCCTCCACCTTCACGAACGGCGCGTTGGCCAGGGTCGCCAGACGCCGCGCGATCTCGGTCTTGCCGACACCGGTGGGTCCGATCATCAGGATGTTCTTCGGTGTCACTTCCTCGCGCATGCCCGGTTCCAGCTGCATGCGACGCCAGCGGCTGCGCAGCGCCACCGCGACGGCACGCTTGGCGTCGTGCTGGCCGATGATGTAGCGATCGAGTTCGTTGACGATTTCGCGGGGAGTGAGTTCGGACATGGGCTTCGCCGGGAGCGGTATGGGGTTCTGGCTTGTCATCGCGGCGCGGACCGGAATGACCAGCGTCATCGAAGCGGACTTTCGCGGCTGGCGCTCAGAGTTCTTCGATCGACACGTTGTGATTGGTGTAGATGCAGATGTCGGCGGCAATCTTCAGTGCCTTCTCGACGATCGTGCGCGCGTCCAGTTCGGTGTTCTCGAGCAGTGCCAGTGCAGCCGACTGGGCAAACGGACCGCCGGAGCCGATCGCGAGCAGACCGTGCTCCGGTTCCAGCACGTCGCCGTTGCCGGAGATCAGCAGCGAGGAATCCTTGTCGGCCACGGCCAGCATCGCCTCCAGCTTGCCGAGGCGGCGATCGGTGCGCCATTCCTTGGCCATCTCGACCGCGGCGCGGGTGAGATTGGCGCTGTATTTCGTCAGCTTGTCCTCGAACAGCTCGAACAGCGTGAATGCATCGGCGGTGGCACCGGCGAATCCGGCAATCACGTCGCCCTTGCCGAGCCGGCGCACCTTGCAGGCGTTGGACTTCATCACCGTGTTGCCCAAGGTGACCTGGCCGTCGCTGCCGATCACGACGCGACCTTCGCGGCGCACGCAGACGATGGTGGTGGCGTGAAACGATTCCATACAAAGCTCCGAGGTTGAGCGAACTAGATGGGGATGGGGTGCGGAGGCTTCAATGCGGAACGGACCCGCCTGGCACGTTAGCCTCCTCTCCCCGAGGGGAGAGGGGGTTACGGTGCTTTTCGGCGTTGAGGCGCCTTGCTCAGGATTTGCGTTTCGCCCGCGGATGGGCCGCGTCATACACCTTGGCCAGGTGCTGGAAGTCGAGGTGGGTGTAGATCTGCGTGGTGGCGATGTCGGCGTGACCGAGCAGTTCCTGTACCGCGCGCAGGTCGCCGGAGGATTCCAGCATGTGACTGGCGAAGGTATGCCGCAGCAGATGCGGATGGATGTGCTTGGGGATGCCCTGCTGCAGCGCCAGGGTCTTCATGCGCAGCTGCACCGTGCGCGGGTTGATCGGCGCACCGCCGCGACCGCGGAAGACCGGGCTCTCCGGTGCCATGCCCTGCTCCGCGCCGAGCGCACGCAAGGCGCGGATGGCGTGGCGGCCGACCGGCACGATGCGGGTCTTGCTGCCCTTGCCGAGCACGCGCACCTCACCCTCTTCCAGGTTCAGGTCGAGCCAGTGCAGGCCGACCAGCTCGGAAAGGCGCAGTCCGCTGGAATAGAACAGCTCCAGCATGGCCCGGTCGCGTACGGCCAGCTTGCCGCCGCTGTCGGTCTCGACCAACGCGGCGGCTTCGTCGACATCCAGCACCTGCGGCAGCTTGCGGCGGACTTTCGGGCCGCGGACGCCCAGCATCGGGTCGCCGCTCAACAGACCTTCGCGATTGAGCTGGCGAAACAGGCTGCGACACGATGACAGCAGGCGCTGCAGGCTCTTCGGCGCCAGTCCGGCGCGGTGTTCGCCCGCAACGAAGGTACGCACCAGATTGGCATCCAGCGCTTCGAACGCGGGTAATTGCTGCGCCTGCATGAAACGCAGCAACTTGGCCAGATCGCGGCGGTAGCCGGCGACGGTGTGCGGCGAGGCGTGGCGTTCGCCGGCAAGCTGGCCGAGCCAGTCCTCGACCTGGCGGGCAGGCGTCATGGCCGGCTCAGGAGACATCCCGCGAGCGTGCCAGCGCGGCCGTGATGGTGGCGGAGATCATCTTCAGGAACAGCGTGCCCATGCCTGGCTGGAAGCGGTCCGGGTCGGCACTGCCGATCGCCAGGATGCCGGAGTCGCCCAGCCGCATCATCGCCACCGAGTGGATCTGCGCGGCATCGGGGCCGAACAGGCGGGCCAGCTTTTCGGCAGACAGGCGGCCGGAAATCGGCTCGCCCTTGTGCAGGAATTCGGCAAATTCCGGCAGCGCCTCGGCGCCGCCGGGAATCTGCTGCAGCCAGTCGGCCCGCGGCAGTTGCGGTTCATCGCCGAACAGCAGCAGGCGGACCTGTTCGGTGTGGAAATCCGCACTGAGCTTGGCCACCACGCTGCGCGCGGTCACTTCCATCGTGTTCGCACGCAACAGCGCCACGGTCAGGCTGTGCACGCGCTCCATCAGCCGCTCGTTCTCGGCGGCGATCTCGATCAGCTCGGCCAGCTGCCGCTCCAGTTCCGCGTTCTTGTCGCGCAGGCTTTGCAGCTGATAGATCGCCAGCGAGGACACCGGGCCCTGCTCGCGCGGCATCGTCAGCCTGGCTGCCAGTTCGGGATATTCGCTGAGGAACTCCGGGTGGCGCTTCAGGTAGGCGGCGACCACGCGGGCCTGGGTGGCATCGTCGAGCAGGGTTGCGGTCATGCGCGGAAATCCTTGAACCGTTGCGGGGCGTACGGATGAACTTGCGTTACGGCTGGAGTGTGCGATGGACGCGGGCGCGCTTCAACCGTTGCGTCATGCATCGCCGGCGGGAACCGGCCATTCGCCCTCGAAGGCGAACGCGGCCGGACCGGTCATCCACAGCGCGTGGCCGGGGCCGGCCCAGTCGATCTGCAGCGCGCCGCCGGGCAGTTCCACCCTTACGCGGTCATCGACCTCGCCGCGCTGATGCAGCACCGCCATCGCGGCGCAGGCACCGGTGCCGCAGGCCAGGGTCCAGCCCGCACCGCGCTCGTGCACGCGCAGGCGCAGGTGGCTGCGATCGACCGGCAGCACGAAACCCGCGTTGGCCTGCCGGGCAAAGCGCGGGTGCGCGGACAGCAGCGGGCCGAGTCGTTGCAGCGCGGGACTGGCCAGGTCCCGCACCACGGTCACCGCATGCGGATTGCCCATCGACACCGCGCCGATCTCGAGTATGTCGTCGCCCACAGCGAGCGCGTAGCGATCCGCCGCCCATGCGGCCTCGAACGGAATCCGTGCCGGCTCGAAGATCGGCTCGCCCATGTCCACCGTGACCTCGTGGGCGTCCAGCAGGCGCACCGTCACCGGGCCGGACGGGCTCTCGATCCTCACGTTGTCGCCGATCGCCAGCTCGCCGGCGCGATGCAGCCATGCCGCCACGCAGCGCACGCCGTTGCCGCACTGGCCGGAAGGCGACCCATCGGCATTCCAGATACCGTAATAGAACGCACACGACGGATCCCGGGCGGGTTCCACGCTGAGCAACTGGTCGAAGCCCACTCCCGTATGGCGATCGGCCAGCGCGCGGATCTGCGCAACGTCGAGTCGCAAAGCGCCATGCCGACCATCCAGCACGACGAAGTCGTTGCCGAGGCCATGCATCTTGGAAAACCGCAGTTGCATGGTGGCGCTGCTCAGGGTTGCTGGAGCGCCGGCATCGCGCTGCTGCTGGCAGAAGACGGCAGCACCGGTGCCGGTGCGCTGCTGGCGGGGACCGGCCGGGTCGGCGGCAGCACCAGCGGCCCCTTGTTGCCGCAGCCGGCAAGCATCGCAACGATGAGGGAAAACGGCAGTAGCAGGAGGAATCGATGCATGAGGGTTTCCTGAAGACGGTCGCAGTATAACGATGCCGCCACGGCGTCGTGCCGGCGACCGCTATGATGGGTGCACGGAGCGCGCTTCGCCGCGACGAGGAACCCCATGATGGACTGGAGCGCGCTGTTGCGCATGCCGATGACCGTGCTGCTGGTACTGGCGGCCGTCTTCGCGCTGATCACTCTGGCCCAGCTGGTCGTGTTGCGCCGGCACCTGCATGGGCGCCGCCGGCTCGCCGCCAGCTGGCGCGCCCTGTTGTGCCTGCTCTGCTTCGCTCTGACCCTGCTGCTGGGCGGCACCGGCGCCGCGTTGCGCGGCTACCGGCTGCTGGGCGAAGAGGCGCCGATCGTCGACATCGATGCGCGCATCCTGTCGCCGCAGCGCTGGGCGCTCACGCTCAGCTGGCCGGATGGCAGCACCCGCCAGGTCCAGCTGGCCGGTGACGACTGGCGTATCGAGGCGATCGTGCTGAAATGGAAACTGCCCGCCCTGCTGGCCGGCGTGCCACCGCTCTACCGTCTCGACCGGCTGTCCGGCCGCTACGACGATCCGGTCCAGGAAACCAGCGCGCCACGCACGGTGATCAGCTTCGGCGAAGCCGGATCGTTCGATCTGCTCAGGCTCGGCAAGAAGTATCCGCAATGGTTCCCCGAGATCGACACCGTGTACGGCAGCGGTGCGTTCCTGCCCCTGGTCGACCAGGGCCACTACTCGGTGAGCCTGATGCGCACCGGGGCACTGGTGGCACGGCCGGACGAGGCCACCGAACAGAGAATCAGCCACCCGCTCGGCGGTTAGTGAGTTCGCGTCGGGCGGCTGCCGTGCTCGCCTCGACCGGGCCGATCGTGAAGGCCCTTCCCGCCGTTCAGAGCAGCAGCTTTTCGTAGCGCCAGCCGTCCGCACCGTCCTCGTAGTAGCCCACGAGGCATCCGATCCGCTGGTAGCCCATGCGCTGGTAGAGCGCGATCGCAGCCTGGTTGTCGGCGCGCACTTCAAGTCGCAGCGCGCGGCAGCGGCGCCGGCGGGCCGCGGCTTCGGCGGCCTCGACCAGGGCGGTGCCGACACCCTTGCCGCGTGCCTCGGGCCGGCTGGCCAGCGAGTACAGCCGGGCCACGCCGCTGCGCTTGCGGAAGAACACCACGGCGCTACCGAGGAAGGGGCGGCGGCCGGCACTGGCTACCAGTACCCGGGCCGAGTCGCTGGCCAGATGGCGGCGGTATTGCGCGCGGCTCATGCGATCGCCGTCAAAGCTGCGTTGCTCCAGCATCACCAGATCGTCCAGATCGGAGATGTCGGCGCGTCTGACACGCATCTGGGCGGCGGCTGGAGGGGGTGGCATGCGGTGGCTGGATTTCCGTGGCGGCACGGCGCGCGGCCGGGGATCGACAGCGGCGGACTTTAGCAGGCGGCGGCAGGGGGCGCCCGTGCCGGCCGCCGCCGACCGTCACGTTTATTTGCCCTTCAGTGCGGGCGCTTGTGCGAGCGCAGCCCTGTGCCAAACTGCGCGCTTTGCAGGTCCTGCCGTGTTGCGGCAAGGTCCGGCATCCCGCGTTCCCGCGCACTCCGAGAGGTGTCATGACCCGCCTGGTCATCGTTGTCGAGAAAGCCTCCGACTGGGGCTCGTACTATCCCTCCGTCGACGTGATGAGCGCGATGGACTACCTGCGCAAGCCGGTCGATGGCGATGACGAACGCATCCACGTACTGAACCTCTGCCGCAGCTACAAATACCTGGGCACGGGCTACTACGTGTCGCTGCTGGCCGAGGCGCGCGGACATCGCGTGATGCCGTCGGTGCGCACGGTGAACGACCTGCGTCGGCGTTCGCTGTACGGCCTGGACATCGAAGACCTCAATACCAAGCTGACCCGCTTCCTGCCGGCCGGCGGCCGCGACACCACCGACTTCGGCATCCTGGTGTATTTCGGTGAGACCGCCTATCCCGCGCTGCAGGATCTGGCGCGGCAGGTGTTCGAAATGTTTCCCTGCCCGCTGTTGCGGATCGAGTTCGAGCGCGACCGCGTGTGGCAGGTCAGCGCGATCAAGCCGGTGGGCCTGCAGACGCTGGACGATGCGCAGGAGGACGCGTTTGCCGAGGAGCTCGACCGCTTCTCCAAGAAGCTGTGGCGCAAGCCGCGGGCGCGCAAGCTGTATCGCTACGACATCGCGATGCTGGTCGATCCGAAGGAGGCCATGCCGCCGTCGAACAGGAAGGCGCTGAAGGCCTTCATCGCCGCGGGCAAGACGCTGGGCATCGAGGTCGACCCGATCGGCAAGAACGACTATCAGCGGCTGGCCGAATACGACGGCCTGTTCATCCGCGAGACCACCGCCAGCGACAACCATACTTACCGTTTCGCCCACCGCGCGGAAAAGGAAGGCATGGTGGTGATGGACGACCCGACCTCGATCCTGCGCTGCACCAACAAGATCTTCCTCAACGACGTGATGGTGTCACGCAAGCTGGCCGTGCCGCGGACCGAGATTCTCTATCGGGACGATGCCAGGGGCATGAAGGACGTGGTCGCCAAGCTCGGCTTTCCGCTGGTGCTGAAGATTCCGGACGGCTCGTTCTCGCGCGGCGTGGTCAAGGTGGAAGACGAGGCGGCGCTGGCGCAGGCGGCCAGCGGCCTGTTCCAGCACAGCGCGCTGCTGCTGGCGCAGGAATACGTCTACACCGAATTCGACTGGCGCATCGGCGTGCTCAATCGCGAGCCGCTATATGCCTGCAAGTACTACATGTCGCGCGGTCACTGGCAGATCTACAACCACGGCGCCAAGGGCAGTGCCAAGACCGGCGGCTTCGAGACCATCGCGATTGCCGACGCCCCACCGGAAGTGGTCAAGCTGGCGTTGAAGGCGACCCAGCCGATCGGTGACGGCCTGTACGGCGTCGACCTGAAGCAGGTCGGCGACAGGCCGGTGGTGATCGAGGTCAACGACAACCCGTCGATCGACGCGGGTGTCGAGGATGCGCATCTGGGCGACGAACTCTATCTGCGGATCATGCGGGAATTCCTGCGCCGGATGGAGCGCAAGCGGCAGGGCGTCGCCGGCTGACGTTCAGCGCGGGAAGTGGCAGCCATGCCAGACCACTTCCTGCATCGCGCGACGATGCGGCCGGCGCCGCGCCAGCAGCTGACGCGGCAGGCCCGGTTCCAGTCCCAGCACCACCACCAGCGGCGCACCGAGCAGCCAGAATGCCGGTGTCCAGCCGAGCAGCTCGGTGTGCATCGGTACCAGCGTGGTCAGCAGCAGGACACCACCGCCGAGCAGCCACAGCACGGCGGCGCCAAGCAGGCGGGGCTGACGCGAGACGGGCAATCGTTTGGAGCGCATGAGCGGGAACCCTCTGGATGGAAGATGTCCGCAGCGTGCGATGCCGTCATCTCACGGACTGCGACCGCTGACGCGGTGCAGGGAGCGCGGCGGCGGCGGCTTGTAGAATGGGGCCGGTGCGCCGTGGTGGCGTCACCAAGCCTCCAGGGAATTCCCATGCCAGCAGCCCAGTTCGCCGTGTTCGGCCATCCGATCGGCCATAGCCTGTCGCCACAGATCCACCAGGCGTTCGCGCGGCAGTTCGGCATCGAGCTCGACTATCGCGCGATCGATGCCGCACAGGACGCATTCGCCGCGGCCGTGCGGGATTTCTTCGCCGCGGGTGGCCGCGGCGCGAATGTCACCCTGCCGCACAAGACGGCCGCCTTCGCGCTGGCCGACCAGCGCAGCGAGGCGGCCACGCGGGCCGGCAGTGCGAACGTGCTGACCCGCCTGGCCGACGGCCGGCTGGCGGCCCACAACACCGACGGCGCGGGCATGCTGCGCGATCTCACCGAGCGCCACAGCGTCGATCTGCGCGGCCACACGGCACTGCTGCTCGGTGCCGGCGGCGCGGCGCAGGGGGTGGCGTGGAACCTGCTCGACGCGGGCGTGGAGACGCTGACCATCGTCAACCGTTCGCCGGCCTCGGCCGATGCGCTGGCCGATGCGATTGGCGACCCGGTGCGTGCGCACACCCGTTACTGGGAGGATCTGGCCAGCATCGGCAGCTACGACCTGATCGTCAATGCCACCTCGGCCGGCGTGCTGGGGAAGGCCCTGCAGTTGCCGTACTCGCTGGTCGGTGCCCGCGCGCTCTGTTACGACCTGTCCTACGGAGCGGCCGCAGCCAGCTTTCTGGCCTGGGCGAAGAGCGCCGACGCACGCTACGCCTTCGACGGCCTCGGCATGCTGGTGGAAACCGCGGCCGATGCGTTCGAGTTGTGGCACGGCAAACGGCCGCAGACCGACCCGGTCTACCAGGCCTTGCGCCAGCAGATGGCTTGAACACGCTGGCCTGCCGGGTCGGCTGCGGTGCCTGCTGCATCGCGCCGTCGCCACACGACTGAAACACGAGCTGGCTAAGGTGCCGGCATCCGTCGGGAGCGCGTCAATGGCGCCGGCTTCAGCGCACGGTGATTGCTCATGCAGCAGGTGTCATGCCTCGTTCCCTTGCCGGCGTATCGCGTCGATACGCGCTCGTTGTCGTCTCGTTGCTGGTCGTTGCCGCCGCCGGCGGAGTTTTCTGGTACAGCCAGGCCGCCGCGAAGGCGTCGCTCAGAGATGGCAGCTCGTTGTCCGTGCAGCCCACCACGGCAGCGACGGATGATGCGCAAAGCGGCACCGCCATCCTGCTCGGACTGGCCCGCGACGCGATGCACGACGGGCGCCTGGTGGCCCCGGCGGGCAGCAATGCCTATGAGTTCTATCTCAGCGTGCTGCAACTGGAGCCGGACAACCGGACCGCACAGGACGCCCTGCGCGAATCCTTTCCGCGTGCCGCGGAGGAGATCGAACGCACGATCAACCACAAGGATCTGGAAGAAGCCCGCCGGGAAATCGATCTGCTGCGCGAGTTCGACAACAACAATTTCACCCTGGCCCTGCTCGGCGGCAAGCTCTCGGCGGCGCGCAACATCGTGATGAAGCAGCACGAGGCCGAAGCCGAACGCATCCGCTTGGCGGCGGCGATGCAGGCATCGACGCGGTAACCCGCGGCAATGCATCAACCGAGCAGCGGCCCGGCTCTCTTCAGCAACAGCTGGATCAGTTCGGGCTGCATGAAATCGTAACTGTCGGGAATATCCAGGCAGATCACCCGCTTTCCCTTCAGTCGGTCACGGTAGCGCGCCTGCAGGAGTCGCCGATGGCGGGTTTCCATCACCAGCACGAGTTCGGCCCAGTCCAGCTGATCAGCCGTCAACGTCACGGTGGCATCCGCGGCCAGCCCGGCGGAATCGACCTCCAGTCCGGGCCAGGACCCGAACACCCGCTCGGCAGTGGGGCTGCGCAGGCGATTGCGGCTGCACAGGAACAACACGCGCCTGGTCATCATCCGCTGCCGGTCAGGTACTCGTCCTTCAGCCGCACATAATGGTCGGCCGAGTAGTGCAGCTGTTCGATCTGCGCATCGCTGAGCACGCGCACGAACCTGGCCGGGTTGCCCAGCCACAGCTCGCGTTCGCCGACCACCTTGCCCGGCGCAATCAGGCTGCCGGCGCCGACGAAACCGTGCTTCATCACCACCGCGCCGTCCATCACGGTCGCATGCATGCCGATCAGGCAGTAGTCGCCGATGGTGCACGCGTGCACCACTGCTGCGTGGCCGATCGTGACGCCCTCGCCGATCAGGCAGGGGAAGCCGGGGCCATACGGTCCCTGATGGGCGACGTGCACGATGCTGCCGTCCTGGATGCTGGTGCGCGCGCCGACGCGGATGTGGTGCACGTCGCCGCGCAACACCACGCCTGGCCAGATCGACACGTCGTCGCCAAGCACCACGTCACCGATCACGCTGGAAGCGGGGTCGACATAGACGCGTTCGCCGAGTCGCGGCGCGATGCCCTTGTAGCTGCGCAGAGGATTCATCCGCGCATGGTAACCGCCGCCGCGGGATCGCGCGCGCGTTCCTCCAGCACCCCGAGTGCATGCCGGTAACCGGCATCGACGGCCCGTTGCCAGCCCTTCCAGTCGAGCATGCCGATCTGCTCCAGCGGTGGCGTGAGCAGCAGGTCGGCGCGCTCGCGCCGACCTGCGCTGGCGCTTTCGCCATTGACCATGCCGGCCCGCACCAGGGTGGAGACCAGGCCTGGCCGGCGCACGTCCTGCCGCCGCTGCAGCAGCAACCGCCACAACGGCGGCGTGGCCGATTCCTCGGCGGTGGTGAGCAGGGCGATGTCGGCACGGATGTCCAGCGCGGTGATATGGGCGATGCCGTCGGCAGCCATCACGTCCGTCGGCAGGTTGTTGACCAGCGCACCATCGACGTAGACGCGGCCCTGCCGCAGCACCGGCGGCAACACGCCGGGAATCGCGCTCGATGCGCGCAGCCAAAGCCACAGCGGGCCATCCCGATGCACCGCCATGCCGCCGCCGGACAGCTGCGTGGAGACGCAGAAATACGGCAACGGCAGGTCCTCGATCTCCAGCGCGCCGAACGCATGACGCAGCATCGTCGACGCCCGCCGTCCACGGGTCATCGCCACCAACGGCAAGGTCCAGTCCGACAGCGGACGACCCTCCACGAAGCCGCGGCGCAATGTTTCGGTGATCGCATCGAGCTCCCAGCCGCAGGCCATGCCGGCGCCGATGATCGCGCCGATGCTGGTGCCACCGATCGCGTCGAACCGATGCCCCGCCTCGTGCAGCGCGCGCAGCATGCCCAGGTGTGCCAGCCCGCGCGCACCCCCGCCGGCCAGCACCAGGCCGCGCCCGTGCCCGCTGACCAGCCGCGCCAGCCGGGTGACGTCGGCGCGGCGGCACACGTGGTGATGGCGCAGCTCGCCGCTGAACGCGGCACGCCAGCGCCGGGCCGAACCCAGGCTGACCTGGTGTCCGGCATGCATCAGTATCAGGTGCCGCGAACGGTGGCCGGTGCGGCTGGGATCCAGCAAGGCGGATTCCGGCCACGGCCGGGCCGCCTGCGCGGCGAGGGCCGGCAGCAGCAGTACGTCGGCCTGGCGCATGCAGCGTTGTCGCCACAGCGGATCGCCGCCCGCATCCAGGTAGATCACGAAACGCAACTGCGCCTCGCGTTCGGCAAACCAGTCGCTGCTACGTCCGGCGCCCTGTTCGGCGTCGATCACCAGGCAGTTGCCATAGCCCTCCAGTGCCTGCCCCAGCTGCATCGCCAGGACCCGTGCCGGTACCGCCGCGTCGATCGGCAGAATCGCGAACGTACGGGGCAGACTGGTCCGATCCGCACCGCGCTCGCGTTGCTGCAGGAGTTCGATGGTGGTGCGGGCCACGCCCAGCATGGCCGCCGGATGACGTTCGAGCAGCGTCTCGAAGGCGCGGCGATCCAGCCGCAACAGCTCGGAATCGCGCAGTGCACGCACCGTGCGGGTGCGCTGTTCGCTGCCGAGCAGGCTGACCGCACCCACGCATTCGCCGGCGGCGATCAGATGGATCAGTCCGGCGGCGTCTTCGGGCAGGCCATCATCGAACACGCCGAGGCTGCCGCTCTTCAGCAGGTACAGCGCTTCGGCCGGTTCGCCAGGTTTGAACAGGGGGCGCCCGCCGGGCAAGCCCAGCCATACCAGCTCGCGCGCCAATGCCGCGCGCGCAACCGCATCCATGGGCCCGAACATGGCGCTGCGGGCCAGCAGCTCGGTGACATCCGGTAGCAACATGGCAGCAAGGTTACGGTGCCATCCATGACAAAACGGCGTGACCTGCCCGGATCGTTCCATCGTGCGTGGGCGGCGGCGCCCCGTGCTTGATTTCGGGCGCCGCGATCGCCACGCTGGCGGTCTACAGGAGATCTCATGAACGCGCACAACCCGCTGCTTTCCGACGACACCCTGCCGGCGTTCTCGCAGATCCGGGCGGAGCACATCGCCCCGGCGATCGACCAGCTGCTGGCCGACTATCGCGATGCCATCGACGCGCTGGTCGCGCCTGGCGCGCCGCGTGATTTCGCCACGGTGATGCTGACCCAGGAACGACTGGAGCAGCGTCTGGCGCGTGCCTGGGCACCGGTTTCCCACTTGCATTCGGTAGCGGACAGCGAGGTACTGCGTGCCGCCTATGGGCCGGCCGAGGAGCAACTCACCGAACATGCGATCGAGCTGGGCCAGAACCGCGAACTGTATGCCGCCGTGCAGGCGCTGGCCGACGCGCCGGACTTCGCCGCGTTGCCGCGCCCCGAACGCGCGCTGGTGGAGCATGCCCTGCGCGATTTCCGCCTGTCCGGCGTGGCGCTGGACGAACCGGCGCGCTCGCGCTTCCGCGAGATCGGCGTGGAGCTGTCGAAACTGTCCACCGAATTCTCCAACGCCGTGCTGGATGCCAGCGAGGCGTGGCACGAGCACGTCACCGACGAGCGCGATCTTGCCGGGATTCCCGCATCCGGCCGTGCCGTGTTGCGCCAGTATGCCGAGGACCAGCAACTGGACGGCTATCTGGTGACGCTGAAACAACCCAGCGTGCAGGCCGTGCTGACCTATGCCGACAATCGCGACCTGCGCGAGCGCGTCTACTGGGCCTACCAGACGCGCGCCTCCGACCAGGGCCCGGATGCGGGCAAGTTCGACAACAGCGCGCGCATCGAAAAGATCATGGCGCTACGCCACGAGGCCGCGCAGCTGCTGGGTTTCGCCAACGCCGCGGAAGAGTCGCTGGCGACCAAGATGGCCTCCTCGCCGACCGAGGTGATGGAGTTCCTGCACGATCTGGCCGCGCGTGCGAAGCCGGTGGCACAGCAGGAGCTGGCCACGTTGCGCGAGTTCGCCCGGGCCGAACTGAAACTCGACAACGTCGAACCGTGGGATGTCGGTTACGCCTCGGAGAAGCTGCGCCAGCGGCAGTACGCGCTGGACGAGGAGCAGCTCAAGCCGTACTTCCCGTTGCCGGCGGTGATCGAGGGCCTGTTCGGGCTCACCGGGAGGCTCTACGGCATCACGCTCGCCGCGCGCGAGGGTGTCGATGTGTGGCATCTGGACGTGCGCTATTACGACGTGCGCGACGCCGATGGCCGGGTGTTCGCCGGGGCCTATGTGGATCTGTATGCGCGCAACGGCAAGCGCGGCGGGGCCTGGATGGATGTCTGCCGCGCCCGTTTCGACGACGGCGAACAATTGCAGTTGCCGGTGGCGTTTCTCACCTGCAACTTCGCGCCGCCGACCGAAGGTCGGCCGGCGCTGCTCACCCATGACGACGTGCTGACCCTCTTCCACGAATTCGGCCACGGTCTGCATCACCTGCTGACCGGGATCGCGCTGCCCTCGATCGGCGGTATCGAAGGGGTCGAGTGGGACGCGGTGGAACTGCCCAGCCAGTTCATGGAGAACTTCGGCTGGAATCGGGCCGCACTGGATCTGTTTGCCCGTCACTACGAAACCGGTGAGCCGCTGCCGGAGGCACTGTTCGAGCGCATGCTCGCCGCGCGCCACTTCCACGCCGGCCTGTTCCTGGTGCGCCAGCTGGAATTCGCGCTGTTCGATTTCCTGCTGCACCTGGAATACGACCCGGAGCGCGGCGCCTGCACCCTGGCGGTGCTCGAAGAGGTGCGCAAGCAGGTCGCCGTGTTGCATCCGCCGGCGTGGCAGCGGTTCCCGCATGGCTTCAGCCATGTCTTCGCCGGTGGCTATGCGGCTGGTTATTACAGTTACCTGTGGGCCGAGTTGCTCAGTGCCGACGCGTTCGGCGCGTTCGAGGAACAGGCCGGGGAGCATGGCAGCGTGATGGATCGCGCCACCGGCGAACGCTTCCGTCGTGAAGTTCTCGCCGTCGGCGCCAGTCGTCCGGCGCTGGAAAGCTTCATCGCGTTCCGCGGGCGCAAGCCCGACCCCGAGGCGCTGCTGCGCAGCCACGGTCTGGCCTGACCATCACCACCCTCCGATCGTGCGCCCCGGAGCACATCCGGGGCCGATGCTTCCAGCCATCGGACAAACGGCGGACAAAAAAAAGCCCGCCGAAGCGGGCTTTTCAAGATCGCTCAAATCCCGAAGGATTCAGGCAACCTGGACTTCCTCAGCCTGCAGGCCCTTCTGGCCCTTGGTGACGATGAACGTGACGCGCTGACCTTCCTGCAAGGACTTGAAGCCCGTGCCCTGGATCGCGCGGAAATGCACGAACAGGTCATCACCGCTTTCCGGCGTGATGAAGCCAAAACCTTTGGCGTCGTTGAACCACTTGACTGTACCGCTCTGACGATCCGACATGTAACATTACCTTTGAAGCATGGATGGTTTGCGGCTTGGAGCGAAATGCACTTGACCGCAATAGGAGCAAGAGATCCGGGTCTTCTCGGATTCGTGCTTTGCCAGCATACACTGGAACTTGTGGCTTCGGTGGGTTTTTTGCGTAAATTCCTGTAGGCGGATCGGCCGACGTCGCCAGCAACCGCGTGTTTGCGGGCGCGAACCGCGCCACAGCGCCATTTCGGGCGGGTGCCGGCACTCCTCGTGCGCCGCACCGGATTCGGCCGGGACGCCCCGGATTCCCGGCGGATCGCGGTTTCGGGCAACCCGTCCCGGCGCTTCCCTTACAATGCCGCGATGAAGATTGCCTCCTGGAACGTGAACTCGCTGAAGGTGCGCCTGCCGCATCTGACCCAGTGGCTGGCCGACGCCCGGCCGGACATCGTGGCCCTGCAGGAGACCAAGCTGGAGGACGCGAAATTCCCCGTCGACGAACTGGCAGCGGCCGGTTATCGCGCGGTGTATTCGGGCCAGAAGACCTACAATGGCGTCGCGATCCTGGCCCGCGGCGAGCCCGGTGACGTCGTCACCGACATTCCCGGGCTGGACGATCCGCAACGGCGGATCCTGGCGGCGACGATCGGCGAACTGCGCGTGGTCGATCTCTACGTGGTCAACGGCAAGGCGGTCGGCGACGAGAAATACGCCTACAAGTTGCACTGGCTGGCCAGGGTGCGCGAGTTCCTGGCCGCTGAACTGAAACGTTATCCCCGGCTGGTCGTGCTGGGCGATTTCAACATCTGCCCCGACGATCGCGACGTCTACGATCCGGTGGCCTGGGGCGAGGACATCCTGTGTTCGCCGCCCGAGCGCGCCGGGCTCAGGGCGATCACCGATCTGGGTCTGTACGACAGCTTCCGCCTGTTCGAAGCGGGCGCTGAACATTACAGCTGGTGGGACTACCGGCAGGCCGCATTCCGTCGCAACATGGGCCTGCGCATCGACCTGATCCTGATCAGCGAGGCACTGAAATCCGCGGCCACGACGGCGGCGATCGACCGCGAACCGCGTCGTTGGGAGCGCCCTTCCGACCACACTCCGGTGACGCTGGAACTGGATATCTGAACGTATGACTGCAAAGACCGAATGGCCCAGTTCGCTGGACGACAACGAACTGGATGAACTGGATCGCTACCTGCGCGCGCATACCGGCGAGGGCGACCTGTTGCTGGACGGTGTGCATGGCCTGCTCAGCGCACTGGCGGTAGGCCCGCTGCTGGTGTTGCCGGACGAATGGCTGCCCGAAGTGCTGCATGAACCGTTCGCCGACGAGACCGAAGGCAATCGCGTGCTGGCCCTGCTGGCCAAGCTCAACGACTCGATCAGCGCCGAACTCGATGTCGATGCCTACGAGCCGATTCTCGGCGAGGTCGAGCTGGAAACCGGGCCGATGCTGTCCGCCGCGGGCTGGTGCGAAGGCTTCAGCCGCGGCATCGACCTGCGCGCGGCGCTGTGGGAAAACCGCTTGTCCGAGGACCCGCAGCTGATGGAGCTGCTGGGCCCGGTGATGGCGCTGGCGGTGGACGAAGGCATCCTCAGCGCGGACACCGAATTCGAGAAGCTCAGCGACGAAGAGTATGACGAATGCCTGGCGCAGGTGCCGGCGGTGCTGAGCGCGGTGAACCAGTACTGGCAGGCCAAGCCGGCCACCGAGGCGGAAGTGGAAACCATGGTGCTGCAGCAGCGTCCGGGACCCGGTGACGAGGAAGACGGCACGCCGCCACGCCAGCGCAGCGGGCACTGGGTGCATTGAGGGCAGGAATGCGTGGACAGGAGTGAGAAGTGGGCGGCGGGCGACGCGCCGTTGCGTTTCACTCGTTACCCACTCCCTCCACTCGCTTCCCGCACTGTCGCCGCAGCGGAACGATCCGTTCGTGCCCGGATGCTTGGATAAGCGTGCCAGCGAGGCCATCTTGGCGGCCATCGTCCTTTGCCGGAGCAAGCCATGAGCGATCGTCATATCACCCGTCGCATCCGCGGCACCGACACGTCCGACGGTGCCGGCGTGAAGCTCAAGCGCGTCATCGGCCAGGCGGGCCTGGACATGCTCGATCCGTTCCTGCTGTTGGACGAGTTCCGTTCCGACCAGGCCGGCGACTACATCGCGGGCTTTCCCGAGCATCCGCATCGCGGCTTCGAGACGGTCACCTACATGCTGGCCGGGCACATGCAGCACCAGGACAATCACGGCAATCGCGGGGATCTGTCGCCGGGCAGCGTGCAGTGGATGACCGCCGGACGCGGCATCCTGCATTCGGAAATGCCGCAGCAGGAAGATGGCCTGATGTGGGGCTTCCAGCTGTGGGTGAACCTGCCGGCGAAAGACAAGATGATTGCACCGCGCTACCAGGACATCGCGCCCGAGCGGATTCCCGTGGTGCACCCGGCCGAGGGCGTCGAGGTCAAGGTGATCGCCGGCGAGCTGGCCGGTGCCACCGGGCCGGTCGAGGGCATCGCCACGGCCCCCGTGTATCTGGACGTGAGTCTGCAGCCCGGCGCCGAGCTGAGCCTGGACTTGCCGGTCGGCCATCACGGCTTCGCCTACGTGTTCGAGGGCGAGTCGGCCCTGGTCGGTGGCGAGCGGCTGCAGCGCAGTGAACTGGGCGTGTTGTCCGACGGCGACCGCTTGCAGCTCGCCGCTGGCGACACGCCCTCGCGCTTGCTGGTCGTGGCCGGCCAGCCACTGAAGGAGAGCGTCGCGCGCTACGGGCCGTTCGTGATGAACACCCAGGCCGAGATCCACGAAGCGATCGCCGACTTCCGCGCCGGCAAGTTCTGACCGCCGTCGCTGTACGCTGGCGTGGGAAGCGGCCGCAAGCAGGCACTCGTCGCAGCGGGGTTGCCGGAGGTCGGTCAGGCGACGGGAAGCTCCTGGCCATCCAGCCATCGACGCACCGCCGCCAGCAGGCGTTCGGGTGCGTCGATGCCGTTGAGGGTCAACGCATCCTCGTCTGCGGCCGGCTCCTCCAGCGTCCGCAGCTGGCTCTCGAGCAGCGAGGCCGGCATGAAGTGATCGCGCTGCTGCAGGCGCCGCTGCAGTTCGTCGTGGGGCACACGAATGTAGACAAAGCGCACATCAGGTCCGGCCCGGCGCAGCCGTTCGCGATAGCTGCGCTTGAGCGCGGAACAGGCGACCACGCCGTGGCGGTGTCGCTGCAGCTGGTCGGCGATCCACGCGCTCACGCGATCCAGCCACGGCCGGCGGTCGTCGTCATCGAGCGGGATGCCCTCTCGCATCTTGTCGAGGTTGGCGGCCGGGTGCAGCTCGTCGCCGTCCTGGAAATCCCAGTGCTCGGCGTGGGCCAGCGCCTCGCCGAATGTGCTCTTGCCGCTGCCCGATACACCCATCACCACGATCACCATGGCTGCCATTTCCAGTCGATCCGCCTGCCGCAGTCTGCCCCGCACGAAGCGTTCGGGCTATCCCTTCACGCTGCCCAGCAGCAGCCCTTCGAGGTAGTAACGCTGCATCGCCAGGAACAGCAGCAGCACCGGCAGCACGGTAACCACCGAGCCGGCCATCATCAGCTCGCTGTCCTGCGCATGCTCGCGCGCCAGCGACGCCAGCCCCAGCGGCAGCGTGTAGTGCTCCTGGCCGGTCAGCACGATCAGCGGCCACATGAAGTCGTTCCAGGCCGCCAGGAAGGTGAAGATCGCCAGTGTCACCATGATCGGCTTCAGCAGCGGCAGCACGATCTGGCTGAAGATGCGCCACTCGCCGGCGCCATCGATGCGAGCCGCCTCCAGCAGCTCGTCGGGGATACCGCGGGCGTACTGGCGCACCAGGAAGATGCCGAACACGGTCGCCATGCCCGGCACGATCACGCCGGCGTAGCTGTTGACCAGGCCGATGTATTTCAGCAGCAGGAACAACGGCAGCATCGCCACCTGGGCCGGAATCACCAGTGCGCCGATCAATCCCTGGAACAGTCGCTCGCGGCCGGCGAAGCGCAGCTTGGCGAACGCATAGCCCGCCATCAGGTTGAACATCAGCGACAGCAGGGTGATGGCGCTGGAAACGGCCAGGCTGTTGAGCAGATAGCGACCCATGCCGGCGCGCACGAACAACGTGCGGTAATTCTCCAGCGTGGGGTGGCTCGGCAGCAGCGGTGGCGGCAGCGCGCTGGCCGCGCCGGGCGGCATGAACGATACCGACAGCATCCACAGCAGCGGAAACAGCGCGATCGCCGCCGCGCCGATCAGCAGACCGTTGATCAGGGCCCTGGCCAGCCGCGGATTCACGCCACTCCTCCATCGGCCGGTTCGCCGTGCCGGGCAAGCCGGAGCATCAGCACGGTCACCGCGAACATGATCACGAACAGCAGGAACGCCACCGCCGAGGCGGAACCCAGGTTCCACCACTTGAAGCCTTCGTCGTACATCAGGTACAGCACGCTGGTGGTGCTTTGCAGCGGGCCGCCCTCGGTCATCACATAGGGCTCGGCGAACAGCTGGAAATAGCCGGACACGGTGAGGATGCCCACCATCAGCAGGGTCGGCCCCAGCATCGGCAGGGTGATGTGGCGGAACTGACGCCATGCCGAAGCCCCGTCGATGCGCGCGGCCTCGTACAGATCCAGCGGAATCGCCTGCAGGCCGGCCAGGAAGATGATCATGTTGTAGCCGAAGTTCTTCCACACCGCGAACGCGATGATCGTGGGCATCGCCCAGTGCGGATCGCCCAGCCAGTCGACCGGATGGATGCCCAGATGGCCCAGCACGTCATTCGCGATGCCGTACTTGGTGTTGAACAGGTAGCGCCAGATCACCGCGACCGCGACCACGGTGGTCACCACCGGCGCGAACAACGCGGTGCGGAAGAACGGCTTGCAGCGCGCCAGCGGCGAGTTGAGCAGCAGCGCCGCGCCCAGCGAGGCGCCCATCGACAACGGTACACCGACGGCGACGAAGTACAGCGTATGCCCCAGCGCCGACCAGAACAGCGGCCGCTGCAGCAAGCTCCAGTAATTCTGCAGCGCCACGAAGCGCAGGTTGTGGATGTCCGCCAGCGCGTAGAGGTCGTAGTCGGTGAGGCTGAGCCCCAGCGCGCCGATCACCGGCAGCAGGAAGAACACGCCGAGCACCAGCAGGGCAGGCGCCAGGAACAGCCAGGCGGCGCGCTGCGACTTCATTGCGCCGCTCCGGGCGCGCGATGCGGATGATCGAGGATCCAGCGCCGCTTCTCAAGGATGCGGTCGGTGCGACGATCCATTTCGGCAGTGGCCTGGTCGATGGTCAGCTCGCCGGCGATCGCCCGCGCGGCCTCCAGCTGCATCTCGTTGGCGATGCGCTCCCACTCCGGCACGGCCGGCGTCGGCCGCACGTGCTCGAGTTGCTCGCGGAATGCCCGCGCCTTCGGATCGTCGCGCAGGGCGCCGCCCTGCCAGGAACTGCGCCGCGGCGGCATGTCGCCGAGCAGCTCGTAGAAGCGCTGCTGCACGGCGGGCCGCGACAGGTATTCGATCAGCGTCCACGCGGCCTGCTTGTGCCGGGAGCGGCGAAAGACCACCAGGCTGGAACCGCCCGCCGCGCCGACGCCGGCGCCGGCGCTGTCCGGCCCGGGCAAGGGTGCGGTGGCCCAGTCGCCCTGCTGCGAGGCCGGCAGCCGGGTGCGGAACTCGCCAATGTTCCACGGACCGGAGAAATAGAACGCATAGACGCCGCGGCCGAACTCCGACCACGGGTTGCCCGCCTCCACATTGGTGATCGGCGGGGCCTGGTGCAGCCGGAACGTATCCACGTAGAACGTCAGCGCCCGCTTGAAACCGGCACTCTCGAAATTGCCGTAACGACCACCATCGCGCAGCAGCCCGTCACCCGGGTCCGGACCGTAGTCCTGCTGCAGCGCCAGTGACATCAGCTGCTCGTATTCGTTGGTCGGCAACAGGATGCCGTAGGTATGCCGCCGGGGGTCGCTGAGCGCGGCGAGCATGTGCCGCCATTGTGCCCAGTTGCGCGGCGGCGCGTCGAAGCCGGCTTTCTTCAGCAGGTCCTTCCGATAGAACAGCAGCCGCGTGTCGACATACCACGGCACGCCGTAAAGGGTGCCGTCGATCACGTTGGTGGACCAGATGCTGGCGAAGTAATCGGCGGGCTGGATCACGGCCGAGCGATCGACCCGTGCCTGCAGCGGTTCCAGCGCGTGCAATGCCACCATCTCCGGCAGCCAGGTGTTGCCGAGCTGGGTCATGTCGGGAGTCGAGCCACCGGCAAAGGCGGTCAGCAGTTTCTGGTGCGCCGCGGTCAGCGGCAGTTGCTGCACCTTCACGTGGATGTCGGGGTGCAGCCGTTCGAATTCCGGCAGCAGCTGCAGGATCGCCTCACCCTCGCGACCGATCGTCCAGAACGTCAGTTCATCGCGTGCAGTCGCGTGAGTCGAGCAGCCGCCCAGCAGCACCAGCAGGCCGAACACGGCCAGCGCCAGCAGTTCCCGCCGCGGTTGCCGTCGCGCCGGTGGGGGAGCTGCGCGCGCGCGTGCGATCACGGCGTCTTCGCCGCCTGCTCGAGCCAGCCACCGGTGAAGCCAGCCCGCTGCAGGCCCTTGCGGATGTACGGATTCCTGCGCATCACCTTCCACACGAAATCGCTGCGCCAGTTCTCGATCATGAGCACGATCGGACCCTGGTCGATGCCCAGCTGCACGGTATCGGCCCAGCCCATGCCCGGCACCATCCTGCCCGTATGCGAGGTCATGGTGGCATGGAAGCTGGGGTTGAACGCATCGACAAAGCCGTACTGGTCGTAGATCGCCGCGCCATAGCGGCGCTTCATCTCCTGCAACGCGGGAACCACGATCTCCGGCGCGAACGCGATCGAGCCACCGGCCGCGGTGGGGGCGATGGTGCCGTCGTCGGAGATGTAATCCAGCCCGGCGCCGCGTGCGGTGTAACCATGGAATCGGCGCGTCCCCCCGGACGTCTGCACGGTGACACCGCCGGGTCCGTTGCTGGCCGTCAGGCCCCACACATTCTTGCCGTAGCCGGTCCAGTGGCCGGGGTTGGCGATCGCATAGTCGCGCTGGCTGTAGGTGGCACGGCGGCTGTTCTCGAAGTAGTCGAGATCGTGCCGGCGGCTCCACGCATCGCGGATGCCACGAAAGTCGATCCAGCTTTCGCTGTACTGATGGCCGAACAGCGGCGCGAAGTTGAGGAAGGTCTGGCCGTGGAACGTGCCCCAGGTTTTCGGATAGGTCGCGCACCACGCCTTCCAGGCATCGGCGCTGATCGGGTGGGTCGGCGAGCCGAGCGCCAGGATGTAGACCAGCTTGCCTTCGTTGTAGCCCTTCCAGTCGGCCGGAATGAACTTGCCGCCGGGTGTCCAGCCCATGCTGATCAGCGGTGCGTGCGGCTGCATCCACGGCCAGTCGACCGCGCGGTAGATCGCATCGGCGAGCTGGCGGATCTGGCGCTCCTGCGGCGTGTCACGATCGTAATAGGACTCGGCAAACAGCACGCCGCCGAGCAGCAGGGTGGTGTCGACGCTGGACAGCTCGACATAGCGCATCGCCCGATGGCCGGTCTTCATGTCGAGGAAATGGTAGAAAAAGCCGTGGTAGCCGCTGGCGTCGTCCTCGCTGGCATTCTGCGGCGCGTCGTGGAAGAACCGCAGCGTGGCCAGCGTGCGGGTGACTGCCTGCTGGCGCGTGATGTAGCCGCGTTCGGCGCCGACGCCGTAGGCGGTCAGCCCGAAACCCACGGCGGCGATGCTGGAGAACGAACGACCCGGCCAGGAGTCCGGTACCAGACCCGTTTTGGGGTCGGCGCCGTGCCAGAACCATTCGAAGGTACGCTTCTCCAGATCGTCGACCAGGGCCTGTTGCGGGGCGGACAATGCCGCATGGCCGCGCATTGGCTCCCTGGCGACGGCCGGCGATTGCCAGCCGGCACCCACAACAAGCAGGGCGACGATCAGGCGGACGGGGATCTTGCGGAGCAAATCTCGGAACATGCGGGGAGCGCTCTTGTGTCACGGGTGAAGGTGGTGGACAGGCCGGTTGTCGCCAACGCGCATGCCTGAGGTCCGGCGGATGCTCAGCTGTGCAGGTCGGGTGCGGCGCAGTGACGATCGATGAACGCCTGGTGCGGTGGCATCGCATCGACGCAGCTGGCGACCACCTGGCCGACACTGGCCATGAACGCTTTCAGCTCCTGCGCCGGCATCTGGTCGACCAGCGGGTGGTAGCTCCGAGGCATGACGTGCTGACCGAGCATCACCTGTACCCAGCTCACGCTCGCGAACATTTCCTCGGCGTGGCGGAAGAAACGGCCGCTGTCGCGGAACAGGCGAATGTTTTCCTGCAGTGACGACGGAATCGGCATGGTGCGGCAATAGTTCCAGAATGCGCTGTCGTCGCGCTCGGTCGCGCAGTAGTGCAGGATCAGGAAATCGCGGATGCGCTCGAACTCGAATTCGGACTGGGCGTTGTAGCGATCGATCAATACCGGGCTGAAGTCGCGTTGGGGAAACAGCTGCAGCAGCTTCGCGATGCCCGACTGGATCAGGTAGATGCTGGTCGATTCCAGTGGTTCCATGAAGCCGCTGGACAGCCCCAGCGCGACCACGTTCCTGTTCCAGAATTTCTTGCGCATGCCGGTGGTGAAACGCAGCGGTCGCGGTTCGGCCAGTGGGCGGCCATCGAGATTTGCGAGAAGCGTGGCGGTGGCCTCGTCGTCGCTGATGTGGGCGCTGGAATAGACGTAGCCGTTGCCGGTGCGGTGCTGCAGCGGGATGCGCCACTGCCAGCCGGCGCTGCGCGCGGTGGAGCGCGTATAGGGCGTGGGCGGACCCGTGTTCTCGCTTGGCACGGCCAGCGCCCGATCGCACGGCAGCCAGTGGGTGAAGTCGGTATAGCCGGTATGCAGGGCCTGTTCGATCAGCAGGCCGCGAAAGCCCGAGCAGTCGATGAACAGTTCACCCTCGATCCTCTCGCCGCTTTCCAGGATCACCGCCTCGACGAAACCGGTGTCCGCCTGCAGCACGGTCCGGGCGATCTTGCCCTCGGTACGCCGCACGCCGCGCTGCTCCGAATAACCACGCAGGTAGCGTGCGTACAGGCCGGCATCGAAGTGATAGGCATAGGCGATGTTCGCCAGCGGCGACGTGGCCGGAACATCGGTGGCCGAGACCATGAACTTGCCGCGCGGTGCCGCCACGGTGTTGAGCGAGTACGCGCCGATATCCGACGCCACGCCGGCATGCCTCGCCTTGATCCAGTACTGATGGAACGGCAACAGCCCGACGTCATGACCGATCGTGCCGAAGCCGTGGATGTAGGAATCGCCCAGCCGTCCCCAGTCATTGAACTGGATGCCGAGCTTGAACGTGCCGCGGGTCGCCTTGATGAAGGCGATCTCGTCGATTTCCAGCAGGTTGTTGAACAGTTTCAGGTGCGGCACGGTGGCTTCGCCCACCCCCACGATGCCGATTTCCTCCGACTCCACCAGCCTTATCGCGCAGTCGGGGCCGAGTACCTTGGCCAATGCCGCCGCGGCCATCCAGCCTGCGGTGCCGCCACCGACGATGACGATGTTCTTGATGCGCGGATCAGTCATGAAAGGCCCGGATCGGAAAGGTGGGGCTGCCCGAGGTTACGACAAGGCCCGCACGGGGGGCGGGCCTTGTCCAGATTGCCTCGATTGCCTGATGAAATCCATTTGGCGCCGTGGTGTCAGAATTTCATGCCCACGGTGAACTTGATCGTGCGTGGTACGAAGGTGATGTTGCCGGTCGGGTTGTAGACCACCGGGTTCGAATTCAGCACTCCGTTGGAGCCCCAGTTCACCAGCACGTCGGTGTAGTTCCTGAAGTTGAACGCATTGAGCAGGTCGAAGCGGCCATACAGCGTCATGCCGTAGCCGATGTCGAAGTCCTTGGTCGCCTGGAAGTCGACGTCGCGGTAACCGAACACCTTGCCACCGAGCAGGAACTTGCCATTGCCGCCCGGGGTGGCCGCGATCGGCGTACAGGCGCTGCCGGTGGGATACGTGGCGCCGTAGCAGGCGATGTCGTTGTGGGGAATCGGCGTGGCCAGGGTGAGCTTGGCCGATAAGGTGATGCCCCAGGGGATATCGATCGTGCCGGTGGCGACGAAACGGTGCTTGGACGCGGCATTGGAGTCGATGAACGGGTATTGATGGATCGTCGCCTCGTCGAACGAGTAGTGCTCGTTGATGTCGCGGTTCTGGGTCGCCTTGGTGTAGGTATAGGCGAACGTCGCGGCCCAGCCGGAATCCTTGGTGTAGGGCTTCTCGGCCGACAGCAGCAATTGGGTGGTGCGCGTCTCGATGCCGTTGTTGCCTATGATCAACGCGCCGAAGCCTGGCACGCCGTTGCCCCACGGCTGGCTGTTGTTCTGGAAGAACGCGCCGTTGGGGTAGCGGTTGCCCAGGGTGAACACGAAGCCATCGTGGCTGACGATGCGGGCCACGGCCGCGCTGGTATTCCAGTCTCCGACCTTGTTGCGCATGCCGAGGCTGAACTGGTCGGAGTATGGCGCCTTCAGGTGGTTGTTGATCGCATCGACTTCCTGACCCGCGTTGGTGGTCGCGAGCAAGGCCTGCAGGTTGCCCAGGTTATTCAGGTATTTCGGATCCCAGGCGAAGCATGGCGTGCCGCCGTTGTGGCATTGCCCGGTCGCCGGATCCTGGAAGTACACGGTGGACTCCGGCAGGGAAGCCTTCGTCTGCTCCAGCTGCAGGTAGTCGTACAGATCGCGATCGTAGGCGCGGCCGGCACCGCCGAAGATCACGTGCTGCTCGTCACCGTTCAGGTCATAGGAGAAGCCCAGGCGCGGCTGGAACTCGTTCTTCTGCGCCTTGCGGTTGTGGCCGGTGCTGATGTAGTCGTTGACGTTGATGCCACCCAGGGCCAGTGCCTGGGCATAGGTCTGTCCGGCCGGGGCATTCGGATCCGGATTCGGGCCATTCAGTGCGGCCACCACGTTGGCCGGCGTCACGTAGTTGAGATAGGACGGATTCCGCTCATAGTCCCAGCGCACGCCTAGATTCAGGGTCAGCTTGTCGTTGACCGCCCAGTCGTCCTGGATATACATGCCGAGCTGCTTGTCCGACGACTTCGCCACCGGGCTCAGCCCGGGCACCGGGTTCGGGAAGAACGCCTTGTACGGGGTGGCCGAGGAACCGCTGGCGTCGACGTTGTAATAGAACTGCGCATTGCTGGTGCCGGCGTCCTGGGCGTTCAGATCCACCGCCTTGTACTTGATACCCATCTTGACGACGTGGTCGCCATGCCACTCGAGGTCGTTGAAGGTCAGGTCGTCCTGCAGCGCGGGACCGCTCTGGCCCTTTTTCTGGGTTGCCAGGGCGTTGGCCGCACCGGTGATCAGGATCGTCGCATCCTGCTGCGGGTCATAGGTATAGACCGCGCCGTCGCCGCTGCCCAGCGAGGTGGGGTTGTTGTAGGACTTCTCGTGGGTGTACAGCAGCTCGTTGAAATACGCATCGCCGCTGTGCTGCCAGCGCAAGGCGATGCGCGTGTCGTTGTTGATGACGTCGATGCCGGCGGGTGGTGCGGTGACGCCGCCGATATTGTCGTACTGGTCTTCCTTGCGGACCTGGCCACTCAGTTCGAAGCGGTCGCGATCGGTCGGCTCCCAGTCGATCTTGCCGAAGTACAGATCCTCGGTAAACGGCAGGTTCGACGGGCCGGCCTGTGCCGCCACGTCGGACGGCAGGAGACTGGTGACACCGGTGACGCCCGGCACCACGGTGATCGGGGTGTTGAACTTCTTGGCCTCATAGGTAAAGAAGAAGTGCATCTTGTCCTGGATGATCGGGCCACCGACGGCGAAGCCGTATTCCTTCTCGTGCGACTTGGCCTTCTTGTTCTGCGCCTCTTCCGCAGGCGTCTTGGCGCGCAGGCTGTCGTTGGTGTACGTGCCGAACACCTCGCCGTGGAACTGGTTCGTGCCGGACTTGGTGTCGGCGGTCACCGCGGCGCTGGAGATCTGGTCGTACTCGGCCTTGTAGTTCGAGGTGATCACCTTGTACTGGCCGATCGCCAGCTGCGGGAACGGATTGCCCTGACTGGCGAACTGGCCGCTGACGCCGCCTTGCTTGACGTAGCTTTTCTGGCCGACACCGTCGATGTAAACGTTTACACTGCTGGCGTTCTGAGCACCGCCGGTCAAGGACGTATGACCCGACGAGTCCACGTTGAAGACCATGCCCGGCACGGTATCGGCAAACTCGAGGAAGTTGCGCGACACCTGCGGGATCGTCTCGATCTGATGCTGCGAAATCGTCGCGCCCACTTCGGAGGTTTTCACCTCGGCCAGGGTGGTGGCCGAGACGGTCACGCCGGTGAGTGTGGTGACCGGGCCCGCGGCAGCGGGCGCGGCAGCGGCGAGATCGAGTGTCGCGGTGGATGCCACCGTCAAGGTGACGATCTTCTCGGTACCGGGACCGGCGTCGATCCGGTAGGTGCCCGGCGGCAGGCCGACCAGCGCATAGCTGCCGTCAGCGGAGGACGTGGTGCGGCGCGTGACGCCGGTGGCGATGTTCCTGGCGGTCACCGCGGTGTTGACCGGGGCCCTGCCGCGCAAGGTGGCGTTGGCCGTCTGCGCCCAGGAGACCGTCGGAGCAACCGCAATGGCCACAACCGACGCACCGATGACGCTGGCAAGCAATTTCTTTCTTAGATGCAACGACGTTTTCATGATGACCCTCCCCGGCAAATTTGACCTGCGATCGGCGATCGCTGTTGTTTGAATGACGCTCAGGTAGTGCTTGCGCCGCACGATTCGCGGACGACGATTTCGCAGCCGAGCGTTTGCGCGGTTGCGGGTGACTGATCGGGGTTTTCCAGCAGCCCGGCCAGGTGCTCCAGTGCGTGGCGGCCCAGATCCACGATGCGGACGCGCACCGTGCTCAGCGTGGGGCTGACATAGCGCGCGATCGGAATGTCATCGAAACCGGCCAGCGCGATGTCCTGCGGCACGCGCAGGCCGGCCTCCTTGAATGCGGTCAGGCAGCCGACGGCCATCATGTCGTTCGCGGCGAACACGGCATCCGGGCGGTGCTTTTGCGCCAGCAGTTCGCGGCCGGCGCGGTAGCCGGACTCCTCGCTGAAATCGCCCGGGACGATATTGATCGGCGCGTCCGGTGCGTATCTGGTCATCGCCGCGCGGTAGCCCTTGTCGCGCTGTGCCGCGTCGAAATTGCCTTCCGGGCCGGCGATGAATGCCACGTTGGCATGGCCGGCCTTGAGCAGGTGCCGGACCATCGCGCTGGCGCCGGCGTGGTTGTCGACATTGAGCACGCTGTACGCCGCACTTTTCACCGCGCTGTTGAGCAGCACGACCGGCAAGGTCTTGGGCAGGTTGGCGCGAAGGAAAGCGGCATCGACGCGTCCGGACAGGATCAGCAGCCCATCGACGCGGCCCTGCATCGAGCGCACGGCTGCCGCCGCTTCGTCGAGCCCGTCGTGCGAACTGGAGACCAGCAGGTGCAGGCCGCGGGCGCGGGCGGCCAGGTCAATGCCGCGAATCAGCTCGGAGAAGAACTCGCCATACAGGTCGGGCAGCAACGCCCCGATCGTGTTGGTGCGCCGGGTGATCAGCATGCGTGCGGCGGCGTGCGGGATGTAGTGCAGGCGGTCGGCGGCCTGCTGGATACGCAGACTGGTCTCCGCGGTCACGCCGCTGCCGCCGTTCATGGCCCGCGAAACGGAAGCCACGGACACCTTGGCTTCGCGCGCCACATCTTTGATGGTTGCTGCCGCCATATGGAGATTGCCCGAAGGCTCCGAAACCCTTTAGTGGCGCCAACGTAAACGTTTTCATCGAGACTTGTAAAGTGCCTGTAAAGCGAGGGTTCTGCTGCATTGCGGGAGGCTCTGGTCGAGGCATTGAAGGGACCGCCGGCAAATCGCCGAACCTGCGCCAGTTGTCGGCAAGCCATGCCGTGATCCGTCGCTGTGGCGGCGCAGCAACCGGCAGGAAAATTTCGGCCTGTGTCTCGCGCTGCGCCCTTCCGCGACCGCGCCCGACGAAACCCATGGATGTCGGCCGGGGCAGGGGGCGATATCGGGCGGCCTTGCGTATTCCGTCCCCGGTGGACGCTGCTGCTGAACGCATCGGGCGTCCATTTGCGACGAATCATGGTCGCCCGGCAGAAATGACCGCCAGTGAGCGGAGCGCGTCCTTGCCTGGAGTTGGTCGGTCGGCAGCGAATTCGCGTATGTCGCGCAAGGCCGCGGGGCGCGGGGCGCGGGGCGCGGGGCGCGCCGTTTTCCGGCGATCGGGAGGGCTTGCCTACAGTCGGGCCGAGTCCCGCCGATACGCTCTCTGGCAAGGTTCATGCTTCGTTGCAGCCAGTCACCTGAACAGTCGAGCGGGCTTCTTCCAGGGCGGTCCGGTCCGCGTCAACCAGGATTATTGGGGCGAGCTGGCATGAACGAGATGTCGGCTGCCCTTATTGCTGTCAGTTCAAATAAAGCTATGACTGAGAACCAAATTTTTGCCGAGCTAAGGATCGCACTGGTGCCAACTGACGCCAATAAGCTCCCAATTGTTGCCAACTGACGCCAAATAGCGGCGAACGCCGCTCCAGTCACGAAAGGCCGCGGTACCCGATCATGCTCAAATAGGGGTTATCAGTGCGCAGTTGAATCTAGCTTAGGGACAGTGGGCCCTAGGCGCGCTTTGCGACATGCTGATCAGAGGGGCAAAACAAACCGGTCTCAACGGCCGTGAAATGTTGGGGCTATGGGATGCCGACCAAAGGATAAATTAATGCAGTACTTGTTCTACGGAATTGGGTTCGGGTTGCTGGCCTTGATTGCGATTGTTGTCGTGCGTAGCGAGAACTACGACGACAAAGATCGCGATTAGGTGGATCAAGGGGCGCACCGCCTGATGTCATGGCGCGCCTCGCCTCTACAACCTGGCCAAGACAGCCCCTCTTCGCCAGCCTGATCGCAGCCGCACCGGTTGCGACGAGCCTGCCGACACTGCAATCTCCGGACAGTCGGACCCTTCAGTGGCGAAGTCCGCGAAAAGCCCAGCAAAGCTTGGCGCTACAAGGATCTGCACGGGGTGCGGGCAACGCTCGCGAGCCCGACGGCGGCACGCCGGGATGTAATGCCACTCGTGACAAAAAGTAAATGACTTAAAAGCCCAAGTGAGCCACAATGTAGCTACACCCGCCTCTGAGCATATGAAATGGCTAGCACTGACGTCGTTCGTGCCCGGATAGACGGGCATATCAAAGAAGAGGCGAGCAGCGTCCTTGCCGAGATGGGACTGTCCGTTTCGGATGCCATCCGTATGCTGCTAATCCGCATCGCAGCGGACAAAGCGCTGCCATTTGACGTCAATCGCGTCCTTCCCCATTCGGATCGTAAGACGCCATGAGGTTGTGCCTGAAAACACTCAACCAGTCATGGCCCTGAACCGCATGGATCGCATACAACAACTCGGCTACGAAAAAGATTTCCGCATCATCTTCCTTGAAGCCAAGGGGGACGGATTTCAGCACCTTTTTGAAAAACTAATGGCGAAGGCCCACCCGAACGATTTCATGGCCTGCCGCCCCTGGGGCAATGTCGGCGACCGGAAGAATGACGGATACCTGCCTTCGACTCGTACGCTGTTTCAAAGCTATGCACCAAATGAGTTGAGTGCTGCTGAAGCCATCAAAAAGATCAATGAGGATTTCGAAGGCGCAAAAGAGCATTGGGAGAAATATTTTGATGAGTGGACCTTTGTCCATAACGCCCCCGATGGGCGCTTAGGTCCACACATCATCGAAGCGCTGGCCAAGCTCGCGCAAGAAAACCCGAAGATCAAGATTGGCCACTGTGGTTGGGATGAAATGCTGTCGAAGTTTCGCCAGCTCAATCTGCAAGACCTGGAATCCTGGTTCGGCCCCTCGCTGACCATGGAAGCAAACGTCAATCTGGGCTATAGCGATTTGATGGCCGTACTCACGCACATCAACGTTGCTCCCGCGCCAACGACGTGTGAAGTCAAGGATGTCTCGCGGGGGAAAATCGAGGCAAATCTTCTGTCTGCAGCAGTCGCCGATTTTTTGAAGATTGGGATGCAGAAATCGCCGTTGGTGATGCAGTTCTTCGATAGCTGGAAGAACCCCGTTTATGGCGAGCAAATTGCGTCCGCATTCAAGAGCCAGTACGTGGCTCTGAGAGATACGGTGCCCCCGCTTCATCCTGACGAAATTTTCGGCCGTCTTGAGACCTGGGCGGGGGGAGTCGTAAACACGACACCTACCCACAAGGCGGCGGTGCTGGCGGTCATGGCCTATCTGTTCGACAAGTGCGAAATATTCGAAGATGCCCAGGCGGTGAGGTCAACATGATCCTGCCGTCCAAGCATCTCCCGCAAGATCGAGCGCTGCTCACCGTGGGCGGTCATGTTCTGACTTTTCTCGCGCGTCCCAAAACGGTTTCCGCGTTGTGGGAGGAATTAAACCGACAGGAACAAGGGCTGGGTACCGCGCGCCCTCGACGAATCACCTATGACTGGTTCGTGCTTGCGCTGGACCTGCTGTATTCCATTGGAACCATCGAACTTGAAAACGGCCTTGTGGCACGGAGGGAAGTTTGATCCACAACCTTTTCAGCACGCTGCCCACCTTCAAGAATCTCGGCGATCTAAAGCCGGGTCTGAACGTGCTGTTGGCCCAAAAAACCGAAGGTGCAAGTAGTAAGCAAACGCGCAATCGCGCAGGTAAAACGAGTTTCATTGAAACAGTTCATTTTCTGACCGGCTCGGAAGCCGGCCCCGATTCCATCTTCCGCACGCCAGAGTTGGCCGAATACACCTTCGGCATGGACTTCGATTTGAAGGATGCGCGTACCGTCGTCGAGCGCAGCGGTAGTGCCAAAGCCAAGATCTATGTAACAACGCCACCGGCGGCCAAACGCAAACTGTCGGCAACCGATTGGGTCGCGTTCCTCGGTGAGGAGATGTTCGGCTTGAGCAGCCTTGAAGCCACAGGCAGCAAGCCCCCTTCGTTCCGGTCACTGTTCGCTTACTTTGTGCGTCGCCAGATGAGTGGTGCATTCACGACGCCGGAGAAGCAGGCCACAATGCAGGGAACGGGCGACATGCAAATGGCGCTGATGTTCCTCTTTGGGTTGGACTGGCAGATTGCGCGCGACTGGCAAGCGGTTCGCGATCGTGAAAAGACCTTGGAAGAACTGAAGAAGGCGGCGGGTACGGGAGCGTTCGGTTCGATCATCGGCAAGGCCGCTGACTTGCGTACGCAGTTGACCCTGCAGGAAGCTCGTCTCAAGAAACTCTATTCGGAAATCGAAACCTTCCAGGTATTGCCTGAGTACCGGGAACTGGAAGTCGAAAGCGCCAAGCTGACACGCCAGCTCAATGAACTGGCCAATGCCAACACCATAGACTTCACGGCCATCCATGACCTCGAAGGTGCGTTGGTCTCCGAGATTCCGCCTGACTTGGAAGACCTGCAAGCGATCTATCAGGAAGCCGGCGTTGCACTTCCAGGCCTCGTGAAGCGCCGTTATGAGGATGTGAAGAGCTTTCATCAATCGGTCGTGCGCAATCGCAAGGACTATCTGTCCAGCGAACTCGAAGCAGCGCAGCTCCGCATCGAGTTGCGCGACAGTCAGAAAGCGCAACTCGACCAGCGACGTGCGGAAATCATGGGCATCCTCAGGAGCCACGGTGCACTGGACCAGTTCCTCAAGCTGCAGGGGGAGTTAGGCCGCCTGGAATCGGAAGTGGAATCCCTACGGCAGCGTTTCGAAGCGGCCGAGCAGCTCGAAGGTACGAAGAACGAGTTGGAGATCGAGCGCAACCGGCTCACGATCCGGCTGCGGCGCGATTTTGCCGAGCAGAAGGATCGGCTGGCCGAAGCCATCGTTGCCTTCGAGGAAACGTCGCAACGACTCTACGAGTCGGCCGGCAGCATGACCGTCGACGAAACCTCCAATGGCCCGATGTTCAAGTTTCCGATGCAGGGTCAACGCAGCAAGGGCATCAAGAGCATGCAGATCTTCTGCTTCGACATGATGCTTATGCGCTTGTGCCACAAGCGGCAGATAGGACCCGGCTTTTTGATCCATGACAGCCACCTGTTCGACGGTGTTGACGGCCGACAGGTGATCAGCGCCTTGCGTCTTGGTTCGGAGATTTCTCAGGAACTTGGCTTTCAGTACATCGTGACGATGAACGAAGACGACGCCTTCAAAGAAACCATTGAGGGATTCGATCTAAATGATCATGTGCTTCCAACGCGCCTGACTGATGCCACCGAAGACGGTGGGCTGTTTGGCATTCGGTTCGGTTGAGCAAGATCCCGATGAAGGCCTATCCGTTCACCCGCCCCACGATCGTCGCCGCCATCGAGTTCTTGGGAGCGGCCTTGACGCAGGCCAAGTTTGACCAGCTGATTGTTCGCCTTGAACTCGACAACGACATTGCGCTGGCCTCGCCTAAAAGCGTGACAGCCAAAAGCGCTCTACTTGCGCAAGCGATCACACGGCACGCCACCCAGATCGTAACTACAGTGAACGGGCAGATGACGCTGGCCGAGGCAGCTGTACGCATTGCGGTCGAGATAAGTGTTCCCGCATACGGAAAACCTGAGCAGGCTTCGTTCCTTCGCGGCTTGGCTCTCGATGGCTATGTTGTGTCGTGGGACGACGGCTCGCGTGCGCCTTTACTGCGCGCAGCTCTGCCCGAAGAGGTAGATCTGCCAGTGGCCGACGACGAAGTGCATCAGCTCCTGAAGCACTTCAACTTTATCGTGCCCATGGGGCACCTTAACCAGGCGATTGAAGCGCATACGCGGGGCGATTGGGCGGCTGCGAACAGCCAGACGCGCAGTTTTTTGGAAGCACTTCTCAGTGATATCGCGTTGCGGATAGAGCCCGAAAAAGCTTTGCAACAGCCTTCGTCTGAAAATCGTCGCGTACTCTTGGCAACGCACGGATTCCTGTCGATGGACAGGAACGAGTGGACGACTGATGGCAAGAATTACATCAATGGGCTGTTCAAGATGCTGCACACCGACGGATCGCATCCAGGGCTTTCGGATGAGGACCACAGCACGTTTCGGTTGCATCTCGCGCTTATCACAGGCCGGACATTTCTGCGCCGTCTGCACAACGGGAAATGAGATATGTCTTCTTTGGAAGGGTTCTCGACTGGGCGCTCGCTTCAGAACGACGGCGCAATACAGACCTGCGAGGGCATCTAGAGAACTGCTCACTTCTTCAAGGGCGTGGCGTGGAAGCCGACCGATAGAGTGTTGGGAGAGTTGCACAAAAAATATATCCGAGCCTGTTTAGCCGGAAAGGGAAGCATCATGCACCTAGGCAGTCTGACAATTTCGCGTTTCCGATCCTGCGACAATGTGACCGTCAGCCTCCGCCCCGATCTGACCGTTTTGGTCGGGGAGAACAATGGCGGCAAGTCCAACGTTGTAGAAGCAATTCGGTTGCTCACCTTGCCGTTGAGCGGACGCCGAGAGCGGTATCCGGAAGATGAAGATGTCCGACGCCATGCGACCGTCCCGAACTTCCAGATCGAAGGCGTTTTCCGAGAACTTGGCGACACACTGAAAGGATTGCTGATCTCGGCGGTCCCTGATCCCACCAAGAACGAAGCCGTCTTCGGCTATCGGTATGAGTCGAGGTCCGAGCGCGCACCGCGTGGCAAGGCCACTGTCTGGGCCGGACGCTTCGACACCAATGAACCGGAGGCCGGCTCCACTGACTTGATCCGACACGTCTACTTGCCGCCCTTGCGCGACGCGCATCAGGCGCTTGGCACGGGCAGCGGGACACGTGTCATGGCGCTGCTTCGCCATTTTCTGCCGAAGGATCAAGAACAGAACTTCCTTGCTGGCGTCAGGCGCGCGGACGCCAGGCCAGACATCCTGACGACGATGAACGCGGAGATCGGTAACGCCCTGGGGATGCTGACTAATGGGGTCCGTCCGCAGACGGCAACTTTGGACTTCGGTGCCGAAACCCTGCTCGATGTCGCTCGCGACTTGAGATTTCGTCTGGCCGATTCCGGCCTTGTGCCCGAAGACATCCGGGCCTCTGGTCTTGGCTACTCCAATCTGCTCTACATGGCCACGGTGGTCGTCGAACTGGCAAAAGCCAAGGAAGCTGACCTCACGATCTTTCTCGTCGAAGAACCGGAAGCACATCTGCACCCTCAACTACAGGTGCTGGCACTCGAATTCCTGTTGGACAAGGCACGCCAATCGGCGGATCGTGTCGTCGAGGCGGGCAGGCCGGAAGGCCGCATCCAGATCGTCGTGACAACCCATTCACCAAACCTGACGGCATGGGTCTCTCCAGTGCATCTGGTGGTCATGCGTTCGCGTCGTCGCGATCACAATGGGGTGGCGATCTCGGAATCGGTCAGCGTGCCCATCGCTGAACTCGGGCTCAAGCCAAAGACGCTGGATAAGATCAGTCGCTATTTAGACGTGACCCGCTCCGCGCTGCTGTTCGGTAACAGGGCCATCCTAGTCGAAGGAATCGCTGAGGCGCTGCTGTTGCCCGTGTTGGCACAAAAGCTTGTTCTCGCCGGTGATGCCGATGGATGGCTCCGGTTCAAGGGAACGGTCATCGTGCCGATCGAGGGCGTGGACTTCCGTCCCTACGTGGAGGTGTTGCTGCGACCGCATGGCGATGCGCGTATCGCTGACCGACTGGTCGTTATCACCGACGCGGACCCAACGGTGTTGGGGAATCGGAAGATCGACCTGGAAAATCTCGCTGCGACCCATGGTGCGCCGCAGGCGTTGGCGGTACTGACGAATCAGCACACGCTAGAGCACGAGATTTTCGGTGCTGGGAACGAAGCCTTTCTAAAGGGTGTATTTCTTCGTCTGCATCGCAACTCTCGTCGCGATTGGACGGATAGGATCGAGGGCACCGCAGTGCAGGATCGTCCCGACGCGTTTCTCAAGTTGATCGAGGCGAAGAAGACCCGCAAGGGTGATCTGGCGCAGGCCATCGCTTCACGTATTGCGGCGGGCGAGCCGTTTGTCGTGCCGCGCTATCTCGATGAAGCGATTCGTGGCGCTGCGCAAGCATGACCGGGATTCACGGTCTGACGGCAGAACAGGAAGCATTCGCCACACACCTCGGCGGTGCCTTCGTACATGCTTGCCCCGGTGCCGGAAAGACCCGCACGATCATTGCTCGCCTGGTCAAAATCGCCGCCGCGTTGCCACAACGTCGAGGCGTGGCGGTACTCTCGTTCACGAACTCTGCCGTCGATGAGTTCCGAGAACGCTGTCAGGCTGCCGGGCTCGCCCCACTCTTAAAGCATCCCAGTTTTATGGGAACGCTTGATGCTTTCGTTCGACATTTCGTGGTGCTGCCTGTCTGTGGATCTGCAAGCACAATGCGGCCGATCATTCTCGACGGTTGGGATCGCCTGGACGTCAATATCCGGTTGGCCGGACAATATGCCTTCCAAGGTGACGCGGTGAGCTTGGACATGTTCGACCCGGAGACCAACGTGATTGATCCGATGAGGATTGGACACACCGGGTTGCGCAATCATGTCCTCCGGCACCGAGTCCGGTATCAGCAGGCAGCGGCACACCGGCGACGTGGCTTGCTGCAGGCCGGCTATTTGAGCGCCGGCGATGCGCGGGTTCAAACGCTGCAGCTAATTCGTGATCCCGTGAATGGCGGAGCACTATGCCGCGCACTGGCGGCGCGTTTCCATGAAGTCATGGTGGACGAAGGCCAGGATTGCAATCCGCTCGATCTGCAGATCCTTTCTTGGCTCAGATCGCATGGCGTGCATGTCACATTCGTGTGCGACCCTGACCAGTCGATCTACGAATTCCGCAACGGCAATCCTGCGGGTGTCCAGGCATTCAAAGAAACGTATCTCGTTGATTCGCATCTAGGGTTAACGGGCAATTTCCGTAGCAGCCCTGCTGTCTGCCGACTAGCTGCCACCCTCAGGGGCGGTGGCCAGGTGGATCAGTCTGTTGGCGACACCGCGGATGTTTCGCATCCGGTCTTGCTTCTGACGTACGGCGGTCGAAGTCCGACGGCGACGATCGGGCGGGCTTTCCTTGATCGGATTGCTGAACTTAGCTTGGATTCAACGGACGCGATCGTCCTGGCGCATTCGGGCAAGGTCGCACAGCGTGCCGCCGGGGTTGTTCCCAGCGATTCGAACGGAAGCTCGCGGATCGAGTCGCTCGCTCGCAAAACGGCAGAGTTCTGGTCACCTGCCGCAACGGCGCGAACGAGGGAAGCTGTAGTTCTGGCGGTGGAGACGTTATTGCTAGACCTAATGAAGTTGCGCCAAGAGAACGAGCATCTGTTGCGCACCGTCGAACGCGTTGGCCTAGATCGGCGTGCACATCGGAGATGTGCATTGAGTTTCCTCATGAGCCTTCCCAAGGCCTGTGGGAATTCCGACGCTGATCGGCTCGCCTGGGTAGCCCGTGTGCATCTGGAGGCCGAACAACTGAACCTTCCGCTGCCGGCCGGCGTGACCGTGCGTAATTTTTTTCGGAAGCCAACCAATGCGCAATGGTCGAACCACCTTCAAATACCGGTCGATCTGGGCCTGACATGCGCCAAGATTCACGAGGCGAAAGGCCGTGAGTACGGCTCCGTATGCGTCGTGATTCCACCCAATCGTGCCCCTGAAAACCGGTGCGAAGCCCTGTTTGAATCGTGGGAAGCCCGCACCGATGCAGAGGCCAAGCGCGTGCTCTACGTTGGCTTGACGCGCGCCCAGCATCTGGGTGCGCTTGCGGTGCCAATCGCCTTCGCCGATCGTTGCGCTGCCGTGTTAGCCGCTGGTCAAGTTCCTCACATAAGAAGAGACTTATAAAGCCCGGCAGACTGCCATGTCGATCATCAATCGGCGCCACTCTTACGTCGCTCAGCGTAAGTGTTTTGTGTGCATTGACCATGGTCAACTTTCCGCCCCGGATCAGCTCTTCTCTTTGCTGTCGTCGCGCTGTTCAATCTGCAATCGAGCACGCGCGGTCGCTTGCTGTAGCTGCTCTGCCACCGTTGCAGAAAATGTGACGACCAACTTCGTCACGTGGTTGCGCAGATCGACATCGACTTTCCCGTTGCGAAGGCCAGCGACCTTAAAGTCCGCCTGATCGGCCGTTCGTGCATCGGCAACGAGGTGCCGACGCACAAATCTAGACGAGGATCTGATAGGGATCTTGTTCCCTAATAGATACGTCGACGACGCACAAGGGGCTGTGGATTCTGCGTTACAGCGCTGCCTCGGCTGCACAGTGTCCAGCGAAGGCAGCCACAAAATTTTTCAGGCTAACAGACGATCCGAATGCGGCTCTGGCATCGAGCACGTGTGCGGGTTTGTTCGTCGATTGCGCCCTTCGCGGCTACCTCGCTTCTATGGGACCAGAGCGCCAAGACAGCTCTCACCAGCTATCGCTGGAGGCATCGCGTGCAGCCTACTGAAAGTCACCAGTCCCAATGACAGGGATTTCAAAGTGTTGCCCGGCGCATCTCGATTTTGACGTGACATACATATATCACTTGAAAAATCAATCACTTATGGTTGTTATGCGGTAAGTTAAGGCGTAAGCTGCATCAAACATGCTCTTGTCGGCCTTTGGGGGTTTAAGTGGCGAAAGATCGCGTCTCCGCTCGCACCGAGCTGTACTTGCCGAACACGGCCCTTCTTAGCTCAACCGCAACGGCGAGAGCGATGGGATTCGAGTCCACGAGTGCGCTATCTCGCGCCCGGCTTGAGGGGCGGCTCCCGATCACGATGTTTCAGGTTCCCGGGCGGCGTGGGTGGTTTGCAGCGACAAGCGACGTTAGGAGCTGGTTGGAGTCGATTCTCCCGGCGTACGTGCGAAGCCCCACGGACGCCACTCCCGCAACGGAGTCGACAGATGCCTAGCTCGTGGTGGGATGGCTTCGCGTCGCGGGAGGGTTACCTCCCCCGCGTGGACCACACATCTCGCGACGCGGCTGATTGGGTGCAATGTCAACTTGAGCAGCGGGGACCGACTATCCCCTTGCAAGACGCCCACGCGCTTATCGCAGACGCGGTTTCGGCATGGCGGCTTCGTCTTCGGAATGAACCCTTTACACCCCTGCCAGGCGTTTCGACGCCCTACATTTTAACGAGTGAAGTCTGCTGGCGACTGCTAAGCCTCCTTAGTCAGTCAAAGGCTCGTTGCAAGCCCATCTTTGCCACAAGGGAGGTACCAACACACCCATAAGCGTCTTCTTGGTGACGCCGTTTGGCGAGCCCCATAAACGCGAAAGCCCAGGTTTGCGGCCTGGGCGATCGTTGTAACCGTCGATTTGGACACCGACAGGTTTAGCGTATACCTCCTTTGAATGACGTTCAAGGGGTATGTTCGCGCGCAACCGGCTCGCCTCTAACTAATTAGAGGTGATCATGAACACTACGCAGTTTGATCTCCAAAATGCTCTACGCGAGCGCGCTCGCGTCTTGCTAAGTGCTTCGACATTGGCCAAAGATTCCCATGCCGACATCACGATAAAACATCTGGATTGGTGGTCGCGCTCGATACCGTTGTCGCATGGCCGCCACTCGACCGGCTATGCGCCGACGTGGCCAGGCCAAGCACTGCTTCCGGTGGAAAGCCGGCTCGAGCGGAAAGTGCTCAAGGCCCTCACCTCATGCGCCGAGTGCGTCGCGGTGGCCACACAACCCGTATCGATCCACTACACCGCAGGTCATGAGAGGCGCAGCTATACGCCCGACATTCTTGTTGCGTACGCCTGCAAGACCGCAGGAAAGCTGGAATGCTTCCTCATTGAGGTAAAAACGAAACAGCAGGCCGATCGCTATCGGTACAAGTTGATGGAGCGACAAGCCGCCGTCACATTGTCGACGGCTCTGCCGTTAGTTGTGATCACTGAAAAGGACTTCAGTGGCAGCGGGGAGAGCAGCCATGTCGACTAAAGCTCTGTTTGCGGAAGGTCGACCCGTCGCTTGGAACGGGCATAGCGGAGAAGTCGTAGAGAACCCCGACACAAGTCCTGACGTCCTGATCCGCCTTGCTGGTGAAAAGGCAATACGGACTGTGCCGAGGTCTGACCTGACGCCTCTCGAACCGTTAGATGAAATCGATCGCGGCTTGCCGTTGGCAGCTATCGACGCCGACAAGTGGGAAAGAGCTGCTGAAAAAGCCGATGCGTGCCGGGCAATCGAGGGTGCTTGCGCCAAGACCAAGGCGGTGGCGATGGCCGCGCAGTCTCTTGGTGTAGATGAACGAACGGTCTGGCGAATTCGTCGGGAGTACCAAACAGAACCAAAGGTGTCCGCTCTCTTGGCTCAAAAACCAGGACGTCGAAAGGGAAGTCGTTACCTCGGCGTCCAACGTGAGGCATTACTGCACGAAGCCATAGAAAAGGCTTATTTGACCCGAGAGCGACCAAGTCTCAGGGTCGCCATGGACCACTTGGAATTGGAGTGCGCGAAGCAAGGACTGGTATGCCCTTGCGAAAAAACCGTGCGTAATCGCCTCAACGCCATTGCGCCGGAATACGTAGTGCAGAGGCGACATGGTGCCAAGCGAGCACGGGAAAAGTTCAAGCCGGTACCCGGAACACTGCTCGCAATGCGACCTATGGAGTTGATCGAAATAGACCACACGTTGGCCGACATTCTCCTCGTGTCCGATGATACGAGGCGCATGGTTATTGGAAGGCCCTGGGTCACTTTCGCGATTTCTGTCTCCACGCGGTGCATCGTCGGATTCCACATTTCGTTCGAGGCGCCCACCAGCTCCTCTCTCGCGATGTGCATTCTTTCCATCGTGCTTCCCAAAGACCAGTTGGCGCGCTACCTCGACTTTGACCTTTTAGGCGTGGATTGGCCTTGTTCTGGAAAGATCGAAGCGATCCTTACCGACAACGGCCACGACTTTCACGGTATTGCGGTAAAGCGGGGTTGCCAGGAGCATGGCATCGAACTTCGATACCGCCCCGTGGGTAGTCCACACTGGGGCGGAATAATTGAACGTCTCATTGGGACCATGATGGGACGCTTGCGCATGCTCCCCGGCGCAACGCAGCGAGACGTACGAGCAAAAGATGGTCAAGACGTCGAAGGAAGGGCCTGTCTCACCCTGTCCGAATTTCGGCAGTGGATGGTTACGGAAATCACAGCGCACTACCACCAGGTAGTGCATCGCGGTATCGGCATGCCGCCGATTGAAGCATGGCGCAGTAAGAGCTCTCCCGAAACATCCCCGGCGTGTGAGCTCTCAGATCAGCAATGTATGCGTCTGTTCGTTGATTTTCTCCCCTACTGCGAGCGTCCCATCAGTCGCGTAGGTATCAACATGCACGGCATGCGGTACTGGTCGGACGAACTGCGTGACTACGTTGCCAAGGGCGCCAAGCATGCGATTCGATACGATTCCCGTGACATTCGCCGCGTGTATTTCGTCAACCCTTTCGGCCAGGTCATCATTGTGAACTGTGTACGTCCGGACGTGCCGCAGATGTCAGTGGTCGAATGGCAAAAGCTAAGTTCGGCGCAGCGCACTACGGGAAGCATTCAGCAGCGAATCGACGACCGCATCGCCGGTCATGACGCCAACAAGGCACTCGTTGCCACCAGTCAGAAAGCCACGCGCCAAGCGCATCGCGCGTCACACAAGAAAGTCGAAAGAGACAAGAACGTGCAAGCGCTCCCTATGCGGCAGGTAGCGACAGAACCAGCCGCCCCAGTGACGACGTTCAGTCCAAATCGAGTTCCTACCCCATTCGACATCATGGAGTTCTGATCATGACCGACTTAAACCATTCGACTCCGCAGCCATTGCCGGAAGCCCCTGATATGCGAGCAGCGCTTGACGCGCAGGTATCTCAAGCCGTCGCGAAGAAGGAGAAGCTCCGCTACGCATCTAAGGCGGAAAGGATCATCGAGGTTCAAACGGAACACGTTATTTTGCACCCACAACTGAAAAAGGCTGTGAATCGTGCTCTATGGATGATTAAACAACAGCCCCGCTCCCGCGCCCCCGGTCTTATTGTTACGGGCGCCACAAACAGTGGTAAGACGACCCTTGGGTGCTCAATCCTGAAGGCCTACTCACAGCTGGCGCCGTCCTCGTTTATCGGTAGCGTCCGTCCCTGTGCGGTCATGATTGAGCTATCAGGGCTTGCGACTTCCCGAGCCGTCTATGGTCGAATACTGGAACAGATTAATGCACCCGTAAACTGCAACGCACGGGTGGCAGATCGCGAGCTTGTCGTAACCATGACGCTGCGAAACATCAATTGCAGGCTGCTTATTCTGGACGAGACGCAAGATGTGCTTAAGACGTCTGAGCGCGACCAGCAACGCGTGCTCGACGCCATCAAGTATTTGATGAATTCGCTCAAAATGCCCGTCCTTGCTATGGGGGTTGAGCAGGCCGGAAAAGCCTTCGATAGCGATCAGCACCTTCGCGCGCGGTTCAGTGAAATTAAGCTGCCCGCGTGGAGGGACAACGATGACCTGATTGACCTCCTTGCCAGTCTAGAGCCGAACTTGCTGTTGCAGGGGGACGTAAATCTGCGCACTAGGGAAATGATCACGAAGCTGCTTGAACTCTCTGATGGGAAGCTTGGTTACATCATCGACATAGTAAAGAACGCCGCCATCGAGGCAATCATTTCCGGAAAAGAGACCATCACACCAGAAATGCTTCGACTTCCATGGGATTCCCCTCCCCATGAAGCGCTTGATGGGACAACAATTCACTAGGCCCCTCCGTGGATAAACACGCGCTGCGTAGTCGCAATGGGGGCGGTCCTTTCATCTACTGTGACCGTCCCCACGTCGACGAATCATTGTCATCATGGCTGGACCGAAACGTCCAGCGTTACGGATTGACTAGGGAGGGTGCAGTGCGCGCTATCGGAGCGCGTTTTGAACGCGGTTGGGATTTTGATGCATTCGATTGCTGGGAGGCACGGCGCCCATTTTTCGATGCGACTGGGTTGGAATGGGCAGATCTAGCGCCATTCGCTAGCCCGGTACCGGAAAGGGATTGGCTGCTGCACCAAATATGCAGAAAGCACTATTGTCCCCGTTGCTTTGAGGACGATTTGCGGCAGCGCAGAACACCCTATTTTCGCCTGCGGTGGGCCCATGTCTTGGCGACGCATTGCTCCTCTCACGGAACGCCGTTGTTCGATTGGCTTCATACGAACAGCGACGGGAGCCGCATACTTCCACCTAGCTGGATTCACGATCCGAGCCTGATTGAAGTCGACGTTACGAACCGGCTTCGCACGGATCTTCGGACCATCGATGCACTCATGGATGGTCTGTCGCGGCATCCCGAGTCGAAAGAAGTGTGGGATACGCTGACGACTTTTGAACGCGCGTGCCTTACTTACGAGGCATACCGTTCACCGGCGAGTGTCCCGATCAACGCGGCGAAGGATCTCGGCTCAGTCTGCCGCATGCTGGTTTTGGTACTTCGTCGAGCCGGCAATCCGAGAGAGTTTCGCTGGATCGCACGTGATCTCTGCCCTGATTTTTTTGAACGGAATTACCTGTCCTTCAACCGCAACGCGTTGCCCCGGACAACGAGGCAGTTGGCATGGCGACACGGAGTGCGATGTCTAAGCGACATGCCCACTCGTCGTGCTGCCCTGTGGGTCGTTGCGCATACGTTCTCGAGACTATCGCCGCGAACCAGGCTGCGGAACGGCGGATACGCCCCACCTGGACATTGTCCAGGGTGGTTAGAATCCATGTCCAGTGTCATTGGTTCGCGGGAACAGGTGAGGGAGGCGCTGCAAGATCAGCCGTCCCGCCATCTGCTGGAGCCCAGACGCTATTCATCAGTCGATGGGCCGCCGCCGCACTATTGGTGAAACGCAAATGCCGGTTTGAAGTTGCCCTTGGGGGTTGAGAACATGGTTAAGAATGCCAAGCTACCCGAATCAGATGCAGCGCTAATTCCTGATGACCCCACTGAGTCGTCCCCCGGCCGTACGCTGGATCGCGTTTACGCTGCCTTGCGTGGTGAATTCGATGCCGACCAACTGGAGCCTGATGAGGCTTGCATTTTTCACGATCTCTGGGCCGCGTACATGGTCGGTCCGAATCCGGAGCGCGATGCTTTTGTGGCCAAGATGCGCGCCGAGGGCGGATATGTTGGAGAAGATGACCGGGGGCGACTTGTCCGTACGCTCCCCGGTGGCGGCCTTGAACTCATCGGAGATTCGACCAAGATTTGATATTCGACGGAATGCGCACACCGATTAGGTTGATTACCCGGGCCTGTCGTTTGTGGTCAGCGTGCCGAAATCCTGACCGGCATGAGGCCGCGTGACCGTTTGTGGTGGTAACCATGCCCTATAATAGGTGAGTCTTAGAAGGCAGACCGTGCATGAATGTATCGTTCTTGTATGCGCTGTCCATGGCAGTAATGCGATGAACAAATCCGTTGCTCACATCGTCTGAAAAGTCGATCAGGCGTCGCAGCAGATCGAAATTTTCGGATTGGGTGGCGTTCCACGCCTTCTTTCGAGCCAGTAGCTCCGGCAGCCGGTTTCCCTCTACGAAGTCCTGATACTTTCCGATTAGGCCCACCGTCACGTCAGCAAGCTGGATACCTGGGTCCACCTTGGAGTCGGAGAACCGATAGTCGGTGTCTAGCGCGCGCTGTTTGAACCCCTCGGCGTTCAAGCTCTTCTCGACTTGGATTTCGCGGTCGAAGACGTGTGCGGCGTTCTTAAAGAGCAATATGGAAGTCGTGTAGAACGAGCTGAAGCTGCTGATGAGCACGTCCTCCTCATCATCGACGAGGAAGGGAAGTTCGACGAGATCATGGGCCTTTCTGATCAGCTCTTGAAGCATGAGGGCGGGCAAGTTTATGGTCGTTGACTTGTAGCGATCGAGAAACGCCTCCACGTCGAAAATGAAATCTGCAACCTTGCCGCGCCGGATGTTCGGATAGCCGTGCTGCTTCAGCAAGGTCATGAAGGTCGGCTTGTCCAAGCAAGCAATCCGATAGAGCTCATTCTTTATTTCCATTTGAAGGATCCTAAATACATCAAACCGGTCGATGGCCAAAATCGAGTCAACAATGTCTACGATGGACCAATAGACGATGTTGATACTTGAGTAGTGGATCGCCAGCTGGTGCTCGGTCAGCCAAGCCAAAAAACAACCCATCTTCCGAGACGCCAAGACCACTTCGAAGTCTCCGCTGGCCACGTGCCTAAACTTGATTTCCGCCGCGTTGTCTTGCATCCCGAGGCTAGCGCGCAGCGATGAGATATCTGGTAGAACCTGCCCTTCCTGAAGAGCGACACCGCCTAGAACGAAGTTCTTGTGCTGGACGACATTGGTTCCATCATCCGTCAGCAAAAATTTGCGGATGTTGTTGGTCTCGTCGTAATAGAGGGTGAACTTGTCATTCGCCCGACGGATCCCATGGGCCATGATCATCATGTCGCGTATCTTTGCCCAATCGAACGCCATCTAGCTCTCCTGCGGTCTCAATTGACCTAGGACTCCATTGAACTCTGTTTGACTGGTGCCCACTGATTTGGGGCTTTACGACTGCAAGATGGGTACTTGCGCGGCGATTCGTTGCTGGATCTCGTGGTACACCTCGATTCCGGTCTCGACAGAGACCTCAAGGGAGACGCATATCGCGAATCGAACGGACCCTTCCCATCGACCCGCCTCCTCGGCACAGTTGACCTTGCACGAGAACGTCGCGCCGTCGGTAAAAGCGACAGCGTCTTCCCCCTCCCACACTTCGTGCTGGACAGTTCCGCGTTTTGGAGCTCTGTCGTCAGTGTTGGCGCGGACAACGCGTAGGGGGTTCTGACCTTGAGTCACCCACAACCTGGCTTGGCGATATTGATGATGCTTCGAGTTTGTGGGTGTGATCCAAGCTAGCGTTACGGTGACTCTTCGCCAGGTAAGTTTGCCTGCCAGAGTCGGCGGGAGTGGCATGACGAACTCCAGGGCCTCCCCAGCTCGTAAGGCGCCAACACCAAGGAGCGTGGCGCGTTGTTCTGTGCAGGTCATGGCTCGATCGACGTCGGCCCTGCCATAACCAAGCCACCGTGTTAAATAGTCCTTTTGAGCACGTCGTCTTTCGTTGCCATCAGCGATTGCAGCCAGTTCTGGGCGAGCGCTTAGCAACGGTTCGGAGATCCCATCCCATGTAGCACCGTGGACAAGCAGAGCTTTGATAACCACGGCATCGTATTCGGGAGTCGGAGCCCCTGGAACCGCTTGTCGCAGTCCTTCGAGCATTTCATGGATCTGCGCAGCGGCCCTGCTGGCAAGCGCTGTCGCGTTGCTTGTGCCCCTGAAATAGGCGCTGCTGTTTGGCCCCTCACCACCTAAGGGAGGAATTGCCGCTCTGTGTCCCGGACTTGCCGCTGCGTTCACCACGTTTAATAGGGTGGCTTCGGGAGGGCCAACGAGCTGTTCGCTGTGGAGACAGCGACCTCCAGGCATCAAAAGGTCTGGCTTCACGGCACGGCGATAGCCATGCCCGACGCGCGAAAGAGGGCTAATCCCGTTCAGTGGATAGAGATCGAACCGATTCGGCACAATCGGCGGGTTCGAAACATCTTCGTGGAGTGCGCCCACAGTCAAAGCGTTGATCGACTCCGCTGGGGACATCAATCGCCTGTCTGCGCTTGATTTGACGAGAGCCGCCAAAGCGGCGCGCTGCCGATCAATCACCTGCATGGCTTGTAGAGCGCCACGAGGAGCATCCACCTTTATCGTGGAAGCATCATTGCCCGCACTTATGACGAAAAGCACTCCGAATTGATGTGAGAGCCAGTCAAGCAACCGTGCCCACGGCGACAGCTCATTCGAGAACACACGGTGCGGATCACCCATCGAGAGATTGATGATCTTAATGGTCGGCGCGACTGGTGCCTGGTTAGCCTCCCCTTGGAAGAGCCTTCGCACGGCTCGATGGACGAGGTCGATGAGCAATGTGTCATTTGGTGTTTGTTCGCTTCGTCGCGGGTTGTACGTGTCTTGAGGATCCGGGCGCATGATAGGGCGCGCGTAAATTGGACGACTCAGCGGATCGGATGCAGCGTCGAGTTCCCCGTGTACGATCAGCGAAGCCATGGCAGTGCCATGAACGCGATCTTTGGCTTCGTAAATCTCTTCCCACCCATCCGGATCGTCAATGACTAGGCGGCCAGCCAGAAGCCCATGATTGCCCATCGGAAGGCCGTCCAATAGGGCTATAACTGGCTGGCCTGCCGTAGTCCCGGTTGGAAGATCCGCGACCTCCACCTGTTCCTCAGGTGAGGCACCCACAGAGGACTGTCCCTGTGGTCGGAAAAACATGATTCGCTGCGATAGAAGGAGATCCGGCACGCCGCCGTCTAAAATTTCTTGTACTGACCCGATCGGTAGCTCACATAACAGTCCATGGTATGCAATAGCGTCGATGACGCAGTGGCTGAGCACCTGACCGCGCAGGTCTTGAATGAGCGAAACAATTTCTGCTCGTGCCGCGTCGTTCTTTCGGTTCGAAGCGTGGTACCAGGCCTCAATCTCGAAGCGCGAGGACGCCTTGCCGCTCTGCGCTTCATCGATCCAGTAGTCGCGAATGTCGTCTCCAACCCGATCTGTCGCGTTCCATGGACGGATAGACCGGAGGTGCGCGAAGACGGCCTTGAAGGGAGCCAAGCCATGATCCAACCTTGCGCTGGGATCGCGTTGGTACCTCTCCCAGAGCCCGAGAAGTTGATTTAGCGCCTGCTGATTGGTTCCCAGAAGATAGAGGCGCCCCTTAAGGTCTCTGTCCCGCTTGTCCTCATCCTCCTCATGAAAATCTTCATCGGGAGGAATCTGGTCTTCGGCCAATTCGAAGAGCCATTCCAGTCCTTCAACCCGACTGACAGCCTTTGCAAAATTGCTGATCGCACCGATCACTTCCAGGACTAGAACCAGTTCGGGGTTCTCGAGCGGAGCAGATCGCTGTAACAGAATCCGCCTAGCCTCCATTGCACCCTGGAGTACCGCGAGTTGCGGTCCGATCCGTGCACGCTGCCTGGCAATATCGGGGACACGTAGGCTATCGATATTTCGTCCAAGGCCTTCTCGTTCGCTCTTTGCTCGAGCGGGAAACATAAGAAGTGGAAGCTGTCCTCTAGCCATCCGAATTCCTTAGACGATTGATTGTCTGTTAGAGAGTAAAGCGCGCCTTCCACTGCTTCAATCGATCAGCCACGATCTTCTTGATGCTCGCTTCCGGAAGCTCCAGGACGTATCGGCGCTGGACGTCTTCGCAGAATTGCTCCAGATCCGAGAAGCTGGTCGCTGGCAATTTTTCAGCCAGGGTCTTAGGAGCCATGCCGAGGCTGGTCCCCAGACGCTTCTGTAGATCGGCAAACCAAACCTCTTTCTGAGCTGCCGTTGGAGCCGGCATGTCAAGCCGCAGTTGGAAACGACGCCACACTGCTCGGTCGAGCAATTCGGCATGATTGGTCGCCGTTACCACAACGACATGGCTCGGCAGCGCGTCAATCTGCAAAAGCAAGGAACTGACAACGCGCTTGATCTCGCCCGTCTCATTGGTGTCGCCGCGCTCCTTGCCGAGCGTGTCGAATTCATCGAAGAACAAGACGCATTGGTGTGTTCGCACAAAGTCGAAGAGACGCTTCAGGCGACTACTTGTTTCGCCAAGAAAGCTGCCGATTACGGCTTCGTATCGGACGACGAACAAAGGCGCCATTAATTCCGCGGCGAGTGCCTCGGCCATTGATGTCTTGCCATTTCCTGGTGCACCTGAGAGCAGCACCCGATGCCTCGGTTCCAGACCGTACGATCGGAGCAAATCCCGTCGATGTTGTTCTTCGATAAGTTCTCGACAGGCCATTCGAACTGGGTCACTTAACAGCAAAGCGTCCAGCGTGCGGCGTGGTTCGATCTCGAACAATAGACCGCCGTGGCCGCCGTCATGCGCGCGAACAACCTCGGTCGGCCGAGAACCCGACTTCCCCTTGCCGAGATTCTGGACCAGGCGATCTGCCAATTGATGATGATGCTTGGCGCGCTCTTCAGCGGCCATCGCTTCGACAGTCGTACGAAGCAACTGTTGGTCGCCCTCGGTACCGGCCTTCACCAAATTAACTAGGAGATCTGCTCGTGACATAGCTGTTTCCGGGTTCGGGTGATGTTTACCCAGCTTTGCGTGGCTGTCTATCTCGCTGTCAGACGCACTAGACGTCTTTCTATCTTGGGGTCGTTGCAAGGACTGCGACTGATTGAAGAATATCATACTAATGATATGATTGATATATGGAGACCACGCCCAAGCTGAGCTTCTGCCTCACAGATAAGGAGGCGAGTGCCATCGAACACGCTCGACAGCGCCTCGGTCGACAAGGCATTTTGCGCAACCGCAGCGAAGTCATTAGGGCCGCGATCGGCCGCCTACGTGACCTGACCGACGAAGAGCTCGTTGCAGCCGCCGAAAAGCCAGCGCAATTGAGACCAGGCCGAAAGAAGGGCGTGTCTCGGAAGTAGGCGCACCGGGGCATCTCGAATGCTGCGTTCGCCGTTGCGCCTCACATAGGTGCAAAAGCCAGCCGCCTGCCCAACCTCGCCACAACAGCTGACCAACGTTGCCAGCGAAAATCATCACGGCCGGCAGCCAGACTGCCCACCTTCGCCAACGAGTTGCCCATTCCCGACATCGGACCTGACCAGCAGCATCACCAGTGGAGTCGACCAGCAGGCATCGGCCAGAAGCGGACGCTCAAGGATCACTCTTACTTTCGACATTTTTGGCATTCTCGTTCTTTGAAGGCCGGGCGACGACCTCGTGAAGCAAGTTTTCGAAGCGTTGCCCGTGCTCGCCTCCCGACATTTCGAAATCAGTGGGCCACAGCACAACTTTGCCAGGAAAAATGTTGTTCGCAGATGTTGGCGTAAGTCGAAGGCTGCCATTCGACTTGTCTTCCGGAGACAATTGAAACAACGCGTAAGAGGCACGGCTGCCGTTAACGATGTCCCATACGACGCCTTGGAAGGTTCCAGTGAGACCTACCTTCCCGTCGATCATGACCCTCGACCACGGAGCGAGGGCATGCTTCGCCATGTACGCCGAACGAATCTCGCCGCTGTACTCACCGTGTCCGAGGTACTCGATGTCGAGTTGTATATCTCCGTCATCGGGAGGATGAGTGCCGTCGCTAACGAGGTTGCTACCCACCCACGAGTTAGGGTCACTTGAAAAACGCCCGACGTACTTCTGGTAGTCGATCGCCGCATTGAGCGTTGTTTCCTTTGCCGGGGCGAAATTCTCCGAGAAGGAAACGATCTTGGCTGGCAATTCGAGCACGCCGACAAACACGGCTGCTACCCAGCCTGAGGCAAAAAATAACCAACGACCCCAAGTCAGCCATCGTGAATTCTTCTGATTCGCTGGCGTTCCCGCCAGCATCCTGCTGCCGCCTGGCTCCCGCTTATTCCTCCCCCTGGGCATGCCCGCTCCTGCTTCTTGGAAGCCACATCGGCAGCGTCGGCGGCGATCTTCTGGGCGCGTTCCTGCCTGCGTATCTGACTACGATCATTGGCTGTACCGTCATGGTAACCGGGTTAACGGCACCACCTCGAATGTCCGATTCCGGTCCAGGCTGTGTGAAAGCGAAAAAGTGGCTTTTCTACTGGGCAAAACTTGAGCAATTCGCTCGGCGAGAGTTCGATTTCAGGGGGCTCGTATTCCAAGAGTCGCCAAGAATTCGCGTACGCGGCCGTTGGGCAAACTCGCCCAGGAGTTTTCACCCAGCCTGGGTCGGAAGCAGCCTGCTCCTAAGGGCGACCTACGGCCGGAAATCGACGGCTCGAGTTCTAACACGCTTATCCGGCTCGTCCGAAAATCTGTCGCAACCGGCCTATTAACCCGATGTGTCGAGGCGCATTTGGTCAATTACCGCAAAAAACGCGCAGCCTAGTTAGCTAAATGCGAATGGATCGCATCCGCAGTCTTGCGCTGAAACAGGCTACATCGGCGGTAAAGCCTCGCGTCTTCCGGCCGATCTAGTCCTTCAGGTGGCTCAGATCGAGAGTTGGCGGGCCTTATGCATCGACCTCTAGTAAGGCAGCCAAGCGCCATCTGACAGGTTTTAGGTTCACTGACGCTTTTAAGGCGCCTGCTGACATCAATAAGGACCGCCGACACGAGATCCTCCATGGGTGTCGCTTGCATCCGATTTCCCGGTTTCGTGACGAAAGCCATTGTTAAAAATTTCCGATTGTCGTTAAATCAAGGTTAATCTTCGCCTGCTCAGTCGCCTGTATCATCAAGTTGCCGCAGCTCGGCATGAACCCTAGCCAAGTTACTGTTTTCTCATACCATCATGACTCTCTTGATCCTGCTGCTCCTGTTGCCTGCCGCGCTGCTCGCCAGTGCGGTCAAGTACGTGCCAGCCGGTCAGGTCTACACCTTGCGTCGCCGCGGCAAGCCATTGCGCCTGCTGCGGGCGGGGATGCATCTGGTGCTGCCGCTGATGGATCGGGTGGCGCACAAGATCAATCTGGCTGGGCAGATGCTCCGCTTCGAGGAGCCGTTGGCGGATGCCCATGAGTTCCGCGGCACGGTGTACTGGCAGGTGCTGGAACCGGAGCGCGCCGACGCGGTGATCGAGCAGGTCGACCAGTTGATCCGCCGCGGTGCGCAGGAAGCCCTGCGTGGCGAGACGGCAGCCGAACGCGCCGATCGACGTGATCTGAGTGCCCGCGTGAAGCAGTCCTTGAACAACGCGCTGCGTGAGCGCGGCATGATGGTGACCCGGGTCGACCTCGACCTCGCGTGATCCGCGGCATCGCGTCAGGGCGCCCGAGAGCGCCGCGCAACAGGGGATTTGCACGACTTTCCAACCCGCTTCGGCGGGTTTTCCTTTGTCGGGCACGCGTCGCTGGTATCGCGGCTGCCGGCCCGGGATACTTGCCGGCCCGGATCACTCGAAAGGAAGGCACCATGGCCGCGCGCGACGCCTTGCAGGCACGACTGGAACAGGGCATCGCCGAGCTGGGGCTGGACTTGCCGGTCGAGGCGGTGCCGCGACTGCTCGACTATCAGGCCTTGCTGGAGCGCTGGAACGCCGCCTACAACCTCACCGCGGTGCGCGATCCGATGGAGATGATCACCCGCCACCTGCTCGATTCGCTGGCCATCCTGCCGTATGTGCGAGGTGACTCGCTGGCCGATCTGGGCACTGGCCCGGGCCTGCCCGGCATCGTGCTGGCGATCGCCGCGCCGGGGCGGCAGATCCTGCTGGTGGATTCCAATGGCAAGAAGGTGCGCTTCCTGCGTGAGGCGATCCGCGCGCTGAAGCTCGATGGCGTGCGTGCGCTGCAGTCGCGGGTGGAGGATGTCGAGGGCCAGTTCGACTGCATCACCGCGCGCGCGTTCGCCAGTCTGGCCGACATGCTCGGCTGGGGTGGTCACCTGCTGGCGCCGGCCGGGATCTGGCTGGCGATGAAGGGCAAGCGGCCGGATGACGAACTGGCAGGCATGCCGCCGGGCTTCGCGGTCCGCAGCACGCATGAGCTGAACGTGCCGGGGCTGCCGGCCGAACGTCATCTGCTGGTGATCGGCCGGCGCTGAACGCCGAGGCTAGTCTTCCAGCACGCCGCCGTTGCTGTCGATCACTTCGGCATACAGCTTCGCACTGGCCTTGGGCGTGCGCTGCTGGGTGGCGAAGTCGACGTGGTACAAGCCGAAACGCTTGGAAAACCCCAGCGACCACTCCAGGTTGTCCATCAGCGACCAGGCGTAATACCCCTTCAGGTTGACCCCGGCCTCGATCGCGCCATGCAGTGCCTTCAGATGCCTCCGCAGGTAGTTGGTGCGCAGCGGATCGCTGAGCACGTCCGCGTCGGCGACCGGCGGGTCGTAGAACGCCGAGCCGTTCTCGGTGATGTACAGCGGGATGTCGCCGTAGCGCTGCTTGAACCAGGTCAGCGTATCGACCAGGCCCTGCTCGAACACTTCCCAGCCGGTCTCGGTATAGGTCTTGTTGGTCTGCCGCACCGGCACCGCCTTCAGCGGATAGGCCTCCGGGTCGTGCTTCACCACCGCGCGGGTGTAGTAGTTGATGCCGATGAAGTCGACCGGCTGCCGGGTCAGCTTGAAATCGTCGGCCGGGAAGTCCGGCCATGCGTTGCCGAAGATTTCCTTCAGCTCGGGCGGGTAGCTGCCGAGCAGGGCCGGGTCGGCGAATTGTTCGTTCATGTAGGCATGCGCGCGACGGGTCGCGGCCAGGTCCTCGGCACTGTCCGAATGCGGATACTTGGGCTCGATGTTGAACACCACGCCGATCTCGTGCCGGCCATGCGCACGATAGGCCTGGATGCCGGCACCGCTGGCGCGCATCTGGTTGTGGGTGGCGATCGGCGCCTCGAACTTGTTGCGGTGGCCCGGCGCCAGCACGCCGTGCAGATAGCCGCCGTCGGTGACCACCCACGGCTCGTTGAGCGTGGACCAGCGCGGCACGCGGTCATCCAGCGCCTTGAACATCACTTCGGCGTAGTCCGCGAACCAGTGTGCGATGTCGCGGTTGAGCCAGCCGCCGCGGTCGTCGAGCGCGGCCGGCAGATCCCAATGGAACAGCGTGGCGTTCGGCGCGATGCCATTCTCCAGCAATTCGTCCACCAGCCGCGAATAGAAATCCAGCCCCTTCGGATTGACCCGGCCGGTGCCCTCGGGCAGCACCCGGGCCCAGTTGATGCTGAAGCGATAGCCCTGCAGGCCCAGGGCCCGCATCAACTGCACGTCGTCGCGGTAACGGTGGTAGTGATCGCAGGCGACGTCACCGGTGTCGCCATTGCTCATCATGCCGGGCGTATGCGCAAAGCGCTGCCAGATGCTCGGCCCCGCGCCATCGGCCAGCGGCGAGCCTTCGATCTGGTACGCCGAAGTGGCGGCGCCCCAATGGAAACCGTCCGGAAAGCGGAAACTGCGTGAGGTCATGGGGCTCCCTGCGACCAAAGGCTTGATGTAAACGATTACATGGGCAGAATAGCCCAATGCCCCGCCGAAGTGCAGACCAGCGCATGCTTTGGCGGGACGGCCGTCGCGGCCAAATACAACGGAGATGTCGATGGCCGCCGTACGTCTGGATCAGCTGCGCAAGGTCTATCCCAATGGCAACGTGGGCGTGGCCGGGGCCAGCTTCGACATCGCCGACGGTGAGCTGCTGGTGCTGGTCGGGCCTTCGGGCTGCGGCAAGACCACTCTGCTGCGCATGATCGCCGGTCTGGAGTCGATCAGCAGCGGCCAGCTCAGCATCGACGGCCGTGTGGTCAACGAGGTGGCGCCGAAGGATCGCGATATCGCGATGGTGTTCCAGAACTATGCGCTGTATCCGCACATGACGGTGGCCGAGAACCTCGGCTTCGGGCTGAAGCTGCGCGGTCACAAGCAGCCCGACATCGACCGGCGCGTGCTCGCGGCGGCGAAGACGCTGGAGCTGGAGGCGCGACTGGGCTCGCGACCGGCCGGGCTGTCCGGCGGCCAGCGCCAGCGGGTGGCGCTGGGCCGGGCGCTGGTGCGCAACCCCAGGGTGTTCCTGCTCGACGAGCCGCTGTCGAATCTGGACGCCAAGCTGCGCCTGTCGATGCGGGTGGAGATCGCGCGCCTGCACCGTCAGCTCAAGGCGACCATGATCTATGTCACCCACGACCAGATCGAGGCGATGACCCTGGGCCAGCGCATCGTGGTGCTCGATGGCGGGGTGATCCAGCAGATCGACACCCCGATGAACCTGTACCAGCGCCCGGCGAACCTGTTCGTGGCCGGCTTTGTCGGCAGCCCGGCGATGAATCTGCTGCGCGGCACGTTGAGGCACCGGGATGGCTGGGTGCTGGACACCGCGCAGGGCGACGTCGCCCTGGGCGCGTCGGCGCCGGCCGCCGACTGGTCGGCCTGGTGCGATCGCGAGGTGGTGCTGGGCATCCGCCCGGAGGACCTGCAGCCGCTGGATGGCGGCACGGCCGCGTTCCACGCGCAGCTGGAAGTGCTGGAACCGGTCGGCAACGAGATCTTCCTGAACCTGCGCTTCGGCATCCAGACCCTGGTCTCGCGGGTGCCGCCGCAGGTCCTGCCGGAGCCCGGAAGCCGCGTGGCACTGGGCCTGGTAGCGGCGCGGCTGCACCTGTTCGACCCCGCCGACGGCGCGCGCGTCGGTGCCTGACACGGCCGGGCGGGTGGGCAGCACGCGGCTGGACGAGGCATTACACTAACCCTCTCCCGCGTACGGTAGCTATCCATCCATGGCCCGCATCATCGCTGTCGCCAACCAGAAAGGCGGCGTCGGCAAGACCACCACTGCCGTCAATCTCGCCGCTGCGCTGGCCGCCGCGAAGCGCAAGGTATTGCTGGTCGACCTGGATCCGCAGGGCAACGCCACGATGGCCTCGGGCATCAACAAGCGCGATGCCAAGCCGGGTGGCTGTGAAGTGCTGCTGGAGGAAGTGGAGATCGCCGCGGCGATCGTGCCGACCGATGCGCACTACGATTTGTTGCCGGGCAACGGCGACCTCACCGCGGCCGAGCTGAAACTGATGGACGCGCTGGCGCGCGAGCACCGGTTGAAGGAAGTGCTGGCCAAGATTTCGGCGAACTACCACACCATCCTGATCGACTGCCCGCCGTCGCTGAACCTGCTCACCCTGAACGCACTGACCGCCGCCGATGGCGTGCTGATCCCGGTGCAGTGCGAGTACTTCGCGCTGGAAGGCCTGTCCAGCCTGCTCGACACGGTCAAGGCGGTGCGTCACCGGCTCAACCCGAAACTGGAGATCGAAGGCCTGCTGCGCACCATGTACGACGTGCGCAACAATCTCGGCAACGAGGTCTCGGCCCAGCTCACCCAGCATTTCGGCGACAAGGTGCTGCGCTCGATCATCCCGCGCAACGTGCGGCTGGCCGAGGCGCCCAGCCACGGCCAGCCGATCCATCTGTACGATCGCAGTTCGCGCGGCGCGATCGCCTACATCGGCCTGGCCGGTGAAGTGATCCGGCGCGAGCGCAAGCTGCCACCCGGCGATCGGCTCGATCCGATCGAGGACATTGAATCGCCGGCACCGGCACCGGTGCATGGCGCCGGCGGCCCGACGCTGAAGGCGCCGGCCGCGAATCATCAGGAATGAGAGCCTGTTCGTGATCTTCAAACACTCCGCGTTGTCATCCCGTGGCTGTCAGGCAGTAGTGCGCGGTGCCGGCCTGCCTGGCCGGCAGGCCGATCCGCGCGCTGCCGCGTGGCGGCCACGGGATGGCAACCCGTCGGGCCGGATCTGTCTGCGTGCAGGCCGGCGTCATCATTCGGTCGTGGACGGACGTCCACTTCCTCACTCTTCCTTGGCTTGCGCGCAAACAGCTTCCGGCGCGGGGTGCTTGAAGATCATGAACAGGCTCTAGACATGGCTGCTGCGAAGAAACGTGGATTGGGACGCGGGCTCGATGCCCTGCTCGGAGGCGACGGCGAGGGTTCGCCGTCGGTGATCGGGCAGGAGGGCGAGCTGCGCATGTTGCCGATCCAGCAGATCCAGCCGGGCAAGTACCAGCCGCGCCGGCACTGGAACGACGAGGCGCTGGACGAGCTGGCCGCCTCGATCAGGGCGCAGGGCGTGATCCAGCCGGTGGTGGTGCGTGAGCTGGGCAGGAACAGCTACGAGCTGATCGCCGGCGAACGCCGCTGGCGCGCGGCCCAGCGTGCCCAGCTCGGCGAGATTCCCGCGCTGATCAAGAAGGTGTCCGAGGAAGCCGTGCCGGCGATGGCGCTGATCGAGAACATCCAGCGGCAGGACCTCACGCCGCTGGAAGAAGCCGATGCGCTGAAACGCCTGATCGACGACTTCGACCTCACCCACCAGCAGGCCGCCGATGCGGTCGGCCGCTCGCGTGCCGCGGTATCCAACCTGCTGCGGCTGACCGAACTGCCCGCCTCGATCAAGAAGCTGCTCGATGAAGGCAAGCTGGAAATGGGCCATGCCCGCTGCCTGCTGACCCTGCCCGAACGCGACGCCGAAAGCCTGGCGCTGGAAGCGGCGCGCAACGGCTGGAGCGTGCGCGAACTGGAAGAGGCCGCCCGGCGCGCGCAGAGTGCGCCCAAGGGCAAGGCCAAGAGTGCACCGGCGCGCGACCCGAACATCGCCGACCTCGAGCGCGAACTGGCCGAACGCTTCGCCACCCGGGTCGAGCTGGCCCAGGGCCGTGGCGGTCGCGGCAAACTCGTGATCCACTATCACAGCCACGACGAACTCGAAGGCATCCTGCAAAAGGTGCGTTGACGCGAGGGGATGAAAGATGAAACGCCTCGGCCCGGTCTCCTTGGTGGTGAATCCCCGACAACGACAATTCGAAGCGCTGACGCGCGCCCATACCGGCGACCTGTACCGGTTTGCCTACTGGCTGTGCGGACACGATGCGCTGGCCCAGGACCTGGTCCAGGAAACCATGCTGCGCGCCTGGAAAAACCTCGACGCGCTGCGTGAGACCGAGGCCGCCAAACCCTGGTTGCTGACCATCCTGCGCCGCGAGCATGCCCGCCATTACGAACGTCGACAGCTGGACACCGTCGAATTGAACGAAGGCATCACCGACGACGCGGCCTGGGCCAGCCCCGAGCGTCATGGTGACGCCGCCGAACTACGTGAAGCCATGTCGAAACTACCGCACAAATATCGCGAACCGCTGCTGCTGCAGGTACTGGGCGGGATGAGCTGCGACGAGATCGCCTGTGAGCTCGGCCAGCAGCCCGGTGCGGTGATGACGCAGTTGTTCCGCGCGCGGCAGAAGCTGAAGTCCATCCTGCACGGCGAGCGCCCGGAGGCACAGCATGGACTGTCTTGAGTTCCGTCGCCGACTGGGTGCGGAGCCGCAGGCGCGCGATGCCCGCTTGCAGGCCCATCGCGACGAATGCGCCGCCTGCACCGCCGCGTGGGAGCGTGCGCAGCAGGCCGAGCGCGAGCTGCTGGCCGCGCTGGAGATCCCGGTACCGGCCGGACTGGCCGAACGCGTGCTGCTGGCACAGGCCACCGGCGAGCGCCGGCAACATGTGCGTCGGCGTCGAATGGCCCTGGCGATGGCCGCCTCGCTGCTGATCGTGGTCGCCGCTGGCGGCCTGATCTGGCGGCAGCTGGATGCCCATTCGCTGCCGGCGCTGGCGGTCGCGCACATGCCGGAGGAAATCCATTCGCTGGACCTGACCCGGCCGGTCGACGCGCAGGCGATCACCGGTGGTTTCACCTATCGCGGCGTGCACCTGCACGGGCCGCTGCCCGACGACGTGACCTACGTGAACGACTGCCCGGTGGGTCCCTACCGCACCGTGCACCTGGTCAGCCGGGTCGACGACGTGTCGGTCGCGGTGCTGTACGTGCCGGGCCAGCATGCCCGCACGGCACGCGATTTCCATCGCGATGGCTGGCGCGGCCGTGTGGTGCCCCTGCAGCATGGCCTGCTGGTGCTGCTGACCGACCGTACCGGCAAGCGTCCGTTCAATGCCGTGGCGGACACCGTGGCGCAGGACTGGCGGGTGGCCATCGACGGACTCGGCGAACAGCGGCTCGGCCAGCTCTAGGCGGACCCGGGGTTCGACCGTCACGGTTCAGGCTGGCGAGGCATCGCGACGACGCAGCCACCAGCTGCCCAGGCCATCCAGCGAGAGGCTGCCGGGGCCCCAGGCCACCAGTGCCAGAAACATCAGGCCCCATGCCTTGTGGTCGTCGAAATCGCTGCCGACCAGGCCGGTCCAGAAGCCGTCCGGCCACAGGTCCGGATACGACACCACGGCGACGATGTTGTAGACGAACAGCATCGCGGCGATCGCGCGGGTACCCAGGCCAAAGGCCAGAAACCATGGCGTGATCAGTTCGACCCAGGTGCCCAGCGCGGCCGCCACCGGCGGTGACAGCAACGGCACGTGGTACTCGCTGCTGAACAGCGCCAGCGTGCCCGACGGATCGGCCAGTTTGACGACGCCGGCGCGCCAGAACGCGGCCGCCACCAGCAGCCGGAACAGCAGCAGGACCAGCGGCTGCAGGTGACGCAAGGCGGCGGTCAGGTCCTGCCAGTGGCGTACGGAAGTCGAGGTGGAGGCATTCATGCGGGATTCTCTGCAGGAGTCAAGGAAGGGGGTACGTGGTGAATGAGCGCGTGGGTCAGCACCGGGCCGAGCAGCGCGGCGATCCCGGCCCCGGCATCGAGTGCCTGCGCTGCCGCCAGGGCGACGGATACCCGCGCGCCCTGCTTCAGTGCGGCGACAAAGGCGACCCCGGCCGGCGTGCAGCTCTGCATTGCCACCTGGCCGTCTTCGCGCCACAGCAGCACGCCCTGCGCGCCGCCCTCGAGATTCACGTGCGAGGTCTCGGGCGACTCGCAGTAACGCCACAGGTCGAGCAGCGGAAAAGGCGCGGCCATCGCGTGCACGCAGGGCAGCAGGTGCAAGGCCGGGTCGTCACCGGCGACCCGCAGCGCCGCCGCCAGTGCCGCGGCGTCGAGCGGCTCGGCGTCGGCGGCCAGGATCGTGCGCTGGCGCAGCCAGTCCAGCCGCGTCAGTTCGCCGAGCCAGGCCAGCCCCGACAGTTCCGGCTGGGCCTGGAGATAGTCCGCGAAGTCGTCGCCCAGGTTCTGCAGGTTGCCGCTGCGGCTGCCGTGCCAGGCCGCGTAGCGCGTGGCCCAGCCATCGAAGCAATCGGTGCCGAGCATGCGCTCGACCGCCGGGAAGCTGGTGACCAGCGAGGCCACCTGGGTGGCCAGGATCGCATTGCGATAGATCTGCAGGCGTGCCGCCGGCGCGATGCCGCGGGCATCGATCCACGGCAGCAGCGCGGGCGCGGCGCCATCGATCATGGCGCGGGCGAAGCCCGACTGCAGCTCAGACAGGCTCGGTGGCGCGGACATGCAGGTGTTCCGTGGCGATGCGGGCTTCGTCCTCGAGGACCTCGAAGGGCGGCAGATCCTGATCCCATTCGATCAGGGTCGGTCGGGGGCCCAGGCGTTCGATCGCGTGGGCATAGAGCCGCCACACGGCGGGGTCGACGCGGTGATCGTGGGTGTCGATCAGCAGCGGTCCCCCCAGGCCTTCCTTGCGGGTGAATCCGGCCAGGTGGATCTCGCCGACCGTGGCGGGGTCGATGCTGTCCAGGTAGCGCACGGCGTCGATGCCGTGGTTGATGCTGTTGACGTAGACATTGTTGACGTCGAGCAGCAGGCCGCAACCGCTGCGCCGGGCCAGCGCGGCGAGGAACTCCCACTCGGGCATGCTCGAATGCGTGTAATGGATGTAGCTGGAGACGTTCTCCAGCAACACCTGTCGCTGCAGCGCCTGCTGCAGCTGATCGACATGCTCGACCATCACCGCCAGGGCTTCCTCGGTATACGGCAGCGGCAGCAGGTCATTGAAATGGCGTCCGCCGACCGCACCCCAGCAGACATGCTCGGAGACCAGCGCCGGCGCGGTGCGCACGATCACCTCGCGCAGGCGCCGCAGGTGCGCCGGGTCCAGCGCGTCGACGCTGCCCAGCGACAGCCCCACGCCATGCAGGCTGACCGGATAGTCGCGGCGCACGCGAGCGAAGACGTCCCACATCGGGCCGCCTTCGCAAAACAGGTTCTCGCTGTGCAGTTCGAAGAACGGCACGGCCGGTCGCCGCTCCAGCACATGCTCGATGTGCGGCGGCCGCAACCCGATCCCGACGGCTGCCGGGATCGGGCCCGCGCGATGATCACGCGCTGGCTGCATCGACGATCAGCCGTTCTTCGGGGTCAGCGAACCGCCCGCGAGCTTCGAGCACAGGCCGGTCGGCACCTCGACGAACGAGTTCGGATCGCGTGCCTTCGACGACTGCCCGGCGCAGGAGTGCGAGCCCGCCTTGCAGTCGTTCTTGTGCGCGGCGTTGACGCCGTAACACTTCTGCATGCTGCCGGCGTCCATCTTGTCGGCGGCGTGCGAGCTGGTGGCGACGCCCAGCGCGCCGGCGGCGAGCAGGCTGAGCAGGGTGGAGCTGATGACGGTCTTGGCTTGCATGGGTCTCTCCTGTGGATGCCGGACGATTCCGGCTGCAACAGATGACCCGGCCGGCCCGGAATTCCTTACAACGGGTTTCGGTCTCGGGTGCCCCGGCGGCCGGCGGCGCCGCCCGTGGCCGGCGGCCGCGGGCGCGAAACCGGCGCATGCGCGATAATCGGCGTCTGACTGTTTCCGGAATGGATCATGCCCCAGCTCTCCGTCGTCGTTCCCGTGTTCAACGAGCGCGACAATATTCCGCCGCTGCTCGCCGAGATCGCCACCGCCTTGCGCGGCCGGGTCGACTACGAGGTGATCTACGTCGACGACGATTCCAGCGACGACAGCCGCGAGGTGCTGGCGGCGCAGAAGACGCTGCATCCGGAGTTGCGCGTGCTCCATCACGTCACCCGCAGCGGGCAGAGCACCGCGGTGTGGAATGGCGTGCGCGCGGCGCGGGCGCCGTGGATCGCCACGCTGGACGGCGATGGCCAGAACGATCCGGGCGACATCCCCAAACTGCTGGCTGCGCGCGATGCCGCGATGGCCGAGACGCGGCTGTTCGCCGGCTGGCGTACCACCCGCCGCGACAGCTTCAACAAGCGCATTTCCTCGAAGGTCGCCAATGCGGTGCGCTCGCGCATGCTGCGCGACGCCACGCCGGATACCGGCTGCGGCCTGAAGCTGTTCGATCGCGAGGTGTTCCTGCGCCTGCCCTATTTCGACCACATGCACCGCTATCTGCCGGCGCTGGTCAAGCGTGCCGGGTTCCGGAGCCAGAGCGTCCCGGTCGGGCATCGTCCGCGTACCGCCGGGGTATCCAAGTACGGCATGCTGGATCGGCTGTGGGTCGGGCTGGCCGACCTGCGCGGCGTGGCGTGGCTGATGCGCCGTGGCAAGGTGACCCGGGTCGAGGAACTTTGACTCACGTCATGCCGAGCCGATCCGGTCGTCGTATGCTGACAGACCTCCTTTCGGGGGATCGTCATGAGTATCGTCGTCAAACGTGTCTACGAGCCGGCCGCCCATAGCGACGGTTACCGTGTACTGATCGACCGGTTGTGGCCGCGCGGGCTCAAGAAGGAGGGCGCGCCGCTGGACCTGTGGGCGAAGGAGCTGGCGCCATCCACCGCATTGCGCCAGTGGTTCGGGCACGCGCCGGCCCGCTGGGACGGTTTTCGCCACCGCTATGCCAGCGAGCTGGACGGCGTGCCCGAATACTGGCGCCCGCTGGCCGAGCGGGCGGCGCGGCACACGGTCACCCTGCTCTACGCGGCACGCGACGAGGAGCACAACAACGCGGTGGCGCTCAAGGCGTATCTGGAGAACTGGTTGCGCACGCACGGTCCCTGCTGACCGCTGCGGGAGTCGCTCAGGGCGACCGCAGCGGGGCGGTCGATCTCGGCCAGTCGGTCAGTGCCGCGCGCGCCTGCAGGCGACCCCGTTCGATCAGCTCGCGGGCGCGGTAGAACTCGTAGACGCTGGCGATGTTGCGTGGCAGCTCGATCAGCAGGTCCGGCTCGTAGGCGGCCAGTCGCAGTCGCGACAGGTTGGCCTGCATCAGATCCATCGCCTGCGCCAGCGTATCCAGCGTGCCTGGCGTGCGCGGCTGGCTTTCGCCTCCCGGCATCAGGCGGGTGATGAACTCGCCGATGCGGTGCCGATAGCTGTTCTCGTCGACCGGCTCGCGCGCCACCGGCGCGACCGGGACCGCCGCCTCGGACGGACCGTCGATACTCACTGCGAGCAGGAAGTCCGCCCGTACGCCGATCAACGGGGTCACCGGTACCGGGTTGAGCAGGGCGCCATCGACCAGGCGCCGGCCGTCGAGGCGATGCGGGCGGAACACCGTGGGCACCGCGATCGAGGCGCGGATCGCATCGAACAGGCTGCCGCGGGTCAGCCATACCTCGCGCTCGCGATCGAGATCGGTGGCCACCGCGGTGAAGGCCAGCGGCAGCTCCTCGATGCGGATGTCGCCGATCAGGCTGCGCAGGGTGTCGATGATCCGCTCGCCCTTGATCAGGCCGCCGCCGGAAAACGTCCAGTCGAGCAGCCGCAGCACGTCGAACCGGGCCAGCGCGCAGACCCAGTCGCGATAGACGTCCAGCTTGCCCATCGCGTGGATGCCGCCGATCAGGGCGCCCATCGAACTGCCGGCAATCGCGACGATCTCGAATCCCTGAGCCTCGAGCTCCTCGATCACGCCGATATGCGCCAGCCCCTTCGCGCCACCGGCTCCCAGTGCGAGCGCTACCGTGGGCTTGTCCGCCGCGGCCGTCGCCGCGATGGCGAGGCTGGCGGTGGTGATTTCGTCATGATTCATACGCCTGCTCCGATCGCGGACTGGCTGTGCTGCGGGATTCCTCCTTCGCCATGATCGCTACCCGTTTCCTTGCGGTGCGGAGGCGAACGGGCCGGCCCCGGTGATACACATCGAGCCTTGCCGGTTAGGATGAGGGCCTGCAAGAACGACGGCAAGCCCTGGAGCACGCATGCGCCACACCGATGAACCCTCGATCCAGCGGTCTCTCGCGATGCGCGCGGCGCGCACGCGAGTACCCGCATGACCTGGCAGGCATGGGCCACGGTGGTGGTGATCGCCACGGCGATGGCGTTGTTCGCCAGCGAAAAGGTGCGCATCGATCTGGTCGCGCTGATGACCCTGGCGGTGCTGGTGATCCTGGGCATCGTGAGTCCGGTCGAAGCCCTGTCCGGCTTCAGCAATGAAGCCACCGTGACGGTGGCGGCGATGTTCGCGTTGAGCCTGGGCATCGAGCGTTCCGGAGCACTGGAGCCGCTGAGCCGGCTGCTGATGAAGATTCGGCAACCGTGGTTGCTGACCCTGGCCGTCATGCTGGTGATCGCTCCGCTGGGCGCCTTCATCAAGAACATCGCGCTGGTGGCCACCTTCCTGCCGCTGGTGCTGCGCGTATGCCAGCGCACGCATACCTCGCCGGCGCGCGTGCTGATGCCGATGGCCTACGCGGCGCAGATGGGCGGCGTGTGCACGCTGATCGGCACCTCCTCGAACCTGCTGGCCGACAGCCTGGCGCAGAAGCAGGGCCTGTTGCCGATCGGCGTGTTCGAGATGACGCCGCTGGGTGCGGTGCTCGGCGTCGCCGGCATCGTCTACCTGATGCTGGTCGGCCGCTGGCTGCTGCCGGCGCATATCGACACGCAGCTGCCGGAAGAACTGGAAATCGGCAAGTACGTGACCGAGCTGGAGCTGACCGCGGACTCGCCGCTGATCGGCAAGATGATCGCCGACGCCCAACTGGGCGAGAAGTTCGGTGTCTATCCGCTGGAATTGCTGCGCGGTGAACGACGCATGTGGTCACCGCGCTCGCAGCAGCTGGCGGCGGGCGACGTGCTGCTGGTGCGTGGCGACTGGGACAAGATCGAGGAATTCCGCCGCGGCGCCAAGCTGCGCAACGCGCCGGAGCTGCACTACGCCCATGGCGACGAGCGCCCCCGCGTGCTGACCGAGATGATCGTGGCGCCGGGCAGTTCGATCGAGGGCCGCCGCTTTCTCGAATCCGGTATCGGCTGGCGCTACAACGCCACCCTGCTGGCGATCCACCGCCGCGGTGTCGTGCTGCGCGACAAGCTCAGCGACGTCAGCCTGGCGGTCGGCGACGTACTGATGGTGCTGGTCGACGAGGACAGCATGTCGAAGCTGCGCGGCGAGGAGGCCTTCATCGTGCTGACCGAGCGCGAGGACGCGCACCGGACCCCGCGCAAGGCACTCGTGGCGGTGGCGATCATGGCCGCGGTGGTGCTGATCTCGGGCATGCACTGGTTGCCGATTCCGATCGCCGCGATCTGCGGTGCCACGGCGATGGCGCTGACCGGCTGTTTCGGTCGCAAGGATGTCTACGAGGGCATCGACTGGAAAATCATCATCCTGCTCGGTGCGATCCTGCCGCTGGGCCTGGCGATCGAGAAGACCGGCCTGTCGACCACGGTGGTGCAACTGGGCATGGGCCTGGTCGGCGACCACGGGCCGCTGGCCGCCCTGCTGATGATCTACCTGCTGACCGCCCTGCTCACCGAGTTGATGGGACACAACCCGTCGGTGGTGCTGATGGTGGGCATCGCGGTGTCGGTGGCGCATGCGGTGCACGCCGATGCGCGTCCGTTCGTGGTGGCGGTGGCGTTCGCCGCGGCGACCTCGTTCGCCACCCCGGTCGGCTACCCCACCAACACCATGGTCTATTACGCCGGCGGCTACCGTTTCACCGATTTCATGAAGGTGGGTATCCCGTTGATCCTGATGTTCTGCGCGCTGTCGATGTGGCTGATCCCGCATTTCTGGCCGTTCCATCCGCTTCAATAAGGCAATGCGCTCCTTGCGTTTGCTCCCTCTCCCCTGCGGGGAGACGACTGCATGGATGCAGGAGGTAGAGCAATGCAGGGAGCGATTGCCGAGGGTTGGGGTGAGGGGGACAATCTTGCACGGAAGCTGCACCGGAGCGGGCTTTGTTCGGCCTTCCCGCGAGCACCCGCCCTCACCTCAATCCTCTCCCGCAAGCGGGAGAGGAGGCGAACGTGCCAAGCGGGTTCGTGCCTTCGTGCATCACCGCCTCGGGAACACTGCGGCACAGATGGACATATCCAGTTTTGCTGTCAGGCGTAGCCGCCCAGGGCCAGTTGCAGCAGGATCTTCATTTCCTCGCGCAGCGACAACGGTGCCACCACCTCGGCATCCGGGCCGTACTTGAGTACGTCCATCAGCAGCTCCTTCGAATTGGAGTACGGCACCTTCAGCTCGTAGCGGCCGTCCGGCAGCCACTCGCCCTTCTGCTGCGAATGCCAGTGTTCGTCGGCCACCCAGCGGGCCGCGTGCGCGGAAAAGCGCAGGGTCGCCCACGCCTTCGGCTTGCCGGCGAAGATGCCGTAGCTGGAGGTGAGCAGGTCGTTGAGGTCGGCATCCGGGACATCGATGGCGGCGGCATCCAGTGCACCCGCCTCGACGATGCGGTCGACAGCGAAGCTGCGCAGTGCCTCGCGGTCGTGATCCCAGACGTCGAGGTACCAGTTGTCGCGGTAATGCGTCAGTCGTTGCGGTGACACGGTGCGGCGGCTGTCGGCATTGGTGGTGCGCGCGCGGTAGCGGAAGCGCAGCTGCTTGCGCTCGAGCACCGCGCCGGCGACGATGCGAAACACCTGCTGGTCGAGCTTGCGCTCGCCCCACGGGATCACCCGGATGCGCTCGATCGGCAAGGCCTTGCCGCTGTCGTGATGCGACAGCAGGCCCTCGATGCGCGCCTTGAACGGCGCCAGTGCGCCGGCCAGCACGCCGGGGCCGGAGCGGCTGATCAGCTCGTTCAGGGCCAGCAGCGAGGCCAGTTCGTCCGAGGTCAGCCACAGCCCGGGCAGCTCGAACTTCTCGCCTTCGCCGAGCTCGTAGCGGAACGCGGCCTGGTCGGTGCCCGCACTCTCGATCGGCGCGCCGAGCGCGTCGCGCAGGAACGCCACGTCGCGGTACAGCGTGGCACGCGAGCATTCCAGTTCACCGAGCAGGCGCGACAACGGAATCGGGTAATGCGCCGACTTCAGCAGGCGGTGCAGGCTCAATATGCGTTCGTAGCGATCCATGGTGTCGTCGGCATAAGGTGGGAGGGCGCCGTGTAGCATGGCGGCGGCCCGGGACCGCCGCAAGTCGTCGTCGATTCGCGGTGCACGGCGCCCGCACCGGCCAGTTGGAACCGTGGGGCTGACGGGGCGGTCAGAGCCTGTTGTTCATTGCAAGTTCAATCCGTCCCGTTAAGGTGAGCGGCTTACTAATGTTTAACAAATGGATCGCCGGATGAAGAAGACCCTGCTCGCCAGCCTGTTGCTGGCCACGATTGCCAGCTCCGCCGTGTACGCCCAGGATGCCGCGCCCGACGCGGCGAGTGCCGATTCGGCCGCCAGCCATGGTGGCTGGAGTGGTTCCGGTGAATTCGGTTTCGCCTCGTCCACCGGCAATTCGCGCTCGGAGAACGTCAATGCCAAGCTCGGCCTGAACCAGGAAAACGAGCAGTGGAAGAACAGCTTCTTCCTCGACGGCTTGCGTTCGAAGAGCCAGCAGAAGGTGGTCGATGCGGCCGGCAACACGATCAAGCAGTTCAACACCACGGCAAACCGCTACGACGGCGGTGCCTCGGTCGGCTACAAGCTCGATACGCGCAGCTACATCGTCGGCGCGGCGCGTTACGAGCACGACGACTTCGGCGCCAACCTGTGGCAGGGCATCGTCTCGCTCGGCTACGGTTATATCGCGCTGAAGGACGATCGCAACGAGCTGTCGTTCGAAATCGGCCCGGGTTACAAGCGTTACCGGCCGGCCGATATCGACATGGTGATCAACGGCGTCAGCGTGCCGCAGCGGCAGGCGACCCAGGGCGAGATGGTGGCCCGTGGTCTGGTCAACTACAAGTACAAGCTCACCAGCAACACCTCGTTCGAGAACACCCTGCTGATGGAAGCGGGCTCGAAGAACACCTACCTGCAGAATGACGCCGGTCTGGCGGTCAGCATGACGCGCAAGCTGGCGCTGAAGGTCGGTTTCCAGGTGCGGCACAACAGCGACGTGCTGGCGGGCACCCGGAAGACCGACACGCTGACCACGACCAATCTGGTCTACAGCTTCTGAGCCGGGCGCTCATGCCCGAGCGAAACGGCCCCGTCGCGTCAGCGGCGGGGCCGTTTTTCAGATGGCACTCGAGGCTCGAGCCCGCAGACGGCCGCCGGTTTCCGTCAAAATCCGAGTAATTCGCCCGCACCCTGCGCCAGCAGCGCCGCCGCGACCTGCCGGCCCAGTGCCAGGGCCTGGTCGGTATCGCTGCTGGCGTGTGCATGCAGCAACCGGCCGTTGGCCACGTCGCCGACCATGCCGCGCAGGTGCAGGCCGTGCTCGCCCAGCACGCACCAGGCGCCGACCGGCACCGTGCAGCTGCCGCCGAGCGCCTGGTTCATGGCGCGCTCGGCGCTGACCATGAGCCGCGTATCGGCATCGTCCAGCGCGGCCAGCAGGGCCGCGACGCCCGGCTGGTCGTCGCGCGCCTCGATCGCGATCGCCGCCTGGCCCGGTGCGGGCAGCCAGTCCGGGGCGGCCAGCCGGGCGCGGATGCGCGAGGCCAGGCCCAGCCGTTCCAGTCCCGCACAGGCCAGCACGATCGCGTCATAGCCGCCGGCATCGAGTTTGCCCAGGCGGGTGCCGACGTTGCCGCGCAGGTCGAGCAGTTGCAGATCCGGTCGCCAGGCGCGCAATTGCGCCTGCCGCCGCAGCGAGGAGGTGCCGACCCGCGCACCCAGCGGCAGCGCCGCCAGATCGGCATGGTCGTTGCTCACGAAGGCATCGGCCGCGTCGGCCCGCGGCAGGATCGCCGGCAGCGTGAAACCGGGCTCGAGTTGCACCGGCACGTCCTTCAGCGAATGCACGGCCAGATCGGCACGGCCTTCCAGCATCGCCACCTCGAGTTCCTTCAGGAACAGGCCCTTGCCGCCGATCGAGGCCAGCGGCTGGTCGAGAATCTCGTCGCCGCGGGTGCTCATCGGCACCAGTTCCACCGTCAATCCCGGATGCGCCGCACGCAGCAGGGCCGCCACATGCTCAGCCTGCCATAACGCGAGCGCGCTCTTGCGGGTGGCGATACGCAGGGTGGAAGGGTTCATCGGAACTCCGCGACATTCGGCAAGGTCGTATTGTCGCGTAGTTTGCGCACGTCAGCGCAGCGGCGTATCGGCGCAGGCCGGCGGCCACCTCGCCGCCGGCAAGGTACGATGACCGGCATCTCACGGGAGTACATCATGCAAAGCGGCAACCCGGCACTCAACAAGAACACCTTCCTCGACGCCGCCAGCGGTGCGCTCGCATCGCACGGCGACGAGGTGATGACCCTCAACGGCACGGTCAACAAGACCGGCCTGCTGCTGGTCCTGGTCCTGATCGGCGCGACATACAGCTGGAGCCAGTTCGCCGGTCCGGCGAGCCTGCCGGCAATGTTGCCGCTGATGCTCGGCGGCGCCATCGGCGGGCTGATCCTCGCCCTCATCACCGTCTTCAAGAAAACCTGGGCCCCGGTCACCGCACCGCTGTACGCGCTGGTGGAGGGCGTCTTCATCGGTGCGATCTCGGCGATGTTCGAGATGCGCTACCCCGGCATCGTGATGCAGGCGGTCGGCCTCACATTCGGCGTGGCGGCCGCCCTGCTGCTGGCCTATCGCAGCGGGCTGATCCGCGCCACCGAGAAATTCAAGCTGGGCGTGGTCGCCGCTACCGGCGGCGTGTTCCTGCTGTACATGGCCAACATGGTGATGGGTTTCTTCGGCCACTCGATGGGCTTCATCAACGGCAGCAGCGGCCTGGGCATCGCCTTCAGCGCGGTGGTGGTGGTGATCGCCGCGCTCAACCTGATCCTCGATTTCGACATGATCGAATCCGGCGTCAACGTCCGCGCGCCGAAGTACATGGAGTGGTACGGCGCGTTCGCGCTGGTGGTCACCCTGGTCTGGCTGTACCTGGAACTGCTGCGCCTGCTGTCGAAGCTGCAGTCGCGCAACTAGGCTGCCGCGCCCCTGCGGGCGCTCCTGGCACAGATACACAAAAGGCGCGGTCACCCGCGCCTTTTGTGTGTCTTGCGGACCCTCGATGCCGCCTGGGCGGCAGGGCCATCAGGCCTCCGGGAGCGGGTCCTCGTGCAGCAGCTTCTGCTCGTCCGAGCGCGCCTCGCCGTGATGATCGGTGGACAGCAACAGGTAGAACGCGGGCACCACGAACAGGGTGAAGATGGTGCCGATCGCCAGGCCGGTGGAAATCACCAGGCCCATGTTGAAGCGGCCCGCCGCGCCGGCGCCGGAGGCGATCACCAGCGGCAGCACGCCCAGCACCATCGCCGCCGTGGTCATCAGGATCGGCCGCAGGCGCACCGCCGCGGCGTGTTCGATCGCCTCGCGCTTGCTCATGCCGGCCAGTTGCGACTGGTTGGCGAATTGCACGATCAGGATGCCGTGCTTGCTGATCAGGCCCATCAGGGTCACCAGGCCCACCTCGGTGTAGATGTTGAGGCTGGTGAACAGGTTGACGAAGATCAGCGCGCCGAACAGCGCCAGCGGCACCGAGACCAGGATCACGATCGGATCGCGCAGGCTGTTGAACTGCGCGGCCAGCGCCAGGAACACGATGATCACGGCGAACAGCAAGGTGGCGGCGAAACCGCCGGACTCCTGCGTGAACTGGCGCGACTGGCCGGCGTAGTCGACGTTGTAGCCGGTCGGCGCGACCTGATGCACCAGATCGCGCAGGTAGGCGAGCGCCTCACCCTGCGACAGGCCGGATACGCCGGAGATCGTCGCCGAGTTGAGCTGCTGGAAGCGGTTCAGCGAGCGCGGCACGACCTGGTTGGTGATCTTCGCCACCGTCGCGGCCGGGATCACCGAGCCGTCGGGCACGCGGATGTAGTAGTCCAGCACCTGCTTCGGGTTGAGCCGGTCGACCTGCAGCACCTGCGGGATCACCCGGTAGGAGCGGCCGGAGATCGAGAAGTAGTTGACGTAGCCGCCGCCCAGCGCCGAACCGAGTGCGGACCCGACATCCTGCTGGGTCAGTCCCAGCGTGGTGATCATGTCGCGATCGAGGCTGACCGTGCTCTGCGGCTTGTCCACCTTGAGGTCGGAGTCGATGAAGTAGAACTTGCCGCTGGCCTGCGCCTTCTGCAGCACCTGCGACGCCACCTCGTTGAGGTTCTGGAACGGCTCGGTGGTGGTGATCACCACCTGGATCGGCAGGCCCGAGGCACCCGGCAGCGGCGGGAACTGGAACGCCGCCACTCGTCCGCCGGCGATGCCGTTCCACTTCTGCTGCAGCACCTGCTGCAGTTCGTGGGCGCTGCGGTGGCGCTGATCCCACGGCTTGAACAGCACGCCGCCGATGCCCTGGTTGACGGTGGGTACGCCGGTCAGCTGGAACATCTGCTGGTATTCCGGCAAGTCCCTGGAGAGGTCGAACATCTCCGTCGCGTAGACGTTCATCTGCTGCGCGGTCGCGTTCGGTGCTCCCACGATCTGGCCGACCACGATGCCCTGGTCCTCTTCCGGGGCCAGTTCGGATTTCGAGGTCATGCCCAGCGCGAAGGTCGCCAGCAGCAGCAGCCCGGCCATCACGATGACCACCGACGAGGTCGACAGCGTGTTGTGCAGCATCCGCTGGTAGCCGCGGTGCAGGCGATCGAACTGGCGGTCGATGAACTGCACGAAGCGGCCGCTTTCCTGCTCGCTGCGGAAGAACTTCGCGGCCATCATCGGCGACAGGGTCAGGGCGATCACCGCCGACACGGTCACCGCGCCGGCCAGGGTGAACGCGAACTCGGTGAACAACGCACCGGTGAGGCCCTTCTGGAAACCGATCGGCACGTAGACCGCGATCAGCACCACGGTCATCGCCAGGATCGGCCCGCCCAACTCGCGCGCGGCCAGCAGGGCGGCCTGCAGCGGGGTCTTGCCCTCCTCCTTCATGTGCCGGTCGACGTTCTCGACCACGATGATCGCGTCGTCCACCACCAGGCCGATCGCCAGCACCAGCGCCAGCAGGGTCAGCAGGTTGATCGAATAGCCCAGCGCCAGCATCACGAAGAAGGTGCCGATCAGCGACAGCGGCATCGCGATCACCGGGATGATCACCGCACGCAGGCTGCCCAGGAACAGGAAGATCACCAGCGTGACGATCAGCAACGCCTCGGCCAGGGTCTTGACCACCTCGGTGATCGAGCTGTTCACGAACTCGGTGCCGTCGTAGACGATTTTCCCGGTCAGCCCGCTGGGCAGCTGGGCCTGGATGTCGGGGAACGCTGCGCGCACACGCTTGGCCACGTCGAGCACGTTCGCGTCGGGCGCGACCTTGATGCCGATGAACACCGAGCGCTTGCCGCTGAAGGCCACGTTGAAGTCATAGTTCTCCGAGCCCAGCGACACGGTGGCCACGTCCTGCAGGCGCACGATCGCCCCGTTGACCTGCTTGATCGCCAGCTGCTTGAACTCCTCCACCGAGTGCAGGTTGCTGTCGGCGGTCAGGTCGACGGTCACCGCCTGGCCCTTGCTGGAGCCGACCGCGGCCAGGTAGTTGTTCGAGGCCAGCGCCGCGTTCACGTCACTGGCGGTGATGCCGTGCGCCGCCATCCTGGCCGGGTCGAGCCAGGCGCGCAGGGCGAACTGGCGTGCACCCAGCAGCTCGGCGGTCTGCACGCCGTCGATCGAATCGAGCTTGGGCTTGACCACCCGCGCGAGGTAGTCGGTGATGTTGTTGCTGGGCAGCACATCGCTGTAGAAGCCCATGTACATCGCGTCGATCGTCTCGCCGGTCTGCACGTTCAGCACCGGCTGCTGCGCCTGCGGCGGCAGCTGGTTCTTCACCGAATTCACCTGGGTGGTGATCTCGGTGAGCGCGCGGTTGGCGTCGTAGTTCAGGCGCAGGGTGGCAGTGATGGTGGACTCGCCCTGCACGCTGCTGGAAGACAGGTAGTCGATGCCCTGCGCCTGCGAGATCGCCTGCTCCAGCGGCTGGGTGATGAAGCCGGCCATGGTCTGCGCATCGGCGCCGTAGTAGGCGGTGCTGACGGTGACCGTGGCGTTCTCGGTCTTCGGGTACTGGCGCACCGTCAGGCTGCTGACCGCACGCACACCGAGCACCAGGATCAGCAGACTGACGACGATCGCCAGCACCGGCTTTTTGATGAACAGGTCGGTGAAATTCATGGCGATCAGTGTTCCTGCGGCGCGGGGTTCGCGCTGTCGGCCGGCTGCACGCGGTTGTCGATCACGATCGGCGCGTCGTTCTTCAGCTTGATCTGGCCGCTGGTGACGACCACGGTACCGGCCTTGATGCCCTTCACGATCTCCACCTGGTCACCGCGGGTCTCACCCAGGGTGACAAAGGTCTGCTTCACCGTGGCGGGCAGCGGCCGGCCCTTGTCGTCCTTGCCCTTGGACGGCTGCACCACGTACACGGTGTCGCCGTAGGGGTTGTAGACGATCGCCGCCTGCGGCAGGGTCAGCTGGCGCTGCTCGTGGCCGACGTCGACGCTGACCTTGGCGAACATGCCCGGGGTCAGCGCCTTGTCGTGGTTCGGCACGGTGGCTTCCACCTGCACGTTGCGGGTGCCCAGATCGACCTTGGGGTTGATGGCGCTGAGCTTGCCGCTGAAGCGGCGGCCCGCATACGCGTCCAGCTTCAGATTCACCGTCTGGCCCACCTGCAACCGGCCCAGTTCGCTCTGCGGCACGTAGAAATCGACCAGCAGGGGATCGAGCTGCTGCACCGTCACGACCATCGCGCCGGCGCTGAGGTAGTCGCCGGGACTGGTGGTGATGATGCCGGCGCGGCCGGTAAACGGTGCGCGCAGCTGCTTCTTCGCGACCACCACTTTCTGCTGCGCCACCGCGGCCTGCTTGCCCTTGAGGTCGGCGGCGGCGGTGTCGTAGTCGGCCTTGCTGATCGCCTGCGCGGCGAGCTGCTTGCGCGCCCGCTCGAAGGTGAGCTGCGACAGCTGCGCCGCGGCCTCGAGCTGGTGCAGCTGGGCCACGTCGTCGCCATCGCGCATCTGCAGCAACACCTGGCCCTGCTTCACGTCCTGGCCGGATTTCAGGTTGACCGCGGTGACCAAGCCGGCGACATCCATCGCCAGGTCGGCGCCGTTCGCCGCACGCAGCGTGCCGACGGCACTCAGTGCCGGCTGCCAGGGCCGTTCGCGGGCGGTGGTGGTGCTGACCGTGGACGGCGCCGGCTGGGGCATGCTGTGGATCATGCGCATCACCAGCAGTACCTTGATGCCGACGATCAGGGCGATCAGCAGCAGTACCCCGCCGATCATCCAGAGCATGCGCTTGGTGGTGCCGGGCTTCTTGTCGACGCGCGTGGTCATGCGCGATCTCCTTGGGTTATGGCGATCATCCACGATCGCGAAAGTCAAAAAGCGGACATCCCGTCCGCACTCATGGATGGAGCTAAGGCTTCTGGCTGGCCACCGAGGTGTCACTGCGCCAGCCGCCACCGAGGGCGGCATACAGCGCAGCGGTATCGGCCAGCCGGGCGGCGCGTGCCTGGATCAGGCTGATGCGCGCCTGCTGGTAGCTGCGCTGGGCGTCGAGCAGGTTGAGATAGCCGGTGGCGCCCAGCCGGTATTGCTGGCGGGTCAGGTCCAGTTGCTGCGACGCCGCGCTTTCGGCGATGGCCTGCGCGGCCAGCCCCTGCGCATCGTATTGCAGCGCCTGCAGCGCATCGGCGACGTTCTGGAACGCGACCAGCACGGTCTGCTGCCAGTCCGCCACGGCCTTGTCCAGGCCAGCCTGGGCGGCGCGCTTGCGGTGCAACAGCTCGCCGCCGTGGAACAGCGGCTGGGTCAGGCCCAAGCCCAGTGACCAGGCGCCGGTGCCGGCGGAAAACAGGTCGCCCGCGCGCAGCGCCTGCGAGCCGGCGCTGCCGGAAAGGGTGATCTGCGGCAGCATCGCCGCGGTGGCCACGCCGACCCCGGCCGACGCTGCATGCAGTTGCGCCGAGGCCGCGCGGATATCCGGGCGCTGATCGACCAGGGTCGAGGGCAGGCTCACCGGGATGTCCTGCGGCAGGCTGATCGCATCCAGGGTCAGCGGCGACAATTCCAGTTGCGCCGGTGTGGTGCCCAGATAGGTCGCCAGCTGATTGCGAGTGGCGGCGAGCTGGGCGCGCAGCGGCGGCAGGGTGGCCTCGGTGATCGCCAGCTGGGTGCGCACGGCCAATGTGTCGGACAGCGATTTCGAGCCGATCTGCTGCTGCTGCCGGGCGATCCGCAGACTCTCGCGCTGGAAGCCGAGGATCTCCTCGGTCGCGCGCAGCTGCTCGCGCAACGAGGCCTCCTGCAGCGAGGCGGTTACCACGTTGGCGGCCAGGGTCAGATAGGTGGTGTCGAGTTGGGCGCGCTGATAGTCGGCCTGCGCCAGTTGCGCCTCGATGCCGCGGCGCACGCCGCCGAACAGATCCAGCGTATAGCCCACGCTGACCGAGGCGTTGTAGATGGTGAACGGGCCGAGTCCGCCGGGAGCGCCGGATTGCGCTGCCGACTGCTTCTCGCGGGTGGCGCCGGCGGCGGCGTCCAGTGACGGGAACAGGCCGCCGCGAGTCGCATTGGCGTTTTCCTGCGCCTGGCGCAGCGCGGCCTGGGCCGAGGCAATCGTGGGGCTGTGGCTCAGCGCGGTGTTCACCCGGCGGGTCAGCTCGGGATTGTCGAACGTGGTCCACCAGCGTGCGGGCACGTCGCGGCCCTGCATGAAGCGCTGCGCATCGCCATCGGCGGCGTGGGCCGACGTCGTGGCGGCAGGCAGCGCCTGGGCCGTGTAGCGATCGACCGGCGGCGCATCCGGGCGCCGGTAATCGGGGCCGACGGCGCAGCCGGCGAGGGACAGCCCGATCAGCACCGCCAGCGCGTGGGCGCGGCCGGTCCGCACGATGGGCTTCAGGTCAGACAGATGACTGGACAAGGGAATGGCCTGGGCAGGGTGGGAGCCGGCCCGGACAATAACATACCGACAAGTACACATATACATGACGATGAGCACAGGCGCGGCCGCGCCGACCTGTGAACAAAGTCGGCCCCGTCGGCCGTTCGCGCGGGCCATGGCGAACGCCCCAGGCCAGCTGCCGGGGGCGTTCGTCACCCGCCGCCGCCTCAGCTCCCGAGCAAGGCGCGGGCCCGGCGGACCACGTTGTCGACGGTAAAGCCGTATTCGCGCAGCAACACCCCGGCCGGTGCGGAGGCACCGAAGCGGTCGATGCCCAGCATGTCGCCCTGCTCGCCGGTGTAGCGGCGCCAGCCCTGCGCCACGCCCAGCTCCACCGCCAGTCGCGCGGTCACCGCCGGCGGCAGGACCTGGTCGCGATAGCCCGGCGATTGCGCGTCGAACAGTTCCCAGCTCGGCATCGACACGCAACGCACTGCGATGCCACGGCCCTGCAGCTGTTCCGCCGCGGCCAGGATCAGAGCGACCTCGGAGCCGCTGGCGATCAGGATCAGCGCCGGCTTGCCGTCGGCCGGATCGCTCAACACGTAGGCGCCCCGGCGCAGGCCTTCGGCGCTGGCGTAGCGCCCGCGGTCGAGCGTGGGCAGGTTCTGCCGGGTCAGCGCCAGCAGCACCGGGTGCGCGGTCGACTCCACCGCCACTTTCCACGCCACCGCGGTTTCGTTGGCGTCGGCCGGACGGATCACGGTGAGGTTGGGGATCGCGCGCAGGCTGGCCAGCTGCTCAATCGGCTGATGGGTGGGGCCATCCTCGCCCAGCGCGATGCTGTCGTGGGTGAACACGTGCACCACGTGCACGCCCATCAGCGCGGCGAGGCGGATCGCCGGCCGCATGTAGTCGGAGAAGATCAGGAAGGTCGAGCCGTACGGCAGGAAACCGCCGTGCACGGCCAGGCCGTTGGCGATCGCACCCATCGCGTGCTCGCGTACGCCGAAGTGCAGGTTGCGCCCGGCGTAACTCCAGCCGCCGCCATCGGAACCCTGGGTGTCCTGCTCCGCGGTCGCCGCCGGATTGAAATCGCCCAGGCCTTTCAGGTTGGTGTGGGTGGAGGAATCGAGGTCCGCCGAGCCACCGAACAGGGCAGGCAGTTTCGGCGCGATCGCGTTCATCACCTGGCCGCTGGCGACGCGGGTGGCGATGCCCCTGGCGTCGGCGGGAAACACCGGGATGTCCGCATCCCAACCCGGTGGCAGCTCGCCACGCAGGCGACCCTGCAGTTCCTGCGCCAGTTCCGGGAAAGCGTTCGCATAGCCGTCCAGACGTCCATTCCACTCACGCTGGGCCCGCGCTCCGCGCTCCAGCGCCTCATGGAAGTGGTCGAGTGCGGGTTTCGGCAGCAGGAAGTCGGGCTCCACCGGCCAGCCCAGCTTCTGCTTGGTCTTCTTCACGTCCTCGACGCCCAGCGGCGAGCCGTGCGCCTTGAACGAATCCTGTTCGGGCGAGCCGTAGCCGATATGCGTGCGCACCAGGATCAGCGATGGCCGCGCGGTGTCGGCGCGCGCGGCCTCCACCGCGGCATCGATCGCGGCCAGGTCGTTGCCATCGTCCACCTTGATGGTCTGCCAGCCATACGCCTCGAAGCGCCGTGCGCGGTCCTCGGAGAACGTGATGTCGGTGCCGGCGGCGAGGGTGACGTAGTTGTCGTCGTACAGGCAGATCAGCTTGCCCAGTTTCAGGTGCCCGGCCAGCGAGGCCGCCTCGCTGGCCACGCCCTCCATCAGGTCGCCGTCGCTGACGATCGCCCAGGTGCGATGGTCGATCACCCGGTGGCCGTCGCGGTTGTAGCGGGCAGCCAGATGCGCCTCGCCGATCGCCATGCCGACCGCGTTGGCCAGGCCCTGCCCCAGCGGCCCGGTGGTGATCTCCACGCCGGGCGTGTGACCGTATTCGGGATGCCCGGGCGCCTTGCTGCCCCACTGGCGAAAGTGTTTGAGGTCATCCAGCGAGAGGTCGTAGCCGGTCACGTGCAGCAGGCTGTAGAGCAGCGCCGAACCGTGTCCGGCCGACAGCACGAAGCGGTCGCGGTCGACCCAGTGCGGATCGGCCGGGTGGTATTTCATGTGCTTCGTCCACAGCACGTAGGCCATCGGCGCTGCACCGAGCGGCAGGCCGGGATGGCCGCTGTTGGCGTTCTGCACCATGTCCACCGAGAGGAAGCGGAGCGTGTCGATGCATTGCTGGTCGAGTGTGGCGTCGGTCATGGAACTAGCCTCGGGCGGACGGGACGGGAATGAGCTCCCGTCAGGATGCCCGGGCGCAGGTCAAGCGCACGTCATGCCGCCGCACATGGCGCGGGGGCCGTCCGTCCGCCGTCGGGTCAGCCCGTCACACCGAACAGCATGCCGACGCCGGTGGTGATCGCCATGGCCAGCGCACCCCAGAACGTGATGCGGATGACGCCGGTGCGGATCCTGGCGCCGCCGGTGCGGGCAGCCAGCCCGCCGAGGACGGCCAGGAAGATCAGCGAGGTGATGAAGACCGACCACAACAGCACCGAGGCGGGACTCAGCAGCACCACCAGCAGCGGCAGCGCCGCGCCGATCGCAAAGCTCAGCGCCGAGGCACCGGCGGCCTGCAGCGGCTTGGCCCGCAGGATCTCGGTGATGCCCAGCTCGTCGCGGGCATGCGCATCCAGCGCGTCGTGCGCCATCAGCTGCTCGGCGACCTGATTGGCCAGCGCCTTGTCCAGCCCGCGGCCGACGTAGATCGCCGCCAACTCCTTGTGCTCGCCGGCCTCGTCGGTCAGCAGTTCGTGCCGTTCCTTCTCCAGCTCGGCGTGTTCGCTGTCGGCCTGCGAGTGCACCGACACGTATTCGCCGGCCGCCATCGACATCGCGCCGGCGACCAGCCCCGCACTGCCGGCGATCAGGATCGCCTGGCCGGAAGCGTGCGCCGCCGCCACACCCAGTACCAGGCTGGCGGTGGAGACGATGCCGTCGTTGGCGCCGAGCACGGCCGCGCGCAGCCAGCCCATGCGACCGGTGAGATGCCTTTCGTTGTGGTGGCGTCGAGACACGCATGTGCTCCGTGGTCAGGGGGTTTGCATGCTCCGTGCCCGGTGCGGGGACGGCATGTTCAGAGCATCCGGGTCAGGGTGTTGTCGCGGCGGCGATAGTGATGCCACAGCGCGGCCAGGATATGCAGCGCGATCACGTAATAGAAGATCGTGCCGATGGTGCCATGGATATGCTCGAACTGGTGCCCCAGCGCGCGGTCGGGCTGGCCCACGAACGACGGCAGCAGGGTCACGCCGAACAGGGCGACCGGCTTGCCCTCGATCTGCAGGGTGATCAGGCCCAGGATCGGCTGGATCAGCAGGAACGCATACAGGGCCACATGGGTGAGCTTGCCCAGCAGTTCGCTCCAGTGCGGCGGTGGCGGGGAAATCGGCGGCTGGCCGTTGCGCCGGCGCAGCCACAGGCGGGGCAGCACCAGCAGCAGCACGGCGAGCCCGGCGACGAAGTGCGAGCCGAGTATGTTGGCGCGTGCGGCACTGCCCCTGGCGAACAGCTCGAACAGGTTGATGCACAGGTAGGCCAGCAGCACCAGCGCGAACATGAGCCAGTGCATCCGCCGACTGGATGCCGCGTAGCGAGATTTCAGGTCCGTCGATGACATGGGTGATCCCGATGAGGTGGAGAGAGGCGGCACAGCCCGCGCCCGGCGACGATCCCGCGACGCCCGCGGTCAGTCGCCCGCGATGGCGGCGTCGACGATCTTCTGCGCCTCGGCGAGAATGCCGTGCAAATCTTCGCGATTGCTGAAGCTCTCCGCATAAATCTTGTAGATCGCCTCGGTGCCGGACGGGCGCGCGGCGAACCAGCCACTGGCGGCAACCACCTTGATCCCGCCGATCGGCGCGCCGTTGCCGGGGGCATGGCTCAGCACCTGCTCGATCTTTTCGCCGGCCAGCCGCTCGATCTTCAGCTGATCGGGCGACAGTTTCGCGAGCCGGGCCTTCTGCGCCGGGGTGGCCGCGGCCTCGACCCGGTCGGCGAACGGCTCCCCCAGTTCGCTGGTCAGCCGGGCGTACAGCTGGCCCGGGTCCTTGCCCTCGCGGGCGGTGATCTCGGCCGACAGCAGCGCCGGCACGAGGCCGTCCTTGTCGGTGGTCCACACCGAACCGTCGCGGCGCAGCAGCGAGGCGCCCGCGCTTTCCTCGCAGCCGAAGCCCAGCGAGCCATCGAACAGGCCCTCGGAGAACCACTTGAAGCCGACCGGCACCTCGTACAGCTTGCGCCCCAGCCGCTTCGCCACGCGGTCGATCAGGGTCGTGCTGACCACGGTCTTGCCTACCGCCGCGTTCGCGCTCCACTGCGGGCGGTGGGTGAACAGGTAGTCGATCAGCACGGACAGGTAGTGGTTCGGCTCCATCAGCCCGCCGCTGCGGGTGACCACGCCGTGGCGATCGTGGTCGGTGTCGCAGGCGAACGCGACGTCGTACTGCTCCTTCAGTCCGATCAGCCGCTGCATCGCGTACTTCGACGACGGATCCATGCGGATTTTGCCGTCCCAGTCCACCGTCATGAACGCGAACTGCGGGTCGACCGTGTCGCTGACCACGGTGAGGTCGAGCTTGTAGCGCTCGGCGATCGGTGCCCAGTAGTGCACGCCGGCGCCGCCCAGCGGATCGACGCCCATGTGCACGCCGGCGCTGCGGATCAGGTCGAAGTCGATGACGTTGGCGAGGTCGGTGACGTAATGGTTGAGGTAGTCGTGCGGATGCGTGCTGGCGGCCTGGCGCGCCTGCGCGAACGGTATCCGGCGGACCCCGTTCAGGCCGTTCTCGAGCAGCGCGTTCGCGCGCTGCTGCACCCAGCCGGTGATCTCGGTATCGGCCGGGCCGCCGTTGCTCGGGTTGTACTTGAAGCCGCCGTTGTCCGGCGGATTGTGCGATGGCGTGATCACGATGCCGTCGGCCAGGCCGGTGGTGCGGCCCTTGTTGTAGACCAGGATCGCGTGCGAGATCGCCGGCGTCGGGGTGAACTCGCCGCCGGCCGAGATCATCGTCTCGACGCCATGGGCGGCCAGCACTTCCAGCGCGTCCTCGAACGCCGGCTGCGACAGCGCATGGGTATCAAAGCCGACGAACAGCGGGCCGTCGATGCCCTTGCCCTGGCGGTACTCGCAGATCGCCTGGGTGATCGCCAGGATATGCGCGCGGTTGAAGCTGCGTTCGAGCGAGCTGCCGCGATGGCCGGAGGTGCCGAACGCGACCCGCTGGGCCGCTACCGACGGATCCGGTTTCAGGTCGGCATACGCCGCCAGCAGCCTGGGCATATCGACCAGGATCGACGTCGGTGCCGGCTTGCCGGCAAGCGGGCTGATCTTCTGGGTCATTTCGTTTCCGGGGTCGTGCCGTCACGCAGCTGGCGATAGCGACGGATCAGGCGGTTGGTCGAGCTGTCGTGGGCGAGCGTCGGTTCGTCGGTCGCGGTCAGTTCGGCGATGGTCGTCTTCGCCAGCTGCTTGCCCAGCTCCACGCCCCACTGGTCGAACGAATCGATGCCCCAGATCACGCCCTGCACGAACACGCTGTGCTCGTACAGCGCGATCAGCGTACCCAGCGCATGCGGGGTCAGCCGCTCTGCGAGGATCGTGCTGCTGGGCCGGTTGCCGCTGAACGTGCGATGGGGCACCAGCGCCTCGGGCGTGCCTTCGGCACGCACCTGCTCCGCGCTCTTGCCGAACGCCAGCGCCTCGCCCTGGGCGATCAGGTTCGCCATCAGCAGGTCGTGCTGGTCGCCGCCGCCGCGGACCGGCAGCGGATTCAGGCTCTGGCCGAAGCCGATGAAGTCGCACGGCACGATGCGTGTGCCCTGGTGGATCAGCTGGTAGAACGAATGCTGGCCGTTGGTGCCCGGTTCGCCCCAGTAGATCGGGCCGGTGGCGTAGTCCACGGCGGTGCCGTCGAGGGTCACGCTCTTGCCGTTGCTCTCCATCGTCAGCTGCTGCAGGTAGGCCGGGAAGCGCTTCAGGTATTGCTCGTACGGCAGCACCGCCACGCTGGCGGCATCGAGGAAGTTGTTGTTCCAGATCGCCAGCAGGCCCATCAGCACCGGCAGGTTGCGTTCGTACGGGGCGTGCCGGAAGTGTTCGTCCATCGCGTGGAAGCCGGCCAGCATCTCGCGGAACCGCTCCGGCCCGATCGCCAGCATGGTCGACAGCCCGATCGCCGATTCCATCGAATAGCGCCCGCCGACCCAGTCCCAGAAACCGAACATGTGCGCGGTGTCGATGCCGAACTTCGCCACTTCGTCGGCGTTGGTGGAGACCGCCACGAAATGCTTCGCGATCGCCTTCTCGTCGCCCAGCGCGTCCAGGCACCAGGCGCGCGCGGCCTGGGCATTGCTCAGCGTCTCCAGCGTGGTGAAGGTCTTCGAGCAGACGATGAACAGGGTCTCGGCGGCGTCGAGGTCGCGGGTCGCCTCGACAAAGTCGGTGCCGTCCACGTTCGACACGAAACGGAAGGTCATCTCGCGCGCGCTGTAGTCGCGCAACGCCTCGTAGGCCATCACCGGGCCGAGGTCGGAGCCGCCGATGCCGATGCTGACCACGTTGCGGATGCGCTTGCCGCTGTGGCCCAGCCAGCTGCCGCTGCGCACCCGGTCGGCAAACGCCGCCATGCGGTCCAGCACGGCATGCACGTCCGCCACCACGTCGTGGCCGTCGACCAGGATCTGCTCGCCGGCGGGCGCGCGCAGCGCCACGTGCAGCACGGCGCGGTTCTCGGTGGTGTTGATCCGCTCGCCGCCGAACATCGCCTCGGTATGCCCCGGCAGATCGCAGGCCGCGGCCAGTTCGCGCAACAGGCGCAGGGTGTCGCTGTCGACGCGCTGCTTGGAGTAATCCAGGTACAGGCCGACCTCCTCGAGCGCGAACGCCTCGCCGCGCTGCGGATCGTCGGCAAACAGCTCGCGCAGGTGTTTCTCGCCGATCACGGCGGCGTGTTGCTGCAGTGCCTGCCAGGACGGCAGTCTCCTCAGTCTCGAATGGCTCATCGCAGTGCCGGCCCCCCGGCCTTGTCGTCCAGCGCGCTGGCCTTGTCGGCGATCCGCTGCAGCAGTTGCTGCCAGGATTTGACGAACGCCTGGGCACCTTCCTGTTGCAGTTTCAGCGCCAGCGCGTCGACATCCACGCCGGCCTTGCCGATCCGTGCCAGCACGGCGTCCGCATCGCCGCCGTCGATCGCCATCACGCCCTCCAGCCGGCCGTGATCGGCGAATGCCTGCAGGGTCTTCTCCGGCAGCGTGTTGACCGTGTTGGGGGCGGCCAGCGCGCTGACGTAGAGGGTGTCCGGGGCGGCCGGATCCTTGGTCCCGGTGCTGGCCCACAGCAGGCGCTGTGGCCGTGCGCCGGCGGCCGCCAGCTTCTGCCAGCGCGGCGAGTCGAGCAGTTCGCGATAGGCGCGGTAGGTCTGCTGGCCCACCGCGATGCCGAGCTTGTTGTGCAACTCGTCCGGCAACTGCTTGTTGCTGGCCACGTCCCAGCGGCTGATGAACAGCGAGGCGACCGAGCCCACGCGTGGGTCGAGCTTGGCGTCGATGCGCCGTTCGATGCCGCGCATGTACGCCTCGGCCGCGGCAAGGTAATGCGCGCAGGAGAACAGCAGGGTCACGTTGATCGGGATGCCCAGGAAGATCGCTTCCTCGATCGCCGGGATGCCTTCCGGCGTGCCGGGAATCTTCACGAACAGGTTGTCGCGCCGGGCGGCGGCGTGAATCTGCCGGGCCGCCGCGATCGAGCCGGCGCTGTCCTGCGCCAGCAGCGGGGAGACCTCCATCGAGACCCAGCCATCGACGCCGGCGGTGCGCTGGAACACCGGCTCGAACAGGTCGGCGGCGCGGCGCAGGTCCTCCAGCGCCAGCTCGATGAAGAGCTTCTCGCCGGAAAGGCCGGCCAGTGCCTTGGCATGGATGCAGGCGTCGTAGGCATCGCCGTCGCCGATCGCCGCATCGAAGATGCTCGGGTTGGAGGTCAGCCCGGTGACCGAATCCTCGCTGATGTAGCGCGCCAGGGTGCCGTCGTCCAGCAGGGTGCGGGTGATGTTGTCCAGCCACAGGCTCTGGCCGAGGTCATGCAATTGTCGGGTCGCTTTCATGCTTGCTCCAGGACGTCAGTTCGATGCAACGGGTTCGATTCGGGACCTTCAGTCTGCCGGAAGATGGATGACCGGCGCGCTCGGCAGGAAATCGGCAAGCTTACGCTCGCGCAGTTCGCCGATGCACGCGATCGTGATGTCCGGCGCCGGCTCGATCGCCCTCTCGGCGGCGACCGTGGCGTAATGGCCCTGGCGCACGAACACCGTGGTCAGCTTGTGGCCGAGGCGCTTCTTCATCTCGCCCAGGATCTGCGGCTTGTCGTCGACCATCACGTAATGCGCAGCCGGATAGCGCTGCTGCATCGCCACCAGCATGCGTTGCTTGTGCAGGTAGACCAGCACCTCGCCGCGCAGCGCGTCCCACAGGCCGGCGCGCTGGATCTTGCGCGGCTGGAACACCACGTCGCCGTCGGACAGGATCGCGGTCGGCCCCAGCGTGCGCAGGTGGGCGATGGTGGCCAGCGCGTGCGGATACAGCCGCTCGGCGAACGGGTACTCCAGCAGGTATCTGGACATCTGCAGCAGCGACGGTTCGTTGTCCAGGCCGCTGCGGAAGCGCTGCAGCGCGCCCAGGTAATCGGCAAAGCCGAGTTCGTCGCGCAGCTGCGCATAGATCGCCCAGTAGCGCTCGCGTTCGGCCGGGCCGAACGCCTGCTCCAGGGTGTCGCCCAGGTCGGCGGCGAAGCGGTCGTTGTCGAGCAGGGTGTTGTCGACATCGAGCAGGAACGTCACCGTGGCCGCCGTCGTCATGGCCTGCCCTCCTCGACCACCGGGTTGTGCCAGCCGCCATCGGCCGCGATCAGCGCGGCGGCCTGGGTCGGACCCCAGCTGCCGCGGCGGTAGGGGATCGCCGGATGATGGTTTCGCAGTACCGGCTCGACCACCACCCAGGCGGCCTCGACCGCCTCCTCGCGGGTGAACAGCGCGCCGTCGCCGGCCATCGCGTCGCCGAGCAGGCGTTGATAGGGCGACTCCTGCCCGGTCTGCTCCTCCACCAGGGTGAGCTCGCGCTGGTCGCCGACGAATTCCTTGCCCGCGCGTTTGACTCGTGCGGCCAGCGCCACCGCGGTATTCGGCGACAGCCGGAAGCGAAGGTAATTGGCGCGCCCCGCCTTCTGCGCCGCATCGTCGAACAGCTTCTGCGGCGGCGGCTTCAGCTCCACCACGATCTCGGCCACCGTCTCGGGCAGGCATTTGCCCGAGCGCAGGTACCACGGCACGCCGCCCCAGCGCCACGAATCGATGAACAGCCGCAGTGCGCAGAACGTCTCCACGTCGGAGCCCTTCGCCACGCCCGGCTCGCTGCGGTAGCCGCGGTACTGGCCGCGCACCAGATCGTCCGGCTGCAGCGGGCGCATCGCCTGGAACACCTTGGCCTTCTCCGCATGCACCGCACCGAAGCCCTGGTAGGCCGGCGGCTCCATCGCCAGCAGCGCCACGATCTGCAGCAGGTGATTCTGGATCACGTCGCGCAGGCAACCGGCGCCGTCGTAGAACGAGCCGCGGCCCTCGACGCCGAATTTCTCCGACAGGGTCACCTCCACGCTGGCCACGTTGTTGCGGTTCCAGATCGGCTCGAGGAACGAATTGGCGAAGCGGAAGTACAGGATGTTCATGATCGCTTCCTTGCCCAGGAAGTGATCGATGCGGAAGATCGCGTCGTCCGGGAATACCGACCTGAGCGTCTGGTTGAGCTGCCGCGCCGAGGCCAGGTCGTGCCCGAACGGCTTCTCCACCACCACCCGCGCGTGCTCGGCGCAGCCGGCCTGCTCGAGCCCCTGCACCACGGTGCCGAACAGGCTGGGCGGGATCGCCAGGTAATGCAGCGGTCGCTTCGCGTTCCCCAGCGCCTGCTTCAGCCGGGCGAACGTGGCCGGATCCTTGTAGTCGCCATCGACGTACTGCAGCCGCGCGGAGAGCCTGTCGAACGCGGCCTTGTCGAATTTCTCGCCGCTGTCCTTCGCCGCCTGCATCACGCTGTTGCGGGCGCGCTGGCGAAACTGCCTCAGGTTCCAGTCCGAGTGCGCCACCCCGATGATCGGCAGTTCCAGCTGGCCGTCCCGGGTCATCGCCAGCAGGGCCGGGAAGATCTTCTTGTAGGCCAGGTCGCCGGTGGCGCCGAAAAAAACCAGGGCATCCGAGCGTGGTATCGCCATGATTGCGGTGTACTCCATACAAGGGGGTCGGGCATTGCCAGTATCGCGGCAAACGGCGGCGGTCGGACGCGCACGCAGCCGGGGTGGTTCCCGGCGCCGAGGGTCCGTTTCATCGTCAAAGCGTGCATGGCGGCAGGTTAAGTCCATGCATACGGGGTGTCAGGCGCCGACAGGCCGCGACCCGTTCCCGCGGGATCCGCGGCACTGCGACAACACGCCACACTTTTCTCGAACCGCGGGACCGCTGCGGGGGAAGCCCGGCCTTCGGCGCTCCATTCCGTCGCCCCGAAGGCAACGCGAAGGCGACGTGCGAAGGTCGGACTCAAGTACCGCCGCCAGCGGCCGATAGGCAGGGAAGCCGATTTCGCCGGGGGTCAACGCGATGTTGAAACTCGCCGGGCCATGCGGTCGAAGGGAACGAGGGCAGCGATCATCCGCTCCCGCGGGCATTGTGGGTTTTCGGCCGGCATGTGCGACAAATGGATCCATCGAGCGATGCAATCGTCACTCAAGAAAGTCGACATCGCCCGTCTCCGCAAGGGGATGTTCATCCACAAGATCTGCGGGAAGTGGCTGGATCACCCGTTCTGGCGCGGCTCATTCCTGATAGCCGACGAAAAGACCCTGGAAAAGCTTCGGAGCTTCGGTTGCAGGGAAGTCTGGATCGATACCGGCAAGGGCCTGGATGTCGAATCGGCACCGCCGGGTCCGGCCTCGCGCGTGGACTCGCAAGATGGCGGTGTCGTAAGGAAACGGAAAGCGCCCGCCGGGTTGCCGGCGGAAGCGCGCACGGATTTCGCCAGCGAGGTGGTGCGGGCCGAACTCATCCGCGACCGGGCCAAGGCCGCGGTGATTTCCCTGTTCGGCGAGGCGCGCATGGGAAAGGCGCTGAACATGGACGGGGCAGTCGATGTCGTCGATGAGATCAGCAGGTCCATCACCCGCAACGTGGCCGCCATCCTGAGCGTGCTGCGACTGAAGGAAAAGGACGACTACACCTATCTGCATTCGGTCGCCGTCTGTGCGCTGATGATGGCGCTGGGTCGCCAACTGGGCATCGAGGGGGAGGCCCTGCAGGACCTGGGTCTGGCGGGGCTGTTTCACGATATCGGCAAGATCGGTGTACCGGACGCCGTGCTGAACAAGCCCGGCCGACTGGATGAAGAGGAATTTGCTGCCGTGCGCAAGCACCCCCAGCTGGGCTGGGACATCCTGCGGAACCAGCTGGAGGTGAGCCCGACGGTGCTGGATGTCTGCCTGCATCACCACGAGCGGTGCGATGCCACCGGATACCCGCACAAGCTGTCGGGAGACGCGCTGACCCGGGCGGCGCGCATGGGCGCCATATGCGATGTGTACGATGCGGTGACGTCCGAGCGCTGCTACAAGAAGGGCTGGGAGCCCGCGGACGCGATACGCCGAATGGCGGAATGGCAGGATGGCCACTTCGACCGGGACATATTCCACGCCTTCGTCAAGATGATCGGGATTTACCCGGTGGGGACCCTGGTCCGGCTGAACTCCGGGCGACTGGCCATCGTGCTCAACCAGAGCGAAAAGAGTTCACTGAAGCCGACGGTCAAGGTCTTCTACTCGACCCGGTTCGATACCCACGTGCCGGCGGGGCTGCTGGATCTGGCGGATGCCTCCGATGCCATCGTAGGCGTCGAGGATCATGCGAAGTGGAATTTCAACATTCCCATGCTGATGCGGAACTGACCGCCCCGACGGGGTCGCCACGGCGCGCCCCCGGGCATCGGGCGGGCGCGCCGGTCCGGGCTCAACCGCTTCGCGGATGCTCGATCACCACCTGATGCTCCACCTTGTCGTCCACCAGCGGAATGCGACCATCGCCCAGGGTCGCGCCGTCCAGCGTCACCCGCGCGACGGTGCCGGCGGCCACTTGCCTGAGTTCGATCCGGTACCAGGTCTCGCCGTGGCGATAGCTCATCGAGAAGCCCTCCCATTCGCCCGGCAGCACCGGCGCGAAGTGCAGCCGACCGGCCTCCAGGCGCAGGCCGAGCAGCGACTCCACGATCAGCCGGTACATCCAGCCGGCGGAACCGGTGTACCAGCTCCAGCCGCCGCGGCCGACATGCGGCTCGACCGCGTAGACGTCGGCGCTGACCACGTACGGCTCGACCTTGTAGACGTCCATTCTTTCGGCATCGCTGCCGTGGCTGACCGGGTTGATCATGCGCAGCAGTTCCCACGCGCGGGCACTGTCGCCCAGTTCGGCGAACGCCATCGTGGCCCAGATCGCCGCGTGCGTGTACTGGCCGCCGTTCTCGCGCACGCCCGGCACGTAGCCCTTGATGTAACCGGGGTCGAGCGCGGACTTGTCGAACGGTGGATCGAGCAGCTGGATCAGCCCGGCCTGGCGCCGGACCAGGTGCTGGTCAAGCGACGCCATCGCCTGCTGCCGGCGCTCGGGCGGGGCCATGCCGGACAGCACCGACCAGCTCTGCGCGATCGAATCGATCCGGCACTCCTCGTTGTCGGCCGAACCCAGCGGCGTGCCGTCGTCGAACCAGGCGCGGCGATACCAGGCACCATCCCAGGCGTGCTGTTCCAGTGCACTGCGCAGCCTAGCGACTTCCTCGTCGCAGCGCTGCGCGAACGCCGCGTCGTCGTGCAGCCGGGCCACCTCGGCAAAGCGCTGCAGCACTTCGCAGGAGAAGAACCCCAGCCACACGCTCTCGCCGCGGCCTGCCTCGCCGACCCGGTTCATGCCGTCGTTCCAGTCGCCGCTGCCGATCAGCGGCAGGCCGTGCACGCCGCGCGTCAGGCTGTGCTCGATCGCGCGCACGCAATGCTGGTACAGGCTCTCGTGCAGACCCGACGGTTGCGCCAGGTCGTAATACGATTCCTCGCCGGGATGCAGCGCGCGGCCCTCGATGTAGCCGACCCGCACATCCAGCACCGCGCGGTCGGCGGTGGCCAGCACGTAGCGGCTGGTCGCCAGCGGCAACCACAGGTAGTCGTCGGAACAGCCGGTGCGCACGCCACGATCCAGCGGCGGATGCCACCAGTGCTGCACGTCGCCTTCGGGGAACTGGTGCGCCGCGCACAGCAGCAGCTGGTTGCGCGCCAGTTCCGGCGCGGCGTGCAGCGTGGCCATCGAGTCCTGCAACTGATCGCGGAAGCCGAACGCACCGCCGGACTGGTAATAGCCGCTGCGCGCCCACATCCGGCAGGCGATCGTCTGATACAGCAGCCAGCCGTTGGCCAGCATGTCCAGCGCCGGCTCCGGCGTATGCACCCGGACCGTGCCGAGCGTGCGCTCCCAGTGCGCGCGCACCTTGCCCAGCGCATCGGCGGCGGAGCCGGTGCCGCGGAACCGCTGCACCAGCGCGCCGGCGTCCACCGCGTCGCGACCCAGTCCCAGGCGAAAGATCAACTGGCGCTGCTCGCCGTCTTCCAGCGCCAGCTTGACCTGCAGCACGGCGCAGGGATCGAGGCCGGCGCCGAGGCGGCCGGACAGGTTTGCCCGGCCCAGTCCGGCCGGTGCGCGGGTGCTGCCGTTGCGGCCCAGGAATTCGCTGCGGTCGCCATCGATGCTGCGACTGGCGTCGTCCACGTCGAAGAACGCCACCCGGTTCGGGAACTCGGTGTTCCAGGCATTGCGGGCGAACAGCGCGCCGCTGGCCGGGTCCGATTCGGTGACCACGTGCATCGCGGTCTTCTCGCGCAGGTCGCCGAGCAGCCATTCGACGTAGCCGGTGGCACTGAGCCGGCGCGGCCGGCCGGAATCGTTGCGCACTTTCAGCACCGAGAACTTCACCGAGGCGTCCAGCGCCACATACACCCACAGCTCGGAATGGATGCCGTCCTCGACGTGCTCGAACACGCTGTAGCCGAAGCCGTGGCGGGTGATGTAGCTGCCGACGCCGCGGCAGGGCAGCGGCGTGGGCGACCACAGCTGGCCGGTTTCCTCGTCGCGCAGGTAGATCGCCTCGCCACTGCCGTCGCTGACCGGGTCGTTGTCCCACGGCGTGAGCCGGAACTCGTGCGCGTTCTCGCCCCAGCTGTAGGCGCTGCCGCTCTCGGAGATCACCGTGCCGAAATGCGGATTGGCCAGCACGTTGGCCCACGGTGCCGGGGTGGCGTCGCCGGCGCCGAGCACGATCACGTACTCGCGGCCGTCCACGCTGAAGCCGCCGTGCGGATTCGCCAGCCGCAGCATGACGGACGGCGCGGCGGCCGAGGGGGCGGCCAAGGCCGTCCGCTCGGGCCGGCTCGGTTCGAACGGCGGCGCGTGGGTTTCCACCTGGCGCCGGCCGATCTGATCGGCCAGGCTGCCGCGGTTGTCGGCCAGCACCATCCGCGCGCCGGCCAGCATCACCATGCGATCTTCGCTGGACAGCTGCTGGGCCGGCCGCACGAAGATGCCGCCGGGGCGATCGAGCAGGTTCGCCTCGCTGCCGGACGCGATCAGGCCCATGATCTGGTCCTGCAGCTCCTGCCGGTAGCCGGCGCGATCCTCGTTCCAGATCACCAGGTCCACTGCCAGGCCCTTCTGCCGCCAGTACGCATGCGCCTGCACCAGCTGGCGCACCAGCTCGATCCGCCTCAGGTCGGCGATCTGCAGCAGCACGATCGGCAGGTCACCGGAGATCGACTGGCCCCACAGGCCGGACTGGCCGCGCCGGTTGCCGCGCAGGATGCCCGCCTCGGCGCGCAGGCTGGCGTTGGGGAACAGGATCGCAGTGGCCATGTGCTCGTACAGGTGAGCGTCGGCCAAGCTGGCGTTGAGCTGGCGCAGCAACACCTGGCTGTGCGTCCAGGCCAGGTCGAACACGCGGTCGGCCAGGTGGCGGTCGCGGTACTTGCCGATCAGCGCCAGGCAGGCGGCGCGATGGTCGGCGATGCCGGTGACCAGATCGACCGTGGCCGACTGCTCCGGCTCCAGCGTGATGCGGCAACGGATCGCCACGATCGGATCGAGCACCGAGCCGGCGCTGTTGGACAGCTGCGTCTGCTCGCGATCGAGCACCTGCGGTTGCGCGGTGCTGCGGCCGCGACCGATGAAGCGGGCACGATCGGTCTCGTAGGAGATCGCGTCGATGTCGGCGTTGTGTACTGCCAGCAGATGGCACATCCACGGCACCGCTTCATCGTGCGCACGCGGCCGGCGGGTGCACACGATCGCCTGCAGTTCCGGCAGCAGCTCGGTCTGCACGAACAGCTTGCTGAAGGCCGGATGCAGCGAGTCGGCGATCGCCGGTGCCAGTACCACTTCGGCGTAACTGGTCAGCTCGATCGTGCGCCGGTGGCGGCTGCGGTTGGTGATGTGGGTACGGCGCAGCTCGATGTCGTCTTCCGGCGACACCACGATCTCGGTGTGCGTGTCGAATTCGGCTTCGCGCACGCGGAACTCGGCGCGCGCATCGGAGAAGATCGCCTCGAACAGCTCGGTCTTCTTCAGCGTCGGCTGGTAGGTGGTCGACCAGTACTGGCCCGTGGCCACGTCGCGCAGGTAGCAGAACATGCCCCAGTGATCGCGCGTGATGTCCTCGCGCCAGCGCGTCAGCGCCAGCTCGCCGCGCCGGCTGTAGCCGCCGCCGCCGCTGCTCAGCATCACGTGGTAGCGGCCGTTGGAGAGCAGCTGCACCGCCGGGCGCGGGCGGTCCGGATCGGTGAATATGCGCAGCCGCGCCTCGGCGGCGGGCGGGTTGCCGTCGCTGTCGGGGAAGCCGGCGGCATGCAGGTATTCCGCGGCGGTCTTGGGAATGCGCTCCTGCAGCAGCAGGCTGGTGGCCTGGAACTGCGGATCGGATTCGAAGCGGCGTTGCATCGGCCGATCCAGCAAGGCGTAGTCCAGCGCCAGCAGGCTCATGCCCTGGTGATGTGCCATGAACGATCGCACCAGCGCCGAGGACTGGCCCACCCGCAACCGCGCCGGGGTGTAGTCGATCGCCTCGTACAGGCCGAAGCGTCCCCGCGCACCGGCCTCGGCCAGCCGCTGCAGGTTCCGGGTGGCCGCCGCCGGCGCCACCATCATCGCCAGTGCGGTGGCATACGGCGCGATCACCACGTCGTCGCCGAGTCCGCGCTTGAGGCCCAGTCCGGGTACACCGAACGCGCGGTACTGGTAGGTGAAGTGCGCATCCAGCATGTGATAGCCGGATTCGGAAACACCCCACGGCAGGTTCAGCTGGTTGCCGTATTCGATCTGGCGCGCCACCGCGGCGCGGCAGGTCTGGTCGAGCAGGGTGCCTTCGTGGCTGGGCATCACCAGCATCGGCATCAGGTACTCGAACATCGAGCCGGTCCACGACAGCAGCACCGGTTCGCCGCCGCTGGTGGTCAGCAGGCGGCCCAGCGAGAACCAGTTGTCCTGCGGCAGCTGGCCCTGCGCGATTGCCACGAAACTGGCCAGTCGGGCCTCCGACGCGAGCAGGTCGTAGTAGCCGGTGTCGAGCCGCCGCTGGTCGACGTTGTAGCCGATCGCCAGCAGGTCGCGGGCGGGGTCGTACAGGAAGCGGTAGTCCATCACGGCCAGTTCGCCGGCCCACCGCGCCAGTTGCTCGATCTCGCCGATCCGTTCCTGTGCATGCGCGCGCACGGCCTCGGCGTCGAAGCTGACCGGCCAGCACAGCGGCTCGGCCCGCGCCAGCTGGCGCAGCGTGGGGATGCCATTGAAGCCGGGGTCGTCGTCGGCCGGCGGGTCGAGGTTGAACAGGTGGGTTTCGTCGTACAACTCGGCGGATTGCTGCAGCAGCGCATCGAGCCAGAACGCGGCGTCGCTGCCCGGCTCCGGCGCCAGCGTTCTTGCCAGCGTGCGGGCCCGGTCGAGATGCTCATGCAGCAGCGACAGCGCCGCGCTGGTGACGGTCGGCGGCTTGTCCAGCGCGTCCTGCAGGAAGCGGGACAGCGGTTCCAGCGTGTCGCCGGCGTTGCCGTCGAGCGCGTCATGCAGGGTGTTCAGCGTGTCGAGCAGTCCTTGCAACACACGCGGCTGGAACACCGGTGCATCGATCAGCGCAAGCAGACCGGGCCGCAGGGTCAGCAGGTGACCGGCAAGATTGCCGCTGTCCACCGCCGAGACATACAGCGGCGACAGCGGCTTCAGGCTCAGGGTGTCGTACCAGTTGTAGAAGTGTCCGCGATAGCGCGGCAGCCGTTGCATCGTGGCGAGGGTCTGGCGGCTGCGCTGAAGCAGGCGGCCGGCGCTGAGAAAACCGAAGTCGTAGCCGGCCAGATTGGCCAGCAACGCGATGCCGATATTCGTCGGCGAGGTGCGGTGCGCGATGACCGGTCCCGGCTGCTCCTGCAGGTTGTCCGGTGGCAGCCAGTGGTCGGTCGGGCCGACGTGGGTGTCGAAGAACGCCCAGGTCTGACGCGCCAGCACGCGCAGGAAGTACAGCTGTGCCGCACTGGGTGCGAACGCGCCGGGCCGCCGCGGCTGACTGATCCACCAGGCAATCGTGGGCGACAGCAGCCACAGCAGCAGCAGCGGCGAGGCCAGCAGCAGCACGCTCGGGCGCTCCAGTGCCAGCACCACGCCCAGCAGCACGGCCAGTGCCGGGCCGATCCACATCATTCGCCACAGCGCCGATGGGGCGTTGCTGCTCTGCCGCTCGACTTCGCTGGAGGTCTGCCATTGCAGCAGGTGACGATGGCTGATCGTGATCCGCCACAGCGTGCGCACGATCGCGTCGAGGTGGTACAGCGCCTCGTGCGGCAGCCAGGCCAGACCCAGCGCCATCCGCGCGAAATGCTGCATGCCGGCCATGAAGCCCGAGCGCACGTGCTGGTCGAGTTGCACCTCGGGCGGTTTCTGCACCAGGTCGAGCAGCGCCGACAGCAGCGGCGGCACCAGCACCATCGACAGGACTGCCAGCGTCCACGAAAACACCGGTGAAAGCACCAGCCAGCCGAAGATCAGCAGGCTCAGCAAGGCCACCGGCAGCAGGCTGCGGCGCAGGTTGTCGAGGATCTTCCAGCGCGACAACGCGGTCAGCGCGTTGCGGCGCCAGCCGTCGTGCGCGGTCGGCGCCCAGGGCAGCAGCCACGGCATCAGCTGCCAGTCGCCGCGGATCCAGCGATGCCGGCGCTTCACGTCGGCGCCGTAGCGGGTCGGGTATTCCTCGAACAGCTGCACGTCGCTGAGCAGGCCCGCCCGGGCATGGCAGCCCTCGACCAGATCGTGGCTGAGGATGCGGTTCTCCGGGAAGCGGCCGTCGAGGGTGCGCTCGAACGCATCGATCGCATAGATGCCCTTGCCGATGAACGAGCCTTCGTGGAACACGTCCTGATAGACGTCCGACACCATCTGCGTATACGGGTCGATGCCGGCATCACTGCCATACAGCTGCGCGTAGCGCGAGCGCGAGGTGCTGGGCAGGCTGATCCCAACGCGCGGCTGCAGGATCGCGTAGCCGCTGACCACGCGTCGACGTTCGGGGTCGTACACCGCCCGGTTGAGCGGATGGTCGATGCTGCCGACGAAGGCCTGCGCCGCGTCGCGCGGCAGCTCGGTGTCGGTATCCAGGGTGATCACGTACTGCACCGGTGGCAGTGCCGCGATGTCGCCGACGATCAGCATGAAGCGGTCGTGCCCGTTGCCGCGCAACAGCGCATTGAGATCGGCCAGCTTGCCGCGTTTGCGTTCGTGGCCCATCCAGACCTGTTCGGTGACGTTCCAGCGGCGCGGCCGGTGGAACAGGAAGAAGCGGTCGGTCCCGCTGCCGCGATAACGTTCGTTGAGCGCCTCGATGCGTCGCTGCGCCAGTCGCAGCAGGGGCTCGTCGCCGGGCAGGGTCTGCTCGGCGGCGTCGGCGAAATCGGTCAGCAGGGCGAAGTGCAGGTGCTCGTTGCGATTGCCCAGGAAGCGCACTTCCAGCGCCTCGACCAGCTCCTCGACATCCTGCGCGCTGGAGAACAGGCTGGGGATCGCCACCAGGGTGCGCGCATCGGGTGGTATGCCGTCGGAGTAATCCATCCGCGGCAGCTGCTGTGGCGACACCATCAAGGTGGCCATCCAGTTCAGCAGGCTCAGGCCCAGCTGACTGGCCAGGATGGTCGCCGGGATCGCGACCGCGATCAGCACCCACAACGGCAGTCCGTCGTGCGCGGCTTCGAGCACCAGCGGTTGGGCGAACGCAAACGTCAGCGCGATCAGCAGGCCCAGATAGATCGGCAGCGGGGCCCGGTCGAAGCTGCGACGCAGGCGTTCGGCCAGCCTGGGCCGGATGCGCAGGTGCTGCTCCAGCAGGCGGCGACCCCGGTCGATCAGGTAGAAGCCCACATGCTGTGGCAGCGACGGTCCGCCGTCCGGCGACGGCGCGGCGTGGCACAGCTCCAGCGTCGCCTCGGCGACCCGGATTTCGCTCAACCGGTGCTGGCGGGCCAGCCTCTCCACCACGTGGCGATAGCGGTCACGGGTGGCGAAATCCATTGCCGCATAGACTTCGGCCGGATCTCCGCGCAGGAGCTGTTCGACCACGCTGGCGTGCTCGACGAAATCGCGCCAGTCGATCGCGGCCAGGGTGCGCAGACTGCCGATGCTGTTGCTGATCGAGACCTGGTTGGCCGCCTGTTGCTGTGCTTCGAGCTGGATCAGGTGCTCGACGCTCTGGCCCGACTCGGACAGGCGCTGTTCGATCCAGTTCAGCGGCAGCGCCAGCGCCGGACTCTGACCCTGCAGGCGACGGGCCATTTCGGCCACGAACGGACCGTTCATCGGCGGGTCCGAGCGCACCATGTCGGCGACCACCAGCACCACGCTGTTCGGTTCGCGCCCGGCCGTGGCGATCATGCTGTCGGCCCAGCGCATGGCCTTGCCGCGATAGCGCCAGTCGGCCATCACCCGGGCAGCCACTCGGCGCAGGTTCTCGATCAACGCCAGCCGCAACATGATCGGGATCGCCCACAGCTCGCCCAGCCCCAGCGGTGCCACCTCCTGGTAGGCGCCGACGAAGCGGCGCAGGCTGGCGTTGTCGACCCGGCCGTCACCGTGCGAAATGATTTCCAGCGCGATGTCGTAGACCCGCGGCAACCCCGCCGAGGGCCCGTTGTCGAGCCGCGGCAACGTGCGGCTGTAGCCCTTGGGCAGATGCCGGCGGGCGATCCGGATCTGCTCCTCGATCAGGTAGAAGTTGTCCAGCAGCCATTCGCCGGCCGGGGTGATCCGCCGTTTGCGCCGGGTGGCATTGGTCAGCCGGTCGCAGGTGTGGGTGATCACCGCCTCGTTGTCGGCCAGCCGTTCCAGCAGCAGGTCGGTACTCGCCCGCTCGCGCAGCCGGTGCTGGCCGGCCAGCGCCCGGCCATGCCGCTCCATCTGCTCGGCGCTGAACAGCTCCGAGCGCAGCGCCGGCTCCTCCTCCGGTCGGGTCCGCGCGGCGGCCCGACGGCGACGGTAGGCGCGCAGACGGCGCAGTTTGAGCTGGTCGAGGATGCTGCCGATGTTCAAATCCGGTGGTCCTTGGGATGGATGGCGGATCAGCCGCCGGAGCAATGCTGCGGCGGGGCGCCGGACAGTCGATACGGGCCGCGGCCATCGGCGGTGCCACGACGCTACACGCCGGCATGTGAAAATCTCGCACGCTACGATGTGTCGTCCCGTTCCCTCCAGGAGTTCCGCCGTGCCCTTGCTGATTCGCGCAGCCACCCCCGCCGACCTTCCCGAACTCGTGGCATGGAATGCGGCGATGGCATGGGAAACCGAGCACAAGCGGCTCGATCCGGAAACCCTGCAGCGCGGCATCAGCGGCGTCTTCGAGCAGGACCGACGCGGCTTCTATCTGATCGCCGAACACGACGGCGTGGCGGTCGGCAGCCTGCTGGTGACCTATGAGTGGAGCGACTGGCGCTGCGGGGATTTCTGGTGGATACAGAGCGTCTACGTGATTCCCGCTGCCCGCCGAGGCGGGGTATTCCGCGCGCTGTATGCCGCGGTGGCGCAGCGTGCCGTGGAGGCCGGTGCGGTCGGGCTGCGGCTGTACGTGGAAACCGAAAACCGGCGTGCGCAGGCGACCTATGCCGGACTGGGCATGCAGCGCTGCCATTACTGGATGTACGAAGCGACCCTGCCGCCGCCTGGCGGTCGCGTCGACTGAGCCGGCTCAGTCGACGGCGGCCAGCCGTTGCTCGAACCGGGCCGCCGGCATCGGCGCGCCGAACAGGAAACCCTGCAACTGGGTGCAGCCGGCGTGGCGCAGGAACGCGCTCTGCTCGTGTGTCTCCACGCCTTCGGCAATCACCACCTTGCCCAGGCTGCGGGCCATCGCGATGATCGCGCTGGTGATCGTGGCGGTATCGCGATCGCTGGTCAGGTCGTGCACGAAGACGCGATCGATCTTCAGCGCATCGATCGGGAAATGCTTCAGGTAGGACAGGCTGCAGTAGCCGGTGCCGAAATCGTCCAGCGACAGAAGCACCCCGCGCTGCTTGATCCGCCGCAGCAGGCTGGTGGTGGCATCGCCACCGGACATCACCGTGCGTTCGGTCAGTTCCAGTTCGAGCAGTTCGGCATCGAGCCCGCTTTCATTCAGCACGTCGTCGAGCCAGCTGTAGAAGTCGGCGTGCTGGAACTGCAGCGGCGAGACGTTGACCGAGATCGGAATGGCGTAGCCGAGCTGCTGCCACGCTCTTGCCTGCCTGCAGGCCCGGCGCAATACCCACGCACCGATCGGCAGGATCAGGCCGCTGTCCTCGGCGACCGGGATGAACTGGTCCGGCTGGTACAACTCGTGCCCGTTGGCATGCCAGCGCAGCAAGGCCTCCGCACCCATGACGCGCCCGCTATGCGCGTCGACCTTGGGCTGGTAGTGCAGGCTCAGCTCGTGCCGCGGGAGGGCCTGGCGCAACGCGATCTCGATGCCCCGGCGCGCGCGGGCCCGCTCATGCATCGAGGCGGTGAAGAAACGGTAGCCGTGCTGGCCCTGCGCCTTGACCGCCACCGAGGCGGCTTCCGCATGCTGCAGCAGGTTTTCCGGATCGGTGGCGTCGTCGGGATACACGCTGACGCCGATGGTGATGCGCAGCGCCAGTTCGGCGATCCCGTCCAGGCCGGTCTGCTCGCCATGATTGATCAGGGTCTGGCTCAGGCTGGCCGCCGCGCCCACGCTTTCCAGGTGCGGCAGCACCACCACGAACTCGTCGCCGCCATGGCGCACCAGCACGGCATCGGCGGGCAGGCAGCGCTGCAACTGCATGGCGAACGCGCGCAGTACCCGGTCACCGATCGCATGGCCATGCAGTTCGTTGACCTGCTTGAAATGGTTGATGTCGATGTAGAGCAGCGCGGCGCGCTGCTGGCGCCGGTTCGCCGTCGCCAGCGCCTGCTTGACGTGCTCGTGCAGCTGGCTGCGGTTGGGCAGTCCGGTGAGCGTGTCGTGCTGGGTCAGGTGGATCATCTTCAACGCCAGCGAGCGGGTCTCGCTGACGTCGTGAAAGACCAGCACGCCGCCGATCACGTTGCCGGCATGATCGTGGATCGGTGCCGAGGAATCCTCCACCGGCGTATCGAAGCCGTGGCGATGACGCAGCAGGGTCTTGCCCGCGAGGTCGACGATGGTGTTGTGCCCGATCGCGGCGCGCAGCGGGTTGGCGACGGGCTGTCCGTGGCGGGCGTCGAACAGCTGGAAGATCTCCTCGATCGGCCGACCGTGCGCCTCATGGCTGTTCCAGCCGGTCATCGCCTCGGCGATGGGATTGAGCGAGGTGACCTGGAATTGCGGATCGGTGGTGATCACCGCGTCGCCGATCGAGCGCAGGGTCACTTCGGCCAGCTCGCGCTCGCGGTGCAGCGCGTCCTCGAACGCCTTGCGCTGGCTGATGTCCTGCGCCTGCGAGACGAAGTAGAGCGGCATCCCGTGGTCATCGCGCACCAGCGACACGCTGAGCAGGATGTGCACGACATGGCCCAGCTTGTGGAAATTGCGCTTTTCCAGCTGGTAGGACTCGCGCTGGCCGGCCAGCAGCTGCTCCAGCAGGTCCTGGTCCGCCGCCATGTCATCCGGATGCGTGATGGCCGCGATATCCAGCGCCAGCAACTCCTGCTCGGTATAGCCCAGCATCTGGCAGACCGCCGCGTTGACGCGCAGGAAGTGGCCGTCCGGATGGGTCAGGGCCATGCCGATGGCGGCGTGCTGGAACGCACTGAAGAAGCGCTTCTCGCTCTCGTGCAGTTGCAGCTCCAGGGTGTGCCGCTCGGTGATGTCGACCAGCGCGGTGAACACGCCGCAGACCTTGCCGGCCGCATCGAAGTCCGGCTGGAAGTTGCCGTGGGCGTAACGCCGCTCGCGACCGTTGTAGAGCTCGCCTTCGTAGCTGGCCATGTGGCCGGCGTAGGCGCGCTCCAGCGCCGCGCTGGCGAGTTGATGGTTGCGCCGGCCGATCACGTCGATCAGGCGCAGGCCGATCAGTCCCTGCGGATCAATGCCGAGCCAGCGCCGGTGGGTTTCGTTGGCGTAGCGAAAACGCTGCTCGCCGTCGAGATAGGCCAGCAGCGCGGGGGCGTCGCGCAACACCTTGTCGGGCCAGTGCGACGCCGGGAAAAGCGATGGCAACACCTCGGCAGGCTTTTGCGGCCGCATGGTCATACCGCCAGCTGGAGCGCGCCCCCTGCGGCGCACCACCATCATGCGCCCAGTTTTTGCCGGCGCACAACTGCCCCGCCCCGTAAGCCCGCCGATTCAGTGCAGCGGCACCGCGGGCGCGGCGAGGCGGCGGTCCTCATCCAGCACGATCCGGCCCAGCGCGTGCAGCTCGCCGGCAATGCCATAGCGCCCGGCCAGGCGCTCCAGCAGCGGCCCCAGTGCCTGTGGCTGCAGCGGATAGCCATGCGCCAGCGCACGGGCGCGGCCGCCCTCACCGCGTTGCACCACGCTGATCGCGACGATGCCCAGGCCGGCTGCCTCGTGCGCGAACAGCGCCGGCGGGTCATAGCCGGGCTCGACCGCCGCCAGGGTTTCCAGCAGATAGCCCGTTTCGGCCTCGTTCTCCCCGCCCGCCGCCGGTTGCAGCAGCAGCGGCAGCTGGTGCGCATCGAGCAGTGCGGCGTACTGGCGCAGCTCGAACACGATGCCGGCAAGATCGTGCGCCAGCTGCGCGTTGTCACCGGTCTGCGCCGCCAGCCACTGCGTCGGTGACTGCGCCAGCACCTTGCCGTCGGCATAGTGCAGCGTCAGTCCACGCGCACTCATGCCCGACTCGGCGCGCTCGGGGGTCAACAGCGCCGCCTCGAGCAGGGTCCACAGCGGCGCCAGGTTGACGTGCTCGTACTGCACGCAGGTCAGGGCCATCAGGTCGTTGCGGCTCAGGTAACGCACATGTTCCAGCCGGATGCCGAGGGTGCGCATCAGCCAGTCGGCAGTCAGCGCGCCGGCTTCGCCGCGACCGACCAGCTGGATCTCCAGTTGCTCGGCCAGCTCCCCGGCCAGCGCCTCGGGCGCCAGCAGGCTCAGCGGCAACAGGCGCATCGGACCGTCGGCGAACAGCGGCGACGGTTGCAGCGGCAGCGCCGGCATCTGGCCCTCGTGGCTGCCGAAAGCCACCACGTTGTCGAGCTGGCCGCGTGGCACGCGCCGGGCCAGTTCGTCCAGCGTCGCCCAGACCGGAAAGCCCGGCCGCAGCAGTTCGACCGGGTCGAACAGTGCGCCGGCCAATGCCAACCGGGCGGCATCGACCGCAGGCACCAGCAGATGCAGATCGGTGGCAACCAGCTCCGCCAGCTCGGCGGCCTCGTCGCGACTGAGCGTCATGCGTGCCGGTGTTTCGCCGGCGACCGGTTCGAGCGCCAGCAGCACGGGCAGGGCAAGCAGCGTTTGTACTTCCACGAGGCAGCGGTTCCCAGGGGTCAAAGAAGGCCGATTCTACCAGTGGCGGGTGTTCGCCCCGGTGCGTGCTGAACGAATGCGCCTATTCACCGGCGTCTTGGGCTTTCGCCGCGCGGCATGGCGGGTTAGCCTTGACAGACTCGAGTGGTGGACTGTTTTGAGCATGGAAAACACGCAAAGGCGCGTTGGGGTGATCGGCGGTACGCGCATCCCGTTCTGTCGCAACAACACCGCGTATGCCGACGTCGGCAACTTCGGCATGTCGGTGAAGGTGCTCGGTGCGCTGGTCGAACGCTTCGGTCTGCACGGCGTGGAGCTCGGTGAGGTCGCGATGGGTGCGGTGATCAAGCACTCGTCCGACTGGAACCTGGCGCGCGAGGCGCTGCTCAGTTCCGGACTGGCCCCGACCACGCCGGGCATCACCACTGCGCGCGCCTGCGGCACCTCGCTGGACAACGCGATCATCATCGCCAACAAGATCGCGGCCGGACAGATCGAAGCGGGTATTGCCGGAGGTTCGGACACCACCTCGGACGTGCCGATTGTCTATGGCACGCGGCTGCGCAAGCGGCTGCTGGCGATGAACCGGGCGAAGACACCGCTGGACAAGTTGAAAGCGGCGTTGCGCGGGTTCTCCTTCAGCGAGCTGAAGCCCTCATTCCCCGGCGTGGCCGAGCCGCGCACGGGCAAGTCGATGGGCGATCACTGCGAGCAGATGGCGAAGGAGTGGAAGATCGGCCGGGAGGCGCAGGATCGGCTGGCGCTGGACAGCCACCACAAGCTTGCCGCCGCCTATGACGCCGGTTTCTTCGAGGACCTGCTGGTGCCGTTCCGCGGTCTGCGGCGCGACGGCTTCCTGCGCCCGGATACCACGCTGGAGAAGCTGGCGGCGCTGAAACCCGCGTTCGACCGCAGCTCCGGCCACGGCACGCTCACCGCCGGCAATTCCACCGGCCTGTCCGATGGCGCCGCCGCGGTGCTGCTGGCCAGCGAGGACTGGGCCGCCCGACGCGGCCTGAAGGTGCAGGCGTATCTGCGCGATGCCGAGGTCGCCGCGGTCGACTTTGTCCATGGCGAGGGCCTGCTGATGGCGCCGACCATCGCGGTGCCGCGGATGCTGGCGCGCCAGGGCCTGACCCTGCAGGATTTCGACTACTACGAGATCCACGAGGCGTTCGCGGCGCAGGTGCTGTGCACCTTGCGCGCGTGGGAGTCGGTCGACTACTGCAAGCAGCGGCTCGGCCTCGACGCAGCCTTCGGTTCGATCGATCCGGCCAAACTCAATGTCCACGGCTCCAGCCTGGCGGTCGGCCATCCGTTTGCCGCCACCGGCGCGCGGATCATCGCCACGCTGGCAAAGATGCTGGAGCAGAAAGGCTCCGGCCGCGGCCTGATCTCGATCTGCACGGCCGGCGGGATGGGCGTCACCGCGATTCTCGAGCGGCCGTGAACGTGATGCCGCCAGCGCCATGCTGCGCCTGCGCACCAGCAGCGGCCTGAGCCTGCTGGCGCTGGCGGTCGGCATCGCCGGCACCGCCTGGCTCAGCACGTTGACCGCCGGCTGGCACGGACCGGCGCCGCGTGTCGCCACCCTGTCGGCGCGGTCGGCGTCGCGCCATGCCTGGCCCTTGCCGCATCGCCGGCATGGCGCGATCAGCGTGGTGCCGGCGCGCCGCAGCGCACCCGACCGCCCTGGCCGCGGCGAAAGCCTGGCCGCGGCCCCCCCGCCGGCGGCACTGCTGCCACTGGCGATGCCCAGCGACACCTCGCAACGTTGGGACGAGTTGCGCGGTCATCTGGACGGACGCGTGGTGCTGCATGTCGACATCGACGACCGTGGTCGCGTCGCTGCCGCCGGCATCAGCGAATCCAGCGGCGATCCGGTCCTCGACGAACACGCCCTGCGCAGTGTGCGCGGCTGGCGCTTCGCGGTGCCGGCCGATCATCCCGAAGGGATCAGCGGCGAGCTGCCGATGCGCTTCTCTTCACGCGGAGACGGGATTGCGCGGGTGCCGTGACGGCTTGCACACGGGACGCCGGTAGGTCTCACGGCGTATCAGAGGATGCCCTTGGCGCCCACGCCGAACGCGGTGACCAGTCGCGTGATGATCAGCTTCGGTGACAATGCCACGTCGGGAAAATCGCCGACCGGCTGGTAGCAGGCGAAGAAATCGGGGTTGCTGGCGCGCATCGGCTGGCAGCCGGGCTTGAGGTCGTAGCTGGTGGCGTAGCGAAACGGCCACAGGTCGAACAGCGGCAACTGCTCGGAGACGCTGCCGATGGCCTGGTTGATGTCGGTGAGCACCGGCACCACCGATCGTCGGGGCGCAATCACCCAGGAGTTTTCCGGCTGGGTGTCGCGCAGGATGCTGCGTCGCAGCTGGTCGGCGAACACGTGGTCGTAGACGATCGCGCCGGCCTCGGTGTTGTAGTGATCCGAGCGCGGATCGAAGTTGTGCGAGCCGACCATCGCGAAGCTGTCGTCGATCACGATCGACTTCGCATGCAGGCCGAAGCGGCGGCCCTCGCTGAGCAGCGGCGCAGGCCGGTTGTTGCCGCGGCTGCCGAGCAGGTGGAACCGCGTCCGCGACGCGCTGGCCGGGCTGGCGGTTTCCGTCGGCGGGGTCGCCGCGTCCATGCCGAGGTTGGCCAGTTCGTATTCGACCGCGGGGCCGGGCGCATGCGGCTTCATCTCGTGGATCTCGAAGCCGAACGTCTTCAGGTAGCGCTTGCGGTGCTTGTACGACATCGCGTAGACAGCGAACGCGTCGGTCGAGGCCAGCGAATTGGTGGAAACGATCACCCGCGGCGGCGCGGCATGCCGGTGCAGCCGCTTGAAGATGCGCTGGGCGCGCTTGCTCATCACCAGGTACGGTGTCTGCAGCAGCACCTCGCTCCTGGCGTCGCCGATCATGCGCATGATGTGGCGGGTGAACTCCAGCGCTCGCTGTTTGTCCGGTTTGTCGGTTTTCGCTGGCAGGTCGCTGAAGTAGTCGACCTTGCCCACCCGCAGGGAGGGTTCGACCAGCCAGGCCTGCAGCCATTGCGGATCTTCGGCGGCGCGCTGCACCTGGGCGACCCGTTGTGGTCGGCGATAGACCGGAGCCGGCCACACCGGCGGCGTGCGGTCGGACAGGATGCGCTGGTTGATGTCGCGCAGATGGGTCAGCGGCACCGCGCGCTTGTGATGCCAGAACAGCGCGAAGCTGGCAGCCATTTCCCGTGCGGCGGGTCCTCCGATCATCACGTCGCGGTCGACGTAGTCGAAGTTGTCGTCCCAGTTGAAGTAGCGATCCTGATAGTTGCGTCCGCCGGTGATGCCGATACTGTCGTCCACCAGCAGCAACTTGTTGTGCATGCGCTGGTTGAATTGCATGAAGCAGCACAGCAGGCCGGCGGCGAAATCCAGCGGTGGCGTGTGGGCCTTGTGGAAGGTCGGGTTGTACAGGCGCACCTGCAGGTGCGAGCTGACCCGCGACAGGCGGTCGAGCAGATCCTGGTCGTCGAAGGAAAACAGCTGGTCGGCCAGGATGCGCACCTGCACCCCGCGTCGCGCGGCCTGAACCAGCTCGTTCAGCACGAGCTGGCCGGTATCGTCCTGATCCCAGATGTAGGTCTGCACGTCGATCGAGTGTCGCGCCGCGCGGATCAGGTTGATCCGTGCGGCCAGCGCCGGTTCGCTGTCACCCAGCAGGGTCACCACGTGCACCGGCTGCTCCGGGGTGGATTCGGCCAGCGCCCGGGTGGCGGCCTCGAGCAGCGGGGAAGCCACCGCGCAATGGTCGGCTTGCGTGCAGGACAGATCGCGGTCGGTGGTGGCCGCGACCACCGCATCGGCGCGCCGGATCTGCTGGCGTGACAAGGTGCAGCCTTGCAGGAGCAGGGTAGCCAGCAGCAATGGGAGGGCGAATCGGTACAGGAAACGGGGCATGCGCGAATGATACGGGGAATGGGTCGAGTGCCCGTGACGGGTTTCCGTGCGGGCGCCGCTCCATCGCGCTGAAGAGGCAGCGCGATCGACAGGTGTGATCGGGAACGTGGGGCCTTGCGCGTCGCGTCAGGGCGACCAGAAGGCGTCCAGCCGGGCGTTGCCCGGCTCCAGGGCTCCGTCCAGGTGCAACACCGCCAGCGCGCCCGGCGGCATGCCGCGGAAATCGTCCGAGCGGCCTTCGACCAGCAGGGCCACCAGCCGTTCAAAGCCGGGGTTGTGACCCACCAGCATCACCGTGCCCGCGTCGCCGTGCTGATCGAGCAGCGCCAGCAGTTCGCCGGGCGAGGCGTCATAAATCTCGGAGGCCATCTGCGGTACCGGGGCATCCGCGATCGCGGCCAGCGCCAGCCGGGTGGTCTCGTCGGTGCGCCGGGTGGGCGAGCACAGCACGCGCTCGGGCCGGATGCCGTGCGCGGCCAGCCAGAGTCCGGCCGCCTGCGCTTCCTGCTCGCCGCGCGGGCTCAGCGGGCGTTGCTGGTCGTCGCCAGCGGTGTCTATCGGTACGGCTTCGGCGTGCCGCAACAGGATCAGTTCGTGCATGGGGAACTCCAGCGGGTGGTGGTCGCGCACGGCGCGCGATGAAGGCATCGGGAGAGGGGCTGCTTCAGCGCTGCTGACGCTTGATCCAGCGCAGCAGCGCCTTCCAGTCCTGCTGGTGGTTGCGCACCTGCTCGGACTGATAGTCGAAAATACCCTTGCCCAGCGCGCTCAGCAGCACGTAGGCCTGGCTGTCGCGCAGCTGCGCGACGATCGGAAACGGCGATTGTTCGGCCAGCTGGGCGACCGCATCCTGGCTGGCGTGAGTCCACGGCTTGAGCCGGTTGGCCACCAGCGCCACCGGCAGCTTGCCGCGGCGGATGCGATTGATCGACTGCAGTTCGCCGATGAAACGCAGCGTCGCATCCAGGTCGAACGAGGAGGGCAGCACCGGCACCAGCAGCACGTCGGCCTGCTCCAGATACGGCTCGAGGTCGCGCACACCGGAACCGGCAGCGCTGTCGATCAGCAACTGCTGGGTATCCGCGGGAATCCGGCTCAGGGATTTTCGGCCGCCCTCGTACGCCAGCACGCCGGGGACATTGTCCGGTCGCAGCGTGGCCCAGCGAAAGCTGGAGCATTGCCGGTCGGCGTCGATGATGGCGGTGTGCTGCCCGGCCTGTGCCCAGTGCGAAGCCAGCTGGGTGACCAGCGTGCTCTTGCCGCAACCACCCTTGCTGCTTGCCACCAGCGTCGTAAGCATCGGATCACCCTTGCCGCGGAAGGTGTTCCAAGCCTACACGGCTGAGGATGCGGCGCAAAGCGGCTGGCCGCAGCCTGTCGGGCTTCGGCCAGCCGGGCTTATTCCGCCCGGTGCGGCTGCCAGTCGGTCGGCGCATCGACAGCGATGTGGTTGTCGCGCAGGGCTGCCAGCTGCAGGCTCATCTCGGTGCCGCCGTTGCGCGCCAGCGCCAGCAGATGCTGGGCCACGGCCGGCTCGTCCAGTGCCCGGTTCAGCAGCAGGCCGAAGTTCTGCACCTGCCAGATCAGGTTGCGCCGGGCCTCCCGGGCTTCCTGCTGCTGGGTCGGATCGTCCGACAGCACTTCGCGCAGGTGCAGCCCGAGCGAGCGTGCCAGCGGGCTCGAGCCCCATTCGAGAACCTTGCCCAGGCTCAGGCAATCGGCCTTGATCGAGGCATCTTCGCGGGCGTTCTCGCACAGCTTGGCGACGAGCTGCAGACCCGGCTGCGGTTGCGTACCGGCGATGCCGAAGACCAGCACGGTCTGCATGCCCGCCGCACCGGCCTTCGCGGCCGGATCGAACGAGCCGGCCGGCGGCGGCAATGTGCCTACCGTGCTGGCCAGCGCTTTCAGGCTGTTGCCGGTGTAGTCGTCGTACAGTTTGGCCGCCGCGGTCTTGCGCAGGTCCTCCCGGGAGGCGTCCTGCTTCATGTCGCGGGCGTCCGTCCCCAGCTTGATCATCCATACCGCGGCATTGTCCGGCGCCTGGCTGAGCAGTTGATCCAGTGCGGCGGTATTCGGGCAGGCCGCGGCCTTGGCGTCGCAGTCGACCAGGCGAACCCAGTTGACCGCTGCGCCGGCATCGTCGGCGTGCGCGGCGCGCTCGATCAGGGCATGGAAGCTGTTGTTCGGCGGCTGGTTGAACAGCGGCCGGGCCAGCAGGGCCGCGCCGAGCAGCGGCTGCGCATCGGCACGCGCGGCCAGTACGCTGACCAGATCCCGCTGGAACGCCAGCTGGGCCTTGTCGCGGGCCTGCGCGGCCTTGCCCGGATCGACCGGGGCCTTGGGGACGTCCTTGGTGGCGGCGAAGACCGGCGCGGCGAGCAGCGCCAGGGCAGCAGTGAGGATCAGGTCGCGCGTTCGACGCATCATGGGTCTGGATCCGCAAAGCGCCCAGCTTACCTTGCGTAGATTAAGCGCGGCTGATTTGATTGTCGGCAGATGCAGGCGGCCGCGGCGGGGCTTGCTAGGATGTCTGTTTGGGCGCACGGCCGCGCCCCCTCATGGTGGGAGAGGATAAGTGGATCATTTGTCGACATTTGCCGACGGCGCACCCTGGTTCGTCGGTTGGGGCACGCTGGCGTTGATCAATGCGGCGCTGGCGCAGGGCCGGAACCGCAGCGGCTTGCTGTGGTTCGTGCTGTCGTTGCTGTTCGGGCCGCTGGCCACGCTGCTGCTGGTGCTGTTGCCGAAGGTGCGCAACACGCTGTTTTGAGGCCGCCCTGTCGCGGGGCCGGTCGCGCTATTCGCCGAATGCCTCGCGCATGAATTCCGGCTGGGCCAGTGCACCCTTGTGGATGTCGGCATTGTAGTAACGGGTCGGGAAGCTCTTGCTGAGCGCGCCGCGCTCGCGAAAGCCCGACAGGTCGCCGCCCTTGCGTGCCATCGTGCAGCTCCACCAGCCGGTCGGGTAGCACGGCTGCGGGAATGGCAGCGTGCGCACGGCGCTGAAACCGGAAGTGCGCATGGCCGAGCGCATCGACTTGATCAGCTCTAGGTGCGCCAGCGGCGATTCACTCTGCTGCACCAGGATGCCGCCGTGGCGCAATGCCTTGTGGCAGCTGGCATAGAACGCGGCGTTGAACAGGCCCTCGGCCGGGCCGACCGGGTCGGTCGAGTCGACGATGATCAGGTCCAGCGACTCGGGTTCGCATTCGGCCATGTACTTGATGCCGTCGATGAACAGCAACTGCGCCCGCGGGTCGCCATTGGCCTCGCACAGCTCCGGGAAGTACTGCTCGGCCAGCCGGGTGACGCGCTCGTCGATCTCCACCTGCACCGCCGATTCCACTTCCTCGTGCTTGAGCACCTCGCGCAGCGTGCCGCAGTCGCCGCCGCCGATGATTACCACGCGTTTGGCCCGCGCATGGGTGAACAGCGCCGGGTGGGTCATCATCTCGTGGTAGAGGAAATTGTCGCGCGTGGTCAGCATCACGCAGCCGTCGATCACCATCAGCTTGCCCCAGTCGGTGGTCTGGTGGATCTCGATGGTCTGGAATGGGGTCTTCTCCGCATGCAGCAACTGCTCGGTGCGAAAGCCGATGGATGAGCCGGAAGCCTGGTGGGCTTCGGTGTACCAGCTGGATTGCTGCGACATGACGGTGTTCCCGGTCAAACGTGAGGGGCAAAGAGATGCAATTGTACCGGCAACGGGAGTGGACGTCCGCCGGTACGACGCGCCCATTGTCGCGGATGACCATTACAATGGCCGCCTGGCCGACCGCCGCGAGCGCGTGGCGGTGGCCGAGCAAGCCCATCCGGCCCCGCGGCGTGCGAGGCTTCCGGCCGGACGGCTTTCCGCTCTTCGAGCACCCCGTCAAGGCTCGCCGCTGCGACAACAGGATCCGTTGGTACAAGGAGAAACCCCGTGTCGAAGCCCTGGACAGTTGAAACTGCCCGTCATACCTACGCCGTGCCGCATTGGGGCGACGGTTACGTCGACGTCGATGCCGCCGGCCAGATCGTGATGCGCCCGCGCGGCGCCGACGGTCCCGCGCTGGCGTTGCCTGCCATCGTCGATCACGCCCGCGCCGAGGGCCTGCGGCTGCCGCTGCTGGTGCGCTTCCCCGACATCCTCGCCGACCGGCTGGCCCGACTGCAGGGTGCGTTCGCCCATGCGATCGACGAGTTCGGTTACGCCGGCGGCTACACCGCGATCTATCCGATCAAGGTCAACCAGCAGCGCGGCGTGGCCGGCGAGCTGGTCGCCGCCGGCACCCACGGCTTCGGTCTCGAGGCCGGCTCCAAGCCGGAGCTGATGGCGGTGCTGGGAATGGCGCGGCCCGGCTCGATCGTGATCTGCAATGGCTACAAGGATCGCGAATACATCCGGCTGGCGCTGATCGGGCTGAAGCTGGGCCTGCGCGTGCACATCGTGATCGAGAAGCTGTCCGAGCTCGATCACGTGTTCGCCGAGGCGAAGGCGCTCGCGGTAGAGCCATTGCTGGGCGTGCGCGTGCGGCTCGCCTCGATCGGCGCCGGCAAGTGGCAGAACACCGGTGGCGACAAGGGCAAGTTCGGCCTGTCGCCGAGCCAGGTGCTGACCCTGATCGAGCGGCTCGATGCGGCCGGGCTCAAGCACACGCTGAAGCTGCAGCACTTCCACATGGGCTCGCAGATCTCCAACGTGCGCGACATCGCCAACGGCATGCGCGAGGCCACCCGCTACTTCGTCGAACTGACCCGCATGGGCGTGCCGCTGGAGATCGTCGACGTCGGCGGCGGCCTCGGCGTCGACTACGAGGGCACGCGCTCGCGCAGCCACAACTCGATCAACTACTCGATCGAGCAGTACGCGGCGACCATCGTGCAGTCGCTGGCCGAGGCGGTCGCCGCCGAGGGCCTGACCGCACCGCACATCCTCACCGAAGCCGGCCGCGCGATGACCGCGCATCATGCGGTGCTGGTGGTCAACGTGACCGAGGTCGAGGAAGTGCCGCGGGGCAGTATGCCCTCGCCGCAAGCGCACGAGCCCAGCGTGCTGCGCCATCTGCGCGAGGTGCACGCGGCGCTGGACGAGCGCCCGCCGCTGGAACTGTTCCACGAGGCCCAGCACCACCTCGCCGAGGGCCAGTCGCTGTATGCGCTGGGCCAGCTGGCGCTGGCCGATCGCGCGCGGCTGGACGAGATGTTCTACGCGGTCGCCAACGCGGTGCGGGGCCGGCTGCTGCCGGCCGAGCGCGCGCACCGCCAGGCGCTGGACGAGCTGGACGAGAAGCTGGTCGACAAGTACTTCGTCAACTTCTCGGTGTTCGAGTCGGTGCCGGACATCTGGGCGATCGAGCAGATCTTCCCGATCACCCCGATCGCCCGGCTCGACGAGCAGCCGACCCGGCGCGGCGTGATCGTCGACCTGACCTGCGATTCGGACGGCCGCATCGACCACTACGTCGATGCCGAGGGCGTCGACGTGAGCCTGCCGTTGCATGCGCTGAAAGAGGGCGAAAGCTATTGCCTGGGCATCTTCATGGTCGGCGCCTACCAGGAGACGCTGGGCGACATCCACAACCTGTTCGGCGACACCGACGCGGTCAACGTGCGGGCGCAGGGCGACGGCTACAGCTTCGACCACGTCCGCCGTGGCGACACCACCGACCTGATGCTCGATTACGTCGGCTACGATCTCGACGTGCTGCGCCATAGCTACCGCGAACGCATCGCCGGCGCCGGCATCGACGGCGCCGAAGCGGGGCAGCTGTACGCCACGCTGGATGCCGGGCTGACCGCCTATACCTATCTGGCCGAGGACACCCGCTGAGCGAAGGCCCGCGTCGGCGGGCCGTCGTCGCAACTCCCATTTCCCTCGTTGAAGGAGCAGTCATGAGCAGTCTGAATGGCAAAGTCGCGCTGATCACCGGTGCCGCCAGTGGCCTCGGCAAGGCGATCGCCGAGCTGTATGCGAAAAACGGTGCCAGCGTGGCGATTGCCGACATCAACCAGGCGGCGGCGGACCGCACGGCGGCCGACATCAACGCTGCCGGCGGGCGCGCCATCGGCGTGGCGATGGACGTCACCGACGAGGCCGCGGTGAACGCGGGCACCGACAAGGCCGTGGCCGCGTTCGGCGCTCTGGATATCCTGATCTCCAACGCCGGCGTGCAGATCATCAACCCGATCGACCAGTTCGCCTTCGCCGACTGGAAGAAGATGCTGGCGATCCACCTGGACGGCGGCTTCCTCACCACCAAGGCCGCGCTGCAGCACATGTACAAGGACGACCGCGGCGGCATCGTGATCTACATGGGCTCGGTGCATTCGCACGAGGCATCCAGGCTCAAGTCGGCCTACGTCACCGCCAAGCACGGCCTGCTCGGCCTGGCCCGCACGCTGGCCAAGGAGGGCGCGCCGCACAACGTGCGCTCGCACGTGATCTGCCCCGGCTTCGTGCGCACGCCGCTGGTCGAGAAGCAGATTCCGGAGCAGGCCCGCGAGCTGGGCATCAGCGAGGACGAGGTGATCCGCAACGTGATGCTGAAGGACACCGTGGATGCCACGTTCACCACGGTCGAGGACATCGCGCAGACCGCGTTGTACCTGGCCACCTTCCCGTCCGCCGCACTGACCGGCCAGTCGATCGTGGTCAGCCACGGCTGGTTCATGCAGTAGGCGGCAGGCGCCGCGCTAGTCGCGGTGCACCTGCAAGCCGGCCGGCGACTGGCTGACCGGCATCACCTCGACGCGATTGATGTTGAGGTGCGCCGGCAGGTTGGCGATCCACCAGATCGTCTCGGCGATGTCGCCGGCGGTGATCGGGTGGGCGCCTTCGTAGAGCTTGTCCGAAGCCGCCTGGTCGCCACTGGTGCGGACCAGGGTGAACTCGGTCTCGGCCATGCCGGGTTCGATCGAACTGACCCGCACGCCGGTGCCGTGCAGGTCGGTGCGCAGGTTCTGCGAGAACTGGGTGACGAACGCCTTGCTGGCGCCATACACGTTGCCGCCGCGATAGGTGTAGCTGGCGGCGATCGAGCTGATGTTGACGATCGCCCCGCGACGCTCGATGAGAGCCGGCAGCAGCAGGTGGGTCAGCGACACCAGCGCGGTGACGTTGGTGTCGATCATCTGCTTCCATTGCGCCAGGTCAGCCTGTTGCGCCGGTGCGGTGCCCAGCGCCAGTCCGGCGTTGTTGACCAGCAGGTCGATGCCGGCGAAGGCGGGCGGCAGGTCGGCGTGCGCCTTGCGCATCGCCGCCTCGTCGCGCACGTCGAACGCGGCGGCATGCACGTGTTCGGCGCCGTGCCGATCCACCAGCCGCTGCAGTCGCTCGGCGCGGCGGCCACTGGCGATCACGCGCCAGCCGCCGGTCACGAAGCGTTCCACGGTGGCGGCGCCGAAGCCCGAGCTGGCGCCGGTGATCCATGCGGTTCGGGTTGTCATGCGCGGAACTTCATCGAGAGGGGGTGGGTTAACGGCCTTCTTTCAAGGCAATCGCATTGATGCCGGCGCCGGCCAGCCGCTGCTTGGTCGATTCCAGGTCGGTCGCCGAGCGGAACGGGCCCAGGCGGACGCGATGATAGAGCTGCCCGCCGACGTTGACCGACTGCACGTTCGCGACGAATCCCTGCAGCGCCAGTTTCGCCTTCAGCGTCTCCGCGTCGGCGGCGTTGGGGAAGGCACCGACCTGCAGCAGGTAGCCACTGCCGGCACCGGGCTGCGGTAATGCGGCGGCGGGCGCGGCGGTGATGTTCTGGCTGACCGCTTTCGGCACATTGGCCGGCACCGCCTGCTGCTGAGCCGCTTGCTGCTTCTGCTGCTGCTGCTCGGCCCGGGCCTGCGCGCTGATTTCGGCATCCGGGATGCGCACTTCCTTTTCCGACAGCACCGAATAGAAATCGTATTGCGGTTTCTTCGGCGCGTTGTCGCCCGCCGCCGGTTCGAGTACGCCGGGCTCGCTGCCGCGCTGCGCGGTGGCCTGCGGATTCGCCTGCGGGCCATCGGCCTTGCGCAGGCCGGTGAGCAGGCTGCCGCGCATCATCACCGCCATCAGGATCGCGCCGATCAGGATGCCGATCACCGCATAGCCCCAGCCCGGGAACCCGTTGCTGCCATTGCGCACGGCCTGCCGACCCTTGCCCTTGCGTGCTGCCATTACATCTTCTCCGGGGCGTCGAGGCCCAGCAAATTCAGACCATTCTTCAATACCTGCTGTGTCGCCACCACCAGCGCCAGGCGCGCATGGCGCAGCGGGGCGTCCTCGACCAGGAACTGGTACGAGTTGTAGTAGGTGTGGAACGCGTTGGCCAGTTCGCGCAGCCAGGTGGCGACCAGATGCGGCTCCAGGTTCGCGGCGGCGGCCTCGACCTGTTCCGGATACTTCGACAGCTCGGTCAGCAGGATCTGCTCGTGTTCGTTGTCCAGCCGCGCCAGGTTGGCGAGACCGTCGGCGAGGTCGATGCTGAAGCCCTTCTCCGGGGCCTGGCGCAGCACGCTGCAGACGCGGGCGTGCGCGTACTGGATGTAGTAGACCGGATTGTCGTTGCTCTGCGAGCGGGCCAGGTCGATGTCGAACACCAGCTGCGAGTCGGACTTGCGCGCGATCAGGAAGTAGCGGGTCGCGTCGCGGCCGGCCTCGTCGATCAGGTCGCGCAGGGTGACATAGCTGCCGGCACGCTTGGAGATCTTCACCTCCTCGCCGCCCCGCATCACCGTGACCATCTGATGCAGTACATATTCCGGCCAGCCCTGCGGAATGCCGCAGTCGAGCGCCTGCAGACCGGCCCTCACCCGGGCCAGCGAGCCGTGATGATCCGAACCCAGCTCGGTGATCGCACGCTGGTAGCCGCGCTGCCACTTGCTCAGGTGATAGGCGACGTCGGGCACGAAATAGGTGTAGCTGCCGTCGGACTTGCGCATCACCCGATCCTTGTCGTCGCCGTAGTCGGTGCTGCGCAACCACAGCGCACCGCCTTCCTCGTAGGTGTGGCCGTGGGCGACCAGTTCGCGCACGGTCTCCTCCACCTTGCCGTCGCTGTACAGCGACGACTCGAGGAAATAAGTGTCGAAACGGACTCCGAACGCCTGCAGATCCAGATCCTGCTCGCGGCGCAGGCTGGCGACGGCGAAGCGGCGGATCGCGTCGAGGTCGTCGACATCGCCCGCGCCGGTCACTGTTTCGCCATCGGCCACGACCGACTCGCGATCGAGGTAGGCGCGCGCCACGTCGGCGATGTAGTCGCCGCGGTAGCCATTGTCCGGCCAGTTGCTGTCGTCCGGGGTGATGCCGCGCGCGCGCGCCTGCACCGAGATCGCCAGGTTCGCGATCTGCACGCCGGCATCGTTGTAGTAGAACTCCCGCTTCACGTTCCAGCCGGTGGCATCGAGCAGCCGGCTGAGGCAGTCGCCGATCGCGGCGGCGCGTCCGTGGCCCACGTGCAGCGGCCCGGTCGGATTGGCCGAGACGAATTCCACGCCCACGGTCCTGCCTGCGCCGCTGTCGTTGCGGCCGTAGCTGTCGCCCTGGTCGAGGATGCAGCGCACTTCCGCGTGATAGGCGGTGGCGGCGAGATGGAAATTGATGAAGCCGGGACCGGCGATCTCGACCTTCGCCACCAGCGTATTGGCCGGCAGCGCGGCGACCAGCTTTTCGGCCAGATCGCGCGGCTTCGCACGGGCCGGCCTGGCCAGCAGCATGGCCACGTTGCAGGCGAAATCCCCGTGTTCGCGGCTGCGCGCTCGCTCGATCACGAACACGGGCAGGCTCAGCTCGGCAGGCAGGGTGGCAGCGTCTTGCAGGGCCTGGATCGCCTGCAGCACCAGTTCGCGCAACTGTTCTTTCACGGGTGGGGTCGGTTTCGTGATGGAACCGGCAATCCTAACAGACCGCCACGCCGGTCAAGCATGCCGGCCACCCCGTTCGGCGCGCAGACGGCGGCGGGCCGGGCCTGCCATCGATCGTGATGCACCGCGGCGAGCCGTCTTGTGGATAAGTCTGTGGGGAAAACCATGAGGGGGAGCCTGAACGGCTTCTGCCATCTGATGAAATCAGGCTGTCACAATAAGTTATCCATATATATCAATATATTGAATTGCCAACTTGTTGTTAAGTAAGCGATGGGCGCGGCAAGTGCCCATATCTTCGTTTTGTGCATAAGTTCCGGCGACTTGGCGGTACTTTGTACGCGCAGTGCAGGTCATCGGTTTGTCATGCGGCGCTGCGACACTAGCTGGGTGCCGACATGACTCCCCTCCATGACACGGTACCTGGAGACGCCGCTCTCTCCTCTCCCAAATCGGCCCCACGGCGTGGTTTCTACCGCGCCGTTTTTTTTTGCCCATGGGCGGCCAGTCAGAGCAGGCCGCGGGCCGCCATCGACACCGGTTCGCCACTGCCGATGACCAGATGATCGAGGACGCGCACGCCCACCAGTTGCAGTGCGTCGCGAAGCTCGTGGGTGATCGCGCGATCGGCGGCGCTCGGTTCGGCCACGCCGGACGGATGGTTGTGCGCAAAGATCACCGCGCAGGCATTGTGCTGAAGACAGGCACGCACTACTTCGCGCGGATGCACGCTGGCCCCATCGACGGTACCGCGAAACAGCTCCTCGAACGCCAGCACACGATGGCGGTTGTCCAGATACAGACAGCCGAATACCTCGTAGGGGAGATGGCGCAGGCGCGCGCGCAGGTAGTCACCGCTGTCGCGCGGATTGCCCAGGCTCTGCCGCTGCTGCAATTCCTCGCCCAGGCTGCGCCGTGCCAGTTCCAGCGCGGCGGCAATGCGGGCGCGCTTGGCCGGCCCGAGTCCGCTGACAGGCAGCGGTTGGTCGGGCCGCCCCAGCAAGGCACCCAGGCTGCCGGCGTGGGCGAGCAGTTCGCGGCCCAGCGCAATCGCATCCTTGCCGCGACTGCCGCTGCCCAGCAGCACGGCCAGCAGCTCGGCATCGGACAGCGTGGCGCTGCCCCGGGTCAGCAGTTTTTCGCGGGGACGTTCGCCCTCGGGCCAGTCGCGGATGCTCATGCACCGAACTTGCCGCAATCCACCGTGGCCAGGCAGCGGTTCGGGCGAATGAATCCGGTAAGCTAGGCCACTGCCCGACTGTCAGGCCCGCCTTACATATGAGTCTCGCCCAACGCCGCATCCTGCTGGGAGTGTCCGGCGGCATCGCCGCCTACAAGTCCTGCGAACTGGTTCGCCGCCTGCGCGACCTGGATGCCGAGGTACGCGTGGTGATGACCGAGGGTGCGACCCATTTCATCAGCCCGACCACCTTCCAGGCCCTGTCCGGCCAGGACGTGCGGGTCAGCCTGTGGGATGCACAGGCCGAGGCCGCCATGGGCCACATCGAACTGGCGCGCTGGGCCGAGCGCATCCTTGTCGCACCGGCGAGCGCCGATCTGCTGGCGCGGCTCGCGCATGGCATGGCCGACGACCTGCTGACCACGCTGTGTCTGGCCAGTGCCGCACCGTTGTATCTGGCGCCGGCCATGAACCAGCAGATGTGGGCGCATCCGGCGGTGCAGGCCAACATCGCCACGCTGCGGGGACAGGGCGCGCAACTGCTGGGGCCGGCGGCCGGCGAGCAGGCCTGCGGCGATGTCGGCAGCGGCCGGATGCTGGAACCGCTGGAATTGCGCGATGCGCTGCTGGCCTCGTTCGGCAGCCGTGAGCTGGCCGGACTGCATGTACTGGTGAGCGCGGGGCCGACCTACGAGGATATCGATCCGGTGCGTTTCATCGGCAACCGCAGTTCCGGCCGGATGGGTTTCGCCGTGGCGGCCGCTGCCGTCCAGGCCGGCGCCACGGTGACCTTGATCGCCGGGCCGGTGAGCCTGGACACGCCCGTGGGGGTGGCGCGCCGCATCGACGTGCGCAGCGCGGCGCAGATGCATGCGGCGGTGCTGGAAGCGGCTGCGGGGGCGGATATCTATATCGGCGCGGCGGCGGTGGGCGATTACCGCCCGTTGAACGTGTCCGCGCAAAAGCTCAAGAAACAGCATGGTGCGGACTGGTCGCTGCAACTGGGTGAGAATCCGGACATCCTGGCCAGCCTGTCGGCGCAAACCGCGCACCCGTTCCTGGTCGGATTTGCCGCGGAGACGCATGATGTGGCCAGCTACGCGCAGGACAAGCTGCGGCGCAAGGGGCTGGACATGATCGCGGCCAATCAGGTGGGAGAAGGTCTCGGTTTCGAGGCTTCCGACAACGCGCTGACACTTTACTGGGACGGGGGAGCGCTCGAGTTGCCCCGGGCCAGCAAGCCGGAGTTGGCACGCCAGCTGATCGCCCGGGTGGCTGAACGCTATCGGGCAGTGCGGTCATGAGCGGCAGGCAGATGCTCGAGCTGGAACTGAAGATCCTCGATCCGCGACTGGGCGACAGCATCCCGTTGCCGCAGGTGGCCACGACCGGCAGCGCGGGCATGGATTTGCGCGCCGCGCTGGAGCAGCCGCTGACCCTGGCGCCGGGCGAGAGTGCGCTGGTACCCAGCGGCATCGCGATCCATATCGGCGACCCGAACTGGTGCGCGCTGATCGTGCCGCGCTCCGGGCTGGGCCACAAGCACGGCCTGGTGATGGGCAACCTGGTCGGGGTGATCGATGCCGACTATCAGGGGCCGTTGATGATTTCGTGCTGGAATCGCACGGCGCAGTCGTACACCATCGCGGTGGGCGACCGGATTGCGCAGTTGCTGCTGGTGCCGGTGGCGCAGGCGCGACTGAATATCGTGACCGACTTCGCGCCCAGCGAACGTGGCGGCGGCGGCTTTGGTTCGACTGGCATCCAGTAGTCACAGGGGTCTGGCCCGAAGCGGATCGGGCCGATCCACAGATACAGCCGTGGGGGTATGCCGTTGAAAAATGCGAAGGAACGACTGCAGAAATCGCAGATTGACTGGTCGGCGCTCCTGCCCCTGGCGGGCGGCACCCTGCTGTTGCTGCTGGGGCTGTTCTGCGCGTGGCAAACCTGGCTGATTGCCGATGAGGGGCATGCGATCGAGCGGGTGCACGCCGCGCAGGATCAAGCGGTGCAGGCAATGTCCGACGAGATCGCCAGGCAGCGCGGTACGGTCGAGAAGGTGCTGGCGACGGTGGATCCGACGACCGCGATGAGCAACCCGGCTCAAACCGCCGCGGCCTTGCGCCTGAAATTGCCGCAGGCAAGGAAGCTGGAGTTGTACAGCGGCGACCTGAACGAGGTGCTGCGCGCCAATTACCGCGAGTTTGGCTATGCCAAGGCCGCCCAGCTGATGGCTGCGCAAAGCGCGGAAGGCCTGCCGCTGGTGCAGAGCGTTTCCTATGGCAACGGTGATCGCCGCCTGAGCATGGTGATTCCGCTGGGATTGCCGCAGCAGGCGCAGGCCTGGGTCTGGGTCGAGCTGCCGTTCGCGCCGTTGCGGCAACGTTTCGACGCCATCTCGCCGGCCGGTGGCCGGCTGGACCTGCGTCAGGGTGATGATCTCGGCAGCGTGCAGCTGTTCTCCCACGGCAGCGCCTCTTCCGAGACCGAGGCGACCGGCAAACCGGTTGCCGGCAGCGTGTTCAGCGTCGGCGCCGGTTTGCCGGGCGCGTTCATCGTGCTGCCCCGATCATGGCCGCTGAGCGGGCTGCTGGCCTTGCTGGGTCTGGCTGGCGGAGGTTATCTGCTGTGGTTGCGCATGCGTTTGCGCATGCTCTCGAGGGTCGAAGCCGAGCAGCCCGAGGCACCGATCGAACCCCGCAAGGCGCCAGCCGCGGTCAAGCCGACCGCGCCGCCCGTTGCGGCCGCGCCGGCGCCGCCCCCAGCCGCCCCCACCCTCGAAGTGGACCCGAGCATCTTCCGCGCGTACGACGTCCGTGGCGTGGTGGGCAAGACCCTGAACAAGCGTGTCGCGCATGCGCTGGGCCAGTCGATCGGCGCATTGATGGGTGAGAAGGGCTTGCGCGAGATCGTCATCGGTCGCGACGGGCGGCTGTCCGGGCCGGAGTTGTCCGACGCGCTGTCCGACGGGTTGCGCGCGGCCGGCGTCGACGTGATCGATGTCGGCGCGGCACCCACGCCGGTGGTCTATTACGCGGCGTATCGCTTCAACACCGGTTGCTGCGTGGCGGTGACCGGCAGCCACAATCCACCGGACTACAACGGCTTCAAGATCGTGGTCGGTGGCGAAACGCTGTCCGAGGGAGCGATCCAGGACTTGTATCAGCGGATCGCCAGCGGGGCGCTGAGCAGCGACGGCCAGGGTGCTCGACGCGAGGTCGACGTGGCTCCCGACTACATCGAGAAAATCGTCTCCGACGTGCTCGCCGAGCGTCGCCTGAAGATCGTCGTCGACGGCGGCAACGGCATCGCGGGCGCCATTGCGCCGCAGGTACTGGAGGGGGTCGGTTGCGAGGTGGTGCCGCTGTACTGCGATGTCGACGGCACCTTCCCGAATCATCACCCGGATCCGTCCGATCCGGCGAATCTCGAGGACCTGATCCTTGCCGTGCGGCAGACCGACGCCGATCTGGGCATCGCGTTCGACGGCGATGGGGATCGCCTGGGCGTGGTCAGCCAGTCCGGCGAGGTCATCTATCCCGATCGTCTGCTGATGCTGTTCGCCCGTGACGTGCTGTCACGCCAGCCGGGCGCCACGGTCATCTACGACGTCAAGTGCACCAGCCATCTGAAGGGTCAGGTTCTGGATGCCGGCGGCAGTCCGCTGATGTGGCGTACCGGGCACTCGCTGATCAAGGCGAAGATGCGCGAGACCGGCGCCGAACTGGCGGGTGAGATGAGCGGGCACTTCTTCTTCAAGGAGCGCTGGTATGGCTTCGATGACGGCATCTACGCCGCCGCCCGCTTGCTGGAGATACTCGCCGGCGACCTGCACGGACGCAGTCCAGAGGAGATCTTCGCGACCCTGCCGAAGAGCGTTTCCACACCCGAGTTGAAGATCGAACTGGCCGAAGGCGAGCACTACCGGTTCATGGACCAGCTGCGTCAGCGCGCGCATTTCGACGAGGCCACCCTGATCACCATCGATGGCCTGCGTGCCGACTGGTCGGACGGCTGGGGTCTGGTGCGTGCGTCGAACACCACGCCGGCCCTGGTGCTGCGCTTCGAGGCGGACAACGGTGCCGCACTCAAGCGGATCCAGCAGGTATTCCACCAGCAGCTGCTGGCGATTGATTTCAAGCTCAAGCTGCCGTTCTAGCCGCCTGTCGGATGGTGATCGGTCGAGCCGAGAATTCGGCTGTGAGAACAGACAAGGCCGACTCGCCGCTCCCGAGGTGCTTCCATGGGGCAGCAAGCGGCGGACAGTGGACCGCGCAGACAAATTCGCCGGTCGGCCGATCACCGTCCGACAGGCCGCCGGAGCGGCGCGAATCGTGACGGTTCCCGATCAGCTCGCGGAGAGTTTCCCGCCCGCGGTGCGGGCGAGGAAACCGCCTGGCACAGAGCGCTTATTCCGTCGGGTTGTCCTGCGCCGCCTTGTCCTGCGCCGCCTTCAGTTCCCGGTAACGCGCCAGCTGCCTGGCCTGCAGCTCGACCGTCTGCGCACGCAGGGCCTGCAGGCGCTTCAGCGTGTTGCGCTGGTCGTTGACGACGTTGCGTTGCGTGGCGATGCCGTCGATCACGAATTTCGGCACCGGCTCCTTGGCATTCTCGATGTCGGCGGCCCGACCGAGCAGGCCGGTCAGCGCCTTTTCCTGGCTGCGCAGGTTGATCTGGGTGGTATGGATCTGCTGGTCGATGTTATCCAGCGCTTGTTGCTGCGAGATCCGGTACGACTCCTCGTCCGGATAGGCCGTCAGCATCTGCGCCTCGGCGTTGGCGATTTCCTGCGCGGCGCGCTGCTTGGCGGCCTGTTCGGCGGCCAGTTTGTTCGCGGCGGCGCGTTCCTCGGCATTCAGCTGGCGCGGCACGTGGCGCACCACCATGCCGTGGTCGTTGACCAGGTCGTAACCGTATTTCATCGCCTCGGCGGTGAGGCTGTCGCTGAAATGCATCAGGCCCTGCCCGTCATACCATTTGTAGCGGATGTTGCCGGTGTTCTGGGCGCACACCGACAGACTGGCAACCAGTACCACAGCAGCAAAAACGAGCAGTGATTTACGCATGCAATCCCCCTTGGGCCTCCGCAAAGTATAGCCGTCGCCACGGCGCTGGGTATTTCCGTGCCGATGCTCGGATGAGTCACCATCAGGGATGTGCCCGAGTCTATCGGCCGGATCATGAACTCAGTGCTGAACCCCGTAGCGCGCACGGTACGCCAGCAGGTTGGCGTGCTCGGCGGCCAGCTGGGGTTGTTCGCCGGCATAGGCCAGTACGTCGTCCAGACTGGTGATCGCGATCACCGGGATGCCGTAGTCGGCGGCCACTTCCTGCGCAGCGGAGCGCTCGCCATTGCCGCGCTCCTGACGGTCGAGTGCGATCAGCACGCCCGCCGGTTCGGCGCCGTGTGCGCGGATCAGCGCCAGCGACTCGCGCACCGCGGTGCCGGCGGTCATCACGTCGTCGACAATCAGTACCCTGCCCTGCAGCGGCGCCCCGACCAGCGCCCCGCCCTCGCCGTGGTCTTTCGCCTCCTTGCGGTTGTAGGCCCAGGGCAGATCGCGCTGATGCTGCTCGGCCAGCGCGATCGCGGTGGCCGCAGCCAGCGCGATGCCCTTGTAGGCGGGTCCGAACAGCATGTCGACCCGGATGCCTGAGTCCATCACGGCGGCCGCATAGGCGCGACCGAGCTGGGCCAGCGCGGCGCCCGAGTCGATTCGGCCCATGTTGAAGAAGTACGGGCTCTGGCGACCGGATTTGAGCGTGAACTGGCCGAAGCGAAGCACCTCGCGTTGCAGGGTCAGTTTGATGAAATCGCGTTGGTAATCGTGCACGGGTGGTCTCGCAGAAGGTCGGGTTTTACGGCAGGGCCCGCAACAGCAGCTGTTCCGGACCGGGACGGCGGTCATGGTACAGCCCGATGCGGGCGCGGAAACCGGCCCGCCGGTACAGCTGCGAGGCCGCATGATTGTTGTTGTTTACCGTGAGCACCAGCAGGCGCGCGAGCGGGTGACGCGCGGCGAGGTCGGCGATGAGCGCATTCAGCGCCAGTGCGCCGAACCCGCGACCCTGCCAGTCGGCATCGATGAAGAACGTGCGCAGACCCAGCGCGGGTACGGCGAAATCATGGCCGGCCACGCTGCGTGGATGGGGATCGATCCGGTAATAGCCCACCGGCGTGTCGCCATGGCAGATCGCCATGGGTTCCGCCCCGGGACAGGCCACCGCATCGGCCAGCAGGTCGGCGATGTCGCCCATGTATTCCCGTTGCGTCGGCAATACGCCCAGGTTCAACAGGGCCGGGCATAGCGAATCGTTGACCGGGTCGACGCGGATGATGGGATGTTCGTCCATGTTCGCCTCCGCTGGCGATGGAGAGGGCTGCGGTTGTTATGATCGCTCATCACGAGATCGGGAGGATTCATGCGCATCATCAGTCTGAACGCCAACGGCATCCGCTCGGCCGCGAACAAGGGCGTGTTTGACTGGCTGCGCGAACAGGATCCCGACGTCGTATGCCTGCAGGAGACCAAGGCGCAGGAGGATCAGCTGGCCGATCCGATGTTCCGCCCCGACGGACATCACTGTTTCTATCGCGATGCCGAGAAGAAGGGCTACAGCGGCGTGGCGATCTACGCCAAGCGCGAGCCGGATCAGGTGTTGACCGAGCTGGGTTGGGACGAGTTCGACAACGAGGGGCGCTACATCGAGGCCCGCTTCGGCAACCTCTCGGTGGTTTCGCTGTATTTCCCCTCCGGCTCGTCCGGTGACGAACGCCAGCAGTTCAAGTTCAAGGCCATGGAGTGGATCACGCCGATCTTCGATGCGTGGCTGACCAGCGGCCGCGACTATGTGATCTGCGGTGACTGGAACATCGTGCACACGAAGAACGATATCAAGAACTGGAGCTCGAACCAGAAGAACTCCGGCTGCCTGCCCGAAGAGCGCGCGTGGCTGGATCTGCTGTTCCAGCAGCGTGGCTGGGTCGACAGCTTCCGCGCGTTGAAGCCGGACGCGGTCGAATACACCTGGTGGTCGAACCGCGGCCAGGCCCGCGCGAACAATGTGGGTTGGCGGATCGACTACCAGGTGTGCACGCCGTCGATGCGCGCGCGTCTGCTCGATTGCTCGATCTACCGCGAGCAGCGCTTCTCCGACCACGCGCCGTATACGGTCGACTATGCCGACTGAACCGACCGTCGCTGCGACGGGGCGCAACTGGCGCATAGTGAGCATCGGCCTGCTGGGCTTCGCTTCAGGCCTGCCGCTGGCGTTGTCTGGCAGCGCGCTGCAGGCGTGGTTCACCACCGCGGGCATGAGCTTGCGCGATATCGGCTGGATCACTCTGATCGGCCAGGCCTACGTGTTCAAGTTCCTGTGGGCGCCGTTGCTGGACCGCCTGCCGCTGCCATTCCTCGGTCGTCGACGCGGCTGGATCTTGGTCATGCAGTTGCTGTGCGGCGCGGCGTTGATCAGCATGAGCTTCTACGCGCCGCAGGGCGCGGCCAGCACGCTCGCCTTCCTCGGTGTGCTTCTGGCGTTCGCTTCGGCGACGCAGGACATTGCCTATGACGCGCACCGCACCGATCTGCTGCGTCCCGAGGAGCGCGGCTGGGGTACTGCGTTCATGCAGGGCGGCTATCGCGCGGCGATGCTGGTGTCTGGCGCGTTGGCGCTGATCCTCGCGGATCATGTGGGATGGGCCTGGGTGTACCGGTTGATGGGCGCGCTGATGCTGGCGGCGATGGTGGTCACGGCCACCTCGCCGGAGGCGCCCGATGAACAGCCCACGCGCAGCTTCGCCGAGGCGGTGGTGCAGCCGTTCATGGATTTCTTCGACCGCTACGGCAAGCTGGCACTGGGCTGGCTTGCCCTGATGGTGTTGTACAAGCTGTGCGACGCATTTGCGTTGTCGCTGTCCACCACCTTCCTGTTGCGGGTGCCGCAGTTCACGCTCACCCAGTTGGGTGCGATCAACAAGACCTTCGGCCTGCTCGCCGGCCTGCTCGGCGCGCTGGCCGGGGGCTGGGTGGTAACGCGCATGCGGCTGTTTCCGGCGTTGCTGGTGCTGGGCGTAGCGCAGGCGCTGGTGAACCTGGGTTACATCTGGCTGGTACACAGCGGGCCGAATCTCTACGCGCTGGCCACCGTGGTAGGCATGGAAAATTTCTTCAGCGGGCTGGGCAGCACCGCCTTCGTGGTCCTGGTGACGGCGCTGTGCAATGTGCGTTTCTCCGCCACCCAGTACGCGCTGCTGTCATCGTTGGCGGCAGTGGGCCGGGTGTTCCTCGGCCCGCTGGCTGCGTGGCTGGTACCGCAGGTGGGCTGGTCGAACTTCTTCGCGATCACCGCGCTGTCGGCGCTGCCGGGATTGCTGCTGGTGATCGGCCTGCGTCATGCGATCCATCGCGCCGAGTTGGCAAGACCGCACTGAGCGTGAGTGGTTCAGCCCGGTCTGTCAGGCCAGACCGACGCAGCATGAAACGTCCCGGGTACGTGTGAGCCACACACCGGGAAGGGTTCCCGTGTCGTGCACGCGTTTTTTCAAGATCCCCGGACAGGTGTCGATCGGCGGCATCATGCGTTCGTTCAACTCGGCAGGGACCTCTCGAAAACCGGGATTGGCACCATCGCCAAGATCGACGGCATCTGGATCGGCATCGTCAGGACCTGTGGCTGATCGCCCATCCGGGCAAACTGCCCGGGTTCTTTGCCGGTGGCTATTCCCTCATTACCGTGCCGGCGGTGCTGCCGGCGATGCGGTTGTTCGCGTGCCTGTGGCCGCGCTTCCTCGGTTTCGAGCGTGAACATGCGGTGGCGAAGGCCACGAGCTGACCTCTCGCGTCCGTCGGGTGCCATCCCGGCACGGCTGCGTTCACAGTACAACTGCCAAATCATCCACGAAATCGCCGTCACGCTGCCCGGCCGGGTCGCGGCTGTGCAAAAATCCGTCCTACAGGGGCACACGCAACGCGGAGTCACGCCTGTGCCGGACATGATCTTGCATCACGTGGACAGCTTGCTGGCCGAGCGCATCAGGGTGCTGGCCAGGGAGCGGCAGTGCTCGGTCAATGACATTCTGCTGCAGGCCTTGCGCAACGGCCTGGGCATGTCGGCGGCCCAGCAATTCAGTGAATCCCGGCGCGATCCGCAGGTGCTGTCGGCGCTCGACGGGGACTGGGAAGCCTCGGAAGTGGGCGTGTTCCAGGAAGCCTTGCAAGCGCTGGCACAGACCCATCCGACTCAATTCGCGCCGGAAAACATCCGGTTCGACAAGTTTGCGGGGGGCGCGGAATAGATCGCTCCCAGCACGCGTTCCCCGCGCGCGCCGGTTACTCCCGGCAGATTGCCGGGCAGGCCGAGCAGACGCTGGCGTGCCAGCCAGGCGAACGCGGTGGCTTCGAGAAAGTCCGGATCGATGCCGTGATCAGCCGTCGTGCACAGGGTTCGGGGGGCCAATAATTCGCCCAGGCGCCCCATCAGCGCCGCGTTGTGCACGCCGCCGCCGCAAGCGAGCACCTCCTGCGCGGTGGGTGCGTATTGCACGATGGCCGTGGCGACACTGCGTGCGGTCAGTTCCAGCAGGGTGGCCTGTACGTCGGCCGGGTTCAACGATGCCAGCTGCGGATGGGTGGCCAGCCAGTCCAGATGGAAGTGCTCGCGGCCGGTGCTCTTGGGTGGCGGCAGCGCGAAATAGCGATCGGCCAGCATCGCTTCGAGCAGTCCCGGATCAGGCTGGCCCGCGGCGGCAAACATGCCATTGCGGTCAAACGGCTCACCGCGATGGCGCTGACACCAGGCATCGAGCAAGCCGTTGGCCGGGCCGGTGTCGAATCCCAGGACGCTGCCATCGGCACCGAGCACGGTGATGTTGGCAATGCCGCCCAGATTGAGCACCACGCGCGCATGTCCCGCTCGGGCCATCAGCATGGCGTGCAGTGCCGGCAGCAATGGCGCACCCTGCCCGCCGGCGGCGATGTCGGCCCGACGAAAGTCCGCCACCACGTCGATGCCGCAACTTTCGGCAATCACGCTGGGATCGCCCAGTTGCATGGTGAAGGGATGTTCGCCGGTGGGGCGATGGCGCAAGGTCTGGCCATGCGAGCCGATGGCCCTCACCGCATGCGCCGGCGTGCCGCTGTCTTCGAGCAGCTGCAGGGCAGCGGCGGCAAACTGCCGGCCGATCTCGACGTCCAGCCGTCCAAACGCATCCAGATCCAGTGACGCCTCGCCCTGCGCCAGGGCAAGCAGACGCTGGCGCAGCTCGGCTGGCCACGGATGGGCATGACTGGCGAGCAACTGCGGTGAGCCACCATCGAAGCGGACCAGCACGGCGTCGATGCTGTCTGCGCTGGTACCGGAGATCAGCCCGAGATAGAGCGCGGCATCGTCGTCCACGTTCGTGTGGTGCTCAGTTGTCGTTGTTGCCCGGCGCGCTGGCGCGGGCCAGCTTGATGCGGGCGTCGAGTTCGCGCAGCCGTGCCAGCTCGGGCTTCACGACCTGCGCCTTGAACCGTGCCAGCTGGCTGGCCGGCAAGGGCTGCGGCTGCGGCAAGGTCACCGTCTGTGGATTGCGCTGCACACCGTTGACCCGGAATTCGTAGTGCAGATGCGGTCCGGTAGCCAGACCGGTCATGCCGACGTAGCCGATCACTTCACCCTGCCGCACGTGCTCGCCGACATGCTGACCCTTGACGAAGCGCGACATGTGGCCGTAGGCCGTGCTGATGGTGTTGTTGTGCTGGATCACCACGAAATTGCCGTAGCCGCGTTCCCAGCCGTGGTACCTGATCACGCCATCGCCAGCCGCATGGATCGGGGTGCCACTCGGTGCAGCGTAGTCCACACCCTTGTGTGCACGCATGCGGCCGAGGATCGGATGCATGCGCGCCGTGCTGAATTTGGACGAGATGCGGGTGAAGTCGACCGGGATGCGCAGGAACGATTTCTCGATCGGGCGGCCGTCCTCGCTGAACCAGCCATAGTCGCCGTCGGCCTTCTTGAACCGGTAGGCGGTATAGCGCTTGCCCTGGTTGATGAATTCGGCGGCGATGATGTTGCCTTCGCCGTAACGGACGCCGTCACGATAGATGTCGTCGTAGATCACCGTGAAGCTGTCGCCGACGCGAAGATCCTGCACGAAGTCGATGTCGTACTTGAACAGGTCGGCCAGCTTGCCGACCATCGCCGCATTCATGCCGGCCTGGTCGCCCGCGGCATACAAGCTGCTGCGGATGGTGCCGTGGGCGACCTGCTCGCGCAGATCCATGTCGCGCTGCTCGAGGGTGAGAGTGGGGTGATCTCCATCCAGCCGAACGACTGCGCGCGTGGACTGGTCCTGCTCGAAGCGGAAGCCTTTCAGGCTGCCATCGTTGCCGAGCAGAAAATCGAATTCTTCACCCGGGCGTATCGTGTGCAGCGCGGCCTTGCCATCGCCCGCCGCGTCCATGACCTTCTGCAGGTCGGTCATGCTGAGCCCGCGGCCGTTGAAGATGTCGGACAGTGTCTGGCCCGGTTGAACCCTTACCGCTTGCCAGTCGTCCACCGTGGGCATCGACGTGCTGACCCGATCGATCTTCGGCAGCGCCAACGGCAGCAGGGCATGCGCCGCGGGCGTGGCCACCGGCCGCATCGCACTGGCCCAGGCCGGCATGATGAAACCGGACAGCAGGGTGATCAGCAGCGCCGTGCCGGCGAGCACCCAATGTTCACGATGCCAGTGGATCGGTTCCACCTCGGCCGAACGATTGAATGACCAGTGCGCGCAACGTTCATAGAAGCGGGAATGTCGACGTTGGGCCTTGCGGCTGATGGCCTGCTTGCGCGCATGATGCGCACCGAAATTTTCTTCAGCCATGCTGGATATGCCCTACGGTACAAAGTAACAAAGTGCAGGTACCATAACGGTCATGTGTAAATGGCGTCAACGCCTTTTCCATCAAGGGTTTGCACGACATTCCTGGTTAACACACAATTAACGTGGGCAGCACGGTCGCATTCATCGGCCACGGCTCCTCCGACCAAACATTCAAGAGAGAAATGCATGAGCGAGCTTGAGCGGGCGCTGGCCACGATTGCGCGTGGCGCGGACGAAATCATCAAGCGAGAGGATCTGGCCGAACGCCTGAAGGACGGACGCCCGTTGCGGATCAAGGCGGGGTTTGACCCGACCGCACCGGATTTGCATCTGGGCCATACCGTCTTGCTGAACAAGATGCGCCAGTTCCAGGACCTGGGTCACCAGGTGATCTTCCTGATCGGCGACTTCACCGGCATGATCGGCGATCCGACCGGCAAGAATGTGACGCGCAAGCCGCTCACCCGCGAAGACGTGCTGGCCAATGCCGAGACATACGCGGAACAGGTCTACAAGGTGCTGGACCGGGAACGGACCGAGTTGCGCTTCAATTCCGAGTGGTTCGACCGGATGTCGGCCGCCGACATGATCAAGCTGGCGGCCCAGCACACCGTGGCGCGCATGCTCGAGCGCGACGATTTCACCAAGCGGTATGCGGCGCAGCAGCCGATCGCGATCCATGAATTCCTGTATCCGCTGGTGCAGGGCTACGACTCGGTGGCGCTGAAGGCCGATGTCGAACTGGGCGGTACCGATCAGAAATTCAACCTGCTGATGGGGCGCGCGCTGCAGGAACATCACGGCCAGGCGCCACAGATCGTGTTGACCATGCCGTTGCTGGAAGGGCTGGATGGCATCAACAAGATGTCCAAGTCGCTGGGCAACTACATCGGCATCAACGAACCGGCAATCGATATCGTCACCAAGACCATGAAGATCGGTGACGAGCTGATGTGGCGCTGGTTCGAGTTGCTCAGCTTCGACGTGTCGCTGGAGGAGATGGCCCGGATGAAGCGGGACATCGCCTCGGCGGAGCTGAATCCGCGGGACGCCAAGTTGCGCCTGGCGCGCGAACTCACCGCGCGCTTCCACGGCGAGGCCGCGGCCGAGCTCGCGATCGCCGGCTGGCACGCGGTGGTCCGTGGCGAGGGGGATACCGCGCTGTTGCCGCAGGCAGACATCACCGTGCCTGCCGAGGGCATCCGTCTGGGCGCCCTGTTGACGGCGGCCGGCCTCACCGCGAGCAACTCCGAAGCCAGCCGCAAGCTGAAAGAACGGGCCGTCCGCATCGACGCGGCCGTTGTGGAGGATGCGCAGTGCATCTTCCAGGCCGGCTTCGAAGGCGTCCTGCAGGTCGGCAAGCGCAACTTCGCCCGAGTGAGGCTTGTGCGGGGCTGATCCAGCACGAGCCAGAAAAAGAAAGTTTCGTTAGAACTTCATCGACTTGGGTGGCATCCGCGGATCTTCCCTCAAGAAACGCTTGCTAAAAAAAGCACAGATCGTATTATTCGCGGCCCGCAGTCGCCCAGACGTCGCAAGACGGACCGCCGGGACCTCGAAAAAAAGCTTCAACGAGGGTGTTGACGGTCGCAAAAAGCGATGTAGAATGGGCGGCTCACCTAGGACGAAACGTCTTCAGGGGCAATCGAGAAATCGGTTGCAAGCGGTTGATCTTTGACAGTGTGCGCAGGTGAATTGTGTGGACGTCTTGCGATGGCGGGTTACGACCTGTCCAAGAAATGCAAGCGTCCAATGAAAGAAAAAAGTCAGTAATGAGTTTTGATTTTGTTGG
>NZ_JBHSNF010000006.1:0-123738 GCF_042657065.1 Rhodanobacter ginsengisoli
ATCGATTTCTACAACAACAAGCGCTTACACTCCGCCTTGGGTTATCGTTCTCCCGTCGAGTTCGAAGCCAGTGCGGCTAACCAACCGGTGTCCACTTTTGCGTAGGAACTCTCCGGCTCCGCCGCCGCTTAATTCCAGCGTTAGGCAAAAATGAAGAACGTCATATCAAGGGTTCTTTCGTCTCTCAACAGAGAGGCACCTACCGAAACTCATCTCTTGGTTTCACGGATGGCGGGCGCAGCTGGCGTGCTATTTGTCTGCTGCGGCATTGGACTCGCGTTTGATGCTCAATGGTCACGTATAGCGCATCCAGCATTGGTAGTCGCTCTATGCTTTGTTCCACTTACTATCGGAGCAGCTCTTATATACACGGCATGGCGCCTGCTCGTTGCCTCAAAGAGAGGTCGGAGCTAAATGACGCCTAACATTTCGTTCAAGGCGGACGGCTTCGCCGCCGCTTAATTCCAGCGTTAGGCCGATGGAAATTCACATGCGTGTGCCACGAATTACTCCCTTGATTCTTGTGGTTTTGTGCTCCACGGGCTTGGCACAAGCCTCGTCCCAGCAATGCGATGGCAATACGCCGGAAATTCAAGCATGTATGGAGAAGAAGCTCGATGAGGCAAACGCCCTGCTCGCCAAGTACCTAACCGCGGCACAAGCAAGGATTGACAAGGACTTCGGTTCTAAACCAAACCTCAGAGCCTCACAAGCAGCGTGGGCGCACTATCGCGACCTCGAGTGCGGAGACGTTTTTGAATTTTGGGTCCAGGGCACGTATCGAACAATTGCAAACTCCGAGTGCATGCTCCGCCTCACGCAACAACGCACCCATGAGGTCTGGCAGGCTTACCTCACCTACCAAGATTCCACTTCTCCGTTGCTCCCTGAGCCCCGGTAGGTATCTGGGCCAAGTGCACGCATTCGCACAGGCCTAACTATTCGTTCAAGACATAAGCGTTAGCTGCTATGGGGAAACCACTGATCGTCTGGAACGAAGATGAGCTAGCTTCCTTGTTGGAAGCGTGCGCTGATCTACCGGTCATTGGCATCGATGGGCTCAAGTACGCCGGCAAGTCCCGCCTCACAGATCGGCTCGGCGCGAAGCTTGGGTGGCAGGTAGTGCACGCGGATGATTTTATTCGTTTTGGAGCGAGGCCCTACCCGGAAATCTTGGATCTCCCTGCTCTAAGCGCTGCCATACAGCGCCCATCGCTTGGGCCCAAGCTCCTTGACAGCATTCTCCTCGGTACCGTTCTGGACGCATTGAGCCTTGCTCCCGCACCCTTTATCTATGTGCGCCGCCGCAATCCGAGCGGCTCACTTTACGACCCCGGGTACTACGAACACTTTGACCCCGAACAGATGCTCGCGGTGGCCGCCGAGCAGTACCTGTTGGCCGGCGCCAATCCTGATGAGCCCATGCTCGAGTGCGAACTCATCCAGTACCACCAACGCTATGATCCTGCCAATCGGGCGACTGCAGTCTTCGAAAATGTCGTCAGCAGCTAACAACTCATCCAAGCAGACGCGATAGTTCCTGCGCTTTGGTGAACACCTACTGGGCGCAGACCGTCCCGGCCGGGGCTCTTGCTTGTCCCGAGCGGGGACCCAGGTTGGAGCTCTCGGTTGGAGACCGAAGCTCGAGCAAGATGCCCGAACTTTGGTATCTCGCACAACACCTGGTTTTCAGTCCCAATCCCAGCCGCCGCGGCATTTGCACCAAAGCATGGCATTGCCCATCATGGTGCAATGAATGCGATGGCGTGGCACGGGTGGGCGGAGCAGATGACGACGGGGATCGCCCTGGTCGATGCGGAGTTGCGCCTGTGCTGGATCAATCCGGCGCTGGCCGAGGCGCTGGGGCTGGGCCGGCGCAGTGCGGTCGGGCAACCGTTTGGCGGGCTGCTGGCTGATCCGGACGGGGTGGCGGAAGGGCTCGCCCAGGCGGCGCGGGTGCTGCGCGAGCAGCGTCCGCTGCAGTGGCGCGGGGTGGCGCTGCTGGCGGCGGGCGGCGGCGAGATCATCGCGGACATCGCGCTGCAGCCGTTCGAGGACGGCCTGCTGCTGGAGGTGCATGTGCTGGCCGAGCCGCTGTCGCTCAGTTCGCCGTTGTCGGCCACGCTGCGCGGCTTCGCGCACGAGGTGAAGAATCCGCTGGCGGGCCTGCGCGGCGCGGCACAGCTGCTGCAGCGGCGGGTCGATACCGAGGATCTGCGCGCGCTGGCCGGGCTGATCATCGACGAGGCGGATCGGCTCGGCGCGCTGGCCAACCGGCTGCTGCACAACGACGGCGCGGCGCAGCTCGGGCCGGTGAACATCCATCATCTGCTGGAACGGCTGGCGGACCTGCTGCAGGCCGAGCCGCAGCCGCCGCAGTTGCGCCACGACTACGACCCCAGCGTGCCCGATCTGCACGGCGATGCGGACCGGCTGCAGCAGGTGCTGCTGAACCTGGCCCGCAATGCCCTCGAGGCCGGTGCGCACACGCTGACTTTGCGCACGCGGGTGGAACACGGCCTGCGGCTGGGCGAGCGGATGCTGCGCATGGCGCTGCGGGTGGACGTGCTCGACGACGGTCCGGGCGTGCCGGCCGCGCTGCGCGACACGCTGTTCCAGCCGCTGGTCTCGGGCCGGGCCGACGGCAACGGCCTGGGCCTGGCGCTGTCGCGCGAGATCGCCCACGAACATGGCGGCGAATTGCGCTTTGCGAGCCGGCCCGGCGAGACGGTGTTTTCGCTGTATCTGCCGCTGGAGCGCGGGCATGACTGAATTGCATTCGAGGTGGGCGAAACCATGAGCGAGGAAATCTGGATCGTCGACGACGATCGCGGCGTGCGCTTCGTGCTGGCCGAGGCGCTGCGCGACGCGGGGCTGGCGGTGCGCGAGTTCGGCGACGTCGCGGCGGCGCGCGCGGCCCTGCGCGATGCGCGCCCCGGCGTGTGGCTGACCGATGTACGCATGCCGGGCGAGGACGGCCTGAGCCTGCTCAACGAACTGAACGCGCAAGGCATCGGTCCGGTGATCGTGATGAGCGCCTACACCGATGTGGCAACCACTGCGGCGGCGTATCGTGCCGGCGCAGTGGACTATCTGGCCAAACCGTTCGACCTCGACCACGCGGTGGAAGTGGTGCAACGCGCGCTGGCCAGCGTGGCGTCGCCGACCGCCCCCGCCGGCAGCGGCGTCGCGCCGGGCCATGCACTGCTCGGCGAGAGCGCGCCGATGCGCGAGGTGTTCCGCCTGATCGGCCGCGTCGCCGCCAGCGATCTCAACGTGCTGGTCACCGGCGAAACCGGCACCGGCAAGGAGCTGGTGGCGCGCGCGCTGCACGAGGAAAGCGCGCGTCGGGACAAGCCATTCGTGGCCCTGAACACGGCCGCGATTCCCAGCGAGCTGCTGGAAAGCGAGCTGTTCGGGCACGAGGCCGGCGCGTTCACCGGCGCCACCCGGCGCGTGGCCGGGCGATTCGAGCAGGCCGAAGGCGGCACGCTGTTTCTCGACGAGATCGGCGACATGCCGCTGGTGCTGCAGACCCGCCTGCTGCGCGTGCTGGCCGGGGGCGAGTTCTATCGCGTCGGCGGGCGCGAGCTGATCCGCGGCAACGTGCGCATCGTGGCAGCCACCCATCAGGATCTCGCCGCCCGTGTCGCGGCCGGCCAGTTCCGCGCCGACCTGATGCATCGGCTCGACGTGGTGCGGATCGAGTTGCCATCGCTGCGCAGCCGGCGCAGCGACATTCCGCTGCTGGCGCAGCACTTCCTGGCGGCCAGCGCGCAGGAGCTGAAGCTACCCCCGAAGCGTTTCGCGCGGGCCACGCTGAAGCTGATTGCGCAGCGCGATTTCCCCGGCAACGTGCGCGAGCTGGAAAACCTCTGCCGCCGGCTGGCGGTGATCGCGCCGGGCAGCGAGATCCTGCCGGCCGACCTCGGCGGCCACGCCGGCGCACCGGCCAGTGGCGAATGGACCGATGCCCTGCGCGAGTGGGCGGTGGCGGCGCTGGCGGGCGGCGAGGCGGACATCCACGCGCGGGCCCGCGATGCGCTCGACCAGACCCTGCTGCTGGCCGCGCTGCAGGCCAGCGAAGGGCACCGCCAGCATGCGGCGCAGGCGCTGGGCGTGGGACGCAACACGCTGACCCGCAAGCTGGGGGCGTCGCGTACCCGACGAACCTAGGTAACACGCCTTGCTGCAGGAGCGACTTCAGTCGCGATGCTTTCGCGCTTGACCAGCTCGACGCCAAGAGCATCGCGACTGAAGCCGCTCCCACAGGTTCAGCGTCAGCCAAGCACGATGCGCAGCCGGTGGGTCTGGCCGTCGTCGGCCAGTACGATCGCGGCACCGGGATCGAGCGTCTGGCCGTCCATTTCCACGGCGGCCACGCCGGCGCAAACCCGCTCCGGATTTTCCACGCTGATCTCGTAGCGGCTGCCGTGCTGGCCGCCGCGATGCCGATAGATCAGTTCAAAGCCGGGCCAGCTGCTCGGGATGCATGGCGCGATGCGCAGCCGGTCGCCCTGCAGCTGGAAGCCCAGCACGGCTTCCAGTCCCGCGCGGTACAGCCAGGCGGCGGAGCCGGTGTACCAGGTCCAGCCGCCGCGACCGACATGCGGCGCCACCGAATAGACGTCCGCGCTGACCACGTAGGGCTCCACCTTGTAGCGCGCGATCGCCTCTGCACTGTCGCTGTGATGGATCGGGTTGAGCAGGTCGAACAGGCCGCCCGCGCGCTCGCCGTCGCCGAGCCCGGCCCAGGCGAAGATCGACCAGATCGCGCCGTGCGTGTACTGGCCGCCGTTCTCGCGCACGCCGGGCGGATAGCCCTTGATGTAGCCGGGGTTCTCGGCACCGTCCTGGTCGAACGGCGGGGTGAACAGGCGGGCCAGCCCATGCTCGTGATCGACCAGCAGGCGATCAACCGAGGCCATCGCCGTGGCCGCGTGCTGGCGAGGGGTGGCGCCGGCGATGACGCTCCACGATTGCGCGATGGTGTCGATCCGGCACTGCGTGCTTTGCTGCGAACCGAGCGGGGTGCCGTCGTCGTAATAGCCGCGGCGATACCACTCGCCATCCCAGGCTTGTTCCAGCGCATGGCGAAGGTCCAGCGCGTGGTCGCGCCATGTCGCGGCGCGTGCGGTGTCGCCGCGCTGTTCGGCCACCGGCGCGAACGCATCGATGGCGCAGATCAGGAACCAGCCCAGCCAGCTGCTTTCGCCCCGACCGCCGGCGCCGACCGCGTTCATGCCGTCGTTCCAGTCGCCGGTGCCGATCAACGGCAGGCCATGCTCGCCGCGCTCCAGGCTGGAATCGATCGCCCGTGCGGCGTGTTCGTACAGCGACGCCACCTCGTCCGAGCGCTCGGGCTGGAAGAACGCGTCGACCGCACCGTCGGCAATCGCCGGGCCGTGCAGGAACGGCAGCGGCTCGTCCAGCACCGCCTGATCGCCGCTGACGTTGACGTAGTGCATCGCCACGTAGGGGAGCCACACGCGGTCGTCGCGGATGCGGGTGCGGATGCCCTGGCCACCGGGCGGCAACCACCAGTGCTGCACGTCGCCTTCGGCAAACTGGCGACCGCCCGCGCGCAGCAGGTGCGCGCGGGCAAGATCGGGCCGGCTCACGCACAGCGCCATCACGTCCTGCAGCTGGTCGCGAAAACCGTAGGCGCCGCTGGCCTGGTAATAGGCCGTGCGCGCCCACAGCCTGCAGGCGGTGACCTGGTACAGCAGCCAGTCGTTGAGCAGGATGTCCATCGACCGATCGGGCGTGCGCACCTGCACCGTATCCAGCAGCTCGTTCCATTGCGTCGCGACCTCGGCGAGCACGTGCTCGACCTCGGTGGCACGGTATTTTTCGATCAGTGCCTGCGCGGCGGTTTCGTCGTCGGCATCGCCAAGCAGGAAGACCAGCTCGATCCGGGTCTGCGGCGGCAGTTCGATGCGGGTCTGCAGTGCCGCGCACGGATCCAGTCCGATGCCCAGCCGACCGGACAACGGGGTGTTGTCCAGCAGCGCCGCCGGCTGCGCCACGCTGCCCAGCGGGCCGAGCAGTTCGGCGCGATCGCCGCTGAGCGAATGCTGCGCGCCGGCCAGGTCGAAGAACGCCACGCGCCCGTCGAAATCCGCGCGCCAGCGGTTGCGCGCGAACAACGCGCCGCTGTGCTCGTCGCGCGAGGTGAGCACGAACGGCGCCGGCGTGCTGCCGTTCGCGCCCAGCGCCCATTCCACATAACCGGTGACCGACAGGCGCCGGGTGCGGTGCGAGCGATTGCACAGGCTCAGGCGCGACAGCTTCAGCGTGTCGGCGGTCGGCACGCACTGGGTCAGCTCCAGTTCGATGCCATGCGCATCGGTCTCGAACCGGCTCCAGCCCTTGCCGTGGGTCACCCCGTAGCGCGCCTCGGCGACGCGGATCGGCGCGGCGGTGGCGCTCCACAAGCCGCCGTTGTCCTCGTCACGCAGATAGATCAGGTCATGCGGGGTGTCGCTGACCGGATCATTCGGCCACGGCGTCAAAGGGTTCTTCTGGCTGTTCTGCGACCAGGCGTAGCCGCCGCCCTCGGCCGACACGATGAAGCCGAAATCCGGATTGGCGATCACGTTGACCCACGGCGCGGGCAGTGGCTTCGCGCCGTCCAGCTCGATCCGGTAGGCACGTCCGTCGTCGATGAAGCCGCCGTGGCCGTTGGCGAACTCCAGCGTACCGGCGGCCGGGAACCTGGCGCCGACCGGGAGGCTGGCGCGGATCGCGTCCGGCGCCGCCGTGGCCGGCGCGGGGGCGCCGCTCGGCTCGCCAACGTCAGCGCCCAGCACCAGCCGCGCCACCGTGAGCAGGCCGTCGCGCAGGTCCGCGCCGATGCCATCGTCGCGCAGGCAGAACAGTTCCGCCTTCGGCGCGCCGTCATCGTGCTTCAGCCATTGTTGTTGGGTGCTCACCCGCGGATCGAGTACCTGCTGCAGCTCATCACCCGCGGCGCCGGCGAGCATGTTGAGCAGGACCACGTCGATCGCCAGCTGCTGGCTGCGCCACCAGTGCTGGGCCAGCAGCAGCTGGTTCACCTGTGCCAGCGCGGCATGGTCTTGCACGCACAGCAGGGCGATCGGGCGGTCGCCGGATATGCCCGCACCCCACAGGGTCGGCGGGCCACCGTGACCACGCGCGCGCTGCGCCGGGGTGGCGCGCCGGCCCGGGTCGCTGCGCAACAGTGCCGTCATCCACTCACCGAAGCGCGACGCCTGGTCGGGCGAGCTGCCGAGCTGCCGCAGGTCGGCGTCGGCATGCCGTGCCGCGTCGACAAGCAGCCGTTCGCCGGCATCGGGGTCCTGCAGCTGCGTCGTCAGTGCCGTCGCACCGGCACGCGTATCGGCCAGCCGCGTCCACAGCAGCAGGCGGACGCTGGCGCCGGGGGCCAGCGTGAAGTGCTGGCGCAGGCTGAACACCGGATCGAGCACACAGCCGGTGGTGTTGGACAGCGCCGCGCCGGCCTGCATCGCCAGCGCGTCGTGCAGCGTGTGGCCGCGACCGAGGAAGCGGGCGCGATCGGTTTCATGCGTCGGCGCCTCGGCGTCCGCCGGCGCACCTTCGAGCTGCAACGCCTGGGCGGCCCAGATTTCTGCCTGGCTGTTGCTGCGTCGTCGCCGGGTGGCCAGCAGCATGCGGTTCGCGGCGTCCCATTCGGTCTGCACGAACATCTTGGAAAACGCCGGGTGTGCATCGTCGTCGCCACGCGGGCCCAGCACCAGTTCGGCATACGAGGTCAGCGAGAACGTGCGGGTGCGATCGCCGTGATTGCTGAGGCTGAGCCGGCGCAGTTCGATGTCGGCGTCGTGTGCCACGGCGACCTCCAGCACGCTGTGCACGCTGGCGTGGCGGCGCTGGAAACGGGCCCTGCCGGGACTGAAATCCATCGCGTCATCCGGCAGGGACGTGCCCATCGGCTGCTGCGTGGGCGACCACACCTCGCCGCTGGCCTCGTCGCGCAACAGCAGGAAACCGCCCCACGGATCGCGGGTCGGATCCTCGCGCCAGCGCGTCACCGCCATGCCCTGCCATCGGCTGAACCCGGCCCCGCGGGTATCCAGCATGGTGGTGAAGCTCCCGTTGGACAGCAGTTGCATCTGTCCGGCGGTGGGGCGTGGTGTCGATGGATGGGATGTCATGGAGGGCGCACTCCTGCAGGCGTCCGGCAGCGGACAGGCCGGAATCTCGCCCCAGCGTACGGCCGCGATGGGGTAATGCACGTGAAAGGACCGCGCGTCGGCGGCGCCGGGCAACGCTCTACACGAGTCTCATGCATTCGTCGCGGCACACTGTCCGACGACCTTCGGGGCAGCTCGAGCGCACGAATGCCGACCGCCGCTGTCTGAGCCCGGGCAGAGGTTCGGCGCAAAAAGTTGCGTCATGCCGGTGCCTCCGGGTCGCCCGTGCCGTACCCGATCCCTGCCACGCACTGCTGGATGCCTCGATGTCTCAGCTCTCCACACTGCCGGATGACGTCCTGCTCGAGCGCCTGCAGCGCGCGGCGTTCGGCTACTTCGTGGAGCACATGAATCCCGCCAACGGCCTGGTGCCGGATACCTCGCGCGCGAATTCGCCGGTGAGCATCGCGGTGGTGGGGTTTGCGCTGTCGGCCTATCCGGTGGCGGTCGAGCGGGGCTGGATGGAGCGCGCCGAGGCGGTGCGGCGCAGCCTGCTGGCGCTGCGCTTCTTCCGCGACAGCGACCAGAGCGGCAGCCCCACGGCCACCGGCTACAAGGGCTTCTACTACCACTTCCTGGACATCCACACCGGGGCGCGGGTGTGGCGCTCCGAACTGTCGATGATCGACAGCGCGCTGCTGCTCGCCGGGGTGCTGACCGCGGCCACCTATTTCGGCGCCGACAATGCCGCGGAAACCGAGCTGCGCGAACTCGCCGACCTGCTGTACCGGCGGGTCGACTGGTGCTGGTCGCAGGATGGCGGCGGCACCATCCGCCAGGGCTGGAAGCCCGATTCCGGCTTCCTGCACTACGGCTGGGAGGGCTACAGCGAAGCGATCGTGCTGTACGCGCTGGCGCTGGGTTCGCCCACCCACCCGATCTCCGCCGACTGCTATCCCGCGTGGACCGCCACCTACCAGTGGGAAAACCTGTACGACAACGATTTCCTGTTTGCCGGCCCGCTGTTCGAGCATCAGTTCTCGCACGCGTGGATCGACTTCCGCGGCATCCGCGACCGTTTCATGCGCGAGAAGCGTTCGGATTATTTCGAGAACAGCCGCTGCGCGGTCTTCGTGCAGCGCAAGTACACCGCGCTCAATCCGCACGAGTTCGTCGGCTACGACGAAAACTGCTGGGGCCTGTCGGCCTGCGACGGGCCCAGCGACGAGCGGCCGGATCTGCAGAACGAGCACCGGCGCCTGTTCGGCTATGCCGCCCGCGGCGTGCCGTACGGACCCGATGACGGCACCTTGTCGCCGCCGGCGGTGCTGGCCTCGCTGCCGTTCGCGCCGGACCTGACCCTGGCCGCGATCCGCAACATCCTGCTGCGCTACCCGCAGGTGCTCACCCACGACCGCCTTGCCACCAGTTTCAATGCCACCCTGGTCGACGGCGACGGACAGCCGTGGGTGTCATCCGGTCACTACGGGCTGGATCAGGGGATCGTGTTGATGATGATCGAGAACCACCGCAGCGAGTGGATCTGGCAGCTGATGCGCGGCTGCGCCTACCTCAGCGACGGCCTGCGCCAGGCCGGCTTCGGCGAAGGCTGGCTGGAGCCACCGATCGACGGAGGGGCAGCGACATGACCGCGACCTTCGACGCCACCGTGCACACGCCGCAGGACGCGTTCGAATGCAAGCGCATCGCCGACGTGCACCCCGCGGCGTGGAACAATCCCGAATCCCCGGATCGCTACCAGCTGGTGATCGTCGGTGCCGGACCGGCCGGGCTGGCCGCCGCCGCCGATGCGGCCGCACTCGGCGCCAGGGTGGCGTTGATCGAGCGGCACCTGATCGGCGGCACCTGCCTCAACACCGGCTGCGTGCCATCCAAGACCCTGATCCGGACCGCCAACGTGTACGCCGAGATGCGCGACGCCGCCCGCTACGGCGCGCAGGTGCCGGGCGACATCCGGGTGGATTTCGCCGCCGTGATGGCGCGGCTGCGGCGCATCCGCAGCCATCTCACCGCCGGCTCGTCGGTGCGCCGGCTGGCGGCCAGCGGGGTCGACGTGTACTTCGGCAACGTGCGTTTCGGCGGCGCCGACCGGCTGAGCGTCAACGGCCAGGAACTGCGTTTCGACAAGGCGCTGATCACGACCGGCGCGCGCCCGGACCTCCCCGCCATCCCCGGTCTCAAGCAGGCCGGCTTCCTGACCAACGCCACCGTGTTCGATCTCACCGAACTGCCGCCGCGACTGCTGGTGATCGGCGGTGGCCCGCTCGGCTGCGAGCTGGCGCAGGCGTTCCAGCGACTGGGCTCGCAAGTCACCATCGTGCAGGACCGGCCGCTGTTCCTCGAACGCGAGGAGCGCGATGCGGCGCAGATCCTCGCCGACGCGTTTGCGCGCGACGGCATCGAGGTGCGCCTCAACACCACGGCGACCGGCGTGCGGGTGGAGGGTGGCGACAAGCTGGTCGACCTGGTCAGCGCCGACTACCGCAGCACGATCCGGGTCGATGCGATCCTCGCCGGCGTCGGCCGCCGACCGAATGTGCAGGGGCTCGAGCTGGAGGCCGCGGGGGTCGACTACGACGAGTGCACCGGCATCGCGGTGGACGATCACCTGTGCAGCAGCAACCCGCGCATCTACGCCGCCGGCGATGTCTGCCTGGAGGACAAGTACACCGACATCGCGGCCGATTCGGCGCGCATCGCGTTGCGCAATGCGCTGCTCGGCGGGCGCGAGCAACTGAGCAAGCTGGTGATCCCCTGGTGCACCTATACCGACCCGGAAATCGCCCACGTCGGCATGTATGTGCGCGAGGCCAACCGGCGGGGCATTCCGGTGAAGACGTTCACCATCCCGATGCACGAGAGCGACCGCGCGATCACCGACAGCGAGGAGCGCGGCTTCGTCAAGGTGCATATCCGCGACGGCAGCGACAGGATCCTCGGTGCCACCATCGTCTCGCGTCACGCCGGCGACATGATCAACGAGATCACCCTGGCGATGGTGGCGGACATCGGCCTGCGCACGCTGGCCAAGGTGATCCACGCCTACCCGACCAAGACCGAGGCGATCCGCCAGGCCGCCCTGGCATACAACCGAACGCGGATGACGCCGCGGCTGCTGGCGCGGCTGCATCGCTGGCTGGCGCGCTGATCGCGGTCACGTCCGCCTGTCACCGGCCAGCCTGGAATCCGTCGTCCCCAACCGCAATATCTCCACCACACTTCACCCAAGGAAATCCTATGCAACTCGGCATGATCGGCCTCGGCAAGATGGGCGCCAATATGGCGGAACGACTGCTCAACGGCGGCCACAAGGTGACCGGCTTCGATCCGAACGCGCAGGCGCGCAGCGGGCTCGAAGGCAAGGGCGGGGCGGCGGCCGATTCGCTGCCGGCGCTGGTCAAGGCGCTGCCCACCCCGCGCGTGCTGTGGATGATGGTGCCGTCGGGCAAGATCACCGACGACACCGTCGACGCGCTGATGCCGCTGCTGGACGAGGGCGACACCGTGATCGACGGCGGCAACTCGAACTACAAGGATTCGCTGCGCCGGGCCGCGAGCTGCGCCGGCAAGGGCCTGAACTACGTCGACTGCGGCACCAGCGGCGGCGTGTGGGGCCTGGCCGAGGGCTACAGCATGATGATCGGCGGCGACGAAAAGGTCGTCGATGCACTGACGCCGATCTTCGCGACGCTGGCGCCGGGCAAGGACAAGGGTTGGGGCCGGGTCGGCCCGGTCGGCTCCGGCCACTTCACCAAGATGGTCCACAACGGCATCGAATACGGCCTGATGCAGGCCTATGCCGAGGGCTTCTCGATCCTGCAGCACAAGCAGGAATTCGCGCTCGACCTGGCCCGGGTCGGCGAGATCTGGCGCTACGGCAGCGTGGTGCGCTCGTGGCTGCTGGACCTGACCACCGATGCGCTGAACAAGAACCCCACGCTGGAAGGCATCGCGCCCTACGTGGTCGATTCCGGCGAAGGTCGCTGGACCGTGGACGAGGCGATCCAGCTGGGCGTGTCCGCGCCGGTGATCACGCTGTCGCTGATGGAGCGCTTCCGCTCGCGCGACGCCGACTCGTTCGCCGACAAGCTGCTGGCCTCGATGCGCAACCAGTTCGGCGGGCATGCGATCAAGAAGGAATAGGCAGGCGCGTTTCGGCAGCGGCGAACGCATCCGCCGCCGCCGGGGGGCGGGCCCGCGCGAGCCCCACTCAGCCGCGGAACCGGAACGCCTGGCGCTTCGTCCAGGCCGAGCCGGTCATGCGCCAGCGCGCGGCGTCACTGCCCGTCAGCGGCGTTCCTCCATCAGCGCCAGCAGGTGGCCGTCCGGATCCTTGAAGAACGTCATCCACAGTTCGTGATCGGGCATCCTGGCGACGAGATGGGCTTCGTCCTCGAACACCACGTCCCTGGCCTTCAGTTCCGCCACGGCCGGTTCGATCCGCTCGACCCGGAAGTAGTGGCATGCGCCGGGGGCGGCTTGCACCGTCTTCGCCGACCCGTCGAGCATCAGCCGGATGCCGGCACAATCGAAGAACACCAGGCTGCCGAAGCGGAACAGCTTCGGCAGGCCGAGCGCTTCGCCGTAGAAGGCTTCGGACCGATCGGCGTCGGCGACCGGCAGTGCGATCTGACCCAGCGTGGAGAGTGGCATGCTGACTCCTTGCGTTGCGGTGACGACGACTGCATCAATCCGGCCCGTGCGACGCGCTTCCGGCATCCGGCGGGTGGGTACACCGGCGATCCGCCGGCGTGCCGGCCGACACTTGATGCGTTGCGCGAACACGAGCGCCGGTCATCCAGGCCGACGAAGCAACAGAAACGCCCAGACCGACAGCGCCGCCGCGAAACCGGTGATCGCGAGGTACCAGGGATCGGTGGCCAGCGCCGGATTCTCCACGAACATCCGGGAAACGTGAGCGATTACAGTCACGGCGAAAATGATGCCGGTGAAGATCACGTAGAGCCGCATGACGGTCGTGCTCCTGTGTGGGTTTGGCTGCGCGGATTGGTCTGCGCCGTCACGCCGCGCCAGACGGCGACGCCTGCTTGAGCCCGGAACTAACCGACGTAGGGATAGATTTCGTCTGCGATCCAGTACCACGCCAGCGCGACGGCAAAAAGCGTACCGGCCAGCCAAAGCATCCACCGCGCGTGCAGCCACGGCGTGCGAAATGGCGAGCGTCGCATCGCGGTCTCGGCGAGGTAAGCGGAGCAATAGCAGGCGTTGGCAGCCAGCGCGAGGACAAGCAGCGTCAGCAAGTCCTGCACGGTGAGGGCGGGAAGAAATTGGGGCCAGGTAAAGGCGAGCCAGCCGATCACGACCAGGGCAAGCACCACGTTGTAGACGATGCGGCGCGGTTCCCAGTAATGCATCGCCTCGCGAAGAGTGGCCTTGAACGCGGACGGCTCGTCGAGCCGGGGCGGAGTGCTCATGCGCAACCTCCTGCTTTGCCTGGCCCAACGGCGAGTCGATTCCAGATCAGGGCCTCTGTGCGGGATGGTCGGCTTCCGGTCGCCCTTCGTCAAGCGAGTGGAATCCGCGCCGGCGCGATATCCCGGACGGGCCGGCGACACGCGTGCCGATGCTGCATGCCGCACCCGTCAGCCCAGTCGCAGCAGTTTCCTCACCGCCGGCAGATTGCGCCGGCTGATTTCGGGATTGAGTTCGGTGCCGTCCAGGCGGGCCAGGACGCGGCCGTCGGCGAGGGTCTTCAGGCCGAGCAGGCGGGCCGGCGGCACCAGGCAGTTGCGGTGCAGGCGGATCAGCTGGTCGGGGTAGGCGTCCTCCAGCTGGCGCAGCGATTCCTCGATCAGCAGCTCGCCGCGGCGGTGCTGCACGACCACGTATTTTTCCTCGGCGAGCAGGCACAGCACTTCGTCCAGCGCGATGCGCACCTGTTCGCCGCGCAGGCGGCCGTGCAGCCAGGCGGCCGACTCGAGCGGCGTGTCGGCGAGGCGGCGTTGCGCGCGCTGCAGCGCATCGCGCAGGCGTTCCAGCCGCACCGGCTTGAGCAGGTAATCGACCGCACCCAGCTCGAACGCCTTCAGCGCGTGCGCCTCGTAGGCGGTGCAGAAGATCACCTGCGGGCGGCTGCGCCCGGCCAGCCGCCGCGCCAGCGTGACGCCGTCGATGCCGGGCATGTTGATGTCGAGCAGCAGCAGGTCCGGTTGCAGCGTGTCGAGCGAAGCGAGGGCGGCCTCGCCATCGTCGAGGCTGCCAGCGATCTCCACGCCGTCGCATTCGCCGAGCAGCGCGGCCAGGCGGGCCCGTGCCAGTGGTTCGTCGTCGACGATCAGCACGCGCATCACGCCTTGGCTCCGGGCAGTTGCAGCAGCACCACGAAGCGGTCGCCCTGCGCGCCGGCCTGCACCTTCGCCAGCGGGCCATAACGGTAGGCGACGCGCTGGCGCACGTTGTCCAGCCCGTGGCCGTTGCCGGGCGTGGCGGGCGCGGTCGGCAATGGGTTGACGATCTCGATGCGGATGCCGTCGCCGTCCCTCCAGCCGAGCAGGCTCACCTCGCCGCCGCCGCGCAGCGGCTGGATGCCGTGGCGTACCGCGTTCTCGACCAGCGGCTGCAACAGCAGGCGCGGCAACGGGAAGTCGGCGGGCAGCTCGTCCAGCTCGCGCCGGATGCGCAGGCGCGTGCCCAGGCGCAACTGCTCGATCGCCAGGTAGCGCTCGATCAGCGCCAGCTCCTCACCCAGCGTGCCGTCGCCGATGTCGTGCTGGCCCAGCGCGGCGCGGAACAATTCGGAGAGGTCTTCGACGGTGCGCTCGGCCGCGGCCGGATCGACCCGGATCAGCGCGGCCACGGTGTTCATGCTGTTGAACAGGAAGTGCGGCCGGATGCGCGCCTGCAGCGCTTCCACCTGGGCCCGCGTGACCGCGGCGAGGCGCGCCTGCCACTGCGCCAGCACGTAGAAGTAACGCAGCATCGCGGCGCCCAGCAGGGCCGCGATCACCACGTTGTCGCGCACGAACACCATCATGCTGCTGCCGATCAGCTGCATCTGCAGCGAGCCGTCCAGCCAGCGTGCCAGTGCGCTGGCGGTCAGCACGATCAGCACGATCAGCAGCCACACGCCCACGTACGGCAGATGGCCGGGCAGCCGCTGCAGCAGGTGGCGCAGCTTGCACAGGGTGACCGCGACGACCAGCGCCAGCCACGTCACGAACAGCATGCTGACGCTGTAGGCGGGCCAGTCGCGCTGGTTGTCGCGCGCCAGCCACATCACCGTCACCGTCAGCGCGCCGACGATGAACAGCGCGAACAGCGCCGGCAGCTGGCAGAAGTCCGGCAGCGGGCTGTGTTCGGCGCGGCCACGCGGGCTGCGGTTGGGCGGGAAGGCACGCATGCGGCAAGTATGCCGCAAGCGCGGATGCGCGAATGAGTACGAAGAGCGGATTCCAGGTGTGGCTGGATGGCCGCTTGCGCCATTTTCTTCTACGTCATTTTGATCAGCGAGAACTTGCGCAATGGGCCGCTGGATTTGTTCGTGCAGACCCGATCAATCCACTTGCACACCCATGCGTGGCTGTTTGAGACCCGGATCAAGCCCACCCACCGGAAGCATCCGTTACTCTTGAGCCGGCACAGGGAATCCACGGAAGGGACGACGGTGACAAGATGGATCGATGACTCGTGGCGCAAATTGCATGACTGGGCCGGCCGGCAGGCAGCCAGTCTCAGGGGTGAAGCCCGCCTGATTGCGACCCGCGCCGACTGCCTGCAACTGGCGATCGAGCGCTCCGAAGGTCTCGCCACCGACCAGATTGTGCGGGACTTCCACGAACTGGATGTGCGCGAGGTCATCAACAACATCCTCGCGGTGCTGCGCCAGTGCCTGATCGTGATGATTACCAGCACTGGCGGTGGCGCGCTGATCGGTGGCATCGCCGGTGGCATCGGCGGCGTGGGTGTCGGCGCCATTCCCGGTGTCGCCATCGGCGCCGCGGCAGGCGCGCAGGTTGGCGAGTGGATCCTGATCGTGATGGGCCTGAAGGCACTGACGGAATACATCGTGCACGACATGCCCGCGATCGCCCGCAACTACCGCGAAGGCTTGTGCCGGGCCTGGCTGGCCGCCTCGTCGCCACCATTGCCCCAGCAGCAGGTCCGTGTCGATGCTTTCGCCCTGCAGAACGCCGCCGCCACCCTCGCCCGCGGCCACGTCGCGATGTTCGTCCTGCTGCTCATGGGCATAGTCGCCTACCTCGCCAAGGGCCGGGGCAGCATCGGCGAACTGGCCGACAACGTACGCAACGGCAAGCTGGGCTCACGCTTCGCCGATTGGATGGTGAGAAACGAAGAGAAATTGAAGGCGGAGCCGCGGTTGCAGACGCCAATCAGCAAACCAGGCAATGAAGCAGCGGATGGTCCGGTTGCTGCCAGGGCACGCCCTCGGAGAGTCGTGGAGAGCAAGCGGCCGGAACCCGTCAGCCTAACCCTGTCAGTTGCACAAAAACGTCAACTTGCGCGCGACTTCTATCTGAAACAGGGATATGGTCCAAAACGGGTTGACTCCCACTTGGCAGGCATAGATTTCGACAAGCCGGTTGAGGTGGTCACTTTGCCAAAGGGTACTCTGCTCGAGCAGTGGCAGGCCCCTCGGGCTGCCCAGGGCAACTACTACTCACCACCGGGGACACCGGCGGAGCAATTGGGGATTTCTCCAGTTGGGCTGGATCCTGCAACCGGACAGATCGCCGACAAGGTTGCCACAACGTATGTCACCAATAGCGAGGTCGAAGTCTTGAAGTCCACGGCAGCAGCAGTGAACGATACGTGGTCGGTTCCTGGTCAGGTCATTGCCACGGAGGGCAAAGGAACCCAGATGTTGAGCGCACAGAGCGGTGCTTTCGATGCCGTTGGAGGCGGTCAATGATCGAGCGCGGGGAAGCCATGAACTCGGTCAGGAAGGCACGGGCTCTAATCGGCGAACGCATGGCCGGGAATCCCGGCTACGGAGTTTATGTTCATGCCAGCGAGCAGTTGGAGCGGATGCTGAAAGATCTCGGCAGTCCCTATCTTCCACCTGCGGCGAAGCGCGAATGGGTTGATATCGGCCTGATGGCGGCCAAGGAACTGGAGGCTGTGGATCCGGATCTTGCGAACGCACTGATGGATGCCGATTACGACTTCAAACACGCCAACTGAGACCAACAAACGCGAAGCCCATGATGAGCGGGCCCCGTTCAATCCACTCTAACTTTGGCGCACGCCAATGGCACCTCGCCCCCGCACGTGGCGCTTCAGCCCAGCAGCGCGCCCAACCAGCGGCGCAGCTCGGCGATCTCGTCGGCGCAAACGGCATGAGCCATCGGGTAGCTGTGCCAGTCGACCGGATAACCCAACGATTGCAGAAGGTCGCGCGAGTCGACGCCGCGCTGCAGCACCACCACCGGATCGGCGGTGCCGTGGCCCCAGAAGATCGGCGTGTTCGCGTTCGCGCCGCTGCGCTCGTCGGCGAGTTTCGCGGCCAGCGGCAGATAGGTCGACAGCGCCACGATGCCGGCCAGTTTCTGCGCATGGCGAAGTCCCGCCGCCAGCGCAATCGCGCCGCCCTGCGAGAAGCCGGCCAGCACGATCCGCTCGCTCGGCACGCCACGATCGTGTTCGCGCTCGATCAGCGTTTCGACCTCGCCGATCGAGGCGCGGATGCCGGCAATGTCCTCGCGGGCCAGGGTGTCAAAGCCGGCGATGTCGTACCACGCGCGCATCGACAGGCCATTGTTGATCGTCACCGGCCGCACCGGCGCATGCGGAAACACGAAGCGCAGCGCCGGCCATGCGCCGTCCACCAGCTCCGGCACGATCGGCACGAAGTCGTTGCCGTCGGCGCCGAGGCCATGCAACCAGATGATGCTGAAGACGGGATGGGCGGCGGTTTCGCGTTCGACGGTGGGCAGGGTCATGCGGGTACTCGTGACGGGATCAACAGGACGCAAGCTTAGCGCGATCTCCCCTCGCGACCGCGGCGCATCCGTATCCCCGCGCACGGCAGGCGCGCGCTCGCGCGCTCGGGGCGTGGTCGCAAAACGCTCGCGGCCCTGACTTCTGGCACGGTGGGCGCGCCTCGCCGCCGTGCTCGGTTATGCTGGTTTTTTTGCCTGGGGAAGATCCATGCGCCGACTGCTGCTTGCCGCCCTCGTTGCCTTCACCGTGCTGCCCGTGGCCGCCGCCGAGTCACCTGCGGCGGCCTCGGGTCCGCTCGATCTGGAAACGATCATGGCCAATCCGGACTGGATCGGGCAGGCGGTGGAAAATCCGTACTGGAGCGTGGACGGGCGCAGCCTGTACTACGCGCTCAAGCGCGACGGCAGCCCGGTGCGCGATCTGTACCGGGTCGACCCGGCCAGCGGCACCAGCGTGAAACTGGACGCCGCCGCGATGGCCCGGGCCGACGGACCGGCGGTGTTCGATCGCGCGCACCGGCACGCCGCCTTCATCCTGCATGGCGACGTGTTCGTGGTGGACCTGGCCACGGGCCGGCGCAGCCAGGTGACGCTGACGCCGCAGCGTGAATCCTCGCCGCAGTTCTCCGCCGATGGCCGCGCGCTGCAGTTTCGCGCGGGCAACGACTGGTATCGCTACGACCTCGCCAGCGCCGTCACCGCGCCGGTGGCGCTGCTGAAATTCGCCGACGACCCGCAGGCGAAGAAGCCCGACCAGCTCGGCGAGCTGCAACTGAAGCTGTTCAAGACCCTGCGCGATGACAAGGCCGACGAGCAGGCGCTGCGCGACGAGGGCAAGGCGCTGGATGCCGCCGATCCCGGGCGCGCGCCGCTGCCGTTCTGGCTGGGCGACAAGGTCACCCCGGTGGATACGGAACTGTCGCCGGACGGCCGCTGGATGCTGCTGGTCACCAAGCCGAAGGATCATGCCGCCGGCAAGGCGCCGCTGGTCAACCACTACGTCACCGACAGCGGCTATGTCGAGCCGGAAGACGCGCGCAGCTACGTCGGCCGCAACGATCCGGCGCCGCAGTCGCTGCTGCTGCTGGATCTGCGCGACCACCGGACGTATCCACTGCAGACCGACGGGCTGCCGGGCATCGGCGAGGACCCGCTGGCGGCGCTGCGCAAGCAGGCGGTGGCCGCGCTGGAGAAGGCCGGCAAGACCGACCAGGCCGAGGCGCTGAAGGCTCCGAAGCTGCGCCCGGTGCGCATCGTGGCCAGCAGCGAGGATGGCGGTGGCGGCGGCATCGTATGGAGCGACGACGGCAGCCAGCTGGCGATCCAGCTGCGCGCGATCGACAACAAGGATCGCTGGATCGCCACGGTGGATTTCGCCAACCACAAGCTGGTTACCCAGGATCGCCTGACCGATCGCGCCTGGATCAACTGGAGCTTCAATGAATTTGGCTGGCTGCCCGACAACCGCACCCTGTGGTTCGAGTCCGAAGCCAGCGGTTGGGCGCAGCTGTACGTCAAGCCGCCAGGCGGCAAGGCGCATGCATTGACCGGCACCGGTTACGAGGTATCCGATCCGGTCGTATCGCGGGACGGCAAGTGGTTCTACCTGCTCGCCAACAAGCAGGCGCCATATTCCTACGATGCATACCGGCTGCCGACTGCTGGTGGCGAGCTGCAGCGCGTTACCCGTTATGAGAGTCTCGGCTGTGCCGAGTGCGGCGTGCCGTTCGTGTTGTCGCCCGATGGCAGCAAGCTCGCCGTGCTTTACTCAACGTCCTACATTCCACCGCAACTGGCGGTGGTGGATGTCGATGGCTCCGCCGCGCATGAACTCACCGACACACGCACCGCGAAGTACAAGGCGATGCATTGGGTCGAGCCGAAGTTCGTCAAGATTCCGAGCAGCCACGGCCATTTCGGTATCTGGGCCAAGTATTACCAGCCGGCGGACCATGACACCTCGCACAGCCATCCGGCGGTGCTGTTCGTGCACGGTGCGGGTTACCTGCAGGACGTGACCAAGAGCTGGTCGTACTACTTCCGCGAGCAGATGTTCCACAACCTGCTGCTGCAGGAGGGCTATGTCGTACTCGACATGGACTATCGCGCCTCCGCCGGCTACGGCCGCGCGTGGCGCACCGCGATCTATCGCCAGATGGGTCACCCGGAACTGGAGGACCTGCTCGACGGCAAGGCCTGGCTGGTCAAGCACCAGGGCGTCGATCCGCAGCGGGTCGGGATCTACGGCGGCAGCTACGGCGGCTTCATGACCGAGATGGCGCTGCTGCGCGCGCCGGGTGCCTTCGCCGCCGGCGCCGCGCTGCGCGCGCCGTCGGACTGGACCAGCTACAACGACGAGTACACCTCGAACATCCTCAACGACCCGCAACTCGATCCCGAGGCCTACCGCACCAGCTCGCCGATCGAATACGCCGACCAGCTGCAGGATCCGCTGCTGATCGCGCACGGCCTGATCGACAACAACGTGATGGCCAGCGATTCGATCCGCCTGTACCAGCGTTTCATCGAGCTGCACAAGAAGAACTTCTGGATCTCGCTGTACCCGGTCGAGCGCCACGCGTTCGAGCACGCCGATTCCTGGCATGACGAATACCGCCGCATCGACGAGCTGTTCAACACGTACGTGAAGCCGTTGAAGGCGGACGCCACGGGCCACTGATCCGCACCATCGGCGAGCGCGGGGCCCGGCCATCACGGTGGCGGCGACCTGGCGCTCGCCGTCCTTCGACGGGATCGAGCGGAGGTGCCGATCGAGCTGCCAGGCCGGCCGCGGCGCTTCCGACCGGCCCGCCGCGGCATGACTTCCGGCAGGACTGTCACTGTCAATTGCAATGTTATATCGTTACCCTCTGTCGCTTCTCTTGCTGAAGATGCTCTGGCATGAACGAGACGTGGGTTGATGTGCTTGCCAGGGTCCGGGGAGGGAGAGCGCAGCGCGCCGACGGCGTGTCACGGCTTCGCGATGGCTTGCCTTCGGCGCTCCGCTGCGGCGGTGCGGCGTTGCTCCTGCTGCTGGCCGGCTGCGCGGTAGGCCCCGATTTCAGCAAGCCGTCCGCGCCGGACGTCCACGGCTACACCCGCCGTCCGTTGCCCGCCACGCTGGCCAGTGCCGATGTTGCCGGCGGGCAGGCGCAGCAGTTCGTCGAGGGCGGCGACATCCCCGCCGACTGGTGGACGCTGTTCCACTCGCCGCCGCTCAATGCGCTGATCGAGCAGGCGCTCGCCCACAATGCCGATCTCAAGGCCGCGCAGGCTGCGCTGGCGGTGGCCAGGGAAAATACCAAAGCGGGACGCGGCGCCTACTATCCCAACGTTTCGGCCGGCTTTTCGGCGAGCCGCGAGCAGGATCCGCCCGGCGCGCTGGCGGCGGTGCCCAGCAACAACGCGTTTCTGTACAACCTGTTCACGCCACAGGTCAGCGTGTCGTACGTGGCCGACGTATTCGGCCTGAACCGGCGCACGGTCGAGTCGCTGCAGGCGCAGCAGCAGGCCGTCCGTTTCCAGATGCTCGCCACGCGCATCACGCTGAGCACCAACGTGGTGGCCGCGGCGGTGCAGCAGGCCTCGCTGCGGGCGCAGATCGAGGCGACCCGTGAGCTGATCGCGATCAACACGAAGATGGTGAAGATCCTGCGCTATCAGCTGGCGAAAGGTTATGCCGGGCGGCTCGACCTCGCCGCGCAGGAATCGCAGCTGGCCCAGCTGCAGTCGACGCTGCCGCCGCTGCTGACCCAGCTCGCGCAGCAGGACGACCTGCTGGCGGTGCTGGCGGGCCGGTTTCCCAGCCAGGCCGAGGCACAGACGTTCGACCTTGCCAGCCTGCAACTGCCGCAGCAGTTGCCGCTGAGCCTGCCGTCGGCGCTGGTCGCGCAGCGACCGGACGTGGGCCAGGCCGAGGCGAACATGCACGCGGCCAGCGCCCAGATCGGCGTGGCCATCGCCAACCGCTTGCCGAACATCACCTTGAGCGCGAACGCGGGCAGCACGGCGCTGGCGATCAACCAGCTGTTCAAGTCCGGCACCGGTTTCTGGAGCGTGGGTGCGGATCTGGCCGCGCCGATTTTCCAGGGTGGCACCCTGCTGCATCAGGAGCGCGCCGCCAAGGCCGCCTATGTGCAGGCGGCCGAGCAATATCGCGGCACGGTGCTGACCGCATTCCAGAACGTGGCCGACACCCTGGCCGCCCTGCAACATGACGCCGAGGGCCTGCAGGCGGCCGCCCATGCCGCGGATGCGGCCAAGGTGACCCTGGATCTGTCGCAGCGCCAGTACAAGGACGGCTACGCCGGCTACCTGTCGCTGTTGAGCGCGGAGCAGGGCTACCAGCAGGCGCGCATCGCGCTGGTGCAGGCGCAGGCCAGTCGCTACGCCGACACCGCGGCCCTGTTCCAGGCGCTCGGTGGCGGCTGGTGGCATGCCGCCGATGCAGGCCAGTCCGACGCCGTGCCTTCCGAGCCGGACCCGACCCATGCCGGTCATGCCCCCACCACCCGGGACAGCGATGAAAAGTAGATCCGCTTGCGCGCCGCCTTCCGCGCCGCGACGCCCTGCCATGTTCGTGTATGCCGTGGTGACGGCTCTGCTGTCAGGGGCATTGGCCCTGTCCGGCTGCTCGTCGAACAGTGACCACGATGCGCAGGACGCCGCCACGACGCCGCACGACGTGACCCTGAGCCAGGCGCAGCGTCAGCACATCCACCTGCATACGGTGGCGTTGTCCAGCTTCCATCGCGCGATCGAGACGACCGGCGTGGTCGATTTCGACAACGACCAGGCGACCAGCGTGCTGGCGCCGTTCTCCGGCCCGGTGTCACGGCTGCTGGTCTCGCCCGGCGACAAGGTGCGCAAGGGACAGCCGCTGGCGCTGGTGGATTCGCCGGACTTCTCCGCTGCCATCAACGGCTACCGCAAGGCGCTGATCACCGCCCGCAACGCGCGCCGGCTGGCCGATGCGGACAAGGATCTGGTGCAGCACGAAGGCGTCTCCCGGCGCGAGGCCGAGCAGGCGCAAACCGACGCGGTCAGCGCCGAGGCCGATCGCGATGCCGCGCTGCAGGCTCTGGTCGCGCTGGACGTCGATGCCGGCACGATCAAGGCAATCCGGGCCGGTCGCCCGGTAACGAGCGCGCAGGGCATCATCCGTGCGCCGATCGCCGGCACCGTGGTGGAGAAGCTGATCACGCCGGGCCAGCTGCTGCAGGCCGGCAGCACGCCGTGTTTCACCGTGGCCGACCTGTCGCGGGTGTGGGTGATGGCGCAGCTGTCCGCCGCCGAGCTGGCGGCGATCCGGGTCGGCGATCCGGCGCAGGTGGATACCGGCTTGGGCGCCGCCGGGTTGCCGGGCACCGTGGACAACATCGCTGCGGTGGTCAATCCGGACACGCGTGCGGTGGCCGCGCGGGTGCTGGTGCACAACCCGCAGGGCTTGCTGCGCAAGCAGATGTACGTGCGCGTGCGGATCCAGTCGCGGCAGGCCAGCCAGGGCCTGCTGATCCCGGTCTCGGCGATCCTGCGCGACGACGAGAACCTGCCGTTCGTGTATGTCGCCCAGCATGACGGCGGCTTCGCCCGGCGCCACGTGACCCTGGGCCCGCGCAGCGGCGACGACTACCAGATCAGCGAAGGCCTCGAGCCCGGCGACCAGGTCGTGGTCGATGGCGGCATCTTCGTCCAGTTCATGCAAAACCAATGAGCGACCATCTGCCGCCCATGCCGCCGCGCGCGGCGTCGCTGATGAACCGGATCGTGGGCGCCTCGCTGGCGCAGCGCTTCCTGGTCGCGCTGCTGATGCTGATCCTGGTCGGCGCCGGCGTGCGCGCGCTGCATCGCCTGCCGGTGGACGCCTATCCGGACCTGTCGCCGCCCAGCGTCGAGATCGTCACCCAGTGGCCCGGACACACGGCGGAGGAAGTGGAGCGCCTGCTCACGGTGCCGACCGAGCAGGGCATGACCGGCATTCCGAAGACCGACAATACCCGTTCGATCTCGCTGTACGGGCTGTCGGTGGTGACCCTCACGTTCGACAACGGCACCGACAACTATTTCGCGCGCCAGCAGGTGTTCAACCGGCTCGGCGATCTGGATCTGCCCGATGGGGTGAAGCCGTCGGTATCGCCGCTGTCGTCGCCTTCCGGGCTGATCTATCGCTACGTGCTGCAAAGCTCCGACCGCTCGCCGATGGAGCTGAAGACGCTGGAGGACTGGGTGGTCGAGCCGCAGTTCCGCTCGGTGCCCGGCGTGGCCGACGACTCCGGTTTCGGCGGCGGCAGCATGCAGTACCAGGTGCTGCTCGATCCGGCGAAGATCGCCGGGGTCGGGCTCACCGCGCAGCAGGTCCAGGCCGCGCTGGCAGCCAACAACAGCAACGCCGGCGGCGGCTTCTACTCGCAGGGCGGCCAGTTCTATTACGTGCGCGGGTTCGGCCGGCTGCAGACGCTGGAGGACATCGGCAACGTGGTGCTGGCGGTGCATGACGGCAACCCGGTGCTGGTCAAGGATGTGGGTCGCGTGGTCATCGGCATCGCCCCCCGTCTGGGCGAGTTCGGCTACGAGAAGCAGGATGACGCGGTGGAGGGCGTGATCTCGCTGCGCACCGGCGAAAAGACCCAGGATGTGCTGGAACGGGTCGAGGCCAAGACGAAGGAGCTCAACGAACAGATCCTGCCGAAGGACGTCAGGATCCATTCGTTCTACGACCGCAGCGACCTGATTGCGCTGACCACCCAGGTGGTCAAGCAGAACCTGGTGCGCGGCATGCTGCTGGTGGTGGTGATCCTGATTTTCTTCCTGTACGACGTGCGTGCCGGGTTGATCGTCGCGGTCACGATTCCGCTGTCGTTGCTGGTCGCCTTCATCTGCCTGGATCTGCAGGGTGCCTCGGCCAACCTGCTGTCGATCGGCGCGGTGGATTTCGGGATACTGGTCGACGCGGCGGTGGTGATGGTGGAGAACATCTACCGCCAGCTCGCCGATCGCGCGGGCACGAAATTCAATGTGATCGAAGTGATCCGCGACGCCGCCGCGGAAGTGGACCGCCCGCTGTTCTACGCGGTGGCGGTGATCGTGGTCAGCTTCCTGCCGATCTACGTGTTGTCCGGCCCGTCCGGCACGCTGTTCAAGCCGATGGCGGACACCATGGTGTTCGCCCTGATCGGCTCGCTGGCGATCACCCTGACCCTGCTGCCGGTGCTGTGCTCGTGGTTCATGCGCAAGGGCGTGCGCGAGCGGCCCAACCGCGCGTTCGAGGCGATCAAGTCGGTCTACATCAAGGGGCTGGATTTCTGCCTGGCCCGGGCGTGGGCGACCACGATCGCCTCGGTCATCCTGCTGGCGCTGTCGCTGCTGCTGATCCCGCGCATCGGTGCGGAGTTCATGCCGAAACTGGATGAGGGTGCGCTGTGGGTGCGCGCCACCATGCCGTACACCATCTCGTTCGACGAGTCGGCCAAAATTGCGCCGAAGATCCGCGACATCCTGCACTCGTTCCCCGAGGTCACCACGGTCGCCTCGGAGCTGGGTCGTCCCGACGATGGCACCGACTCGACCGGTTTCTTCAACGTCGAGTTCTATGTTGGGCTGAAGCCTTATTCGCAGTGGCGCGGGAAGTACCGCGACAAGGCGGCACTGATCGCGGCGGTCGACAAGAAGCTGGAGGCGTTTCCCGGCATCACCTTCAACTACACCCAGCCGGCCGAGGATGCGGTGGACGAGGCCGAGACCGGCCTGAAGAGCGCGCTGGCGGTGAAGGTGTTCGGTCCGGACCTGCACACGCTGCAGCTCAAGGGCAAGGCGATCAAGCACGTCCTGCAGAAGGTGCGCGGCATCCACGACGTGACCCTGGTGCAGGAGCTCGGCCAACCCAGCCTCAGCATCAAGATCAATCGCGCCGCAATCGCCCGCTACGGCCTGAACGTGGACGACATCAACGGCCTGATCCAGACCGCGATCGGCGGCGACGTGGCGACCCAGGTGATCCAGGGCGAGAAGCAGTTCGACCTGGTCGTGCGGCTGGATCAGAAGTATCGCGACAACCCGCAGGAGATCGGCAACATCCTGGTGGCGACGCCCGGCGGGCAGCAGCTGCCGCTGAAGGAGTTCGCCGACATCCAGGTGACCAATGGCGCCTCCTTCATCTACCGGCAGGACAATTCGCGCTACATCGGCGTGCAGTTCTCGGTGGCGGGCCGCGACCTGGCCGGCGCGGTCGAGGACGCGATCGGGCAGGTCGACGCCAAGGTGAAACTGCCGCAGGGCTACCGACTGGACTGGGGCGGCGAGTACAAGGAATACACCGCCTCGCGCGCGCAGTTGAACATCATCGTGCCGCTGACGGTGGGGCTGATCTTCCTGCTGCTGTTCACCCTGTACAGCAACTTCAAGTTTCCGTTCATCACCGTAGTCGGCGTGGTGCTGTCGGCGCCGGTGGGCGGCATCGTGGCGCTGTGGCTGACCGGCACGCCGTTCTCGGTGTCGTCCGGGATCGGCTTCCTCGCGCTGTTCGGCGTGTCGGTGCAGACCGCGGTGGTGTACATCTCCTACGTCAACGAGTTGCGTCGCAACGGCACCACCCTTGGCGAAGCCATTCGCGAAGGCGCGATCCTGCGCCTGCGCCCGATCATGATGACCGCGCTGGTGGCGGCGCTGGGCCTGTTGCCCGCGGCCCTGGCCACCGGCGTGGGCACCGACACCCAGCGGCCGTTCGCGCTGGTCATCGTCAGCGGCCTGTTCACCCGCTTGCTGATCAGCGTGTTCCTGATGCCGGTGCTGTACACCCTGGTGGCGCGTCCGCACGACCGCCTGGAAGTGTGATGGAGCGGTCGACCGCCGCACACCGGCTGGGCACGGCCGCGTGGCTCGGCCTGCTGCTGTTCGTCGTCACCGCGGTGGCGGTGCAGCCGATGCGCGAGGACCTGCACTGGCTCGATGCGCCGCTGAGCCTGTACCTGATGGGTCCCGGCGGGCACTGGCTGCAGGCGGCCTACTTCGTGCTCGCCGCGGCGCTGGGCCTGCTCGGCGCGGGTTACTACCTCGCGTTGTCGCGCCGGGCGCGCAGTGCGGCGCCATGGCTGCTGTTCGTCGGCGCCGGGCTGGGCCTGTGCGTGACCGCGCTGGCGCACAGCAACCTGCCCGGGCGCGAGCCCACGCTGGAAGGCTGGCTGCACGGCACGGCGGCACAGACCGCGTTCCTGTGCGTCACCACCGCGATGCTGCTGCAGTCGTGGCGGTTGCGCGGCGACCCGCACTGGCGATCGCGTTTCCCCGCGGCGTTCGCGCTGGCGCTGGCGTGCTTCGTGGCGATCTGGGTCGATGCGTTGTGGCATGGCATGCCGCGCGGACTGGAGCAACGGCTGGTGATCGGGTTGATCCTGGTCTGGCTGCTGCAGGCCGCCCGCTGGCTGCGCGTCGGGCCGGCCCGGCGATAAGCCGCATGCCCGGCCAATGCGGCCGGGCTTCGGATCATCTGACCACCAGGGTGGCGGTCATGTCGGGGTGGAACTTGCAGAAGACGACGACCGTGCCGGCGGTGGCGATGGAGCGCACGCTGCGGCCCGGTTTCAGGTCGACATCGAAGCGGCCATCGCGCGCGGTGGCGCTGTGTTCGAGGATGTCGCGATTGACCCACTCGATGATGTCGCCGGCGCGCACGCCGCTCGGCATCGGGCCGTACTGCATCCGGTCGATCACGATCACGTGCACGCGATGGGCCGGCGAGCTGGTTGTCGGCTTCGCCGCGCCGGTGGCGCCGACCGGTGCAGACGCACCGATCAGCGCCAACATGCCGGCAAGCAGGATCGTCATGCGCAGCATGGGACGCTCCCTACTTCAGCAGGCTTTGGGCCAGATGCTCGGCGTGCATCTGGTGCGACTGGAACAGCTTCAGCCCGGTCTGCAGCAGGGACTTCAGCTGCGCGTTCCGCGCCGATGGAATCAGCGTGCCGCTCAGCGCGGCGTTGACCGCCCGGTGGTAGGCCACCTCGTTGGCGACATAGGCCCGGTCATACGCCGCACCGCTGAGCGCAGCCAGCTTGTCCTGCTCGGCGGCGGCATCGCTGGAAAGCGACTGGCTGGTGGCATTGTCCTGCGGCGTCACGCCGAGCTGCTTCACCAGCGCCAGCGCCTGCGCGTTGACCGCCGCATGATCGCGGGCCATTTCCTGCGCGAACGCGAGTACCGCCTGGTTGTGCGATTTTGCCAGCGCCTGCGTCGCCGCGGTGACGTCGATCGCGCCCGCGGTATAGGCGATGTGCGCGATCTGCGCATCGTTGATGGCGGGGGCCTGCCGCGCCTGGGCGCCGGCGAGCGTGCCCAGGCCGAGGGCGAAGATGAGGATGGGCAGTGACTTGTTCATGGCGATTCCTGTGGGTGAGCGGCGGGCGGTGCCTGCCGGTGCCCATGGGATGCAGCAGCGGCGCCCAGGTTCCGGTCGCGGTCCCGGGCGCGGGCGGGAACCTCGTCCGTGGTGTGCGCATCGGATCAGCTGTCACCCCCATGGAACAACCCGTCGCATGCTCGATGCCGATCACGCCCATCGCCGCTCCGTTGCCGTGTCGCCGGCGGCCAGCGAAACACCCCACCCGTCGCGCGCCGAGGCGGAAGCGGCCGTGCGCACGCTGATCCGCTGGGCGGGCGACGAGCCCACGCGCGAAGGCCTGCTGGCCACGCCGGCGCGCGTGGTGCGCGCCTACGAGGAATGGTTTGCCGGCTACCGCTGCGATCCGGCCAGCTTGCTCAGCCGCACTTTCGAGGAAGTCGGCGGTTACGCCGAGCCGGTCCTGTTGCGTGATATCCCGTTGCAGTCGACCTGCGAGCACCACATGGCGGCGATCCGCGGCGTGGTGCACATCGCCTACCTGCCGAATCACCGCGTGGTCGGCATTTCCAAGCTGGCCCGGCTGGTCGAGGCGTTCGGCCGGCGTCTGCAGATCCAGGAGCGGCTCACCGTCGAGATCGCCGACACGCTGGCCCGGGTGTTGCAGCCGCGTGGCGTCGCCGTGGTGGTGCAGGCCCGCCATGAGTGCCTGTCCTCGCGCGGAGTGCGTCAGCACGGGGTGTCGATGCTGACCCGGCGCCTGCTCGGCGAATTCGCGCTGGAACCGCAGCGGCGGGAGATCCTGGCCGCGCTGGCCGGCTGAGCCGGGAACCTTCCGTGCTGCAGCTGCATCCGATCAGGAGTAGAAGGAGAACACCATGCAGGCATCCATCCATGCGGTACCCGTCGACTACCTCGCGCTGGACGACCACGCGCTGGTGGCGCTGGTCCGTGGCGGCCAGCGCGAGGCGTTCGGGCAGATCATGCAACGCTGCAACCAGCGCCTGTTCCGTATCGCGCGCAGCGTGATCGGCGAGGATTCGGAGGCCGAGGACGTGCTGCAGGAATCGTACCTGCGTGCCTACCGCAAGCTGGATTCGTTCCGCGGCGACTCGACCCTGTTGACCTGGCTGACCAGCATCGTGCTGAACGAGGCGCGCGGGCGGTTGCGACGGCGGCACCGCATGGTCGGGCTGGACCAGCTCGACGCGGCGCCGGACGACACCCACCAGATCATCCGGTTTCCCTCGAAATTCGGCAGCGAGGACCCGGCGGTCTCGGCCGCGCGGGTGCAGATCCGCCACCTGCTCGAGCACGCCATCGACGCGTTGCCCGAGGCGTTTCGCACGGTCTACATGATGCGCGACGTCGAGGAATGCACGGTGGAGGAAACCGCGCAGCTGCTGTCGATCAGGCCGGAAACGGTGAAGACCCGCCTGCATCGCGCGCGGCGCCTGCTGCGCACCTCGCTGCAGGGCACCCTGGCCGCCACCATGAGCGAAGCGTTCCCGTTCATGGGTCAGCGCTGCGCCCGTGTCTCCGCGGCGGTGATGGCGCGGCTGAACGCCGAATCCACCGGTACCTGACGCCGCGATGCGAGCGGCGTTCAGCCGGGCTTGCGCAGCCCGGCCGCCTCGCGCGCCAGCAGTTCGATGCCGGCCCAGTCGCCCGTTGCCAGCTTGTCCGCCGGGGTCAGCCACGAGCCGCCCACGCACAGCACGTTCGGCAGCGCGAGGAAGTCGCCGGCGCTGCCCAGGCTGATGCCGCCGGTGGGGCAGAAGCGGATCTGCGGCAGCGGGCTGGCCCAGGCGCCGAGCAGCTTGTGGCCGCCGGCCGGCACGGCCGGGAAGAACTTCAGGTGGCGATAGCCGCGCTCGAGCAGGCTCATCGCCTCGCTGGCGGTGGCGACGCCGGGCAGCAGCGGCAGCGCGCTGTCGTCGGCGGCATCCAGCAGGTACGGCGACATCCCGGGCGACACCGCGAAGCGTGCGCCGGCCTGCAGCGCGGCGTGCAGGTCGCGCGCATTGAGCACGGTGCCGACGCCGATGATGGCGCCTTCCACTTCGGCGGCGATCGCGCGGATCGCCTCCAGTGCGGCCGGCGTGCGCAGGGTCACCTCGATCGCGGGCGTGCCGCCGGCGACGAGGGCACGCGCCATCGGCACCGCGGCCTTCGCGTCGTCGATCACCACCACCGGGATCACCGGCGCCAGTCGCATGGTGGTCTCGATCTGCTGCTGCTTGGCTTCGATGTTGTTCATGGATAGGATCGCCGCGGGTTAAGGGGTGAGTTGCTTGTGGGAGCGACTTCAGTCGCGATGCTCTTCTCCAGCTTCAGCAAAAGGCATCGCGACTGAAGTCGCTCCCACGGGGTCGGAGGATTGTCACAAGACGCCGGCGCCCATGTCGGCCGTGGCGGCGGCCTGGCGGAACAGGCCGAACAGCTCGCGGCCCATGCCGCTGTGCTGGGCCGACAGGTCCGCGTGCTGCGGCAGGCGCGCATCCAGTTCATGCGCCTCCATCAGCACGTCCAGACGTCCATTCACCGCATCCAGCCGGATCAGGTCGCCGTTGCGGATCTTCGCGATGTTGCCGCCGGCCACCGCCTCGGGCGTGACATGGATCGCCGCCGGCACCCGGCCGGACGCACCGGACATGCGGCCGTCGGTGAGCAGGGCGATGCGATGGCCGCGATCCTGCAGCAGTGCCAGCGTCGGGGTGAGCTTGTGCAGCTCCGGCATGCCGTTCGCCTGCGGGCCCTGGAAGCGCACCACCGCCACGAAATCGCGGTTCAGTTCGCCGCGCTTGAACGCGCCGGCCACCTCGTCCTGGTCGTGGAACACGATCGCCGGCGCCTCGATCAGCAGGCGGTCGTCCGGTACCGAGGAGACCTTGATCACGGCGCGGCCGAGGTTGCCCTCGAGCATGCGCAGGCCGCCGTCGGCGCGGAACGGTTCGTCGACCCCGCGCAGCACGCCGCGGTTGCCGCTCTGCTTCGATACCGGCACCCAGCGCAGCGCGCCCGCATCGTCCAGCTGCGGCAGCTGCGCATAGCCGTCCAGGCCGGTGCCGAAGATCGTCTTGACGTCGCCATGCAGCAGGCCGGCGCCGAGCAGCTGGTCGATCAGGAACGCCATGCCGCCGGCCTGGTGGAACTGGTTCACGTCGGCATAGCCGTTCGGGTAGACGCGGGCCAGCAGCGGGATCACCCCGGACAGCGCGTCGAAATCGTCCCAGCGCAACTGGATGCCGGCGGCGTGGGCGATCGCGACCAGATGCAGCAGGTGGTTGGTCGAGCCGCCGGTCGCATGCAGGCCGATCACGCCGTTGATGATCGCGCGCTCGTCGATGATGTGGCCCAGCGGCAGGTAGTGCTCGCCCAGCGCGCTGCTGGCGGCGGTGCGACGCACCACCTCGGCGGTCAGCGCGTCGCGCAGCGGCGTGTCCGGTGCCTCGAAGCTGGCGCCGGGCAGGTGCAGGCCCATGATCTCCATCAGCATCTGGTTGGAGTTGGCGGTGCCGTAGAAGGTGCAGGTGCCCGGCGCGTGATACGACGCGGCCTCGGCCTCCAGCAGCTCTTCCCTGGTGGCCTTGCCGTCGGCCCAGGCCTGGCGCACCTTCGACTTCTGCTCGTTCGGGATGCCGCTGGGCATCGGCCCGGACGGCACGAACGCGCCGGGCAGGTGGCCGAAGCTCAGTGCGCCGATCAGCAGGCCCGGCACGATCTTGTCGCAGATGCCCAGGTACAGCGCGCCATCGAACATGTCATGCGACAACGACACCGCGGTGGCCATCGCGATCAGGTCGCGCGAGAACAGCGACAGCTGCATGCCCGGCCGGCCCTGGGTCACGCCGTCGCACATCGCCGGCACGCCGCCGGCGACCTGGGCGGTGAAGCCGCTGTCGCGGGCGATCGTGCGGATCAGCGTGGGGTAACGCTCATACGGCTGGTGCGCCGAGAGCATGTCGTTGTAGGCGGTGATGATCGCCAGGTTGGCGCGATGGCCGTTGCGCAGCGCGTCCTTGTCCTCGCTGCCGCAGGCGGCGAAGCCGTGGGCGAGGTTGCCGCAGGACAGATGCCCGCGCTGCGGGCCGCTGCGATCGACGGCGTCGATCCGCTCCAGATAGGCCGTGCGGGTGGCCGCGCTGCGCTCGCGCAGGCGTTCGGTGACTTCGGCAACAACGGGATGCAGCGTGCTCATGACTTGAATCCAGAAAATAGTGGAGAGGAGTGAGAAACGAGTGGGCTTACCCCGTCGTCACCCGAGTCGCCTGTTGCGGACCCACTGGCTGCCAATGAAGCGGCAAGCGAGTAGGAATGAGGGCTGGCGAAAGCAATCGAGGGCGTTGGCAAAACTCATTTCTCACTTCTCGACTCTCATTCCTGCCTTCAAGGGCACCAGTACACGGCGACCGGCACGCGCGGCTGGGTCAGCACGGCGCGCACCGGATAATGCTGGGCGGCGCCCAGCCCCAGGCGGGCATCGGCGAGCAGGTCGCGTTTCTTCTCGCCGCTGACCAGCAGGTACAGCGCGCGGGTGTGCAGCAGGGTCGGCAGGCTCAGCGTGATGCGCGGTTCATCGGCGCCGGGGGCCCGCATCGACAGCACCGGGGCGCGGCCGTCCAGATCGAGCGCCGCGGCGAGGTGGTCGCCGCCGGGAAAGAACGACGCGGTATGACCATCCTCGCCCATGCCCAGCACCACCGCGTCGAACGGCAGCGGCAGCGCGTCGATCCGCGCGGTCGCCGTGCCGAGGCCCGCATCCGGTGTGGGGTCGCCGGTATACAGCGGGACGAACCGCGCCGCGGCGGCGGCACCCTGCAGCAGCTGCGACCGGACCATGCGGGCGTTCGAGCGCGGGTCGCTCTCGGGCACCCAGCGCTCGTCGACCAGGGTGACGTGCACGTTCGCCCAGTCGAGCGCCTCGCCCGACAGCCGGGCCAGGAATGCCTTCGGCGTGCTGCCGCCGGAGACCGCCAGGACCGCGCTGCCGCGCTCGGCCAGGGCCTGGCGCAGGCAGCCGGCCACGCGCTCGGCCAGCGCCACGGCCTGGGCCTGGCAATCGCTGAAGCTGTGGGTGGTGACGTTCAAATCGGTGTGCATGGTGAGGTGGCTCGCCAGCCGCCGGCGATGCGGCGCGGTCGTCGTGGGAGGGGGAAGGGACAGTGTGCCGCAGGCCCCGGCATGCCCGGGTGAAGCCATGGTGAATGCGCCGGCCTACTCACTTTCGTCGTGCCAGGTGCGGCCATCGCGCTCGATCAGGGCAACGGCGGCGCTGGGTCCCCAGGTGCCGGCAGCATACGGGCGCGGCGACTCGCTGCTGTTGGCCCAGCCGGCGAGGACGGGGCCGGCCCAGCGCCACGCCGCCTCGACTTCATCGCGGCGCATGAACAGGGTGGGATTGCCGCGCACCACATCGAGCAGCAGGCGCTCGTACGCATCCGGCTGCTGCACACCGAACGCCTCGGCGAAGCTCATGTCCAGCGGCACGTTGCGCAGGCGCAGCCCGCCGGGACCGGGGTGCTTGATGGTCAGCCACAGTTTCACGCCTTCGTCCGGCTGCAGCCGCAGCACCAGCCGGTTCTGCGCCAGCGTGCCGGAGTCCGCCGAGAAGATCGAATGCGGCACCGGCTTGAACGCCACCACGATTTCCGACACACGGCTGGGCAGGCGCTTGCCGGTGCGCAGGTAGAACGGCACGCCGGCCCAGCGCCAGTTGCCGATCTCCGCCTTCAGCGCCACGAAGGTTTCGGTGTTGGACTTGGTGTCGCCCAGTTCGTCCGGGTACCCGGGCACGCTGGCGCCCTCGGCCACGCCGGCGCGGTACTGGCCGCGCACGGTGAGCTGGTTGACGTTGCTGTCGTCGATGACCTTCAGCGAATTGAGCACCTTCAGCTTCTCGTCGCGCACCGCGTCGGGCTCCAGCGACGAGGGCGGCTCCATCGCCACCATGCACAGCAGCTGCAGCATGTGGTTCTGCACCATGTCGCGCAGCGCGCCGGCATGGTCGTAGTAGCCGGCACGGTGACCGACGCCCACGGTTTCGGCCACGGTGATCTGCACGTGGTCGATGTGCCCGGCGTTCCACAGCGGCTCGAACAGCGCGTTGCCGAAGCGCAGCACCAGCAGGTTCTGCACGGTCTCCTTGCCGAGGTAGTGATCGATGCGGAAGGTCTGCGATTCGTTGAAGACCCTGCCGACCGCGTCGTTGATCCGGTTCGCGCTGTCGAGATCGCGGCCGATCGGCTTTTCCAGCACCACGCGCGACTTGCCCTGGTTGAGCCCGTGTTCGCCGAGCCGTCCGCAGATGTCGACGAACAGGTCCGGCGAGGTGGACAGGTAGAACACCCGCACATGCTCCGGCTGCGACTTGATCAGCGCGGCGAAATCCGCCCAGCCATCGTCCTTGCGCGCGTCCAGCGAGCGATAGCCGACCTGCTGCAGGAACACGTCGAGCTTGGCCGCGTCGCAGATACCGACCAGCGCCTGGCGCAGCAAGGCACGGTAGCCGTCGTCGTCGAGCGCCTCGCGGGCGATGCCGATGATCCGGCTGCTGGCGGGAATCTGGCCGTCGAGAAAGCGGTGGAACAGGGCCGGCAGCAATTTGCGCACGGCGAGGTCGCCGGTGCCGCCGAAAATCACCAGGTCGAACGGTTCGACCAAGGGGGGGGAAGCAGTCACGCAGTCACCTCGACATGATGCCGGATGGCGGGCAGGGCCGGATGGCACGATCGCCCGGGGTGCCGTGGATCATACCAGTGAAATACCAGGTCGACTACGGTCATGCATACGAATTCATCGACGCGGCGTGATCGGATGAGTCCGGGGTTGCGGCGTGGGGGCCCGGTCGGGCGGCGGGTGGACGGGCTTGCGGTTAGTGGTTTGCTATTGGTATCGTGCCGGCATGGAAACCGCCCTGGCCAACGAATACCGCCGGATCTGCCACGATCCGACCACCCATCAGCCGCTGGCCTACCTGCGCCTGCGCCGCGCGATCCGCAACATCGTCGAGCATCGCGACATCGAGCCGGGCCAGGCGCTGCCCAGCGAACGTGATCTTTCGGTGGCGCTGAAGCTGTCGCGGGTGACCGTGCGCAAGGCGATCGCCGGGCTGGTCGAGGAAGGCCTGCTGACCCAGCGGCACGGCGCCGGCACCTTCATCGCCGAACGCATCGTCAAGCCGATGTCGCGCCTGACCAGCTTCACCGAGGATCTGCGCGAGCGCGGCCTGCGGCCACGTTCGGAATTCTTCGAGCGCGGCATCGGCGAGGTGACCCCGGAGGAGTCGATGGCGATGAACCTGTCGCCCGGCTCGCTGGTGGTCCGGCTGCATCGCGTGCGCTACGGCCAGGACGAGCCGCTGGCGATCGAACGCAGTGTGGTGCCTGCCAGCGTGCTGCCGGATCCGATGCTGGTGCACGACTCGTTGTACGAGGCGCTGGAACTGCTCGGCTGCCGTCCGCGCCGCGCGCTGCAGCGGCTGCGCGCGGTGTCGCTGAATGCCCAGCAGGCGCGACTGCTGCACGTCAACGTGGGCAGCGCCGGACTCAACATCGAACGCCGCAGTTTCCTCGACGACGGTCGCGTGGTCGAGTTCACCACCTCCTGGTATCGCGGCGACATCTACGACTTCGTTGCCGAACTGCAAACCGATTGACCGACCCGGAACCCCACGCCATGCAAGCCAGCGACACCCTGATGTACCGCGAAGCGCACGAGGCGGCCGATGTGGTCGCGCGCCAGTTCGCCGCGAACGAGGCGGTGGTGAGCGCGCTGGCTCGCACGCTGCGCGCGCAGCCGCCGCGTTTCATCGTCACCTGCGCGCGCGGCAGTTCCGATCACGCCGCGGCGTATGCGAAGTACGTGTTCGAAACCCAGCTCGGCATCGTCACCGCCTCGGCTTCGCCGTCGGTCACCTCGATCTACGCAGCCGAACAGCAGTGGCGCGACGCGCTGTTCATCGCGATCTCGCAGTCGGGCAAGAGCCCCGACCTGCTGCGCAACGCGCAGGCCGCGAAGCTGGCCGGCGCGCGGGTGGTGGCGCTGGTGAACGTCGAGGATTCGCCGCTGGCCGCGATCGCCGACACGGTGATCCCGTTGCACGCGGGTCCGGAGCGCAGCGTGGCGGCGACCAAGAGCTACATCGCGGCGCTGGCCGCGGTGCTGCACCTGTGCGCGCGCTGGCATGGCGATCCGGCGCTGGTCGCCGCGCTGCAGCGCCTGCCCGACGCCCTGCGCGCCGGCTGGGACGCCGACTGGTCGCCGTTGAGCGAGGGCCTGCTCGGGGCGCACAACCTGTTCGTGGTCGGCCGCGGCTTCGGTCTCGGCATCGCGCTCGAGGCAGCGCTGAAATTCAAGGAAACCTGCGGCCTGCATGCCGAGGCGTTCAGCGCGGCCGAGGTGAAGCACGGGCCGATGGCGCTGGTCGGCCCGGCCTTTCCGGTGCTGGTCTTTGCGCAGGACGACGACACCCTGCAAGGCACCCTGGCGGTGGCCGACGAGTTCCGCCGCCGTGGCGCGCAGGTGTTCGTGGCGGCACCCGGGGTGGACGGCGCGGGCACGTTGCCGGTGCCCGGTGGGCTGCCGGCGATGTGCACGCCGCTGCTGATCGTGCAGAGTTTCTACCGCGCCGCCAGCGAGCTGGCGCTGCGTCGTGGATTCAATCCCGATGTGCCGCCGCATCTCAACAAGGTGACCGAGACGGTCTGAGCCACGCCATGACACTCGCCCTGATCAATGCCCGCGTACTCACTGCGCACGGTTGGCATGACGACCTCGCCGTGCTGCTGGATGGCGCCCGGATCGCCGATCTGCTGCCGCTGTCCGATCCGCGTCTGCGCGATACGCCGCAACAGGACCTGGGCGGCGCCATGCTGCTGCCCGGCTTCATCGACGTGCAGGTCAACGGCGGCGGCGGCGTGTTGTTCAACGACAGCCCCACGGTGGCGACCATCCGCCGGATCGGCGCGGGGCATCGGCGCTACGGCACCACCGGCTTCCTGCCGACCCTGATCAGCGACGACCCGGACGTGATGCGCGCGGCGCTGGCTGCGGTCGAGCAGGCGCTGGCCGAAGGCGTGCCCGGCGTGCTCGGCATCCATCTGGAGGGGCCGTACCTGGCGCGGGCGCGCAAGGGCGTGCACGACCCCAAATATTTCCACCGGCCGGACAGCGAGGAACTGGCCCTGCTGAGCGCCGGGCATCGCGGTGTGCGGCTGCTGACGCTGGCGCCCGAATGCGTGCCGCTGGCCAGCATCCGCGCGCTGGCCGCCGCGGGCGTGATCGTCAGCGCCGGGCACACTGCCGCCGACTATGCGACCGTGCGCGCGGCCCTGGCCGGCGGCGTGCGTGGCTTCACCCACCTGTTCAACGCGATGACGCCGTTCGGCAGCCGCGAGCCCGGTGTGGTGGGCGCCGCGCTGGAAGACCCGAACAGCTGGTGCGGGCTGATCGTCGATGGCCATCACGTGCATCCGGCCAGCCTGCGCGTGGCGATCGCCGCCAAGCCCCGCGGCAAGATGCTGCTGGTGACCGACGCGATGCCGCCGGTGGGTTCGGACTACCCGGATTTCGTGCTCAATGGCGAGATCATCACGATTCAGGACGGCATCTGCCAGACCGCGCAGGGCGTGCTGGCCGGGTCCGCGCTGGACATGGCCGGCGCGGTGCGCAACACGGTGCAGCTGCTGGGCCTGCCGCTGGACGAGGCGGTGCGCATGGCCAGTACCTACCCGGCCGACTTCCTCGGCCTCGGCGCCAGCCACGGCCGCATCGCCGCCGGCTATCGCGCCGACCTGGTACTGCTGGACGACGACTATCGCGTGCAGCAGAGCTGGATCGGCGGTGTAGCAATGTAGAGCTGCCTGTGGGAGCGACTTCAGTCGCGATGCACTTCAGTTGTGGCACCAAAGCAGAAGCATCGCGACTGAAGTCGCTCCCACAGCTTGAGAGTGTTCCTGCCCATTCCGATCTGCTGTGGATTGCCCAAATAGCCATCCGAAGCTACAGTGGCGCGGTTCAGGTGTCCCGACGGTGTCACGCCGAAGGGATGAAACGGGAAGCCGGTGCGCGGTGTTCATCACTGCAAGGCCGGCGCTGCCCCCGCAACGGTAAGCGAGATTCACGAACGGCGAACGCCACTGTGCACAGCACGGGAAGGCGCCGTTCGGGGCATGCGGATCACCGCAGGCCGCTCGCGAGCCCGGAGACCGGCCCGAACGATTCCTGGTGGCTCGCGGTGGGCGAGGCCGAACCACGTGTGTGGCGTGCCTGCCTGCCCGTTGTTCCGTCTTTTCCTCCCGCCGGTTGCCAGCTCATCGAACGCATGAGCCGTGCGCGGGTGCGCGGCCGAGGAAGAAAGCATGAAGAAGTCTTTGCTGGCAGCGGCGCTGCTTGCTTGCACGACGGCCGCCCAGGCCGCCGATCAGAACAACCCGGCCGCGCTGAGCCCGGTGGTCGTCACCGCCACGCGTACCGCGATCAACGTCGACGACGCGCTGTCGTCGGTCAGCGTGATCACCCGCGCCGACATCGAGCGGCTGCAGCCGCTGTCGCTGCAGGACCTGCTGACCGGCCTGCCTGGCGTGAGTTTCGCCAATTCCGGCGGCTACGGTCAGCAGACCTCGCTGTTCATGCGCGGCACCAATTCCTCGCACACGCTGGTGTGGGTCGATGGCGTGCGCATCGGTTCGGTCGGCAACGGACTGGCGGCGATCGAACAGATTCCGGTCGAACAGATCGAGCGCATCGAGATCGTGCGCGGCCCGCGCTCGAGCCTGTACGGCGCCGACGCGATCGGCGGGGTGATCCAGATCTTCACCCGCCATGGTTCACCCGATGGCGGGCTGCGACCCTCGTTCAGCCTCACCACCGGCAGCGACCATCTGCTGCGCGGACAGGCCGGCCTGTCCGGCGGCAGCGATCACGCCTGGTACAACCTCGGCGTGGGCGCCCAGTACACCCGCGGCATCAATGCCTGCCGTGTCGGCGCCGCCGAGGCGTTCGCCGGCTGCTTCGCCGACGAGCCGGATCGCGACGCCTACCGCAACAAGAACCTTGCCGCCAGCGGCGGCTACCGCTGGGACAACGGTACCGAGCTCAGCGGCAACTGGCTGCGCAGCCTGGGCGAGATCCATTTCGACGGCAGCTACCAGAACCGCAGCCGCACCGTGCAGCAGGTCGCCGGCAGCCGCCTGAGCTTCCATCCGCTGGGGGCGTGGCAGACCACGCTGAGCGTGGGCCAGAACCTGGATCGCTACGACAACTACGAGAACCGCGATTTCGTCGGCTACATCTATTCGCGGCGCAACCAGGCGTCGTGGCAGAACGACATCAGCCTGGCCACCGGCCAACTGGTCACGCTGGGCCTCGACTGGCAGGGCGAGCACATCGACAGCGACACCGGCTTCCTCGCCACCCGGCGCCACGACACCGGCGGCTACGCGCAGTACCAGGCCACGTTCGGCCGCAACGAACTGAAGCTGTCGGCACGGCGCGACCACAACAGCCAGTTCGGCAACCACAACACCGGCGCCGCGGCGTGGGGTTACCACTTCGATGACGGCCTGAAATTCTCCGCCAGCTACGGCACCGCCTTCCATGCGCCGACCTTCAACGACCTGTATTACCCGTACGGCAGTGGCAACCCGGACCTCGAGCCGGAGAAATCGCGCAGCGCCGAGCTGGGCCTGAGCCAGCAGCGCGGCGACTGGAACTGGGCGCTGAACGCGTACCAGACCCGCATCGACCAGCTGATCGCGCTGGACAGCAACTACTTCCCGAGCAACCTCAGCAAGGCGCGCATCCGCGGCGTCGAAGGCCAGCTCGGGGTCGACCTGGCCGGCTGGCAGCTGCAGGGTTACCTGAGCTGGCTGCAGCCGAAGAACCAGGACGGCGGCCCGAACGACGGCAAGGTGCTGCCGCGGCGCCCGCAGCACACCGCGCGGGTGGATCTGGATCGCCGCTTCGGCGCGGTCGGCCTCGGCGCCACCGTCTACGCGGCCGGGCGCAGCTATGACGACGCGGCCAATGCCCATCCGCTGGGCGGCTACTCCACCACCGACCTGCGCGTGAGCTACCACTTCAGCACGGACTGGCAGGTCGAGGCACGCCTGGCCAACGTGTTCGATCGCCACTACGAGACGGTGTGGTACTTCAACCAGCCCGGTCGCAGCGTGTTCCTGACCCTGCGCTACAGCCCCGCGATGAAGTGAGGCCCGCCGGCAACGAAACGGCCTCCGTCGCGATGCGCGCGCCGACATGGGCAAGGCCATCGCGACGGAAGCCGCCCGTCCGCAAAGATTCCCCGTCACGCACCGTCTCCCTGCGACGGCAGCCACCTGCCGAGGCGGCCCTGCCGCTATGCTTGCGCATCAGGGAGACCACGTGAACATTTTTGCCCCCATGATCCGCCGCCCCGTCGGCACCTCGCTGCTCGCGATCGGGCTGATCCTGGCTGGCTTCATGGCCTACCTGCTACTGGGCGTGGCGGCGTTCCCGTCGATCGAGTTTCCCGGCGTGGTGGTGGTGGCGCAGATGCCCGGCGCCAGCGCGCAGACCATGGCCAGCACGGTGGTGGCACCGCTGGAGCGGCACCTGGGCCGCATCCCGGGCGTGAAGCAGATTGCGTCCACGGCCAACGAAGGCGGCGCGCAGATCCAGGTGCTGTTCGACTTCGGGCGCACCACCGACGACGCCGCCCGCGACGTGCAGGCGGCGATCAACGCGGCCGCGGCCGACCTGCCGCCGGGCCTGCCGACGCCGCCCCAGTACTTCAAGTTCGATACCTCGAAGATCCCGGTGCTGCTGGTGACGCTGACCTCGACCAGCCTGCCGCCGGACCAGTTGTACGACCTCACCGATACCCTGCTGAAGCCCGCGGTGGCGCAGATCCCCGGCGTGGCCCAGGTGCAGATCGGCGGCGGTACGCCGTATGCGGTGCGCATCGCGCTGAACGCGAACGCGCTGGTGATCAAGGGCATCACCACCAACGACGTGGCCAATGCGTTGCGCGCGGCCAACGTCACCTCGCCGCAGGGCACGCTGAGCGATGGCGTCAGCCAGATGACGGTGACCGCCAACGGTGCGCTGCACACGCCGCGGGATTTCGCCGGGCTGGTGATCGCCAGCCGCCACGGCGTGCCGGTGCGGCTGGCCGACGTGGCCACCGTCAGCAGCGGCCAGCAGGATCGGTACGCGGCGGCGTGGTTCAACGGCACGCGGGCGGTGACCATGCAGATCAGCAAGCGGCCGGAGGCCAATGCGGTGGCCACGGTGCGGGCGATCCGCGCCGCGCTGCCGAGACTGGGCCGGCTGCTGCCGGCCGACGTGCGGATCACCCCGATCTTCGACCTCACCCCGACCACCGAATCGGCGCTGCACGAGGTCGAGGTGGCGCTGCTGATGAGCATCGTGATGGTGGCGCTGGTGATGCTGGTGTTCCTGCGCCGGCTGCGGCCGACCCTGATCGCGATGCTCAGCGTGCCGCTGTCGCTGGCCGGTGCGTTCGTGGTGATGTGGGCGATGGGCTTCACCCTGAACATCTTCTCGCTGGTGGCGCTGGTGCTGTGCGTGGGCTTCGTGGTCGACGATGCGATCGTGGTGATCGAGAACATCGTGCGCCACATGGAGCAGGGCATGGCGCCGCTGCAGGCGGCGCTGACCGGCGTGCGCGAGATCGGCTTCACGGTGATCTCGATCACGCTGTCGCTGATCGCGGTGTTCGCGCCGATGGTGTTCGGCAACAACCTCTTCACCGTGCTGATGCGCGAGTTCGCGGTGACCCTGATCGCGACGATCGTGATCTCCGCCGTGGTCTCGCTCACGTTGACCCCGGCGCTGTGCGGGCGCAGCCTGCTGCACGAGCGGCCGGGCAGCCGCGTGCCCGGCCGGCTGGAACGCCTGGCCGAGCGTTTCGACGAGGGGCTGCTGGGGATCTACCGGCGTTCGCTGGACTGGGCCATGCGCCACCGCCGGGTGATGCGCTGGCAACCGCCGATCCTGCTGGCGCTGACCGTCGGCCTGGCCATCGCGGTCGGCAAGACCGCGGGCGGCGGCTTGATGCCGCAGGAGGACACCGGGCTGATGCGGGTGCAGATGACCGCCAGCGCGAACATCTCGCCGACGCAGCTGGCCACGCGCACCCGCGAAGTGGCCGCGACGATCCGGGCCGACCCGGCGGTGCTCGACGTCACCACCATCCTGGGCGGTCTCGGCAGCAACGGCGCGATCGGCAACCAGTCGCGCCTGTTCGTGGACCTCAAGCCGCTGGGCGACAAGCCCGGCGACCGCCACGCCTCGGCGCAGCAGGTGGTCGACCGGTTGGCCACGCACTACAAGGACGTCACCGATCTGGACGTCACCCTGACCACGGTGCAGTTCTTCGGCGGGGGTGGCGGCGCCGGCGGCGGCGCCGCGCAGTATTCGTTCCAGCTCGACAGCACCGACGGCACCCCGCTGCAGGCGCCCACCCTGCGGCTGGCGCGGGTCATGCGCGGCATGAAGCAGTTCCGCGACGTCGCCAGCAGTTTCGACGGCATCGGCAAGCAGCAGCTGGTGCAGGTCGATCGCGATGCGGCCGCGCGGCTGGGCGTCGGCATGGGCCAGATCGACTCGGTGCTGTACAACGCGTTCGGCCAGAATCAGGTCTCCACGATCTACTCCGACATCAACCAGTACCGGGTCGTGCTGACCGCCGACAGCGGCAGGACACCGAGTCCGCAGGGCCTGCTCGAGACCTACGTGCGCAGCAACCAGGGCCGGATGATCCCGTTGTCCGCGCTGGCCACGATCCGGCCCCATCTGGCGCCGGTCTCGGTCGATCATTTCGACCAGCTCGAATCGGCCTCGATCAGCTACAACCTGGCCAAGGGCATCACCCAGGCGGACGGGCTGAAGCTGGTCGACCAGGCGATCTTCGCGGCCCACCTGCCGCCCGGCGTGCAGAAGAAATACACCGGCGACAACCAGAACCTGGTCGAGGCGCTGAACAATTCGCTGCTGATGTTGCTGGCGGTGATCCTGGTGATGTACGTGGTGCTGGGCGTGCTGTACGAGAGCCTGATCCATCCGCTGACCATCCTGTCGACCCTGCCGGCCGCCGGCATGGGCGCGTTCCTGGCCATGCTGGTCACCCACACCCAGCTCACCCTGATGTCGATCATCGCGGTGCTGATGCTGATCGGCATCGTCAAGAAGAATGCGATCCTGATGGTCGACTTCGCACTGGTGGCCGAGCGCGAGCACGGCATGTCGCCGCCGGAGGCGATTCGCGAGGCGGCGCTGGTGCGTTTCCGTCCGATCACCATGACCACCCTGGTGGCGATGGGCGCGGCGCTGCCGCTGGCGATCGGTTTCGGCAGCGGCTCGGAGCTGCGCCAGCCGCTGGGCATCGCGATCCTCGGCGGCCTGCTGGTATCGCAGCTGCTGACCCTGCTGAGCACGCCGGCGATCTACCTGTGGCAACACGATCGACGCGAGCGCAAGGCGGCGCGACAGCGTCTGCGTGCCGAGATCAAGCGCCAGCGCGAGCTGCAATGGCAGATGCCGGCGTTGCCGAAATAGCCGGCGTGCCACCCCTGCCTTCCGGCATGGAAGGGACTTCAGGCACATACGCCCGGGCGCGCCGGATGGCATAACGTCGCCATGAATGGAACTCTCCCCACTTCCCCGTGTTCATCGTGCCTGTGTCCATCGCAGGGAGTCCCGGCGTACGCTGAATACCTGTCCGGCTTGCAGGTCGCGGCTGCGCCATGAATGTCTTTGCACCTTTGATCCGCCGCCCGGTCGGCACCTCGCTGCTGGCCATCGGCCTGATCCTGGCCGGGTTCTGGGCCTATCTGCTGCTCGGCGTGGCGGCGTTGCCGTCGCTGGATTTTCCGGGCGTCTATGTCGGCGCGAACATGCCCGGGGCCAGCGCGCAGACCATGGCGAACACGGTGCTGGCGCCGCTGGAACGCCACCTGGGCCAGATCCCCGGCGTCGACGAAATGTACGGCAACGCCACCGAGGGTTCGGCTTCGGTGAGCGTGCGCTTCAACTTCAGCCGCACCGCCGACAGCGCCGCCCGTGACGTGCAGGCCGCGATCAACGCGGCCGCGGTCGACCTGCCCGCGGGCATGCCGTCGCCGCCGCAGTACTTCAAGTTCGACACCTCGCAGATCCCGATCCTGTTCCTCACGCTGACCTCGACCGGGCTGCCGCAGGACAAGCTGTACGACCTCGCCGACACCCTGCTGAAGCCCGCGGTGGCGCAGATCGACGGCGTGGCCCAGGTGCAGGTGTTCGGCGGCACCCCGCATGCGGTGCGGATCGAGCTGGACAATCGCTCGCTGGCCGCCAAGGGGCTCACCGCGAACGACGTGGCCAACGCCCTGCGTGCCGCCAACGTCAATTCGCCGCAGGGCATCCTCAGCGACGGTCGCACGCAGATGACGGTGACCGCCAGCGACGGCCTGCAGGATCCGTCCGAGTTCGCCCATCTGCTGATCTCGGTGAAGAACGGCACGCCGGTGCGGCTGTCCGACGTGGCCAGGGTCTACGGCGGCCAGCAGGACGAGTACCAGGCCGCCTGGTTCAACGGCATGCACACGGTCGGCCTGCAGATCACCAAGCGGCCGGAGGCGAACGCGGTGGCCACGGTCGAGGCGATCCGCGCGCGGCTGCCGCAGCTGGCCGCGTCGATGCCGTCGAACGTGAAGATGATGCCGGTGTTCGATCTCACCCAGACCACCAAGTCGGCGCTGCATGAAGTGCAGGTCGCGCTGATGATCTCGATCGCCATGGTCGCGATGGTGATGCTGGTGTTCCTGCGCCGGCTGCGGCCGACCCTGATCGCGATGCTCAGCGTGCCGCTGTCGCTGGCCGGCGCCTTCGTGGTGATGTGGATGCTCGGCTACACGCTCAACACCCTGTCGCTGGTGGCGCTGGTGTTGTGCATCGGCTTCGTGGTCGACGACGCGATCGTGGTGATCGAGAACATCGTGCGCCACATGGAGCAGGGCATGGCGCCGCTGCCGGCGGCGCTGACCGGCGTGCGCGAGATCGGCTTCACGGTGATCTCGATCACGCTGTCGCTGGTGGCGGTGTTCGCGCCGCTGCTGTTCGGCAACAACGTGCTGGTGCTGCTGCTGCGCGAATTCTCGGTGACCCTGACCGCCGCGGTGGTGATCTCGGCGATCGTCTCGCTGACCCTGACCCCGGCGCTGTGCGGCCGGCTGTTGAAGCACGAGCCGAAAAATCCGCCGCCGCCGGGCCGCATCGAGCAAGCGGTGGAGCGCTTCGATCGCGGCATGCTGCGGCTGTACGAGCGCGCGCTGGACTGGGCGATGCATCACCGCCGCATCATGCGCTGGCAGCCGCTGGTGCTGCTGTTCCTCACCTTCGCGCTGGGCTTCGCGGTGGTCAAGACTGCCGGCGGCACCTTCATGCCGGACGAGGACACCGGCCAGCTGCAGGTCGACATCAGCGCCGATGCCAACATCGCGCCGACGCTGATGGCCGAGCGCGCGCAGCAGGTCGAGAAGATCATGCAGGCCGATCCGGCCGTGCTCGACCAGCTGACCATGCTGGGCGGCAACGGCTTCGGCGGCGCGGTGGGCAACAACGCGCAGATGTTCGTCGACCTGAAGCCGCGCGGCCACGGACCGGGCGGACGACCCGACAACATCAAGGTGATCGTCGAGCGGCTGACCAAGCGCTACGACCAGCTGCCCGACGTCAAGGTCTCGGTCAGCGCGGCGCAGTTCCTCGGTGGCGGCGGCAGCGGCGACAAGGGCGGCCAGTACGAATTCCAGCTCACCAGCAGCGACGGCGGCGACCTGCAGCCGTGGGCGCTGAAGATGGTGCGACACCTGCGCACGATCAAGGAGTTCCGCGACGTCAGCAGCGCCTTCGACCAGGTCGGCAAGCAGCAGCAGCTGAAGGTCGACCGCGAGGCGGCCGCGCGCCTGCACGTCAGCATGGGCGCGATCGACACCGCGCTGTACAGCGCGTTCGGCCAGCGGCTGGTGTCGCAGATCTATTCCGACATCAACCAGTACTGGGTCGTGCTGACCAGCAGCCCCGGCGAGAACCTCAGCCCGCAGTCGCTGCTGAACATCCGCGTGCGCAGCGACAAGGGCGAGATGATCCCGCTGTCCGCGCTGGCGCGGATGGCGCCCAGCATCAGCCCGATCCGGATCCGCCATCACAACCAGATGGAAGCGGTCACCATCAGCTACAACCTGGCCAAGGACGTGCCGCAGGACCGCGGCATCGCGCTGGTCGACCAGGCGGCCTATGCGATCAATCTGCCGGCCGGCATCAAGGTCGACTACACCGGCGCCAACCAGCGCCTGAAGCAGGCCCAGTCGAACGGCATGGTGCTGCTGCTGGGCTCGATCCTGGCGATGTACATCGTGCTGGGCATCCTCTACGAGAGCCTCGGCCATCCGCTGACGATCCTGTCCACGCTGCCGGCGGCCGGTGCCGGTGCGTTCCTGGCGATGCTGGTGACCCAGACCCAGCTGTCGCTGATGGCGATCATCGCGATCCTGATGCTGATCGGCATCGTCAAGAAAAACGCGATCCTGATGGTCGACTTCGCCCTCGTCGGCGAACGCGAGCGCGGCCTGTCCGCGCCCGAGGCGATCCGCGAGGCCGCGCTGGTGCGCTTCCGCCCGATCACCATGACCACGCTGGTGGCGATGGGCGCGGCGCTGCCGCTGGCGATCGGCTTCGGCATCGGCTCGGAGATGCGCCAGCCGCTCGGCATCGCCATCGTCGGCGGCCTGCTGGTGTCGCAACTGCTGACCCTGCTCAGCACCCCGGCGATCTACCTGTGGAACTACGACCGCAAGATCCGCAAGGCCACCCGCAAGGAGCGCCGCGCGGCGCGCAAGGCGGCGAAGGCGGAGAAGAAGCGGTTGAAGGTGATCGGGAAGGTGCAGACGGCGGGGTGAGGGAGGTGAGTGCACGCAAGCACGGGTGACTTCGATGCGACCTGTAGGAGCGCACCCTGTGCGCGATGCTCCTGGCTCGGGTTGTTCGATGTTGCATGGAACCAGAGCTTTCGTGCGCCTTCGGCGCCCGAGTCACTTTTCTCTTGCGTGGCCACGCGCCCGTCGGGAACGGGCGCGAACGGCGGAGCCGGCCCGAAGGGCGGAGGGCAGGATGCCCGGAGTAAAGAAAAGTAACCAACAGAGAAGGCCACCCCACTTGGCGCTTGCCGGGCATCGGGCAACCGCTCCTGCGTTGCCTCAACTCGGGCATCCATGCCCTCGCCCTGCCCGGCAAGTCCGTGAGCTGGGGCCGGGCTTTTCGACCGGACTCCGGCAACTGCTCCTGCGTTGCTCTGACTCCGGCATCCATGCCGTCGCCTGTCCGGGCGAAAAGGAGCCGACATCCCTGTCGACTCCCCTGCGGGCCTGTCGTCCCCACCTCACCGCCGCACAGGGGCCCCGGGTAGAGCTGCGGGCCATCGTGGCCCGCACTCGGTGTGCCACCGCTGCGCGGTGACGAAAGCCCAAGAGCCAAGTGCGAAAAAGCCCGCGTCGCGCGGGATTTTAAGTGTGTGAGTGTCTCAGTTCGCCAACAACGGCCGGTCGGATGCTGCGAATGTGCGCCATAAAGCAGCGATTCGAAAACTGACCTCCTCCCCGACATGGGTTGCTTCAGTCAGCAGATCATCGAAGGTTGGCTGCACGCGGCCAACGTTATTCCGCTCTAGTGCAGAGGAGCCTGCAAAGCAGAGTTCAATTTCCGAATCGTCGGGCTGCGCTTCGCCGCCGCCAGGCCGCCAGCCCTGCGCCAAGCGCGAGAGCGAAGATCCCGCACAGCCACGGGAAGGCGTTGCCGATCCGCGTATAGAGTGTTGGCCCGGATCCCAGCGGCAGGTCGGCGACGATCATGGTCACGCCCGCAGGCGCATCCTTCTTGAGGGCGACCAGACGCCCTTGCGCGTCGCTAGCGAACACCAGGCCGTCATGGGCAGCCCGCACGATCGAAAATCCGCCTTCGACGCCGCGCATCACGGACATGATTCCGTGCTGCCAGCCGTCGATGCCCATGTCGCCCGCGGGCACGCCCATCAGGCGGATGCCCTTGGCGGCATCGGAACGAATGGTGTCGGGGAAATCCATGTCCTTGCAGATCTCCTCGGCACGGCCATCGCCCAACCAGCCCGAGACATGACCCGGCGTGAAATCGTCCTCAAGGCCCGGCACCGGATGGCGCTTGTCGTAGCGCTGAATCCTGCCATCGGGCGTGATCGCAAGCGCGAAGTCGGCGGCCGGCGTCTCGGAATGGAAACCGGCAATGATCTGCACACCCGTATCCTTGGCGGCGGCAACGAGCGGCGCAACAATCGTGCTCTGTCCGGCAGGGATCGATGCCATGCCGCCTTCCGACGTAGCCACGAATCTGGCGCCTTCCCGGGCGGCTGCACGGATCTCGCGCGCATAGGTTTCGGTCACCGCGAGACCGGCGGACACGGTCTTCGCCCGCCAGGAATCCGCTACGGCCGTCTCATCGACGATTCCCGCCACCCGCAGCACGTCGGGCTGCGGGTGTGCGAGCCGCACGATACCGAACACCAAATTGGCCGCACAGATCGTCAGCCCGAGGCAGACTGCGGCCGTGTCTCGTTTGGGTCGTAGCGCCATGGCGAGGGTATTGGCAAAGAGGCAAATCAGGAACGTAACGGCGTACATCCCCACGAGGGATGCGCTCTGGATCAGGACGGGCGCCGACATCGTGCTGTAGGCGAGCGATCCGTAGGTGCCGTTCGGGGACTGCAATTCAATCAGGAACTCGAAGGCTGTCCAACAGGCCGGAAACGCAAGCAGCGTGAGGAGCGGTGACGCCCGGTGATGCACGAAGCGCGCAAACCATACCGCGACGCAAAACAGCCCGATATCGACCGCCAGAACCGACGTGAGGACGAGCGGTGGTATGAGGTGGAGGTAGGGGGACTGCAACATATAGCCTGCGCCGCCAAGGAGCGCGATGGCGCTTGCCCCGATCACTTGCCACGTTCGCGCTTTGCCATAGGCGAGCCACAACAGCGGCACGGGCGCGAGCCAGATCAGGGCCCAGACGTGGTCGTATCCCTGTGAGAGATAAAACATGATGCCGCTCAATACGGCGGCCAGCAGGGTGATCATTCGTTTTTCCCGGATGGTTTGAGGGAATCGAGGAACTGGCGCTGCGCCGCGCGGTACAGCGCCTTGAACTGTTGGTCGCTCGCGAAACGCCTGGCGCGCTGCATCGACACGAATCCCTGTCCGTAGGCCGCGAGCGCCACCGCGATCCCGAGTGTCGGCTCGTCGCGGAACCGACCATCGGCCTTCGCCTGATCGATGCGAGCCATCGCGAGCGCAATCGCCGGCGAGCGGCCCGCGGCGAAATCATCGGGGAACCGGCGCGCCGCGGGCGCAGGCAGGAAGAACGCCGCGTCGAACCTGTGCGGCTGCTTGAGCGCGAAATCGAGATAGGCTTCCGCGAGCGCCTCCAACCACTTCACCGGGTCTTGGGTGCGGATGCCGCGAACGATCGTCTCCCACGCGGAGATGCCGTCCTGCATGAGGGCGTTGAGCAGCTCGTCCTTGTTCTTGAAATGGCGGTAAAGCGCCATCGGCGAGAGGCCCGCTCGCTGGGCGACCCTGCGAATGGTCAGCCCCTCGAAGCCTGCGGATTCGAGCACTGCTTTCGCGGCCGAGAGTATGCGGTCCTTGGTCATGCGTACACTGTACACAAACGGGTACTAAGTACACAAGCCAATCTCGCGACCATAGTCCCAGGCACCCGAGGTGCTCAGGTTCATCCCATTGTTCGAAGTCACCGTAAAAGGACGCGGCATTCGTCTCGTAGTCGCGGACGGCGAGGCGGCAGGATTGATCCTGCCTGCCAGTCACTTACTGCGGGCCGCTGCGTTTCGTATTGGTGACCGGCCTTCCCGAAAACGGACGGTCGTGACCGGCTCATACGGGTCGAAGGAGGACCTTGCACCACGCTGGTCCAACAACATCCGCGATTGATCCAGTAGCGGGATTCTTGTCGCTCAAAATGCGCCTGCGATCGGGGCATACCCGTGGCCGACGCTCTGCGCTTCATCCACGGCATCCGCGGCTTTGCGATATCGCCCCGGTGCGACCCCCATTGCACGCTTGAACGCGTGGCTGAATGCGCTTTCGGACGTGTAGCCTGTCGCGTCCGCCACTTCGGCGACGGTCGCCCCCGCCAGCAGTCGGCGCTCCGCGACATGCATGCGCCAGTTGGTGAGGTAGGCCAGCGGCGGCACCCCCATAACCTCGCGGAACCGAACGGCGAAAGATGTGCGTGACATACCAGCGGCTTTTGCAAGGTCGTCGAGACCCCATGGTCGCTGGGGTTCCGCGTGCATGCGGCTCAGCGCGCATGCCAGTCGCCGATCACCCAGCCCCTTCAACCAGCCTGCGTCATGGTCCGAAGCATGTGCCAGATAGGCGCGCAAGGTGTTCACAAATAGCAGCTGCGCAAGCTCTGCCAGGATGACGGTGCGCCCCGGGCGGTCGGTGTGCTCCATTTCGCGGGTGAGCTGTTCGAGCAACCAACCGATGGTCGCCGCCTCCGACGTCGTGCCTTTCACGTGAAGCATAGGGGGCAGGCCGTCCAGCAACAGCGACTGACGCCTGTCGTCGACGTGCACCATACCGCCGAGCATGACGAAGCTGCTGCCTGTCCCGAGGCGATAGATACCTTCCGGATCCCTTTCCACGGGAGTGGTCTCGGCGATTGCCATTCGTTCTGGATCGCTGGCCATCATTAGCGAGCGCGTCCCGTTGGTCACGAGCACATCACCCGCCTCGAACCGGGCGGGCGGCCCCATCCCATCGATGTCGCACCAGCACGAGCCTTCTATGGCCGCGCAGAACTTGATGGCATGGAGGTTGGAGAAGCGGCGTGCCCAAGGGCCACCCGCAACGAAACGGCCAGAGAGGCTGCATCGCGCCTGGACGAGTTCGAGCACATCGGAAAGCGGGTCAAGGCTCATGGCTGAACTATCGCGCATAAATGGCGCACGGGTAAGCATTCTGCATTCGGGCGCCGGGGCCTAGCTTATATCGACCCCTTTTGGAGCCTCCCCATGTCTACCCCCCAAATCCCCATCGGCAGCGGTTTCGGCGCTGCCTCGACCGCTCAAGACGTCATCCAGGGCATCGACCTCACCGGCAAGAATGCCGTGGTCACCGGCGGTTATTCCGGCATCGGCCTGGAAACCGTCCGTGTGTTGCGTGCCGCCGGCGCGCGTGTTTTTGTGCCGGCCCGTGACATGGACAAGGCCAGGAACGCCTTGCGCGACATGCCGGACGTCGTCGTGGATGCGATGGATCTGCTCGATCCGGTGTCCATCGAACGCTTTGCCGAGCGCGTCCTCGCGTCAGTGGGCGCACTGCATATCCTGATCAACAACGCCGGCGTCATGGCACCACCGCTGGCGCGCGACAGTCGCGGCTATGAGTCTCAGTTCTCTGCCAACCACCTCGGTCATTTCCAGCTCACGTGCAGGCTATGGCCCGCGCTGGTACTTGCCGGCGGCGCCCGCGTCATCTCGCTGAGCTCTTATGGCCATCGGCGGGGAGGTATCGACTTCCGGGATCCCAACTTCGAGCAGCGTCCGTATGATCCCTGGATCGCCTATGGGCAGTCGAAGACAGCCAACTCGCTGTTTGCGGTGGCGCTGGATGCCATCGGCCAGTGCGATGGCGTACGCGCGTTTGCCGTACATCCGGGTGGCATCGTCACCGACCTCATTCGTCACATGTCGCCCGAGCAGATTGAGGCTAGCCAAATCATCGACAAGGATGGCGGGCTGATCATCGATCCGGAGAACAACAAGAAGACGATCCCGCAGGGCGCGGCCACCAGTGTGTGGTGCGCGACAAACCCGATGCTCGATGGCAAGGGCGGCGTGTACTGCGCCGATTGCGACATCGCCGGTTCGCTCCCGAGCGACGAGAGCGACGAACTGCATGGCGTGCGTCCGCGCGCGACCGATGCGGTGGCCGCAGGTAGGCTATGGGCACTCAGCGAATGCCTTACGGGCGCGAATATCGCCTGAAGACCGACAGGGGGCGTCTGCCCCTTCGATGCCTCGCACGGTGGTCGCGACATGGTCACCGAGAACGAGGCGGAATTCATATATTGGGTCGACCTCTGCCCGTAGCAGCATGCCAAGCCATCACCAGGATCTCAAGGGCAACCCCCGGCCAGTAGCCGTCGTTCGAAGCAAGGTAAAACGCTCCTGGGCCCTCCTGGACGTGTCCGCGCTAACCGGTGGAACCCGGTTCGTCTTTCGGCAGTCGGTCAAGGCGGCGGCATAGGCAGCCGGGATGGCGAAGCAGCGGCGTAAGCATTCGATCTCTTCTTGTGGGTGCGTCGGCCATTGGCGTTTCCGATCAATCGGAAAGCAGTGGGCATTTCAAGGTCCCGCGAAACACTTGCATGGCCCCTTTGGCCGAGCGCAGTCTAGTCAATGCGCAAGCGGGCATGTGCACCGTGCAACACCCAACTCAGGTGCTGGCCGTTTGTCAGGCGGTGCTGTCGCAGGCGCGTGTACTGAAATGGAGGCCGCTTGTGGAAGAGAAGATCATTCGGATAGTCATCGATCGACATTGGGCCGCATCTGCAGCGGGTGATTTGGCGGCCGAGCATGAGATCTATCACGACGATGCTGTCTGTGAGTACCCACAGTCAGGTGAAGTCATTCGCGGTCGGGGTAACCTGCGGGCACTTCGTGAGCATCACCCTGGTAGACCTTCGGGGTTCGCGGTGCGACGTATCGTGGGAAAGGGCAGCCTCTGGGTCACCGAATATGTGATTACCTACGGAGGTCATCCCGTACACACGGTGAGCATCATGGAGTTCCGGGACAGAAAGGTATCGCACGAAACTCAATACTTCGCGGACCCCTTTGAGGCGCCTGCCTGGCGAGCCCAGTGGGTTGAGCGAAGCACCTGATTCAGGGGGCGGGCGCCATTCAAGGGGGCTCAGAATCCCGCGCTGGGCATGGCAGTCAACGCGCATCGGATCCGCCCTGCAGCAATGAGCTTGGAGCGCCCTTCAGGAGTCAGCCCTTCCCCGATGCCTTACCCGATACGTAACGGCTGCCGGGCACGCTCCAGCGCCAAGGGAGATCCTTGCCGACGCTGATCCCAATACGCGGGCCTCCCTTCAGGTCTTTTGGCGGACTCATGCCATCGTCGACGATGGTGAACTCTCCGCTGGCACCGATCAAATCCATACCATCGTGGGTTCCATTGATGCCCATCGCCTGGGTCAGGCGAGCTGGTCCGCGGCATAAATCACGATCGCGCGTTATGCGCGGGCGGTCTACACGCATTTGTGCGAGCCCGTGCATGGGCTCAAGCGCTCGGATAAGCACACCGCAACCATTGCCGGCGGGTCCACACACGCAGTTGCAGCACCAGTGCATGCCATAAGTGAAGTAGACATACATGTGACCCGGCGGTCCAAACATGGTCGCATTCCTTGGTGTCTTGCCACGGAATGTATGCGCCGCCGGGTCGAGGGCGCCTCGATAGGCCTCCACCTCTACAATGCGGCCTGCTCGACCATCGGCTGCCGCCAGAATCTTGTTGAGGAGTTGCGGCGCAACCAAGGTGGCCGCCTGATCAAAGAATGAGCGTGGCAAGGGCTTTCCCGGCCAGTCGATCGGCGCCATCTCGTTTGTAACCACACATGTCTCCGTGGACTGCTGCCGGGCCCGTAGACACTAACCCAAGTGACTCCCCGATGCTGGATCGGGTCGGCGGATTCAGCGAGTTGCGACTGGCCGTCGGGAGGAGACCTTCAGTCGGATGCTCGACTGGTTGGACGCATCGGTCAGGTTGTGCCGGAAGAACCTTTCGAAGGTCCCTCTCCCCGGCTTTGCCAAGGGAGAGGAATGGTTCGCGGCGAAGTCTTCCAGCGCGACGAGCTCAACCCGCCGGCGCCGCCTCCACTCGCGCCGCGCCGATGCTGCGCAGCGCGGGGCTGCTCATGCAGCCGAGGGCGATGGCGGTCAGCAGGAGGCCGGCGCCGACGAACAGGTTCGGCAGCGAGATGACTTTCAGCAGGCTGCCGGCGAGGGCGGCGGAGAGAGGCCCCAGGCCCATGAAGGTGAACATCAGCACGCTCATGGTGCGGCCCATCATCTCCGGGGCTACGCGACGCTGGATCCAGCTGACGATGGCGATCTGGGCGATGCCGCCGAACACGCCAGTGCCGGCCAGCAGGATCGCGCCGGTGATGGTCGAATGCGCCAGTGCCAGTGCGGCCAGCGCCAGGCCGACGAGGCTGTCGATGGTCAGCACCATCAGGCCCAGGCGGCCGCGCACGAAGCGGCCGGCGAGGCCGGACAGTGCGCTGCCGATCAGCATGCCGCCGCCGTTCGCGGTCATCAGGATGCCCAGCGAGGCGGCGCCCAGATCCATCCGGGTATCGGCCAGCACGGGCAGGCCGACCTGCAGCGGGCCGCCGACGAACACCGAGACCACCGCCGCGTAGAGGATGAACGCGCGCAGCGGCAGGTCGGCCCAGATCGCGCGCACGCCGCTGGCCACGTTCGACAGCACGCCGCCGACCACCGCCTTCGGATGAAAGTCGCTGTGGATGCGGATCAGCAGCAGCGAGCCCAGCGAAAACGCGAAGCTGATCGCGTCGATGCCGAAGGCCAGGCCCAGTCCGCCGGCATCCTGCAGGCCTTGCGTGTGCGCACCGTGCGCGCCCACGCTGATCACCACGCCGGCCAGCGCCGGACCGACGAACATGCTGAGCTGGCGCATGCCCATCACCAGCGCGTTGGCCGGCTGCAACTGATCGGGTTTGACCAGCTGCGGCAGGATCGCCGAACCGGCCGGATAGGCGAACGCGGTGGACAGGCCGATGCCCAGCGCGATCAGGTACACCAGCCACATGTGGATCGCACCCAGCAGCACCAGCACGGCGAGCAGGGCCACCAGCAGCGCATTGGTACCGCGCGCCGCCAGCAGCACCTTGCGCGGGGACAGGCGATCGACCACGGCGCCGCCGATCAGCATGAACGCCGCGCGCGGCAGTGCCATCGTGGCCAGCACGATGCCCAGCGCGGCGGGGTCGCCGGTGAGTTTCAGCACCAGCCACGGCAGCGCCACCAGGGTGAACTGGTCGCCCAGCATCGAGATCGTGCTGCCGCCGAACAGCAGGCGGAAATTGCGGTTGGCGAAGACGGAGTCGCGGCGTGCCTGCTGCATGGATAGTCCCTGGCGTGGTGGTGGATGAATGGCTGGAGCGGAGCTGGTGGTGGCTAGACGGCGGCGGCGCTGTCCCATGCACCGATCGCGAGTCGGCGCAGATGATCGCGCACATCGACCGGCCATGCCTCGGTCAGGGCGGCGAAGCGCTCGCGCTCGCCCCGGTAGAACGCCCGCGAGGCCTCTTCGTGATCGGGCAGGTTGCCGGTCATCGCCTGCATGAAGCGATCGACTGCCTCCATCGCCCGTCGCGAGCGTTCCTTCGCGCCATTGCCGCGCAGGTCCTGCTCGACCAGCCGCCGCAATACCGCCGAGGCGCCGCCGGGTTGCCGGGCCAGCCAGTCCCAGTGGCGCGGCAGCAGGGTGACTTCGCGCGGTACCACGCCCAGTTTCGGCCGGCCGCGCCCCCGCGCCACCGCGGGGCCGGCGGCATCCGTCGGCAGGCGCGCCAGCACCTGATCCAGCGTGCCGCGGAAATCGACCTCGATCGGCTGACTGCTGCGGTCGTCGAAAATCAGCAGCGGGCCAGAGGCGCCGGCATCGAGCGCCTGCTTGGCCGCGCGCACCACCTCGGCCAGCGGCCCGCGGCCGAGCAGTCGCTGATGGTCGAATGCGGCGGCCATGCCGTGGGCGGTATCGGGAGGCACCATGAGCGGCGTCCTGGGAGAAGGTCGGCATATTCTACCCGGATCAAAATGTCTGTCAATACTGTCCGGGTAAATTGCCACGAAGACCCGGCCGTGGTCCGGAAGTCATGCCCCGCCGGGTCGACCGGCTTGCTATCGTGGGCGCTTTCCACCTGAACGGATTGAGGGGATGAGCATGCGTTTGCGTCCGGCCACTTTGCTGGCCTCACTGAGCCTGTTCGTGGCCGCCGCGGTGTCAGCACCGCTGGCGGCGGCCGAACTGGCGATCGCACCGATCCAGTACCACCAGCGCACCCTGCCGAACGGCCTGAAGGTGCTCAGCGTGGAGGATCATTCCAGCCCGAACGTGGCGGTGCAGATGTGGTACCACGTCGGCTCCAGGGATGACCCGCAGGGGCGCTCGGGTTTCGCGCACCTGTTCGAGCACCTGATGTTCAAGAGCACCCGGCACATGCACGCCGAGCAGATGGACCGACTGACCGAGGATGTCGGCGGCGCCAACAACGCGTCCACCGGCGACGACGTCACCAACTATTTCGAGGTGGTGCCCAGCAACTACCTGCAGACCCTGCTGTGGGCCGAGGCCGAGCGGCTGTCCAACCTCAACGTGGACGAGAAGAACTTCAAGTCCGAGCGTGCCGTGGTGGAGGAGGAATACCGTCAGAGCGTGCTGGCCAATCCCTACGGCAAGCTGTTCAACGCGATCGACCCGCACTCGTACACGGTGCATCCGTACCGGCGCCCGACCATCGGCAGCATCGAGGATCTGGAGGCGGCCTCGCTGAAGGACGTGATCGCGTTCCACGACACCTTCTACCGGCCGGACAACGCCACCCTGATCGTCAGCGGCGATTTCGATCCGGCCCGGCTCGACGCCTGGGTCGATCAATACTTCGGCTGGATTCCGAAACCGGCCACGCCGATTCCGCAGGTCACCGTGCAGGAACCCCGGCGCAGGAAGAACCTGCGCTATACCGAGACCAGCGAGACAGCGCCGCTGCCCGCGGTGGCGGTCACCTGGCTGATTCCGCCGGCTGCCGACAGCGCCGACCGCATCCCGCTGGAGGTGGCCGCCGCGCTGTTGTCGCAGGGTGATTCGTCACGGCTGTACCAGTCGCTGGTGTATCGCCACCAGGTCGCCCAGCAGATCGGCGCCGACGCCGACAGCCGGGTCGGACCGGGCCTGTTCGTCGTCTACGCGATCCTCGCCAGCGGGCACCAGCCGACCGAGGCGGAGAACCTGCTGAGCGAGGAAGTCATCTGGCTGGCGACCCAGCCGATTCCCGCCAGCGAACTGGACAAGGTGAAGACCCAGCTGCTGACCAGCGAACTGAAGCAGCGCCAGACCGCGCAGGGCACCGCGTTCGCGCTGGGGCAGGCGAGCCTGATCGACGGCGGGGTGGAACACGTCAACACCGACTTGGTCGCGCTGCAGCAGGTCACCGAGAAGGACGTGCATCGGGTGCTGCAGAAATACGTCACCGGCGCGCACAAGGTCACCATCGACTACCTGCCGCAAGCCGCCAGCAAGGGAGCAGCGAAATGATCCGCGACATGCCGCGTCACTGCGCAAACGCACTGCGTCTGGCCGTCTTTGCGGCCGCGATGATGGCGTCGGGCCAGCTGCTGGCCGACAAGATCGTGATGAAGACGAATCCGGCCGCCGCCTTTCCGACCACGCCGCCGGCACCCGCGCCGGCGCCGAAACTCAGCGTGCCGACGCCCGAGCTGCAGACCCTGGCGAACGGCCTGCAGGTGATCAGCGTGCGCCGCGCGGACCTGCCGCTGGTTACCGCCCGGCTGGTGCTGCGCAGCGGCGGCGAGATGGATCCGCCGGCGCTGGCCGGGCTGGCCGATCTCACCGCGAACCTGCTGGGCAAGGGCGCGGCGGGCATGACCGCACCGCAGATCGCGGCCGCGGCCGAGGCGCTGGGCGGCTCGCTGGATGCCGCGGCGGGGTGGGACGAGAGCGCGGTGGGCATCACCGTGACCACGCCGAAATTGCCGCAGGCCCTGCAACTGCTGGCCGACGTGATCCGCCGGCCGGCGTTCGCCGCCGCCGAGCTGAAGCGGGCGCAGGCGCAGGCGATCGACGACCTGCGCCTGATGCTCAGCCGGCCGACCGCGCTGGCCTCGCTGGCCGCCAGCCGCGGGGTGTTCGGCGAGGGCGCCTACGGTCACTCGCGCACCGGCACGCCGGCCTCGATCGGGCGCATCACGCGCGCCGACGTGCAGCAGCTGCACGACACGCTGTACCGGCCGGACAACGCGATCCTGATCCTCGCCGGCGACATCGATCCCGCCCGGGCGAAGCAGCTGGCGCAGGCCAGCTTCGGCGACTGGAGCAAACCGGCCACGCCCCTGCCGAAGCGCCCGTCGGGCAGGAGCCGCGGCCGCCTGCCGCCGCTCCTGCTGATCGATCAGCACGGCGCCGGCCAGGCCGGTGTGGTCGTGGCGCATGCCGCGCCGCCGCGCAGCGATGCCGGCTACTACGTGGGCACGGTGGCCAATGCGGTACTCGGTGGTTCGTACTCGGCCCGTTTGAACGAGGAGATCCGGATCAAGCGCGGCCTGTCCTATGGCGCCAGCAGCCGATTGCAAGCGCTTGCCGATGGCGGGATCTGGCTGGCCGCGGCGCAGACCAAGAATCCCTCCGCGCCGCAGGTGGTCGACCTGATGCTGGGCGAGTTCGGGCGGCTGGGCAGCACGCGCGTTTCCGCCGGGGAGCTGGCCGCGCGCAAGGCGACCCTCACCGGCAGCTACGGCCGCAGCCTGGAAACCACCGCGGGCCTGGCCGGGCAGGTGGCCGAGCTGGCGATCTACGGGCTGAAGCTGGACGAGATCGGCAAGTACGTCGAACAGGTCCAGGCGGTCACCCCGAAGCAGGTCGAGAAGTACGCGGACAAGCATCTGGAGGCGGACGAGAGCACGGTGGTGGTGGTCGGCGATGCCGGGCAATTCGCCGCGGCGATTCGCAAGACCCATCCGAAGGCCGTGCTGCTGGAGTCGACCGCGCTGGACCTGGACAGCCCGAACCTGCAGTCCGCGCCGCCCGCGCCGGCGACCGGAACGCGCTGATCCTTCGCCGGGACAGGACCCCGCGATGCCGGGCGTCCTGTCCCGCGCTGGCCCGGCGGACGGAAAAGTCTCACGCCTGGACCGCATTGGTTAGTAAACTATGGGGTGTATAAATCTCCCTATCCCCATAGGCCATTTCCCATGCACACAACCCGCAAAGCCGGACGCGTCGCCCTCGCCATGTGTCTCGTCGCCGCCGTCTTTCCCGCGACGGCCGCCCGTCTGGAATTCCAGGGTGGACCCAGCTACATGGGCAACCACGCGACCTCCGCCGCATTCGTCGAGGGCGTGTTCGACGGGCACCGGGTCGGCGACAGCAATTTCAGCTGGTCGCCGGATGTCTCGCTGGGCTGGATCGAAGGCCGCGATCTGGCCCGTTACCGCGGCAATCGCTACTCCACATCCGAGGACGCCTGGTTGCTGGCCGCCGGCGCGCGCGTCCACTACGGCACGGCGGACGACTGGTACCGGCATCTGTTCGTGAGCTTCCAGCCCGCGCTGAACAGTGCGCGCACCCAGGCACTGAGCACGGCCTACGAGTTCGTCAGTACGCTGGGCTGGCAGGGGCAGCGATTCAGCGTGCAGGTTCGCCACGTTTCCAATGGCAACCTGCACCATCCCAATCGCGGTGAAACCATGCTGTTGCTGGGCGTGGGTTTCGAGCTGTAGCCGCGCGGCAGGCCGCGCCGGTTCGTCAATGCCCGCCAGCCGCGGCGCTGGCCTTCGGCGTGAACGGCGGTTTGGCCAGCCAGATCACGAAGATCAGTCCGATGAACACCCAGCCCAGCGCATGGAACACCTCGTTGAACGAGATCTGGTAACCCTGCTGGGTGATCATGTTGTTGATCACGCTGCCGGCGACCTGCGGGTCGCCGTGGCCGAGTTGGCTCATCGCCGTCTGCGAGGCGGGGTTGTAGGCGGTGATGTGTTCGGCCAGTTGCTCGTGGTGGGCGACCGCGCGCCGCTCCCACAGCAAGGTGGTCAGCGAGGCGGAGAAGCTGCCGCCCAGCGTGCGCAGGAAGGTGGCCAGGCCCGAGCCCGAGGCGATCTCGTTCTGCTGCAGATCCGACAGCAGGATGGTCAGGATCGGCATGAAGAACAGCGCCACGCCCAGACCCTGGATCAGCTGCACCAGCGCCACGTGATGGAAGTCGATGCCGATGAAGAAGTCCGCGCGCATGAAGCAGGTCGCGCCCATCACCATGAACGCCACCGAGGCGAGCAGGCGCAGGTCGATGCGACTGGCGTACTTGCCCACGAAGAACGTCAGCAACACCGGGATCACGCCCAGCGGCGCGGTGGCGTAACCGGCCCAGGTCGAGGTGTAGCCCAGGTTGCGCTGTAGCCACAGCGGCACCAGCAGGCCGATCGCGAAGAACGCGGCGTAGGCCAGCACCAGCGCGATCGTGCCGGCGGTGAAGTTGCGATGGCGGAACAGCTTCAGGTCGACGATCGGATCCTTGTCGGTCAGTTCCCAGATCAGGAAGATCGCGATGTTGATCGCCGAGATGATGCTGGTGACGATGATGAAGGTGGAGTTGAACCAGTCCTCGTCGTTGCCCTTGTCCAGCACGATCTGCAGGGCACCCACGCCGAGGATCAGGGTGATCAGGCCGACATAGTCGATCTTCGGCCGCTCGGTCTTCTCGACCTTCCCGCGCAGCTGGTTCGCCACCACCATGCTGGCGAAGATGCCGATCGGCACGTTGATGAAGAAGATCCACGGCCACGAATAGTTGTCGGTGATCAGGCCGCCCAGGATCGGGCCGGCGATCGGCGCCACCACCGTCACCATCGCCAGCAGCGCCAGCGCCATGCCGCGCTTGGCCGGCGGGTAGATGCCGATCAGCAGGCTCTGGGTGATCGGATACATCGGCCCCGCCACCGCGCCCTGCAGCGCGCGGAACAGGATCAGCATGCCCATGCTCTGCGAGATGCCGCACATGAACGAGGTCAGCGCGAACAGCAGGGTGCACGCGGTGAACAGCTTCACCTCGCCGAAGCGGCGGGTGAGGAAACCGGTCAGCGGCAGCGAGATCGCCATGCTCACCGCGAACGAGGTGATCACCCAGGTGCTCTGGTTGTTGCTGACGCCCAGGTTGCCGGCGATCGTCGGCAGCGACACGTTCGCGATCGTCGTGTCCAGCACCTGCATGAAGGTGGCCAGCGACAGGCCGATCGTGCTCAGGGCCAGATTGGGTGGGCGGAATTGAGTGGTCATCGGATTCAATCAATGAGGTGGGAGTGCACCCTGCGCGCGATGCGCTTCTGCACATCGACGCAAAGGCAGCGCGCATGCGGCGCGCTGCCTGCGGGGCTCATTTCCCGCGTGCCATGTTGGCGTGGATGATCTGCGCGATCGCGGCGTCGGCCTTGTCCAGCTGCTGCTTGTAGATGTCGGTGCTGAAGGCTGGCTGGGTCGGCGAGTGCTGGGCCAGGGTCGGTCCGCGCTGATCGTGCAGGCCGACATCCACGGTCACCGACATGCCCAGGCGCAGCGGGTGCTTGTCCAGCTGTCGCGGGTCGTCGAACACCACGCGCACCGGGATGCGCTGCACGATCTTGATCCAGTTGCCGGTGGCGTTCTGCGCGGGCAGCAGCGAGAACGCGCTGCCGGTGCCGACGCCCAGGCTTTCCACCTTGCCCTTGTATTTCACCGCGCTGCCGTAGACGTCGGACTCGATGTCCACCGGCTGGCCGATGCGCATGTCGGTGAGCTGGGTCTCCTTGAAATTCGCGTCGACCCACACGCCATGCAGCGGCACCACCGCCATCAGGGCGGCACCCGGCAGCACGCGCTGGCCGACCTGCACCGAGCGTTTGGCCACATAGCCGTCCACCGGCGCGACCAGGGTGGCGCGCACGTCGTCGAGGAAGGCAGCGCGCAGCTTCGCCGCCGCGACCTGCACGTCCGGATGCGAGGCGACCACGGTGTCGTCGACCAGCACCTTACTGGTCTGGTACTGCTGCTGCGCCGCGATCAGGTTGCTTTCGGCGCTGGTCAGCGCATCGCTGGCATGCGACAGCTCCTCGGCCGAGATCGCGCCGGACCGGGCCAGCGCCACGCGCCGGCGGTAGTCGGCACGGGCCTTGTCCACCGCGGTCTTGCGCGCGGCCACGTCGGCCTGCGCGCCGTTGACGCTGGAATAGAGCCCGCGCACCTTGCGCACGGTGTTGGCCAGGTTGGCCTTGGCCTCGGCCAGCGCCACGTCGGCGTCGCTGGGGTCGAGCTGCACCAGCACGTCGCCGGCATGCACCAGGTCGCCGTCATCGGCGCCGATGCTGACCACGGTGCCGGGCACCTGCGGGGTGATCTGCACCACGTTGCCGTTGACGTAGGCGTCGTCGGTACCCTCGTACCAGCGGCCGTCGAGGTAGTACCACAGCGCCCAGCCGATCGCGGCGAGCAGGACCACCACGCCGAGCAGGCGCAGCATGACGCCGCGCGAGTTCTTCTTCGGTGGCGGGGCGACCGGGGTGCTCTCGGTCGGGGTGGGAGTCTGGCTGGACATGGGGCTGCCTCAGGAATGTGAAGAGGTGGAGGACGAAGGAGCGGGCGCGTCGGCCTGCGGCTGGAAGCCGCCGCCGAGGGCCTCGATCAGCTGCACCGAGCGGTCGACCTGCTGCGCCTGCAGCGCGGCCATGCCGCGATTGGCGACGAGCAGCTGCTGGCGCACGCTGAGCGCTTCCAGGTAGCTGCCGATGCCGGCCTGGTAGCGTTGCAGCGACAGTTCCCAGGCTTGCTGTGCCGCCGTCTGCGCCCGTTGCTGCGCTTCGATCTGCTGCTGCAGCGATTGCAGTGCGGAGACGTCGTCGGCGACTTCATTCAGGGCGCCGACCAGGGTCTGGTTGTATTGCGCCACGGCGAGGTCGTACTGGGCGTCCTTGCCGGCGAGGTTGGCGCGCAGCCGGCCGCCATCGAAGATCGGCAGGCTCAGCGAGGGGCCGCCCTCGAAGAACCGTGACGACAGCGACAGCGGATTGCCGCCGCCCAGCGCGATCACGCCGGCCATCGCGCCGATGCTGATGTTCGGCAGAAACTCGGTCTTCGCCGCCTTGATGTCCCTGCCCGCGGCCTCGACGCGCCAGCGTGCGGCGACCAGGTCGGCGCGGTGGCCGATCAGGTCGATCGGCAGGTTGGCCGGTACCGCCAGTTCGGCCGGCGTCAGCACGCGGGGGCGGGTGATCTCCAGTCCGCGGTCCGGGCCCTTGCCGAGCAGCACCGACAGCGCGGAACGCGCCGCATCCACGGCGCGCGCGCTGAGCGCGGCGTCCTGCTCGGCGCTGGCGACCTCGCCCTCGGCCTGCTTCAGCACGATCCGGTTGTCGATGCCCGCGCTCACCCGCTGCCGGGTCAGGTCGCGCGACTGATTCGCCCGCTTGAGTTCGCCCGCGGCCAGGTCCTGCTGGGCAAACGCGTAGCCCAGCCGGGCGTAGGCGCGGGCCACGTTGCCGGACAGTTCGATGCGCGCCGCACGGGCATCGACCTGCGCGGCGCGCGAGGCGCCCAGTGCCGCCTGCCATGCGGCGCGTTTGCCGCCCCACAGGTCCAGGCCCCACTTGAAGCTCACGTCCGCGTACTTGGCCAGGCCGAAATGACCGTTGCCGATGGGAAGATCCGCCGGCAGGCGCGCGCCGTTGACGGCGGCACCCGCCGTCACGCTGGGGCCGCGTGCCGCGTCGGCGATGCCGACCTGGGCCTGGGCGCCACGTGCGCGCGCATCGGCCACGGCCAGTCCGGGATTGTTCCGCAGGGCCTCGCTCATCAGCGCGTCCAGTTGCGGATCGCCCAGCCCGCTCCACCAGTCGGTCGCCGGCCAAGCCGTGGCCGCCCCCTGCGCGCCGGCCAGGCTGTGCCCGGCGCGCAGGGTGGACGGGTCGGTCAGGGTGCCGTCGGGCTGCAGTCCGCCGCTGCTGGCGCAACCGCCCAGAACGAGGGTCAGTACGGCTGTTGCCGTGAGAAAATGCTGACGCATGGGGTGAAATCCAGGGAGAAGTGGGTCAGTTCTTGTCGCGAAGCGCGTGCAGCACGCGCGTCAGGTAGTCGTGCAACTGCGCCTGCTCGATGTCGCTCAAGGAGCGCTGCGCGGCGGTGATCACACGCTGGCTGCAGACCGACGCGGTGTCCTTCCACACCGCTTGTCCGGCGTCGGTGAGTTCGATGCGCAGTGCCCGGCGATCCTGCGCGTGTGGCGAGCGACGCAGATAACCCTTGCGCTCGAGTTGATCCAGCTGGCGGGTCATCGCACCGCCATCGATCTCGACTGCGCGCGCCAGCTCGGTGGCCGACACCGCGCCCAGTTGCTGTGCCTTTTTCAGGATCAGGTACTGGGTGAAGCTGAGGTCCAGCCCCTGGCCAGCCAGTTCCGCCTCGATCGCGCGCACCATCTCGGAACGCACCATGGTCAGCAGCATGCCCAGGCTGGGGGCGTGGGCATCGCCGGCAGGCGGGGTCGGGGAGGGTCCGTTGAGATTCATGCCGGGCATTCTATTGCCGAAAATATATATGTCAAGGCAAATATATGCCTGTTTATGTTTGTTTCAGCAAATTTACTTCCGGTTTGACGGGGACCTCGTCCATCGTCGCCAGCTCGTCCGCCAGCCAGGCGCGCAGCGCGGGATCGCGCAGTTCGAACAGCTCGAAGACGCCCAGGGCACGCAGTACCGGCAATTGCGCCAGCAGTTTGGGCTCCATCGCGCGGCGCACGGTCTCGGGCGTCGATGCGTCCAGCATCTGGTGGGCGCAGGCGATGAAGGTGTGCAGCGGAGAATCCGCCTGAGTGGACCTGGCCAAAGGCAATTCGATAGGTGACATGGAAGACCTCGGTGCAGGGGAGCGACAACACCCGGCCAGACTGAGGACGCCCGGGCAGTGCGAGGCGTGACTGCAGCAGAAAGGCGTGGCGGCGGGAGACAGGGGCCGCAAGCGATGGCAGCGGCGAGAGTTCCGGCGCGTGACGGCTGGAGACGCAAGCAGCTTAAGAAACTTCCACTGCAAGCTGTTAACGTTATTTGGTCAAATAATGTCGAGAACGGGCCATGACGGAAACGAAGCAGCGTGTCCACGACCTGATCGAGCGCAGCGACGGACCCGCGTTGATCGCCTACTGGCTGGATGACGAGGTGGCCAGCGAATACGGGGAAGGCACCCGCACCCATGACTGGCATCGCCACGAACGTGGCCAGTTCTTCTGCGTCGAGAGCGGCTTGATCCACGTGCACACCGAACACGGCTCCTGGCTGCTGCCGCCGCATCGTGCCGGCTGGATGCCTCCGGGCGAATGGCATACGGTCACCATCAGCGGCCCGATGAGCGGCTGGGGCGTGTTCATCACGGCGGCCGTCGATCACGGTCTGCCGGCCACGCCCTGTGTGATCGGGGTCAGCGAGCTGACCCGCGCGCTGGTGCGCCGCGCCAGTTCCTGGACCTGGCACGACCGGCTCAACCAGGAACAGGAACGCGTGATGGCGGTGTTGCTGGACGAGATCCGCCGGGCGCCACGCGAATCGCTGCACCTGCCGATGCCGCAGGACCGGCGCCTGCTGCGCATTGCGCAGGCCGTGCTTGCCCAGCCGCACGACAATCGCGGGCTGCACGAATGGGCAGCCTGGGCCGGTTTGTCCGTGCGCAGCCTCAGTCGCCTGTTCCGTGCCGAAACCGCCTTGAGTTTCGCGCAGTGGCGCCAGCAGGCGCGGCTCAGCCGGGGCCTCGAGAGGCTAGCCGAAGGCACGCCGGTGGCCGAGGTGGCCGACGCACTGGGCTATGTCAGTGTCAGCGCCTTCGTGGCGATGTTCCGGCGCAACTTCGGTCAGCCGCCGGCGCGCTATTTCGCCCAGCGCCATGTGTTCACCGGATCCTGACGACGGCCATCCATAAGTTCGGCTTATGGTGGCGATCACGAAAACTCCCTTGGCCTCCCGGCGGGCCGGACATAGCATGAGCCGACGCCAATCCCGCGTTGCCGACTGTCCTGCGAGGCCGCCATGACCCGTCCAATGCTGTTCGCGCTGCTTGCGCTAAGCCTGTTGTCCACTGCCGCGATCGCCGGCGATGGTTTCTGGCAGACCCCGACCATCGCCGGGGCCGGCAGGATCCATCCGATGCCGCAGGCCGCCTACCAGCCGGATCGCCACGCCACCTACAAAGTGGTGTTCAGCCTCAGCAAGGCTGGCGAGAAACCGGGCGCGGTCAGCCCCTCGCTGGATCATGTGGCGCGCGCGATAAACCTGTATGTCAGCGCCGGCGTACCGCTGTCCCACCTGAAATTCGTGGCGATCGCCGCTGGCGCGGCCACGCCGATCGTGCTGAACGACGTGCAGTACCGCAAGAAGTACGGCGTGGCCAATCCCAACCTGGCGCTGATCGCCCAGCTGCGCAAGGCCGGTGTCGACGTGGCCGCCTGCGCGCAGGCGGTGGCGGAGCACGATTTCCAGTACGACTGGGTCGATCCGCGGGTCACCGTGGCGCTGTCGGGCCTCACCACGGTCATCAACCTGCAGCAACAGGGCTACGCGCTGATGCCGCTGTAGGTATCAGCGCGTAGCCCTGCCACCGCAAAGGGGAACATCATGCGCAACCTTCGACTGCATCCGCTGCTGCTGTTTGCCGCACTGGCCGTCGCCGGCTCGGCGAAGGCCGCCGCGCCGGCGACCGACTTCCTGCCGCCGTGGAATCCGCCGCCGGCCGGGCTGCAGTTCAGCGTGCCGCCGTTCGATGCGGTCGCCGACCTGCACGGCGACATCGTCGACCCGCAGCTGGTGGTGTTCTTCGCCGGCAACCAGTTCATGGTGGTGCACGACCTGATGGCGGCGTTCCAGCAGGCCCATCCGCAGATCCGGCGGATCTTCGTGGAGACCTTGCCGCCGGGCATCCTGGCGAAACAGATCGAAGGCGGCGTGCTGGTGATGGGCAACCTGCGCATCACGCTGAAGCCGGACGTCTATACGGCCGGCAAGGGCGCCGTCGCGGATCAGCAAAAGCGGCACGACTGGTTTGCCGAGCGCTACGACTATGCACGCAATCCGCTGGCGATCCTGGTCGCCAGGGGCAATCCGAAACACATCGGCGGGCTGGCCGACCTCGGCCGTGCCGACGTGCGCGTGAGCATGCCGAACCCGGCCTGGGAAGGCATCGCGCGGCAGATCGAGGCGAGCTATCGCAAGGCCGGCGGCGAGGCGCTGGACCGCACCATCATGCAGACCAAGGTGCACGACGGCAGCACCTTCCTCACCCACGTCCATCACCGGCAATCGCCGCTGCGCGTGCTGCAGGGCCAGTCCGATGCGGCACCGGTGTGGTCGACCGAGGCGTATTTCCAGCAGCAGATCCTGCATCATCCGGTCGAGACGGTGGCGATCCCCGCGGCACAGAATGTCACCGCCACCTACACCGCGGCGCGCATGAAAAATGCGCCGCACGAGCAGGCGGCGAAGGATTTCCTCGCGTTCATGCACAGCCCCGCCGCGCAGGCGGTCTACCGCAAATACGGTTTCTTGCCGGCGCACTGAGGAGACCGCGATGCGCCACGTCGATCCACGTCGAACGATTTTCGCCGGCAGCCTCGTCGTCGCTGCCGCGTGGTTCGCCAGCCTGGCGCTGGCCACCGATGCGGCAACCATCACCCGCCAGGGCAACGGCAGGGGCGCGGCGCCGTGCATGGCCTGCCATGGCGTCGATGGCGCGGGCCAGGCCAGTGCCGGCTACCCGCGGCTGGCCGGACTCGATGCGGCGTACCTGCAGAAGCAGCTGGAGGATTTCGCCAGCGGTGCACGCAGCAGCCCGGTGATGCAGGTGTCTGCCGCGGCACTCGATGCGGACGAGCGCCGGGCGCTGGCGCGCTACTACAGCGGGCTGCCGCTGCCGCCCGCGCTGGCCACCCCCGCCACGCCTCCGCCAGCCGCCGACAGTGTCGGGGCCGTGCTGGCCACGCGCGGACGCTGGGCCAGCCAGGTGCCCGCCTGCGTGCAATGCCACGGTCCCGGCGGGGTCGGCGTGGGGGCGCATTTCCCGCCCCTGGCCGGCCAGCCGGCCACGTATATCGCCACACAACTGATGGCCTGGCAGCAAGGCCGTCGGCACAACGACCCGCTGCAGCTGATGCAGCACCTGTCCGCCGCGCTCAGCGCGCAGGACATCCACGCCGTGGCCGACTGGTTTGCGGCGCAACCGCTGCCTGCACCGGGGACCGCGCCATGAAGAGCCTGCCCGGAGCCCTTGCGCTGATCCTCGCGGCCGCGGTCGTGTCGAGCGGCTGCACGCCGAGTTCCGCCGATACGGTGGCGGCCCAGCCCGCCGCGGCGTCCACCGCGGCACCGGCGCCCGCGCCGATGGCGGCGTCGTTCGTGCCGCCGCCGGAAGCGGCGATTCCCGCCGGCCCCCTCGGCGAGGTGATCCGCCAGGGCCGCGCCATCTTCACCGACACGCCGACCCATGCCCGCGCCTATGTGGGCAATGACCTCAGCTGCAGCAACTGCCATCTGGATGCGGGCCGGCAGGCCAACTCCGCGCCGCTGTGGGGTGCCTACGGCCTGTATCCGCAGTACCGCAAGAAGAACGGCCGGGTGAACACGTTGGGCGAACGCATGCAGGGCTGCTTCCGCTATTCCATGAACGGCAAGGCGCCAGCGCTGGACAGCGCCGAGATGGTCGCGCTGGAAACCTATGCGTGGTGGATGGCGAAGGGTGCGCCGGTTGGCGTCGCCCTGAAGGGCGCCGGCTATCCGAAGCAGGGCTTCAAGCCGCCGCGGCCGCCGGATTACGCACGCGGCGAGCAGGTCTACGCGAAGAACTGCGCGCTGTGCCACGGCAGCGATGGCCAGGGCCAGCAGGTGGCCGGCCGCAACGTCTTCCCGCCGCTGTGGGGGCCGCAGTCGTTCAACTGGGGTGCCGGCATGCACCAGATCGACAATGCCGCCGCCTTCATCAAGGCGAACATGCCGTTCAGTCGCGGCGACACCCTGAGCGCCCAGGACGCGTGGGACGTGGCGATGTTCATGGACGCCCACGAGCGGCCGCAGGATCCGCGCTACGGCGGCGATCTGTCCGAGACGCGCCGGAAGTATCACGACAGCCCGATGTCGCTGTATGGCACCGAGGTGAATGGCCACCTGCTGGGATCGTCCCCGGCCCGACCCTGACGGGACGCCGCCGCGCCACTCGAATGCCCGGTTTGCGCCCGGCCCGGCGCGGGCGTATATTAACAAACTCGAATATACACCCGGAAGCCCGGGTGCAGCGGGTGGGCCGGCTGCGGTGCCGGCCCGTTCAGGGCGTCCGCGCCGGCACCGCCGAACCGAGGAGCAGGCCATGCAACGTCCCGAAGTGAAAGCGTTCTTCCATGCGTCGAGCAACACTTTCAGCTACGTGGTGTGGGATCCGGTGACGCAGAAGGCGGCGGTGCTGGACAGCGTGCTCGACTATGACGCGGCGTCCGGCCGCACCGGGCGCGAATCGGCCGACGCCCTCATCGCCTTCGTGCGGGCGCAGGAGCTGACCGTGGAGTGGGTCATCGACACCCACGTGCATGCCGATCACCTCTCGGCGGCGCCCCATGTGCAATCCATCCTGGGCGGCAAGCTCGGCATCGGCGAGCACGTTCGTGCGGTGCAGGAGAGCTTCGGCACGCTGTTCAACGCGGGCAGCGAGTTCCGTCGCGATGGCAGCCAGTTCGATCATCTGTTCAGCGACGGCGAGCGCTACCTGATCGGCAGCATCGAGGCCACGGCCATTCACACGCCGGGCCATACGCCGGCCTGCATGACCCACCTGATCGGCGACGCCGCGTTCGTCGGCGACACCTTGTTCATGCCCGACTACGGCACCGCCCGCTGCGACTTTCCCGGTGGCGACGCGGCCACCCTGTTCCGCTCGATCCAGAAGATCTTCGCGCTGCCGGACAGCACCCGCCTCTTCCTGTGCCATGACTACAAGGCGCCCGGTCGCGACGAGTTTGCCTGCGAGACCACGGTAGGCGCCGAACGTCGCGGCAACATCCACGTGCACGAGGGCGTCGGCGAAGCGGACTTCGTGAGCATGCGCACCACGCGCGACGCCACCTTGTCGATGCCGCAGCTGATCCTGCCCGCGGTGCAGGTGAACATGCGCGCCGGCCGGCTGCCCCCGGCCGAGGACAACGGCGTGCGCTATCTGAAAATTCCGCTGGATGCGATCTGAATCCGGCCCGCCCACAACCATTCCGCAGGAGAACACCGATGCAGCTTCGGCCGCTTTCAAGAGACCTCAGCGTCAGCCCCCAGATCGGAGTCGCCGACATCGCGGCGCTCGCCGCGCAGGGCTTTCGCAGCGTCATCAACAACCGTCCCGATGGCGAAGAGCCGGGCCAGCCGACCAGCGCCATGCTGGCCGCCGCGGCAAGCCAGGCCGGGCTCGACTATCGGCATATTCCGGTGGTGCCGGGCCAGTTGCAGGAGGCGCAGGTGAGCGCATTCGCCGCGGCGCTGGCCGACCTGCCCGGACCCGTGCTGGCGTTCTGCCGCACCGGTACGCGTTCCAGCACCTTGTGGGCACTGCAGGCGAAGGGCCCGGCCGATGCGATCCTGGAAACCGCCCGCACCGCCGGCTACGACCTGTCGGCGCTGCGGCCCCGACTGGGCGACGCGGCGCACGTTCAGTAGACCGCCACGGCCTGCCTCGGCCCATGAGCTCGCCCCGTGCGAGCGGATGGGTCGACGTTCGAGCTATTCCGTCTCGCCGACCGAAGACATTCGCCACCGGAATCCCCCCATGCACCATCTGCTGACCTTGCAGGCCCTGCTCGCCATCGTGTGCGGTTCGGCCGTGGGCTTCTCGCTCGCGCTGATCGGCGGCGGCGGCTCGATCCTCGCCGTGCCGCTGCTGCTGTACGTGGTCGGGGTGCACGATCCGCACCTGGCGATCGGGACCAGTGCCCTGGCGGTGGCGATCAACGCGTTCGCCAACCTGATCCCGCACGCCCGCGCCGGTCATGTGCGCTGGAAGGCGGCATTCACCTTCGCCGCCACCGGCGTGGTCGGCGCGTACATCGGATCGAGCATCGGCAAGGCGGTCAACGGGCAGCACCTGCTGGTGCTGTTCGCCCTGCTGATGCTGGTGGTGGCGGCGCTGATGCTGCGTGGCCGCCGCGGCGGCCCGGATCGCTACCCGCTGCCGCACATGTACCCGCGGCTCGGCGCGATCGGCCTGGGTGCCGGAGGGCTGTCCGGCTTCTTCGGCATCGGCGGCGGCTTCCTGATCGTGCCCGGGCTGATGTTCGCCAGCGGCATGGAGATCATCTACGCCATCGGCACATCGCTGTTCGCGGTGGGTTCATTCGGCCTCACCGCGGCAGCCAACTACGCCATCTCCGGTCTGATCGACTGGCCGGTCGCGGCGGAGTTCATCGGCGGCGGCATCGTCGGTGGCTGGCTCGGCGCGATCGGCGCGAAGCGGCTGGCGAAGACGCGCGGCGCGTTGAACCTGATCTTCGCGCTGGCGATCATCGCGGTGGCGATCCTGATGCTGTTCAAGAGCCTGCGCGGCTGATCCCTGCGCATCGGCCCGGCTTCGGCCCGTGCTGCGTCACAATGCCGGCTGATTCTGGCGGGAGTGCGGGATGATCTTCGTTTGGCTGAGCGTGCTGTGCAGCGTGCTGGTCTCGGTGCTGCTGAAGCTAGCACGCCGTCTCGATGTCGACGTGGGCCAGGCGATCGCCTGGAACTACGTGGTGGCCGGCGTGCTCACCGCGCTGGTGCTGCAGCCCCCGCTGGCGGGGCTGCGCGCACCCGGCGCGCCGTGGCTGGCGCTGGCCGGGCTGGGCCTGCTGCTGCCGACGATCTTCCTTGCGCTGGGCGCGTCGGTGCGGCATGCCGGCATCGTCCGCAGCGACGCGGCGCAGCGGCTGTCGCTGCTGATCTCGCTGCTGGCCGCGTTCGTGCTGTTCGGCGAACGGCTCACCGCGCTCAAGCTGGCCGGCATCGTGCTGGGGCTGCTGGCGCTGCTGTGCATGATCTGGCGTACCGGCGCCGCGGCTCGCAGCGACGGCGTCGCCGCCTGGCTCTACCCGCTGCTGGTGTTCGCCGGCTTCGGCACCATCGACATCCTGTTCAAGCGGGTGGCGCTGGCCGGCGTGCCGCTGGGCGCGTCGCTGCAGGCGATGTTCGCGCTGGCGCTGCCGCTCGCATTCGCCCTGCCGCTGTGGCGGCACCTGCGCGGACGCGTCCGTTTCAACGGGCGCAGTGCGTTGGGCGGCATCGCCCTGGGCCTGGCCAATTTCGGCAACATCCTGTTCTACCTGCGCGGCCATCGCGCGCTGCCGCAGCACCCGGCGCTGGTCTTCGCCAGCATGAACATCGGCGTGGTGGCGCTGGGCGCGCTGGTCGGCCTGCTGCTGTTCCGCGAGCGGCTGAGCCGGCTCAACCTCGGTGGCGTGCTGCTGGCCCTGCTGGCGATCGGCGTGATCGCGTGGGGCTGAGCGGCCACGGGTCGCCGCGGCGCGCTGCCGTTACACTCGCCATCCGGCCTTCGTGACCGATACATCCGCAAAGGTGGCGCATGACAACGACCTTGTCCTCAACCATCACGTGTCCGTTCTGTGGTCATGCGAAGCTCGAGACCATGCCGGTGGATTGCTGCATCCATTTCTACGAGTGCACGGGTTGCGGCGAGCTGCTTTCGCCATTGCCCGGCAAGTGCTGCGTGTTCTGCTCATACGCCGACGTGCCGTGCCCTCCGGTTCAGCTCGCACTCGCGGCAGGTGACGCATCGGGCTGCTGCGGCTGACCGGCCCATCCGAGGAATGCACGCGGTGCGCGGGTCCTGCCGCCACTGCGCGGGCCGGACCGTTCAAGGGCATGGCAGCCTGAGTTCCCCCGTCCGGCGCCCGGGAGTCTCGTGGCGCCGGGTCGCCAGGGGGCGAACGTTCCTGCGCCGCAGGCAATGACTTCTGGGTGATGAAAGCCGGTCGACCGGGCCCCTATGCTGGGATTTGGCCCGATGACCCAGGATGTTCCCCATGCGCAAACTCCCCCTCGCCGCGGCGCTCGCCGCGCTGTTGCTCAGCTCGGTCGCGATCGCCGGCCCGGACAAGAAGGACGACAAGGCCAAGCCGGCGGCGAAGCCCGATGCCGCGCTGGTGCAGCCGCAGTCGTCGACCAGCGAGGGTTCGGTGTCGGTCGAGGGCAAGCGCATCGACTACAAGGCGGTGGCCGGTACCCTGGTGTTGCACGGCAGCGGCGACAAGGAGGACGAGCCGCAGGTCAGCATGTTCTACGTGGCGTATTTCAAGAAGGGCGTGGATGCGGCGAAGCGGCCGGTCACCTTCATCTACAACGGCGGCCCGGGTTCGGCGACGGTGTGGCTGCACATGGGCGCGTTCGGCCCGAAGCGCGTGGTGACGGCGGACGATACGCATACGCCGGCGGCGCCGTACCGGCTGATCAACAACGACTACAGCCTGCTCGATGCTTCCGACGTGGTGTTCATCGATGCGCCCGGCGCGGGCTTCAGCCGGCTGATCGCCGACGAAGCGGACAAGAGCAAGCGCGAGGAGCAGATGAAGGATCGCAAGAAGGCGATCTACGGCGTCGACGGCGACGGCCACGCGTTCGCCCAGTTCATCACCCAGTTCATGTCGAAATACGGTCGCTGGAATTCGCCGAAGTACCTGTTCGGCGAGAGCTACGGCACCACCCGGTCGGCGGTGGTGGCGAACATCCTCACCAACGAGGACAGCGTCGACCTCAACGGCGTGATCCTGCTGTCGCAGATCCTCAGCTTCGACACCAGCATCGACGGGCCCGAGTTCAATCCCGGCATCGACCTGCCGTACGAGCTGGGGCTGCCGACCTATGCCGCCACCGCGTTCTACCACCACAAGCTGCCGCAGCAGCCGGCGGCGCTGGAGCCGTTCCTGCATGAGGTGGAGCAGTACGCGATGGGCCCCTACGCGCAGGCGCTGACGGCCGGCTCGCGCCTGGGTGAGGCCCAGAAGCAGGCGGTGGCCGAGAAGCTGCACCAGTACACCGGCCTGCCGGTGGCCTACCTGCTGAAGGCGAACCTGCGCGTGAGCGGCGGCATGTTCGAGCATGAGTTGCAGACCGGCGACGACACCACCACCGGCCGGCTGGACACGCGCTTCTCCGGGCCGTCGATCGACCCGATGGGCAAGAACTCCGAATACGACCCGCAGTCCTCGGCGATCAGCTCGGCCTACGTGGCGGCGTTCAACGACTACGTGCGCAAGCAGCTGAAGTTCGGCGACGGCCAGCACTACCGGCTGTTTGCCGACATCGACCATTGGGACTCCTCGCACAAGGCACCGGGCGTGCAGGGCGAGGCGCTGCAGTCCTCGACCAACGTGATGCCGGACCTGGCGATGGCGATGAAGACCGATCCGAACCTCAAGGTCTACGTCAACGGCGGCTATTACGACCTGGCCACGCCGTACTTCGCGGCCGACTACGAAGACCATCACCTGCCGATCCCGGCCAGCCTCGACGCCAACATCAGCTACTCGTGGTATCCGTCCGGGCACATGGTGTACGCGCACGAGCCGTCGCTGAAACTGCTGCACGACAACGTCGCCCGCTTCATCGAGCAGACCGACAACGTCGGCCACTGAGCGGTCAGCGCTTGGGTGAGCCGGTGTGCCGCGGCCCGGTCGAGCCGCGAACCACCAGCTCGGGGCTGAAGCCTTCGTTGGCATGCCGGGCCGGCTCGCCGTTGGCCTCGCGTTGCAGGTCGTCGATCAGCCGCTGGGCCGCGTGCCGCGCGATCTCCTCGGTGGCCTGGCGCGCGGTGGTCAGGGCCGGCCAGGACTGCTTGGAGAACGGGCTGTCCTCGAAGCCGGCGATCGACAGCTCGTACGGCACGTTGATGCCGTCCGAGTGCGCCGCCGCCAGGACGCCGGCGGCGATCTCGTCGTTCGAGCCGAAGATCGCGGTGGGGCGGTCCTTCAGCGCCAGCAGCTTGCGTGCGCCGCGGAAGCCGTCGTCGAAGGTGTAGTCGCCGGGCAGGATCAGCTTGCGGTCCAGCGCGATGCCGTAATCCTTCAGCGCGTCCTCGTAGCCCTGGTAGCGCTCGGGGCTGGAGCGGTGCTCGCGCCCGCCCCACAGGAAACCGATGCGCTGGTGGCCGAGCTGGATCAGGTGCTCGGTGATCGCGTAGGCCGCGTCGCGGTCGTCGACGTAGACGCAGGGGTAGCCGTCCTGCGGGTCCTTGCGTGCGGAGATGATCCGCATGAACGGGACCTTCGCCTCGCTCAGGCGGCGGATCAGTTCCGGCTGCTCCGACATCGGCGGCGCCAGTACCAGCCCGGCCAGCCGCGAGCGCCGCACCAGCTCGCGCAATTCGTCGGCGAGGTCGGGCGAGGACGAGTCGCAGGGATGGATCTGCAGGCCGAAGCCGCTGTTGCGGCAGGCGGCCAGCGCGCCGCGCTGCAGGTTGATGATGTAGTGCGCGTTGGGATTGTCGTAGACCAGCCCCAGCGCATAGGCGCGGGTACTGCGCAGGCTGCGTGCGGACGGGTCGGGCTGGTAGCCGAGCGCGTCGATCTCGCGCTGCACTTTCTCGCGGGTGCGCGCATGCACCGACGGTTCGTTGTTGATCACGCGCGAAACGGTCTTCAGCGAGACGCCTGCCCGTTCCGCGACATCCTTTATGGTGGCGCTACGCACCCGCTGAACCTCGTGAACCATGGAGTAAGGCACCGTGCGCCATCGCGCCGACCGGACCGCGCGGAAGCGCGCGGAACCTGCTGCATCCTAGCTTATGGGCCCGCGGGGAGCGAAGCGCAATTCATCCGGGCCGTTGCTGGCCGACCCGGTGGCCGGCCAGTCCGTAGTACAGGATGTACAGGTAGCACGGCACCATCAGCAGCATGAAGGCGAGCTGAAAGTCGATGTGTTCCTTGAGGTGCACGAACAGCTGCGGTACCACCGCGCCACCGGCGATCGCCATGATCAGCAGGGCCGAGCCGCGTTCGGTCAGGCTGCCGAGCCCCTTGATCGCCAGCGGAAAGATCGCCGGCCACATCATCGCGTTGGCGAAACCGAGCGAGGCGACGAAGCCCACCGAGACATAGCCGTGGGTGAGGAAGGCGCCGACCGAGAACAGCACGCCGAGCACCGCCGAGATGGCCAGATAACGCTGTTGCGACACGATCCGCGGGATCAGCAGCAGGCCGGCAAAGTAGCCGAGCAGCATCGCCGTCAGCGTGAACGCGGTGAAGAACTTGGTCTGGTCGAGCGGCAGGTGGAAGCTGGCGCCATAGGTGCCGATGGCGTCGCCGGCCATCACTTCCACCCCGACGTACAGGAACAGGCACAGCACGCCCAGCCACAGGTGCGGAACGCGCAGGATGCTGGCGCGCGTCGCCGTGGCGCCGGCGCGTACGGGTGCGCTGTTGGCGGTGCCCGCCTCGATGTCCGGTAGCGACGAGCGCGCGATCCAGATGGCCAGCACGGCCAGGATGCCGGCCATGACCAGGTAGGGTGCGTGGACCTTGGCCGCGAATTCATTGAGCAGCAGTTCGCGAGCGGCCGGATCGGCGGCCTTGACCTTCTGGTCGAGATCGCCGATGCCGTTCAACACCAGCGTTCCGATCAGCAGCGGTGCCAGGATACCGGCCACCTTGTTGCAGATGCCCATGAACGCGATGCGCTGCGCGGCGCTGTCGATCGGGCCAAGAATGCTGATGTACGGATTGGAGGCGGTCTGCAGCAGCGACAGCCCGGCGCCCAGCACGAACAGTCCGGTCAGCGCGCCGGCGAACACCCGCGCGGCGACGAACTGGCCGAACAGCACGGCGCCGATCGCCATCACGAACAGACCCAGCGCCATGCCCATCTTCATGCCGGTGCGGCGAAGGATGATCGAGGCGGGCAGCGAGAACACCAGGTAGGAAATGTAGAACGCGAATGGCACCAGGAACGCATAGGCATCGCCGACCTGGAACGCCAGTTTGACGAAGGTGATCAGCGGCCCGTTGAGCCAGGTGACGAAGCCGAAGATGAAGAACAGCATGCCGATGATCAGCATCGGACCCAGGTGGGTCCGCTCGGATGGCGTCGCCGCCAGTGTGCTTGCCATGATTTTCTGTGCTCCCCGGAGTCGACCGTGTCGCACCGGCCGAATGACCGGGACAGACAGGAATGTCTCTTTATTCCTCGGAAAGTGCAACGTTGTCAATCCGCACCGCGTCGGGCCGCGCCGGAACGGCTGACGAATTGGCCGCCCATACGGCTGTTCTTTAACCATCGTGTGGCGCCGCGGCAATCCGGCATGGTACGAGAGAAGGCCACAATTACAGCGGCTAAAGGCAAATTGCGTGGTTCGCTGCAGCGATCTGCATGCATGTCACGACAGTTATGTTGCGGCACCGCATCGCGGCTTCGCGAATTTGTCATGATCCTTGTTGACAACGTTGTCATTCTGGAAGCAGACTCCGCTCGGAACAGCTCGATGCGCAGCGGCGGCGGGTATCGCCACCCGGCTCGGGCAAGTGCCGGTTACGGGAGAACACAGTGGGGGAAGTCGCCAACCAGCGTCATGCAACGCAACCGTCCCCGGCGGCGCCGGCGGCTGACGCGTCGGCCGCCGGCGCGTCGGCGATGTCGGCGCGCGGCCCGGAGCGGCCGTTCCTGGCGGCCGATGTCGGCGGCACCCATGCGCGCATCGGCCTGGTCATCCGCAATGCCGCAGGCCGGCAGCCGGTCAGCGTGCTGCACTACCACCGTTACAGCTGCGCCGACTGGAGCGGGCTGGCCGCGATGCTGCAGGATTTCGTGGCGCAGCTGGCGGACACGCCGTACGCGTCGGCGCGGGGAAACATCCGAGACTGCGCCATCGCCTGTGCCGGCTACGTGCTCGACGACGCGATCATCAACGAGAACCTGCCCTGGCCGGTATCGATCCGGGCCATCCGCGAGGGCCTCGGCATCGACCGGCTGGCCGTGATCAACGATTTCGAGGCGGTCGCCTACGCCACCCAGTTCATCGATCCCGGCGAGACCCGCACGATCATCGAGGCGGTCCATCCGGCATCCAGCGGGCCGGTGCTGGTGATGGGGCCGGGTACCGGGCTGGGCTCGGCGGTGCTGCTGCCGGGGCATCCGCGGGCGCAGGTGCTGGCCACCGAGGCCGGCCAGGTGTCGCTGGCGCCGGGCAACGAACGCGAGATCGAGATCCTGCGGGTGCTCCGGCGCGAGCGCTCGCACGTGTCCTTCGAGGATGCGCTGTCCGGACCGGGCCTGCTCAAGGTCTATGGCGCGCTGTGCGAGCTGCGCGACAGCGTGCCGCGTCTGCTGACCCCGGCCGAACTCACCGGCGCCGCGCTGGCCGGCAGCGACGCCGCCGCGGTGGAATCGCTGGAAGTGTTCTGCGGCCTGCTCGGCAGCTTCGTCGGCGACCTGGTGCTGTTGTACGGCGCCCGCGGTGGCGTCTACCTGGCCGGCGGCATCCTGCCCCAGATCCAGGCGTTCCTGCTGGCCAGCAGCTTTGCCGAACGCTACTTCAACAAGGGCGTGATGCGCGCCTATCTGCAACAGATTCCGGTACGACTGATCGAGCACGGCCAGCTTGGTGTCATTGGCGCCGCAGGCTGGTTTCTGGACGAGGGGAAAGACGAGGAGCAAGCGGGAGGGACGAGCCCGATCCAGTGACACGGCGCCAAGCCAACGAGCACGCCAGACCATCAACCAGCCCATGACCGTCGCCATGCCGGTCCTGATTCGATCCAGCCTCTGAGGGGAGGAACATCATGAATTACCGCAAGACATTGCTAGCCGCGAGCATCATCACCAGCCTGTGTGTCTCGGGTGCGCTGTATGCGCAGGACAGCGCGCAGTCGACCGACAGCGGCACGGCCCAGTCGCAGAAGGCCAAGGCCAGGACACTGGCGACCGTCACCGTCATCGGCATCCGCGACAGCGAGGCGGAATCGCTGGCCCTGAAGAAGGACGCCGTCTCGCATGTCGAGATCGTCACCGCCGAAGACATCGGCAAGCTGCCGGCCAAGAATGTGGCCGATACGCTGCAGCGCCTGCCCGGCGTCAACATCAGCTCGTCCAGCGCCAGCGAGGGCGGCTTCGACGAAAACGACCGGGTCAGCCTGCGCGGCACCAATCCCAGCATGACCCAGACCCTGGTCAACGGTCACACCGTGGGCACCGGCGACTGGTTCGTGCTGAGCCAGGTGCAGACCGTCGGGCGCAGCGTCAGCTACAGCCTGCTGCCGGCGGAGATCGTCAGCCAGGTGGTGGTGCACAAGAGTTCCGAGGCGAAGATCGTCGAAGGCGGCGCCGCCGGCTCGGTCGACATCATCACGCGCAAGCCGCTGGAGTTCGCCAAGCAGGTGACCGGCGAGGCCTCGGTGGGCGGCGTCTACGCCGACCTGCCCGGCAACACCAAGCCGCAGTTCAGCGGGCTGTTCAACTGGAAGAACGACAGCAACACCATGGGCGTGCTGGTGCAGGGCTTCTACGAGAAGCGCAGCCTGCAGCGCAACGGCCAGGAGGTCATCGGTGGTTACAACAAGATCGCGGCCACCGACCCCATCGCCGTGGCCCATCCGGACCTCGCCGGGGTGTATTACCCGAACCTGACCGGCGCGGCGCTGTTCACCCAGCAACGCGAGCGCAAGGGCGGCGTGATCGACTTCGAGATCAAGCCGACCGACAACCTGACCCTGGACCTCAGCGGCTTCTACTCCAAGCTCAAGGCCGACAACTACAACCGCAACTACCTGATGTGGGCGAGCCAGTTCGTGCCGGGCGGTGCCGGTCTGCAGCCGGGCTACACGGTCAGGAACAACGTGCTGACCAACGCCACGTTCGCCGCCCAGCCTGGCAGCACCACGCCCTATGGCGTGTACGACCAGATCTCGCGACCGGGCGCCTCGTCCGAGTCGAACTACGTGACCCTGGATGCCGATTGGCATGCCACCGATCACCTCAGCTTCAAGGGCCAGATCGGCACCACCCACGGCAAGGGCGACAGCCCGACCCAGGACGTGATCGAGCTGGGTACCGGCGCGGGCGCCGGCGCCAGCTGGGCCATGAACGGAACCAGCAAGCCGATCAACTGGGCGCAGGGCGGCGACAACAGTTCGCCGTCCGGCATCCTGCCCTCGGCAGGCTGGATCTTCGGTGGCCAGGACATCCACGTGAAGGACAAGGAGAACTGGTTCCAGGGCGATGGCGAGTTCGACTTCGACGACAGCGTGCTGTCCTCGCTGGAATTCGGCGTGCGCTATGCCGACCACACCCGCGAGAACCCGTCGGAGATCGCCCAGGGGCCGAACTTCGCCACCGACTGGCAGAATGCGGCGAATTACCCGACCGCGCACTCGAACTACCCGAGCGATTTCGGCAGCTCGCTGGGCGGCACCTTCCCCAGCAACATCTGGTACTACACCCCGGGCCAGCTCGCCGCGATCGACGCGCAGTTCGCCAACCGCGACCCGGTCACCCGGTTCTACTTCAACGACATCTACAAGGTGAACGAGAAGGACTCCGCCGCCTACCTGCAGGCCAACTTCGCCGGCGACCGCTGGAGCGGCAATATCGGCGTGCGCTATGTCCGCACCAAGGAGAACATCGGCTATACCAGTACCGCGCCGGATGCCGATGCCAGCACCGTGGTCGGTCCGATCACCGGTTCGGCCTTCGGTGACTACTACTGGAACACGTTCAGGAAGACCAGCGACAAGTTCCTGCCCAGTGCCAACCTGAAGTTCGACATGACCGACGACCTGGTCGCGCGCGTCGCGGTGTCGCAGACCATGACCCGGCCGGACTACTCGGCGCTGGCCGGTTCGGTCTCCGCCGACGACCTGACCCACACCGGCAGCGGCGGCAACCCGAAGCTCGATCCGCTGATCTCGACCAACTTCGACACGGCGATCGAGTGGTACTTCGCCCCGCGCGGCCTGCTGTCGGCCGGCGTGTACGACATGGACCTGAAGAACTACATCAACTTCGGCAACCAGGATCGGGTGTTCAAGGACCTGCAGGCCAGCAATGCGGCCGGTCACGACGTCTACAACACCTACCTGATCAGCGTGCCGACCAACGTCAACGGCAACATCAAGGGCGTCGAGCTGAACTACATCCAGCCGATCGGCCAGAACTTCGGCGTGGCGGCCAACTACACCTATGCGTCCGGCCATGCCGACGGCGGCAAGCCGCTGCAGGGCACCTCGAAGAGGACCTACAACGTGTCGGGCTACTTCGAGAACGAGCGCTTCAACGCCCGCATCAGCTACACCTACCGCTCGTCGTTCTTCGCCGGGGTGAGCCGCACCGACACGTACTTCCAGTCGGGCATCGGCAATCTCGCCGCGTCGCTGGGCTACAAGATCAACGACTGGATGTCGATTTCGCTGGACGCGATGAACCTCAACAATCCGAAGCTGAAGTACTACACCCAGAACGATGCCTACGGAAAGCAACCCTATGCGTTCTACGTGAACGGGCGGCAGTACTACCTCAACCTCCGCTTCAAGATCTGAAGCCGTTTCACGCCGACGCGAGCCAGGGACGGCTGCGCACTCTCCCCAAGCGGGCCCGAGCAGGCATTTTCGGGCCCGATTTTTTTGGAGCGTCATGCCGCGCCGCGCATGGCATCCTTCCCGCCCTGTGCCGGAGATCGCCGATGACCCGCCGTTTGTTCCTGCTGTGCTGCGGATACCTGCTCGCGTTCGGCGCCCCGGCGGCGGCAGCGCCCCGGCTGGCATCCGCCATCCCTGCGCCGCCGTCCCTGATTCCGCTACCGGCCGAACTCCAGCTGAGCCCGGGTCGATTCAGCGTCGGTCCGCAGACGCCGATCGTGCTTGCCGACGATCGCGCCGCGACCCGCCGCACGGCCGCCTGGCTGGCCGACCGGGTGGCCCGCACGCGGGGTCTGCAACTGGCGGTACGGCAAGGTGGCGCGACCGACAAAGCGATCGTGTTGCGGCGTGATCCGCAGGCCGCCGTGGCGAACCGCGAGGGCTACACGCTGGACGTCACGCCGAGCGGCATCCGCATCACCGCCCGTGACGACGCGGGCCTGTTCTACGGCGCGGTCAGCGCATGGCAACTGCTCACGCCCGACGCGCAGCACGGTGCGGTGAACGTGCCGCTGCTGCATATCCGCGACCAGCCGCGCTTCGCCTGGCGCGGGCTGATGCTGGACTCCGCCCGGCACTTCCAGAGCGTGGTTGAGGTCGAGCGGCTGTTGCAGCAGATGGCCGAGCACAAGCTCAACACGTTCCACTGGCATCTCACCGACGACCAGGGCTGGCGCATCCAGATCAAGCGCTACCCCGAGCTCACCCGCATCGGCGCGTGGCGCACGCCGCCCCAGGCCGGCCACGATGGCGAGCCGATGCGCTATGGCGGTTTCTACACCCAGGAGCAGATCCGCCGGGTGGTGGCCTATGCCGCCGCCCGCTACATCACGGTGGTGCCGGAGATCGACATGCCCGGCCACGCCCAGGCGGCGGTGGCGGCGTATCCACGGCTGGGCGTCACCGGTGAGCGTCCGGCGGTGTCGGTGGACTGGGGCGTCAATCCGTATCTGTACAACGTCGACGACAGCACCTTCCAGTTCATCGACAACGTGCTCGACGAGGTGATGGCGCTGTTCCCGTCGCGCTACATCCATCTGGGCGGCGACGAGGCGATCAAGGATCAGTGGCAGGCCTCGCCGGCGGTGCAGGCGAAGATGCACGCGCTGGGGCTGAAGGACGAGAACGCCCTGCAAGGCTGGTTCATCGACCGCGTCGGCCGCTACCTCGACGCGCACGGGCGACGCCTGGTCGGCTGGGACGAGATCCTCGACGGCGGCGTGCCGGCCGATGCCACGGTGATGTCGTGGCGCGGCAGCATGGGCGCGATCAGGGCCGCCCAGCTCGGTCACGATGTCGTGCTGTCGCCCGCGCCGGAGCTGTACTTCGACCAGTTGCAGAGCGATCACCCGGACGAGACCGCCGGACGCGTTCCGGTACAGGATCTGGCCAGGGTGTATGCGTTCGAGCCGGTGCCGAAGGAGCTCGACGCCAGCGAGGCGAAGCACGTGCTGGGCGCGCAGGCGAATGCGTGGACCGAGCACATGCCGACGATGAAGCACGTCGAGCACGCGGTCTTCCCGCGGCTGGATGCGCTCGGCGAGGTCGACTGGTCGCCCGCCGCCGCGCGCAACTGGAGCAGCTTCATCGCGCGCCTGCCGGCGCAGTTCGCACGCTACCGCGCGCAGGACATCGGCTATGCCGACAGCGCGTTCGCCGCCGCTATCACGCTGGACAGCACCCAGGCGCTGGCCACCGGCCGCGCCACCGTCACCCTGGCCAATCAGGCCGATGCCGGCACGCTGCGCTACACGCTCGACGGCAGCGCGCCCGACGCGCATTCGCCGGTCTACCAGGCGCCGTTCGAGGTGACCTTGCCGGTCACCGTGCGCGTCGCCACCTTTGCCGCCGACGGCAGCGTGCTGGCCGCGCCTCGCGAGCGCGTGATCGAGCGCGCGCAGCTGCTCGGCTTCAGCGGCAATGCGTTGCCGAACTGCCCGGGCAGCGATTTCCGCCTGCGCGTGCAGCCGCTGCCGGACGCGACCTCGCTGGCGCCGGTCTACAGCATCAACGTGTTCAACAGCTGCCAACGGGTGCCCGCCACCCTGATCGACGGCGTCGATGCGATCCACGTCGAGGCGGTGCGGCTGGAGCGCAACTACGCGCTGGCGCACGAACAGAAGCTGGTGGTGTCGCGCCCGCACAGCACGCCGTTCGGCGAGCTGGTGGTGCACAAGGACGACTGCAAGGGCACGGTGCTGGCCAGCATGCCGCTGCCCGACCCGGCCCACGCCTCCCGCCGTTTCGCGCTCGATGCCGCGCTGCCGGTGCAGCAGGGCGAGCACAGCCTGTGCCTGATCTACACCGCGCCGATCGACGGCCCGCTGTACGCGATCGACAGCCTGTCGCTGCACCCGGGCGCAGCCGCGCAATGAGTACGCCGCGCCGGCTGGCTTCGCTCGACGCGCTGCGCGGCTGCACCGTGGCGGCGATGCTGCTGGTCAACGACCCGGGCGACTGGGATCACGTCTACGCGCCGCTGGAGCATTCGGCCTGGAACGGCTGCACGCCGACCGACCTGGTGTTTCCGTTCTTCCTGTTCGTGGTCGGCGTGTCGGTGGCACTGGCCGTATTGCCGCGGTTGGAACAGGGCGCCGCCACGCCCGCGGCGCTGACCCGCGCCGCGCTGTGGCGGGCGCTGCGTATCCTGGGCCTGGGTGTGGCGATCAACCTGCTGGCGGCGTGGTGGATGCCCGGCGCGCATCTGCGCCTGCCCGGCGTGCTGCAACGGATCGGCGCGTGCTACGCCGGCGTGGCGCTGTTCGCGATCCACACCCGGCCGCGCACGCAGTGGGCGGCGATCGCGCTGGTGCTGGCCGGCTACTGGGGCCTGCTGCTGCTCGGCGGCTCGCTGGAGCCGTGGACGAACATCGTCAGCCGCACCGACAGCGCGCTGTTCGGCCGCTTCGTCTATCAGATCGATCCGCTCAGCGGCCGGGGGCACGATCCGGAAGGCCTGCTCGGCACCTTGCCGTCGCTGGTCACGAGCCTGCTCGGCCTGCGCGCGGGTTGCTGGCTGCGCCAGGACAAGCTCAAGGCGCTGCTGATCGCCGGCGTGCTGTCGCTGCTGCTGGGCGCGCTGTGGTCGTGCTGGCTGCCGCTGAACAAGAACCTGTGGACCCCGTCCTTCGTGCTGTGGACGGCGGGCTGGGCCAGCCTGGCCCTGCTGGCATGCCACCAGCTGATCGATCGGCACGGCTGGCCGGCGCTGGGGCGGCGCTTCGGGGTCAACGCGATCGCCGCCTACGCCGGCTCGGAGCTGATGCAGATCGTATTGCCGGCGCTGGGTCAGGAGGCGTGGTACCGGCGGCTGTTCGCCGACTGGATGACGCCGCGCTTCGGCCCGTACGTCCCCTCGCTGGCATTCGCCGTGGCGTTCGTGGCGCTGTGGTGGTTGATCGTGTGGGCGATGGATCGGCGCCGCATCTATCTCAAGCTGTGAGGCTCAGCGGCGCGCGCGCAGTGCCCTGATCAACAGTCCCATCAGCAGCAATCCCAGCAGCAGGCCGCCACCGGCGCCCCAGGCGGCGCCGCGCTCGCCGGCGAGCAGGTAACCGACACCGAAGCCCAGCGGGAACAGCAGCAGCACGGGCAGGCATCCCATCGAATCGTGTCCCGATCAGTGCGTCGGGAGTGGCGTGTTCGCCCGGGCGGGCGGGTGGCGCAGCAGTGCGTGCCGGGCCTGCTGGGTCTCGGCGGGCGAGAGCTCGATCAGTGGCGAGAGCTTGCCGCCGATCAGCGCCGCGATCGGCATGCCGTCGCGGTAGAGCACGCGTGAACCGGCCAGCGCCGGCACCTTGTCGCCGGCGAGCACGGTGCCGACCAGGTTCAGCGGGTCGCTGCCGCTGAGGCAGACCAGCTCGCCGTCATCCGCCCGGGCACGGACGGCGCGCAACGGCGCGATCGCCTCGGGCAGGGCGAACTGTTCGCCGACCAGACCCTCGACGAACCGCCCGCCACGAATCTCGCCGCGCGCCTCCAGCCGCTGGTAGACGCGCGACAGCTCGCGCCACGACGGCAGCCAGGGCGCCTCGCGTTCGAGCAGTTTCCAGAACACCACGCCGTAGCGGCGCAGCAGCGCGCGCGCGATGTGCTCCACCGCTTCAATGGAATCAACCTGGCGCGAAGCGCCGCCATCGCCTCCTCTCCCCATGGGGGATAGGATTGAGGTGAGGGGGCGATCTTGCGCAGACGCCTGCCCCGGGAGAAGAGAAGTCCGCACCAGCGACCAGCGTCCCGCGTCCTCGATGCCGCTGAGCTGGTGTCGGCGCAGGCGCCGATGGCGGCCGCCGGCGCGCCGGGCCGCGGGCAGCAGCAGCGCGCGCAGGCCGGCGAAGCTGTCCGCGCTGACCCGGCCGGCGGCGACCAGCTCGCCGAGTGCGTCCTCCAGCTCGGTGCGCAGCAGCCGGGCGGCGTCCAGCAGCTCGTCGAAGAACAGCGCGCCGCGCTCGCGCAGTGCATCGGCCACCGCCTGCGCCCGAGACGACAGCAGGATGTCCTGCGGATCGTTCGACGCCACGGCCGTCCAGACGGCCATCGTGCGGCGCGGCAACAGCACGATCGGCGTGCTGCGCACCGGCCCGCCACCACCACCACCGCCGCCCGCGCGCAGGCGGCTCCAGCCGACCCGGCCGGCCCGGCACAGCTCGTCCAGCCAGCTGATCGAATAGTCGCCGATGCGTGCGGGCAGGATCTCCGACTCCCACGCGCCCGCTGCGGCCTCGTAGCCTTCCAGCTGGCCCAGCGTGGCGCTCAACGCATCCGGACCGGCCAGCCGGGTCGCCGTCGAGACATGCTGCCAGTCGAACAGGAAGCGCATCAGCTGGCGCCGGCTGACCGGCTCGATCGCGCGCCGCAGCCGGCCGATCGTGTAACGGTGGATGCGCGCCAGCAGGTGGCGCTCGCACCATTCGGTGGCGCTCGCGTCCGCGCTGAAGCGGCCCTGCATCACGTAGCCTTCGGCTTGCAGGCGCAGCAGCGCCTGTTCGATGTCCGCCGCCGAAACGGCCAGCGACGGCGCCAGCGCCTCCACCGTGACCGGGCCGAGCCCACCGAGCCGATGGCGCACCAGTTCCAGCAGGGCATCTTCGCGGGTCCAGGCTTGCGCAGCGTATTCGGCCGGCGCGGCTATCGGCGGTTGCATCGCCCCGGCGGGGTGCAGTGCCTGCCACAGCGGCAGCAGCTCGGCCGATGTCCAGATCCTGGAATCGGTAGGAGCGACTTCAGTCGCGATGCTCTTGTCCAGCGCCTGCAAAGGCATCGCGACTGAAGTCGCTCCTACCGCTATACGGAGTTGCGTCGCACGTTGGGCTCCTGCCAGCGCCTGCAAGTGATCGGGCCAGCCCGGACTCGCATTCACCTCATCCATGCTGGCAAAGCCCAGCAATGTCAGCGCCTCGTGCATCTCGTCCGCATCGCGCACCCGCGGCCATGCCTCGTCGCGCACGGCGGCGATCGCTTCCGGATCGAGCCGGCCCAGCTCGTCGGCGCTGTCCGCACCGCTGAGTCCGCGCGTCTGCACCGCCCGCGTGCGGCGCTCTTCCAGCGGTGCGTCGTCGAGAAACGCGTACGGCGCGGCATTCAGCACTTCGGCGGCGAACGGGCTGGGCGCGCTGAGGTCGCGCGCGACGATGGCGATGTCGCCCGCCTCCAGTGCGCGCAGGATCTGCAGCAGGCCATCGACGTCCATCGCCTCGCGCAGGCAGTCGTGCATGGTCTGGTTGACCAGCGGGTGATCCGGCACCTCGCGCTCGCCCACGATGTTCTCCAGGCAGGCGACCTGGTCGGGGAATACCGCGGCGAGCAGGTCCTCGCTCTTCATCCGCTGCAGCGGCGGCGGGGAGCGCCTGCCGCCGGTGAAGCGCGGCAGCGCCAGTGCGGTCACCGCGTTCCAGCGCCAGCGCGCGGGGAACAGCGGCGCGTCGAGCAGGGCCTGGATCAGCACATGCTCGGCGCTGTTCGAGTGCAGGTAGTGGGCGACCTCCTCCAGCGGAAAACTGTGGCTGGTCGACAGCGACAGCACGATCGCATCCTCGGTCGCCGCCGCCTGCAGCTCGAAGTTGAACTGGCGGCAGAAGCGCTTGCGCAGCGCCAGTCCCCACGCGCGGTTGATCCGGCTGCCCCAGGGCGTGTGGAGGACCAGCTGGGTGCCGCCGGACTCGTCGAAGAAGCGCTCCAGCACCAGCGTGCGCTGGCTCGGCAGCACGCCCAGCGCGGCCTTCGCCCGAGCCAGGTAATCGACCAGCTGCTGCGCGGCCGCCTCGTTCAGGCCAAGGTGATCGCGCAGCCAGGCCACCGCCGCGGGCACGCCGGCGGCATCGAGCTGGCTGGCGATCTCCTCGCGCAGGCGCGACACCCCGAACGACAGCTCGTTGCTGCGCCCCGGTGCCTCGCCCAGCCAGAACGGGATGCTCGGCGGCGCGCCGTGGGCATCCTCCACCCGCAGCCGGTCGCGCTCGACCCGCTGGATGCGGTAGCTGGTGTTGCCGAGCTGGAAGATGTCGCCGGCCATGCTCTCGACCGCGAAATCCTCGTTCACCGTGCCCACGATGATCGCCTGCGGCTCCAGCACCACCTTGTAGTCGGCGGTGTCGGGAATCGTGCCGCCGGAGGTCAGCGCGGTGAGCCGCGCACTGCGCCGGGCCCGCAGCTGGCCATGCACGGCGTCGCGGTGGAGGTAGGCCGCGCGCGGGCCCTGGCGGGTGCTGAAGCCCTCGGCCAGCATGCGCACCACCGCATCGAAATCGCGGCGCGCGAGCCGGCGATACGGATACGCGCGGCGCACCAGGTCGTACAGCGCGTCCTCGCTCCATTCCCGGCTGGCGACCTCGGCGACGATCTGCTGCGCCAGCACATCCAGCGGTTGCGGCGGCATCACCAGCGCATCGAGCTCGCCCCGGCGCACGCAGTCGAGCAGGGCGGTGCATTCGACCAGTTCGTCGCGGGTGGCCGGAAACAGCCGCGCCTTCGGCGTGCCCGCCACGCTGTGGCCGGAGCGGCCCGCGCGCTGCAGGAACGCGGCGATCGAACGCGGCGAACCGAGCTGGCAGACCAGGTCGACCTCGCCGATGTCGATGCCCAGCTCCAGCGACGCGGTGGCCACCAGCACCGCCAGCTCGCCGCGCTTGAGCCGCTGCTCGGCCTCCAGCCGCTGTTCCTTCGCCAGGCTGCCGTGATGCGCCGCCACGCGGTCCTTGCCCAGCCGTTCGGACAAATGCCGCGCGGCGCGCTCGGCCATCCGCCGCGTGTTGACGAAGACCAGGGTGGTGCGGTGCGCCTGCACCAGCTGCGCCAGGCGGTCGTAGACCAGCTCCCAGCTGTCGTTCGACATCACCGCTTCCAGCGGCACCGGCGGCACCTCGATCGCCAGGTCGCGCGGGCGGGTGTGACCCACATCCACGATGAAAACATCGCTCCTCGCGTTCGCCTCCTCTCCCCCTGGGGGAGAGGATTGAGGTGAGGGGCGGGTGCTCGCGGGAAGCCCACCGATGGCAGCATCACCTTCGCTGCGTCCCCGCAAGTCCGGCCCCTCACCCCGGCCCTCTCCCCCGAGGGGAGAGGGGGCAGAGGCCGCTTCGTTGCCTGTATCGCGCAAGCCCGGCCCCTCACCCCAGCCCTCTCCCCGCAGGGGAGAGGGGGCAGAGGCCGCTTCGTTGCCCGTATCGCGCAAGCCCGGCCCCTCACCCCAGCCCTCTCCCCGCAGGGGAGAGGGGGCGGAGGCCGCTTCGTTGCATGTATCGCGCAAGCCCGGCCCCTCACCCCGGCCCTCTCCCCAGAGGGGAGAGGGGGCAGAGGCCGCTTCGTTGGTTGTATCGCGCAAGCCCGGCCCCTCACCCCGGCCCTCTCCCCACAGGGGAGAGGGGGCGGAGGCCGCTTCGTTGGCCGTATCGCGCAAGCCCGGCCCCTCACCCCGGCCCTCTCCCCAGAGGGGAGAGGGGGACGTTGAGCCAACCAAAAAGTTGGCGACCTCTTCTATGGGCTTCTGTGTGGCCGACAGCCCGATCCGCAGCAGGCGGCGCTGGCACAGCGACTCCAGCCGCTCCAGCGACAGCGCCAGGTGCGCGCCGCGCTTGCTGCCCGCGATCGCGTGGATCTCGTCGACGATCACCGTGCGCGTGTCCGCCAGCATCGCGCGGCCGGAGGCGGAGCCGAGCAGCACGTACAGCGATTCCGGCGTGGTCACCAGGATGTGCGGCGGTTGCTTGCGCAGCAGCGTGCGCTCGGCCTGCGGCGTGTCGCCGGTGCGCACCGCCGTGCGGATCGCCACGTCGGGCAGGCCCAGCTTCCCGAGCTCCGCGCGGATGCCCTCCAGCGGCGCCTCGAGGTTGATGTGGATGTCGTTCGACAGTGCCTTCAGTGGCGACACGTAGACCACGGTGGTGGCATCGGCCAGCACGCCCGCGTGCGCCACGCCTTCGCGGACCAGCGCGTCGATCGCGGCGAGGAACGCGGTCAGGGTCTTGCCCGAGCCGGTCGGTGCGGCCACCAGGGTGTGCCGGCCGGCATGAATCGACGGCCATGCCGCCGCCTGCGCCGCGGTGGGCGCGCTGAAGGTGGCCTGGAACCAGGTCGCGACGGCCGGGTGGAAATCGTGCAGGGACATGGGCTTGGCGGCGACTCGCGCGAGACGTGCAGGCATCTTACATGGGGGTTCGTTCACCCTCCGAAAAGTGCCTCCGGCCACTCGCTTCCGTCGCTAGCAGGGTTGTATGACAATATTGCGTCGCAGCAAGATCTTGCTGCGAACCACCGTTGCCCATCCTGCCAGGGAACCCTCTATGCCCGTCGCCTCCCCGTCGCGCGCCACCGCGCTTGCCGCCTCCATTCTCGTTGCGCTCGCCATGCCGGTTTCCGCCGCGCTGGCGCAAGATGCTGCGGCAGCCAAGACCACCGAGCTGCAGACCGTGAACGTCACCGCCTCCAAGCGGGTGGAGAACCTGCAGAAAGTGCCGATGTCGATCACCGTGCTGACCCAGGAGAAGCTGGATGCCTTCGGCCAGTCCGGCGACGGCGTGCTGCAGCTGGCTGCCCGCGCGCCCAGCGTGTACGCCGAGACCTCCTACGGCCGCGAGTTCCCGCGCTTCTACATCCGCGGCCTGGGCAACAGCGATTTCGACCTCAACGCGTCGCAGCCGGTGTCGATGGTGTACGACGACATCGTGCAGGAGAACCCGATCCTGAAGGGCTTCCCGCTGTTCGACCTGGCCCAGGTGGAAGTACTGCGCGGGCCGCAGGGCACCCTGTTCGGCCGCAACTCGCCGGCCGGCGTGATCAAGTTCGAGTCGGTCCGGCCGAGCCATGAGACCAGCGGCTACGCCCGCGTCTCCTATGGTTCGCTCGGTACCGCCAACGCCGAGGCGGCGCTGGGCGGCGCGCTGAGTTCGCACTGGTCCGGCCGCGTCTCCGCGCTGGCCCAGCATCGCGACAACTGGATCGACAACACCTTTACCGGCGAGAAGAACGCGCTGGGCGGCTACAACGATCGCGCCATCCGCCTGCAGGCGCTGTACGAGGACGGCGACTTCAGCGCGCTGATCAACGGCCATGCGCGCTGGCTCGACGGCACCGCCACGGTCAACCGGGCCAATGCGATCACCCTGGGCAGCGACGACTTCGTGCCCGGTTTCAAGCGGGACCAGGTCGCGCAGGACGGCCTCAACAAGCAGCACCTGTTCAGCTGGGGCAGCAACCTGCACCTGAACTGGAACCTGGGCGATTACAGCTTCACCTCGATCACCGGGCTGGAGCGCGCCACCACCTACAGCCGGGGCGACGTCGACGGCGGTTACGGCGCGGTGTTCCATCCGCCGATGGGCCCGGGCTTCATCCCGTTCCCGTCGGAGACCGCCGACGCGCTGCCGCACGATCGCCAGATCACCCAGGAATTCCGCCTCGCCAGCAACACCCAGGATCGCCTGAAGTGGCAGGTCGGCACCTACTATTTCGACGAAGACATCGCGATCAGCAACTTCGACTACGCGACCTTCAACGACCACGCGCTGGACGGCTACGCCAACCAGACCCAGCGCACCAAGGCCTGGGCCGTGTTCGGCTCGACCAGCTACCAGCTGGCCGACGACTTCGAGCTGCGCGCCGGTGCGCGCTACTCGCACGACAAGCGCGACTTCAACGTGATCCGCTACCTCTCGCCGTTCGGCGCGCCGCAGCTGCAGCTGGGTGCGCAGCCGCATGACTCGCGCTGGACCGGCGACGTCACCGGCACCTGGACCGTCAGCCCCAACGTCAACGTGTATGCCCGGGTGGCGAACGGCTTCCGCGCGCCCAGCGTGCAGGGCCGCGTGCTGTTTTCGGATTTCATCTCGCAGGCCAGGCCGGAGACGATCACCTCCTACGAGCTGGGCATCAAGTCGACCGGCATGGACAACCACGTGCGCCTCAACGCGGATGTGTACAGCTACACCATGCACAACGAGCAGCTCACCGCCGTGGGTGGCGACATCAACATCACCCGCCTGATCAATGCGAAGAAGACCGAGGGCTACGGCGCCGAATTCGACCTCGAGGCCTACCTGACCCCGGAGCTGGTGCTTACCGCCGGCGGCAGCTACAACCACACCGCACTGAAGGACAAGAACCTGGCGGTGGCGATCTGCGGTTCCGGCTGCACCGTGCTGGATCCGCTGAATGCCGACGGCAACGCGTTGATCGACGGCAACACCCTGCCGAACGCACCGAAGTGGATCAGCACGTTCACCGCCCGCTACGGCATTCCCTACGGCGACAGCGGCGAGTTCTTCGTCTACACCGACTGGAACTACCGCAGCGAAGTGAACTTCTTCCTGTACGACTCGGCCGAGTTCAAGGGCAAGCCGCTGCTCGAGGGCGGCCTGCGGCTGGGCTACAACTGGGACTATGGCAAGCGCGAGGTGGCCCTGTACGGGCGCAACATCACCGACAAGCGCGCGTTGACCGGCGCGATCGATTTCAACAATCGCACCGGCTTCGTCAACGACCCGCGCGTGATCGGCGTGGAGTTCCGCGCCGAGCTGTAACGTGCTCCGATCAGGAGCCTGCTGCCTCACCCGGTTTTCGAAGGCCGTGGTGAGGCAGAATCACGTCTTTCCCTGACCAGCGAGCGCCTCGTGAACCAGCCAGAGCAGACCGGCCCGATGACCCGGATGCTGAGCATGGCCGATGGCCAACCGCTGTTCCTGCGCGACTGGCCACGGCCGCAGGCACGCGGCGCGGTGCTGATCGTGCATGGCCTGGGTGAGCATTGCGGTCGCTATGAGCGGCTGGCGCAGTGGTTCAACCAACGCGGCTACGCCGTGCGTGGTTACGACCAGCGCGGTCACGGCCAGTCGCCCGGCCCGCGCAGCGTGTTGCGCCATCGCGACGACCTGCTCGAGGACCTGGCCACCGTCTACAACGACTATGCCACCGGCCTGCCGCAGGCGCCGCTGCTGCTCGGCCACAGCATGGGCGGCCTGGTGGCGGCGCGCGCGGTGCTGGACGGCCGCATCGAACCGCCGGCGATGGTGCTGTCCTCGCCGGCATTGCGCAGCTGGGAGTCGCCCGGCATGGTGAAGCTGGCCGGCGTGCTGGCCCGCGTGCTGCCCAACCTGCCGCTGGGCAGCGGGCTCAAGGCGGACAAGCTTTCGCACGAGGTGCAGGTGGGCGCCGACTACCGCAACGATCCGCTGTGCAGCAGCCGGGTCACGCCGCGGCTGGCCGATTTCATCTTCAGTGCCGGCGCGGCCTGCATCGCCGACGCACCGAAACTCGCCGTGCCCACGCTGTTGCTGGTGGCGGACAGCGACGAGCTGGTCGACCCGGCCGGCAGCCGCGCGTTCGCGCGCAAGGCCACCGCCAGCGGCCGGCTCACCACGCGGTTTTTTTCCACGCTGTACCACGAGCTGTTCAACGAAGCCGAGCCCGGCCGCACCCAGGTACTGCTGCAGCTGGGCGACTGGCTCGGCCGCCATGGCCTGCGCGACGCGGGCTGAGCCAGCGGCGCCGGGGAAATCGTTGCGCCAGATGGCTGCCTCCGCCGTGCCATGAATGGCAGTGATACTTTGCATGCAAAACCAGGGAGAGGAATCCATGTCGTCACGTCGCTCGTCCGCTCGTCGTCCGCGTCGTGCGCTTGTCCGCGCCGGCCTGGTGTTGCTGGCCGGCCTGGCCATCGCCGCGTGCAACCGCGGCGGCCATGAGGCCGGCAAGCCGAGCCTGCAAGGTGGCCCCGCGCCCGGCGCGAGCAGCGCCCGGCCCGCGGCGCAAGCCGCCTTCGGCCTGGTCTCGGCCGGTTCGGAAACCAGCGAGTCGCGCAGCGCACTCACCCTGCGTTTCAATGCCGCGCTGGCATCGGCGCAGGCGTTCGATGCGCTGATCGCGGTGACCGGCCCCCGCGGCGAAGTGGTCAGCGGCAGCTGGAACCTGCAGGACGACGGCAAGACGCTGAAGTTTCCCTACGTGCAATCCGACACGCGCTACGCGGTGCAGCTGAAGGACGGCCTGCTGGCCGCGGACGGCCGCACCCTGGGCCACGCGGTCAAGCGCGACATCTATTCCGGCAACCTGCCCGCCGCGGTGGGGTTCGCCTCGCACGGCAGCGTGCTGCCTGCACGCGGCACGCGCGGCCTGCCGCTGGTGTCGATGAACGTGCACGACGCCGACGTGGAGTTCTTCCGCGTACACGAGGACGCGCTGTCCGACCTGTTCTGCGCCTACCCGGCCAACAAGCACCGCGACAGCTACGAGCTGGACCACGACGTGCGCGACTGGGATACCTGCGACAAGAACACCCGCCTGCGCCGGCCGATCACCGACATGGCCGACTCGGTCTACGCCAACCACTACACCCTGGGCGGCGATGCCAACGAGCGCACCGTGACCTACCTGCCGGTGCAGGGCATTCCCCCGCTGGCCCAGCCCGGCGTGTACATGGCGGTGGTCAAGCAGGGCGGCACGTTCAAGGGGTCGTACGACACCTCGATCTTCTTCGTCAGCGACCTCGGCCTGCACCTGCGCGTCTACCGCGACAACGTGCTGCTGCATGTGGCTTCGCTGCGCGACGGCACGCCGGTGACCGGCGTCGACGTGCAGATCGACGACGACGGCGGCCATACCCGGCTCAAGGCCACCACCGACGGCAGCGGCAATGCGCTGATCGCCTACAAGGTGAGTCCGTCCGACGTGCTGATCGCCCGGCACGGCAAGGACGTGTCGGTGCTGCCGTTCAACCGGCCCGCGCTGGACGTGTCGAACTTCGACATCACCGGCCGGCGCCAGGCGCCGTTCGAGGTGTTCGCCTGGTCCGGCCGCGACCTGTACCGGCCCGGCGAGACGCTGCGCGCGTCGGCCCTGCTGCGCGACGACGACGGCAAGCCGATGAAGCCGCAGTCGCTGTTCGTGCGGCTGAAGCAGCCGGACGGGCGCAGCCTGCTGGACAAGCGGCTGGAGCCGCGCGACCTCAACTATTTCGAACTCAGCCAGGTGATTCCCGCCGACGCGCCCACCGGCCTGTGGCAGCTGGAATTCCGCCTCGACCCGGCCAGCAAGGAGGCGGTGCAGGCGTTTCCGTTCCACGTCGAGGAGTTTCTGCCCGAGCGCATGAAGGTGGCGCTGTCCAGCCCGCAGGCCCTGCTGCAGCCGGGCCAGCCGCTCAAGCTCAAGGTGGATTCCAGCTACCTGTACGGCGCGCCCGCCGACGGCAACCGCTTCACCGCCAAGCTGCTGGTGGCGCCCGAGGTGCACCCGCTGGAGGCGATGAAGGACACCTATTTCGGCGACCCCACCGTCGAGTTGCCCCGGAGCGCCGACGATGTGCTCGACGGCAAGCTCGACGCGCAGGGCCAGCTGGTCCGGGACATCGAGCTGCCCGATGACGTGAAGCCGGTCGCGCCGCTGGCGGTGACCGTCTCCGGCAGCGTCTACGAAAGCGGCGGCCGCGCCGTCACCCGGCTGCTCAAGCGGGTCTACTGGCCGGCGCCGCAGCTGGTCGGCGTGCGGCCGCTGTTCGATCCGAAGCAGGGGGCCGAAAGCGAGGGCAATGCGCGCTTCGAGATCGTGCGTGCGGACGCCGCCGGCAACAAGGTGGCCGCCTCGCACCTGAAGGTACGGCTGCAGCGCGAGCTGCGCGATTTCTACTGGCTGTACGAACGCAATGGCGGCTGGAAGTCCGATGCCAACCAGCGCCTGCAGCTGGTCGAGGAAAAGGACGTCGACATCGCCGCAGGCAGCTCCGCCGCGGTCGAGTTTCCGGTGGCGTGGGGCAGCTATCGGGTCGAGGTGTACGATCCGGCGACCCGGCTCACCACGGTGTTCCCGTTCTTCGCCGGCTACAGCTGGGACGACGAGAACCTCGGCAAGGAGGCGCGCCCGGACAAGGTCAAGCTGCAGCTGGACAAGGCCCGCTATCACGCCGGCGACACCCTGAAGGTCACGGTGACGCCGCCGCACGATGGCCCCGGCGTGCTGCTGGTGGAATCGGACCACCTGCTGTACACGAAGAACATCGAGGCGAAGGCCGGCGCGACCTTCAGCATCCCGGTGACGAAGGACTGGGAGCGCCACGACGTCTACGTGACGGCGCTGGTATTCCGTGGCGGCGAGGCGGACGAACACACCACGCCGGCCCGCGCGATGGGCATCGAGTACGTGGCGATGGATCGCAACGAGCGGCGTTTTCCGCTCAGCCTGAAGGCCCCCGCGATGATGCGCCCGGGCCATCCGCTCGAGGTCGGCGTGCAGGCCGGCGGACTGGCCGGCAAGCAGGCATTCGTCACGCTGTCGGCGGTGGACCAGGGCGTGATCAACATCACCGACTATCCGGTGCCCGACGCCTGGGCCTGGATGTTCGCCAAGCGCGCGCTCGGCATCGATGCCTACGACCTGTACAGCCGCATCATCGAGGCGATGGACGGCGAGCAGGCGCGCCTGCGCTACGGCGGCGACATGAGCGGCAAGGCGTTGCCCAAGGCGGCGCGGCTCAATCCCAAGGTGCAGATCGTCGACCTGTTCAGCGGCCCGGCCACGTTCGATGCCCGGGGCAGGGCCACCCTGCATGTCGACGTGCCCGACTTCAACGGCAGCCTGAGGCTGTCCGCGCTGGGGTGGACCGACGAGCGCTTCGGCAATGCCGACGGCGCGATCACCGTGCGCGCGCCGCTGGTGGTCGAGCCGAGCACGCCACGGGTGATGGCCGCCGGCGACAAGGCGTTGATCAGTCTCGATCTGAAGAACCTGTCCGGCAAGGACGGCATGGCGAAGGTCAGCGTCAAGGGTGGCGGCCCGATCAGCGTGCAGCACGCCAGCCAGAGTGCGTTGCTCAAGGACGGCGCCGGCACCACCCTGAGCATGCCGGTCACCGCGCAGGCCGGCGCCGCCGTGGCCACGGTCGACATCCATGCCGAGCTCAACGACTACCAGGTCGACCGCCACTTCGAGTTCGCCGTGCGCCCGGCCTGGCCGGAGGTGGTGCGCACCACGCCGATGGCGCTGCAGGACGGCAAGCCGCACGCGTTCGGCGCCGACCTGATCGCCGACCTGCTGCCGGCGACGGTACGCGCGCGCATCACGCTGAGCACCTTGCCGCCGCTGCCGTATGCGGCCGCGTTGCGCGACATCCTGCGCTACCCGTATGGCTGCATCGAACAGACCACCAGCAAGGGCTACGCCGCGCTGATCCTCGACGGCGCCACCGCGCGGGCGCTGGGTGCGCCGGTGATGAGCGACAACGTGCGCAAGGCCGCGGTGGACGGCGCGCTGGCCCGCATCGCCTCGTTCCAGGCCAGCAGCGGCCACTTCAGCTTCTGGGGTGGCAGCAGTCCGATCCAGACGTTCACCACGCCGTACGTGGTGGACTTCATGCTCGACGCCCGCGATGCCGGTTTCGCCGTGCCGCAGGGCGTGCTGCAGAAAGCCCTGCAGCGACTCAACGACGACCTGCTCGGCGGCGGCCATGCGTACTACGGCTACGAGCACCACGACCACATGCGGCTGGCCGACGAAGCGTATTCCGGCTTCGTGCTGGCGCGGGTCAACCGCGCGCCGCTGGGCACGCTGCGCGCGATCTTCGACAACGAGCGGCAGAAGCTGGTGGCGCCGCTGCCGCTGGTGCACCTGGGCGTGGCGTTCAAGCTGATGGGTGACAACGAGCGGGCGCAGAAGGCGGTGGCCGAGGCGTTTGCGTGGAACAAGGAGCGTCCCTGGTACGTGGGCGACTACGGCTCCGAGCTGCGCGACCTGGCGCAGATGGTGGCGCTCACCCACGCCTACGGCATGAACAGGCCCGAGTACGATGCCAGGCTGGTCGACTGGGCGCGCGACGCCACCGCCAACGTGCGCAAACGGCAACAGCAGAACGCGGACTACCGCTGGTCGTGGTCGTACCTCAGCACGCAGGAACAGGTCGCCATCGCGCGCGTGGCCCGCGCCTTCGGTGCCGGCGAAAAGGCGCCGCTGGCCGCCACGCTCAGCGTCAGCGGCAAGACCGAAACCGCGCCCGACCAGCGCGTGTGGAGCCGCGAAGTGAGCGCGGCCGAGCTCAAGGCCGGCGTCACCGTGCAGCCCACCAGCAACGCCACCCTGTTCGCCACCCTCGACGTGGCCGGCATCCCGAAACTGGCGCCCGCGCCCGACCCCAGCCAGATCGACGTGCGCCGCAGCTACTTCACCACCGACGGCAAGCCGTGGAGCGGCGACCGCTTGAAGGAAGGCGACACCCTGATCGTCGAGCTCACCATCGAGGCGCGCATGGCGATTCCCGATGCACTGGTCACCGACTTGTTGCCCGGTGGCCTCGAAGTGGAAAACCTCAACCTCGGCGGTGCGCAGCAATGGTCCGGCGTGGTGATCGACGGCATCGACCTGGACCAGCACACCGCCGCCGCCCAGGTGGTGCACGAGGAATACCGCGACGACCGCTATGCCGCCGCGCTCAACCTCAGCCGCGGCGATGCCGCCCACGTGTTCTACCTGGTGCGCGCCGTGACGCCGGGTACCTACACCGTGCCGCCGCCGCTGGTGGAGGACATGTACCGCCCGGCGTTGCGTGGCATCGGCAAGGTGACGCCGGCCGCGCTTACCGTGGTCGAACCGTAGCGTGGTGGGAGCGGCTTCAGCCGCGATGCTTCTGCTCTGAGGTCGGCAACAGCAAGCGCATCGCGGCTGCAGCCGCTCCCACAAAAGCCGATCCACCAAGTCGTGAGCCGAGCATGAGCGATCCCGCCACCACCGTTGCACCGCCACGCCGCTCCCGCGCATGGCGCTGGCTGCGCGCGGCCGTGATGGGGCTGGCCGCGATGTTGCTGATCGCCGCGCTGCTCGATCGCCTCTTCCCGATGCGCCTGCCCGCGCCCGACACCGGCAGTACGGTGGTGCTGGCACGCGACGGCACGCCGCTGCGCGCGTTTGCCGACAGCGATGGCGTGTGGCGCTACCCGATCACGACGAAGCGGGTGTCGCCGCTGTATCTCGAGGCGCTGCTCAGCTACGAGGACCGCTGGTTCTACCGCCACCCCGGGGTCAATCCGTATGCGCTGGCGCGTGGGCTGGCCGGCGCGCTGGTGCATGGGAAGATCGTGTCCGGCGGCTCCACCCTGACCATGCAGGTGGCGCGCATCATCGAACCCGGCTCGCGCGGGTTTCGTCCGCACACGTTCGGCGGCAAGCTGCTGCAGATCTTGCGCGCGCTGCAGCTGGAGGCGCACCTGAGCAAGGCGCAGATCCTCGACCTGTATCTCGACCACGCGCCGTTCGGCGGGCCGATCGAGGGTGTCGAGGCGGCCTCGTGGGCCTACCTCGGCAAGCCGGCCAGCCAGCTCTCGCGCGCCGAGGCGGCGCTGCTGGTGGTGCTGCCGCAAGCGCCCAGCCGCTTGCGGCCGGACCGCCATCCCGCCGCGGCGCGCGCCGCGCGCGACAAGGTGCTGGGGCGCCTGCGCGATCTCGGGGTATGGCGCGCCAGCGACGTGCAGGCCGCCGCGATCGAGCCGGTGGTGGCGCGCTCGCTGCGCACGCCGCTGAGCGCCGCGCTGCTGGCCGAGCGCCTGCACGAACTCCAGCCGCATGCCCGTCGCATCGTCACCACCATCGACGCCAACCTGCAGCGCGCCGCCGAGGACCGGGTCACCAGTTATCTTTCGCGGCTGCCGCCGCACACTTCCGCCGCGCTGCTGGTGGTGGACAACGCCACGCTGGAAACCCGCGTCTACGTGGGCACCGCCGAGTTCGGCGACCCGGTGCGCGCGGGTCATGTCGACATGGTGCGGGCGCCGCGCTCGCCCGGCTCCACGCTCAAGCCGTTCCTGTACGGCCTGGCGCTGGATGACGGCCTGATCGACTCGCAAAGCCTGCTGGTCGATGCGCCGCAGGATTTCGGCGGCTACCGCCCCGGCAATTTCGACGAGGCGTTCAGCGGCCCGGTCAGCGTGGCCGAGGCGCTGCAGCGTTCGCTCAACGTGCCCGCGGTGGACGTGCTCGACCGGGTCGGCCCGACCCGTTTCGTGGCGCGGCTGGCCAACGGCGGCATCGACCTGGGCCTGCCCGCCGGCGCGCAACCGAACCTGTCGATCATCCTCGGCGGCGCCGCCACCCGGCTGGAAAACCTGGTCGGTGCGTACACCGCGTTCGCCAACGGCGGCATCGCCGGCACGCCGCGCTACACCGTCGAGCAAGCCGCGCAGCCGCGTCGGCTGCTGTCGCCGGGGGCGGCGTGGATCATCCGCGACATCCTCGGCAGCAACCCGGCCGATGTCGAGGGAGCGCCGCTGGAAGGGGCGATCGACCGGCACGCCAACGTGGCGTGGAAGACCGGCACCAGTTACGGCTATCGCGACGCCTGGGCGCTCGGCGTGACCGACCGCTGGACGATCGGCGTATGGATTGGCCGTCCGGACGGCACCCCGTCGCCGGGCCAGTACGGCGCGGTGACCGCGCTGCCGCTGCTGTTCCAGATCGCCGACATGCTGCCGCAGCGCGGCGGTCGTGCGCATGCCGCGCCGCCGGCCGGCGTGCAGGCGGTCGAGATCTGCTGGCCGCTCGGTGGCGCGCGCGCGGCGACCCCGGCACCGCTGTGCCGGCAGCACCGCACCGCGTGGGTGCTCGATGGCGCGCTGCCACCCACGTTCGCCGAACGCGACCTCGGCGCGTGGGCGTCCGGCCTGCTCACCCTGCGCGTGGACGAGCGCGGCCGGCGCCTCAGCGGCGCCTGTCACGCCAGCCACGAACACACCGTGCAACTGGCGCGCTGGCCGGCACTGCTCACGCCGTGGCTGGGCGTGGACGACCTTCGCGCCTCGGCACTGCCGCCGCTGGCCCCCGCCTGTGCGGCCGATTCGCTCGATCTGGCCAGCCCGATCCGGATCACCGGCCTGAACGATGGAGTGACCCTGCGCCGCGCGCCCCACGGCGATCACCCGCTGCGCGTGACCCTGCATGCACTGGGCGCGCAGGGCAGCGTGCAATGGCTGCTCGACGGGCGCCTGCAGGGCAGCAGCGAAGGCGCTGGCCCGTGGCTGCTCACGCTGGGCCGGGCCGGGGACTTCCGGGTCACCGCGCTCGCCGGCAATGGCGCCTTCGCCACGCTGACACTGCACGTGCTGGATCCGCGCCGCTGATCGCGGCGCCAACCGCTGGATGCATGCCGTGCACGCTCGAACGGGCAGGATCGAGCGGGCATGCTTAAGAGAGAACTAAGCGCCGGTCGACCAGAATGGGTCATGCCTCCCACCATTTCCCATCGACACGTCCCCGTGCCGGCATCCCGTCGACGGCGCCCGGACGTCTGCCGCGCGTTGCTGCCGCTGGCATGGGCGATCGTCGCCACGCTGGTCCAGTCCGGCTGCGCCAGTTATGCCCCCTTGCCGCTGGGCCACGCCGACGGCGCGGCCAGCGTGGCGCAGCTCAGTGCGCCGACGGCGGACATGCCGCTGCCGGCGCTGGCGGGGCATCGCTTCGATCCGTCCGACGGGCTGGACGTGACCGAGACGGCGATGCTGGCGGTGGCGAACAGTCCGGAGCTGCGGCTCAAGCGCGATGAACTCGGCGTGGCCCGGGCGCAGGCGTTCGCCGCCGGCCTGCTGCCCGATCCGCAAGTGGGCGTGTCGGCGGATTTTCCGCGCCAGTCCGGCGCCGGCCTGACCACCGCGTACAGCCTCGGCCTCAGCGAAGACATCACGGCGTTGCTGACGCGTTCCTCGCGCAAGGCGGCGGCGCGCAGCCAGGCCGACCAGGTCAACCTCGACCTGCTGTGGGCTGAATGGCAGACCGTGGCCCAGGCGCGTCTGCTGTTCGACCAGGTGCACAGCCTGCGCGCGCAGCAGGCGCGGCTGGAAGGCGAGCAACGCGCGCTGGCCACGGTCAGCCGCTACATCCAGGCCGCGTTGAAGGCCGGCAACCTCACCTACGACGGCGCCAGCGCCGGCCTGAATGCCGAGGCGGACGTGCGCAAGCGCGTGGCCGACACCGCGATCGCGCTGCACCAGGCCGACAGCGATCTGCATCTGCTGCTGGGCCTGGCGCCGGCGGCACCGCTCGATCTGGTCGGCGCGCCGTATCGCAGCGAGCCGGGTGCGGCACAGGTGCAGGCGGCGCTGGACGACCTGCCGCGGCGACGACCGGACCTGCTGGCGTTGCAGGCCGGCTACCGGTCGCAGGAGCAGCGCGTGCGCGGCGCGATCCTGGCCCAGTTCCCCGCATTGGACATCGGCTTCAACACCGCCCGCGACACCAGCGCGGTGTATACCCATGGCGTCAGCATCGGCATCACGCTGCCGCTGTTCGATCGCAACCGCGGCAACATCGCGATCGAGCGGGCGACCCGCCAGCAACTGCACGACAGCTACGCGGCCCGGCTGCTGGCGACCCGCAGCGACATGCAGCGCATCACCGGCGACCTCGCCACGCTGGACCGTCAACTCGCCACCCTGGGCGCGCACGTGCGCCAGCTCGACCAGGCCCGCGCGGCCGCCGAACGCGCATGGCAGGCCGGCACGCTGGACTGGCCGACCTATCTGGCGATCCGCGGCAACGCGCTGAGTGCCGACCTGGATCTGCTGACGGTGCGGCAGGAGCAGGCGCGGCAGTCGATCGCGCTGCAGGCCCTGCTCGGCAACACCGACCTGGCCACCACCCACCCCGTCACTGCCAAAGCGTCCACGCCATGAATCGTTCCGTCCTGCTCCCCGGTCTGTGCGTGTTGCTGCTGTGCGGCCTGTTGTCCGGTTGCGGCAAGGCGGCGCCGGACGACGACGAGGCGGAGGCACCGGCAGCGGCCGGCCAGGTCGCGGTGAGCACCGCGGCGCCGGTGCGGCAGACCTTCCACGACACCATCGAGGCGTGGGGCAGCGCTGCCGGCGACCCGCAGCATGCGCGGGCGATCAGCCTGGCGCATGGCGGTCAGGTCACCGCGCTGCGGGTGGCGGCGGGGCAGACCGTGAAGCGCGGCCAGCCGCTGCTGACGATCACGCCGGAGCCGACCGCGCGCAGCGCGTATCAGCAAGCGCAGAACGCGCTGACCCTGGCCGCGGGGGAACTCAAGCGTACTGAACAGTTGGCAGCGCAGCGGCTGGCCACGCAGTCGCAGCTGGCGTCCGCGCGCAAGGCGCTGGCCGATGCCGAATCGGCGCTCGCGGCGCAGCGGGCGCTCGGTGGCGGCGCGGCCACGGAAACCGTCGACGCGCCGGCCGACGGCGTGATCACCGCGCTCGACGTGGGGCTGGGTGAGCGCGTCGCCGCGAACGCGTCGCTGCTCAGCTTCACCCCCGCCCATGCGCTGGTTGCCCTGCTCGGCGTGCAGCCGGAAGACGGCGCGCGCCTGCATCCGGGCATGTCGGTGCAGCTGCAGCCGGTGTATGGCGCGAAGCAGACCTTCGTCGGCACGCTGCGCATGGTCGGCCAGTCGGTCGATCCGCAGACCCACCTGCTCGGCGCCCAGGTCGAGCTGCCCGCCGCCGCCGCCGGCGCCCGCCTGGTGGCCGGGGCGGCACTGGACGCGCAGATCCACACGGCGGATTTCACCGCGTGGGCGGTGCCGCGCGGTGCGGTGCTGCATGACGAGCATGGCGACTATCTGTTCCAGCTCGAGCACGGTCATGCCAGGCGGGTCGACGTGAAACTGCGCAGCCCGCACGGCGATCCCGTCGGCGTCGAGGGTCCGCTCGACGCGAAGGCGAAGGTGATCGTGCTCGGCGTCTACGAGCTCAACGACGGCGATGCGGTGCGGGAGTCCGCCAAGTGAGTGTCACCGCGTGGATGCAGCTGCATCGGCGCTCGCTGCTGTTCCTGGCGCTGATGCTGGCGATCGGCGGCATCGCCAGCGCGTTCCTGATGCCGGTGGCGCTGTTCCCGAACGTGGCGTTCCCGCGCGTGCAGGTGACCCTCGACGCGGGCGACCGGCCGGCCGACCAGATGGCGATCGAGGTGACCACGCCGGTGGAGGAGGCGGTGCGCCGCGTGCGCGGCGTGCGCGATGTGCGTTCCACCACCAGTCGCGGCAGCGCCGACATCGCGGTGACCTTCGACTGGGGCGCGGACATGGCTGCCGCGCTGCAGGAGGTGAATGCCGCGGCGGGCCAGGCGTTGCCGCAGCTGCCCGCCGGCACCCAGCTGTCGACCCGGCGGATGGATCCGACCACGTTCCCGGTGCTGGCCTACAGCCTGCGCTCGCACACGCAGTCGCCCAGCGCGCTGCACGACCTGGCCGAGTACCAGCTGCGCCCGCTGTTGAGCGGCATCAGCGGCGTGGCGCATGTCGACGTGCAGGGCGGCGAGGTGGCCGAGTTCCATGCCGATGTCGATCCGGACAAGTTGCGTGCGCTGAACCTGAGCCTGGGCGAGGTGTCCGCCGCGGTCGGCCATGCCGCCACGATCCAGGCGATGGGTCGGGTCTCCGATCACTACAAGCTGTTCCTGCTGCTGGCCGACAACCAGCCGAAGACGATCGATGCGCTGAGCCACGTGGTGCTGCGCGCGGGCCCGGGCGGCGTGGTGCGCCTGGGCGATGTGGCACGGGTCAGCCTGGATCACGTGCCGCAATGGATCAAGGTCAACGCCGACGGCCAGAACGCGGTGCTGGTGCAGGTCTACCAGCAGCCGGCCGGCAACAGCGTGCAGATCGCCACGGAGGTCAAGCAGCGCCTGGCCGACTACGCGCCGCAGATGCCGGCCGGGGTGACCATCGCCAACTGGTACGACCAGACCCAGCTGGTCACCGGTGCGGCCAGCAGCGTGCGCGACGCGATCCTGATCGGCATCGTGCTGGCCGGGCTGGTGCTGTTCGTGTTCCTGCGTAACACGCGGGTGATCCTGATCGCGCTGATCGTGGTGCCGGCGGTGCTGGCGATCACGGTGCTGCTGCTGCGCGTGCTCGGCATGAGCTTCAACATGATGACCCTGGGCGGCATGGCCGCGGCGGTGGGGCTGATCATCGACGACGTGATCGTGATGCTCGAGCACATCATGCGCCGGCTCAACCAGGGCGAGGGCCAGGTGCACGAGCGGATCGCCGGCGCGGCGTGGGAGTTCACTCGCCCGCTGACCGGTTCCAGCGCCGCCACGGTGGTGATCTTCCTGCCGCTGGCGTTCCTGTCCGGGGTCACCGGCGCGTTCTTCAAGGCGCTGTCGCTGACCATGGCCAGCGCACTGATCATTTCGTACCTGCTGACCTGGATCGCGGTGCCGCTGCTGGCCGAGCGCTTCATGGACAAGCGCCACCTGGTCGAGCATCCGCCGTCGCGCTTCACCACGCGGATGATGGACGGCTATCAGCGCCTGCTGGCGCGCTGGCTGAAGCGTCCGCTGCTGGTGCTGCTGCTGGTGCTGCCGCTGCTGCTGGTCGGCGGCTTCGCCTACAGCCGGGTCGGCACCGGCTTCATGCCGAACATGGACGAGGGCGGCTTCATCCTCGATTACCTGTCGGCCCCGGGCACCTCGCTGCAGGAGACCGACCGGCTGCTGCGCCAGGTCGAGGTGATCATCCGCGCCAATCCCTACGTCGACACCTATTCGCGCCGCACCGGCCTGCAACTGGGCGGCGGCCTGACCGAGGCGAACCAGGGCGATTTCTTCGTACGCCTGAAGAACGGCTCGCGTCCCTCGACCGAGGAGGTGATGACGCAGATCCGCACCCAGGTCGAACGGAAAGTGCCGGGGCTGGACATCGAGCTGTCGCAGCTGATGGAGGACCTGATCGGCGACCTGGTGGCGGTGCCGCAGCCGATCGAGATCCAGCTGTACAGCGACAACCCGCAACAGCTCGACGCCACCGCCCGCAAGGTGGCCGCCGCGATCGGCAAGATCAACGGCGTGGTCGGCGTGCGCGACGGCATCAACCCGGCCGGCGACGCGCTGACCGTGCAGGTGGACCCGGCCAGGGCGGCGTTGCAGGGACTCGATCCGGTCGGCGTCACCGACCAGGTGGCGGCGGCGATCGACGGCACGGTGGTGGCGCAGTTGCCCGAGGCGAGCAAGGTGATCGGCGTGCGCGTGCGCCTGCCGCTCGGCGATCACCAGCGGCTGGAGCAGGTCGCTGCGTTGCCGATCCGCGCCGGCGACGGCCATCTGCTGCCGTTGTCGCAGGTGGCGACCCTGCGCGAAGTGCAGGGCCAGCCGGAAATCACCCGCGACAACCTCAAGCAGATGGTCGCGGTCACCGGCCGCATCAGCGGGCGCAGCATGGGTTCGGCGATTGCCGACGTGAAACAGGTGCTGGCCCGGCCAGGCATGCTGCCGAAGGGCATGTTCTACCAGCTCGGCGGGCTGTATCAGCAGCAGCAGCAGGCATTTCGTGGCCTGACCATCGTGATGCTGGCAGCGATCGCGCTGGTGTTCACCCTGCTGCTGTTCCTGTACGAGAGTTTCCGCGTGGCGCTGGCGATCCTGGCGATGCCGCTGCTGGCGCTGCCGGCCGTGTTCGTCGGCCTGTGGCTCACCGGGATCGAGCTGAACATCTCCTCGATGATGGGCATGACGATGATCGTGGGCATCGTCACCGAGGTGGCGATCTTCTACTTCTCCGAGCTGCAGGACGCGGAGGCCGATCAGGCCCTGCACGGCGCGCTGCACGAGGCCGGCAAGCACCGCACCCGGCCGATCCTGATGTCCACGCTGGCGGCGATCCTGACCCTGCTGCCGCTGGCGCTGGCGCTGGGCCAGGGCTCGCAGATGCAGCAGCCGCTGGCGGTGGCGATCATTTCCGGCATGCTGCTGCAGTTGCCGCTGGTGTTGCTGGTGATGCCGGTGCTGTACTCGCTGCTGCGTCGTCGCGGCGCGCCGCCGGCATGAGTCGCGCGATCATTCCCTCCTGCCGATCACTCAAGGTGCCCGCCATGAAAAAGCTGCTTCGCTCCGTTGCGCCGGCCATGTTGCTGCTGGCGCTGCCGTTCACCACTCACGCCGCGGCACCGGCACCCACGCCGCGGCTGCTGTCGACCCTGCCGCTGGGCGGCGCCGGCGGCTGGGATTACCTCAGCTTCGATGCGGCGCGTCGCCATCTGTTCGTCAGCCGCGGCGACCGCGTGCTGGTGATCGACATCGATCACCACAAGCAGATCGGCACGATCGCCAACACGCCCGGCGTGCATGGCATCGCGCTGGCGCCGGACCTGGGCCGGGGTTTCACCAGCAACGGCAGGGGCGCCTCGGTGACCGAGTTCGAGCTGGCCACGCTGAAGACGGTGGCCACGATCACCGGCACCGGCCAGAATCCCGACGCGATCCTGTACGACCGTGCCTCGCACCACGTGCTCACCTTCAACGGCCACAGCGCGTCGGCCAGCGTGATCGACCCGGCCCAACGCGCCGTGATCGCCACCATCGCGCTGCCCGGCAAGCCGGAGTTCGCGGTGACCGACGGCGCCGGCCACGTCTACGTGAACATCGAGGACAAGTCCGAGCTGGTGCAGCTCGACACCACCCATAACAAGCTGCTGCACGTGTGGCCGCTGGCACCGTGCGAGTCGCCCAGCGGGCTGGCCATCGACACCCGTCACCACCGCCTGTTCTCGGTCTGCGACAACCGGATCATGGCCGTCACCGACGCGAGCGACGGCCGCCAGATCGCCAGCGTGCCGATCGGCGACGGCCCGGACGCGGTGGCGTTCGACCCGGCCGAGTCGATGATCTACAGCTCCAACGGCGAGAGCGGCACGATTACCGCAGTGAAGCAGGACGACCCCGATCACTACCGCGTCACCGCCACCATCCCCACCCAGGTCAGCGCGCGCACGCTGGCGCTGGATCCCAAGCTGCATCGCCTGTACCTCTCCGCGGCACGCCTGGGCAAGACCCGTCAGGCGAACGGACGGCCGACGGTGGAGCCGGACAGCTTTGTCGTCATCACGGTTGGGCGGCCCTGAGGTTCGCGTCGTCGGGGGCATTGAGCAACGCACTCCGCGGTAACCGCCATCCGGGGGACCGGGGAGAGCATGCGGACGGGTTGCCTGCGTCCCCCGCTGCAGCGTGCTTTCCCACCGTGGGCCGAGCGGAACCCGGCCGTGCGCCATTGCGAAAAGCGGAAGCACGCAACAGGTGGCGGAGCCGCAAAAACTTTCGTCTGTCACCGTGATGACACGGTTCCAGCGGGGGAGCAACATACGCTCCGGCCGCCGGGAATGGGCGGCCAGTGAATCCTCAGGGGAAAACCAATGAATCGTCGTCGTCTGTCGTGGGCGTTTGTCGAGCAGCCCCGTTTTCAGCGCATGCACCCGTTGGCTGCGGCGTGCGCCGCCGCGCTGTTCTTCGTCATGACCACCCATGCGGCGTCGGCGCAGCAGGCGCCGGAGCAGACTCAGGCGAAGACCCCGACTGCCGAGCCGACGCTGCCCGAGCAGCGTGCGAAGACCAAGGCCGCGGCCGGCAGGAAGTCCAGGCCGGCAGCGACCGAACTCGGCACCGTCGTGGTGACCGGTATCGCCGGCAGCATCCAGAGCGCGATCAAGGTCAAGGAGAACTCCGACGACATCGTCGAGGCGATCTCCGCCGAGGACATCGGCAAGCTGCCGGACGTCAGCATTGCCGACAGCCTGGCGCGGCTGCCGGGACTGGCGACGCAGCGGGTGGACGGCCAGGCCAGCGCGATCTCGATCCGCGGTCTTTCGCCGGACTTCGCCGGCACCACGCTCGACGGGCGCGAGCAGGCGACGATCGGCGAGAACCGGGGCGTCCAATACGATCAATATCCGGCCGAGCTGATCAATGGCGCGACGGTGTACAAGACCCCGGACGCCAGCCTGGTGGGTCAGGGGCTGTCCGGCACGGTGGATCTGCACACGATCAATCCGCTGGACCTGCCCGGGCGCGCCCTGGTGTTCAATCTGCGCGGCGAGCACAACAGCAACGGCAACCTCAATCCCGGGACCGGCACGGGAAACAGCGGGCACCGGGCGAGCTTCTCGTATGTCGACCAGTTCCTCAACCACACGCTGGGCCTGGCCATCGGCATCGCCCAGGTCGATCAGCCGATCCAGGAGAAGCAATACCAGGCCTGGTGGTGGAGCGCGGACAACGGTTCGGCCGGCATCGACCAGAATTGGGGCGGGCCGCACACGCCGGGCATGCCGGACAATGTGATCTCGCAGGAAGGCATGCAGTTGCGCGCGCAGTCGCAGGACCAGAAGCGCAACGGCCTGATGACCGTGCTCGAATGGGCGCCCAACGACTCGTACTACTCCAAGCTCGACCTGTACTACTCCACTTTCGACAAGCGGAAGTTCACCAACGGCGCGCAATGGTCCAGCACGCCGTGGGACAACGTCTCGTACGACAACGTGGGCGTGTCGCCCGGGCAGCCGCTGCCGATCGTCACTTCGGGCACGGTGAACGGCATCGCGCCGATCCTGCAGAACGAATACACGAAGGAACACGACAAGCTGTATTCGATCGGCTGGAACAACAAGCTCTATCTCGGCGACTGGACGGCCATGGCCGATCTGTCGTCCTCCAGCGCCACGGTGAAGTTGCACGATGCCTACCTGTTCAGCGGGCTGGCCAATGGCGCGTTCACCAGCGTCGACTTCAACACGCCCGCCGGTGCCGGTTACCCCGATTTCAGGCCGGGTGTCGACCTGGCCAACCCCGCCACCGTGGTCTTTACCGATCCGGACAACTACGGTTACAACGGGCGCGAGGAGTTCGACCGCCAGGTCGACAAGATCCATGCCCTGCGCCTGCAGGTGAGCCATCCGGTGGGCTGGATTTTCAGCAGCATGGATCTCGGCCTGGACTACTCGGACCGCACCAAGACCAAGCACGCCGACGTCAACTTCGCCTGGCTGAACGGCAACGGCTCCACCTCGGACACCTACCAGAACCATTTCAGCACGCCGATCAATCCGGCACTGCTGTACAACCCGACATCGCTCGCCTATGGCGGCATCCCGGGGATCCTGAACTACGACGTGCTGGGCGCCATGTACAGCCAGTTCTACCTGACCCAGCAGAACGGGCAGGGCGACTGGAGCCGCAACTACACGGTCGAGGAAAAGGTGCCGCTGGCCTATGCCCGGTTCAACATCGACACGACCGTGGCGGGTATCCCGCTGCGCGGCAACGTCGGCGTGCAGTTCGTGCACACGGACCAGTCCTCCGACGCCCTGCAGACCAACGGCAACACCCTGGTCGGCAAGATCTCCGGCGGCGCCTCGTACAACAACGTACTGCCCAGCCTGAACCTGGTCGCCAAACTCGGCGACCGGCAATACCTGCGCTTCGGCCTGGCCAAGACCATGGCGCGCGGCCGCATCGACGACGAGAAGGTTTCCACCTCCGCCGGGGTGTCGAAGATCACCAATGGCCCGGCCGCCGGGCAGGTGCTCTGGTCCGGCAGCGGCGGCAACCCCCGCTTGCGGCCTTACGTCGCGGTGGGTGCCGACCTGTCGTGGGAGAAGTACTTCGGTGAGGCGAGTTACGTGGCGGTCGCGGCGTTCCACAAGAACCTGCTGAACTACATCTACAACCAGACCGTTCTCGATTACGATTTTTCGAACTACACCAACGACACGCCGACGCTGGTGCCCACCAGCAACATCGGCTCCTTCACCACGCCGAAAAACGGCACCGGCGGCAAGATGGACGGGCTGGAATTGTCCGGCGCGCTGGAGGGTGGCTTGCTGGCGCACGCGCTGGAAGGGTTTGGCGTGCAGGCGAACTACTCGCTGACCAACAGCTCCATCCCGACCAGTTCCATATCGTCGATCCCGGGCAGTCCCGGCACGCTGCCCGGTTTGTCGCGAAAGGTGGCGAACCTGACCTTGTTCTATGAGCGGTACGGGTTCTCGGTGCGCGTGGCCGAACGCTATCGCTCGTCGTTCACCGGCGAGGCCGTGGCCCTGTTCGACCAGCTCGGCTACACCAGGATCCTGGCCAACCGGCAGACCGACCTGCAGTTGGGCTATGCCTTCTCCAGCGGCCGCTGGAACGGGCTGTCGATCCTGCTGCAGGTCAACAACCTGGGCAATTCGCCGGATTCCACGGTGCAGGTCGCCACGCTCCCGAACAACGTGCCGATGACCCGGCCGCTGGAATACGACACCTGGGGGCGCACCGTGCTGCTTGGCTTCAACTACAAGATCTAGCCTCCCCGGGCGCCGCACCGCGGCGCCCGGTTTCCCCTGATGTGACCCCGTGCGCGCTTCTTCCCCTGCCGGCGGGGCCGCGCCGCAGTAGCATGGGCGCCAGGGAAGTGGAAGTCAGCGCAGTCCGAGCGTCTCGCCGGAAACCACGTGCCTGTAGAGCGTCAGGCGAATGCTGTAGAGAATCGAGGCTGCTGATGGTCCGTACAAGATGGTTGGGTTGGATGGGTGCCGCGCTGGCGACGGTCGGCTGCGCGGGCGCCGTGTTGGCCGCCGATGCGGCCGCGGCCGAACGGTCCCCCTCCGCGCCGGCATCGGGCTTCGTCCAGCAGCTTCCGGAGCCGACCCACTACCGGGACTGGCCGGCGATCAAGAGCCGGCTGCCCGCCGATCCCGTGCTGGAAGCGCGCGTGCGCAGGATCGTGGCCAGCATGACCCTGGCCCAGAAAATCGGCCAGATGACCCAGGCCGAGATCAAGTCGATCACGCCGGCCGAGGTGACCCGGTTCTACATCGGCTCGGTGCTCAACGGCGGCGGCTCCTGGCCTGCCGGCAACAAGCACGCCGGGATCAAGGACTGGCTGGCGCTGTCCGACGCCTACTACGACGCGTCGATGGCCACCGATGCGGCGATCAAGGTGCCGATCATCTGGGGCATCGACGCCGTGCACGGCGACAACAATGTCTTCGGCGCGACGATGTTCCCGCACAACATCGGCCTGGGCGCGGCGCACGACCCGGCGCTGATCGAGGCCATCGGTGCCGCCACCGCCCGCGCGGTGCGCGCCACCGGCGTCGAGTGGGCGTTCGCGCCGACCCTGGCGGTGGCACAGAATGCCCGTTGGGGACGCACCTACGAAAGCTTTTCCACCGAGGGCCCGCTGGTGCGCGCCTACGCCCGTGCCTACGTGACCGGGCTGCAGGGCGACTTCGGCGATCACCACGTGATGGCCACGGCCAAGCATTTCATCGGCGACGGCGCGACCCGAAACGGCAAGGACCAGGGCGAGGCCGGGGTCAGCCGGTTCGACATGATCAACACGCACGGCGCGGGTTATTTCGGCGCGCTCGAGGCCGGCGTGCAGAGCGTGATGGCGTCCTACAGCAGCTGGGACGACGTGGCCGCCGGCGTCGACTACGGCAAGATGTCCGGCGCCCGCGCGCTGCTGACCGGGGCGTTGAAGGACAAGATGGGCTTCGACGGCTTCATCGTGTCCGACTGGAATGCGATCGGCCAGTTGCCCGGCTGCAGCAACGCCAGCTGTCCGCAGGCGATCAAGGCCGGCATCGACATGGTGATGGTGCCCGACGACTGGAAGGCCTTCATCGCCAACACCACGCGTCAGGTCAACGACGGCGAGATCCCGCTGGCGCGCATCGACGATGCGGTCAGTCGCATCGTCCGGGCCAAGCTGCGCATGGGCCTGTTCGGCACCCGGCCTTCGCAGCGGGCCGGGGCGGGTGACGCCGGGCTACTGCAGAGCCGTGCGCTGGCGCGGCGGGCGGTACGCGAGTCGCTGGTGCTGCTGAAGAACAACCATCGCGCGCTGCCGTTGCGGCGCGGCGCGAAGATCCTGGTCGTCGGCAAGAGCGCCGACAGCCTGTCCAACCAGACCGGCGGCTGGTCGTTGACCTGGCAGGGCACGGGCAACGGCAACGCCGATTTCCCGAACGGCGAGAGCATCCTGGCCGGGCTGCGCGACGCCGACGGCGCGGCGAACGTCAGCTACAGCGAAACGGCGCAGGGCGTCGATCTCAAGGCGTTCGACGCGATCGTGGCGGTGATCGGCGAGACCCCGTACGCGGAGACCATGGGCGACATCCTGCCTTCGGCCACGATGCGGCACAGTGATCGTCATCCGGAGGATCTGGCCGTGCTGCAGACGGTGGCCAGGGCGCACAAGCCCGTCGTCACGGTGTTCGTCGCTGGCCGTCCGCTGTACGTCAACGACCTGCTCAACCTGTCCGACGCGTTCGTGGCCGCCTGGCTGCCCGGCACCGAGGGCGCAGGCGTGGCCGACGTGCTGTTTGCCGCCCGGTCGGCCGCCGGCCGCTACGACTTCCGCGGCACGCTGGCTGCGCCGTGGCCCGCCGTGCCGTGTCCCTATGCGGGCGCAGCCAGCGACAAGGCCGGGCGCTGGCTGTTCGCGCCGAGCTACGGGCTGCGCTATCCCGACCACCACGTGATGAGTACGCTGCCCACCTATCCGGCCGTCGACGCCTGCGCCGAGGCGTCGGCGCTGTCGGTGTTCCACACGCTGGCCGTGCCGCCGTTCGCGCTCTATCTGGCCGACGGGAATCCGCAGCACCCGGCGCACGAAGTGGGGACGGACCTCAACGCGGTCATCGAGTGGCCGGCCAGCCATCCGCTGCTGCGCCTGCGCACGGTCCAGGTCAACACGCAGCAGGACGCCAAGTCCGTCAGCTGGCTCGGCACCGGCCGGTTCTTCGCGCGGAGCCCGCAATCCAGAAACCTGATGCCGCTGGTCGCCGCCCATGCCGCCCTGCAGTTCGATGTGGTGATCGCCACGCCGGCCAGGGGGGCGGTAAAGGTGTACATGGGCTGCGGCGAGCACTGCACTCGCAGCGTCGACCTGACCCGTACCTTCGGCCGCTATGCAAGCGGTACCCGCCACACCGTGTCGATTCCGCTGCAGTGCTTCATCCGGGGCGGCAGCGACCTGTCGCATGTCGACGTGCCGTTTGGCATGCTGGCGTCGGCGCCGTTTTCCGCCGCGTTTGCCGATGTGAAGATCGTCAGGGCGGCGGCCGGGCGGGCCGACTTGCCCTGCGCAAGCGTGGATGCTCCATGACGGTGAGGTGGTTGCAGGTGCGTGGCGACAAATTCGAACGGGGTTGCATGCGTCATGGCTGAGCACGATCGCGTCTCTCGCTGGATCGTGGCCTGGTGCCTGCTCCTGCTGGCGCTGTTCACGGTGCTCGTCGTGTATGCGTCGCGCCCCCGGCCGCCGGCCATCGGGCCGATCTTTGTTCCGGCGCCACTGCCGGCGCGAGCCACGGTCAAGCTGTGGTTGAGCACGGGGGACCAGCGACTGCGTCTGGCGCAGCAGCCCGACATCGACATGATCGCGCAGGACGGTCTGCCGGCCGAGGTCGTGATCGATACCAGCAAGACCTATCAATCCATCGTCGGTTTCGGCGCAGCGCTGACCGACTCGTCGGCGTGGCTGATCGCGAACAAGATGGATGAGCGCCAGCGCAGTGCGCTGTTGCAGGAGCTGTTTGGTCCGCCACCCAACCTCAACCTCAACATGACGCGCCTGACCATCGGCGCCTCGGATTTTTCGCTGCAGCAATACACCCTGGACGACCTTCCGGCCGGCGGGGTCGATCCGGCATTGCAGTATTTCAATGTCGCCTCGAACCTGCGCGACGTCATACCGACCGTGCGCGAGGCGATGGCGTTCAATCCCCGGCTGCACGTCATCGCGTCATCGTGGAGCGCGCCGGCGTGGATGAAGACCAGCGCAAACCTGATCGGCGGCGAGTTGCTGCCCCAGTTCGAAAGCACGTATGCGGACTACCTCGTCCGGTACGTCGACACCTTCCGCCGATACGGCATCCCCATCTTCGCGCTGACCCTGCAGAACGAACCGGGCTTCGTGCCGGTGACCTACCCGGGCATGGAACTCGCGGCGGCCACGCGGACGCGCATCATCACGCAGTATCTCGGTCCGGCGCTGGCGAGCCGCAAGCCAAAGACACTCCTCCTCACCTGGGATCACAACTGGGACGAACCCGAGCAGCCGCTGAGCGTGTTGGCCGATCCCGCGGCCTCTCGCTATGTCGATGGCGTGGCGTGGCACTGCTACCGCGGCAGTGCCTATGCGCAGGGTCCGGTGCACCACCAGTTTCCCCACAAGGACAGCTACATCACCGAATGTTCCGGTGGTGACTGGGAATACAAGAAAAACGACGAGCTGCTCTGGTTCGCGCGAAACCTGCTGCTCGAGGGCGTCCGCAACTGGGCGCGCGGCGTGGTGTACTGGAACCTGGCGCTGGACGAGAACTATGGTCCGCACCTGGGCGGCTGCGGCAACTGCAAGGGACTGGTGACGATCGACTCGCGCACGGGCGCGGTGAGCCGCAATGCCGAATACTACGCGTTCGCGCACTTCAGTCGATTCGTCCTGCCCGGCGCCGTGCGGGTGCGATCCACCGCCACGGACAAGGGCATCGAGAACGTGGCCTTCCAGAACGCCGTCGGCGGATCGGTCGTCCTGGTGGTGGTGAACAGCAACACCGACGCGCGCCTGCTCTCCGTTTCGCAGAACGAAACCCGCTTCGACTACACGCTGCCCGCGCAGAGCGTGGCGACGTTCGTGTGGAACCCGGACCAGACCAACGAGTCCCTGGGCAAGGCAGGCTCAGCCCCCGTCAAGAGGACTCCCGTGGCGACCGTCACAAGCGAGTCGGATGAGTGACGCGCCCGGCCGGGGGATGGAGGAAGTCACTCGCATTCAACGGCCTCCGTCCACTTGTCTCGACCCTTGTCCGCGGAACGCATGAAGCGCTCAGGCTTGTTTCGGCAGGTCGGGCGAGCACGGCTCTAGATCAGGGGCAGCGCCATCATGACGAGACTGGCAACGCCGACTAGCCACACCAGCGATCGCACGACGGGGACGCCACTCACATAGGCCGGCACGTAGACGACACGCGCGACGAGGAAGAGCGCTGCCGCATGGGTCACCTTGCCTGTGTCGCCACCCTTGACCAGCGCCAGCAGTGCCAGTGCGAGGAATATCGGCAAAGCCTCCAGCAGGTTGTTCTTGGCGCGTTCCAGCCGGCCCGCGATCACCGACTTTTCCGGCGGAGTGTCGCGGTTGCCCACGATGCCCCACAGATCGAAGCCGAAGCGCGAGGTCTCCTGCAGGAAGATCTGCACCATGTAAAGCGCCAGCACCAGAAGGATGATGGTTGTCAGGGTCATCGGCGTGGGTTCCTCGTGAGGCCCGGAAGAGCGGTCTCGATGGTTGCTACGGAAAGTCGGGTCAGGTCGAACTGGCCCGTCGAGATTGACTGAACCCGGCCCCGCCGTTCCCGCCGTCAGGCGAGGACGATGGCGACATCGGCGTGGCGATGACCACCTCGGAGGCCACACCCCAGGCGGTGACCACGGTGCGATAGTGGATGCGCCAGGCTTCCGCGGGCAAGTAGTCCTCTGCGGACGTCGGGCGACAGCCACCGACCCAGTCCGGATTTCGCGTGAACAACCACCGCCAGACGCCCATGACGAACCGGGACGATGCGGTGACGCCCGGCGTGATGCCGCACAGACAGAGCAAGCCACCCGGTTGCAGCACGCGCAAGGCTTCCGCGACCAACTGGCGCTGCGCCGGGGCGGGCAGCAGATCGAACACGTAGGTCGAGACGAATCGGTCGACCGACGCATCCTTCAGCGCAAGCACGGGACTGCCGTCGACCAGCGCAACGGTCGCACGAGGGGCAAAGGGCGCGAGCCGCCGGGTAGCGAGCCGAACCATGGTGGAGCTGACGTCCGTGCCGAAGTAGCTCGCGGTATCCGGGAGGCGGTGTTGAAGAAGGCCCAGCGCGAATCGACCGGTTCCGCAGCCGAACTCGAAGACGCTCCGGGCCTCCGCAAAGGCTGCGTGTTCCGTCAGCGCCTCGAGCGCCCGATCCTCATAAAAGGCCTGGCTGTCCTGCTTCGCGCCGAACCTGTCGTAATACGACCGGGCTTCTTCCGTGGTGAGCGTACGCATGCGAAGTTCTCCCTTGCCGAACACCCGAATCGAACCGGCCCGCGCCGCAAAAGGGGAGGGCGGACGCCATTCGCGATGGACTGCCTCCGTCCCCTTGTCGCGAAGGCCTACTTGATGCCAATGACCATCGAGTCCGGCCCGACAAGGGACTCGACCCGCGTGGTGGAGAATCCCGCCTCCTTCATCCAGGCGACGCAATCCGCACCGGTATAGTCGAAGCCGCCCGTGGTTTCGATGAGCATGTTCAGGCTCATCAGCAGCCCAAAGGCGTTCTTCGAGCGATCGTCATCGATGATGGCCTCGTAGACGACGAGCGCGCCCCCCGCCGGAATGGCGTCGAACGCCTTTGCGATGAGCATCTTCTTCGTGGGCAGATCCCAGTCGTGCAGGATGTGCCCATCAGCACGACGTCGGCCCTGGGGATGTCCTGCTTGAAGAAGTCCCCGGGCAGGAACGTGAGGCGGTCCGCGACGCCCGCGGCCGCGACGTACTCCTCGAACATCGGCGCCACTTCCGGCAAGTCGAATCCCGTGCCCTGGAGGTGTGGATTGGCCAGCGCGATCTGCGCCGCGAGATCGCCCTGCGCGGTACCCACGTCGACGAACGTGCGGTAGTTCTTCCACGGGAAGGCCCGGGCGATGGCCATGTTGGCGCCGTGGCTGACACCGGTCATGGCAGCGAGAAACCCCTTCAGGCGCGCGGGATCGGCGTAGAGCGTCTCGAACAGCGGGCCATTGTTCCTGTTCCTGATTTCGTTCTGTGGCGCTCCCGTGCGAAGCGCCTCCGTCAGATGCCCCCAGAACGGATAGAGGCGCTCGTTCGCCATCTCCAATATGCCGCCGATATACGAAAGCTTCTTTCGATCGAGGAACAGGTCGGTCTCCGGCGTGTTGCCATAGCCGTCGTCGCTTCGATGGAGGAAGCCGAGTGCCACCAGGGCATCGAGAAAGTCGCGCGCTGCGCGAGGGTGCAGGCCAAGGCGCCCGCTGATGGCATCCAGGGACTCGGAGCCGCGCGACAGCTCGGTGAACAGCCCCATCTCGATCGCACTCAGGAGTGTCTTCGAAGCCCAGAACGCCAGGCCAGTCTGCAGAATCTTGTCCGGACTCGGTTGCTCGTTCATTTCAGTTCCCCGTCGCAGGAGCAGGGTGCAGGAATGCCCCGAAGTATCCGCCCTCTGCGGCGTCATGGCGACCGGTCCTGGCAAGCTCCCACCGGTAACGCAGCGTTCCCTTGCCTTGCCGGGTTTCGAGTCGACGAAGTAGTCGACGCCCCGCGCGGATCCTTCGCGAGATGGGTGCGGGCAAAAAGTGGCGGCCCGTGGACGAAAGCCGGGATCGGGACGAGATTCAACTTTCGCCGTGCGCTCATCCGTTGCCTGGCCTTGCTCGCGACAGAAGGGCTTGTGCTGCCTCCTCCCAGTGGGCACCGTCGAAGACCGAGACAGGCAACGACGCAGCATCGATGTCGGGGACGCAGCGCAAATTCACCACCCACAGCTTTGGGTTGAGCCTAGGCCGGCTGAACGGATGTATCCCGCAGTTGCGGCAGAAGTAGTGCTTCGCGGTCATGCTGCCGAACTGGTAAAGCCTAAGTTGGTCCTCTCCCGAAAGCACGGTGAGACCACTTTCATCCGTGCCATGCCACAAGGCCCCCATGCGACTGCAAACCGAGCAGGTGCATTGCGTGGCACGAGTGATCGGCCCATTCACCACGAACTTCACGGCACCGCAGTGACACGTACCCGTATACCCGGTTCTATCGTTCGGCATTCATTACTCCATGGACGATGGCCGTGCGGCCGAAAGCGGCACTCTACACGCGCCTTCGGCAACGCCCCAACATCCGAAGAAGCTGGAGGCGCCCCAGGGGGCGCACCCCGACTCTTGTTCTGGCCCTCGGCCGGAAGCGGCCACCGACTCGCTCGCTACTTCCCAGGCAGGAGTGACGTTGCCTTCGCACCCGTCTGCGCCATCCGAAGGCCGGGCGTCGACGGCGGAACCCCGCCCGCAACGCAAATAGCCTCGCGCGCAAAGCAAAAAATCCCGGCCGCATTGCTGCGGAGCCTTGCGCGCAAGGCATTCAGGGTCACCCGCAAGGTAGAAAGGGTCGCGCGCGAGGCTCGGAACTTGGCGCGCAAGGCCAAAAGGCCCAACCGCAACGCTTCAGGACCTGACGCGCAAGGCTTTCCGGGTCGAGCGCAAGCCAAAAAGCCTCGCGCGCAAGGCTCATAACCTTTGCGCGCCAAGCAAAAAGCCTTGCGCGTGAAGCCTTTTGGGTCGCCCGCAAGGCTCTTTGCCTTGCGGGTAGCGCCCAAGGGGAGGGGCGGAGGAGGCCGGTTGCATTCAACTGCCTGCAAGGATGTCGACCAGCACGCGCGGCTGGCCTGGCATCGGGTGCGCGAAGGCTACAAGGTCGAGTCGCTGGCCATCGGCACCGAGAAGGTTACGCCCGAACAGCTGTGGATACGCACACTGGACGGGCGCATGCCCTTCGGCAAGGTGACCGTGGCCATCGCCAACAAGCATGCCCGGCAGCTGTGGGTGATGCTGGTGCACGACGACACCTACGACGCCGACGCGTGGCTGAAGCATCCGATGGTGCAGCGCCCAGCTGGCAAACACGCCATCACGGTCACCGCCATGGCATGAATCAGTTCCACGTCAGCGCGAAGCGGTAGCAACGGGTCAGACCCACCCGGAGAGAACCTGACTAACCTTCTGGACGTCCAAACGTGTACCAATCTCTTGTGGCAGGTAGTGAAGCGAACTGCCTTGAACCGTCATTTGCACGAATGTTTTGCAAATCTTCCATAGGTGCCTAACGCTTGAGTTAAGCGGCGCCGGTACGGCGTCCGCTTGGACGAACAGTTAGATGCTTGCGCCGGCCCACATGAGGCCGATGACAAGCAACTGCACAGCTACTGCGCCAAGGTAGAAACGCCAACCTGGAGGCTGCCCGATCTTGGCTTGGACGTTGGTGTAGGCCAGCACATAGAAGTACGAATATGGTAGAAGCGCAACGAAGGCAAATAGAACGTACCAGATAGGGCTGAAGCTTTGAGCGCAGAACAGAGTTGTCACGAACCACGAGATACCCAAAAGCAGCATACGACGTACTTCGCGCTTGCTCAGCCCTGCTACGACGATCATGTGCGATCCATTGCCATCTAACGCTTGAGTTGAGCGGCGGCGGAGCCGTCCGCCTCGAACGAACTGTTAGGCGCGCACACTTTGGAAGTACCCCTTTGCGCGGACGCTAACAGACAAATAGACAAAGGCAATCGCGGCCCAGCTGCCGCAGCCTAGCGCATATTGCAGAAGCGATGGGGTCGGGTTTGGCGCGCCAAACAACCAGTGCACCACTTGGAATGGCAAGTACTGCAGCACGGGTAAGACAATGAGCAAAGGGCGCACCCAACCGTGGCGGAACACGATGCCTATGCCTACCGCCAACATGAGCGGAACTGACACCAAGATGGCAGCTGCCTCACCTGACGACCACATGGCCTCGTGAGACATGAGCGTACCTGCGAAGTTGAAGTCGGCGCCTGGAATGATCGCAGTGAGTAGCAAAACCACACTGAGAACGATCGAAGCTGCCGCAGCCACGCCAAGTGGCCGCGGAATATCTCCCAACTCTGCAATCGCTACCTTTAGTTTCAATTTGGAGCCTAACGCTGGAGTTAAGCGGCGCGCGGTACGCGCGTCCGCTTGGACGACTGGTTAGGCTTCTTGCTCGCCAAACCAAAGGATTTCGATCTTATCTAGCTGGTGGACAGGCATGCCAGAGCATTCCTGGACTTCTTCGACGTTGATGACTGCACGCGGAAACCCCGGCTGCTCTGCTTGACCGATCTCGACATAGTCTTGCGTGGCGATATGAACTGCCTTTGCGAAAGCAGCATTGGGATCTGCGGCAGAGACGAAGCCGCTCAGCTCAAAACACATAGCAGAACCATTGCGATGGAATCCCTCGCCTCGCGCTAGAACTTGCCAAATCTTCATTAGTCCTTCCTGGAGAAGCCTAACGCTGGAGTTAAGCGGCGGCGTAGCCGTCCGCCTTGAACGAGATGTTAGCCGATAGACGGTTCGGTGAAATAGCTGCGAGACGCATACCAGCGTCGCCCCCAATATAAAAATACGAACGATGAAGCGACCATGATGAGCGCAACCGAGCCCACCCGCCCATATGCGGGATACGCTTGTGCGTCTTGCGCGATAAAGAGGCACACCATAACGAAAAGCCAGGCCCAGCCGGCAGCGAGTGCGAACATTCCGACGCGCCAAGCAGCGTTAAGGCGACGATGAACCCCGTAGGCGAGCCACAAAAAGACAACGCCATTCGCGAAGGCAACAGTACGCAAGAGCCATGAAGAGTGATGGCCGATGGAAGTGCCCGCCGTGCCCACGCCAAAAGAGGCGATGCCGTTGATCGCCGATAGCAAGCAAAGAAGCCCAAAACCTAAGAGATAGAAAACGAGACGTTTCATAAGGGCTAACGCTGGAGTTAAGCGGCGGCGGAGCCGTCCGCTTGGATGATTGGTTAGGCATCACTCTGCCGAGTCCGCCACCGTTTACGAAAATAGTAGAAGCTGAAACCGATGAAAAAAGCTAGCGATACTAGGAACAAATTACCTTGCACAACTACCTTTGGAGGCTCGGAATTTACCTGTGTAACTTGCACGACCTCTGGCACTTGAAGCGCAGACGGAACAAGCAAATAGGATCGGCGCGCATACGTTGTGTTGCCGCTGAATGAATCCCTGCCGCCCATGACCAGCGTAATTTGATGAGGGTACTTGCTCCGCAATGCGGCATTGAAGTCGGGTTTTGGAAAGAACGAATAAATGATTGACGGAACTGACAACAAGACCGCCCAGATCGCCAAATGGACCAGAACATCTTTCCACGGGGTCATCGGGGGAATCTGAAGCTTCATGTGAGGCCTAACGCTTGAGTTAAGCGGCGCGCGGCTTTTCGCGCGTCCGCTTGGACGAGTTGTTAGCCCCGTACCGTGCGACCTGGGCCATGCGTGAAATACCTATAGATGATGTACGCACCAGCACCTAGGAAAGCCGCAGCGATGGCCAGTGTCATGACACATCCGATTGTGCCCCAATACGGATTGGACTGAATATCTACAACTGAATCGCTGAATCTGCCGATGACGAAGACCTTGCCATCAAAAAAGGCAGAAATTGACTTGCAGAGTACATACAAACCCGGAACGGCGAGCATTGCTGAAAGCAGAGCAGCATCCGCCATGGTTGGGATGGATGGCTTGAACCAGCGATAGCGCACCGCGAACGACGCGTAGGTCAGAGCATAGATGATCAGGAATGTTTTGTTCATGAGGGCTAACGCTGGAGTTAAGCGGCGCCGGAGGCGTCCGCCTTGAACGAAATGTTAGGCGCGCTTGCGGCAGAGATAAGCGATACCCGTAAACACACACATCCATAAGATGCCTGAAAAGCACAATACGAACCAGTGATGCTGCGACTCGCCGATGCCGATGAGGCCCGCGTGGCGTGCATACGGAAAAGCATAGTCGCCGAAACCGAAAGCGAGGTGACTGAGCCAGCCCTGGCCAGGCTGGACACCGAAGAAGAAGCCAGCTATCAAAAGTGCGAAGGTACTGAGTAGCCCGATGGCTAGTGGTAGCAACGAAGACTTCATGCTCTTGAGCGCCTAACGCTTGAGTTGAGCGGCGGCGTAGCCGTCCGCCTCGAACGAGTTGTTAGAGCGCACTGCCACTCACAGCATGCTCAAGATGACAGCGATTGCGGGTAGAAGGCCCAGCGCCGAGCATACAGTTGCACGAACTCTCGCTGCCGGAAAACTGAAGCCCGCAAGCCATAACGCGGCGGAGATACAGACGACGCCGAAGCACACTGCTGCAAGTGAAAGGTGGCGAGCAGCTTCAAGTTGCGTGTGCGGAATGGATTGCGAAGGGTCGCCAAGTTGCGATACGACGCCGTAGTAGGCGAGAAGCCAACCGACCACGACCAGAACCAAGGCTAAGTTTGCTGCTGCGGTCTGCTTTATCATCATGCGCTCTAACGCTGGAGTTAAGCGGCGCCGGAGGCGTCCGCCTTGAACGAAATGTTAGACCGTTGCGGCCAGATCATTGACGCGCTGCTCTGTGAATGTCCAGTGGTCGGGAATGCTGTCAGTGGTACCTGAAGCATGAGCCCGATTGGCCCAAGCATGATGCTCGTAGAGAATTGTGTCGCCGCGACCCGCGGCAGCTAATTTTAGCCAAGCCCCGATCTCTTGCGGAGTGGCCAGGTACATGCGGGGCAACGCAGACAGCGCCACGTCTTTGAACTGCACAAGGCAGAAAACAGTTTTGTTGGAGTGACGAGCAAGCCAAGTGGAGAGTTCCTACGCAAAAGTGGACACCGGTTGGTTAGCCGCACTGGCTTCGAACTCGACGGGAGAACGATAACCCAAGGCGGAGTGTAAGCGCTTGTTGTTGTAGAAATCGATGTAGCTTTGCACG
>NZ_JBHSNF010000007.1:0-5527 GCF_042657065.1 Rhodanobacter ginsengisoli
GGTTGATCTTTGACAGTGTGCGCAGGTGAATTGTGTGGACGTCTTGCGATGGCGGGTTACGACCTGTCCAAGAAATGCAAGCGTCCAATGAAAGAAAAAAGTCAGTAATGAGTTTTGATTTTGTTGGGACATACGCTTCGGAAAGATAGATGGCCGAGCCCGCAAGGGCGAGGTTGTCGAAAACTTAAGTGAAGAGTTTGATCCTGGCTCAGATTGAACGCTGGCGGCATGCCTAACACATGCAAGTCGAACGGCAGCACAGCAGAGCTTGCTCTGTGGGTGGCGAGTGGCGGACGGGTGAGTAATGCATCGGGACCTACCTGAACGTGGGGGATAACGTAGGGAAACTTACGCTAATACCGCATACGTCCTACGGGAGAAAGCGGGGGACCTTCGGGCCTCGCGCGGTCAGACGGACCGATGTTCGATTAGCTAGTTGGTAAGGTAACGGCTTACCAAGGCGACGATCGATAGCTGGTCTGAGAGGATGATCAGCCACACTGGAACTGAGACACGGTCCAGACTCCTACGGGAGGCAGCAGTGGGGAATATTGGACAATGGGCGCAAGCCTGATCCAGCAATGCCGCGTGTGTGAAGAAGGCCTTCGGGTTGTAAAGCACTTTTATCGGGAACGAAATACCATTGGTTAATAACCGGTGGGGCTGACGGTACCCGAGGAATAAGCACCGGCTAACTTCGTGCCAGCAGCCGCGGTAATACGAAGGGTGCAAGCGTTAATCGGAATTACTGGGCGTAAAGGGTGCGTAGGCGGTTAGTTAAGTCTGTTGTGAAATCCCCGGGCTCAACCTGGGAATGGCAATGGATACTGGCTAGCTAGAGTGTGTCAGAGGATGGTGGAATTTCCGGTGTAGCGGTGAAATGCGTAGAGATCGGAAGGAACATCAGTGGCGAAGGCGGCCATCTGGGACAACACTGACGCTGAAGCACGAAAGCGTGGGGAGCAAACAGGATTAGATACCCTGGTAGTCCACGCCCTAAACGATGCGAACTGGATGTTGGTCTCAACTCGGAGATCAGTGTCGAAGCTAACGCGTTAAGTTCGCCGCCTGGGGAGTACGGTCGCAAGACTGAAACTCAAAGGAATTGACGGGGGCCCGCACAAGCGGTGGAGTATGTGGTTTAATTCGATGCAACGCGAAGAACCTTACCTGGCCTTGACATGTCCGGAATCCTGCAGAGATGCGGGAGTGCCTTCGGGAATCGGAACACAGGTGCTGCATGGCTGTCGTCAGCTCGTGTCGTGAGATGTTGGGTTAAGTCCCGCAACGAGCGCAACCCTTGTCCTTAGTTGCCAGCGAGTAATGTCGGGAACTCTAAGGAGACTGCCGGTGACAAACCGGAGGAAGGTGGGGATGACGTCAAGTCCTCATGGCCCTTACGGCCAGGGCTACACACGTACTACAATGGTCGGTACAGAGGGTTGCAATACCGCGAGGTGGAGCCAATCCCAGAAAGCCGATCCCAGTCCGGATCGAAGTCTGCAACTCGACTTCGTGAAGTCGGAATCGCTAGTAATCGCGGATCAGCTATGCCGCGGTGAATACGTTCCCGGGCCTTGTACACACCGCCCGTCACACCATGGGAGTGGGTTGCTCCAGAAGCCGTTAGTCTAACCGCAAGGAGGACGACGACCACGGAGTGGTTCATGACTGGGGTGAAGTCGTAACAAGGTAGCCGTATCGGAAGGTGCGGCTGGATCACCTCCTTTCGAGAAAAGACGGTCGCAACGTTCTGTTGCAAGACGTCCACACAAGACACCTGTACTTTACGCAAAGGCTTGGTTTCACACGACTCGGTGTCGTGTAGATCAAGACCGGCCATCCATGGCCGGACTCTTCAAAACAGCTGCTCCGGACGAATATCCTGAGTACGTTGGTCCAGGTTCTGGGTTCGATCTCTGGGTCTGTAGCTCAGGTGGTTAGAGCGCACCCCTGATAAGGGTGAGGCCGGTGGTTCGAGTCCACCCAGACCCACCATATGCCAAGATTTCTTGGGGCCTTAGCTCAGCTGGGAGAGCACCTGCTTTGCAAGCAGGGGGTCGTCGGTTCGATCCCGACAGGCTCCACCATGGACTGATTGACGCGTGAAGTATTCGGCACACAAAAGATTTTGAAATCATCCGGCATAGAGGCCGGCATGATGTTCTTTGAAAACAAGTAAACGAGTGACAAGCGTCTTGGTTCGAACCGAACCGAGACAAGTGTTAAGGCACGAAAACGAAGTGCTTGGCTCATCGGTCAAACGATGATGGCCCCGAGGCGACTTGGGGTTATATGGTCAAGCGACTAAGCGTATACGGTGGATGCCTTGGCAGTCAGAGGCGATGAAGGACGTGGCAGCCTGCGAAAAGTGTCGGGGAGCTGGCAACAAGCTTTGATCCGGCAATGTCCGAATGGGGAAACCCACTCCGCAAGGAGTACTGCATGGTGAATACATAGCCATGCAGGGCGAACCCGGGGAACTGAAATATCTAAGTACCCGGAGGAAAAGAAATCAACCGAGATTCCCTAAGTAGCGACGAGCGAACGGGGACTAGCCCAAAAGCACATTGTGTTCTAGTCAAACGGCATGGAAAGGCCGGCCATAGATGGTGATAGCCCAGTCGACGAAAGGGCACTTTGTGTGAAATTGAGTAAGGCGGGGCACGTGAAACCTTGTCTGAACATGGGGGGACCATCCTCCAAGGCTAAATACTACTGACTGACCGATAGCGAACTAGTACCGTGAGGGAAAGGCGAAAAGAACCCCGGAGAGGGGAGTGAAATAGACCCTGAAACCGTATACGTACAAGCAGTGGAAGCCCGCAAGGGTGACTGCGTACCTTTTGTATAATGGGTCAGCGACTTACTGTCTGTGGCAAGCTTAACCGTATAGGGGAGGCGAAGAGAAATCGAGTCTGAATAGGGCGCATAGTCTCAGGCAGTAGACCCGAAACCGAGTGATCTATCCTTGGCCAGGTTGAAGGTGCGGTAACACGCACTGGAGGACCGAACCCACATCTGTTGCAATAGATGGGGATGAGCTGAGGATAGGAGTGAAAGGCTAAACAAACTCGGAGATAGCTGGTTCTCCTCGAAAGCTATTTAGGTAGCGCCTCGTGCGAATACTGTTGGGGGTAGAGCACTGTTATGGCTAGGGGGTCATCGCGACTTACCAAACCATGGCAAACTCCGAATACCAACACGTACTACACGGGAGACACACGGCGGGTGCTAACGTCCGTCGTGAAAAGGGAAACAACCCAGACCCGCAGCTAAGGTCCCAAAGTCATAGCTAAGTGGAAAACGATGTGGAAAGGCATAGACAGCCAGGAGGTTGGCTTAGAAGCAGCCACCCTTTAAAGAAAGCGTAATAGCTCACTGGTCGAGTCGGTCTGCGCGGAAGATTTAACGGGGCTAAGCTATGCACCGAAGCTCGGGGTGTGCACATTTATGTGTACGCGGTAGAGGAGCGTTCCGTAAGCCTGTGAAGGTGGATTGTAAAGTCTGCTGGAGGTATCGGAAGTGCGAATGCTGACATGAGTAACGATAATGGGGGTGAAAAGCCCCCACGCCGAAAGCCCAAGGTTTCCTCGCGCAACGTTAATCGGCGCAGGGTGAGTCGGCCCCTAAGGCGAGGCAGAAATGCGTAGTCGATGGGAAGCAGGTTAATATTCCTGCACTTTTCTATAGTGCGATGTGGGGACGGAGAAGGTTAGGTCTACCAGGCGTTGGTTGTCCTGGGGAAAGGCGGTAGGCATGGGTCTTAGGCAAATCCGGGACCCTTTATGCCGAGCACCGAGACGAGCCCTTTTGGGCGAAGTGACTGACACCACGCTTCCAGGAAAAGCCACTAAGCTTCAGCTATAGAAAAACCGTACCGCAAACCGACACTGGTAGGCAGGGTGAGAATCCCAAGGCGCTTGAGAGAACTCGGGTGAAGGAACTAGGCAAAATGGCACCGTAACTTCGGGAGAAGGTGCGCCCATTGGTGTGGTCACGTGCGTGACTGAGCATCGATGGGTCGCAGTAACCTGGCCGCTGCGACTGTTTATCAAAAACACAGCACTCTGCAAACACGAAAGTGGACGTATAGGGTGTGACGCCTGCCCGGTGCTGGAAGGTTAATTGATGGGGTCAGCCGCAAGGCGAAGCTCTTGATCGAAGCCCCAGTAAACGGCGGCCGTAACTATAACGGTCCTAAGGTAGCGAAATTCCTTGTCGGGTAAGTTCCGACCTGCACGAATGGCGTAACGACAGCGGCGCTGTCTCCACCCGAGACTCAGTGAAATTGAATTCGCTGTGAAGATGCAGCGTTCCCGCGGCAAGACGGAAAGACCCCGTGAACCTTTACTATAGCTTTACACTGAACGTTGAGTTCTTCTGTGTAGGATAGGTGGGAGGCTTTGAAGCGCAGACGCCAGTTTGCGTGGAGCCATCCTTGAAATACCACCCTGAAGTGCTTGACGTTCTAACCTCGATCCGTAATCCGGATCAGGGACCGTGTATGGTGGGTAGTTTGACTGGGGCGGTCTCCTCCCAAAGAGTAACGGAGGAGCACGAAGGTACGCTCAGCGCGGTCGGACATCGCGCACTGTGTGCAAAGGCATAAGCGTGCTTGACTGCGAGATCGACGGATCAAGCAGGTACGAAAGTAGGTCTTAGTGATCCGGTGGTTCTGTATGGAAGGGCCATCGCTCAACGGATAAAAGGTACTCCGGGGATAACAGGCTGATACCGCCCAAGAGTTCATATCGACGGCGGTGTTTGGCACCTCGATGTCGGCTCATCACATCCTGGGGCTGTAGCCGGTCCCAAGGGTATGGCTGTTCGCCATTTAAAGTGGTACGCGAGCTGGGTTCAGAACGTCGTGAGACAGTTCGGTCCCTATCTGTCGTGGGCGTTGGAGATTTGAGGGGGGCTGCTCCTAGTACGAGAGGACCGGAGTGGACGTTCCGCTGGTGTTCGGGTTGTCATGCCCATGGCATTGCCCGGTAGCTATGAACGGAAGTGATAACCGCTGAAAGCATCTAAGCGGGAAGCATGCCCCAAGATGAGATCTCCCGAGAGCTTGACTCTCCTTAAGGCACCATGAAGACTACGTGGTTGATAGGTCAGGTGTGGAAGTGCAGCAATGCATGGAGCTAACTGATACTAATGAGCCGTGAGGCTTGACCATATAACCCCAAGACGCTTCGTTCGTTCCTCGAAGCTTGTCTGATTCGAATTCACCTCGACGCTTGTCACTCGTTTACACCCTATGTGGAGCTGGCGCTCAAGAAGCGCTGCTCCCACCCCTTCCCTGGCGGCCATAGCGGCGTGGTACCACCTGATCCCATCCCGAACTCAGAAGTGAAACGCGCATGCGCCGATGGTAGTGTGGCTTTGCCATGCAAGAGTAGGTCACCGCCAGGGGCTTTATCCAAGAAGGCCTCCCCACCCGGGGAGGCCTTCGTCTTTATGGCGTTTGCCGTTGCTGCTGCGATCGACGATCGCAGGCTGCAACAGGTCACCGCCAGGGGCTTTA
>NZ_JBHSNF010000008.1:0-2786 GCF_042657065.1 Rhodanobacter ginsengisoli
GCTCAAACGGACAGCGGTTGCCTTGAATTCCTGGCTGTAGCGGTAGGTCGTTCGTGGACCTGGTTTCGGCATCTTGTGGACTCCTGAAGTGGTAGTTCAGGGTGTCCACTAAAGCGTAGGAAGTCTCGTGTCCACAGCACCGTGATAGTTAGCGTTGGACAGATAGGATTGGGTAAGCCCCCAGCCTCCATCTTTACTGCCCTTTACTGAAACCTTGAGCATCCGGCTCTTGTCTACCGCGACGAGATCGTACTCTGGCTGGTTTGCGCCGTACTGCACCGAAATGTCCCAGCCGCATCGAGCAAATTGTGCTGCCGCAAACGGTTCTGCTGCCGTTGCGACGTGCCAAGAATTTTTCATTTAACGGCCTAACGCTGGAATTAAGCGGCGGCGGAGCCGTCCGCTTGGATGACGGGTTAGGTGTGCGGGCCACGATCTTTGCCGACGCCACCTACGATTGCTAACAAGAGGCCGATGGCACCCGCTGCGGAAGCCCACATGATACTCACGCCAGCTTTGACGTGAAGTTGCCACAAGCCGATTGCGGCAACAGCGATTAGTAGACCGACAGCCTCGACCGCACCAAGTGACCTGTTGCCGGCTCGATAGAGCTTGCCGTCGTCGCGATTGGTCCACTTCCTGAGCTTGGCAAAGAAACTCATTCTTGGAGACACCTAACGCTGGAGTTAAGCGGCGGCGAAGCCGTCCGCCTTGAACGAGTGGTTAGGCATGTGCCCGCCACCTCCAAACTGTGAAAAAAAGAAGTGCCGACGAAATGCCCTCTAAGGCGTACAGAATAAGATTTTCGAGGTGATGCGTCCCATTGAGCATAAAAAACTGTGCGGCACACCCTACAAGTAACCCAGATGCAGTAGCGAACCACCACTGCACGAGTTTAAATCGGCGTGCCAAGAAGAACAGCGGCAGACCGAAGATGCAAGCGAATATGAAAGCGACTGGATAAACGGCTAAAGAGATCATCAATCCCGTAGGGATGTCTCCAAATTCTCCTCGGAGGGCGGAGAACAAGGTACCGCCTACCGCCGGACCGAAGCCAGCAGCGACGAGGCTCAGCGCGATGGATCTCGATTCCTTGGCAACAGCCATGTCGTGGGCCTAACGCTGGAATTGAGCGGCGGCGAAGCCGTCCGCCTCGAATGATTGGTTAGGCCTGACTCGCAGCATCGACGAAAGGCCTGAGGGATGCGATGGACGGTAGTGTCTTGGGAGCCTCTCCAGCAAGGCCGTAGACTTCCAAGCCAGAGAGAACGCCTGTTTGCTCGTAGACAAAAACGCCACTGAGTTCTTCGGGGTCGCCAAATAGGAAGTCGGCGAGGATATGCATACCGCCTTTGTGGTCCGGCATGCCAGGAACAGCCAGATTGAAACTGGCACAGCCACAAAGACACTGCCAGGGGGTAACCAACGCTTGCTCTAGTTGCGGCAGGAAGCCAATTGCCTCTGGATTGCCATGCTCCAGCATCCAGAGGACGAGGTCATGCTCTTGTGTTGTCAGCTGCCGAAGAGTGCTCACACAGAAGGCCTAACGCTGGAGTTAAGCGGCGCGCGGTACGCGCGTCCGGCTTGGACGAGATGTTAGGCGAGCTCGACAAGCTGCCCGGAAACTAGCTTGGCAGCGTCCGAAGGCGAAACCAAGTGGAAGGCAAAAATAGACGTATCAGGTGCGCCATCGGGCATGAGGGCGCGAGGTTGGGACAACGAACGCGCGACGGGTACCCCACCTAGACGAGGTTGCTCTGCAAGAGAGAACTCCCCGACGCCGAGTTGCCGCGCCAGAACATACGCACCACCGGCTCGGGAAATTACAGTCTCGACACGAAATTGCATGAGTGTCTTTATCGCCTAACGCTGGAGTTAAGCGGCGGCGAAGCCGTCCGCCTTGAACGAGGTGTTAGGCCCTAGCCTCATAGAACTGATGAAAGCATAACGATAAGCAGGCCAACAACAACCGCTGTAAGCAGGGCCAGACACAGTGCTGGGGCAGACAGGAAGCCAAAGAACCGAACATTCTTGCCCGAGAAAATGTACCCACATCTAGGGCAACGAACCTTGGAGGATGCGGCTGGCAACGTGAAACCATGAGAAGTGGCAACGCCGCCCCAAACAAGAGCGCTGCGACCCTCAAAGTTTGCCGAGCATTTCGGGCAGGTTTCGAATCCTTTCATAGAGCGCCTAACGCTGGAATTGAGCGGCGGCGTAGCCGTCCGCCTCGAATGAGATGTTAGATGCCCGCGCCGACACCAAAGAAGCGGATTGCTTCCTTCGCCAGCGCAGGCAACTGCCCAAGCTCGGATGTGATTGACCCCGTTACCCGCCACTCGTCAGCAGCCCCGGGCACACCACAGATAGACACAGAAAAAACCACATGACCCGAGCGGTCGCATGTGGCGGAAATAGAGAACTCGCCCTCAAGAGAACTCCAATCGTCACTCCCAGCCCATGGCCGATCATGAGCTGCAATCCGAGAAAAAAATGTTTCTGGACCGGGTGCGTCGGGGAAGGAATAGACCTCACGAACTGCGCGAACCTCGAGGCTCCGGAATTCCACAGTGAAATGATGTTCCCGCGCACCGACGAAGGCCAGCTCTCGGTCGGAAGCCGTGGATTTGATCAAGAACAATTCAGGCTCTCTTGGCATCTAACGAGGTTGTAGAAAAACCTCCGCCGATCTTGCTTCAATAGCAGGACGTGAACAAGGGGCATCGGCATGGCACGCTACCGACACATCGACATGAGTCCGCGGCTGTTGCCGGTGGATCTTGAGG
>NZ_JBHSNF010000009.1:0-2267 GCF_042657065.1 Rhodanobacter ginsengisoli
CCTCAAGATCCACCGGCAACAGCCGCGGACTCATGTCGATGTGTCGGTAGCGTGCCATGCCGATGCCCCTTGTTCACGTCCTGCTATTGAAGCAAGATCGGCGGAGGTTTTTCTACAACCTCGTTAGCGCCCATGAGAAATCTCTCTGTTCTTTGGATAGGTCTGGCATGCTTTCTGGCATGTACGCCGGTCTTTGCGTGTAAGCCGCTCTTACCCAATGCGAGTCGTGACGCAAAGCTGGATGCCTCAACTTCGGACACGGCGGTGATTGGAACTGTGACTTCCGTGAAGGCATCTAAGGAGAATCCTGTAGCGCAAGGCGGTGACTTCATTGTGAAGCGCTACTTGGTTAGCGTACGTCGCGTATCTACTCTGAAAGGCCAGACACCCGTCAACCTCGACTTCGACGCATACACTGGTTGCGGCAGCTTTGTTCCCAGCGTCAATGAGCGAGTGGTAGTTTTCAGCAGAGATGGGAGTATTCATGTACATGCAGCTGGCGAGCACTATGAGCAATATTTTCGTGCTGTCCTCGAAGGTAAGCGCTAACCTGTCGTTCGAGACGGACGGCTTCGCCGCCGCTCAACTCAAGCGTTAGCCTTATAAACATGACCTCACGCGTCGACGAACTTCTGCAGATTGCCAATGCAATATCTCGCGGGGAGATTCCTGCGTATCAGCACAACGAGTGCTACACGTCAGGCGCCTTCGATCTGCTTCTCGTCAATGCCAACAGCGGGGATGCCTTCGCTATGTTGGAGACCCTGTGTCAACGCTTCGAGTCGGTCAAAGCTTCCGGCAACGACATGAAAGGTTACTATGAGCTCGTCACTTTGCTGGCTAGGCAATCCAACACAACGGAGGTGCCCTCTGGCATGAGAGTCGTCATTTCTGAGCAGCCAGAGCTATCTAGCGGCCTTCGGTCGTGGTATCGCGACGCCGGCTAACCAGTCATTCGAGGCGGACGGCTACGCCGCCGCTCAATTCCAGCGTTAGCCGTCACATGAAGTTACTCCTTACAACGATAGCGTCAGCTTCAATGCTTGTAGGCTGTGCGTCCATCCCGGCTGGTGACATTCCGTCAAGCGGGGTTCTCGTGGTTCGCGTTGAGGGCCCACAAACCTTCTGGGTCAACGGCGTCCCATATAGTGCTCGCAAGCTTGAGTTTGCACTCGGCAAGCTCAGCAAAGACTCGGCCCTCAAGCAAGTTAAGTTTCTAATCAATCCAGCTTTGGTAGCTAAACAACCCGATTTCGACTGCAGGTTCGTCATGGGTGTAATGGCCCAGTCTTACGAACGCGTAGAGTGGCGCTCATATACGTCGACGCCTAGCGGCGAGTTCGTACAAACTCGCTGTAGCGGGATGATCCTTGGGTAGTTATGGCTAACAATTCGTTCAAGGCGGACGGCTACGCCGCCGCTTAACTCCAGCGTTAGACCACAGTGCAAATTCTGGACAGTCAAACAGATGTGGCTTCGCTCGCTCAGTTCGGCTCTGAACTTGTGGGCATGCTCGCTGCTGGCGCCATCGCTGAGTTGGCCAGCCGGTTTGGATATGCCCGTGCATTCAGTAGAGAAGCATCGGTGGCAATCCAAGAGGACCTCGCCGCCTGCCTCGCCGAGCTTCGCGCCAAGTCATTGGCCCCAGCTGAGCCGTTCGCGTCATCCACGGTCAAATACTTTCGACCAAACGGCACCGGGTTGTTCGCACTCATCGAGTGTTTTGTACCTACAGACAATGGTGCCCAGGTCCTCGTGGAGTTGGTCGTAACGGCCAAAGATGCAAACAAGTACCTCTGCCTGGAGGACCTCAGTTCTGTGGTCTAACATCTCGTTCGAGGCGGACGGCTCCGCCGCCGCTCAACTCAAGCGTTAGGCTACAAAATGCAAAGTGCGGTTCTCGCTTGGATAGCTGGCGGCGTCTTCATTCTCGGTGCGCTGCAGTGCATTTTCAAAGGTTCTTTCGGCTTCAGATCGGGTCGTCGCGTCGAGCGGTTAAAAGATCCCATGGGCTTTTGGGGCTTGGTAGTTTTTATGTTCTTGGCTGGCGTCTTCGTCGTGGGTGTTGGCATCGCGCAAGTCTTGTAAATTACGAGGGTGCGCTCCGCCGGAGGGTGTCGCCGCCTAACCAGTCATCCAAGCGGACGGGAGACTTCCTACGCTTTAGTGGACACCCTGAACTACCACTTCAGGAGTCCACAAGATGCCGAAACCAGGTCCACGAACGACCTACCGCTACAGCCAGGAATTCAAGGCAACCGCTGTCC
>NZ_JBHSNF010000010.1:0-1773 GCF_042657065.1 Rhodanobacter ginsengisoli
CTAACGAGGTTGTAGAAAAACCTCCGCCGATCTTGCTTCAATAGCAGGACGTGAACAAGGGGCATCGGCATGGCACGCTACCGACACATCGACATGAGTCCGCGGCTGTTGCCGGTGGATCTTGAGGCGCAACTGGTGCCGGGATCGTTCGCCCACGCGCTGCATCATCTGGTCGATCAGCTGGATCTGTCGGCGTTCGATGCGCATTACCGCAACGACGACAGCGGGGCGCCGGCGCATGCACCGACGATGCTGCTCAAGGCGGTGCTGTTGGCGTACTCGCAGGGCATGGTAAGTTCGCGTTCGATCGAGCGGGCCTGCCGCGACAATGTGCTGTTCATCGCCCTGACCGGCGACGCCAAGCCACACTTCACTACCATCGCCGACTTCGTCAGCCGCTCGCGCGAGGCGATTGCCAGCGTCTTTGCTCAAGTGCTTACGCTGCTGGATGGCGAAGGCCTGATCGGTCGCGACATGTTCGCCATCGACGGCGTGAAACTCCCCTCCAACGCGTCCAAGCACCGCTCCGGCACGCGTGCCGAGTTCCTTGCGCAGGCGCAGAAGATGGAGCGTGCGGCGAACACCATGCTGGAACGCCACCAGGCCAACGATGCCGGCGCGGCCGAAGACGTACTGGAAGCCAAGGCGGCCGCCCGGGTCGAGCGGCTCACCCGCGAGGCCACGAAGATTCGCCAATGGCTGACCGAACACCCCGACGATCGGCCCGGGTCGCGTGGCAAGATCCGCCAGTCCAATCGCACCGACAACGAGTCGGCCAAGCTGGCCACTGACAAAGGCGTGATCCAGGGCTACTGCGGCGTGGCCGTGGTCGATGCGGCGCACCAGGTCATCGTGGAGGCTTCGGCCCACGGCACCGGTGCGGAACAGAAACTGCTGTTGCCTGTACTGGATGCCTGCGCCAACCAGCGCACCGACACCACCTTGATCACCGCCGATGCCGGCTATCACTCGGAGGCCAACCTGGCAGCGTTGGCCGAAAAGGGCATCGACGCCCTGATCGCCGACAACGCCATGCGCCGGCGCGACGAACGCTTCGCTGATCAGGCCAAGCACCTGGCCAAGCCCGATCCACTGCACGACAAGACCCGTCAGAAGGCTAAAACCACGTTGTTCGGCAGCAGTGACTTCATCATCGCGCCGGATCAGTCACACGCCATTTGCCCTGCCGGCCAACGCCTGTATCGCAACGGCAAGGACTGCACCATCGGCGGCTACGCCGCGATCAAGTTTCGAGCGCCGGACAGCGCGTGCAAAGGCTGCCCCTTGCGCACGAAGTGCTTGCGCAAACCCCAGACCACGCGCTCACGCCAGCTCGCCGTGCTCACCCGCAAAGCCGAACAAACCCACAGCCAGCGCATGCGCGATCGCATCGACAGCGCGTGGGGACGGAAACAGTACGGTCGACGCTTCGCCACCGTCGAGCCGGTCTTCGGCAACGTGCGGGCGAACAAGCGACTCAATCGCTTCACCCTGCGTGGCCAGACCAAGGTGGATGGTCAATGGAAGTTGTTCGCGTTGGTCCACAACATCGAGAAGTGGGCGAACTACCGCAAGGCGGCTTGAGAGGCGCAAGGCGGGCCCATGACCGTCTGAAGCGCGCACCGAACGCATCAGATCAAGTCGAGCATCCGATCACACGGAACCACCAAAATGGCCTCGTCGAACAACGCGATTCGACTGCCGCCGTTTTGGCCGTCTATCCGTTCGCGAAAAGGACTTTTTCTACAGCCTCAACGCTGGAGTTAAGCGGCG
>NZ_JBHSNF010000011.1:0-1623 GCF_042657065.1 Rhodanobacter ginsengisoli
CGACATCAGTGCCGCGGCCGGCGGTGCGTCGATCGTCTCGCTGTCGGGCAACGGCAACGTCAGCCTGGGCACGAACAACCTCACCCTGAGCAACGGCAGCAGCACCTTCGCCGGCACGATCAGCGGCGGTGGTGGGCTGGCACTCGATGGCGGCACCGAGATCCTGTCCGGCGCCAACAGCTACAGCGGTGGCACCACGATCAGCGCAGGCACGCTGCAGATCGGCAACGGCGGCACCACGGGTTCGATCGTGGGCGATGTCACCGACAACGGCACCCTCGCCTTCGACCGTTCCGATGCGGTCACCTTCGGCAACGTCATCAGCGGCAGCGGTAGCCTCACCCAGGTCGGCAGTGGCGTGCTGACTCTGACCGGCACCAACACCTACACCGGTGGCACCACGATCGGCACCGGCACGCTGCAGCTCGGCAACGGCGGCACCACGGGTGCGATCGCCGGCGACGTCACCGACAACGGCACCCTCGCCTTCGACCGTTCCGATGCGGTCACCTTCGGCAACGTCATCAGCGGCAGCGGTAGCCTCGCCCAGGTCGGCAGTGGCGTGCTGACTCTGACCGGCACCAACACCTACACCGGCGGCACCACGATCGGCACCGGGACGCTGCAGATCGGCAATGGCGGCACCACGGGTGCGATCGCCGGCGACGTTACCGACAACGGCGCCCTCGCCTTCGATCACTCCGACGATGTGACGTTCGCAGGCGCCATCAGTGGCAGCGGCACGCTGACGCAGAATGGCGGTGGCGTACTGCTGCTCAACAGCATCAACAGCTATACCGGCGACACCACCGTGGCCGCCGGCACCTTGCTGGTTGGCGACAGCGCCCACCCGACGGCGTCGATTGCCGGCAATGTCGGCGTCGACAGCGGTGCCACCCTGGGCGGCCACGGCACCATCGGCGGCAACGTGGCCGTCGCCAGCGGCGCGCACCTCTCACCGGGCGGCAGCATCGGCACGCTGACGGTGGCTGGTGACCTGACCGTGGCGCAGGGCGCCATGCTCGACTACGAGTTCGGTGCACCCGGTTCCGACTACAGCACCGCCGGCACCGGTGACCAGGTGGTCGTGGATGGCAATCTGACGCTCAATGGTGCCACCTTGAATGTCGTTGCCGACCCCGGTTTTGGCCAGGGTCTGTACAACGTGTTCAGCTACGGTGGCTCGCTGACCGAGACCAACGGCGGCGTCACCCTCGGCACCGTGCCGGCAGGCAGTACCCTCAGCATTCAGACGCTGACCGGCAGCAAGCAGATCAACCTGCTCAACACGACGGGTCTGACCCTGGACTTCTGGAACGGTAACGGTCAGGCCTCATCCACGCAGTCGGGCGGCGGCAACGGCACCTGGTCAGTCACCTCGCCGAACTGGACCGATGCCACCGGCAGCGTCACCACGGCGATGCAGCCGCAGCCGGGCTTCGCGATCTTTGGTGGCGCCGCCGGCACCGTCACCGTCGACAGCGCGGCTGGCACGGTGAGTACGACCGGCATGCAGTTCGCGACCAACGGCTATGTGCTGGACGGGAACGCGCTGACCCTGGTCGCCAACGGCAGCATCGCTCCCGCGATCCGGGTCGGTGACGGCAGCAGTGGCGGGGCCGG
>NZ_JBHSNF010000012.1:0-1248 GCF_042657065.1 Rhodanobacter ginsengisoli
GAGACTTCCTACGCTTTAGTGGACACCCTGAACTACCACTTCAGGAGTCCACAAGATGCCGAAACCAGGTCCACGAACGACCTACCGCTACAGCCAGGAATTCAAGGCAACCGCTGTCCGTTTGAGCCTGCTGCCTGGCGTCGCGGTGGGTGACGTTGCCCAGTCGCTTTACATCCATCCGTTCATGCTGTCTCGTTGGCGCAAACAAGCGCGGGAGGGATTGATCATGACGAAGGGTGTGGCGGTCGACAAAGCCGTGGCAGCGGAGCTGAAGGAGCTGCGTCGGGTGAAGAAAGCCTACGAGCAGCTGAAGATCGAGCATGACCTTTTAAAAAAAGCGATCGCATTCACTTCCAGTCCAAGGCCGACATCTTCGCCTTCATCCACCAGCAAACGCACCAGCCGGTGAGGCTGCTGTGTCGGCTCTACGGCGTCAGTCCGAGCGGCTTCTACGCGTGGCGCGATCGCCCGGCGAGCATGCGTGCGCGGGAAGATGGGCGGTTGCTGGAACGTATTCGCCAGGTGCATGGCGAGAGTCGACAGACGTACGGCAGCCCGCGTGTCCACGCCGGTCTGCAACGCGATGGCGAATCCGTCGGGCGCCGCCGGGTCGCGCGTTTGATGCGGGATCACGCCATCCGTGGCTGCTCTGCCGATCTGTATCGCCGTTGTCCGGGTGTCGATCGCTTCTACGCCAGTGTGGACAATCAGGTTCACGAGCTGACGGTGGATCGGCCTGATCAGGTGTGGGTGACCGATGTCACCTATCTGAAGGTGTCCGGAACGTGGCGTTACCTTGCCACCGTCATGGATCGCTACTCACGGCGCTTGCTGGGCTGGTCGTTGGGAGCCGGCCGAACGGCCAACCTGACACGCCGAGCATTGGCCAGGGCACTGCGCCAGCGCAAACCACCGGCCGGCACGTTGCTGCACAGTGATCGCGGGGTGGAGTTCCTGGCCGGGGACTTCAAGCGCATGCTGGCCAACGCGGGCTTGGTGCAGAGCGTGAATCGCCCGCATCGAATGACCGACAACGCGCACATGGAGTCGTGGAACAAGTCGATGAAATCGGACCTGTATCACCGCCAGAGCTTCACTAGCGAGGGCACGCTTCGAAGTGCCGTGCAAAGCTACATCGATTTCTACAACAACAAGCGCTTACACTCCGCCTTGGGTTATCGTTCTCCCGTCGAGTTCGAAGCCAGTGCGGCTAACCAACCGGTGTCCACTTTTGCGTAGGAACTCTCC
>NZ_JBHSNF010000013.1:0-644 GCF_042657065.1 Rhodanobacter ginsengisoli
TGAGTACGACCGGCATGCAGTTCGCGACCAACGGCTATGTGCTGGACGGGAACGCGCTGACCCTGGTCGCCAACGGCAGCATCGCTCCCGCGATCCGGGTCGGTGACGGCAGCAGTGGCGGGGCCGGCTATGTCGCCATCGTCGACAACGTGCTGACCGGTAGCGACGGCCTGGTCAAGACCGATTACGGCACGCTGACGCTGACCGGCGCCAGCACCTACACGGGCGGCACCACGATCGGCGCCGGCACGCTGCAGCTCGGCAATGGCGGCACCACGGGCTCGATCGTGGGCGATGTCACCGACAACGGCACGCTGGCTTTCGACCGTTCCGATGCCGTTACCTTCGGCAACGTCGTCAGCGGCCCGGGCACGCTGTCGCAGTCAGGCAACGGCACGCTCACGCTGAGCGGAAACAACATCTACACGGGCACGACCACGATCAGTGCGGGCACGCTGGCTCTCGCCGGCACGGGAGGCATCTCCCACTCCAGCAACATCGTCGACAACAGCACATTCGACATCAGTGCCGCGGCCGGCGGTGCGTCGATCGTCTCGCTGTCGGGCAACGGCAACGTCAGCCTGGGCACGAACAACCTCACCCTGAGCAACGGCAGCAGCACCTTCGCCGGCACGATCAGCGGC
>NZ_JBHSNF010000014.1:0-590 GCF_042657065.1 Rhodanobacter ginsengisoli
ATACTGTGCCCTGAAAGTCGTTGTTGGCATTGGCCAGCGTAAGCACGCCGGTGCCCGCATCAAGCGTACTGGTCCCGGTGATCGTCAAGGCCCCGGTCTGGCTGATCGCCCCGTTGTTGCTGGTCGCCGCCAGGTTTCCGCCCACGCTGCCATGGCCGAGGTTCAGCGCGCCGTGGCTGATCACCGTCAGCGCGCCGGTGCTCAGCGTGCCCAGGGTCAGCGCGTTCGTGTCGGTGATCTGGGTCGTGCCACCGGTCAGGCCTACCGCACCGGTGAAATCGTTGCCGGTGTTGGTCAGTGTGATCGCGCCGCTGCCCGCGTTGATCGTGCCGCTGCCGGTCACGATCAGCGCACCGGTCTGGCTGATCGCGCCGTTGTTGCTGGTCGCCGCCAGGTTGCCCGTCACCGTGCCGCTGCCCAGGGTCAATGCACCGGTGCTGATTGCAGTCAGCGCGCCGGTGCTCAGCGTGCCCAGGGTCAGCGCGTTCGTGTCGGTGATCTGGGTCGTGCCACCGGTCAGGCCTACCGCACCGGTGAAATCGTTGCCGGTGTTGGTCAGTGTGATCGCGCCGCTGCCCGCGTTGATCGTG